>JAPPKS010000023.1:0-95572 GCA_028819845.1 Candidatus Poribacteria bacterium | reverse complement strand
TTGCTAATATTTCTCGATTCGTTAGCAACAAACGGATTTGTTGTGCATCTGTTAGTAACAAAGTGATTTGTTGCTAGTATTTCTCGATTCATTAGCAACAAAGCGATTCATTGCTCGTTTTTATCCGTATTGCGATTGTCAAGTGCCACACCTTACTCACATGCAAACCACTAAAATGTGCGTTTCTGTTCTACAATGTCAAGTAGTTCTTTGTAGGCGAAGATTGCCGGTCGCGAACCTGATGGTGGTAACCATTCAATAAACAATTCGTTTCGAATCTCACCCAAAATGCGCCGAGCGGAGTGACGGGGTACCCCTTGATCTTTTCCGAAATCCGGTGACCGGAAAATAGGTTGGCGGAAAATGAAGTCCAAAGAAGGGACAGCGTATTGTGAACGAGTATTCTCAATAATCCAACGTTTCCGTTCATCGTATAGATTTAGAATAGCTCTCGCTTTTCGCGTATTTTCTTCCGCCTGCTTTTCAAGCGCTTGAAGGAAAAAGCGGCACCAACCGGTCCAGTCGTTATCACGTGAAACTGCCAAAAGCCGCTCGTAGTATTCTTCTCGATGGGCTTCAAGGTATTCGCTCATATAAAATGACGGGTAGCTCAAAAGTTCTCGCTCGAAAAGAAAAAGAGGCATTAGCATACGCCCGAGGCGTCCGTTACCGTCGTAGAACGGGTGGAGCGCTTCAAATTCTGCATGCGCCACCGCAAGCTGAACAAGGCGGTCTGGATAATCGTTGTGAAGAAACTTTTCCCACGCGGTCATCCCATCGGGCAGCTTGTCTGGTGTGCAAGGGAGGAATTTGGCGGTTTCTACCGTACAACCTGGCCGACCAATGAAGTTTGGCGTTGATTTAAACTCACCTGATTGTCTGTGCTTGCCGCGCACATCCTCCATCAATATGGCATGTACCTTCTTAAGTAGTCGACCGCAAAGCGGCAGCTCCTCCAGCAGTTCAGTGGCTTGGTGTATGGCGAGACGATAGTTGTACACCTCCCGAATCTCATGGCGGCGCTCCGGAGGCTGATGACGTCCGTTGTCAGCCTCGAATTCCAGAACTTCACCCAGAGTCACTTGCGTCCCCTCAATTCGGCTGGATAGCACGGCTTCGTGTGCCGACAGCGGCGCCAGCAGAACATCGGCATTGGGGATGGCGTTGAGCAAACCCCTAAAATCGCCTAGCGCACGCGATGCCGGACCGATATACGGGACGAGTTGGAGCCAATCTAGATTCTCTGGAGGAAATTGGCCGTAATGATAATCAACAGGTGGCATTATAAAATTGTCATTAATATTTTGTTTAGCGGACGTGATTAGGTAGAGCACTTACTTAGTTGAACGCTCAAACCATAGTAGTAGGCACACTCCGTGTGCCGTTACTTGTACGTATTGCTATGAAACCAGATGAAAGCATCGGAACGAGCGTTACAGCATTCGGGTATACCTACTACCTTTTCGCAGGGAACATTGATCGTTGTTCGTTACGGAAGTGCGTAATTCCTATGTGAAAAAGAGAGTTTTGTCGTGCATATTTTTCATTTTGTGCGCAACAAACGGATTTGTTGTGCATCTGTTAGCAACAAAGCACTTTGTTGCTAATATTTCTCGTTTCGTTAGCAACAAAATGATTTGCTGCTCATTCGTTAGCAGCAAATGTGATTTGTAGGTCGTGTCTTACATTTCGTGTCCCGAAAATTCATTTGATGCTGATTTCTAATCTACAAATAGATTCCCTATCGTGAATACGATTGTGTTCTAAAAGAAAGAACGTCCGCCGTGGGGTTTCGCGCCGAACCTACACATCAATAGCCTCCTGCTCAACATGAGGGCGTAGCTCAACCCGCAACGCCTTGTCAGTGACCAGATCGACTGGATGCCCCAGCAGGTCCTCCAAGTAAAATTGCACGCCGAAGTAGGCTTTTGAGGTCCCCGGCCGGTCGAAACGAACCAAGATGTCAATGTCGCTGTCGGAGGACATCTCGTCACGCGCGGCTGAGCCGAATACGGCGAGGTTTGTTACGCCAAAACGATTCGCAAGTATCGCTTTGTGCGCACGGAGTACCTTCAAAACTTAATCTTTGTTCATTTGTCCACCAAGAAATTTGTCAAAGCTGTACTATAGCCATTACGACTAAAAATTGTGCGCTTACCAATTGTTTTGTGGGAGAGGCTTCCTAGCCTCGATTATCAATCAGTTGATCACTCCTTGCATAAACATGAACCGAAATGACTATAACGAGATTTGCCAGTCATATTTTCAGTTTCATGCCCAATAATCACAGTGTTGAAGGATTGCCTGTACCTTGGTCAAAATCGCCGCACGACTTCCATTCCCCAAAACCGGGTTTCATTGACGTAGCTGGTCAGATTGTTAAAATCAATACCGCCGGTAGGAGACGTGTCGTTGAGGATGTTGCGCCCCACGATTGCAACTTCCATATCGGCGAATGGCAATAGGCAAGCGAGGCGGAGACCTCCTTCCAAGAGCCAATCGTCGCCGAATTCGGCAGATTCGTAAAGAAAGAACCGTACGCGGCTGCGGTATGCCCAGTCCGTAGACGCGATGAGGTGCGCACCGCCTGGAAGTGCGAGGGCGTAGCGCAGCGCCGCATCTGCAATCCAACCCGGTGCTTGCGGCAGACTGTTGCCGTTTATGGAGTAAGTTCCGTCGACAGAACCGGGCGGATCCAACATAGTGCAGGGAGCGCCGCAGCCCTGTACCGCTAAGTGCGGATCATCAATTCGTGTATGGTTGTAGCTGAGTCCCGCTTTAACCTCAATCGCTGTAATCGGTGCAAGGGTCAGTTCCGCCTCAACGCCCCGGCCGATTGTGCTGCCAGCATTCACCAACCGGTTGAAATTAGCCTCCCCGCCAACTGCAGTCAGTTGCTGATCTTGCATAAAGTAATGGAATGCAGCCATGTTCAGGTGCATCCGCTGTTCCCACAGGCGTAATTTCGTGCCGCCTTCAAAAGAGAGAATCGTCTCCGTATCCGCTACCGTGACCTCATTGCCAAACAATAGGCGTCCCTGAATGCTCGGCGCACGAAATCCGCGTGCTGTGCGCAAATACGTCTGCGCGCTGGGCGAGACCCGGTAGCGCAGACTCAAATCTCCACTCCACACCGTGCCTTGCGGATTCTGGTGGATAGGACCTATGGGACCTGCCTCCGTAACGGCTGGGGAAGTGTCTCGCCATGCGGTATAGTCCTTCGAATCATTAGATAATCGCAAACCGGCGCCCAATTCCAAATCCTTGTTCCATTGGTATGTCATCGCCGCAAATGCCGCCCGCGCAGTCACTTCTTGCTCTTGCCGCACCTTACCATCATCGGTTCCGCCTGCTAAGGTATTGTAGTTGAAATCCTCCATCTCCACAAACTCGCGGAAAAAATACAACCCGAACTGATAGGCGAGACGGTACGGTGCTATACTCACTAAGCGGACCTCTTGGCTAAACTGGTGGAGTTTGGGAATGCCGGACGCTGTTTCGGATGAAAAAGGAATCTCGCCGGGGCCGCTCGGCGGACTGAAAACGGCGCCGTATCCGCCGTCAATATCGCCGCGCGCAAACATGGTCAACCGCTCCAGCCCTGTCAGTGAAACCAGTTGGAAGTTCCCCATGTTGTAGCGGACTTCCGCTGCTAAACCTTGTGAATTCAGAGTTTGCTCATTACGGCCGTCGTGTGAAATGCGGTCGCGGGCGAAATCGTCCACGAGATCGCCTTGCCCCTGCACCAAAGTATTGGCGCGGAACAGTCGCGCCGTGCCGTCCAAATCGCGAAGGTGGAACTTGACCCACGTTTTTAGTTCCGGTGAGGGAGTCCATAATAACTGTATCCGGCCTGCGAAATCCCGATGCCGGCCTAGAGCGTTGTCTTCATCCGTATGCGCGTTATCTATCCAGTCATCTCGCCGTTGGTCAAGCAGTGAAATCCGCGTGGAAAGCACAGATGGGATGAGTGCGCCGGACACCGCAGCCTCAAAATTACTAGTGCTATGCCGGCCGTAACTAAACCGCCCGTATCCCTCAAATTCCTGCGTGGGGCGCGCCGATTCAAACTTGACAGCGCCAGCGGGAGTGTTACGTCCGAATAACGTGCCCTGCGGACCCCGCAGCACCTCAATCCGATCCAGATCAAAGGCAGGAAATCCTTTCAACAGTGCATTTTCGAGCACAACCCCGTCATAGAGGACAGAAACCGGCTGCGACGCGTTGAGGTCAAAGTCCGTATTACCTAGGCCGCGGATATAAAAGCGCGGAAATACGCGCCCAAACGAGGATTCCATCTGCAAACTGGGTGTGCGGTTCGACAAGTAACGTATGTCCAGTCCGGATGAGCGCAAGGTGTCGGCTTTTTCGCCCCGCAGCGTCGAAACCGAAAGCGGCACCTCAAAAGACCGCTGCTCGCGTTTGCGGGCAGTCACCATTATCTCTTCCAGCATAATGATATCATCATCTTCCTCATCGGCGGCGGGAGCGATGGGTATACACACCAGCGCAGCGAACGCCAACGCACACAACCGTTCGCCAAATCTCAAATTTCTCCTCCTGAGCGCGTTAATGTAAACATCAATAAGACTTGCTGAAGCCGGCAATCTCCCCAGAAACCCGTTGTCGCAATTTCTAAATACGTTCAATTCGCTGCCCGTTTTCCGATCAGGACATTATATCATACATCGCTCTACGGTACGGCGGCAAAAGCGTCCGAGTCGTACCCTAACGAAAGCCAAACTCAATTACCAGTTCAGATCCACCTCCGTAAGGTTCATCGGCATATCCGCCCCAGCGATTGAGAATCTTGAACCCGTGCCTAACAATCAAATCCTCAAACTGTTGAGGATAGTAAAACTTCATAATAATTTTGAAGATGGTCTCGCATTCGAGCGTACTGTCTTTGTAGTTCCGATATATTAATTCAGGATATAGCACTTGTTTCTCAAAATCAATGTGGCGAAATCTATAATGACAGGTAATCCGAACCTCACCAGATGTCGCCTCCCAATTAAACTTTTCCTCTCTGGTCGTCAAGATATGGCGTAATTTCTCAAGGGGCCAAGGGTGAAAGGCATTTAAGATACAGTTCCCATTCGGTGCTAGGTGTTTATCAATACAGTGAAAGAGTCCATTGACCTGATCATCAGTCTCAAGGTTTTGGATCGCACGGAACGGAGCAATGATGAAATCGAAGGTGCGTCCGAGACAAAAGTCTGTAATGTCGCCGACTTCAACGTACGCCTTCTCCTTTGGAATTACCGTTTCCTGTAGCTTTTGGTGGCAAATTGAGAGCATGGCTTCAGACAGGTCGATTCCATGAATATATCTACACCGGTTTGCGAGACGCGACAGGACACGCCCAGTTCCACAACCTAGTTCAAGCACATCAACTGTATTGGAAGATATCAAGTTTTCATAAAATGGCATGTCATTTGGAAAGGGCTGTAGATCGTAGTATTCGGCGGCTTCAAGGCGCATGTCCATAGTTTAGAGTGCCAATCAGCACCATAAGTTGACGGGGCACACATTATTAACGGAATTAACGGATCCAGTCAAAACGTACCTCTAGCTTGCGCAACATTTCGAACGTATCCTGATAATTAGTGTTAAATTGTCGGCAAACGTTTGGGAGGGGTACCCTTCTTTTTACATTCTCTCTGAACACTTCATGGGTAATCACGATTGCTTTGTGGACACTAGCGTAGGCTGCAACCCATCCGTCGGCAGCGTTTGCAAATTCTGCTTTGGCTCGCGGTTGGAATTGCCCATTTTCTGCTACCCATTTATTCATTTCCATGTAAGTATCTATAACCAATTCATCTGCTGTGGATACAAACAGATTGTCCGGTGCCTGCTTCGCCCACTCAGACAGTCGATCTGAATTGAGAATTAGCTCGTCTCGCACCCGATCAATACTCCGCACCCGGTTTTCTCCACAAAAATGTATCAAGCAATCCCAAAATCCCGGTCACAGGTCCAGTGCGTAATGGCGGCGGTGTGCCCCAATTAAGACATCCGAATCTAGCACGTACAAGGGGCGACGGGTGTGCATCAAATCGACACCCCTAGTTTCTCAGGCATGTTTTCAAAGGTTTCGCCTTTCAACCCTGTGAGGTTGTACGCCTCGCGATAGAGCATACGTCGTTCCCTGACCGCTCGCACGATTGCAGCGGCAAAACGGGGGCCTATTCGCCATCTTTGAATACTCCAGAAATTCCCTCCACCGACTTCGCTCTCCCGAATGCTGCGTTTTTCCTTATCATCGTATTCCTGATAGAACCTGAAGAATACATCTCTGCCGATTAGGTTGAGGTCAAACGCTCGGCGTGCGGCTACCACGGAACTCACTTTGAATCTACCTGCGATAGCCTGATAGCAATCGTTCGCTCGCTCCACATGAGGCCATAGTTCATGAAATTTTTCTTCCGGTATTAGAAACTCCGCCGCAGCTTCGTTGCAGAACCTTTCGGTTATATTTGACGCCGGTTGAAGGATTCTGAAGTTGGAGACCCCGCTCTTTCCGATGAAGAGATGAGCAAACTCATGAGCTAGGGTAAAGATTTGCGCGGCTTTGAAATCGGCGCTATTAACGAAGACACGCGGGGCATATTCATCCGCCAAGGCAAAACCCTGAAATTCATTTGGATTCAGCTTTCGGTGCGTGTTATTGCCTACTACACCGTTAAAGCAATCCAATACGCCGGCGGTATCAAGCCGGTCTAGGAGCAATCTGAGCGCACCGCTCCATGTGCTCTGTGTATTTGTCCACCCATCGGTAAGTTGTAGAACCGCGCGCATAGCAGTCGACACGTCCCGAGGTAGGGAATGCAACCCATATGCCCCGACAAAGTCTAACGGTTCAGCGCCGTCTTCAATGAGTTCATCGCGCATCCAAGCTTGCCGCCGCTGCATCAGATATACGGTCTCAAGCAGATCGGGGCTTGGCGGAGGGGTACCCTCTCGGGTTCGGAAGTCCGTAATTGGCAGACGCTCGTCAGGCGGCCGCTCCAAATATAGAAACCCCAACGGCGTATAAGTGCATTTAGCAAGCCTGTCCACCTGCGCAACGCTAATCGCCCCATCATGCTCCCACTTCAACACTCGGTCCGGCAGTTTCACGCCCATTTTTTGCGCAAGTTCTTCGGGCTGAAGTTTGGCTCGTTCTCGCGCCCAGCGCAGCACCTCAGGCTGCAATGTTATTTGTAAGCGTCGGCTACTCATGGAGCACCAATCCATCGATTATTTACAAAGTTACCTGTTCCTCAATCATTCTGTTAAAGCCGGCAAATACCTATAGACAGTAGCTCCCGTGGCGATTTACGCCTGGCACCAAGATGTCTTCCATGTGTGAAATTATAGCAACTTCGCTATTGAGATTCAAGGGCGATCTTAGGGAGTTTCGGTTTTCCGTTGAGCCGTATCAATATCTCTGTTATAATGCTGCGTTGACAAAAACCGTGAAGGAGACCGTGATGAAAATATTAGTCGAAGGAGTTCAGAACCGTGACCTAGTGGATCGCCTCCAGCAGTTCGCGCGCTCACATCCAGAGCAAAAGATAGAAGTAACGCTCACCTCCTCGCGAGAGGAGTCACTCAGGGAAATTGAAGATGCCGAGATTCTATTTCCCAATTTCGATCGGGAACTGTTCCTGAAGTCTCGAAAATTGCAATGGGTGCAGACCTACAGCGCCGGTGTGGATATGTTTCTGTTCCCTGAATTCGTCGAGAGCGAAGTTGTGCTCACCTCGGGCAAAGGCTTCGTCGGGATCCCTTTGGCGGAACACGCCTTTGGACTGTTGCTTGCCTTGACACGCGGCATTGCGCCCGCCGTGCATCACCGTAAGTGGGATGGCTACCCGTATGAAAGCCAGGAGTTGTACGGGAAAGTCATGGGCGTCGTCGGATTCGGCGGCACCGGTAGAGAGGCAGCGGTGCGTGCACACGCCTTCGGGATGGGTGTTCTCGCCATTGACATCGTTGAAGTCCCCGCGCCGGACTTCATAGAGGAGATTTGGGGACTCGATCAGCTGCCTAGGCTGCTCGGCGAATCCGATGTCGTGATGATTGGGTTGCCGCTGACTGAGGAGACGAGAGGGTTGTTCAACCGCGAAGTGTTCCGGCAGATGAAACGGACGGCATATCTGATTAACGTCACGCGCGGGCAGATAATGGACATGGATGGGTTAATTGAAGCGTTACAGGAAGGCTGGATTGCCGGCGCGGGGTTGGATGTCGTGCCCGAGGAACCGCTGCCGCCGGACAACCCGCTCTGGGGAATGGAAAACGTCGTTATTACACCGCACTGCGCGGGCGCATCGCCAGTGCGGCTCGAACGGACTTGGGATCAATTCTTGGAAAATTTGTCTCGGTGGATAAACGGGGAACCCATGTTGGGTACGTTTAATCGAAATCAGGGGTTCTAGCGGACGTGCTACGCCTCACCCCTCCTGCACGAGCGATTGACACAACTCCCTCGCTTCCTTGAGTTCCTCCGCTTGACCGTGCCGGACTTCGATCACCTTGAGGACATCCGATGGAATTTGTGCCATAATCTCATTGAATTCGAGATCGCCGAAGCCGGGGGGAAAATGGGTTTCGAGGTCTTTGAGATCGTGTAGGTTGACACCGATGAGATGGTCTTTGTACGCCTCCAGCCAACGATGCGACCAACACAGCCCAATGCGTTCTTGCAGCGCCGCATGTCCGACATTATGCCAATACCGCATGTTGCTTCCTTCGAACTTTTCCAGAAACATCCCCATCTCATCAAAGTTTGGGATTTGATAGTAGTGCGGTCGGTTCTCAACTGCCAGATGGAGGTCCATCCGCAGCGCAAGTTCATTCAAGGCGTCGAGGCTGAACAGCGCGGCGTCCTGATGTTTGGCTTGCTTGCGTTTGCGCCAGTCGGTTGCCTCTTCAACTTTGCGGCCAAATGCCTCATATTCCCGCTCCCCGTATTCGTACAAATCCCTCATCAGGTAAGACCGATCATGGGTGTCCACCTCTCCCAGATGAAGCACAACAATCGGAATCTCAAGATCGGCAGCCAGTTCCATTGTTTGGGTGGTCCACCTCAGTGCTTCCTGCCGCTCATTCACGTCCAGACTTGATAACTGAACCGGATCATTTTCCGCTTCAGCTTGCGGGAGGTTCGGGAGAACAGGGCAAAAATTATGAATGGAACACGGTTTCGTCTGGTTCAGATGCGGTTTGAGCTGTTCGAGTTGCTCCATTGTTAGGTGTCGGCTCAGTTCGATAGCATCGAATCCGAGGTCTTTAAGTTCATCAATCATCGCCGCGCCATCGGATTGACTTGTCGCATTCCACATTGTCGAAACTGCTATCATCCTAGGTTTCTTTCACCGTGACCTTTCGACCGGAGATTTCGAGCTTGCCTTCCGCACATAATTTCACCACTTGCGGGTAAATTTTATACTCTTCAATCTGAATTCGTGCGTGCAGGCTTTCCTCGTTATCACTGTCGTATACAGGAACCGAAACTTGGGCGATGATAGGACCGGTATCGAGTCCCTCATCTACAAAATGGATGGTCGCCCCGCTAACTTTGACGCCATAAGCCAGGGCATCGCGTAACGGATGTGCCCCCGGGAAGGCTGGCAGCAGCGATGGATGGATATTGACAATGCGGTTACGATACTTTTGCACAAACTGCGGCTGAAGCACCTTCATAAAACCTGCTAAGACAATCAACTCTGCTTCGTACTCGTCAATACCTCTTGAAATCTCTGCATCGAACGCGTTGCGATTTGGGAAATCTCGTAACTTTACAACATGGATGGGGATGTTCGCTTGCCTCGCACGGGTGAGCGCGTAAGCTGTTCGTTTATCGCTAATCACCACGCTAATCTCAATATCACACGTGGTATCTCTGTGCAGCTGATCAATCAATACTTGTAGATTGCTGCCGCTGCCAGAGGCTAAGACGGCGATTTTCATGGGTTCAAATTTCGTCCTTCCGGTCTAGCAGAAATATCGGGTTGATTGTTGTTCATATGAGGTTTCTTACGGCGAAAGCAACGGTGTGTTATTGTAGCACGGTGTGTTATTGTAGCACACGGATGAACCTGAGTAAAGCGTTTTCAGCCCATTTTGTTTGCCCCCATCCCTATAGGGTGATATAATCTGTCATTGCACAAGACGTTAATTTGCAAGGTAGGCAAATGATGCAAACATCCGCAATCAAAACAATCGACAAGTTTCGGCTCGACGATAAAGTCAGCATTGTTACTGGCGCGAGCCGCGGAATCGGACTAGCAATGGCGGAGGGTCTCGCCGGGGCGGGTTCGAATCTCCTAATTGTCGGCAGGAGATTAGAGCCGCTTCAGTCGATTGCTGAACGCATCGCAAATGAGAGCGGCCGTCAGGTGATACCGATTGAAGCTGATGTCGGCAATTTCGATGATATCGGTCGAATAGTTGAACAAACAATGGATCAATTCGGTAGGATCGACGTTCTCGTAAACAATGCAGGCATTAACGTGCGCCGTCCCGCTGAAGAATACACCGAAGCTGACTGGGATACGGTTACAGATGTGAACCTCAAAGGAACTTTCTTTCTTACACAGGCTTGCGGGAAAGTCATGATTCAGCAGAACGCCGGAAAAATTATCAATAATCTGTCGTTAGCTTCCGCGATTGGACTGCCGACAATCACGGCGTACGCCGCATCCAAAGGCGGATTGATGCAAATCACGAAGCTGCTTGCAGTGGAATGGGCTAGGCATAATATCCAGGTCAACGGCATCGCTCCCGGTTTCATCCGAACCGCGCTCACCGAACCGATGCGGGAAGATTCGCGAAACCGGTGGGTTTTGAATCGTACACCCGCCAACCGCTGGGGAGAACCGGAGGATCTCGTCGGCCTGACAATTTACCTAGCGTCTGAAGTTTCTAATTTCGTTACCGGAGAAGTAATCTTCGTTGATGGCGGTTGTATGGCAGGTAGTGATTGGCGGTATCAGGCATGAAAAACTGGAGGTCAGGATGCGCAGAGGCGCTAATTCCACTGTCCGTGCACATCATCAGCCTTAAAATTCAGTTATGCTGCTTCGCGTGAATAACCTGAAAACCTATTTTGATACTGATGATGGTATTGTTCCCGCTGTCGATGACGTGAGTTTCACACTTGCGAAAGGGGAGACACTTGGCATAGTCGGTGAATCAGGGTGCGGTAAAAGTATGACCGCACTTTCGATATTGCGTCTTGTGCCGCCGCCCGGAAAAATCGTGGCAGGGGAGATTTGGTGGAACGGTGAGAACCTGCTCGCCCGAAGAGAATCCGAAATGCGCGATATTCGCGGCAATGAGATTTCGATTGTCTTCCAGGAACCCATGGTTTCGCTAAATCCCGTATTTACCGTCGGCAATCAGATTGCTGAGGCAATTAGGCGTCATCAGGGGCTAGATAAAAAAACAGCCTGGCAACAGAGCATAGAATCCCTTGCTGCTGTCGGCATTCCCACTCCCAAAGAAAGTGTGCACAATTATCCGCATCAGATGAGCGGCGGCATGCGGCAGCGTGTCATGATTGCAATGGCAATCTCCTGCTACCCTTCCCTCCTCATTGCTGACGAACCCACAACTGCACTCGATGTCACAATTCAAGCACAAATCCTTGATTTAATCGGCAAACTTCAAGACGATATGGGCATGGCGGTCTTGTTGATCACGCACAATCTCGGTGTAATTTCAGAGGCAGCGCACCGAGTTTTAGTCATGTACGCCGGGCAAGTTGTCGAAAGCGCGATGGTCGACAAGTTGTTTGAACGTGCGTACCACCCCTATACCAAGGGGTTGCTGAATGCCGTTCCTAAATTATCGGGAAACGCTGACCGCCTAACCGCAATTCAAGGTAGTGTTCCGGAACCGACGCAAATGCCTGACGGCTGCCGCTTTGCGTCGCGGTGTGAGTTTGCAACCGAGCAATGCAGGAGTGAAATGCCCCAATTGGAGCCGGTCAATTCGGGTCAGACGGTGCGCTGTTTTGAATGGCGAAGAGCTATGCAGGTGAACTGACGCATCGGTGGGGTTGAATCGGAATCACAAAATTGTCCGGCGAATTGACGATTCGAGAGAAAATTCACAACGTCGCGGTTAGCCCATATGAACGCCACCCTTAAATTGGTTTCAAGCGGCTATGGATTGCATCCAACGTCGGTATGTTTGTTGTATATTTTCCTTCGACCGCGAATGACGCTGCGCAGTGCGCAAAATTGAGAGCCTCCTGCGGTATCCGAGTTTCGAAATATTTGGTTAAAAACGCGGCTGCAAAAACGTCGCCGGCGCCCGTAGGGTCAACTTCATTCGCAGGATAGGCTTGGGAGTCCAATGCTTGGCCGTTTTCATACAATGTAGCGCCATACCTGCCCTTGGTTAAAACCACAATTCTTGTCAATTCAATATATTTCTCCAGCTCATCCGGATAGGCGATTAAATCCTCTTCACTCAAAATAAGCACATCGGCATACGGTAAAATAGCAGGAGAAGAATCCCACCGCTTCGGCCGAACAACTTGCGAGTCTCCGTCCAACTGCCGCATCCAACCTTGCGGCGTGACACCGATTAAGGCGGAATTGAGGCTGTGAATACAATCAGGGTCGACTTCATCAGCAATCGGGCACAAGTAAGCAATTTCTGCGTTACGAGAATCCGACGCAATGACCTGCGGCTTCAATCTGCTGCCCAGAGACAAGATTAATTGTTCGCGCCCGCCGTCTGCGCCGTACCGGTTCTCGAAGATGGTCGTGTTTGACGATTCTTGGTAAATCACTTCGACGCCGTCTAACGTCGGATTCTGTGGGTCAAAATCACTGCCGACAGCCGTAATGGCGCGTGCGCGGCAACCAAGATTTCGCGCAGTAATCGTCGAATATGCCGCCGAACCCCCAAGTACATAACCGCTCGGTGAAACATCATAACAAAAGTGTCCAATAGCGAGAAATGTTGGTGTCATTTACCAGTTTTTTGATACTATTTTGGCTAGCTGGGATTTTGAATCGCCACAGGGCAACAATCACGCCGGCTGCATGCCCAAGAGGCTTTGGGGCGTCACAAACAAAATCTGCCTTGCAATCGAAAGCGAGTCATCAATGGAATACTGTCCTTGGCTGACTTTCTGAGCCAACACTTCTGCGAGTTGTTTGCGGACAAGTATTGCTTTCGCGTATGCCCACTCCATTGTATATGCATCGCTGAAAAAGCCGATTTGCTTGTTTGCCGCCACCATATCCAGCCGATCCGCTATCACTTTCCGGATGGTCGAGGGGAAGAAGTTATGCCACCAATAACCGGCGAAGGAGAGGTTTGGCAACTCTCTCGCCAATGTGCACAAGGCGGGACTCGCATGCTCGCTCGATAAAAAAACCTGAAATCTCAACTGCGGATGGCGTTCAAAAATTTGAGCCAACTGGAAAATGGTCTCCTGCCTGAGCTTGCTTCCCGTCTCATAAGGCAAGGGTTCCGCACCAAGGGAAAACTGATAGACTATCTCGTCCGCATGTTTATCCAGTTCGGTCAGGAATGCTTCAAGGATAAAGTTTGCGTAGACGTCGCGATCCTGGATTGTGGCGTCCGATCGGCGGCTTAGGGCGGTTTCCATCTCGCTGTCACTCACCGGACGGTAGTTAATGTCCGTTGAGAAATGTTGTGCTGTGCTCAGCACTCGCTCATATGGAATTCTATCGCAATAGTGTTGAATTGCGTTATGCACGTCGTCAATCGTGCGAATGACACGATCTAGTTTTGGGCGGGATTCAAGGGTCACAGGCAGCGGTGGGGATGGTTCGTTTTCATTCCACGCCTTCTCCAATTCAAAAAGCGGAATGTCGTTCTGTCCCCATTGTGTACGAGTAAAAAAAGCCCATTCCAAGCTATACTGCAAAATATCATCAGCCGAACCGTCGTGGCCGCGCCAGAATTCAGTGCCGATGCG
Organism: Candidatus Poribacteria bacterium; assembly: GCA_028819845.1. GTDB lineage: Bacteria > Poribacteria > WGA-4E > WGA-4E > PCPOR2b > JAPPKS01. Next base: position 81,615 of record JAPPKS010000023.1, on the reverse strand, counting down.
GCGGCTATTCGCTTTGCGCATAACCTCACGCGGCCAGTCAGAATCCGTTGACCGCTCCTTTATCAGACCATCCAGTGTAAGCCAATTGTCCTCAGAAATCGGTTCAGTCCAGTGGTAGAGGTCCCTCAGAATGATTTTCAATCCCCAATAGCAACTGGTATTCTGGATATACTTCAAATACGGGATGGCTTCCGATATCCGATTGTGAATTTCGTTTTTGTCAGGATGTTCGGCGAGTCGGCCGCCGTTGGGGCAGCCGGCGCTATACAGGTCAGAGATTACCATGTGGTAGAGCAGCACATCGTGGAGCCCGCGCGCCGAGAGGTGAGAAGCGTCAATGTGGGAATGGCAATCAAGGGCAGGGATTTCTGCCAATCCCTCTCCCAGCGTGTGTGTCAATGAATCGTTCTTCATCGTTTATTCTCCAGAACAAATTATGTGTAGGACGAGCCGCCAAAATCGGCGGCAGGCCAAATCGCGGAGAGACGAGTTTCGGCATACAATTTCATTACACCGTATCCCGTTCATTCAGGAATTGTTCAACTGCGGCGCGGTCCGGGATACCGGCGCGTCCTCCAGTCTTTGTGGCTTTGATTGCCGCGGCAGCGGACGCAAAGCGAATGCATTGCGAAACCGGCAATCCCGACGTTATTCCTGCCGCATATGCGCCGTGAAAAACATCCCCGCAACCGGTTGTATCCACCACCTGAACCGCAAACGCCGGAAAATGCAGGATGTCACCGGGATTTTCTCCGCAGGCGTACCAGCAGCCCTGATCGCCGGCGGTAACAATCGTACAAGTACGAGGGGTCTGAGCTGCTAGATGCGAAACTGCGTGAGCAGGGTCATTCTTGCCCGTGAATGTTGCGGCGAAACTCGCTGACAGTATCAGATAGTCGATTTGTGCCATCAACGCGCCGGTTTGAGGGTGTTCACAAAGTTCAATATCGGCGATCGTTGGAATACCAATCCTTTTGGCAATTCCGGCTGCGTACAACATATTCTCGACGCCAAGGTGGTCTATAAATAGCAAACGAGTCTGACCAATGAGCGATTCATTGATGCTTTCTAACGGGCGCGGTATAACTTCTGCGTCTGAGTAGAAAATATTCCGGGTCTTCGCTGTGCGGTCAACAATAATAACAGAGTGGAATGGTTGCGCGCCGGCTTGACGAATAATCGGTCCGCAATCGACGCCTTCGCGTTCTAACTCTTCAATCGTCCATTCGGAGAGTGAATCGTCGCCTAACACACCGCCGTACGCACATTTCGCTCCTAATCGTGACGCCGCAACCAGCGTAGTACCTGTTAGGCCGCCGCCTTGGCGAATCTTGGACAATACGGGGGTTTTCGCGTCAGGCGGCGGGTAGCTGTCCACGGTGATAAAGTCATCAACAGCAACGATGCCGCAACCGAATATATCCCAACTCGGCATGTCTACCATCCTAAGAACCGGTTTGAAAATTCATTTTATTTAGCCCCAGAGGCGCGGCGGGTGTATATTACCCCACTACCCTCCGTAGGCGGAGATCAAGCGGCTGAATAAGGAGTGCGATAGAGATCTTCCTTGCCCCGCGTGCGCCACCACGCCCTGTAGGCGGGGCATCTTGCCCCGCGCAATTCTGGAGTAAGATGTTTGCTGGGATCAAGCTACTGAATAGAATCAATTGAGCGAATTGCGAAGGCGATAGTAAATCCCGCGCGATAGAAGCCCCACCAATTATACCAATTCAAACGCCCAAAAATCGCTTTGCCGCCTATTATTCAAACAGGCTTTTAAGGGCGTCATTCGGTTAGCCGCGTCCGATGTAAGGCATCTTCGACGCCATGACAGTCATGAATTGTACCACGGTATCTAGCGGAAGGCTAGCCATGTAAACTACCGCGCGTGCGACGTTGTCTGCGTCCATTCTTGGTTCAACCATGACGGAACCATCTGCTTGCGGAACGCCGTCGTTCATCCGCTCCGTCATTTCAGTCGCAGCATTCCCAATGTCAATCTGACCGCACGCGATATCGTATTTGCGTCCGTCAAGAGCCGAGGAGCGGGTAAGTCCAGTCATCGCGTGTTTGGTGGCTGTATAAGGCGCAGAGTTTGGGCGAGGTACGTGTGCGGATATGGAGCCGTTATTGATGATGCGCCCGCCCCTAGGTTCCTGGCTTTTCATAATCTTGAATGCCTCTTGCGTGCACAGAAACGCGCCGGTCAAATTGACATCTACCACGGTTTTCCATTGTTCGAAAGTTAAATCTTCCAATAGTACGGGCGGCGCGCCGGTACCCGCATTGTTAAATAAAAGATCAAGCCTGCCAAAAACCTCATTCGTCTTGGCGAAGAGGGATCGTACGGAGGCAGGTTGAGCCACGTCAGTTGGTACAACCAAAGTTCGGCAACCGGACTGCCCCGCTTCCGCCGCAGTCATCTCAAGCGTCTCTGCGCGCCGCCCCGCTAGTGAAACGGAATATCCTTCCTGCAAAAGAGCCAACGCTGTCCGTTTACCTATGCCGGTTCCGGCGCCCGTGACGATAGCGACTTTACTAACTGAACTCATCTATTATATGCCTCCGAAGGACGGGAATTCACGGATTGTTAGTGCCAAATCCGCTGTCAGGATAGCGTAGCAAGAATCCCTGATACCGTCAATAGAAATCACTACCCTTAATACGTCACCATTTATCAGGCAGTCGGTAAAAAAATGTCGAGCCATCACTTGAATCCACTACAAAATCAGCCGCAACGATTACAGCGTGAAACGACAGTGAGACCGTTTGGTGTTCGGCTTGAGGAACTGATCATCTACGGCCTCGCTTTGACGAGGATTAATGTCGAATCTTTTCCGTCTTACGAACCACGATTGGGTCGCCGCGCTTCAATTCGAGCCGTTGTGCGGCATTTCCTTGGTTGACCGAGATTTCGAGCTGACCGAAACTGCCGATAATCGCCAAACACTCCCCGGCTTGAGACTCGGCGTAAGAGCCGTTAAGCCGATTAATCTCGGCATTTCCTACCCGGATGGCGAAATTTTCACGGGCAATTGTCGATTCGAAGATTTCACTGGAAATGTTGCTGATTAGGTTGCCGAAACTATCGATCCAAATAATGCGCCCGATGATTTCAGTCTTCGTGACTTGAGCTTTTGAGCTGTTCAGTCGCACGAGGTTGTTAACCGTACCCCCGATGTCGCCGAGGGGAATTCCCCGTGATAGGTGCGCGGCAATAGGCGCGAATATGTCCCTGCCGTGAAAAGTATTGCTAATCTCAGGTAGGCAATATTCGGTGTTGTCCACGGAGACAGCGCGATACGGGGCATCCTCATCAAGCACGTAGCTCAATACGCCGTTGTCCGGGCAGACGAAGCAACCCGTTTCAGTTTGGCAGGCGATAGCCCGGCGTGTACTTCCAACTCCTGGATCTACAACGACCACATGGATACTTCCGCTTGGGAAATAACGGTACGCTGAATCAATGATGAATGCGGCATCATGGATGTTTTGGGGCGGAATCGAATGTGTGATGTCAACGATGTGAATATGTGGATTGATATTTAGAATCACGCCTTTCATGACGCCGATGTAAGGGTCGTTCGTTCCAAAATCGGTCGTCAGTGTGATAACGCTGGAATGAGAAGTATCCATTGGAAATCACCTCCCGCAGTTGACTTAATTTTCGAAAGTGTACCAAAATGAAAACCCGTGAGCAAGGCGAAATATTCGCTTGCACGGCAACATACTCTGGGCTATAATACTGATATCCAATTTTGGGAAATGGACGGAGATTTCAGCTAAGGATAACTATTTTTAGAGAATCGCAAATATGGTTGAAGACGCGGATTTATTGACAATTCCTCAAGCCAGCAAATGGGCAACCGAATATCTGAAGAAGAATGTGACCGCTTCCAATATCTCTTATCTAATCCAGTATGGAAGGATACGAAAATATGACAATAATGGTTCCACCAGCATATCAAAACAGGATTTGATTAAATACTATCAGTCATATTTAGGAAAACGAGAAATCAACTGGAAAGCGCAGTTAGGCGAAGACGTAAATTGGGGATTGTCATTTGATTTTTTGAAAGAAGCGGATACGACGAAACATGTCCATAGGCTCCACCCATATAAAGGAAAGTTCATTCCGCAACTGGTTGAATACTTCTTAGATGGTCATACGGATGATTTTAAAAAAGATGTCTGTTTCGAACAAGGTGATATTATCCTGGATCCGTTTTGTGGCAGCGGCACAACACTGGTGCAAGCGAACGAGCTTGGAATGCACGCTATCGGAATTGATATATCTGCATTTAATACACTCATTAGCAACATCAAAATAGAAAAACATAGTCTCATTGATGTGCAGGATGAAATTCACAGCATCACAAACGCTCTGAAACGGTTCATCAGCCAATCCAATGTTGTTCAATTTGAAGTACAACTTACCGAGGAACTCGCCAAGTTCAATAACGAACATTTTCCGTCTCCGGATTTCAAGTACAAAGTCAGGCAAGGACTGATTAATCAAGAGAAATACGGGAAAGAAAAAGAGGACGAATTCTCACTCAGGTATTTTCAACTAATAAACCAACATGGGATAAAGCTGTGGCAGAGAAAGTCAGAGAATTTCCTTGATATGTGGTATTTGTCGCCGGTAAGGGCGGAGATTGATTTTGTTTTTGAGCGTGTGAGCCACATTAAAATCCGTGAAATCCAGCGGGTGATTCAGATTATTTTGAGCCGAACCATTCGTACCTGCCGAGCAACGACGCATGCAGATTTGGCAACTTTAAAAGAACCTGTAACGACTGTCTATTACTGCGCCAAGCATGGCAAAATGTGCAGGCCGCTGTTTTCAATATTGAGTTGGTGGGAACGATACTGTCAAGATACAATTCAGCGCCTCGTTCACTTCGATAGATTAAGGACAGGCACGTTTCAAACCTGTCTGACTGGAGATTCTCGGACAATTGACATAGTCGAGGCATTAAAGGCGGAAAACCCTGATTTTGCTCGATTCGTGAATACTCAGAAGATTAATGGGGTTTTCTCGAGTCCGCCCTATGTTGGGCTAATCAACTATCACGAACAACACGCCTACGCCTATGATTTGTTTGCATTTGATCGAAAAGATGAGCTAGAAATTGGACCGCTCTTCAAGGGAAAGGGTAAAGAGGCTAGAGAACAGTATATCAAAGGTGTTTCAGATGTATTGCGGAATTGTACAAAATTCCTAGCCCAGAATTATGATGTTTTTCTGGTGGCAAATGATAAGTTCAACATGTATCCATCAATCGCCGAACGTTCAGAAATGCGAATTGTCAATCAATATAAACGGCCAGTTCTCAACCGGACGGAAAAAGACAAAAGCGCATACTCCGAAAGCATCTTCCATCTGAAATCGAACGGTTTTTTGAAAAATTCAAAAACTGATTCAATATCTAAACAGGAGCAAAAATGGGAAAAAATCTACCGATAACGGACGCAAACCTTTACCCCATCCACGATAAGGTGCAAGGGGAGGAGCGCCTCTCATTTGACGACGGTGTGGCGCTCTATGAAAGCCCTGACATCACGGGCGTCGGGTATCTCGCCAACATTGTGCGAGAAAGCCAAAACGGGAATTTCGCTTACTACAATATTAACCAACATATCGACTACTCGAATGTGTGTATTCTGCACGCACGCTGTCACTTCTGTGCGTTCGCGCGTAAGAACATAAAGACTGACGGGGCGTGGGAGATGAGCGTAGACGAATTTCTCGACAATGCGGCGTATTCAATCGACCACGGGTGCACGGAAATCCACAGCGTCGGTGGACTGCACCCAAAGTTGCCGTTTGAATATTATCTCGACATGCTGCGCGGACTCAAAAAACGGATGCCTCAAGTGCACCTGAAATTTTTCACGGCGGTGGAAATACACCATTTTTCTCGGATATTCAAGATGTCGATTGAGGAAGTCTTGATTGCGTTGCGTGACGCAGGGCTGGATTCGCTGCCCGGCGGCGGAGCGGAAATCTTTGCGGAAGAGACGCGGGAAAAAATCTGTCCCGGCAAACTAAGTGCTGAAGGCTGGCTTGAGGTGCATGACATTGCACACCGGCTCGATATCCCAACAAACGCAACCATGCTCTACGGGCACCTTGAAACGGTCGAAGACCGGGTTGACCACCTAATTCGCCTGCGCGCACAACAGGACAAGTCGGGCGGTTTCATCACATTCATTCCGCTCGCGTTTCACCCGGAGAACACACGCATGGCATACCTACCGAGCACGTCGGGGTTAACAGATTTACAGAATATTGCAGTGTCCCGCTTGATGCTGGACAATTTCCCTCACATAAAAGCCTACTGGATTATGATTGGGATGAATGTCGCGCAGGTCTCATTGAGCTACGGTGCAGACGACATCGACGGGACGGTGACGGAGGAGAAGATTACTCACATGGCTGGCGCGGTGACCCCCGAATCGGTCACCGTGGCGGAGATTTCCCGCGTAATCAGAGAAGCAGGTAGAATTCCCATAGAACGCGATACGCTCTACAACGAAATCATCCGAGAGGGGCATAGATGGCACAGAAGGGCCGCGTAAGGGTCGGTGCGGTATCATACTTGAACACAAAACCTCTAATCTATCCACTCTCGAATAATTGCCTAATGCAGTCCGAGGAAGAGATTGAACTTTTCCTCGATTATCCCAGTCGTTTGGCAGACGACTTGAAAATTGGCAACCTTGATGTAGCGTTGATTCCAATCATTGAATACTTCCGGAACCCCGGCTACCGGATTGTTCCCCACATTTCAATTTCCTCACGTGGACCGGTTCGTAGTATCCGATTATTCACAAATGCCCCCATTGAGTCCATCCGCCGCGTCGCGCTTGACACAAGTTCACGAAGTTCCCGCGCCCTGGTGCAAATTTGGCTCGCTGAGAAGTACCATCTCCATCCAGAGTTTACGCCGTGTTCTCCTTCTGTCGATCCATGGTCGGTTGATGCGGACGCGGTTCTATTAATCGGTGATGCTGCGATGGGATTGAGTTGTCGGGCAGATTCTGCTTTAGATCTCGGTGCCGAGTGGCAGGAGTTCACGGGTTTGCCATTTGTCTATGCGTGCTGGTCGGCGAGAGAAGGTGTCAATCTGCGGAGCGTGCCTCAAATGCTGCAGTGTGCTAAGCAACTAGGCATCAACAAAATACCGGAAATTGCGCGTATCGAAGCTCAAAAACTCAGCTTGCCGGAGGATATTTGTCAGGATTATCTAACCAATCACATTTTTTATGACCTCGGCGGAGCGGAGATTGCAGGAATGATGAAGTTTTACGATCTTGCCGTGAAATACGATTTAGCCGTACCGGGAATGGTAGCCGAGTTTGTGTAGGGCAAGGTTAAATTTAAAGTAATACGGATTTTTAGGTATAGTGCACCATGACTGAAACAACGCTCTTTGATTCATCTTATGAAACCCGTAAACGTCCACGGTTGAACCAAGCGCTGAATCATCTCCGTCCAATGTACTCATCGGATGAACTCAAAGTCTTACGCATCGACAAAATCAGCGAAGAGGTATTGTCTCTGCGTTCCGGGCGCGGGTTCGTCAATCGGGAGATTCTCGAAATCGTATTGGGAAACCTGTTAGAGTGTGTGGCGCCCGGTTCGCACAATGCCCCGCACCCGTTGCACCAAGAGCGCGAGTTGCCAAATGCAATAGAGGAGGTTGCGGATCAGCTCTACGCGATGATTACTCAATCTTTTTTGGCTGCTGGCGACGAAGAAACTTTAGAAGACCGCGCGCTAGACATCACGTTCGCATTACTCTGGGAACTCCCCGACTTCAAAATTCGTGCGCAATGGAATCGCTTCGCTTCTTTTAAAGACCCAGCCGTGTGGGACGCTTACCTCCTACACGGCGGTGTTTCACGAGAAAAACTCACCGAACTTAATATCGGCGCACAAATTGACCAAGCTATCTCTACAAAGGATTTTCAACCCTATCAAGATGCCTTGAATCGTCTTGATTTGGCATTCGCTTTTGACTATCAGATGCAACTGGTTATGAGTACTTATCCCGGTTGGCGGTTGCTCTTCTACCACGATGTCGCCCACGCATTGACAAAATCAGGATCAGTCGAAGGAAACCCCGATTTACATAGGTTCCCCGTACCGTTCTTGCCCCGTGCAATGGCGGAACTTGGCGGGCGTTACTATCAGGCAGACCTTCACCCCGAAACGCAAATCGGCGACGCTAACTTTCTTGATCACCCTCACCGCGGTATCACCACCGGACAAACCGGAATTATCGGGTCGGGCTGCGTTATCTACCCTTGCACGCTCGGGGGCATGAGCGTCAGAGTGAAGCAACGCCATCCCATCATCGGAGATTTTGTGCGGATTGGAACGGACGCCAGTCTATTAGGCCCTGTAAAGATTGGAAACCACTCGACGGTGGGCCCTAACGCGGAACTTCACGGTTTTGTAGAAATTGAAGCCGGTTGCGATATCGGTTCCTCGGTGGTTATTGGTACCGTCAGGAACGCATCTGTCAAACCGGGAATGATTCGCATAGGACAAAGCGTCCGTGTCGGTGACGGCACAATTATCGAAAATATCTCCGCAATCGATCTCATAATCCCGGATAAGGCAGAGATTCCAGCACGCAGCCATATCGCCAACGATGGTTTTGGACATCCTAGATATTGAATGTAGAAATACTTATGGTAAGATTCAGCAGAAGTGTTGATTCGTATATTTCCCGAGCCAAAACCTTTCGGCTTGCATAAATTCTAAATTTCATATACAATTAAACAGGGAGAGTGATATCGTATTGCAGAATGAAGAGTCTTTGAGCGTCCCGATTCAGGACCATGCTGAAGCGCAAGTAATTTTCGGTCAAGCGGATGTTTTTCTGAAAATTGTCGAAGATAGCTTCAACGCCAAAGTTACTGTGAAAAGTGACGGATTGAGAATTGTTGGTGATGATTCCAAAGATGTTCACCGTGTCGGCAAGACGTTCGAGTCGTTGCTCAATCTCGTTCGAAGCGGGCAACAAATTGACGCAAGCGACGTCAAACACGCAGTTCGAGTATCTAGAAGCGAGAAACTCATTCAGCTGGAAAAATCGGTAGGACCAGCCATTCCCGTATTTTCCAAACGTGGGGTTGTGCGTCCGAAAACCCCTGGACAAGGGCGTTATGTGGAAGCCATAAAAAATCACGATCTTGTTTTCGGGATAGGTCCAGCAGGAACGGGAAAAACCTACCTTGCAATGGCAATGGCTGTTTCAGCCCTAAAAGGCGGGCAGACCAGCCGAATTATTTTAACCCGCCCCGCGGTTGAAGCAGGAGAAAGGCTCGGGTTTTTACCGGGTGACATTTCTGCAAAGATTGACCCGTATTTGCGACCCTTGTACGATGCACTTTACGATATGATTCCACCGGAATCCCTTGAGCGTTATATCGAGCGTAACATAATTGAAGTTGCGCCGCTCGCATTCATGCGGGGTCGTACGCTAAATAACTCCTTTGTTGTGCTTGACGAAGCGCAAAATGCAACCGTAGAACAGATGAAGATGTTTCTCACTCGGCTCGGTTATGATTCCAAAGCGGTTGTCACTGGAGACATCACTCAAACGGATTTACCTCTCGGCAAAGTCTCGGGGCTTGCCGACGCTCAAGCCGTGCTCTCCACCATTGCGGGAATTGCGTTTATCTACTTTTCAAGCGAAGATGTCGTTCGGCACGAGTTAGTCCAACGGATTATTGAAGCTTACGAAAATCGTACAGTTGTTCCATCCCCAAATTCCAACCACACTGAAGAAAACAGTCGTCTAACCTGAACAGCCGCACCGATGATTCTCACCAGCAATAACAGTCAGAAACCCGATTTGGATGAAACAATTATCCATAACGCGGCGTTGGCATCGTTACGAACACACGGTTTGGAAGATTGCGAAGTGAGCATACTGATTACGGACGACCTTGAAATTGAAACCCTTAATCGGAAATACCGTCAAATTACCGCACCAACGGACGTGTTGGCTTTTGCCATGAATGATGGAAATGGCGGCAATCTACATTCGCATCTGCTTGGCGATGTGGTAATTTCTGTTCAGACTGCTCAACGCCAAGCCGCCGACAAACACCATTCCCTTGAAATTGAACTCGCCTGGCTCACTGTACATGGCGTGCTTCATCTCCTCGGCTACGACCATCAAACGGCGCAAGACGCTGCGATTATGTTCGAAAAACAGGAAGCAATCCTCCGCCTGATTTAGTCACAATCTGTACGCGGCTTTGTGCTGCGGGAGCTTAGTTTTCTGCCTTGTATGATTTTGAAGGCTAAACTTTAGGAGTGTGATTTCGCACTTGGACGACATTAATAGTATCCTTAAACTGGTTGGCTTGTTTGCTCTGTTTTTCTTGGCAGCGTTGTTTTCCGCCGCAGAAACCTTGCTTGCCCGGCTGACCAGGAATGATATACTGAATATTGCCGAAGCAGGCGGCAAGCGGTATGAGATTCTGGCTTCTCTTCTCCGAGATTCACGGAGATATTCGTCGACAATTATCATCGCCAAGAGCGGATTAATTGTTTCGATTGTAGTAATTTTTATGTCACTAGTCAATATCGGGCCTCCGGGGATTAAGAATATTACTGGAGCGATTCTTGCCGCAGTTACCATTGTGGTCATCACCGAGTTAATTCCGAAAAATTACGTGCGGGGAAGTTCCGAGAATTCAACGATTCATGCGCTGCGCTTTCTGCGGGTGGCTTATTGGTTGCTATATTTTGTAATCAAACCGTTAACCTTGCTTGGATATTTCGGTGTGCGAATTCTGGGTGGAAAAGACCGCACTGAACAAGATAATATAGTTACACCTGAGGAGCTGGAAACGGTAGTAAATGTTGGCGACAGCCAGGAGATTTTGGACGCGGATGAACGAGAAATGATTTCGCGTATTTTGGATCTTCCCGATATCGTTGCTCGCGAAATTATTATTCCAAGAACAGATATGGTATGCCTAGAGGTTTCTACATCTGAGAAAGATGTGCTCCAAACAGCGATTGGGTCAAGGCATTCACGAATCCCTGTTTACGAAGACACAATTGATCATATCGTCGGCGTCCTTAATGTGAAGGATATGTTGGACTATTGGGCCGAGGGCAAGCCAATTGATTTAAGGGTGCTCGTCAAGGATAGACCGCCGTTTTTCACTCCTGAAAGCAAAAAAATATCAGAACTTTTTCGCGATTTGCGTGCAAACAAACAGCACATGGCAATCGTTGTCGATGAATATGGCGGCACAGCCGGAGTCGTTACCTTGGAAGATATTATTGAGGAAATTGTTGGTGAAATTCAAGATGAATATGATTCCGATGAACTGGAAGAATGCCATTCATTAGGCGAAAACGTGTATTCGGTTGACGCGCGTATGAGCATCGACAATCTGAATGAACAGCTCGGCACACAGATAGAATCGGAAAACGTAGACACTATCGGTGGTTTTGTTGTAGATTACTTCGGGAAAGTTCCCGCACAGGGAGATCGATTCTCTTATCAACGTATGGAGTTTACCGTTCTGCAAGCGGATGAACGCCGGGTGCACCGTATCCAAATTCAGACCCTCAATACGGCGGAAGGCAATTCTGATCAGGCCGGCTTTGCCGTATAGTAGGTATTTCTATTCAGATAGTAACACCACATGAAAAGCACAGCAAAGGAAGCTTGACAGGTAACTCCTGATATGATACAATCAGTGGCAAAATACAGCGTTTTTCAACCCATCGGGGCGTAGCGCAGTCCGGCTAGCGCGCCTGCTTCGGGAGTAGGAGGTCGGAGGTTCAAATCCTCTCGCCCCGATCCACAAAGTCATGGGACAATGGTACGATTTATCAATCGGTCTATTGTCCCATTTTGTTATCGTAAAATGCCAGTCCAAAAAACACCTGCGATTGTCATTCGATTTTATCCTCTCCGTGAATCTGACAAAATCATCACATTTTATACCGCCGAGTTTGGTAAGATTAAAGCTGTTGCGCGAGGCGTCAGACGACCAAGAAGTCGTTTGGCAGGAGGACTTGAACTCTTAAATTACGGTACCTTAGTTTTTTTTGAGCGTCCGAACAAAGATTTGCAGATTGTCAATGACTTTGATTTGATTAGTTCCTTTGAAGGAATCAAAGCAGATTTCGATCGGACAACATACGGCTGTTACCTCGCGGAACTTATTGGCGCAATTGAGTCAGATCATTCGGTGGACCACCAGATTTTTCACCTGCTGCAGTGCGGATTTGAAACCATGGCGCAAGTGGATGATATTGCACTATTTGCTCGCGCATTCGAGTTACAATTGCTTGGTTTAGCAGGATTGTCACCGCAGCTTTCCCACTGTGTGGCTTGTACCCGCGACTTTAAGGATGCCACGTTGCAATTTAGTTCTCGTTTTGGCGGAATGCTCTGTGCGAAGTGTAGAGATCGTGATGCGAATGCAATTGCCGTTTCAAGAGGAAGTTGTCAGTTAATGCAGCAACTCCAAAAATCGAGTCTATCGCGTTTGGGGAGATTTCGCGCCTCAATTCTAAATCATCGCGAACTGAAGTTTGTGCTTGCAACCTTTATCTCATATCATATTGAGCGCGATTTGAAGAGCTTAAAATTCATTGACAACCTCAACATTTAAAAATAGCATATGCATAGGGTTATCGATTGTCGCTCATTAAGTAGCAGAATCGTAATATTTACCCGCGAATTGCGCGTCGCATTTCACACATCATGCCTTCATTATTGCATCTTTATCGAATCGAAAGGAGTTAGCAAATGAAACGCAGGATTCTCCTGTTTATCAGTTTTGGTTTAATTATCGGTTTACTCGCTGGGTGTGGCGAAAAAGAGGATGTAGACTTGCTAGAAGCGAGGGAGGCGATGGATGATGCAAATTATACCGTTGCTCAAACAGCGATACAAACCGTACTGTCGAACAAACCAAATCACCTCGAAGCTCAATCACTGCATGTGTTACTCCAGTTGCGTGCAACCTCAGGCACGGGTTGGAAAACGAAAGCGGTTGACTGGCACACTGCCATACAGAAAATTCTCGGCAATTTACAGCCTCTCAAGGAGGAGATTGAAGCATCGGAGAGGCTCGAGGATCCAGACTCGGATGAGTTGGACCAGCTCGAATGGCTTGTTCGATCTCGAAACTCGATTGTTGGTGCCTTTGCAAACGCGCTCGCGGAAGCCGCCGAGCAAAACTCACAACTCCTTTCAACCTTAGCGAGTCAACCAAATTCCGTTGTCATCACGGCGTTGCTGGAGGCGGAAAATTGCTTTCATCCAAAGCATCGTCAGGCATCAGCCGCGCTAATTCAGCAACTTAATGATGAAGAGCTGGTTTACAATCTGTTGGTCAATGAAATTCAAAATCCCGACGCCGCCATCAGAAAACAGGCTATAAAGCACCTAGGAGACTTGAAAGATTCGCGGCTCATCCGCGAGCTAGAATCCGTTCTGAAGAAAAAGGATGAATCGCCAGATGTGTTGTACGAGGCAATTGTAGCGCTAGAGGGGTTAAAAGACCAGCAAAGCATTGTTCCCGCATTGCGGCTTGCCACAAGAACTAACGTAGCGCAAGTGCGCATGTTAGCCGCAAAGCTGCTCGGTATGCTGAAGGCAGAAGATTCCATAGTCGATCTCGTCCGGTTGCTCGCAGATGCAAATGAACACGTCAAAAACAGCGCCATGACCGCACTGATTCAGATTGGACAGTTAGCAATTAATCCTTTGATTGCAGTATTGGACTCAGGAGCTAAGAACGTAATTCCAGAGGAAGATGACGAACCTAATTTCAGGAATGAGTATCAGTACATTGCAAATGTCTATATTGATACAGACCGGCTGAAAAACCGCCGAATCAACACCCAAGCCGCAGCCATTCAAACCCTTGGCGCCCTGAAACCTAAGGAGGCCGTTGCACGGCTAATCAATCTTTTTGAAGACGATGATTTGCATGGGGACGTGGCTAGTGCGTTGGCTGTAATGAAGGAAGTTGCAGTTCCCAATCTAATTCAAGCGCTGCGTTATCCGTCATTTATTATAAGCACGGAGTTCCAGAACGATTTAAACAACGGATACGTCTCGGAGAATTTTAAACGGGTGTTGGAAAATAACGGATTCACCTTATCTGAAAATGTATCCATTATTCTTGAGGAAGAAGACAGCAAATGGTTGATAACGGATAAAGGTAAACATCACAAAAAAGGAACATATTCTGTCAGAAAAGACGCGGGTACCCTAAAAGTTTCCAGGGATATTATCAGGATTCGGACTGCCGAGGTCATGGACACGATTGGAGATTTGCGAACGTTAAACTCCCTCACCGAATCTCTTAAGAACGATCCGAGAAAGGAAGTCAAAACGGCAGCCGCTAAAGCCATTGGCACAATGAAAACCCCTGGTAGTAATAACATCGCTGTTGATGCACTCACTGACGCCCTTGATTTAGATGATACAACCGCAACTAACGCTGCTGTCGCACTCGGAAATATCAACATAAAGAGTCAACGGGCAATTAACAAACTCGTCGCAATGGCGATGGACAAACGTGGACGTGAGACGATAAGGCGGGCGGCGCTTACCGCATTAAGTCAACTCAAGGCAATGGAAGCCGTTCAGCCAATGATGCAGTTGATGTTTAGCGATGAGACGAGTGAAATTATTCGGAAAGAAGCCGTGGCAGTTTTGGGAGAAATTAAAGCACCAGAAACTGTGCCTGCGCTTTTGTGGGTTTTGTCAACACGCTACGAAGACGTCAAGGATTTCCAACGGCACATGAAAAGGCAACACAAAACGCTTGAGGCTTTGGGTGCTGCTGTTGATTCCTTGGGTATTCAATGGACGCCTGAATATCCCCAACCTGATTATCAAAAGTGGGGAGAATTAAAGCCGATTCCCGGTCTTGTGCGAAGCGAGGCAGCCATCTCACTAGGCAAAATAAAAGGAGAATTACTGTTTTTTAGCACTCAATTAGCCGAGTATGTCACAGATTTGAACAGTGGCAAGATTCCGGAAAATTTACGGCATGAACTCGGAGAAGAAGAAATCGCGCTTTCCCAAAATCCAACTATTGTAGTCGACCGAGCAGGCGAAATTTGGTTTGTTACCGATAAAGAGAACCAGCAGCGGTACCATTTCCGGAAAGTCGGTGATAATCTGAACGTCTACACCCAAGGTGACCAAGTATTGGATGCGATATTTGACGCCCTGAATGACGACGAGCGTGCAGCGGTGCGCCGGAGTGCCGCGCTAGCTTTAGGAGACATCAACGGAGAATCCGTCATCTCCCACTTGATTGATGCGCTCAAGAATGATGAGCACGGCATTGTGCGGCAAGAGGCCGCGGCCGCGTTAAACAAAATCAAAGGTGAGAAGGTGGTCGCTCCTCTGCTAACATCGCTCAAAAGGGACAAGTTTGAAAAAACTCGTAAACAAGCAGCCATCGCTTTGCGTGAACTAAAGCAAGAGTTAGCGGACGGAGGGTTGGTCGATGTGTTGAAAAAAGGCTTAGGGCCCTTTGAAGAAAAGCACGAAGTCCAATCCGTTATGAATGAAGTCATTGCTTCACTCGTCAAAGACGGCAATGCGTCTACAATCAATTTGCTGCTTGATACGCTGAAATCCGTCGACGATGATGAAGAATGGATTCGCTGGGCAGTTGTACATACAATCGGAGAAATCCGGGGAACGTCCGACAAAGTAACAATGACGCCCGCGCTGCATCAAAACATAATGGCTGCGATACGCGAGGCGATGACAAATCAGAGTTACCTTGTTCGCAAGGAGGCAGTGGCTGCGCTTGGAAAACTCAAAGATCGAAATGCTGTTGCAGACTTAACTGCGGTGCTTGAAGATACGAATGAGTCAAAGTCAATTCGAGCAGCGGCAGCCGCGTCATTGGCGAAGTTGCTTGACGAGCGTGCTTCAACCCCGCTCCTGGCTGCGTTAGACGATGAAAACGCCGAAGTTCGGTTGCATGCTGTAACGGCATTGGGCGCCATCAAAGGTGCAAATGCTGTCAATAAACTAGTTGAAATCCTCCATAACCCTCTAGAAGATACATCGGTGCGGACGGCGTGTGCAACCGCGCTCGGATTGATTGGCGACAGCAGTTCGGCAGCGGCAATCCTTCGAATTTTTAGAGCAGAAACCGGAGCTGTCCACAAGAGCGCCATTTCGGCACTAGGCAAACTCAATAGTCGCGAAGCCGTGACGGAATTGATTGCTATTCTCGAAGACAGAAGCCTGGAATCGGATACCCGTATTTATGCCGCCGACGCGCTCGCGGCAATTGGGGATAACCGCGCTGCTGAATCAATTAGCAGGCGGCTCGTTGACGACACAGAATATGGAGTGACCATAACGCCGGATACATTTGCCCACAACCCTGTATTTGAGGCTTTCGTCAGTGCCTCCAAACCGTTTCAATTGCCGCCCTTCGTTGCGAACAAGATGATTGAGCGGATCGAGAATAGTAAACCTGAAAGTTGGCCAATTAAGGCCGCAGCTGCTAATGCACTTGGAAAGTCCAAAACACCGGAAGCCGTATCGAAGCTTAGAGAACTGCTGAATGACAAGAAAAAAGAAATCCGCCAGTCCACAGCGCGGGGCATTGGTGAGGGCAAGCTTCGAGAACTTCAAGATGAAATAGTGAAAATAATGAAAGGTGAAACAGAAGCGGATAAAGATGTGCGGCGCGGAGCCACGCAAGGTGTGGGTGAATTTGCAGACGCCTCCACTGTGCCAGATCTTATTGATGTCTTCAACACTGAAACCAATCATGAAGAGATTCGCCGCGATGCTGCAATTGCACTTGGAAAAATAGGGACGGACGCCGCCGTTACCGCGCTGATTGAGAAACTGAAATCGCTTCCTGTGAATCAGACGACCAAGAATTTGAGGTTAGATATCATCAAGGGACTTGCCGCGTCAAAGCATCAAGGTGCTATATCTGTGCTGGAATCGGCTTTGGGCGATGACGATCCGGAGGTGCATTTCTGGACAGCGGATGCCCTATACCAGATTACCGGTGAAGGGCATGGGTATCACCGTGCGGGTTAGATTCTAATCGCGGGGCGTTTGAAGCGGGTTGAATTACCGAGAGGACAATTACAGAAATTGCGCGGAAACTAAAAAATTTACGGATGGCAAAATTGATATAACTTCCCCAAGTCCAGATAATCGCCGCCTCCAGTTCATATCGAATCTCTGGCGAGAGTTCACAACTCGATAGCGCACATCATCACATGTTCCGTGTGCGGTTGCTCCGGTGCGGCAGCGATAACGCTCACTTGGACTATTCGCCTTAGCAATCAGGACGGTTTGTATCTTCTACAACGGTGCCTTCCTTTAAAAAATCGAGTGCCTTAGTGTAGCTCCGGCGCTGCAGATAGTGAATCAACATTGGCGGCGCGGTTGATTCAATTTCTTGATGTATTTTTTCGATTTGGTTAAGTGCTTGGGTGATATTCTGCTTTTTTTGAATCCCGTCAAACATCAATTCCAAAGTTTCCTTCAGCGTTTGTGTTTGTTCCGCTGTCATGGTGTTCCTCCTCAAATCGTCCATGGCGTATCTCTAAACTTGCGAAGAGTTTAAATTATACCGTATCATTCATCTCCCGTCAAAAAATTCTCTTCCACTTTGGACTGCCATGAAAGCTTTCGGGTTGTCTTGCTCGAATCGCATTGTTGACTAGGGAAAAAGCCATGAAAAGCATTGGTGTATTCCATGTCATCACCGACACAACTACCCAAACTCGATTCAACCATTACCAGTTAGCAGAGATGGCAATCAAAGGAGGCGCCGATACAATTCAGTTTCGGCAGAAAACTGGCACGACCCGTCAGTTGATAGAAACTTTAGAAGGGCTCCAATCCATTTGCAGGCGGTATGGAGTACCCTTAATCGTCAATGATCGGGCGGATATCGCGTTGGCCGTTGGCGCAGCGGGGGTGCACTTGGGACAAGAAGATTTGCCGATTGCAATTGGGCGCAGAATTTTCCCGCGGAAGGCAATCATTGGCGCTTCCGCGCGTACGGAAGAACATCTGATGCAAGCTGTCACGGATGGTGCAGACTACATTGGGTTCGGGCCCGTTTTCAGGACATCGTCGAAACGAGATGCCGAATCTCCAAAGGGTTTGGACGCTCTTCGACGGGTGTCGAAAAAGACCAATCGTCCGGTCATTGCGATTGGCGGGGTCACTGCTGATACTGCTTATGAAACCATTCGAGCAGGAGCGCATGGAGTCGCTGTCATTTCGGCCGTGTGTGCGCAACCGGATCCGGTATTAGCGTCGCGTCAACTCCTTGCCGAGATTGAGCGTGCAAAACATGAGTGATTCAGTTTAAGTGATGTAATTCTTATACACTAACGGGTGTAAAGGACGAATTAATTCTCGTTATGCAAATTAAACCACTAATGTCCCCTGATGAATTTGTAGGATTGGAGGGTGTAACACATCTGTGCGTGGGCGGCGAAGCGCCATGGCTAAAAGCGCAGCAGTCAGTGCATGGAGACTTTGCTCGATTGAAAAGCGCTGGTTCTGATGGTAGGGCAGAGATTTACGCACGAGGCGAGCGTTGCAGGGAACGGATGGGCACACTCTGGAATGTTCCGCCCGATCGGATTGCGTTCATGCCGTCAGCATCGGAGGGAATGAACTGGCTGGCGCGTGGACTTGACTGGAAATCGGGTGATAATGTCGTGACAACCAACTTAGAGTTTCCGCCGGTAGCCTACGCTTGGAGAGGCCTTAAGTCCTTGGGCGTAGAGGTGCGGTTTGTGCCTCACCGCAACTGGATTGTGCACGAGGAAGATTTGCTGGATGCGGTAGATTCACGAACCCGGGTATTGGCGGTAAGCCATGTGAGCTTTTATACAGGACAGTGTTTGAACCTGCATCAGCTATCTAACGGTGCGCGGTCGAGGGGCGTGCTTTTTGCCGTAGATTCGACGCACTCATCCGGAGTCTTGAACGTACCCGCGGCGTTAACAGATCTCACCATTAGCAGCAGTTATAAGTGGATGCTCGCTACGCATGGAGCTGCGCCTTGCTATTTGAGCAAACGGGCAGAAGAACAAATTGAGGCTTCCTGTTTTGGTTGGCGCAACTTAGCGGTATGGCCTGCACAACAAGCCGAGCGGTTGCCGGATGCTGCAGAAAAACCCATGCCCAGTCTTCTAGAGCCGGGGAATCCTGCCATGTTGGTGATAATGCACCTTGACCGATCGCTTGAATGTTTGCTTTCGATCGGTATAGATTGTATTGCGCATCACGCCATCTCTCTATCCGAACAGGTCACTGCCGGACTGGAGAATCTGGGATTTGCGGTTATCACGCCTCAGCGCCGTGCTGCGCGGTCGGGCAATACCTGTTTTCGGATTGAAGATGCTGAAGGAATTCAGAATCAACTGGCTGAACAGGGAATATTGTGCTGGGGCGAATTTGGGCGCGTGCGGATTTCGACGCATCTCTACAACGGAAGTTCCGATGTTACCCATTTTCTTAAAGCGCTATCAGAATTGTGACCAAAATAGACGCAAGCTGATATACTCTGCTTTCAACCAAAGCACCATGTCGGGATGTATTGATTAACCCAAATAAACACATAACAAATCCCTACGATGCATAAATCCAAAATCCACCGGGTCGGTATAATTATGAACGGAGTAACCGGCCGAATGGGAACCAATCAGCACCTGCTTCGCTCAATCCTTGCGATCATTAAGCAAGGGGGGTTAGAAATTGGCAATTCGGAAGTTATAATGCCTAATCCGATACTGGTTGGCCGCAATCCTGCAAAATTGGAAGAACTGTCGCGATTATCCGGCGTAAACAAGTGGACGACTAATTTGGAGAATGCACTGTCCGATTCGGCATATCCTGTTTATTTTGACGCACAGACGACTTCAATGCGGGTCGATTCGGTGCAAAAGGCGATTGCCGCTGGCAAACACATTTATTGCGAAAAACCATCGGCTGCTACAACAGAGGAGGCTTATCGGTTATATCAAGCTGCGGCGAAGGCTAAACTCAAAAATGGCGTCGTTCAGGATAAGCTCTGGTTGCCCGGCATCAAAAAATTAGAAGGGCTAATTAAAAAGGGGAGTTTAGGCAGAATTCTGTCGGTTCGCGGAGAATTCGGATATTGGGTCTTTGACGGGGATACTATCCCCGCACAGCGGCCTTCTTGGAACTACCGCCAGGAGGACGGCGGCGGAATCATCCTAGATATGCTATGTCACTGGCGCTATCTGCTCGACAACCTTTTTGGAAATGTAAAAGCAATTTCCTGTTTCGGCGCGACACATGTTAAATCGCGCCGCGATGAATCGGGAGTGCCTTATCAATGTACCGCTGAAGACGCCGGATACGCCACTTTCGATTTGGAAGGCGGTATTGTGGCGCAATTCAATTCATCTTGGGCGGTACGAGTACGGCGTGACGATCTTCTGACCCTTCAAGTTGACGGAACAAAAGCCTCTGCTATTGCCGGATTGCGCGATTGCTGGATTCAATCACTTGGCGACACCCCGAATTGCGTTTGGAATCCCGATATCGAACAACCCATCAATTTTTCGGAAGGATGGTCTAAAGTTGCGAATCCGCAGAGTTACGACAATGCATTTAAGGTGCAGTGGGAACTCTTCCTCAAACATGTTGTTATAAACCAGCCATTCCCGTGGGATTTTTTGGAAGGCGCGAAGGGCGTTCAATTGGCTGAAAAAGGCATGGAATCCTGGAAAACCCGCGCTTGGGTGAATTTACCTGAGCTTATACCCGTATGATACCGGCATCCTGAATTTCAATTCATTTTGCTGATGTTGTCAGACGATACCAAATCAAAGGCGATAAGAGAATATGTCCAAGAATATACCTCTATCAAAAATTGACCAATACCGATGGCGTATCCCAAAAAGCTATATGAAAGGGATGCGTGTTGATGGAATAGTCTATGCGAACGAGAAATTGCTCCGGCAAGCGAAGAGCGACGAAGCCTTGCAACAAGTCGCAAATGTGGCGCATTTGCCGGGAATCGTAAAACATTCGCTCGCTATGCCAGACTTGCATTGGGGTTATGGATTCGTAATAGGCGGCGTTGCGGCGACAGATCCACAAGCGGACGGTGTTGTCTCTCCGGGCGGAATCGGTTACGACCTAAACTGCGGCGTGCGTCTGATACGGACAAACCTCAACATTAAACACGTAGATGGCAAAATCAAAAGTCTCGTGGGCAAGCTGTTTGACAATATCCCATGCGGCGTGGGTTCCAGTGGAAAGATACGGCTCTCCGTTCAGGAAGAAAAGGAGATGCTTTCGAAAGGATCACGCTGGGCAGTTGAGCGCGAATACGGCAATATTGAAGATCTCCAATTTACGGAGGCAAACGGGTTTCTGGATTTCGCCGACGCTGGCGCGCCTAGCAAACGCGCACTTGAGCGCGGGAAAAACCAGCTCGGCACGCTCGGTTCCGGGAATCACTTCCTAGAAGTTCAAGTAGTCGATCGAGTGCTCTATCGCGAGGCAGCAGAGGTCATGGGGTTATCCGAAGGGCAAATTTGCGTGATGATTCACACCGGTTCACGCGGCTTCGGCTATCAAGTGTGCGACGAGCACGTCAAGACATGGATAGACGTTGCCAAAAAGTATGGAATCAACCTCCCCGACCGCCAACTCGCGTCCGCGCCAATAAACTCGAAAGAGGGAGAAGACTATATCGCCGCAATGGCTTGCGGCGCAAACTATGCCTGGAATAATCGTCAGTGCATCATGCACTGGGTGCGGCAGGTATTCATGGACTTTTTCGAAACCAGCGAACATGAACTAGGGTTGGAGTTAGTTTACGATGTTGCTCACAACATTGGGAAATTTGAGAAACATCTTGTGGACGGTGAGGAACGTGAATTGTTCGTCCATCGCAAAGGCGCGACGCGAGCCTTTCCAGCCGGACACCCTGAAATTCCGGAGAAGTACCAGAATATTGGGCAGCCCGTGCTAATCCCCGGCGACATGGGAACCGCATCTTACGTCCTCGTCGGAAGCCCATCGGCGATGGAACAGACTTGGGGAACCACCTGCCACGGTGCAGGACGTATGCTTTCCCGCCGTAAAGCGGTGGAGTTAACAAAGGGTCGCGCCATTGCTCAGCATCTTGAAAAACAGGGAATCTTTGTGCGGGCTGAGGGTCGGCGAACACTCCACGAGGAAGTCCCCGAAGCCTACAAAGATGTCGATGAAGTCGTCAAAGTTGTTGATGCGGCAGGTCTCTCGCGGCGGGTTGCGCGCATGCGTCCAGTCGGTGTAATAAAGGGCTAAAACCTTTAGTATTCGTCAAAATTCACGACCTTCCACTCGCCTTCGATTAATTCAGTGTAAAGCACAGCGGTGCGGGGCGGAATCAAGTTTTCAGCGTCCTTGACCGTCAGTCGATAGCTGAAAAAAACACGCTTCTGTTCGACGATGCGGTCAACCTCGCCGCTAGGCATTGTCATGCTCTCGCCATCGCGGGGTCTAATTGTGAACGCTGTAGGTGCGTTTTTATCATTTCCTTCAACTACCCCGATGATTTCTTTCCCATTCTTTAACCGGACAACGCTTTCATTGTAGACTTTTTTCCCTATCATTTTATACTTAATTTTCGGCGGACTGTCCGGCGCTTCACCCGGCTGGCGGACGTTACGCAATAATTCGATTTCCGATTTTAATTTCTCTTCAGCCAACGCTTCGCTCAAATGCAGCGCAGCTTCCTGGTTCGCACGCAGATAGTAGTTATAGATGAAATCTTCGGCAACGTGGTCCGGAGAGTTTCTATCCGAACAAGCAAACGTAACCGTTAGCAAAACGAGACTGAAGCGAATCCATAACGCTTTCATGCCATATTCCTGATGCTTCACCGTACTCCTCATATTTGTGCAATAGCCGGACTTACGAGCCGATGCATCAAACGGCGTTCTCTCGCATCCGGAAAAACTGCGTACGCCACCACACCTTGTAGGCGGGGCATCTTGCCCCGCACAATGCTAGACCAACGTATTTGATGGAATCAAGCGACTGATTAGAGAGTGCGATAGAGATCTTCCTTGTCCCGCGTTCGCCACCACACCCCGTAGGCGGGGCATCTTGCCCCGCACATAGCCCCAGCGGGGCGACAGGTGTGCCGCATTGAGTTGGTGCTCGACAACATTAATGAATCGTCTTTGGTTGCGAGAATTCAAGTTGTACAGACTCCTACCTCGAATACGAACCTTTGGGCGTTCAACTACGTGCGTCCTAGATGTCCTCAATGCTCAATGGGGTTGCCATTTTCTTGTTTTCGGCTTCTAATTTCTCGCGGCTCGCCACGACGCAAACCGAGGCTTTATCCCGATTTTCCTCAAGAACTTGGAGCATTGCCCGCTTTACCTCCTTAGGAGTTGCGCTTCGCAGTTGGTCATATTTTTCTTCAATAACTTCCTGCGTCTGACCTGTGAGATGATTCGTGAGCGCATCGGCTGCGGCTTGGCTAGGTCGGAGTGTCTTTTGGAAATCCCCCGCTCTCGAAATAATCGCATGATCAATATCGGTCTGCGTCCACTCCGATTTTCTGACATAGTCACCCGTCCGTGAGAAAACGTCTAGCGTGCGAGCAATGTGCGGATCAGCGAAGGAGTCATGGTATATTCGCCCTTCAAAAGGGTTGTAAGCGAACGATCCATAATAGGCGTTCCCTTTGAGACGGATTTCCTTGAACGCATAGTCATATGCAACGATGTTCGCTCCTACAGTCAAAAGGCTTGAGTCTTTGTGCGAGTAGTGCGGCGCCGGCATTACTTGCGTGCAGTACGCTACATCAACTGGCGCCGCCAGTCCTTCGCGCGGATATTCCTCAATAGGTTTGAATCCTGTTGGCGCTGGCTGCACAGGCTCTTTTCGCATTCTGTCAACCCACTCGCCAAATCTGCTTTGAAACAATTTGTATGCATTATCGGAACCGGCAAAACTTGCCGTGACGCGGCCGCGTACCAACAGGAAATCTCGAATCTGTGCCAGGTTCTCACTGAGTTCTTCATGGCATTCGTCAAATCGATTGAGCAGGTTTTCAATCCTACGCAACTGAGGGAGTCCAAAGACTATTTCCGATAAGTATGCCTGCGGCGAAAACCCGCGTGCAGCATGATGGTTGGCTATATTTGGGCCGCGGTAACCCTGCATGTAAGTCCGAAATGCTGTCATTGCCTGATTGAGCACAACGTATAAACGCTCCTTATCGTGCGGGTTCGCTGCGAATACCAAATCTTGCAGTAAACACATAGCATCCTCAATCCTATCGTCAAGCGCTTTCAATCGAAACTGCACGTTCCACACTGGTCGGCTTGGATTAAGAGCGTGCGTGCTAAACGTCGGAGTGCATTCAACACCTCCGGTAGCTGCCGCGGTGCGTTGCGCTATCTGTTGGTAATCCAGATTGCCGGCGCCAAACTTACCAACGGCATTCGTGTACCTGGGAAGGCACTCCCATATATGCTGTGGCAATCCTTGCAAATCAAAACTTAGTTCCACGTAGTTCACACCGTTTGAATAAACTTCGGTGCGGAGGAGGGGACGTCCGTTGACCGATTCCACGGTTGTGGGAATGTGCAGCGGCTTCTCCGGCAGATCGGCGACCTGCAGTTGCGGCAACTTAGCCAAATCCTCCGGTGAGTTCGGTTGATCGTTTAAGCGCTCTAGTTCGCCGGCTTCCGCGGCAATCTGTCTCACCTGCTCATCACTGAATTGCGCGCGTATTTTTTCCAGACGCTGATTCTCATTAGCGTCAAGCCGAGCTTGCATACCCGGATCAGGCGAAAGGACAGTCGTCAATTGATGCGGGTTATTAAGCAGTCTTTCCCGAATTAAATCATTGAAAATTCGGGGGTTCTGCTCCCATCGTTTGCGGATAGTTGACAGACATGCTCCCATCTTAAGAAAGAGGGTCGGTTCCTTTTCATATATCCAAGCGTTTATGACTCGCTTCATCATCTGAAACGGTAACTTCGGCGTAACTTCTTGATATTCATATGTGAGTTGTTGAAACGCAGCCTCAACCGTTTCCGTGTCAATATCTGCGTCTGCAATTTCTGCTAATGTATTTAGAACCAATTCCGTGAATGTGTCAATTCGATCCGCTTCGCTGCCTAACAGTCCGGCGTGAAATGTGCTGTTCGGACCGGTTAGTCCGTCCATGAACCCGCTGTCGAATACGTCGGTACCTAGTCTGGAACCTATTATCGCTCTTCGGAGGGGCGCCCCCTCATTGCCAAAGAGGAGAAGGCTCAATATTCGGCACAATACGGTGTCCTCAGGATCGGTTGCATCGCCAATTAACCAACTGAGCATCAGATGTGTCTTTTCGGTGAGCGGCTCATCTGCTCCAATCGGATAGCAGACTCTCACCGTCTTTGCAGATTTCCATTTCGGTTGGCGGGAAATTTCCGGTCGAAGTGGGTGGAGCCCCGCGTCTTTTTCAGTTTTTGGAATGGCTCCAAGTTTATCAGCGAGAAACTCCAAATAATTGTCTGTTGGAATATTCCCGTATAAGAAGAAGTAACAGTTGCTCGGATGAAAGTAGGTTTTGTAATAGGTTTTGAAACCTTCGTAGGTAAGATTCGGCATTACCACAGAATCTCCACCGCCGTTGTTGGCGTAGCAGGTGTCGGGGAAAAGTCCGGCGGTCACGGCGAGATAAAAGCACGCTCTTGGATCGGATTTACCGCTTTTCACCTCATTATAGACAATCCCGTTAAATTTTAAGCCGCCAGTCGGTTGATTTGGATCCACAGGCTCAAGATGGTGCCCCTCGCGTTTGAATGTCTGCTCGGTCAGCAGCGCATGAAAAACGGAATCAAAGAATACCTCGGCAAGGTTGAATAGGTCTTTTTTTACACCGCTTGAAGCATAGTAATAGGCGTGGTCGACCGCGTTCATAGCATTCGTGCTGTCAAAACTTGCCAGGCTCATCTTCATCATTTCAAAAAACACATTCCTGACCGGATAGTTTCGAGATCCCGACATTACGGAGTGTTCAACAATGTGTTGTACACCCGTATCGTCGGGTGCCGGAGTCATCGGACTGATTGAAAACCAGTTTCTGGTGTCCTCCACATAGAGATGCAGTAGCCGTGCGCAGCTATTTTCATGGGCGAGTTCAATAGCCGTAGCTCGCAGTTCGTCGATTGGCGTGACGGCTTTTACCTCAAAGCCGCGGAGTTGTTGGCCCGGGTAGAGATTAACCGAGGGGCATTGCGAATATGTTATGTTTTTACGGTATGGATTGTGCTCGTTAGACTGTTTGGATTGCATTAATGCCTTCTTCTAGCTCGGACTCAAAGATTGGGAAAAAATTACACCAAACTCGCACGGTGGAACTCATTGCCATCTGTAGTAATGCCAGATACCCCCTATTCCCACAGAGTCTGCACTGACGTGCTCGTATACTTATTGTATCTATCGATGTAATCTTCTCGGGGTGGGGCGAAGATATCCAAAACACGCGCCGGCCCCTCTACTACATTCCCCGAATGCACCACGTCCGGGGGAACAATGAATGCATCCCCTGCTTCCATGAGGCATTCCTCTGAACCAATCCTGAATCGCATCTTCCCCGATAATAAAATACCGGCTTGCTCGTGTGGATGGCTGTGCGCCGGAACTTCACTCCCCTCTTCCATTTCGAGGAAAGAGAGAAGCAAATTTTCGCCCGCGACAATGCCGCTGAGCGCGCCGGGGAATAATTGCATTTTGGGTAGTTTCTCAGAAGCAAAAAACGGCATGATTTTCCTTTCTTGACCCAATCCGCATGTATTTAAATTTCGTTCATCACATGAATACGCTAATGTCTCACGGCTCAATTAAAGCCATCGTTTGCTTATTCAACTCTTTATCGCACCATCATCGATTTATTCACTCTCTTCTACTGAATCTCGTTCAGTTTTCTTCAATTTTTTCTTAAGTGCCCGCCGATTGAATCCTCGCCGTCCCTTCCAACTATCAAAGACCGCATAGATCCAGAAGGCAATGCCTTGAATAAAGCCGCTAATTTTTAACTTCCAGGATGGGCGATACATTAAATTCTTAACAGCAAAAATGTTTAACTGCCCATCTACTTTCCTGACCGCGTATGTGCGATTTCCGTCCGAGATAATCCATCGGGTGTTGGGTTTCTTTATAGAAACAATGGCTTCCTTAGAGAGCAGGATGTTATTGTCCTTAAATATTCGCAGCAATTTTTCCGAGATGCTTTTTCTGTCTAAGTGCCGTTGGAACTGCGCGTCAATGCGAAACAGGAAGTTGTCGTCAAATGTGTACAAATGGTAATCGCGCTCATGATATTCTTTTGCTTTCACGGCGGTAGGTTCGGACTTTCCAGCATTCTCCCGCGACTCTATGCCAGCCTGGCGGGATTTCCACCATGTTTCAAGTCCATCGAAGCGTACCAAGTCGCGCCAATCATTTACAGGAAGCGAACTGATGTAAATTACCGCACCCGCAGAGGATACTCCCAGAAACAGAATCAAACCCTTCAGCGGTTTGCGCAAATAGAGTTGGCCCATTCCTGGAACAATTGATAAAAGCATCGCTAGGTACGATCGCTTCACGGTGCTCATCTCTGCCACTTTGACCTCCGCTGTATCAGTCGCTGCGGGCAACCAGATAAACACCGATACAGATTACAACCGCCCCGATGATTCGAATCTTAGGCACGGATTCTTTAAGAAATAACCACGACAGCAGAATTGACATAACATAGCCGAGGCTAATCATTGGGTAGGCAACACTCAATTTAACGCGTGATAATATGATGAGCCAAATCATCATTGTAAATCCGTACACCGAGATTCCGCCAATGACGAATGGATTGAATAAGGCTTGGACGAGCTTGGGAATTGCGTCTCGCAGGGACTGAACCGGGCCCACAGCCATCATCCCTCGCTTGAGCAGCAGTTGCCCGCCAACTGTTAATAACACATTTAATACGAGTAGTATGAATATTCTAAAGCTTAAGCCATTGTTCATCAGCGAGGCGCATTCCTTCAGTTTCTTCTAATGTGAGTTCAATCCGTTATTTTCGAGACGAAATCCAATCGTCAAATCATTCCGCTATTAGGTGGGAAAATGGTTGAATCTGCGCACTGCCCATTTACTCGGCATTCTTTCTCTTCAGATGATGTCGCGGATGACGTAAATCGGCTTCTTCTGAGATTCGTGGTAAGTCCTAATTACCAATTCGCCTATTAGTCCCATTGTGATGAACTGGATGCCTGTAAACAGAAGTAGCACGCCCAAAATCAGCATCGGCATGCGTTCAATTAGACTAAATCCGCGCTCCCCAGTGGCTGCGTAAAGATAGGACAAAATGCCTGATTCAACGCCCGCCGGGAAAAACAATTTCCCAATCGAAAGATATCCGCAAATGCAAATTCCCGAGAGGAAGAAGATTAAGCCAAATAGGCCAAAAATCTGGATTGGACGCGTTGAATAACTCATGAGAAACTTAACTGTGATGAGATCCAAAATGACCCGAATTGTGCGAGAAATGCCGTACTTCGATTTCCCGCGTGCACGTGGGTGATGCCTCACCTTGATTTCCGCCATTCGGGCGCCAATCAGTTTTGCAAATGCTGGGATAAAACGGTGCAACTCGCCGTACAAGTTAATGTTTT
Organism: Candidatus Poribacteria bacterium; assembly: GCA_028819845.1. Taxonomy (GTDB): domain Bacteria; phylum Poribacteria; class WGA-4E; order WGA-4E; family PCPOR2b; genus JAPPKS01. The sequence continues at coordinate 52,892 of JAPPKS010000023.1, read as the reverse complement.
CGAGTATTTCACGTCGGTAGGCTTTCAAGGTACATCCAAAGTCGTGGAGGTAAACGCCCGTCATCCAGGAGATTAGGCGATTTGCGAGAATTGATGGGATGCGGCGCAGAAAAAAACCGTCTTGTCGATTCGCTCTCCACCCACTGACAATGTCGTAACCGTCATCTAATTTCTCTAGCAGCCGCTCTACATCGAATGGGTCGTTCTGAAGATCGGCATCCATCGGCACAATCACTTCGCCGCATGCATAATCGAAGCCCGCACTCATCGCAGCAGTCTGCCCGAAGTTACGGCGAAAACGGATAGCGTGAATATTGGTATGCGTCTGAGCCATCTTGCGCAGAATCTCAAAGCTGAGATCAGTGCTTCCATCGTCAATAAAGATGATTTCATACGATTCCTTGAGTTTTGAAAGCGCATCGGTTAGTCGGCTGTAAAGGTCGTGGAGATTCTCCTCCTCATTGAATACCGGAATGACAATCGAGAGGTCAACTTTTTCTCTGTCGTTCTTTTGGGAATTGGACATCTTGAATTCAATAACCTGTGCGTACAGCTCGCTTCCCTTGGAAGTTACACTACGTCTTGCGCATTAGCCGTTTTGGTTTCTATATAGTCGCCCGCTTGAAAATAATTAAAACATAAAATTTGTGACATCAATTTTTGTTGATTATACATCAATTCTTCGACAAAGTAAATGGATTTGTCGAAGGCAATTGACGGGCGTTTGATACCTAAAATCAAACGTTACTGCCGCTCAGAATTAAGCAGTCATGATAATTGTAATTTCAGTACGGGTTTCGAAAATGACATTTGACATTTGCAGCGTAGTGGAATATAATTATGCTAACTTACCGATGCCTTCAGTGTAGCTTGAAAACATTAAATCATTATGTATACGCAACAGGTTATCGATCATTACAAATATCCGCGCAATCTCGGTACGATTAAGGATGCGGATGGGGTAGGAATCGTCGGAACCCCCGCAGATAGTGACTTGATGAAACTCACAATCAAAATTTCCCAAAACCGGATTGTTGACGCTAAATTCAGGACCATTGGTTGTGTCGCTGCGATTGCGGCAAATTCAGCATTAACCGAACTCATCAAAGGGATTTCAATCGAAGAAGCATTGAATATTACAGATTCTCAAGTTGAGGCGGTACTCGGTAACCTGCCGCCAGACAAAACTCGATTTCTTGCGCTAGCTGTAGAGGTGTTGAAGACAGCAATTCACGACTATTTTTCGCGTGAAATTCGAGAAATTAGAAAGGAGGAGGGTTCGTATGATTACTGTAACGGAATCGGCCGCCAAGAAAACGCTCACATTGCTTGAAACGGCAAAAAATGATGATGATTACGACGCTGAGAAAGAGTACGGCTTGCGTATGAAGGTGGTTGGTGGGGGGTGTTCCGGCTTTCAGTACGAACTTGGATTCGACGAACCACGAAGTGGCGACAAAGTCTTTGAGCATTATGGTGTAAAAATTTTTCTGGATCCACGCAGTACGCTCTACCTCGCCGGTTCAACGCTAGATTACGCAGACGGATTAATGGATTCAGGTTTCAAAATCACCAACCCCAATGCGAAGTCTACATGTGGCTGCGGAGAATCTTTCAGCGTATAAGTTCGTTTTCACGAAAAAACATGGCAGGAGGTAGAAATTTCGCCTCCTGCCTTTTTTTTGACCAAGAATTTTGGCATGAAGCCGCATCTGATTAATAGACATCTTTCCAAAATAATTCCACCGCCCGATAGCCCCGGAGGGGCGGCAGGTGTATAGCACCCCACTACCGTCGGTAGGCGGGGTTCAAGCGCCTGAATAGAATCAACTGAGCGAATAACGAGGGCGATAGTAAATCCCGCGCGCTAGAGAACTTCCTTGGCCAGCGTGTATCACCACGCCTTGTAGGCGGGGCATCTTGCCCCGCACAATGCTGGAGTAAAGCACTTGGTGGAATCAAGCGCCCGAATAAAATCGATTGAACGAATAGCGAAGGCGATAGAAAAACCGCGCGATAGAAGTTCCACCGGTTATACCGACTCAAACGCCCAAGAATGGCTTTGGCACCAATTGTTCAAACAAACTCTTGGAAAAATATTTCACGCTCATAATTTTTGAGTGTGACAAGTAATTTAATCAGATTGCTCCACAGGGGATTCATATCCGATAGAATCAATCACTGCCTGCGTTCACGTGGAATGAAGATAACCGCAGTAATCCCCATAGGTTCTAAACAATTTTCACATCTTGCGCCACGGTTGGATTGACATCTCCGCACTGCAAAAGCAATCACCTGTACCGGTTATTGAATGTGCTGTCTAATTTTATCCGCAACTTCCGCAATCTGATTAATATCGCCCTGTTGAGGTTTCCACGGCAGAACTAGCGTATCGTCTTCCCAACGTGGGATGAGATGTAAGTGAAAATGAAATACAGTTTGGAATGCCGCGGACTCGCTCGACTGTAACAAATTGAGCCCATCTGGATTCAGGGCTGTTTTTATGGCGCTCGCAAGCTGCGTTCCAACTTGCATAATCTTTCCAGCCGTCTCGGCGTCAATGTCAAAAATGTTTCGGTAATGTCGTTTCGGAATGACAAGAAGATGTCCCGGATTCGCCGGGTTGATATCCATAAAAGCGAGAATCTGGTCTTCTTCGTAGACTTTCGTAGCTGGTATTGCGTTCCCAGCTATAGCGCAAAAAATACAGTCCATAATTGGCCTCATTCCGCGTTGATGTGCTGCGTTGAAAGCAAAGCATAAATTCGCTCTTATTTCTCGTGAAAAGTCTATCAAACTTCGCTCGTTGGATCAAGCCGAATTTGAAGGCGTAGGGCAATCAAAATAATTGGGTTCAATCGGTGCATGGGCAAACGCCAATATTGATTACGTTTACAAGTAGTAATATAATTCACTATAGATTGGAGTTTTTTGAGTCGGTTTACTAAACATCATAAAAGGGGACAGAAGGGATGAGCAAAAAAAGGTGGATACTTGGGGCAATAATTATTTCAACATTAACGCTCACGATACTTAATTTTAATCGTGCTCAAAGCCAAGGCGACATGGTCAAACGCGGAAAATATCTTGTGGATGCGGTCGGGGCTTGTGGTCATTGTCACACGCCGCGTGCGGGAGCTGAACCAAACATGAGGATGTATCTCGCCGGACATCCGGCAAATGCACCACATCCCAAATACAATTTTAGTTTGATACAACAGGATATTTTCATGTTAACTGCTCCTACTCTAGCCGCATTTTCTGGTCCCTTCGGAACAACGTTTGCCGCGAATCTGACGCCCCATAACGAAACTGGACTCGGTGAATGGACAGAAAAGATGTTTATTGATGCAATGCGGACCGGATTCCATCAAGGTGACAAAAATAATCGGCGCATTCTCCCGCCGATGCCCAAAGACGCTTACGCAAACATGAGCGATGCCGATCTTAAGGCGATGTGGGCGTATCTGAAAACAATCAAACCCGTTAGGAATGAAGTCCCTGCAGCCCTCAACCGGATGGGCAGACCCTTCTAGAAACCGATACACAAACGGAACCACAATTCCTCGCCGATCAACACTCATCAGTCAACATCCCCGCAGCAAATCCATAACATGCGGCGGAATGCAGCCGCGGCGTTCTCTAGACACCGTGCATCTGAATTTAAAACCGGTTTAGCCTTCGGCGAAACGAACGGCGTGTTGATATCGTTGGTTCATAACACAAGGAAGTCATTTTGCTAGTGTCATGCCATTAAGGAATTGGAACATAAGTAAAATCGAGACTTGCCAATTTGTCCTCACACGTGCTTGATACGACATGACACCGGCAATTAGATAACAAGGAGGCTGTACGATGGATAGATTAGTTATCAATGGCGGCAAACGGCTTGAAGGCACCGTATCCGTCAGCGGTTCAAAAAACGCCGCACTTCCCATTGCCATTGCTGCAGCAATCTTAGCGGATGGCGCAAGCGTCATCCACAATGTTCCAAATCTCAGGGACGTTGAGACGCTATGCGGTGTCCTTGAAACGCTGGGAGCAACGGCGAAGTACAAAAATGCCACGCTCCATATCAAGCCGATAAACCGCATGGCTTACGAAGCGCCCTATGATTTGGTTCGGAAGATGCGCGCATCAGTGTACGTTTTGGGTCCCCTCGTCGCGCGCTTAGGTAAGGCAAAAGTCGCGTTTCCTGGTGGATGCTCGATTGGGCCGCGTCCTATAGACCTGCACTTGAAAGGGTTAGAGTGCCTGGGAGCAAGAATTACGGTCGAAGGCGGTTACATAACTGCGGAAGCCGATCGATTGATTGGCGCTAAAATGAATTTGAAGGGCAGGTATGGGCCAAGCGTCGGCGCAACAGCGAACGTCATGATGGCCGCTGCATTGGCGGAAGGCGCAACAACCATTCGCAATGCCGCTCGTGAACCGCACATCGTCGATCTTGCGAACTTTCTCAATGCGTTGGGAGCAGAAATACAAGGCGTTGGAACACCAGTTCTAAAAATTCACGGTGTCAAGCAATTACGCGGCACTGAGTATACCGTGATTCCAGATGACATTGAGACAGGCACATTTATGGTAGCTAGTGCAATTACTAACGGCGATGTCTTTGTGCAAAATGCGCTCCGCGATCACCTTGGTGCAGTTTCAGACAAGCTACTTGAGGCAGGTGTTCAATTGGATTGGGAAGAAAATGGCGTTCGTGTAACAACGCCTCGCCAATTAGCCGCTATCGACGTGAATACAGAGGCATTCCCAGGTTTCCCGACAGACATGCAGGCACAGATTATTGGACTTCTCAGTGTTACCCCTGGAATCAGTACAGTTACGGAAACTATTCATACCGATCGATTCATGCATGTCAGCGAACTAAACCGTATGGGCGCCAATATCGACATTGAAGGCAACCGCGCCATAATACGCGGCGTCGATAAGCTCAGTGGAGCGCCAGTCATGGCATCCGACCTTCGGGCCGGGGCGGTTTTGGTACTCGCCGGTATGGTGGCAAAAGGTGAAACCGTTGTAGCTCGTGTCTACCACATCGATCGGGGATATGAATCTATCGAAACGAAATTAGCGAACGTTGGTGCAGATATTGTAAGACTATAGAACTTAGGCCTACGCGTCGCAGACGGCAAACGGCATTTGGTCACATTCAGTCCTTTTTGCTGTTGACAAAGTTCGTGTTAGCCTGTATACTAGAAGAAATTGCCGATTGAATATAACCGCTTTAATCGCTACGCGACTTCGCATTGGGTGATTTTCAAACCTTAATTGTTCAGGAGAAAAACGCATGAGGAAATTCAGAAATTTCACAACAATTGTTGCTTTGACATTTGTGGCCGCATGGATATCCGGCTGCGCGGGTTGCGCTTCTCCACCTGAACCGCAAAGTATGAGCCCAACTGAAGGGCCGGAGACAGGTGGGACAACGGTCAGAATCTCAGGCGACAAGTTTGACATGAAGAACGGTGTGGTTGTGACTTTCGACGGGAAAGCGGGCACCAATGTAAATGTTCCAAGCGAAACTGAAATTACAGCAGTAACGCCGGCGGGCGCAGCGGGGCAATCCGCTGCAGTTGTGGTAACAAACAACAGTAAACCTGAAGAACCGGTGACATTAGGTCAAAAATTCGTTTACACTGATGCTACCCCGCCGAACATTACTGCGTCAGAACCTTCAGACGGGACAATAATAGCTGAGTATGATGATTCACTGAAGGTGAATGTTGCCGTGTCGATTACTTTTGACGAAAACGTCGATAGTCAATCAGGCGCTATTGCAGTTCAAGTTGAACCGACCCCGGACTCAATGAGCCAGGAATCCGGTCCAGTTTTGGGAAATATCGGCGGATCCGACAATATGGTGACCTTTGTTTCGGACGCACCGATGCGGGCAGGGCGGCAATACAGTGTTACTGTGTCCGGTGTCACGGACACGGCTGGCAACGCTATGTCTGAACCTTATTCGTTTAGCTTTACAATTGCTTCACCTGAGAAGGTGAACCGATACCATGTTCGTAAAGGTGATACACTCCCAACGATTGCCGCTCGCCCGGAGGTTTATGACAACGACAAACTCTGGCCAAGGCTGGTCGAAGCTAATCAAGATGATTACGATTTTGACCGCGATCGAATTTATGAAGGGCAATGGTTGTGGGTTCCCCGAGGCACCGCATGGGGGGATTAACCGGAAATTGCCGTAACGGGCAAGTAATTCGCCTCACGTAGGCTTAAGAGCATAGCTAATTGATATTGGGATTGATTTACAAAGATTTCAGAGTTCGTTCGGTTGCGCTAACAAGCATGAATTCGAGTTTTCTGATCATTTGGTTGCGGTTGAGAAATACCGTTCAATTTTTTGTTGCAAAGTTTTTTGTAATGTGCTATACTTGCGCCATTCTCAAAAAGAGAATGGGCGAGAGTTTCTGTATGTGTCTGGTTTTTCCGCCCAAATGCCTTAGTTTGAGATTGAGCGTGGCGGCGGAAAATGACTAAAACTGTATATGTGTCCGGTAGAGAACTTTGGCTCGCGTTTGAATCGGTAAATACCGGCCCCACCGGCAATCCTTTGCAAAAAGCGTAAACCTGCGCATGTGAATCAACGGGCTGCGGCTATTGTTGGCAGGAAGACTTTATCTGAAACAGTTATTCCAATAACCAACGCTTGAGTTTTCAGCAATGCTCGTTGAAGCAGGATTTACTAATGACCGAATTTTTCAATTTATGTGAAGATTTTTCTTTACAAAAATTGTAAAATTTGGTAGACTATAATCCACGTTTCAGGAAAAGCAAGACACAAGAGCGTTTGTCAATCGAAAATGCTCGCATCTGATTTCAAACAACGTTTCAATTTCAATTTGGAATTGTTGTTGGGTCGAAGGCGTTTCCAACAGCGGTCTGAATATTCGTCTTAACCATCTTCCCGAGAGGGAATACAAAGGATTTGACGTTGAAAACTGTATCAGGTTGCAAAAATTTGACACAGTCATTTTGTCGTTTTTAAATTTCTTTCATGAAGGAGTAATCTAATGCAAAAATTGTTGAGAACCTTAGCTGTTATAATGGCTGCAATGCTAGTTGTTTTTATGGTCGGCTGTGGTGGCGACGAGACTGGTGAGGACGATGGCGAGGACGAAGCTGTGGAACAGCCTTCGGCGACGACCGCTACTACGTCGCCCGCAGCGGGCAGCGAAGTTGCTCCAAATGCGAACCTCACAATTACGCTGGATGAAGCAGTTGACGGCGTGACGGTTAATGGCACGGCTGCTGCGGGTTCCGGGAAAACCTGGTCCTTAAATCTTGCAGGTCTTAATTTGCCGGCGGGGAGCGCAACGCTGAACATCGGCTGGACAAACAAAGACGGTACTGCCGGATCGGCAAGTGTCGCCTTAACCATACAAGAAACCGCTGATACGGACCCGCCCACCATTACGGACAGTTCGGTAAGTGACGGTGACAAAGACGTTGACCCGGCAGGACTGAACACGGACGGCATCTCCATTACGTTCAGCGAAAATGTTAGCGAGGGCGATATCTCAATCTCAATCGAGGGTGGAGACGCGCTCAATTGGTTGGCAGAATGGAGTGATAACTCTGTAACAATTGTTCCTGCAAAAGGCGCGGAACTTGGCAACGAAACATCGTATGAGATTTCAGTTTCGACCGCGGACGGAGCCGGGAATGAATTGTCCGACTCAATTTCATTCACAACCAAAGGCAAAGAATAATTGCGGTTTTTATTTTAGCTTAAAGGTTCCAGTATGCAAAAAAGGACAATATGTCGTGTACATATTGTCCTTTTTTGTTTTTCATTACGGTTTGTAGACGTTTCAATGGACATTCAGTGGGTCGTGCGCGCTAGATAGCCAACCATCATTTGAACTTGCGTTTCGTAGAAGATACTCATATCCCTATGGCAACGTGTGCCCTGCGGTACGTTATGTTTCGTCTCGGAGCAATTTGGTTCTTCTTGTGGGCGATGAGTTGTTCCTCCCGGTCACCCATGTTGCGCATTGAAAATCAACTTCCCGATGGAAGCCCTCAAAGCGCGATAGTCCGTAACTTACAGATTATGCGAGCCAATCCCGGCTCAGAACAAGCTCGAATTGCCCATCTCAAAATTGGGATGATTTACAGCGGACAGCCCGGTGAAGATGAAAAAGCAATAAAGATTTTTAAGAAAATCGTCAAATCTTATCCGACAAGTTCACAGGCGGGTGATGCGTTGTGGCTGCTTGCAAACCGGAGCTATGAAAACGGGAGCTATGATGATGCCCGGAACAGATACCTTCAATTCATCCTAGATTTTTCCCAGGATCCACGAACTCGAACAGCACGATTGCATCTTGCCGATTGCTACGTCCAACTGGGGGCAAACACGGCTGCGCTCAAAGCGTTAGCAAATTATGAAACCCGTTACCCCGCTGATTCGCGTATTCCTGGAGTGTTATTGAAGGTCGGAACAATTCATGAATCCCTTAATTCCTCAGAAAATGCGGCGGAGACCTATCGGCGAGTAATTGCTGAGTTTCCAAATGCGGCGGAGGAATGCGCGCTTGCGCAGCAACGACTGGCAGCACTTGGTGGCTTTGTGGTTTCCAATGCGGAAACATCGGCAAAATTACCGCCCGAGCCGCTTCCGAATAACAAAAATCAAACGCTTACCCAGATACGCGATGCGGCGCCAAAGCCATCCCTAAATCGACGGGCGGAATTCAAAAGTTGGTTGGCATCGCCAACATTTGGATACAATCCACGTCGTCTGTTGAAGGCAAGCGGTTTACTTGAGGGGCCAGACGTAAAGGCAAGTATGGCTGGAGATGGCGCTTTGCTGAATGATGTAGTCTATAATTTGGGTTTAATGCATTATATGTCGGAAGATTACAAGCGTGCCGGCGCTTGTTTAGAAAAAGCCCTCGATCTGGGGGTGCGCGATATAGACCTTCCTAACCTCTATCTAAACCTTGGAATTTGCTATAAAGAGGTAGCTGCATGGGATAAAACTAGGGCGATGTATCGGAGACTGGCGTCCGTTGACATGAACGCTATCAGACGGTTAATCGCTGCAGGTGAGAGCGAAATACTTGTCGGGAATTATCAGGACGGAGTTAAATTACTGGAATGTTTACTTGGAATTTCCGATCAATTCGATTCACAAATCTCCAAAACGCTGCGGAATTCCAAAAGGAGGGAAGAAAACAAAGGCCGAGAAGAACCCCGAGTAGGTGAAAATGAATAAATAGCTGAAAAAGCGGCGTGAAACGTGGAAAAAATGGTCAAAACCCGTGGCGTCAGATATCTATTCGACTCCCGACCGTAACTTGCGCAGGCATCGGTTTTCGGACGTACCGCGTGCGCTAGATTGACGGTTGTTGTAGAAAATTGAATTGAGCGAGCCTCCTCGGAAATTCCGTACTCGTGAGAAACCGGGATTGTACTTTTGGGACAGGCGGGTTGAAACTCACAAACCTTTACACATTCTTGGCAAGCAAATCGTCGCTGTGGTTTCCCAGAATCTGCGAAGTACTTTCGATAGATTTGCGGTCACTAGCGGTGTTTCGCATTGCAATCGCCACATTGATTCTGGTTGACTTGTTGACGCGTGCGGGTGATTTGACTGCGCATTATGCGGACGAAGGTGCATGGCCGATAGCACCGGCGCGAAAGCGGCTTCCCTTAGGGGGATTTTCGCTGCACTTGTTCAATGGTTCCGTTGAGTTTCAAGCGATTTTATTCCTCATTACGGGTGCATTCGCCCTTGCAATGCTCGTTGGTTACCATACACGGCTAGTAACTCCGATTGTTTGGCTATTGATACTGTCGTTGCATCGGCGAAACCCGCAGGTACTTCAAGGCGGTGACCATGTGCTGCGAGTGTTGTTGTTTTGGAGTATGTTTTTGCCGCTTGGCAGCCGTTTCGGCGTTGATGCTTGTCGGAACCGGGGTTCCCGCCGCGCCTCAAGCGCTGTCCGTTCCATAAGTGCAGCGGCAATACTGCTGCAGGTCTGCATAATATACTGGTTCGCTGGGTTATTGAAATCACGCAATACATGGTATATCCAAGGTGACGGTGTCTATTATGCGTTGATGCTCGATCGGTATGTGACGCCCATCGGAAAGTGGCTTCTTGATGCTAACCCAATCATTTTGAAGTTGCTCAACTATGGCACATTGGGGCTTGAGCTATTTGGGCCGTTGCTCGCACTGTTCCCCATTGTTGCCAAGGGTCCGATTCGGTGCGGTATCATCGCGGCGTTTTGGTTGTTTCACTTGGGCATGGGGCTTTGTCTCGAGTTGTGGCTGTTCGGATATATCTGTAGCGCTGCGTGGCTTCTATTCATTCCAAGTTGGGTCTGGGATCGCCTGAAAATAAAGTCACCCGCACTCAATCGCCAAGGAAACAAGACGATTTGGGCGCGCCTGTTGAATGGCGCCGTTGTGTTTCTGATGATTTACGTGTTGTTTTGGAACCTTCGAACCGCCAATAAACCGCTCTATCGGTTTTTCCCTGATGTTATCAATCCAGTTGGATATGCCCTTGGGTTGGATCAGGCTTGGGGGGTGTTCGCAGGACCGTCGAAAAAAAATGGATGGTTCGTTATCACCGGGCAACTGAAAGATGGTACGAGGGTAAACCTTTTGAAGCCTGGGGAAGAAGTTCTGTGGGAAAAACCCGATCTGGTGATTTCGCTCTACGAGAGCGCACGGTGGCGGAGGTATATGCGGAAATTCGTAAAGTTGGGAGACCCATATAGAATCCATTATGGAGAGTATTTGTGCCGCCGGTGGAACGAGTCGCACATCGAAATGGAACAACTTCAATCCATCCATGTGTATTATATGAATCAACGAAATTTAGCCAACCACCGTGTCTCGCCGCCTAAACGGGAATTGTTGCTGAGTTACACATGTGATTAGCACCGCGGTGTTCCGCAGATTTTCGTTTTCCTGGCAACGGAAATTGGCTGCTTAATGGGCATGAGAAAACATCCAAAATTTTTTGAACGGTTTTTGAGCCTTCGTTGTCTAATATAACTTGAAAGTGGAAAACTAGGGAGATAATGCCCAGTGGAACGAACCGAATGTTTGCTTATCGAAGATCTCCGCGCAGGAGATATGACGGCGTTAGCGGTTATTGTCGAGAAACACAAAAGGCATGTCTACCGTCTAGCTTTCCAGATTACCAAAAATCACGAAGACGCTAACGATGTCATGCAAGATACGTTTTTGAAAGTTTATGAATCGATTCATAGCTTTCGGAAGGAATCTGCCTTTGAAACTTGGCTTTATCGCATTGTTGTCAATCAGGCAATAAACCTTGTCAAACGCCGGGAACGCCGTCGTGAAGCCCCGCTCTCTGGAACAACCGAAACTCAAATTCGTTCAGAATTGAAGCGTGCATCCAATTTTAGGAATAACCCTCATTTGAGTGTTGAAAGGAAAGAACTACAAAGACACGTTACTCAGGCAGTAAATAGTTTGCCAATTAAGCATCGAATGGTTGTAATTTTGCACGAGTTTGAAGGATTAACGCATCCCAAAATTGCGTCAATTCTCAACTGTTCTGAGGGCACTGTAAGATCTCGTTTGCACTACGCCAGAAAAAAACTCAGGGAGCGGTTGAAATCTTATGTGGAATTGACTAATCTCTCTCCGTAAGATTTTAGGCTGTACCTTGTTTCATTAGAAAAATGAGGTAATCATGAAACCTCAGTGCCGATCCGTTCAGCGTTATTTATCTGACTACATAGACTGTACACTCTCTAGGGGTCAAACTGTCGCCATTGCGCAACACCTTGGGATTTGCCGCGGTTGTCGGAAAGAAGTGAAGTCCTTAAGAAATACGAAGGCATTACTTCATTATTACGTTCCCCCGACTCCCCCCGATGGTTATGACAGCTTGTTTTGGCAGCAACTCCAGCGAGTGATAGAGGAAAGACCGCGGCCCACATGGTGGAGGCGTTTAGTTGAATCGTTTTTATTTGTAGCTGGAAGTCCAAGGATTTTCGACCGGTGTTGTTTCTTTCTGAATTCGCTAATTCGACACCCCGTTCAGTGGAGTTGGCGATGGGCGAGATTATCGCCCGCTTATGCGGTCATCTTTCTCGTTATGCTCACGACGCTGTTGGTGTACCAAGGATTTCAAACAAGTCGCAACGAACGGCTTTATCCACCTGGTGCGCCGCAGTTTTTAAATGCGCCGCCGAGTTATCACGCACATGTTGAAATGGACCGTAATCTTGTTAGGGATAATCTTAAAAAAATCGCGACAATATCCCCATCTTCACCGAATCGGTTCGTTCATAAAACACTCCGACAATCCAACCTTACTGATTTGACTACAGAATACTTGGATTGGAATGGGAATCCTCCTACCTCTGGAAATGATGGCGAGGGACTCAAAGAGATTATAACTCATGATTCATCTTCAGATTCATTGGTTTTCGCTCAGTTATCAACCCCGGAACCTTACCTCTCTAGAGAAGATTATTCGCAACCCTTAAGGGCGGTGATTAACATTTCTTATAGATTTGAAAGGAAAGATAACCGGTCGAGCAGCTTTACGAGTGGAGTGTTGGCGGATGTTCAGTTGCCGGATCTATCACTCGAGAAAATTTTGTGACCCTGCAAATACTTTAGCTGAAGCTACGAGGTGATAGATGTTAACGCCTCTTAATACCTTATGCTTAACTTAAAACTCAAAAGGAGATTGTGATGAACCCGAAAACACTAGGAATACTTGGCGGAGTTGCTTTACTCGCTGTTCTGTTTTGGCCATCCGGCAGTTCCAAGAAGGTCGAACGGTTATATAATGATGCAGAGGAACACTTTAGCCAAGCTGATTATGAACGCGCCATCGATGGATATAACCAAGCCCTTGAAGAATCAATAAAATGGGGCGTTAAGACTGAAGTCATTGATAGGGATTTCCACACACTCGCACATTACAAGATTGCGGTCAGCTATTCCAAATGGGCCGAACAATCGGGAGATGTTAACTACTATGACACGGCGGTAGAATATATTGAAAAAGTTGCCGCGGACGCGAGCGTGCCCAAACACCAAGAGGGTATAACTTACCTCTGGGGGCATATTCTTTACAAGCAAGAAAAATTCGAGCTATCAGAACCCAAATTTCAGGCGTTAATCGAAACCTTCCCAAATAGCTTGTTTGTTGAAAACGCCTGGTACGCAATCGGCCAACTTAACTATAAGCTGCAAAAGTATGAAGAATCCCGCCATGCCTTTAAGGAGGTGCTCGACGGGTTCCCAAACTCGGATTTCAAAGATGACGCACAGCATCTAATTGCCCAATCTTTTCTTAATGAAAAAAACTACGAGCAATCTTATCAGGAATTCGACAAGCTGGCCACCGAAGAATTTAAGAATTACCCGGAGTTGCAAGCAGAAGCGATGTATAAAGCGGCTTTCTGTTTGAACCAACTTGCCCGTGATGAAGAAGCCATTGGGCGCTACTCGACATTCATTACGAAATTCCCCGATAGCCAATACGTCACCGCGGCATACTTCGATATGGGTACGATTTACGCGAAACAGAGAGACTATGACAACGCCCGAGTCAACTATGAACTCGCTTTGCAAAACACGGAAGACCGCGATCTTCAGGCTGAAATTCAGGCGACGATTGGCCGCACGTATTACGATCAAGAAGATTATCCAAATGCTATTGTATCTTATAATAAGCTGCTGGAAGAGTATCCTGAAAGCAACTTCGTCGCTGAGGGCAAGTTGGGAATCGCAGATAGCTACTTCAAGCTGCAAGACTGGAATGAAGCGGTCGCGGCATACCAGCGCGTCCTTGATGAACACCCCGATCATACTGACTTTAAGCCCTATGTTACTTATCAAATGGGCGAATCCCACTATAAATTGGCAACTAATCTGAAACTCTCCGGTCAGAACGATCAAGCGGTAGGATACTTTGAAACGGCTCTGCAGTGGTATCAAACAGCGATTGATGAATTCCCAACAGATCCCGTTGCGCCTCATGCACTCTACGGCGCAATTTGGGCATTGAACGATCTCGGACGAAAGGATGAACTCGAAAGGGTCGCACGCGAATTTATAGATAAACACCGCGCCGATCCGGAGTTCGATATTCTCGCAGCCGAAGTGCAGCTTAAGTTCGCTGAGATGAAATTTAACGACTTCAAACAATATGCCGAAGCGGCAGCAGAATATGCAAAACTTTGGGCATATCCGGAGTTGCCGAAATTTCACACCATTAAGTTGATTGGAAAATTTCAGGAAGGGCGTGCTTACTATGAAGCTAGCAAACCGGCAGATTACCGTGAAGGAGATTCTGACGCTGTGTTCAATGAATCACTGCTGCAGAATTCAATCGTCGCCTATCAAGAAGCAATAGATAGGTTCAATGACGAAGCGTTTGTAGGTGGTGTTGAAGATGGTCGCTATGACGACTTTGCGGAACGTCCACAGCAGGTTGAGGCTTGCAAAATGAACCAAGCACTTGCGCATGAGAAACTGGATCAGTGGAACGATGCGCGTGCACTCTACGCATCCATCCCGTCCGGTAGTGAAAATTACGAGCGGGCACAGTTATTAATCGCACAAAGCCACGTCAGGGAAGGCAATCCGTCGCAAGCTGTGGCAGCATACCAATCAATTCTTGACTCGTTGAGCCCAGATAACCGCTCACTAGCCGAGATTAAGCTGGCTGACCTGCTGCGTTCCGAAGGACGATTCGCTGAAGCTGCTGTTCAATACGAAAGTATTGTTGCTAGAAACCCAGAGGGTGAATATGCAGACGACGCGCAATACCTGATTGGGCTTTGTTACTATAAAGCGGCGGACGACGATTCAGCCTTACTAGAAAAATCCGTCGTTGCATTCCAAAAAGTCATTGAGCAATACGGTGACAGCCCAAATGCTATTGAGGGTTACTATGGCCTTGTCCTCGCTTATCGCGATTTGGCTAAACAGGGTGATGCCTCTTTGTGGCCGAATGTACTTGAAGTCGCCGACCTCGCCGCTGCCAAATACGGGAACAGCGACGACGACAAAATTAGAAAGACGCTAGGTCATATAGACCTCGTAAAAGCCACTGCAATCGAACAGCAAGGTATTGAATCCGAAGAGGATATGGCTGCGCACCTAGCGAGTCTCAAGCGCATTGCAAATAATACGGCAGCGCCCGAAGACGCTCGCTCACGCGCACAGTTAAAGGTTGGACATTCGCTTTACAGTGCTAAGGAGTATGAAAAAGCAATTCCCGAATACCAAATGTTCGTTGAGATGTTCCCAGGCAATGAACTTTTGAAAAATGCGTTGTACCAAATCGCGGTATGTTATTATCAGTTAGGGCAAGACGCTTCGGACGATGGCACCAAAAAATTGTCATTCCAAAATTCTGCCAATTATGCTATGCAAGCAGTCGAGACAAATCCCGGTGTTGATGCCATGATTAGTGCCTACTACACTTTGGGGCTTGCAAGATTTGGTTTGGATGATTCGATGGGGGCAATCGAAGCCTTCCAGAAAACAACCGCGTATGAAGGACAAACTGAAGATGAGGCGCGTCAGAGTTTAATCCATCAAGCTCACACTCGGCTTGCGGAATTGAATACGTCTGTCGGAAATCATGCCGCCGCTGTCGAAGAATATCAGCATGTTATCCAAAATACGGATGACGCTGACCGCAAGGGGCGCTCTTATTTCGCAATGGCTTATGCGCAAGACGCGCATCTGCAACAGTATAGTGATGCTTTGCTCAACTACCAGAACGCCGTTCAATTGGTAGGCGATGCACTCGTTAAAGCACAGTCGTACTATCGTTCAGGGTTGATTTATGAAACGAAGCTAACCGAGCTTGAAAACGCATTACAGGCATATGAGGTTGTTACGACCGATTTTGCCAATGAATCCGACAAAAACATTCAAGCAATGGTGGCAGACGCTGGAATTCGTAAATCGGACCTGTATGTGAAATTGGGTCGATTAGACGAGGCAATCGCTCAGGCTGAGATGGCGCGGCAGGCTGCCCAAACGGTACCGCAGAAAGTGTCCGCCCAGTATAATCTTGGTTTCTTATATTTCGACAGGGCGTATCAGCTCTTTTCAGATCAAGTGGGCGCCGATATGAAACCGTATATCCTTGGAAGCCGAGAAGCTGCTGCGACTTACTTGAAAGTCCATGAAATCGCTGCGCCGATTGAAAATGCTGAGAAGGCAGTGATTCCGTTTGTCCAAAATGCGCTTTTCCAAGCAGGTCAGATTTCCTATTCGATTGGTTCTCAGATTAAACTGACGGAAGAGCCAAAAGTCGATCTTGAAACGGCAACCGATGCGTTGACGCTCTTCATGGACTATGTCGATAAAGGGATTTTTCCAGCCTCGAATGAATTGACGGACAATATCATGACTGCATTGACATACATTGGATCCGCCTATTTTGAACTCGGTCGAATTCAACTCGGGCTGGATGCTGAATATTCCGATCAAACCGTAGCCTACTTTGAACGAGCCGTGCCTTCGTTCAAAGAACTGGTTCGCCGCTTCCCAAATGCAGGGGATGCGCCATTGTGGCAATATCAGGCAGGAGAATCTTACTTCGCCGCTCAGAAGTTCCTGAAGGCAATTGATGAGTATGGAAAAGTCCGCGGCTTGAGTCCGCAGCATGAAAAAGCAGCCGAATCGCTTAACGCGATTTCTGCCAGTTATTCACGTTTGGCTGAAGACGCGGGGGACGATGCGGAAATGAAGGAAAAATGGAATGCGAAAATCTTTGATATAAACGAGATTCTCGCAAAGAACTACCCAGATACCCCCTACGCCGCTCAAGCGTTCATCAACCTCGGAAACGATTATTTTAACCAAGGTTCGGTACAAGATATGGAAAATGCCGAGCGCATCCGTCTCTACGACTTGGCTGTCGAGCAATACCGCCGGGCATTGAAAGTGCCGGGTATCGATCAGGATTCCAAAAATACTGCTTCAGGATATCTGGTGGAAACGGAAACGGCGCTCGCAAGTTCATTCTATATTCAAACCAGTGATAATTTTGACAAAGCAAAGGGGACACGTGGTGATGCCCAAAAGCCGGCGCTTGAAAAAGTAATTGCTGAATTCAACGAAATCATCAATGCTTATCCCAACACCAAATACGGAGATCTCTCTCTTGCCCAAATCGGGGAAGCTTACATGGTGTTGGCTGACCAAGACGATAACTATTACAACGATGCACTCGATTGGTTTGACAAGCTCTGGAAAAAATACGAGATAGAACCTCCGGTAAGTCCGCAGGTCAACAAAGTGTTAAGGCGAGCTCAACAGCAAATCGCGTCAATCACATCCTACATGAAATCACAGGGCATTCCTCGGCGTACTGGCAGTGGCAGCAGCGGGGAATGATTTAATCACACTGTCGCAAAGCATGCACGCTATCGACAACAGAACTTAATACAGGCTCTGGATTAACTGATGGGCGGTGGATTTTGCCCACCGGTCGGCAGCTAGAATATCATTGAGGTTCGGTTCAAGTTCTACGTCATGTTGATTCATGACAGTTTCAATAATCGTCGGTATGTCCATAAACCCGATGTGCTCATTTAGAAAAGCACTGACCGCAACCTCATCGGCGCTGCTAAGAACGGTGGGCAGTGTCCCGCCAACTTTGGCGGCAGTATAAGCGTGCGACAGGCAGGGAAACTTCTCGAAATCAACAGGTTCGAAATGTAGTTTGCGGATTTGAGCAAGGTCAAGATTCGGAGCAGGGGTCGGCAGATGGCGGGGATAAGTTAAAGCGTATTGGATCGGAACCCGCATATCGGCGACGCTCAGTTGAGCTAGGTAGGAGCCATCCACAAATTCGACCATTGAATGGATGATACTTTCCGGCTGAACTATCACATCAATCTGTGACGGTTCTATGTCAAATAACCATCTCGCTTCGATGACTTCCAGTCCCTTGTTCATCATCGTTGCCGAGTCAATCGTGATTTTATTCCCCATGTTCCACGTGGGATGCTTCAGTGCCTGTTGGGGCGTCACGGAATGGAGTTGATCTAGAGGTGTTTGGCGGAATGGGCCGCCGGAAGCTGTTAGAATGAGGCGATTAATCTGGTTGCGTTCTTGTGGATTATCGCTTAGCCTACCAGCAAGGCATTGGAGAATCGCGCTAATTTCGCTATCGACAGGCAACAGATTGACACCATACTCTTCGACCGCACTCATAACCAAAGAACCGCACATGACTAACACTTCTTTGTTGACGAACGCCAAATCCTTGCCAGTTTGAATCGCTTCCAACGTCGGCAGCAATCCTGCGCTCCCTCCGATGGCCTCGATAACCAAGTCGACTTCCTCCATCCTCGCTATCGCTAACACCCCTTCTTTACCTGAAAGCACTTCAACAGATTTCAAGTCCGTCAAGCGTTCCCGAAGCTGATTAGCGGTGTCACTATCGTTTAATGCCGCAAGCCTAGGGCGAAATTGGCGAATCTGCTGTTCTAGTAGGTCAACCGAAGTATTAGCAGCAAGTCCAGCAATCGTGAACTTGCCAGGATGGGTTTGGACAACGGAGAGCGCACTTTTTCCAATTGACCCCGTTGAACCTAGAATCGCCAAGCGTTTCATATCGAACCTACCAATCAAGCGTGAATGGCATATTGAAAGTAGTAATAAAGGGTTGGGGCGGAAAAAATCAAACTGTCACAGCGATCAAGAAATCCTCCATGCCCTGGTATCAGGGTACCTGAATCTTTGGCATCAGCGGTACGTTTGACAATTGATTCGCTTAAATCGCTAATTTGGCTCACAATTCCTAGCAGTATTCCAAGACCCAATGCGTGCACAGGACCGAACATCTCTTCAAGCAATAAATGCCAAATAACAAGACCGCCAATTGCGCCAATACACAAGCCGGCAATGGTGCCTTCAACCGTTTTTCCAGGACTGATTTGGGGAATCAATTTGTGTTTGCCCAACCATCTTCCCAAGATATAGGCGGCTGTGTCACCGCACCACGTAACTACAACTAGGAATAAAATTAATTCGCTGCCAACTGACTCGCCCAAAGAAGCGTTTAATTTTCGCAGCAATATCAGATGATACCCAAACATCCAGCCGATATAAACCGCACCCGTTATGGTGGTCGTTATTGCCATGAATGCGCTGTTAATTTGGCGATGAAGAATTTGGAAGGCGAAGGCTAAAAAAAGCGTAAGGGCGAGAACAAATTCAACGGCAAGACGGTCAATGAGTGCTGACGCACAAAATAGGATTCCTGATGCTACGACAGCAACCCGAATCTCTGTCATTCCGATTGACTTGCATAATCGGCTGAATTCGACCAGCATGAGGAACGTTACGCCGATTACCAGAGCGAAATAAAGACGGGGATCGCTCCACTGAACAGCGAAGATGACGATAGGGATTAGGATGGCGCAACTGACTGCTCGCTTCCAGAACATCGGTTAGGGACGGTACAGTCATGGGAAAAGTGAGTCATGCGGTCATAACAGAACGAATCGGCCGGAATATGCACCCATGCACAAATTCCAACTGACCTATCTTTGCACGTTACATCTTAGGTTTAAAAAATCGCTTAGTTTGATTCTGGTTCTACACGAGGGGAACGTTCCTCTACAGAATTGTGAATTCAGACTTTCATCCGTGTGGGCGACGCACATCAAGGTAGCGTTAAGGCGAGATGCCTACAACTCCATGAGTTCCACTTCTTTCGATTTCAGTAGCTGGCTAATCTGATCAATATACTTATCCGTTATCTTTTGCACCGGATCATCGTCGCCTTTTCTCTTTTCCCCGCCCCTTTCTTTTCCCTTCCTGCCTTTCGATGTAGCGTCCGATTTGTCGAGCTTTTTAATGGCGTCATTCGCATCACGCCGAATATTCCTAATTGCGATGCGGCCGTCTTCAGCTAACTTGCTGACATATTTCGCCAGCTCTTTTCGCCGCTCCGTTGTCAGTTCAGGCACTTGTATACGGATAACATTGCCGTCACTATTCGGATTCAAACCCAAATCCGATCGGGATATCGCCTTTTCAATCTCCTTGCTAACCGTCTTATCCCAAGGTTGGATCATAATAACGCGGGGTTCGGGCGCCGTGATAGTTGCAACCTGATTTATGGGATTCTTCGTTCCGTAATATTCGACAAACACACCGTCCAACAACGAGGGGGAAGCTCTCCCTGTCTGTACCCGTGCAAAATTATTTGCCGTGGACTCTACCGCTTTTTTCATTCGCATCTCTGCATTACGAATAATCGTTTCAGACATGTGGAAACTCCTCATCTTAAGGATGCTATTTCAGCACGTTATCTAAGAAGGCTGGTACATCCTATGCACAAATCATAAAATCTACGTAATATTCACCGTGCCGGTCACCAACACTTCGGATTTAACAAAAACACCCGTGTCAAGGCGCCATACTCGTCCGGTATGTTTATTCACTCTGCGCCAACACATAAAGCGTAAATCGCCCAACTACAATGTTCTCTCCAAGTTGCGCTACGCCTTCTTGGATAAGTTGCCTGACACTTTTATCGGTGTCCCGAATGTAAGGCTGTTCTAGCAAGCAAACTTCGGAATAGAACTTTGAGATCCGTCCTTCAACTATTTTGTCAGCGATGTGCTCCGGTTTGCCCTCATCCAGAGCCTGTTTTCTCAGAATTACTTTTTCGGATTCCAAAGCGCTTTCCGGAACATCCGCTTTGCTAACGTACTTCGGTTTGGATGCTGCCACCTGCATCGCAATGTCCTTTGCCAGTTTCTGGAATTGTTCCGTCCGTGCGACGAAATCAGTTTCACAGTTCAGTTCAACCAGTGAGCCGATTCTGTTGCCGGGATGTATGTATGATACGATGAGTCCCTCAGATGCCGTGCGCGCGCTCTTTAGTTCCGTCGCTTTCAGCCCTTTTTCCCGTAAGTATTGAATCGCAGCTTCTAGGTCGCCGTTAGATTTTATTAAGGCTTGCTTACAATCCATAATCCCGGCGCTCGTACGCGCACGCAACTCACTGACCATTTTTGCGGTAATATTCATAAAATTTTTAATCCTCCGTTCGGTTTTGACAGAAACCATTGCCAAGCTTTGAATCGGCTTGCTTTTCTATCTGGGGTGTCTTTCGAGAAGTTATCTTATCCAACGAGGTGAGTCCAGCCAGAAAGTGTAATTTATCATTCTCCGTCTAGTTGCGATGTTTCCTCTTCAGCTTTCTCATCGCTCGTTGGCGTAGGTGCCGCGTCTTCCGGCTGCGGCATTTCTATGTCATCCGCACCCTGCAAGGCATCCCCTCGTCCTTCGATAATCGCGCTAGCGAGGACAGAACAGATTAGCTTAATTGCGCGAATGGCGTCGTCATTCCCAGGAATTGGAAAATCAACCGGGTCTGGATCCCAGTTCGTATCAACTATTGCAATCACCGGAACGCCAAGCTTATTCGCTTCCCGGACGGCCGTCTGTTCCTTGCGGACATCGGTGACAATCACAGCTTCGGGAAGGCGCCCCATTGTCTTGATTCCCGCGAGGTTATTGTTCAGCTTAATCTTCTCACGCCTTAACTGCATAGCTTCCTTTTTCGGGAGTTTCTCAAATTGACCGCTCTCCTCATCAGTTTCAAGTTTTTTCAATCGGTCACTGCTGCGCCTAATAGTTTCAAAATTTGTAAGCATGCCGCCTAACCAGCGATGGTTAACATAGAACATTTTACATCTCGTGGCTTCTTCCACCACGGTTTCCTGAGATTGCTTTTTGGTGCCGACAAATAACACCGCACCGCCGCCGGCAGCAACTTCCTGCAGGAATTCACACGCCTTTTTGAGCAATGCCAAGGTTTTTTGAAGATCGATGATGTAAATCCCATTTCGTTCGGCAAATATGTACTTTGCCATTTTGGGATTCCAGCGTCGTGTCTGATGGCCAAAATGAACCCCTGCTTCCAGGAGTTCTTTCATTGTAACTGTCAAAAAATCCTCCTTAATCTTTGGGTTTTTCTTACACTTCCCTCGCGTTCACATCCAACTCCGAAAAAAACTGAGCACCCATTGTGAAATTAGGAAGTGCGCTTATTGTTAAAGACCACGCAAAACACAAAATATACCATATTTCTCGAAAATGTGTCAAGCATAGAAAACACACAATCGCGCCAACTGCGGAGGAATCCAAAAATTATTTCGCGCCAACCTTCTGAAATTGCAAATCCCTGTGAATCCGAAAGTATGCGGAATCTAGCCCACCTCATAAATTTCAGATTTTGTCCTGCCGCGCCGCAAGGTAAAAAGTTTTTGCATCTCCGGCGGCATACGTACGTATGTCTCAGCCCAGATTGGTTCAATGTGAGTATTGACGTAATGATTGAACCATCGTGCGTGATACGCGATATTTAGTCCCACGCGAACCCCATCTCCCGTGTTGGGCGTAGCAGTATGGAGTGTGCCGCCGTGCCACAGAAGCACTGAACCCGGCTGACCGGTAGCGATTTTCACAAGTGGACTCTCAAACGGAATTTCAGTCGGCTGTTGCTTAAAATGGCATTTGTGGCTCATCGGAACAACTGCAGTGGCGCCATTATTCTCCGTGAAATCGGTGAGCATCCACATGGTGTTAATTAGCCACGGAACGTTCGGTACCTTGTGAAAAAAATTGGCTTCATCGACGTGCAGACCGTATCCTAGCGACCCGGGCCAAATCGGCTTGGCGCACACCTCGGTCACCCGGCAATCCGAGCCGAGGAAGTGGTATGCAATCGCTAGCACGTCCGGGTGAGTCAAGAATTGCCACACCTTATCATCCAAGTTGTACATACCCGACATTGTCGTGCTTTCATTGGGATTTCCGGAGTTGTAGGCTTGGTACTGCGGGTCGTCCTGCATCTCCAAGCAGCGTTCGGCAATCTCACCGGCAACATCCACCGGCATTCGACTCGTGAGAATGCAATAGCCATACGTGTCCAAGTGGTGAATCGCCGATTCAATTTCGTGTGTCGCCGTTATATGCGCTGTCATCTGTTTGCCTAGCCTCACGCTGATTAAGATGTAACGCCCGCGTTCCCCCACTTTCCCTTGACGATTTCAGGGACGGGGCGTATAATTTGCTCAATAGTGCCGTCTGAATCTTATCAGATTTCCACAGTCGATTCAATCGAAAAGTTCTCAGTGTGAACTTTGGGGAATCGGTCTTTCTCAATCATCATAGCTTAGACTGACTGAATCAGTAGGATTGTCAACAATAGGATTGACTTGCGTCGTTTTAAATCCCAAAATGATTATCGCCATACCTCCACCGCACAAACGAATAGCGGCGGATTAGTTTTATTTGCCTGTACAGTGTGTGAAATTTTTGAGGAGAAAGAGCTATGCCTCAACTGAACTTAACGTCTGCCGGTTTTGACTACCATTACGTGGGAAGACCCGATAGGAATATTAAGGGTGGCATCAAAAAAGTAACCTCAACGTTAGACGACGTTGAGGAACATCGCATGTGCCAAATTGATTCTGGCCGATTGGGTGAGATTGACCGTGCAATCGAAGAATGTAACAAAGCGATAAAACTCAATTCCAATGATGCTACCGTCTATAACAATCGTGGCGTTGCTCACGGTGAAAAAGGCGATATTGATAGAGCAATTGAAGATTTCAGCAAAGCGATAGACCTGTGGTCCAATTATGACCACGCCTATAATAATCGCGGCCTAGCATACGGTCAACAAGGCGATGTTGAACATGCTATCGAAGATTTTAACACAGCAATTCGACTGAAACCTGATAATGCCATTACCTATTACAATCGAGGTCTGGCTTACGGACAAAAGGCTGATGTCGACCGTGCCGTCCAAGATTTCAGTCAAGTGATAAAACTGACACCCGATGATGCCGAGGCGTATAACAACCGTGGTGCGGCTTACGCCAAGAAAGGGAATCTTGACTGCGCCCTTGAGGATTTCACTAAAGCTATAGAATACAAAACCAGCGAGGTTCGATTCTATAGCAATCGCGGCATGGCTTACTATTCCAAAGAAGAGTATGACCTTGCCCGCAAAGATTTTGGCAAGGTAATAGAACTCAAGCCCGATTGTTTGGCAGACCTCATACAGAAAAGTGGCATCAAACCGCCGGAAGACGTCGCCACAATGTTAACACCAGAGGAAACTGGCGAGGGGAGACGGAAAGCGCAGAACACGGCTCACCCAGTGGAACCCGACGTTGAAATCGCAATTAAGAAAATCAAGAAAAGATACGATCGGGCATGAAAAACGCTGGCAAACGTCTGAAATATCTGACAATTGACGAAATATTGCGGGTTGCTGAGGAACACGAGGGGCGGTATCGGCTGCTGAATGAAAATCAGTTGCGCTATCTCGTGCAAATGGTGAGTGAGAAAATCGGTGACACCGAGCTATTTCCGGCTTTGGCACAAAAAGCCGCTGTTTACGCCCATCACATTATTACAGGACACGTATTCTTGGACGGGAATAAACGTATCGGAATGCACTGTGCGCTCCTGATCTTTGAGTTGAATGGTTGTCCCCATCCTCCCGGTATTGGTGATTCGATTGTTGAACTTGGTCTTAACATTGCAAATGGGACAATAACCGATATTGAGGTAATCGCCGACCATGTACAGTCATGGGTTGAGGAGCCAACAGATTAAGGTAAGCAGAGGAAGTAAAATAAATCCGTGAAATCCTTTAATCCGCGGCCATCCGTGATTCAGACAAGCGATGGATTTAAAGCTGCTGGAGGACATCGCCGCAATGTTGACACCCCTACAGGCATGAACGTTGACAAACTGACGTGTCTGCTTGACAATGAAAACCCGACACAAAGGCTTAGCAGTTGTGATTGGAGAATGAAAGATGGCATGGATTCACACTGTAGAAGAGACTGATGCAACTGGCATCGTGAAAGAGGAATACGACGCGGCAATTGCACGAGTGGGGCGAGTTTACAATATCGTCAAACTTTTCAGTGCGCGGCCGAAAAGTATGCGCGCATTTATTGAACTCTACAAAGTCGTGATGCACGACGAAGAGTCCCCGCTTACTCGGATGCAACGCGAAATGATTGCCACCGTTGTATCGAAAGTGAACGAATGCCGCTACTGAGTAATATCGCACGCGGACGAGTTGCGGGAACAACTCACTGACAAGCAGATTGCTCAGATCGTGGCGGATTTTCAGACGGCTGATATTGACGAAGCCACAAAAGCGATCCTTGAATTTGCCGTTAAGGTAACAAAAGCCGCGCCCACTATTACACCATCAGACTTAGAGCGCCTCCGCGGGTATGGACTTACCGACGAGGCGCTCTTCGCCATTGTGGAGGTTGTCGGCTTTTTCAACTATGTCAATCGGATAGCAGACGCGTTCGGAGTTGAATTAGACGACTTTCTGGAAGGGAGAGATTTTGGTAAACCTAACGATTAAAGCTGCGTTTGTGACAGGGACAGGGCGAGGTATCGGCCGAGCGGTTGAGATGCGGCTTGGAATGCAGATGCAAGAGAAATTGTCGCAATGTGAGTGCAATTTCCGCTTTAACGAAACACCCCCAAACCAATCTGTGATAAGAATAAGCAAGGATTCCTTCAAAAAAATACTGAAATTCCCAAAATTCACTGAATTCCGCTTTAGACAGCACAAATCGGGGCACAAAATGGGTAAATCAACGAATGAACGGTAAAATTGAAATATCTAGCTTAGCAGACTACATCAGCCAAATCGGCAAGATAACCACCTCCGAAAAGAGTTATCTCTATCGAGGCCAGGAAAATGAAGACTGGCAAGTGAACAGCAGCGCTTATCGTCGCTTAGAAAGGCAACATGGCGATTCATCAGATGTATCTTCTGATGTATTACACCGTCTGTGGCGGGCGTATCTTGAACAAATCATTGATGAAATTAAACTAAGATATCCATCAACCTACAGGACCCTGCACCCGTTAGAGTGTATGGCACATCTACAGCACAACAAAGTGGCGACAGGATTGATCGACTTCACATTCAGCCCCTTAGTCGCTCTTTGGGTCGCCTGCTCCAATAAGGATATAAATGGCAAGGTGTTTGTGTTAGAAAATGAGAACGAGAACCTTAAAGAGATAGACACACTTGAAACGCTTCAGCGCGATTTAAGTGCGTTTTTTGGTGAGAACCAAGAACGGTGGTATCTTTGGTCGCCCACTCTGGACAGTCGAACGGTCGACACTGAACGAATGACCATGCAACAATCGGTATTCTTATTTGGATTGCCCGAAATGGATAGTGAGATGATGGCTCAAGAAATTGCCATCCCCGCTGAACACAAAGAAAATCTGAGACAGGATTTGGCGAAAATGGGAATCTCGGAAGAAACACTATTTTCCGATCTGCTCGGGTTTTTTGAACGAAACACGCAGGAACAACCCTATGACCTAAGACTTGTTACAGCCAACGAAGGAGAAGCCCTGCCGTGAAGGACAGTTTAACTAACGAAGACACGCGCTACTACAACTATTTTCAACGGGGCAATGTTAGATTGGTCACAAAGGAATTTAATGGTGCGATTGATGACTACGACAAGGCGATTGCACTGAAACCAGACTACGCACCTATCTACAACTTTCGCGGTTACGCTTACAGGGAAAAGGGCGAGTACGACTGTGCCATCGCAGACTTGGACATAGCGTTACAACTAGACGACGATTATGTCGACGCCTATATCAATCGCGGGGTTGCTTACGCGAATAAAGGCCAGTTTGACCTTGCCATCGCAGATTTGAACACAGCCTTAGAGCTCAAACCCAAATTTGCCGAAGCCTATTACAATCGTGGGGTTGTATATGGCATCAAGTGCAATTATGACCGTGCTATTGAAGACTATTCCACAGCGATAGAACTTAAACGAGACTATGCTATCGCCTATAACAATCGCGGTTTGGCTTACGCGAAAAAACGCGAGTTTGAGCGTGCCATTGTAGACTATAACAAAGCTATACAACTTAAACCCAAATTTGCTGCGGCGTATAACAATCGCGGACTTGTCTATCGAGACAAGGGCGATTATGACCTTGCAATTGAGGACTGCAACCGGGCGATACAACTCAAAAACGATTTTGCCGAGGCATATAACAACCGTGGTAATGCCTACGAGGGCAAAGGAAATTATGACCGGGCAATCGAAGATTATGACAAAGCAATACAACTCAAGAATGACTTTGCCGAACTATATAACAACCGTGGTAATGCCTACAGCCATAAAGGCGAGTTTGACCGCGCCATTGAAGACTACAACAAGGCGATAGGCCTTAAACCAAATCTCGCCTCAGCCTATTACAATCGCGGAGAAGCTTACTATAAAAAAAGCACAGTTGACCGTGCAATCGAAGACTATACAAAAGCAATACAAATCAAAAACGATTATGCCGATCCGTATAACAATCGCGGTAATGCTTACCGAGATAAAGGTAAGGTTGACCGCGCTATAGTCGACTATACCAAAGCCATTAAACTCAACCCAAAACTTGCCGAAGCCTATTACAATCGCGGCAATGTTTACCGAGATAGAGACGAGTTTGACCACGCCATAGTGGACTATACCAAAGCCATAGAACTCAAACCAAACCTTGCCGAATCCTATAATAATCGGGGTTTAGCTTACGGGAGTAAAGGCGAGTTCGGCCTTGCAATCGCGGACTATACCAAAGCAATAGAACTCAAAGACGATTATGCAGGCGCATATAGCAATCGTGGCATTGCCCACTACAACATTGCCAATTTTGACCGAGCTATTGAAGACGGTGACAAAGCAATACAACTCAAACCGGACTTTGCTGAGGCTTACACTAATCGGGGGGTAGCGTATAATGGCAAAGAAAAATATGACTGTGCTATCGCAGACTTTAACAAAACCATACAACTCAAACCGGACTTTGCCGGAGCTTACATCAATCGAGGAGTAGCTTACGGCAAAAAGGCTGAGTATAACCGTGCCGTTGAAGACTATAACACGGCGATAAGTCTCAAACCTGACCTTGCCGAAGCTTACGTCAATCGGGGGGTAGCTTTCTACAAACAAGGAGAATATACTTGTGCAATCAATGACTATAACAAGGCGATACAACTCAAACGTGATTACGCCGCGGCCTATTACAATCGTGGTGAGACGTGGTTACACGTCGGAGAATGGGAGAAAGCCAAATTAGATTTGACCGTTGCGGAGGCGATGGGAGTAAATGTCATTGACGCATTTGGCAACGACTACGCAAGCGTTTCGGACTTCGAGGACAAACATGACGTAAAGTTACCGATGGACATCACCGCAATGCTGACGCCCAAGTGAGCACGAATATGAGGGGCTGACAAATCCTCGCCCACATCAACCGCGAAGTAATAGTTATCAACCTTGAAATTGAGATTCACAATTTGGTATACTTGTTATAGAGGCTTGCTCCGACGGCGGTTGCCTTTACGGATTTGTAAGGCTGATCAATCAATTTTAGGAGCATTCTCAACGAAAGCGATTGAAATTGGGAAGATAATTGCGGGCTTCAAATCAGAGAGAAAAGTCACTGATGACATCCAATGAGATTCGATCGAGTTTTTTGGATTTTTTCCGGGAGCGCGGTCATACTGTCGTTCCCAGCGCACCGGTAGTGCCTGCGGAAGATCCGACCCTGCTGTTTACAAACGCTGGTATGAACCAGTTTAAAGATGTGTTCTTGGGCGTGGGGCAGCGCGAATATAAACGTGCGGCTGATTCTCAGAAGTGTATTCGCGTCAGCGGTAAACATAACGATTTAGAAGAGGTCGGCTATTCCGGTGGACATCATACCTTTTTTGAAATGCTGGGCAATTGGTCCTTTGGAGATTACTACAAACACGAAGCTATCGAATTTGCTTGGGAGTTGGTTACGGAAATCTGGAAGATTCCGAAAAATCGATTGTGGGCAACGGTTCATTTGGATGACGATGAAGCCGAAAAGCTGTGGACGACAGTAACCGATGTTCCAGCCAGCCAAGTAATCAGATTCGACAAAGACAACTTCTGGGAAATGGGGGATACCGGTCCATGCGGCCCGTGTTCAGAAGTACACATAGATCTCGGCCCTGAGGCATGTTCAACCCAAGACCCTGCACACGAATGTGGTGTCAATAAATGCGATCGGTACCGCGAACTCTGGAATCTCGTATTCATACAGTATAACCGGGACGCAGCGGGAAAATTGTATCCGTTGCCAGAAAAACACGTTGATACGGGTATGGGCTTTGAACGCGCGGTGGCAATCTTGCAGGGCGTTGATTCAAACTACAAAACCGATGTGTTCACACCCTTGATTGATGTCATCGCCGATATTACGGATAGCGCGTATTCGGAAGACATTTCCGGTGTTGCCCACCGCGTCATTGCCGACCACGTGCGCTGCCTGACGTTTGCTATCGGTGACGGCGTAATGCCCTCTAACGAAGGGCGTGGCTATGTAATACGGAGAATTTTGCGCCGAGCCGTTCTTTATGGAAAACGGTTAGGGATGGATGTCCCTTTCATTTATCGGCTCGTGGACAAAGTCATCGAACTGCTCGGCTCGGTTTACGCTGATGTCGTCCCGCGTCGGGAGTTTGTGAAGCAGATAGTTCGTGGAGAAGAAGGGCGATTCCATCAAACACTTGATCGGGGATTGGAAATCCTCGGAAAATCACTTGATGAACTCCACGCGCAGCAACAATCTGTCGTCCCCGGTGAACGCGCTTTTGAACTCTACGATACCTTTGGCTTTCCGCTGGACCTCACCGAAATTTTGGCGCGCGAACGTGGACTGTCAGTCGACGAAAAAGGCTTCGCCGCTGGTATGGCTTCACAGCAAGAGCGCAGCCGCGCCGCTTGGAAAGCCGCCGGCGGCAGCGGGAAGGGCGAAGAGGTTTATTTAGAAATTCTCAAGGAATATGAGAAAACCGAATTTTTGGGGTATGATACGGAGGAGGCGGAGGCAAAGGTCATCGCATTGATTCGCGGCGATGAATTGGTATCGGGAATCCACGAAGGTGAAGAGGTTGCTGCCATCCTCAACCGCACGCCGTTTTATGCGGAATCGGGAGGTCAAGTCGGTGACATCGGAATAATCGAGAGTGAAAAAGCGAAGCTAAACGTCGTCGATACTTTCAAACCGAACCCCGATCTGATTGTTCACAAGTGCAAGGTTATTGAAGGAGAAATTACGCCGCAGACGCCTGTCACATCGCAGATTGATGCGGTCCGGCGAGCGCACATTGCCGCGAGCCACACGGCAACTCACATGCTGCACGGCGCGCTGCGCAAAGTGCTCGGAACGCATGTCAGTCAAGCGGGATCACTTGTTGAGCCGGGACGGTTGCGATTCGACTTCGCGCACTTTCAAGGCGTGACGGATAATCAACTCCGAGAGATTGAAGGCTTCATTAACCACTGTGTTCGTATGAATGACGAAGTTGAAATCGACTCCATGTCCCTGCAAACAGCCAAGGACAAGGGAGCACTCGCGTTCTTCGGCGATAAATACGGCGACGTCGTGCGCGTGGTCGAGATTGGCGGCTACAGCATGGAGCTCTGCGGCGGTACGCACACTCGTGCGACTGGCGAAATAGGCCTTGTCAAGATTTTGAACGAAAGCAGCATCGCCGCCGGTACCCGTCGAATTGAAGCCGTTACCGGAAATTCAGCCTATCAACATGTCTGTTCCGAAGATGACTTGCTTTCCTCCATCGGAAGTATACTCAAAACCCCTAAGCATCGTACGCCGGAACAGGTGGAAAGATTGGTGCAAGCCAATCGAGAACTTGAACAACAGATTAACGAACTGCAGGCAAAACTCGCAAAATCCAGTGTCGTCGATCTCGCGAATCGAGCCGTTGTCGTGGATGGTTTCCGCGTCGTGGCTTCCGTGGTGGATCGTATGGATCGGGACGGGCTGCGCCGGCTCGCCGACGAGTTGAAAAACCGCCTTGAATCCGGCGTTATTGTCCTCGCTTCGGCAACTGGAAACGAAGTTGCATTCATAACCGGTGTTACTCCCGATCTCGTAAAAGGCCGCGGCTTGCAAGCCGGTAAAATTGTTCAGGCAGTCACTCGTATTGCTGACGGACGCGGCGGCGGGCGCCCCGAGCTTGCTCAAGGTGGCAGCAAGGAACCCGGCAAGATGCAATGTGCGATTGATGCTGTCGTAAACATTGTCGCCAATCAGCTAAATTGAAGAATTTTGCGCCAGTTTGAGATGTTGTGCATTAGTTGATGTAGAAAGGAATTTAATATGGAATGGGCTCCGATAGTTTGGAAGCTAAGTTTGTCAGTATTCCTGATCGTACTCAGTGGCGCAGCTATATATCTGGTTGTACGCTTAGGCAGGGTGCTTAGAGACATCGGCGGCACCTTCAAATCGGTAGAAGCAATAGTGGACAATGAACTAAACGGTTTGCTCAAGGAGGTCGATCAGTCCGTCAAAGCGTTGAATACCGAATTGCCAGAACTGCTCAAAAATGTCAATGCAATCACAGCTTCTATCCAGCACATTAGCGAATCTGAAGTCCAGCCGATTACACACAACATTCATGAAATGACGCAGGTTGTGAATCAGAGTGTTGCCAAGCTAGATGAATTGATGAACTTGCTCGGTGATTTTTCCCAAAAAACGGTCAATCGTGCTGAATACTATCGAGATCAACTCACTGTTCCCATCTCAGACATGATTAGTTTGTGGAGCGGAATTAAGACGGGTTGGGAGGTATTTAGTCAATCATGGAAACCAGAGGAAAAAGATGGTTCCGAATAGTGTAATGAAAAATATCTAATTTACGAGAATGGAGGTAATTAAAGTGAAAAATGAAGAACGTGGAAGCGGACTTGGATACTTAGTTGCTTTTTTCATGGGCGGTTTGGTTGGTGCTGTCCTCAGTTTGCTGTTGGCTCCATTCGCAGGCAGCGAAACGCGAAAAAGGATTCGTGAAGTCTCTATGGATGCCAAAGACAGGACTGTTGATGCTGTCCACACCGCCAAAGGAAGAGCCACTGAACTCGTCAATCAAGGTAAAGACCGAATTGATGAAACAAAAGGCGGTATGAAAGCAGCCGTTAAAGCGGGCAAAAAAGCCTTCGTCAAAAAGAAGGATGAGCTGTCAGATGCGGATGTTCAAAAAGATGGCAATTCAAAAAAGACCGATGGCGAGTCCGCGAGTTGAAATTTTCTGCTTATCGTCGGGCAAAGTGCGAACGCCGAATCACCCTGACTATTGTTCGCTCACATTGTTGACGTAGGCTAATTACATATAATTTTCCGCGAAAGTAGAAGCCACAGGGCGTATTTCCACCTGTGGCTTCTTTTTAATCTCGAATTTCGAATAACGCCGCGTATGAATCTTGATAAACTAAAAACGCTCCTTGAAGGTGTTCAGCACGGTGACATTGACATTGATGCGGCAATTCAATCACTGCGCTATCTGCCGTTTGAAGATATACAGTTTTCCAAAGTCGATCACCACCGTCAACTGCGGAATGGCTTTCCGGAAGTTATCTTTTGCGAAGGAAAAACCGTTAATCACGTTAAAGAAATTAGCAGGCGAATTCTGGCGGCGGGCAATCTCCTTTTTGCGACTCGCGCCACCCAGGAAATTTATGAAGCGGTGCTTACCCTTGATGCGTCCGCGCATTTTAACGAACTTGGACGAACTATTAGCGTTGGTCAGCCATCTGGGGAATTGCATGACGGCATCTTGGTCGTATCGGCGGGCACATCGGATATCCCTGTTGCGGAAGAGGCTGTAGAAACCGCCCAGATTTTGGGAAACCGCGTCGAACGCCTGTATGATGTCGGCGTCGCGGGACTACACCGCCTGCTCGGCAACCACGAAACGCTGGTCAAAGCACGCGTAATCATAGTTGTAGCGGGGATGGAGGGGGCGCTCCCGAGTGTTGTCGGTGGATTGGTTGATAAACCCGTGATTGCTGTTCCAACAAGTGTCGGGTATGGCGCTAGTTTTGGAGGCATGGCTGCGCTCTTGGGTATGCTTAATACCTGCGCCGCTGGCGTGACCGTCGTCAACATTGACAACGGGTTTGGTGCAGGCTATAGCGCGGCGTTAATCAACCAATCGCATGGGGATTTCAAAACGTAGAACCCTGTACAAAAAATCCATGAACACTTCATTTTACCGGAAATGGTCTATATTATCTTTGGCGGCTTTTAATCCAGCATTTGTGTGCTTCATAACTCGTTGCATCGCCTGAATTCTTTTTCCATGGTTCAGCATCAATTGAATCTCCTATTTCTCTGATTCCGATAATTCGATCTGTTTTGGGGAAAACTCCTGCGTGTCCACCGATTCCTTTGGTTTGTTGAGACAGCATTTCTTATATTTCTTACCGCTTCCACATGGACATGGTTCATTTCTCCCGACTTTATTTTTCTTCTTGGTCTCATGACGCGAAAGAACCGCTTTCAAATCAGGGAAAAACTGGTCTGCCAATGTAGGGTAGTTTGCAGGCGTGGATCGATGACTTCTTAATCCCAACTCGATTTCTACATCTTCGATATCGCCACAGACTGCGTATTCGACATAGCCCTCTACAAAGGCTTTTCGTATGTTTGATATGGATTCCACTCCTTTCAGATTGATCAAGTGAGCTATCAAGAGTGCATTGAAGTCAAGAGCTTGTTCTGTAAACCGGTCCAATTGATGCGTCAGTATGGAAACACATTCTTCCCGCGCTGCCGGGATTGTGATGCCGATACGTTCCAAACCGTAAGCCGCGCTAAGACGTGGATAGATGCTGTTAGAAGAATCCGATAGATACCTTTCGAGCGCAGGTATCGCCTTGACACCAATCATGCCGTAAACTATGGGAAGTTCCTCGCTCATCCAGTCGAGCTCTTCTAATTCATGGAACAAGCACATCAACGGTTCAATCGCTTCTTCCGCTCGCAATTGTCCAAGAGTCCGCCAAGCATGCACGGGCGCCCATACTTCCAGATCGTCTGAGTCACCCCAATTCAGTTCTTGGTCTGTAGCCATTCGAATCAATTCAGGAATGTGCTCTTGGGTGAAACCGAGTTCTAGATAGTTCGGCCATTCCTGAGACTCACGACAATCGCCATAGGTCAGTAAACTGCTTACGGGGGATGTGTAGGTTGTATTCATTGATTCTCACTCCACAAGTTATCACAGGACAGCGGCAACCTGAAATGGACTTTAACGGCAGGTTAGATCGGCTTGAATCAAGAGTTGTTTCCCAAGCGAGTCTCAAGATTCACGGATGCGCATCGTGCTTTAACCTCCCGACCATAGGCGTTTCAATTGCGCTGTATTGGAGGATAAAGGAAGATAGATTTATCATAAGGTGCTCGCCAATTCACTGCACAGTCTGGCGATCCTCCGCCATCGTAATCCATTCTGATTCCGGCGTTGTCGGCAGCAGTCGATAACGCAGCTTCGCCTCAATCTCTGCTCCATGACCAAATCCATATCTGAACTGCCGAGTCACACCCGGCTGGATGCGGTTGTCATCGCCGCCTTCCCCTGACGTAGCTGAAATTGAATTCTGTTCATGCCCAATAATCGAACCGCTATTATCGTAGATTTTCACATCAAGAACGACGATGCGCAACCCCCCGCCGGGGAGTACATGCCCGGACTTGTTGGTGACGTGAATCACCGCCTTATTCTCGGAGAACGTAATTTTCAGATCCACCGCGCTTTTTAGCATGTCAACACTGCGGCTCGCAATCCAAGTGTGGCGCCCGCCCAGAATCGGATCGTCGCTCCGAAGGCTCTGTAACCGTTTAATGGCGGGCATGTGGCAGGTCGCACAGTGTTTTCCTGCTTTTGCGGCAGGACTATGCTTGAAGCTAGCCAATTGATTGTATTCAGGCACGCCGGGCTGACCGTGGCATGTGCCGCAAAGTTCAATAGGAGTCTGATGAAACTCGTCGGTAATGTTCACATGTACAACTGCGTCAATGCTTGCGGGCGGACCGTGCATCCCGCCATTCGCATCGACATGGCACACCATGCAGGATACGCCAGAGTCTCGATCTGTCGCCCGCAATTTCGGCATCTTTCCGATGCCGGTGATCAGAATCGGCTGCGGTGCATGGCATGGATCGCAACTCTCTTCCCGATCAGGGATTTCACTCGCAGCTTTTTGATAAATAGGATCTTTCCATGCCTGTGCATGCCGCGATTTCTCCCACTCCCGCCAGATTGCCGGGTGACAATTCCTGCATCTGCCCCGCCTAAACTCGTCATAAATATCATCGTACCCCAAATGCGTGCTGGCGAGATTTTGATTCTCCCCCTCCTCAATCTCGATCGACTGTTGCGTGTGCACAACGGAAATCGGAGAAACACATATCAAGATTATTAAGTTAATCAATGTAACAAGTAATGCGAAATGCGGTATTCTCGAATGGCAAAACGCAAAACACGGTATAAATCTTCCCAGGTCTCCCATTTCCCCCGATTTCCTCAGCCCCGTAGCTTGCAAAACTTAACGTGCCTACGTTTGAATCGTTGCAAGCACCGTGAAACGAGCGTTTACACGGTTTCAAGGTATTCCAATAGAGTATACGCCGCTTGCTCTCCGCTATGAATGCAATCGGGAATACCGATACCGTGGTAAGCGTTACCTGCAAGTGCAAGTCCCCGGAGTCTTCCCGCTTGCGCTTTAATCGTTGCCGCTTTGTCCATATGACCCGCATGATACTGTGCCATTGCGTGCCTGTGATGGCTCACGATGGACAGCGTCGGTTCTCCGCGAATTCCGAGGGTTTCACGCAAATCCTTTAACACACATGCAACCAAATCGGATTCAGATTGAAGAAGCTGGTTCGGTTGTAATGCGCCTCCTACAAATGCTCTCAATAACACTTCATCTGTAGGGGCGCGTCCTGTAAACTTGACGCTGCTGAATGTACACCCCAATATCGAACGCCCTTCCGTAGCCGGAACAACAAAACCTGTACCATTTAGGGGGTGTTCAATCTGCTTTCGATGAAACGCCAAATTCACTGCAGCGGAGGATGCGTATGGAATGGACGCAAGAAGTACCGAAAGATCGGGGGCAAATGTCGTCGTTAATGACGCAGCTCGCGTGGCGGGGAGCGCAAGACAGACGATATCGGTATCAATGGTCTCTTGATTATTGAGGTGAACACGCCAACCTTCCCGGTTAGCAGGCTGTTCAATCCGGCTGGCCTCCGCCCCAAGCTGTATAGAATCGGGCGGCAAGCGCCCGACGAGGGCGTCAACCAGTGTCTGCATTCCCGGTTCAAGCGTAAGGAACAAGCTGTAACGTGGGCCGCTCGTGCCGGTGATTTCCGCCTTGGATTGTTTCTTCCGCCGAATCAACGCTTTGATGATGCTTCCGTGCGCTTGCTCCATTTCAAGAAATTGCGGCAGCGTCGCTTTCAGACTCAGATGCTTTGCATCCCCTGTGTAGACCCCGCCAATCATCGGTTGCGCCATCCGAGTGAACGCCTCTGTCCCCAACCGGCGCTTAACGAAATGTTCCACCGATTCCTCTTCGCCGTGTCGACGGCGGGGAATGCAGAGATCCAGTGCCATTCGTAACTTCCCTCGCCAAGTGAAAATCGGCGATTTCACAAATGGTAGGAAGGACGCTGGCGCCATCAAATAAAAGCCTTCGGGAACGGGATGCAACGCGCCTTTGTGAAGGATAAAGCTGCGTCTCTGCTTCGGGTTTGTGCCGATGAGTTTATCCCCAATCCCAAGCTCCTCGCATAACGCTTTCGCCCACGGCTTTGTGGAGATAAAGGCATCAGGACCGTGTTCGATGATATAACCGTCTTGCTTTGAGGTGCGAATTACGCCTCCCGTCCGCTCACTCGCTTCCAACAGTTTAACATCAAGTGGAACACCGCGCTTACGGGATTCAGTTATCAAACGGTAACAAGCCGCCAGTCCTGTGATGCCGCCGCCGACGACGACAGCACGGCGCGCGTCGCCGCGCTTTACTGCCATTGTATTCCTTCGCAATTGCAACTCATCGCATTGAAATCTAGCCCGCATCACACCGGTGAAACGCCGCTCTCAACCCTCCAATCACATCGCCCTTGGGGATGAATTCGTGGCTAACATATAGGTCGTAGCCGGTCTCGGCGATAGCTTGTATCACAGCCCGGCAGTTAATCTCTTGTGTCTCGTCCATATCCCGCCGCCCAGGGTTTCCTGCGATGTGGAAGTGCCCGATATGCTGGATGTTCTCCTTAATGTTTCGGATGAGATCCCCCTCCATAATCTGCATATGGTAGATGTCAAAGAGAAGTTTCATCCGCGGCGAGTTCACGCGCTCACACACCGATGCACCCCATTTGACACGGTCGCACTGGTATCCGGGGCAATCAATCTTGCTATTGAGCAGCTCCAGGCAGAGATTCACCCCTGTCTCCTCTGCAACTGCGATTATCCGGCTCAATCCTTCCGCCGTAATATCGATTCCTTCTTCATCGGAGATGTCGTCGTACCGGTTTCCGGCGAAACAGATT
This sequence comes from Candidatus Poribacteria bacterium, assembly GCA_028819845.1. Lineage (GTDB taxonomy): Bacteria > Poribacteria > WGA-4E > WGA-4E > PCPOR2b > JAPPKS01. Next base: position 15,383 of record JAPPKS010000023.1, on the reverse strand, counting down.
ACGCCCGGAACGTCATTTTCAGCAGCGAGTTCAATGTATTCGATGAGTTCTTGACCTAACCAACCGTGGTTTTCACGCCTGTTTAACCCGATTGAGTGCACCGGTTGACCCGATCGGAGTCCTGAACGGTAGATAATCGCAATCCGAAGTCCGAGCGATTTCGCCAACGGCCAGTATTTTTGATCAATCATCTCAACCGCTGACAGGCCAATCTCGGCCGCGCCTTGGATAAACTGCTCCGGGGTAACGCCGTCTCGAACAAAACACCATGCCGCCGCAGATTGCTTGACTCTCGTCATGCCGCATTCCTCTCGGGGTAACACTGCCGGCGTTCTCGACCTTTACCTGAACGCTCTCCACCGCCAAGTTGGGGGAGCCGTATAGTTGAACATGACTTTGTCGCCCGGCTCTAGGAGAAATGTTTGACCGGCGAATAGCCCGGCTGACACTGTTTGCGCGTTACCAACGCCATCTACAATTGTCCAATCTACAACTTGGCCCGGCGATAGAATGAATACCTCCACGAGATAAGCGGAAGTGTTTACGAGGTACGTGCCTGAAGCTGGAATCGCAGGCGTGGAAACGTTAAAACCGACAGGCTCATTTTGTATAATTCGATTGGTCGGAATCCTAGCCTTATTTGTGATGCCGTGCGGCAGATTCCAAACAGATACCGTGTTGTTTCTCGCCTCCTCTTCAAACACAACGTCATTTCCCGGCGCTCTACTACCATGGAACGCAAATTCGAAGCGGTTATTTTGGGCGAAAATATCCGCCCCAATCGCACCCGGTGACGGTTCAAATACTTCCGGGGTCGTGAACCTTTTTGTCTCTTCATCAAAATACACACCCGTGGGCGCATGAAGAGACGAAAAAAAACGGTTATGAGCGATTTTGCTGGATCCCGGGTCCCCTATGCGGAATCCAATGGCGTCTTCGGTAGCATGGCATTGGTTCGTAAACATTACCTGCAACCAATTATTGCTAAAAGCCCCTTTCCCCGTACCGTCGTCGCGTATATAGACCCCGTTTTTAAAGGTGTTTGTTTCTTCGGCGAAAATTTTGCTATTGATAATCGGTCCCTCGGACGTGTCAATCAAAATACCCGTGCCGCGCGAGCATGCTGCTGAAAAATCAAATACGCTGGCGGTGATTACAACAAAATCATCAGGTCCCGGGGTTTCAGGTTTAAAACGCACCGCCGCGTCTTCGGTGGCGCTGGCAATGAGGCCAAACTTGTATCTGCAGTTCATTTGGCTGTCGATTTGTATAGCATCCCCGGTGCTTTTTGGATATGATAGCAAGTAATTACCGCCATCCAATCGGAAATCCTGGCTCCAAGGAATTTTCAACGTTTCCTCAAGCGTATAAACGTTGAGATTGATGCCCTCTCCTTTATGCATGCCGCCTCGGCCGCCGTAGATATAAACATCTCTACAGTTTTCATGCGCGTAGTTTATCGCCTCTTGAAGGCCGCTCGTTTTGGTGCCCGGTGTGTTCGGGCCAAAATCGCCGCCGTCATCCGGTCCCTCAAGTGTTACAAAGACATAAGGTTTGCGCCTTTCGCTCATTTTAACACCTCCGTGATTGTCGTTAAACTTTAATGCATCGTTCGCGTACAAGTGCCGCTAGCATGCTGATAAATTCGGGATGATCGCCGACTGTCTTGGCGCGGATAAAACGCATTCCACATTCCTCGGCAGTCGTTCTGGCTTCTATGTCTAGGTCGTAGAGCACCTCGACGTGATCGCACAAGAACCCAATCGGAGACACAATAACGCCACTAACGCCTGCCTGTTTTTTCTCGCGAATCAGGTCATTGATATCGGGCTGCGTCCAAGGAAACTTCGCATTTTCGGCTTGGCTCTGATATGCTAGATTGTGGTCCTTCTTGCCAATGAGGGTAGCTGCGACCCTCGCAGTTTCCGCGAACTGTTGGATGTATGGCGAGGTTTTCGCCACCGATTGCGGCACAGCATGTGCCGTAAAAATCAAAGACGCGTTATCGAAGCCGTCCTTCGACAGGTGTTGGCAGGCAACTTTAATTTCGTTGGTAATAGCTTGAATGTACCCTGGATTCGTATACCAGGGATCTAAATAACTGATTGTTAACTGCGCATCAATCGCATCAATCGCTTCTCTAACTGTCTGCTGATACCAATCCCAGCTAACTTTGGACTGGTGGGGCGCCATGATGATGCCAAGAATTCTACGATGCTTCTTCTCTCCCATCGCCGATATGACTTCGCGGATGTACGGCGTCCAGTGCCGAAACCCGGCGTAAACGGGAATATCAATACCGCCATTTTTTAGAGTCGTTTCAAGTGCGCGAGCCTGTTTGAACGTTAGCCCGTTAAAAGGAGAAAACCCGCCGAGCGCCGTGTAGTGGTTGGCAACCTCTCTGAGCCGATCTGCTTGCGACGCCGATGTCCCGACAATTCCCTCAACGAAACAGTGCGCTTCGCCCGGGCAGGCGTCATATTTTGTGCAGCATCCGGGTGTTGGACCGCCAAATGCAATCAATAATATACTATCAAATCCGTTGGGGAAGGTCATTCTGTTATTTTCTCTTTACGTCAATTTTAAGGTGTAATTATCGATGTCAGAACTTGTTTGATTGTTAATATTTTAAAGCACTAAATGCATTAAACCGAAACCCCGGAGGGGTGGCAGGTGTATAGAAACTTCGATTCACAATTCAACCCAAGCCCCAGCGGGGCGGCAGGTGTAAAACGACTACCCTCAAATTGGGCTAATGCGCTGAAGGGGCAACCCTTGTGGTTGCCCTTAACGCTTCGGTTTTGTCAACCACATTGAGTTAAATAGGAAAGATGTCTAGTGTTTAGTGGTTAATTCAAGCGATATTCGCCAACTGAGCCGGCATAAACTTCGCATCAGCCGCAACGGCTTTGGCAAAAAAGGCCTTCGCCTGCGTTTCATCACCATTGGTGCGGTGCGAAAGTCCAATACAAAAGTTGGCTTGTGCGTGTTGTGCATCTGTGAGATTCAAATCCAACGCTCGGCGGATAAATCGCAATCCAGGCGTTGGATCGTCCCCATTACGATGTGCAGTTGTTATGAGTGACTGCCCAATCAAGAGCAATGCCGGGGCATAGGTCGGGTCTAAATCCAACGCTTTTCTTATGGCGGTTTTCGCCTCCGTGAAAAAATCTCCTTTTTCTAAGATACTCGATATACTTCGGGAGCTCCGATATAACAGTTCGGCAAGTTCCACCCATGCGGCGGGTTTGTCGGGATACCGTTGTACCGACTCACGCAGCATCTCAACCGCTAATCCGATGTCGCCGCCTTCCTCCGCCTCTTCAGACGCTTGGCGGTATCCGTCGTAATTCTCAAGCCCAACCGTTCTTGCCTCGACTGCAGTTTTTTCTGTCGTGGGTATTGCCGAGGGTTTCAGGTGTTGCCAGCCCGGCTCCGGATCGTCAATCAGTCCTCGATACACTCGCAGGATGGCATAACGGGGTGTTCCCCAGACTTCAGCGATTTGCGTAATCCATCCGGGCAATGCGCTTTCCAAATCTGCTATGAGTTCAGGCAACTTCATGCCGCGCTCAACTCGCTCCTCGACCTCCTTGAGGAAATAAGCCTCAATCTGAATCAATAAATCAATCTCCTCGTCATGGGCAAGGGGACCATGACCCGGCAGCACATGTTTCGGCCCATAGTATCTCAACTCCCGAATCGTATCAATCCAATCGTGATTTGCCGTGAGCCCCTCATTCATCACCGGCTGGCCAAAAATGGGAAAGCTTCCCGTCATGATCGTATCGCCGGAAACGATACAGCCTTCCCTAGGGATTCGAACCGCTGTGGCATCATCGGTTTCCGCTTTGCCGAGGTGAATGAGATGGAGTGGCTGACCGCCAAGATCGATTTCCGTTTCCATTGAGAAGGTCTCATCGGGCAGATAGGGATCGTCGCCCAATTCAAACCCGCGCGATTGAAGGAACGCTTTTTGCCGGGGGGCACGATTGACGATGAATTCTTTTGTCATCGCCCTTGAGAGAATCGTTGCCCCCTCGTTGTGGAGGATGATATTCCCATTGGTGTGGTCCCAGTGGTAATGCGTATTAATCGTGTAAAGAATCGGTTTGTCGGTCACAGTACGAACCGCCTGAAGCAAGCGGCGAGCCATCGGCTGATTAACTTGTGTGTCAATCACAGCGGCCCCGTTGTCACCGATAACAATTGATGAATTGACAATATTTCGAAAGAGATAAACTCGGTCAGTGACCTTTTCGAGGCTCCCATAAACTCTTGGCGCAAAGGGGTTTTCTCGCGGTGAAATCATGTGCTCGCCTCAAAATGACTATGTTCTTTTGGCGGTTTCATTGTCCCAATCATACACTTTGGCGGCCTTCACAAAATGTTTCACATTTTCAAATGGAGTATCGCGGTAAAGTCCGTGGCTGAGGTTCAGGATATGCCCAATTTTTCCGCCTTCTTTCAAGCATTGGTTGACAGCAGCCGAAATGTCATCGGCGGTACCGTCTCGTAAGGTTTTATTATCCACGTTTCCTTGAAACGCGGCTTCCCCCGCAGCTTGCGCTTGCGCTTTTGCGAGATTTACGCATGTGCCGACGCTCAATACGTCCGCACCGGCTTTTAGCATGAGATCTAAATGAGGACATTCCTTCGCAAACAGAATAGTTATTGAATTAGAATTTAACTCGGCGAATATCTGTTCGTGATAAGGCTGAACAAAGGTTTCATAGCACACACGATCAATGATATCCGCGATGGATTCAAAGAGTTGCACTGCATGCGCCCCTTCTGCAATCTGGTAGTTGAGATAATCAATCGTCAGCCGTGTCAGGCGTTCCAACAAATTATGGAAAATACGCGGTTCCTCACGCATAAACTGAAACACAAGGCTCGCCGCATTAGAGACTCCATTTCCCGCATTCATGGGGCTTTTGCCGGCAATCATAAAAAATGCCAGCGTCAACGGGGCGCCGGCAAAACCGACTACCGGTAATTCGCCAGCTAAACTCTGACGCAACCCGTTCAAGATTTCCCCTACAAATTTCAATTCTGACGGCGGCTGCACCGGTCGCAACGCCTCGACTTGTGCTCGCGATCGAATCGGTGTCGTCAACACGGGGCCCGGAGCGAATTGGAAGTGCGCCCCCATCGGGGTGAGCGGCGTAAGAATATCCTGATACATGATGATTGCATCAACCCCAATACGTTGCGGCATGAGCGAAATTTCAATCGCTCGATCGACATCCCGAAACAACTGCTCCAATGGGAGTTGTAGGCGTTTGCGTAGTGCCCTGTAAGCCGGATCCGAACGTCCGGCCTGCCGCATCATCCAGACAGGCACCCGTTCAACCGAAAGACGGCGCGCAGCACGAAGCAGGAGGTCGTTTTTTGGCGGGTGGGAGAATCGTTTTTGCGTTGAAGGCGGGTTCATGATTTTTCCATATCCTCATTCCCTAGTTTCCTCTTTCTGATGTCGTTCAAGAAACTCCCTGAGCTTCACGAAACTCTTGATGTTTTTCATAATTCGGCCGCTTTCCCGCTCCTCAAGATACAGAAAGAATCCCATAACGTACAGACTGATGAAAAATAGTAGAAACCCAAGTGCGCACTGGATAATCGCGGAGGTGTTCGAAACGAAACTCAACTTGGGTGTTCCATTATCCCATATTACGGAAGCGAAGTCACGGCACCCCGTTACCCCTATGGATAGGAAAATTATTGATAGCGCAAAGACAACAAAAAATTGTATGCCCATCGGTCTAACCGTCAGTAAATTACTGGAACATAAGTGCCCGGAATGATGTGATTTTACTTGTAGCTAGTCTTCAAAAATCCCGCATCTATTTGGATTAAGACAGCCTTATTATAGCACACAGCACTGCTATCGGTAAACCTATATTCCCGGACGAACTTATACGAGGAGGTCAGTACAAGGTCTGCCGCAGCGGAGTTACTTGGTTGTTAAATGCACCGAAATATTATATAATATGAAATAGTGGTGTTAAACAAAGATGTCCGCAATTCTTCCTCTTGCGCAAAAGCGGTGCAGAGGTTAATTTGAAACTGAGTTTTTTCTTGAAAACTCAGTTTCTTTAACCGAGCAGTATATTGAAGCTACTCCGCCATACCCGTCGGCTTGGATCGCCATTCCCTAATTGACACCAGCGCAATGTGTAAACCATATCCGCGGCCAATACAATAATTCAAATAATGGACATCTTTCCAAAATATTTCTGTAACCCGATGCCGCTTTGGATTTGTCTACCACACCGAGTTAATTAGTAAAGATGTCCGATATCGAAGTTTCAAAGCGCTAAAGGTGGTAAGTGACCGTTTTCCTAATCAATCCAATCTAACAAATCTTATACTCGTCATATCCCTTCAATCACAAATGTCCGAACATAACCTGACCGAAAAACAACATGCCGCTTTACGCCGCATACCTGCCATTGAGCAGGTGTTGGTTCGTGGATGGTTTCTCGACATTCAGGAACAGTATTCCCGGGATCTCGTCACCGAAGCGCTGCGTTCAGTGGTTGCGGAGATTCGTACGCAAATTCTCGCCAACCGTGAAATCTCGCATGTTCCCGATGATGCGCAACTTGCCGGTATTACGCGCGCTAAACTTGAATCCATGACCGCTTCCTCTATCCTGCCTGTAATAAACGTGACCGGGACAATCATCCACACCAATCTTGGTAGATCGCTTCTCAGCACATCCGCGTGTGAAGGGATTCGTCAAGCCGCCAGTAACTATGTCAACCTAGAGTACAATCTTGAGAGTGGAAATCGTGGACACCGTGATCTTATCACTGAACCTATTCTTCAGCGGTTGACCGGTTGTGGCGCGTCAACCGTCGTTAACAACAACGCCGCGGCAGTTTTACTGACGTTGAACACATTGGGACGAGGCAAGGAGGTCATCGTCTCGCGCGGAGAATTGATTGAAATCGGCGGTGCATTTCGAATTCCCGATGTAATGGAAGCCAGTGGGGCAATCCTGCGGGAAGTGGGCACGACGAACCGGACCCATCTCAAGGATTACGAAAATGCAATCAACGAGAACACAGCGCTCCTCCTGAAAGTGCATCCCAGCAACTACAAAATCGTCGGCTTTACCGCGGCGCCAGGCATAGAAGAGGTCGCCGAACTTGGGCATCGGAATGGCATCCCAACTATGGAAGATCTCGGCAGCGGATCGCTAATCGATTTGACCAAGTACAATTTACCTTATGAGCCAGTCGTTCGTGAGCGCATTGAGGCGGGCGTCGATATCCTAACATTTAGCGGAGATAAGCTGCTCGGCGGTCCGCAGGCGGGGATTATCGCCGGTAAATCGAAATTAATTCGGCAAATTCGCAAAAATCCGCTGATGCGGGCGTTCCGCGTCGGAAAGCTGACAATCGCTGCGCTCGAAGCGACTTTACGTCTCTATCTCAATGAAGACAGACTAATCGAAAATCTCCCTATGCTTTACCGCTGTACCCGATCAATGTATGAACTCCGAACGGTTGCCGAGAAACTAGAAGCGTCCCTGCTTCAAGTCTTTGGTGAAGACATGACTGTCGCAATCAAAGAGAGTCACGCACAGATTGGCAGCGGTTCCCTCCCGATTGAAACTTTACCCAGCCTCGCAGTAGTCTTGGAGTCGAAAAACACCTCCGCGGATGCGCTCGCTGCCAATTTCCGCACTCAATCAAGGCCGGTAATCGGTCGAACGCAGGATAATCGGTTTTGGATGGACGTTCGAACGATAGGTGAGCAGGAACTGGATTGGATCGCCGATGCGGCCAAAAATGTCATGGGAGGCCTGAGCCGTAATTCAGGATAACGCTATGCGGCACGTCATCATCGGCACCGCCGGACATGTCGACCACGGCAAAACAGCGCTTATTCGCGCCCTTACAGGAATCGAAACCGACCGGCTCAAGGAAGAACAAGAACGAGGACTGTCAATCGAGTTGGGGTTCGCCTATTTCGACCTCCCCGACGGTTCACGCGCCGGAATCGTGGACGTGCCAGGGCATGAAAGGTTCATCCGGAATATGCTTTCGGGCGCTTACGGAATGGACGTTGTGCTGCTAGTCGTGGATGCGAAGGAGGGTGTTCAGGAGCAGACCTTGGAACACTTGGAAATCCTCGATCTCCTCGGCATCTCGACCGGCATATTGGTGATGACCAAAATTGATTTGGTGACGGCGGAAGAATTAGCTGAATCTACCGAGATGGCACAAGAGATGTTGGCGGGTACCGCGCTTGAAGGCGCACCAACTGTGCAAGTGTCGGCTGAGACTGAAGAAGGCGTGGACCGCCTCAAGCAGGCAATTGTCGATAGAGTCACGGCTGTTGCAGGAAAAGAGAGCCGCAACGGTATTCCACGCCTCTATGTGGATCGGATTTTTACCATGCCGGGGTTTGGCGCCGTCGTTACCGGAACGCTGATTGACGGTTCCATACACCGCGAACAACGGCTTATGATATTGCCGCAGGGACGCGACATTCGTGTGCGCGGGATACAAGTTCACAATCGTCCAGCCGAGGAAGCGCACGCCGGACAGCGGACCGCATTGAACCTTTCGGGCATCACGACAGAAGAAATTCGCCGCGGAGATGTACTTTGCACAATCGGCTTGTCAAGAGTGACGGACAACGTTGATGTTTCACTCCATGTGCTGTCGTCCTTTCCGCGAATGTTAGAACACTGGACGCGGCTGCGGTTTTATCTCGGTACTAGCGAAGCGTTTTGTCGGGCGATACTGCTTGTGGATGAAGCTGTTTTGCCGGGCGATACGGCGCAAATCCAATTGCGCTTAGAGAAGCCAATTCTCACATTCAGGGGAGATCGGCTTATCGTCCGCGATTTCGCATCGCAGTATACCGTCGGAGGTGGTACGGTGATAAATCCGTTTGCGCCGCGCCACAAGCGGTTTGCGAAAGCGACTGCGCATACGCTCAATCAATGGAATATGGCTGACGATGTCGGCGTGATAAATCTGCTGCTTGCGCAAAGGAGTGAGCTCTGCTTGTCGGAAGACTCTCTGCGGTATTATCTCAGCCATCCGAATTCAACGCTGGAAAAAATCCTGAAAGCACTGGAACGCGAGCATAAAATAACGCGTTGGAACGGTGGCAGCCGGCTTATTGCCGCTAGGGATCGGTTGCAAAGGGCGCAAACCAATCTTATCAGCGCCTTGGAGGGTTTCCACGCAGAGACGCCGCTCGCACCCGGTCAGAACACAGCGCAACTCCGTCTACAACTTGACCTCGATGAAACTGCTTTCGAGAAGATTGTGGGCGATTTAATCCGGCAGAGGCGGGTCGTTAAAGACGGAAACCTCCTGCGTTTGGCGTCCCATCAAATCCAATTTTCTGAACAAGAGGAGGCAATCAAAGAGAAAGTTGAAGCCGTCTTTTTGGATGCAGGTATAAACGTCCCCAATATAAAAGCGCTAACCGAGCAACTTCCGGAATATTCCGCGCAATCGGTTCGAGAGACATTCTACGCGCTCGTAAATCTTGGACAGCTTGTCAAGATTGCAGATGACTTCTTTGTCCATATTCGGACATTTGAAAACACCATGAATCTGCTTACCGGTTTCCTCCAAGAAAAAACCGTGATTACCGTCGCTGAATTCCGGGAGTTTGCGCAGACTAGCCGTAAATATGCTGTGCCGTTCTTGGAATACTGCGACGGCAGAGGGTTCACGATACGCGAGGGAAACCACCGCCGTCTGCGGAAATCTCCGCAAAAGAGTTCATAATCCGTTGCGCACATTAACACGGTGCTCATGCGTCCAATGTTAACCGTTCATTTTGGGAGAGGATAGGGTCCGGTGGCTCTACTGGTCTTCAAAACCAGCTTGCCCATGCAAGTGGGTAGGTGGGTTCGACTCCCACCCTCTCCCGCCATCGTGAAAAGCCGTCAGGGACAGTTGTTTATCGTGAAAAAATGCCGTAGGATTGTGAATCCGTATCAGCCCTTAAGAACTCGTTTGAAAATTCACTTTATGCAGCCCGAGAGGGCGGCAGGTGTATAGTAACCCACTACCCTCCGTAGGCGGGGCATCTTGCCCCGCTCAATGCTGGAGTATGGTATTTGATGGAATCAAGCGGCCAAATAGCATCAACAGAGCGACTAACGAGGGCGATAGTAAATGCCGCGCGATAGAGGTTCCACCGCTTATAGCAACTCAAACGCACAAGTATGGCTTTGTCACCTATTATCCAATCAGGTGCTAAAATTAGCAAGTACCTCGCGGAGTGTTTCGAAGATGCGATCCGCCTCTTCAACCGTGAGAATCAACGGCGGTGCGACGAAAAGGATATTTTCCGGCTCATCTACAGCGCGGCTGATTTTTCCGATTAAGATGCCTTTTTCTCGGACTGCCGCAACAATCTGGTTTGTTTTCGCGGTGTCTAAATGTGATTTGCCGTTTTTCACTAACTCAATCGCCAGCATAAGTCCTTTTCCGCGGACATCTCCCACAATTGGCATCGATCGCAGCGTATCAAGTTTGTCAAGAAGGTAGGTTCCTACACGCTCGGAGTTTTCCCATAACCGTTCGTCTGAGATAATTTTCAGGTTCGCCAAACCCGCAGCGCAAGCCACAGGGTGCCCAGCATACGTGCAGACTTGCGCGAATTCCCGTTCCTCCTCCGGCGCACCGAGAAATCCTTCAAAAACCTCATCGCTGACGACGCATGCGCCCAGCGGAACGTAGCCGCTCGTCAACCCTTTCGCCAATGTAATGATATCCGGTAGCACTCCCCACCGTTCACACGCGAACAGCGTGCCTGTTCTTCCAAACCCCGTAATCACTTCATCAAGGATGAGCAATATTCCATAGCGGTCGCAGATTTCTCTCAGTCTTGGAAGATAGTCGTCCGGCGGAACAATCACTCCGCCGCCGCCGATGATGGGTTCGGCAATTACTGCAATGACGGTTTCCGCGCCCTCCCACTGAATGACTCGTTCGATTTCATCCGCACAGAACATGGCGCAGTCCGAATCATTCAAGTCAAACGGACACCGATAGCAATAGGGTGGCTGGACGTGCAGGAAACCGGGCGCTAGCGGTTCAAAAGGTTTTTTCCGCAGCACCTGTCCGGTTGCAGACATTGCCCCGTAGGTGAATCCGTGATAACCTCGGTACCGTGCAATTATCTTGTACCGGTTCTGCCCCGGATACCTTTGCCTGCCGTACTGCCGCGCTATTTTTATTGCTGTTTCATTGGCTTCAGAACCGCTGTTGCTGAAATAGACGTGGTTGAGGTTCCCCGGAAGTAGCTCCGCCAGCCGTTCCGACAGTAACGTTGCCGGAATGTTTATCTGCGTATGTGGATAGTAGTGCAACTGTTGAGTCTGCTCATACACCGCTTGGGCAATCTCCTGCCGTCCATATCCGACGATGACATTCCACAAACCTGAATACGCATCCAAATATTCGTGTCCGTCCGAGTCAACTATGGTTGTCCCATGCGCCTCCTTGAACACAATCAGATTTGTCTGATTCAAAAGTTCATGTTGAAAGAGCGGGTGCCAAACGTGCGCTCGATCAATTTCTCGGTAATCTTCGGTGGAAAATTCACTCTGAATGTTCGACATTTCACTTCTCTTTCCAAGTGTTAAATGTGAATTTTTAAAGCATGCAGCCTCGCCTAATCTTTAAGGAAATGCCGCCCAATAGTCATTTCAAATTTACACACATCAAATCCTGCAAATCCTTCAATCCCGAGTATCCTGATTTAGACTACGTCTTCTGAGGCTTCTTCTTCGCAGCGGGGAACAGAATATTGTTCAGTATTAGGCGATAGCCCGGTGAGTGCTTGTGCAGATCCAGATTGGTCGGAATCCTTCCCTCCCCAACCAGATGCCGGTAATCCTCCGGATCGTGTCCACCGAGGAACGTGAACGTCCCCTTGCCTAATTTTCCATGGATGTATTTTGCATAAGGCGTGCCTTCGATGTCGCCCAATATGGTCACCGAATCGCGGATGGTGTCTCTATTGAAAGAAGTCGTCTGGCCAAGAAATCCCCGTACCTTACCTACATGATTCTGCGTAAGCATCGTTGGGATTGGGTCGTGCTTTGCCGAAAACTCGAACAAGGTGAAATCTTCTAAGCCGGACAGCGGGTCGGGCTCTGGTTTCGGGTCGTCAATATCAGAAAATTCATATTGATAGGGGCTTGTATGCAGCGTGAAGTTTTCGAAGCCGAACGTCTTTTTAAAATTCAATTTGGATTGATAGTCCGGCTGGGTGGGCGTTCCATCAAGTTCTGGTGCGACGATATCGACGTGCCCTGCGCCCGCCGCGATTGCAATATCCAACGTTTCTGGCGCCGAACACATCGCAAACAGGAATCCTCCGTTGAGGACGTAATCCTGAATCAGTTGCGCAATATGTCCTTTGTGTCTCGGCACGCGGGAAAAGCCCGCCTCGGTAGCCGCTTGCTTAAACAGTCGGACTCGCTGCTGGTACCACACCTGCCCCCTGAAAGAGCCGTAGAATTTGCCGTGCTGTCCGGTGAAATCCTCATGGTGCAGATGTAACCAGTCGAACCCTTCCGTGAGCAGGTACTGGTTTTCGACCTCCTTGTCCCAGATGACATGGTAAGGAATTTGGGCGTAATCCAATGCAATCTTCACCGCATCGCCCCAAGGGTCACGGTAGGGGGTGTTGTCCGGAGGGGCGTAAACCGCAATTTTTGGCGCTTTTTCCAATAGGATTTCATCCATGTTGGAATTTTCCATCTCAATGAGAATTTCGCCATAATCGAGATCAGACATTGGTTCAACATGAACTCCCATCGCCTTCGACTTGACATGCACGTCGGGCGAATCGTTCAATAGGAAGGCGCCGCCGCGGTAATTCAATAGCCACATCGCCCGGTATTCCCGCGGCGTTTGCAGCGTCCAGTAGGTCAATCCGTAGGCCTTTAGGTGGTTGGTCTGCGCTTTATCCATCGGTACAAGCAGCCATTGGGCGAAGGCACTGCACGTTATCGCAAAAGTAAAGCACACGGCGAGTATGATTTTTCTTGCTAAAGACATCAATAATTCTCCACCCTGCAGGTGCGGTTTCAAGCCGCACGCTCTGAAACACTATTAAATTTCCATGGAATCGGCTTTAACGTCGGAATTCATGGGCGACTAACTGCTGCTTGCACCACGTCTTTCAACGGCTTTCGAATGGACGGGCACAACCATTGTAATCACATCTAGGTGCTAATCGGCGGACAGTCCCGCGTCCATCAGCACAATAATCTGATTCGCAATCTCCCGCCGCAATGCGTCCAGTTCCGCCTCGGGCAAGGTAACCGGGCGATTTGGAATTGCCGCGATTCGCGTTTCAATCCAATCCGACGCATCTCCGGCAAGCCGCTGATGCTCCCGGTTCACCGAGGACTCACCATTGGAAATTAGTGCGCGCAGCGTAGCAGCGTAGCGGGCATCGTCAATGCCTTCCTGCGCCGCTTCCCAAGTAATCGTGCTGAGGAGATTCCCATGTTCATCTTCAAAGGCGTAACTGCATCCCTGCCAGTCAATAATCTGGTCGTAGGGTCGGTAGACGGGTGCGCCGTAGTACGTCCATTCGGTAAAACCGTCAAGCCCCATACGGTCGAGCCCAAACCCGGCGAAGTGCCGCGGAAAACGGTAGGCATTGTGCTGACACAGCCAACGGATACCCCAGAGCTGTGAATCGTCCGCGTCGGTACGCTGCAGGTCGTCGTCGGTAAAGCGCCACAACTCCCCGACACGCACATCAAGCCGGACACCGATAGCGTCAATCACGTCGCGTGAGTACGCCGTACAGAGCAATTTCTCACCGGGGCATGCCTCTGCAAACAGGGGGAATTCTACCTTCGCCCATTCAAGTTCACGCTCGTGCAGAGCTGCAGCACCGGGTTCATCCACGAGGAACCAGAGGATTTCCGGCCAATCTGCTTCCTTAGCGTGTTGAACCATTTGGCGAAAAATATCTTTGAGTACCTCCTTCAGGTCTTCGGGATAGTCTTCAGCTTTATAGTCGATACAGCGTTGGCCGTAATAGTCGCCGGGTTTGAATTTCACACCGTCCACACGGTCGAAGAGATCGAGCACGCGGCAGCTTAACATTCGGGGATAATACGGCACCGGCCTGTTAAAACCCTGACGTTTAAGTTCGGCCATGAGCTTGTCGGTGTGGGGAAAACTAGCGGTAACGCGGTCACCGACTCGCTCAAGCACGGGCGCTACGTGCCCCGGAGGACAGATAAGCATCGAATTCACGCCGTGTGCTTTCATGTCCGCAAAGTCCCGTGCGGTATTCTCGCCTGTCAAACCGTAGTAGTAGATGCCCCACCATCGCCCGGGCGCCAGGGAAAAAGGATAGACCTCCAATTCGAGCCTTAGCGACGCTTCGCTGCCATGCTCGGTACGAACATAAACATCCCCTGTAAATCTACCGGCCGGTGTCCCCGGCGGTACGTGAAAACTAATCCAATACTGCTGGCTCTGTCCGCGGAGCACGCGGGTTATGGCGTCATAATGGTCTAAGAGTTTCGGCGCCTCGACAAAGAATGGGTCCCAATAGTCTCTCCAAATTCCGATACGCACTGGTCGAACTGAAACAGCGGAAGCCGGCAGCGTGACCCCATCGCCGTTCGACAAAACCCCTAGTTCTACCTCTACCCTCCCCAAATCTCGGAGAGCACGTATGGCAAACTGCACGTGCCGTTGCTCGTCCTGACTAGCAGCCGTAGAGAGTGCCGCAGTTCGCTCACCGGATTGGGGGCTGCTGAAACGAAAGACGCCGTCAGAATCTGATCGTCGATAGACGATGTATCCGCGTTCGTGTTCCTCGGGCGTGATGTCCTGTGGAGCCGGGTCGGGTTTCGGTGTTCTATCTTCGATTTCATCCCCGTTCACCATCAAAACCCGGCGGCCGTCTTGGTAAATGCGTTCTACGACCTTCTCGTGAAGCTGCGTCTCCCGGTAGCCCTGTTCGGCTGCGCATACGGCAGCCAAACCGAGACCGCCAACCACACAAATTCCAATAAAACACACTATGTATTCCATGAATAGTTCCTTCCGAACAAGGACTTCCGCCAAATTATAATAAAGCCAATAAATTTTTTGCACTGCGGTAGGTTTAGCTTCCTAACTGCACCTACCGAAACTCTGAAGCCGAGCAAAATGTTAATTGAAACCGAGTTTTTTTCTTGCAAACTCGGTTTCTTAAACACAACTCCTGTAGGTTGGGTAGAGCGGATACATCCAAAAACCGTCCATGAAAACCAAATTCCCCGTCAACCTAACCGCGTACAAGATCCGATGAATGGAGCGAAACCCAACGCTTTTAAAACCTCTCCCATCCGAATTGATTGCGAATCACGA
>JAPPKS010000032.1 GCA_028819845.1 Candidatus Poribacteria bacterium | reverse complement strand
CACTGGCAATTTGACTGATAGTCTGCTGATTCTTGATAGCTTCAAGAGCCACTTGGGCTTTGAATCGGCCATCACGCTGTATTCTACGGGACATGGTGGAAAAACTCCTTTCATTTTCTTGGCGTTTCCGAGTCCTATTTTCGCTCAGATGATGACCAGTTTTCTAGTCGAAAAGATCTCTTATTCGACTGTCTAGTTTTTGGGGGTAATTACAGTGAACCCCTATGAAAGTAGGCATCGCCAAAATCTGGTTTCCAAAAAATGACTTCATCCAATTGCTTAATTGCTTCTTCAATCTTCCGCCACTCCCGAAACAACAACCCTTTTTGATAATATGCTTCAACATAGAAAGGATTCAATTCAATTGCTTTATCAAAGTATTCATGCGCATCAGTGTCAAGTTTGTTCCACTTCACCATCGCCAATCCTCTTTGATAGTGGAAATCGGGATTCTCAGGGTTAGCCGCGATGGCTCTATCAAAAACAGATAAAGCTTGGTTAATGGCTTCATTGCATCGCTTTTCATAAGTTTCTTCATCTATAGTTTCGTTTTGTAATTCTTCTTGACTTTTCTCGCGAACCTCAATGGCTTTCCGCAACTTTTCTTCACCAGGCGCAATACATTCATCAACTTCAGACTCTGCAAATGATACATTTGCAAATAATATTGAAATCAAACCACAAAAAGCTATTAAACCGAAGTTTTTCTTGTACATTTTATGATTTCCCCAAAAATCAAACCAGTCGTTTACCTACTTGTAATTCGCCTAACATATCGTTTTGTGTAGAAACGGGCAATGCATTGCCCTACTACGCACTTCGGATGTTCAACTGCGTAAGTCCTAATATGTAATGATTGTGTGTTAACCGAAAAGCACTTTTTGCAAAAATCGCCCGGTGTGTGAAGGAGGCACCGCCGCCACGTCCTCCGGCGTTCCCATAGCGACAACTTCCCCGCCTTCATCTCCCCCCTCAGGACCAAGATCGATAACCCAATCCGCGCACTTAATCACGTCTAGATTGTGCTCAATCACGATTATTGTGTTGCCTTTGTCCACAAGCCGGTTGAGCACAACAAGCAATTTTTGCACGTCATCAAAGTGCAAACCGGTAGTGGGTTCGTCCATGATATAGATGGTTCTGCCGGTGCTCCGTTTGGCGAGTTCGCGCGCCAACTTGACACGCTGCGATTCGCCGCCCGACAGCGTCGTTGCAGACTGTCCGAGTTCAATGTAATCTAATCCTACGTCATACAGCATCTGCAACCCCTTTCGGATGCTGGGCACGTTGTAGAAATGATCCAATGCCTCTTTCACCGTCATTGCCAAGATTTCGGCAACGTTTTTGCCTTTGTAGCGGACTTGAAGCGTCTCTTTATTATACCCGGTTCCGCCGCACGTTTCGCACTTTACCCAGACATCCGCGAGAAAGTGCATCTCGATTTTGTTATAACCGTGCCCGTGACACGTTTCGCACTGCCCGCTTTTCTGATTGAAACTGAATCGGCGTGTACCGAAGCCGCGTATTTTGGCATCGGGCAGATCGGCAAAAAGATATCTAATTTTAGTAAAAAGGTCGGTATAAGTGGCAGGATTTGAACGCGGGGTCTCTCCAATTGGCTGCTGATCAATGTGAATTACCTTGTCTAGAAAATCCATGCCGCGAATCTGCCTGAACTTACCAGCTTTTGCAATCTTTGTCCGATTCAAACTACCGGCGAGCGCAGGGTAGAGCGTCTCTTCGACGAGTGAACTCTTCCCTGAACCTGATACCCCTGTCACACATGTGAGCGTTCCCAGCGGAATTTTGACTTCAATGCCGTTTAAGTTATTGATTCGGACATCGAAAAGCTCAAGCCACTCTCCTTTGCCCGCGCGCCTTTCCGTCGGGATTTCAATCTTTTGCGCGCCGATGAGATAACGGCCTGTAATCGATTTTTCGTTGCCCTGAATTTCAGTTGGCGACCCGACAGCCACGATTTCGCCGCCCAATTTGCCAGCGTTCGGGCCAAAGTCGAGAATGTAATCCGATGTCAACATTGTCTCCGAGTCGTGTTCGATGACGAGTACGCTGTTGCCCAAATCCCGAAGGCGTTTTAACGCGTTCAATAGCCGCTCGTTATCCTTCTGATGCAACCCGATCGTGGGTTCATCAAGAATATACATCACCCCCGTCAAACCGCTGCCGAGTTGGCTTGCCAAGCGAATACGCTGCATCTCCCCTCCTGAAAGCGACGGCGCAGGACGGTTCAAGGTCAAATAGTGCAGTCCAATATCCGCAAGGAATTGAAGCCGATTCTGGATTTCTCTGAGAAGTTCACGAGCGATTTTCTCCTGATGCGTCGGCAAATTCAAGCTTAAGAAAAATTCAATTGAATCTCGAATTAACATCGCTGTGACTTCCGCGATAGTTTTGCCGTTCACGGTCACAAAACGCGCCAGCGGTTCAATGCGTGTTCCTTCACACTCCTTACAAACGGCGCCTGCGCGCCATATTATACTGCCAATGCCTTCACATCGTTTACACTGTCCTAGAGGACTGTTAAATGAAAAGTGGCGCGGCGTGAGTTCAGGAAAACTCAACCCGCAGGGGACACAAGCAAAATGCTCGCTGAAAATATGATGCCCAACACGCCGCCGCTTTGCGCGTTGGCTGCCCTTCTTTTCTCTCTCATCCATTTCCCTGATTGCTACGACGCCGCCGCTCTCACGTGTGGCAGTCTCGACAGCTTCGGCAAGTCGACTGCGCGCATCGGGTTCAATGGCTAGGCGATCGACTACAATTTTGACATCGTGCTTGATGCTCTTGCCAATCTGAGGCGCCTGATCGATGTTGTAAATCTCGCCATCAATCTCAACGCGAACATATCCATCGCGCTGCGCGCGCCGAAAGGCATCCGGATAATCCTCATTACTCCGCAAACTCAACGGAAACAGGACATACAATCGCGTTCCGCCGGGCAACGTCATAATCTTTTCCACAATTTGTTGCACCGATTGGGCGCCGACTTCCCGCCGGCACTGAGGACAATGCGGTGTCCCGATTCGGGCGTAGAGCACGCGCAGGTAGTCGTAAATCTCCGTGACCGTTCCGACTGTCGACCGCGGATTGTTGCTTGGCGCCTTCTGCTCAATTGCAATCGCGGGTGAAAGCCCCTCAATTTTCTCAAACTTCGGCTTATCCAACTGTCCCAAAAACTGCCGTGCATAGGTTGAAAGGGATTCAACGTATCGGCGTTGCCCCTCGGCGTAGATGGTATCTAGCGCCAACGACGACTTTCCGGAACCGCTCACGCCGGTGAATGTAGTTAGCTTCCTGTGCGGGATTTCCGCATCTACATTTTTAAGGTTATGCTCCCGCGCGCCGCGCACGGAAATATACCGAAGATTTTCGGGTTTTACAGCGCTTTCGGTCAAGTAGATTTCATCTGACTCATGGATTTCGCTGGAAGATTCCGGCGGCAAACGCGACGGATTGGAGTACGTGGCTGCTGAATGATTGCTATCGTACATCCTTCCATTGTTTCTCTCATCCAAAACGGGTTTCAACGCGCGGCCTGTATACGACATCTCCACCTCCCCCACCTCTTCGGGCGTCCCGGCTGCCACGACATATCCGCCTTCCTCGCCGCCTTCAGGTCCGAGATCGATGAGATAATCCGCCGTTTTAACCACTTCAAGGTTATGTTCAATCACGACAATGGTGTTGCCGGCATCTACCAATTGATGTAAGACTTCTAACAATTTCTTCACATCATCGAAGTGCAACCCTGTTGTCGGCTCATCAAGAATATAGAGCGTTTTGCCTGTACTCCGTTTAGCTAGCTCGCGCGCCAGCTTAATCCGCTGCGCCTCTCCACCCGAAAGCGTCGGCGCGGGCTGCCCGAGCTTGATGTAATCTAAACCAACATCGTTTAGAGTTTGCAGAATTTTCGAAATTGTCGGAACATTGGAGAAGTGCTCCAAAGCCTCCTGGACATCCATCTGCAAGACCTCGGCGATGTTCTTCCCCCGGTATTCCACCTGCAGTGTTTCATCATTATAGCGTCTCCCATGGCAAACGTTGCACTTGACCCACACATCGGCGAGAAAGTGCATCTCAATCCGCCGCGATCCATTGCCTTGACAGGCTTCACACCGGCCGCCTTTAACATTGAAGCTGAATCGCCCCTGCTTATAACCGCGTATATTCGACTCGGTCATTTGGGCGTACAGCGCACGAATGTGATCGAAAACTTTCGTGTAGGTCGCTGGATTTGATCTCGGTGTCCGTCCGATTGGCGCCTGATCGATGTCGATGATTTTGTCAATTACGGACTGCACGCCGCGCAATTCATGCCGGGTAGTGCATAGGGTCTCATTTCGACTCACACTCTCTTCTTTCCGCTCACGCTCTCGGTCTCTTTCCTCATCGTTTTCAATCCGCTCGTTTTTTTGATGCGGCTTCTCAACGATGAGCGCTCGAATTTCTTCGTACTTCCCCGGCTGTTCATGCGCCTTCATCAAATCTCGGGCGAGTGCTTTGTACAGAATATCGGTGATGAGTGAACTCTTGCCGGAACCGCTGACGCCGGTCACACATGTAAAGGCGCCGATTGGAATGCGTACACTGATGTGTTTTAGGTTGTGGTGGTGCGCACCGTAAATCTCAAGCCAATTGCCGTTAACATCGCGGCGATTCGCGGGAATCTCAATTTGCTGTTCCCCCCGCATATATTTTGCGGTGATCGAGTCTGCATGTTCAGCGACTTCGCGGGGCGGTCCCATTCCTGCAATCTTTCCGCCTTGAACCCCGGGCCCCGGCCCGAAGTCAACAATCATATCCGCGGCCCACATTGTATCGGCGTCATGTTCGACGACAATCACGGTGTTACCCATATCACGTAAATGTTTCAACGTCGAAAGTAGGTGGGCGTTGTCGCGTGGATGCAATCCGATGCTTGGTTCATCAAGGACATACAGCACGCCGCGCAGTCCGGCTCCAATTTGGCTAGCTAACCGAATCCGCTGCGATTCCCCTCCTGAGAGCGTCGGCGCCGTGCGATTCAATGTAAGGTAATGCAACCCAACGTTCATGAGAAACCAGAGACGCCCTTTTATTTCTTTCAGCAAATCGGTTGCAATGAAGGCTTCGCGTTCTGACAGTTGTAGTTTTTCGAAGAATTCACGACAGTCGCCGACCGTCATCTCAATCACATCAAATATCGATTTTTCAGCAATTGTCACAGATTTGACTTCTAGCTTGAGTCGTTTACCCTCACAATCCGGACATACGCTAGTAACCATAAATTTTGAAAGATACCGTTTGTGCATCTCCGAATTTGTTTGAAAATACTTTCGCTCCTCAAGGGGAATGACCCCCTCGAACGGCATCTCGTACCGATAGCGCCGCCGTCGGCGTGTACGGTAAACGAAGGGTATTTTTTCTCCGTCCGTGCCATAGAGGATAATTTGCTGCTGCGCATCGGTTAATTCGCTCCACGGCGTATCCAAGCTAAAACCGAAGTGCGACGCCAAACCTAAAGCGATGTGTTGAGTGTTTAAAGCCTCAAGTTCGCCCCAAAAGACAACCGCACCCTCTTCGATTGACTTAGTTTCGTCCGGCACGACCAAATCGGGAGAGATTTCAGTTTTCGTGCCCAGCCCTTTGCAGGTCGGACACATCCCTGCCGGACTGTTGAAGGAAAACTGGCGGGGCGCAGGCGGTTCATAACTGATATTGCAGTGGACACACGTATAGTCCTTACTATAGAGGAGGTCGCCGGCGTTAGGCTGCCCTTCAACGATGTTGACAATCAAACGTCCTTCTCCCATCCGCAAGGCGGTTTCAACAGTTTCTGCAACACGGCTGCGGATATCGGGTTTGATTACGATGCGGTCAACCACAATCTCAATATCGTGGCGTTGGTTGCGGTCC
Source organism: Candidatus Poribacteria bacterium (assembly GCA_028819845.1). Classification (GTDB taxonomy): domain Bacteria; phylum Poribacteria; class WGA-4E; order WGA-4E; family PCPOR2b; genus JAPPKS01. Next base: position 297,586 of record JAPPKS010000032.1, on the reverse strand, counting down.
AACTGAATCTCGTCCATCAAGTCATAAACTTCGCCATCGATTCGGGCGCGGACGAATCCCGCCTTGAGTGCGTCGGCGAGATCTTCGCGGTATTCCCCTTTTCGTCCGCTAACGATTGGCGCAAGCACCAATATGCGCGTTTGCTCCGGCAAATTCACAATTCCATCTATAATCGCCTCTGTAGTCTGGGCACCCACAGCGCGTCCGCATTTTAAACAGTGCTTTACGCCCACACGCGCAAACAGCACGCGGAAGTAGTCGTAAATTTCAGTGATGGTGGCGACGGTTGAACGTGGGTTGTTGCCGGCAGATTTTTGGTCGATCGAGATGGATGGGGATAATCCGCCGATGAAATCGACATCGGGTTTTTCCAGTTGACCGAGAAACTGGCGGGCATAGGCCGAGAGCGATTCGATATAGCGGCGTTGCCCTTCGGCGTAGAGCGTGTCGAACGCCAACGATGACTTGCCAGAACCGCTGACACCGGTGAAGGTGATGAGTTTGTCCTTCGGCAGCTTGAGGTCGATGTTCTTTAAGTTATGTTCGCGAGCACCGCGGATATCAATGAACTCGTCCGTCATGTGTCTCCTTATGTGGCGCCATGACAGGCTAACGTAATCCTAAGTAACGCAAGGACGGCGGGCGAGATTTGCTATTTCGCCTCACCTGTCGATTCTGCTTCGTTGTGTCTTTAGTCCTTAATTAGCTGATTATCCGTGGAGTTCAGGACGGAAACACTATCCTTCATCAAAGTTTCCTATTTTACAACCAACAAATAATCGGCAAATCCGACTCACAAAATCTAGAATATCCAAGTCCGATTTTACCACAGTTTTTGGGTGCAAGCAACGCCTATTTCGCGAAAAGCAAAGCCATCTATGATTGCCGTGTAACCGTTCTCAATCGTTTAAAATCTCAGCAAATATAGCACGCCTACGTTGTGCAATCAGCGGTAGGTGTTGAAAGACGTTGATGATTTCTGTTGACGGAGCGAAGAAAACTCTGTAGAATGGATTTTGTATCAATCATGAGCGACAGAAGGTATCGGCTTGCGTAGACGGTGCAGCGAGTCAGAAGGAGTTGTCGGGATGAAAAAATTATACGAACCGCTTGCTGATTTTAAGTCCGCGGACTTGCCCGAGAAAACAATGCCGTTTTGGAAGATAGCTGGACCAGGGGCAATTTTGGTCGGCCTCTCCATCGGAGCAGGCGAGATTGTGATTTGGCCGCGCATTGCAGCAGAGTACGGCGGCAGTATGGTCTGGGCGGCTGTCTTGGGCGTGTTTCTGCAACTATGGATTAACTTCGAGGTGGGACGCTGGACAGTTGCTACAGGTGAAACGGTCTACACCGGTTACTGCCGCGTGTGGCGCGGGTTTGCACCGTTGTTCATCCTCATCACCGTGCTAAGCTGGATAGCGCCCGGCTGGGCGCGGGCTTCCGGGCTAGCACTCAAAGCCTTGCTGGTTGGACCGGTTGGTTGGGGAACCGACACATTCTGGACCGTCGTCACCTTTGGCACCGTCGCTCTACTCCTTTTTGGCCCCAAGATGATTTATCACTCTGTTGAGCGAACGATTGAGTTGCTCGTCATCATCGTCACGGTGGGGCTTATCGTAGTCGCCATCGCAGTCGGTTCGGCGAATACGTGGAAAGAACTGGGTGCGGGCATTCTGAATGTCGGTTACAAAGCGCCAAACATGACGGTGAAAGCCATGTTCATCGCAATCGTTTTTGCCGGCGCCGGTGGTACGGCGAACCTCTTCTACACCTTCTATCTTCGAGATAAGAATATCGGCATGGGCGCGCGCCTTCCGCAGTTGCAAAATCCGCTTCGGGGCAGGACCGAGACCGTTCCATCGACGGGTTTTGTCTTTGAGGACACCGCACAGAATCGTGATCGGTTCAAGGCGTGGTGGAGTTATATCAAGAAAGATCAGCTAATTTTCTTCTGGGCGTTGAACACTGTCACCATCTTGCTCTTCATATTCGGCGCACTCGCCGTTTTGCATCCTCAAGGCATCGTACCCGGGAAGGGAACCCTCATCTGGGACGAAGCACAGGTGCTGGGCGAAGTGTGGGGCGGCCCCGGGCGCGTAATCTTTCTGCTCGTCGGCGTGGCAACCCTCTTTGGAACGCAACTCGCCCTGGTTGATGGGGTCTCGCGGTCGATTGCCGACATCGTATACACCAATTTCAAGGGTGCTCAGAAACGCGAGTTGAGTTGGTGGTACTTGCTTGTGGCGGGCACTTGGATCGTTGCCGGCTGTTTGATAACCTTCGTAATGGAGCAGAAGGGTGTCAGTGAACTCGGCTTTCTCTTCAACGCAGCCTACATGGGCGGGTTCGCCATGGCAATCTATGTGCCGCTCACGCTCTATATCAATCACCGGTTCTTGCCGAAGGCTGCCAAGCCGAAAAGTGTCTCAACCGTGATTATGGTTCTCGCCTCGCTTGTCTACATTGGATTTGCAATTTCATGTGTCGTTTGGGAAATTGGACGGTTGATTGGGTAATGGTAGAAGCGCCGATAGTAAGTAAAGTCTTGAAATCAGTTGATTGGGAAGGCGTACGATGACTATGAGTTGAGAAGAATGCTTTATCAGTGCGCCACCCGGCAACTGAATTGCCAAAGCCGCAACGCCCACTATGCCGCCACCGTATGAAGTTTCGACATTTACTACCGATTCTCCTAATTTCGTCCTTACGAACCGCCGCAAGTTTCGCTGACCGCGGCGATGAAATCCTTCCCTTAGTCCAGTCAGAAAACCTGAAAGCGCACATCATTGCCTTGCAGGAAAACGTACAGCAGACGCCAACTCCTGCATCGGAAAACCTCCCACCCTCGGATGCATCGGCAAACAACCCTGTAGCCTACCGCACGCGAAGTTCCTATCATCGCGACGCTGCGGATAATGCAGCGCGGTACATTGTAAACCAGTTTCGCCGCTCGCCGCGATTGGAAGTCGAAATAGAAGAATTCAGCGGGTTGAAAAACGTCGTTGCTAGGCTGCCTGCTCAGCACGGTTCAAAAAGCGATCGAATCTTCGTTCTCTGCGCCCACTACGACAGCATAGGCGATCGGGATTACGCGGGTTGGAATCCATTGATTTCAGACGCGCCCGGCGCGAACGATAACGCGACTGGCGTCGCCGCGATGCTTGAGATTGCCCATCTGTTAAGCCGGTATAATTACGATCACGAGTTGCGGTTCATCGCACTTGACGGCGGAGAGATCGGACGACAGGGGAGTCTGCATCACGCCAAAAATGCAGTACAGGCAGGCGAAAACATTGTCCTTGCCATCAATATTGACATGATCGGCTTCAACTGGATAACGGAGCTCGTCGAAGTGCTCGCGAATAATTCGGACGACTCCTCTGCCTGGATTGGCGAGATGGCGTTGATAGCAAATGAATGGTACGATATTGGATTGGAGGTCCTACCAATTCGTGATGGGTCGCTCAGCGCCGGCGATCACAGCCCGTTTTGGAATGAAGGCTATCGGGCGGTCACTTTCACTGAAAGCACAACGCCGTGGCGAGATTCCCCCGGCTATGAAACGAATTCGTTTTATCATACCTTTCGCGACACGGTTGAAAAGGTCAACTTGCAATTGGTTCGTAAAGTCACTCAACTTGTGCTCGTTATGCTGAATGGCCTGGCAAGCCAATCACTTCAAAGTGCCTCCACTCCCACCGTTACAATCGATCCCACCCTTGCCGCGAATCTTAATCCGGTCAAAATCACGGGACGGTTCGAGTCCACGTATCCGGTCGAAATTGTCCTGAGCCCAGGAAATGTCCTCGCTAAACTAAACCGATTTAACGGCACGTTTCAAGCGGAAGTAACGTTGCAACCGGGGGAAAACCTCGTCCGCGCAACCGTTGTGTATCCACTTGGCGCTAGCTCTGTTGAACGCACTGTCCTGTATGAACCTGATTTTGAATGGATAAGCGCGGCGGTATTTCCGAATCCGGCTCGATTGACGGATGAATTGACTCAATTACGAGGTGAAGGCAATTTACCCATGGAGGCGTTAAATTTTTTCATCTATGCGTCTGACGGTTCGTTGGTGAAAAAGAAGACGGGCGTGCCGGATGGAACCGACCCGCGTATTTGGCGAGCTTGGTGGAATCACCAGAATGCCTTTGGGCGGCGGGTCGCTACCGGCATTTACGTGTGTAAATTTGAGGCGTCAGTTAAAGGCGAGACGTATTCGCGAATCAAAAAGCTGGCAATCGTTCGGTAACGAACAGAAAATTCGCGAGAAAACTGTTGTGACAGCGGAACGCTTCTTAAGTATCACTAAAGAAACATGGACAAAACGAGGTCGTCTATGTTATTATTTTAGAAATGCTAGCGGAAATGATTCCCCTAGACCGATCCATAGCGCATCCCAACCATCATATACGTAATTGCACTGGAAGGAGGTGACAAGAATTGCCTCAAAGAGAAGGAAAGCAGACAGATTTTAGAAGAAAGTCTGCACTGAAACACCTTCGCGCCGACCCGAAGAAGCGTGAGCGGAATTTTAGACAGAAATCTGCTATGCGGACGATGGTGAAGAAGACCGAAACCGTGATTGAAGAGAAGAATGTAGAGCAAGCGCAGGAACTATACCGGCATGCCGCCAGCCACCTTGACAGAGCGGCACAGAAGGGCGTCATCAAAAAGGGTACGGCGAATCGGAAAAAATCTCGCCTTGCTCGCAGAATAAATAGCATGACCGCGGCTTAGTGCATGAGTTTATAGTGCCGTTATCGAATTGACTCGCCTAGCCGCGGTGTAGGTCGTTGGATCGCGACTAAGAACTATGGTAGGTTGTGCCTCACAGGAAACCTAGGGCAGGTGCAGCGATAAACCGTGCGCCGTTCACCTAATTGTGGCTGAAATGGCTTTCAGTATTTCGGCGCCTCGTACCAAGTTTAGCGCGAAAGCACCTCTCCCTGAACAAATTCACCGTCTAACGCCAACAACTTCACCGGCATAATCCGGTTAATCGCAGAATCGGTACAATCCAGTAAAACGCGCAAGTAATTCCCCGTAAACCCCGCTAGCTGTCGATTTTCACCTTCCCGGCTATCCTCGACTAACACATCCATTGTCTTGCCCAACATCCGACGCCGGAATTTGTCTCGAAGTTGCTTTCCAAGCGCAATCATCGCCTTGCTTCGCTCCGCCGATTTGTGCGGCGGTATCTGATCGGGATACTCTGCTGCTGCTGTGCCTTGCCGAGGGGAATATCGAAACACGTGCAACTGGCTGAATCCCATCTCCTCGACGAATTGGAGCGAATCGTCAAAATTCGCATCGGTCTCCCCAGGGAAACCGACCATGACATCGGTGGTCACGGCGACGCTCGGGAAAGCCAGCCGCAGCGTTTCCACTAGGCGCCCATACCCGTCTGTCGTATACTGCCGGCGCATGCGGCGCAGAATTGTGTCGCTGCCCGACTGCAGCGGCAGATGGAAATGCGGCATGCACTTTGGCAAGTCTGCCATCCTATCTACAAGGTCCTCAGGGAAATTCATCGGTTCAATCGAACTAAATCGGATGCGTTCAATCCCTTCGATGGGATGCACCCTCTCCAGAACATCGGCGAACGTCGATTTTCTCCGGTTGTCCTTCCCGTAAGTTCCCATGTGCACGCCTGTGATAACGACCTCTTTGTATCCGTTTGCGGCGATCTGCTCTGTTTCTTTCACGATATGCGCTACAGGGCGGCTGGTCATGCGTCCGCGGACATAAGGGATGATACAGTAGGTACAAAAAGCGCTGCACCCATCTTGAATCTTTATGAGCGCACGCGTGCGTTGCGTCAAACCGCTCACGCCCATGTGACTAAATCGGGCATGTTCACGGATCGGGTCATGCTGCACAGGTTTTATTCGTAAGAGCGGTGAATCATCTTCAGCCGCCTCACCGCCGTGAATTTCATTAAGATACGCTTGGAGACTGGCTTTTTCGCGGTTTCCAAACACGAACGATACACCGGGTATCTTTTCGATTTCCCTCCGGCCGCTTTCCGCGTAACAGCCCGTAACGAGCACCTTGGCGTTCGGGTTCTTTCGGATGGCGCGGCGAATAGCCTGACGCGCTTTTTGGTCGGCAACATGCGTCACGGTGCAGGTGTTGATGAAATAAATATCCGCGGATTCATCCTCATCAACGACGGTGTAACCGTTTCGCCGCACGGTTTCCTGCATTGACTGCGTATCATATTGGTTGACCTTGCACCCGAAGGTGATAAGCGCTGCTGTAGGCATTTATCTTACTCTCGCTGAAATTTACAGAAACCGAGTTTTGAAGAAAAAACTCGGTTTCAAGTCACAGTTTGCTTGACCCCATTACAAGATTTACGTATACCTCGTCAACTACTCAAGCCGTTGAAATGCGTAATCTGTGTCTTGGACACCCGAATGACAACCTTCGCAGAGCTTGCCTTTTGCGAGCACTGTAAATGCCGCGTCCCCTTCGCGGCGCGAGTATTCGATGAACGTCCAGTCATTGGCACCGGGATTACTTCCCGCCTCTTTCCTCATGAGGGCAAATATTCCGATGAAGTCTTGGTCGGATCGGTAAACGGGTTTAACAATGATACTTCCGTCCGGATAAGGGAACTTCTGCTTTCCGTCCGGTGCGAGGGCTTCGCGTTCCTGATTGATAAGGATATCCTTCGTGCCGAAGTGTGCGGGCGAGCCGCCTACAATCGGCTCCGCGTTCATCTTTAGCCAAGTCTCAAACCCGGCGGTGTAGTCTGGCAGTCCGGGAAGCGCTTCCGGTTGTTCCACCATCATGCCGTCCGGGTCTTTATCTCCGTTATCAGGTTGCATCTCTCCGTCTGTCATGGGAGATACCGGTTCGCCCTCATCGCCGCACGAGAGAAAGACCGGTGCCCCAATCAGAATCAGCGCAAGTATGAGATTCATCCGATAGTTATTTTGCCGTATTATGATATTCGCCTCCATTTCGTTGTTTGAATTTTTAGCCATTTGATTACGCCGCCAGCGAACGCCGCAACCGCGCTGCACAGAACCACATGCAACAGTGTGATTAGAACGCAGTTGTTTACCGCAGCGGCCCGTCAATCTGTCAATTGTAATTTGAGCCGCCTGTTTTGTCAATTAAAATCCCATAGTTGCCGTCAACGGATGAATGGATTTTACGCTTGACACCGGCGTGCACCTTTGCCAAAATTGACAATGGCGCGGTGGATAGCGCGTAGGCAGAAAAAGCGGTTGGACGAGTCCGGCATGATGAAGGATTCACCGCAATTCCGCGGCAAGGGTCTAGACTTTCCCTACCTTGCGGCAGTATACGGCTGAGGCTGAACGCATATGGCAAAATCTGACGATTCAATGGCACACACCAGACGATCCTTTTTTCGGGAGGCGCTGTCTAGGCTTGCGCAGCCGGTCGCAGAGTACGTGGATTCACAGATTGGCGCGTATATCCCCGCCGAAAAAGCATTGTTGCGTCCGCCAGGGGCGATTATTGAGGATGAGTTTTTGGATACGTGTGTGCGCAGCGGAGCCTGCGTAAACAGTTGTCCGGCTCGTGCAATCCAACCTATCAATGCACGCGATCCCGATCGGGCGGGAACCCCGTTCATCGATCCGGACTATCAACCGTGCGTGGTCTGCGAAACGCTCGAATGTATGAACGTTTGCCCAAGCGGGGCGCTGCAAAAACTGACGGTCAACGAGATTCAGATTGGGTTAGCGGGCGTCAATTATGATACGTGCCTTCGGACACAAGCAATCGGCTGCCGCGACTGCGTCGACAGTTGTCCAATCGGCGAGCGCGCGATTCGGATAGACGCACATAACCGGGTTGAGGTCATGTCGCCGGGCTGCGTCGGCTGCGGCGTCTGCCAGTATCACTGTCCAACCTCGCCAAAATCAATTCGCGTTGAAGCGATAAAGGCGGTGGAGAGTGGTTAGTGAAGAGTTAAAAAAGCTATTGTAGGTTGGGTTGATCGGCGTGGACGAACCAAAGGAAGTTTGCTGCATGCGGTCGGTGTTTCGACTGCGGTCAAAATGTGAACCGATGAAGCGTAACCCAACGTTTTTCAAACCTCCGGACGACAGAAAAGCGTTGGGTTTAGGAAATGCTTTCGCGTTCTAAAACCGGAGCGTTAATTGCGTACCTAACCCGTTGCGTGACGCAACAGGGTCCAAGCCAAGTGTGGCTCGGTCGCCGTCAAGCTGAAACAGGTGTCCGAAAGATGCAACTTGATTCTGCTGGTTGATTTTATTTGCTGACATCGGCGCATCAATCAGCGACCATATTGCTCCGCCGAACAAGAGCAGATAACCGGGAACTCTAACCCAGCCACCATTATCGCCGTCTGGGTTATCATCGGATTCGTCCTTGTTATCACCGCCCGCACTCAATGTGAGTCCCAAACCTACGATTCCCGCGCCGAATTGGATTGCTCCCTTCGCATATTGGCCGTTGTAGAATTGCCCGGCTCCAATGATTGGAAACGAAAGACCGAGCGCTACCATGGGATTTTTCTTTTTCTCAATTCCATGCATTCTCATCACGGTCTCCTTGGAGATTTTTTCAATCTCTTTCATCTTGAATCGGAATGCCTTGCCGTCAAATCTTACTATATTCAGCGATTTTTCTGGAATCTGTTCAATGATTGTTCCGCGAATGATACCTCCATTTTTCAAATAAACAACATCTTCAAACTTCTGTGCAACCACCTGAGTCGTTGCGAGAAATGCTACGGCAAATGCAATCAATATTAATCGGAACATATTCTCCTCCTGAAGTATTCATGTTTGGACGCGCTCGTAGGTTAGGGCTGCTATCCTACCAATGGCAGCGATTGTCATTGAGCAGGGCAATTTTATCACGACTAATTGGATGCGTCAATACGCTATGTTTCAGAATATGCGCTGTAGCGGTGTACGCTGGGCTGAGTGTTATGTTTAAAGGTAGTATCTCTCCCAAGTTCAACAGGGACACGAGTTTGGCCCTTTCAACCAAACCTATGGCGATTCGCCGTTCTGAAGAGGGGATTCAGAAATTTGCTATTTCCGCAAACGGAACAGTGATTCCGTTTGCGGCCATCTTTTCTATTCAATACCTTAACCGCTTTTGAACCACAGATATTGCAATAAGTTAAATTGTCTTGGGGATTCGGTTTGGATTTAGGCTTCAGCTTGCCTTGCTTCATTTGCCGAATAATATTCTCGATTCGAGCCTTGAGAGATTTTATTTCTTCAACCGTGTCGGCTGAAAGCCTTCTTTGCTTATATTTTTCACGCAGTCGATCCAAAATGTCTTCCAACTTCTCTTCGAGTTCTGGAACACCGCGATCGGCATCTATAGCCAAACTCCTCAATTTATGCAGCAAGGTCTCTACATCTTTTACTTGTGCTATTCTCCCCTGCCGTTCTCGTTCTGCCCACTCCCGTGCTTGTCTCTTTTGGCGTTCTCGTTTTAATCTCGCCACCAGATTTGCCGCGGCGCGTAATCGTTCTTTTATTTCGCGTTCTTTACGTTCCCGTTCTGCCTTTTCTCGCGCTTCTCTCTCCTGACGTTCCCGTGCTTCTCGCGCGGCGTGTTCTCGTTGCGCCTGTGGGTCAGATAAGATCCCGTAAGCGGTTTTTACATCAATAAATCGTTGATGTGCGCCGGGGGAATTGTTTTTATCTGGGTGTGTAATTTTGGCGAGGTTTCGAAATGCCTTTTTTATATCGTTGGGCGTTGCCGTGCTAGACAACCCCAAGATGCCTAATGCCTTAGTGCGTGTCATTCAACGCTCCCGGATTGAATGCGAGCCGGAAACACTCTCCCCCACCCAGGTCATAAGGTTTTATTCCGCATAACTGGGTTAATTATGTAGACCATAATAAAATCGAGCAAATGAAATGCCTGAACTGCCGACCTTGACGAAGATAGGGGCGGCACTGTCCCCTTTTGTTTAGAATTAGGCTGTTCCACCACAAGCTAATTGCATTTTACCAGTTGTTGAGCTTTAACTATCGCCGACAAGGGCTAGGAAGAGCCGTCGCCATCGCTATTCGCTCAATTAATCGTTCAATCCACCTACTTGCAACTACATCACGCACATTATCCTCAATCATCCAATTCCAACAAATCAAATCTGCCAAGACGGAGTAGGTTTTCTCGGGCGCGTTGTGCGTTTTGGTGCACGTTTTGGTCGTCGCTTGCCAGACCAGCGTTCAGGATTGTTTTTGCTACCTCTGTCCGAATGTAAATGTTGTCATCGCTGCGCCCATGGGTCAACTTGGCGAAGCATTCAACTACCTTCGCTTTGTGATCCGTAAGCATCTCACACAACGCCTCCAACTGCAAAGAAATCGACACATCGTCCGCTTTACACAAATCCAGAATTCTGGAATACTCATCCAATCGCCATTCGGCGTCTAAGCATTTGGCTTTGAGCCAGTAGGTAAACTTCTGAAGTTCGATCGGTTCTTTGACCTCAAAACGCCAATCATAGAATGCACTGAGTTTGTCCTTTAGGCAATTATCGAGTTGTCCACGAATAGCCCACACGTTACGACCGACGCAGTCAAACAAATTTGCCCATTGCTTTCGATTCTTTTCGGTCACTTGGTAGAACCGTTGAAGCAGACTGCTTTCACCTTTGAGCGGATACATATCCCACATATAATAGTGGAACAGATAGTCTCCCAGGATTTCTGTACGTTTACTGTCGGCTAAATCTTGATTTCTGAAATCTTCTATATGTTGCAGTGCAAAATCGAAGTCATCTCGAAGAATTTCAAAGAGAGCCTTGAAGGGGCGATTATAACGCACGAAACTATCAAACGCCGCCAGCCACGCTGACAGATTCCCTTGTGGAAAAAAGTCTGATTTGTGTTCAGTCGCCCAGGTTTTATTTAGGCTATAAATCAGGCGATAGTCTCTGCCTAGGATGGCATACTCCGGCAGCGTCAAGGGATGTCCCATTTCCGAAGCAAACCGACTTTCAAGAATCGCCGTTAATTCAGAGACTTCAGATTCTGAATCATGTCTTTGCACCCAGAATCCGAATTGAACCAACGCGTCGAGTGCAAGGCTGCGTGTGTTGTTGATTCCCTCGGTGATGAGGTCGTTTTGGTTCAAAAAGTGCCGCTTGTCTCGATCCAGCCATGAATCATATTGTGTGCAAAGCATCTTCAGCAGTGTGGAAAGTTGCAGCCGTGCGGAGATGGGAACGTTTACATCGTCTTGCAGGCATACTTCGATAAAATCACAGACTGCCCGCCGGGAATTGTACCAGTTAGGGTTGTCTCGGGATTCGTCGCCTTGTTTACCTAGCCTATAGTCTTCCTTGAGATCTTGGTCAGGGTGGGAAAGTACCCATTCGCTAAATGATAACCACGCGCTAAGCCTGTCGAAGTGCTTCGATTTTACGTCCGTTTGCATGGCGACAATCATCATTCGCACGTAAATGGGTCTCTCAATTTTTTCGCGATTTTCAATCCAGAATTTGCGCCTTTTGAGATTCGGGATAATGTGTTGCGTGAAAAAAGTTTGAAACGCGACGCTGAGGCCTTCAATGTTGACTTCTATAAAATGATTACCTTTGTAAAGGGGCTTTTCTCCCTCGTACTTGTTTATGTAGGCGAGTAGTTCTTCATCGGTGAGTTTGGAAAGGTCGTCGGGTGAGCGTGGGCTACGACTAGAAACTGGTCCTCCTCTTGTCTTTATTAGCGGATAGTCGTCATCGGATATCTCATCCTCAGCCTGAGCCTCAGATTCTAACTGTTGCAAATAGGTTTCATATTCGCCGAATAGCACGGGCGCAAAAGGCTTGAGTTGCTTGCGATGGAAACGGAGCTGAAGTTGTCTAAACTCGTCCTGGTTAAGGGTATCTTTCGACGGGCCGTTCAGGATGCAATCGAAAATATGTCTAAGCTCTTCCTTTGTAAGCAATGCCGTACCAAACTGTTCACAAGCTCTTCGAATCATTTGTTGAAATTCATAACCGTATTCCAATCGTTGATAATCTTGATAATCTAGAATCATTTGCCGAATCCACGGTTTGGTTTGCTCACTTGGATATTTGGCATAGAGGTGCTGGCGCAGGCGTTTGAATATACGCCTGTGCTGGTTGCGCAATGCTTCGTCCAAATCGAGAATTGAATCGGGTCTTTTTTCGTAAACCCGATGACAAGCGAAGGTGAGTGTATGAACCAGTGATTTATCAGGGGCTTCATAATCATCCTCAGATTCATCGAGCCGTACACACCAGTAATCGGAATAGTCGACATCGTTGTCAAAGTCCCCTTGATGCGTTCGCACATCAATCATATTTGCGGCGGCATAGATGAGAATGCACGCAACCTTGTAGGGTTCTTCCTCGGCAAGCGGACGAACGCCTTTGGACAATATCTCACCGTATTCCCAACTACCAATTCGAGGGGACGGTTCAAGTTGCGTCGCCGCTACCCTAGTTGCTATTGCGGCTAAATCTTGCTGATTCTCTCTCCGCCGTTTCCGCTTGTCCCTTTCTTGGGAATCAGGCAAAAACGCAACTAGTATTTTTGAAAGTTCCAATGCATCCGATATCTGATTCTCCTTGGTCCAATGGGCTAACAAGTCTGAGTATTGATACGTCCAAACTTGGTGTTCTAGCTCTAGAGATTCAAGTATTTTCGGCATCAGTTTGGCGGAATGTTCTCCGCGGAGTTCCAATGCAATTTCCAAAATGTCATCATAAACGCTAGGATTGTCAACTTTAGGGAGTCCCAACACTAAATTAACAACTTGATCGGGCACATCGCACGACACATTTTTGAGGTATTGAAGTTCGGGCCAACGGGGGAATTGAACGTAGCCATCGTCAAAGTATCTAATTTTTGGGGGTGACTGAAAAATTCCGCGTTTGACGAGCGGTTGAATCCAGAGGGGATTCGACAACCTTGAGAAAAAATACCGGCGCCCGGTTCCTTTTTTGACCAGCCTTAAGGCCTTATCTATCATTTCATTCGTTGGTTTCTTCCAAGATTTCATCCATACTCCTTATCCGCTCAAGTTCGCTGCTAGCAGCGGTGTATAGAAAGTCATCAAGGTTCTGAAAATGTCTAACTACTTCAGAGGATGCAGCCATGTCAAATTCGCCATCACGTAGATGGGTATGTTCCAAAAACCACCGTCTTGCGCGCTTCCATTCTGTCAGAAGGTTTAGGGGAATCTCATCCGCGTCGGCATAATCCAAAAAGGTTGTGAAGAATAGGCTTTCTGCTTTTGAGGCTCGGTGACGTCCATCTCTGTGTTTATTGATTAGAACCTGTATCTTTTCACAAATTTCATAAGGGATTAAATTTCCAATTTCGGTGTTATCTATATTACTAACAACTTCCACTCCCCATTCGTCTTCCCAATGATTTTGTATTTCACCCACAAGTTGCACATATTGAACCGACTCTGGCTGGATTCCCAACCGGGGAAGGCTGTTCATCAAATCCCTGCCGGTGTGGGATACGAACGTAATGTAGCCCGGCAGTTTCTTTTCTAGGAGATTTAATGCACCTTTGTAAGCTTCAGCAAATACCGGTAACTGGAGTTCATCGTTAATCCAGTTAAATACTGTCTGCTGATCTGTCGAAAGCGTAACGCCCTCATTGCTTGTATGATTCAAAGTAGAAACTCTCTAATGGGTTGAAAACCTATATGTCATAAAATGCACGATTTTACGCCTAATCTCCCACGCTGACACCGAAATCCTCGTCCCCTATCTCTGTAACTTTCACATACAATCGGTTCTTGTCCACTAGGTTCGCCGTGAACTTACCCCCATCCTATGGACAGTGATGAATACGACTTAAGCTGGAAAACCTTCACAGTTTGCCCTGTTTCAAACGCTGGAATTTATTGGTAATATACCTTATGCAGCGTGTGAAAGTCAAGCGATTGAGCGATAGGTAAAGCACTTTTGAGTTGGGTTGAGAGGGCTATCGAAACCAAACTTCTTCTTCGATTAAACTGTTTTTGGCGAGTGATTTAAATTGAAGTCGGCAGGACGTTTTGATAGAATGACGCGGATTATCCTCTATTTTCGATACGCCAAGTGTATAGTAAAGACTGATACGCCAATGCCTATGAATGCCAAAAACCTGCCTGGTGCGGTAAACAACCAATCACTGTTTTCGGATTACTACCTCGACTCCCTGATCATTGACCAGCCGCAGTGGAGGAGTACACCGAAAATTGAATCGGATTACGCCGCAATTAAAGCCCGCGTTGACGCCGTCGCCCCCAACGCAGAACACCTCAACGAGTCACAAACCGAACGCGAACTCATCCAACCGCTGCTCGAACTGTTAGGGCACGTTTTCGAGGTGCAGCCCGCACTCCAAACATCGTTGGGCACCAAGAGACCAGATTACGCCTTCTTCGAGTCGACAGACGCGCACGATACGTCGAAACCTCACATCAACACCAACGAGTTCTTCAAAACGGCTTTCGCCATCGGGGATGCGAAAGCGTGGTCACGCAATCTAGACCGGAAAGCACAGGGACGGGGCGACCCGTTCACCAATCAAAATCCCAGCTATCAGATTGACTTCTATCTGCGATTCGCAGATAAAGACTGGGGTATCTTGACAAACGGCAGGCAGTGGCGCCTTTATCAGCGACAGACCAGTTATCGGCTGGACAGCTTTTATGAGGTAGACCTCGCCGCGCTGCTCTCCGAAAACGGAGACCTAGAGACCTTCCGTTATTTCTACTGCCTGTTTCGGCGCGACGCATTCATCCTCGACGCGAGCGGGGCATCCTTTCTCAACCGTGTATTGGGGGAGAGCGAACAACAGACAATCGCTATTTCCGATGACCTGAAGAACCGCGTCTACGACGCCCTACGCATGCTCATTGGCGGATTCCTGGAATTTTCGCCCAACGACTTCGACAGCGCCAATCCGCCGCTCGACGAGATTCACAGCAACTGCCTGATTCTGCTGTACCGCCTGCTGTTTATCCTCTACGCCGAAAGCCGAGACCTGCTGCCATTAAACAACCGCGATTACACTGTGCAATACAGCCTCGACCAAATGGCAACGGACGTGCACGAAAAACTGGATGGCGGAATCGCCTACGCACCGGGGGCGAACCTCTATTGGACGGGACTGCGGCAGTTATTTACGCTGGTGAATGACGGTTGGGAAGACCACATCCCGCAGTATAACGGCGGACTATTCAACCCGAAACACCACCCGTTTCTTGAAAAATACGAAATCGGCGACGCTGCACTGGCGCAGGCAATTGAACTGTTGACACGGACGGAGCAGGGCGAACGAATCACCTACCGTGACCTCGACGTGCGACATCTCGGAAACATTTACGAGGGTTTACTCGAATTTCAACCTCAAATTGCCACCGAAGATTTGGTCATCGTTTCAAAGAAGAAGCGTGAATCGGTTGAACCCAAATCGGCCACCAATCAGGAGGCTGCCTATCGCAAAGGGGAGGTTTATCTGCTGAACGACAAGGGCGAACGGAAGGCGACCGGCAGTTACTACACGCCCGATTACATCGTGCGCTATATCGTCGAAAACACGCTGGCGCCGCTTTGTAAAGGCAAAACCGTTGAGGAGATTCTTAAGCTCAAAATTTTGGACCCCGCCACGGGGAGCGGCCATTTCCTCGTCGGCGTTGTCGATTATCTCGCCAAAGAACTAATCACGCATCCGGATGCGGTGCACATGACCGAAACGGCGAGCGAAGAGTCGGAACTCGCCTATTGGCGGCGGCGCGTCGTCGAGTCCTGCGTTTACGGGGTTGACCTCAACCCGATGGCGGTGGAGTTGGCGAAACTTTCCCTCTGGCTGCACACGGTGGCGAAAGGCGAGCCGCTTTCGTTTCTCGATCACCACATTCGCTGCGGCAACTCGCTAATCGGGGCGGATATTGCGAACCTCCCGAACCTACCGCAACTGAAAAAGAGCCGACGAAAAACTAGCCAAAATCAGACGGAGATTTCGATGGCGTTCCCTTTCACCGATACGGTTGCAACCGCCATCGGACACTACCTGTTAATTGAGGAGATGGAGAGCCGCAGCGCCGACCAGATCCACGCGAAAGAACATCAATTAGACATCGCCCAGACGATGCTCCGCTTCCACAAAGGCGTGGCGAATCTTTGGACGAGTCTCTATTTCGAAAACACTGTTTCTCGTACGGAATATCACGACGCTCTTGATGCGCTGCGCGACAAAAAAATGGCGAAACTAGAAGCGATGTCTTCCTATCGACAAGCGCAGGAGATTGCGGCGGAGAAACGGTTCTTTCATTGGGAGATTGAGTTTCCGGAAGTGTTTCGTGACGAGTACGGACGGGAGATGGACAATCCCGGATTTGACGCGGTGATAGGGAATCCGCCGTATGCAAACGCTTGGAGCATGACCAGCATGGTTCCACAGGACCGATTTGCGATTGAGCGGTTATGTCATCTTTCCGGTCTCCTTAAAGGGCATTGGGATCTCTACGCCGCGTTTATCACAAAGTCAATTGAATTACTGTGCAGGCGAGGATATCATTCGTTTATCGTGCCAGATGCGTTAGCCAGAGAGAAATACGCAGATCGACTGCGTGGATTTCTTTTACATAAGACTCAGTTGCATGCTGTATTTCATTTTGAAGGGTTAAATGTTTTTGAAGACGTCTCTCGACACTGTGTCATTTACACGTTGACGCTTGAAAATCCCGACCAGCAGTCAGAAACAAAACTGTACACACCCAACTTAAATACGGGCAAAGCAGAGCAAATTGGTCAAATTAACCAAACCGAATGGCTTTCAAGCGAAAACTACCAAATCCGTTTTCAACTCGCCGATCCGAATACCCGTAGTCTAGGGAATAAAATTTGGACAAATTCAATTCGGCTTGGTCAGTTTTGCTACGTAATGGTTGGTGCAACCACCCATAGTAAAGACAAAACGAGCTTCACCAAAAGGGACATCGTTTCCACACAAGGGGTCGGGAACGCCAAACGTTTTATTGATGGTAAAACTTTACGGCGTTATGTCGTAGATTGGGACAGTCGTTACATTGACTATCGGCAGGATGAGATGTATGGCCCGCGGGTACCTGAATTATTCGAGAGCGACAAAATCGTAATACGGGATTTCACAGGACCAAATGAGCAATTAATCTTATCTTTTGATAATACCGGATTTTATTGTGACCATTTGATAACGTGTGTTACTTACTACGAAAATGTTGAACACACTACCGCACAAACAGAATTTGAAGGATTTGATAGAATGTCCCCTCCATACCCTTCGTTAAGTTATACAACGGCGTTATTGGGGAGCTCTCTGCTGACTTGGCTTTTTAGAGTATACTTTGCCACAGGCACATTGCAGGGCTCGTATTCCCATACATATCCTCAACAAGTTCGAGCTATGCCCATCCGCCGCGTCAAATTCACCACGCCTGCCGATGAACGCAACCATCAACTCGAAAAAGCCAAAAAGCTCTACCAATTCTGCCTTGATAAAGGAAGCATAGACTGCGTCCTCGGCTTCGTGAAGCACCATCTCGGTGCCGAGCCGGAGCGTTCGGATGTTGTCCACGACCTGCTTGGCTTTCTCGCGGAGGAAATGATTGCGATGAATAGGAAGAATGGGGAGGAAATTCGAGACTTTCACCGCTGGATGGAACGCGAAATCAGGGTCGAAATCGAGGCACTCCAGAACAAGACGGCGATTCGAAGTTATTTCGAATTGACGTTTGACCGGCTGCTGGAAATATTGAGGAAAAACCGACGGATCATTCGCACCGATTTATCCAGCCGAAATTTCCAAGAATCGTTGGAGCGGGAGTTTACTCACAGCCTCGCGAAACTGAAGCCGCTGCTCGCCCGCATCCAGTACACCGATGCGCTGATCGATCAGGTAGTCTATCAGCTCTACGGCTTGACCCATGACGAGATTGCAGTTGTGGAGGGGGAAGATTGATTGAAGTTCGCGGGGCGGAAGGAGAAAGCTTTTGTAGATTGAGTTGAGCGGTGAAGAGAGTGTGTGCCGCGAGTCGGAGACCGCTCTTACAGGGGTCGAATACTTGTAGTAGGGAATTCCGATTAGCGACGATTAGGTTATTGCCGCTAGGTACTACCTTTAAAAACGAAGACTATCGCACTCCCAGTTTGGTCGCCCAATTCTTCGCTATTCGGTCGGTTGATCGCTTGACCCAACCTACAAGAATTGGGAACGATGATTTAGTCCTGATTAGAGTTTTCCTCGCCCATGTTTTGCCAATTGTTCTACTTTCAACTCAGAAATTTCCTCAAATGCTTTTGCAGCATTCCGTAACTTTCGCAGTCTGGCATGCGTTGACCCGCCATTGAAGATATAATACTCGCCATGTGGCACACTACTGACTGCAACACTGTCCGGATCACGAGACAGAAGATTTGGACATTTATTAGCTAGTCGCTCAAACCCAAGAATAGCACCAAGTTTTGCAACCACTAATTCCATTGTGTGTGTAGCATCCAAGTGTTCAATAGTCTCCCCATCTGGCATAACCACCTTCAGCCTCGTGCCATCCCTTTTCTTTTTTCTGGGTTCGTGCTCTTTTTTGCTAGCCGTTTTCCCAAGGGTGTCTTGTACAATTTCCACTATTAAGTTACGCAACGCTTGTACAAATTCGTCTTCTGTCGGATAAATGGCGCGATTGATGGATTCAAGTTTTTCAGACATTTGTAATCTCCTTTCGTAGTTTAGCATTATAAACACAACGTGAGCGAAAGTTACGTGAACATACTGGGTTTCAACGCAGCTATTATATACTTACACATGTTATCGAGATGTGGTTGAAACTCAATGGCTGTTAATTTAAACGCTGCATCACCGATGTCGTCTCAATGGAATGTTGTAACGCGCCCGTATTTGATAAGTTTGCCAAGAATTGCCCAAACAATATCATCATTCTTACTTTTCGTAGCTCTTGCAGGTTGGCTTGAGTATTCAACCGAGAGCATGTGTCGCGATTTGGAGATCGATCCTACCGGGGACCAATCCTAGATTCCCGATGATACGTTCCACCGTTAAATCCCACTTACAAGACTTTTTCTTGATTGACATTCCCATTTAGTAGCTCATGAAGTGACGTTATAGATTTTCCTGCCGCCATCGACTTCCTCCATTACCAACAAAACTAAATTTTCATAGTTAACTCCTTAGTCCATTTTGACCCTAACTTCTCGAAGATCAGTGGTAGACTGAATTCACGCCTTTTTTGGATTCAATCAAACTATCACGGCACATCGGAAAACTATGAAAACTATGAAAACTATGAAATTTTTTGCAGAATTGTCTACGAGGAGTTACATTACCGCGCGCGTTTGTCCACCGTGTTTTCAAGGTGCATCCGTAATAGTGTGAACTACGTAGCGTTTTGCGTGACCCTTTTTCCTGTCGCGCTACCTGAAAACGCAGAATTCAACCTAGCTTGATTGTTGGGTTACGCAAAGCGCCTCTTGGCAATAACATTCTTCGGTATTCGGAACGAAAATTCTCCATAGGAATGAATTGAGTGTAACGTTTTACCCAACCTCCAAAACCTTTAAAATGAAACTCCACTCACAATATCTTCACAAAATTCCTCTACACGTTCGCGCTCATGTTTGCTTGCCCACCCGATCTGTTTTACAGGCGGGAAAATTACTTCCCACGTTTCGGGAACACTAAAAGTTTCAATAAATTCCCGTGCTGGATTGCCGTGTGGAACTATCCCAATCCGTTTTTCTTGAGGCAAGTTCTTGAGAAGCACGTTTAGCACGTCGCGATTACAAAAACAATAATAACGAAGTCGATTGGAACCGTGACGATGACTACTGCAACAACAAACGTTTGTTTCGATACTCTTGCAACCAAAATTCTTCCGAAGGCAACTATAAAACTCTCGAGTCTTAGATGTTTTTGCGACGCGTTGTCGATAACATTTTATGAAGGCGTCGTACTTAAATCCTAGATTGTAATCCCACAGTTCGCGCCAGTCTCCGAGTGAGTTTTTGGGGCATTCACCGATAAAGACTACATCGCATTCGTCCGGAAATCCATTGTAATTGCATACAAATGGACGACCACAAAAGGGCTCATCGCCAATCACACCTCCATCTTTTAAAATAGCTGTCCAATTCGGCATTGGGAATCTCCTTTTAGCTTTTGTAGGTTGGGTTCCGCGCCCCGCTAAACCCAACCTACTAGAACTTATATTATGCCACAACTTCATTATTCAATGTCAACAAAACCTAGTTATTTAAGGAGATAGCCGTTTTTGTCGTAAGTGGACTTAGCGCCGTTGCCCTTTTCGTTGATGCCCATAATGGCGTAGCCTTTCGACCGTCCATTCACAGTTACATACCCGCCATGTTTATCAATACCGATTCCAACCCTTTCCGCTTCCCTAAAAGCTACTCGTGATAGTCCGCTGTGGTCAAAGATCGTTTTCACATCACCGTTAAGGTCAATAGGCATTCGGAGCGTCAACTTGACTCCACCGCGGCTGTCAGCAATGTGAATCATACCCCCTGTAATCACTGTTAGGCCGTTATCCGTTTCATCATCAATCAACAACAACTCGCATTCAATTCCTCCGAATTTATCCTGTTCTGCGGTTATGGGTGATAGCATCAAACCAACAATCGTGAAAAAACTGCCTAACGCCATTAGACCTGCTTTTTCCTTCCAACTCGTCGTATTTAACATTGCGTAGTCCTCCTTAGCGACGATCCGTCTTATCCGCCTTTTGAAGAATGCGAATAAGTTCTTGAAGGTTCCCATTCACACCATTTAGCATCAAAACCGCAGTTTGTTGCGTTTCTTTAGGAAACTCATAACACTCAAACCACTGCCTGATCTCAGAGAATACTGATTCAACTAATACCAAAGAATCCTGAACCTGTTCCATTACATCAACATCAGACATCGTAATTCCTCCTTTTTTGTCTAAGGCTAAAATGAACGCCATTATCGGGCATTATCACATCTGCGGTGACTCATGAACGATATTTCGGGTTTGCGCTAGGATTTATGGCGGGCTCCGTTGAAAGTATGTCGAAGATTTTTCCTAAAGCTCGGTATATGGATTCAATATCATCAATGTTTTGCTGGGAAATCGATTCTTCTAATCCTTCCAATACAGAGCGTAATTCGGTGATACGTTTACGTGTTCGCAATCTTTGCATTTCTAGATAACTCATTCTCAATACCCCCTCCATATGTTTTCCTCTTGGTACTCTCGGTACGCTTCGTTTAATAGCTTGTTGTAACGGGACGATGTTTTGTCTTTTTCGCGATTCCGAGCTTTCGCGTGCGCATACTCAAAACAATCTAATTTATCACTGCGTTCACAACTGTAGGTTAAAACACATAGTATCAGCAACGTGATAAGCTTCACTTCAACTCCTCCTTAATGGTAGACAACGACGGCGACCTTTTGGGCAAAATGTCGTCAAGGTTAGCGTTCATCCCGTCCCAGACATAAGATGGTATACTAGCAAGAGCCATTCAATGGTTTATTTTAGAAGATAACCGTTTTTATCGTACCTAGAGACATTGCCGTTACCGTGTTTGTTGATGCCCATTACTGCACCTCCTTTGCTGTCGCCATTACCATGTACCTCTAAAACACCGCCATATTTATCAATGAAGAGTTTTGCTTGCGTCTTTTCGGCTGGTCCAATGAGATCGACATATCCGCCATCGGAATTGACGCCAAACAGTCCTACTTTCTTTCCTTCGTTGTTCTGAATATCAACACGTCCGCCATGCTCATCACTGCTTATCAGCACTGATGAGTCCCCATTGATACCTCCTATTGTAGCTCCTACACTGCGGCCAAAAACTGCCAGCCTTGCATACCTCAAACTTTTTCCTTCCTTATGTGTGCTATGAACAGACACCGTCCTATAAAAATCTGCGGCATGAATGAGTATCGCCGCGGCTTCATCTGAAAGGGCGTCATAATAATCTCCAGCCACGAGTATAATTTTTGGGGTACCGTCATCATCCGCGACCGTAAGCTTGGTGCATTCAATCTCTCCGAATTTATCTTTCTGAGCGTTAAGAGGTGAGATAATCATACCGGTGGCGACGAGTAATCCGCCGATAGCGATGTATGCGAGCTTCTGTTTCGTGTTCATTTCAATTTCTCCTTAGTTTTGAAGCGGTGACCAGTGGCTAGTGACCAGCGGTCAGTAAAAACTAGTCCCCGCGCTTGTAAGTAAGGTTTCTCTTCGTAAAACCCAATCCAATAACGAATTACTATACAAATATTCACTTAATATATTACGATAACAACGACTGTATGTCAACCGCAAATTTTTAAACCGTTTAGACGAATATCCGCAAGTGGGAGTATGAGTCGCGATTCGGAAATCGCTCCTACGGGGGCGAACTCTAGATACCCGACGACTCGATCGTCCGCCAAATCTAATGTACATGAACTCTTGTTTATCGACATTCCCAAAAAGTCCCGCATGTAGAGAGGTCTTTGTCTTGGATGTCGCTATTGTCTTCCGCCATTGCAAATTACGCTAAATTTTCATAGTTAACTCGGCAGTCACTTTGACGCTAACTTCCCGAAGATCAGTGGTAGACAGTGTTCACGCCCTTTTTGGACTTAATCAATCTCTCACGATACATCCGAAAACTATGAAAACTATGAATTTTTTGCAGCTTGATTGTTGGGGTTAGAGAAAGACTAGTGCAGTCGCTGTTCGCTCTTTTGATCCCTCGCTATTCGGTCGGTTGATCCTTCCTTGGCAAGGCGGGGAATGAAGAGCGAAGGTGCACGAAATAGTACATTCGACCGCTCAAACTGCACTGTTTGGTGCAAGCGGCGATTAGCTGAAGGAAAAATCTCCGACTGCACTCGTGGCTTGATACATCAGGATTTTCCGTCTAACGATGAGGATGGAATATCTCTTGGCGCAGGATTTGCAATCATAACCGTATACACAGCCTAAATCGGCGACGATAGTGTTGAAGAATGTTAGGTGATGGGTGTTACAAATTTCAATTAAGCCTACTTCTGTACGAGGAGGCGTATCATGAAAATCCTTGTTGTTGTTTTGATTTTACTATTGGTTATAAGTTGCAGCGATTCTGAACCGCCGACACGGGTGATTGAACCGCCCGAACCCGCGGAGCCCGAAATGGTGGAATCTGAACGCGTGCCGCCGGAACGCGCACAGTATGAAATCCCGGAAGGTATTCCACAAGGGTTAGCCGAACATTTCATTGATTTACAAGAACACATGACGGAATTTGAATGGCATTTGTTCCTCGGCGAAATGAAAAAGACGTGTGATGGGCGGACTCCGAGCTCATATTTTCAAGCATATTTGAAAGATGATTTATCCGAAAAAGCACTTAATGCTATTAGGGAATTTGATAAAGAAGGTAAACTTCTGCCAAGCGAACTAAATACCAAACGGGGTCGAATTCGCGCAGCGGGTTTAGTAATGCCTGAGGTGCGGACGGTAGAGTTTGTCCTAACAAGAAGCTATGAAATTAAAGTTGTCTATCTAAAGCATGACTATACAATATTTATAGACTTGTTTGGCACGGTTGACAAATCGGGTGTGGGGACGGGCAGATCTGGATCGTGGTATAGTGCGGCAAATGAGTTTAACGCTCTCGATGAGGATGGAGTTCATCGCACAAGTGAACTTTTAAGTGAGGCTTGGGAAGACCAATGGTTCGAAGAGTACATTCCCCGATGGCTTGCAGGAAAGTTTGCTGATGTGGAACCACCAGAAAGGGAACGTGTACGGGGTATCGCCATTCCTACGGACGCTGAATTGGAACGAGTACGAGAGTTTTTTGAAAACAAGTTTATGCCGCCCGATATTCCTAAAGATTTGGACTTATTGGTCATCTATTGGGATCAGGCAGGCAATCTAATAAGCCCAAAAGACGCGGCTGAATTGATTGTCGATTACGATGATGCACCTCAAGCGACGGATGAACAGCTCGAAGCGTATAATCATATTCATAGTCCTGATGCTTATGATTGTGTTGAGTAACATTCAAGGCGCGGGGCAGGTCGACAAAAACCCTTAGACGGTGAATTTACACTGAACGTATCGTCCGCCTTTCGGCGGCATTGGACCTTCTCTAGCTCCCCCCTTGTAAAGCTCACTATTATCCACAAGGCCGCAAAGCCGGATTGTGTACAGGTTTTCTCCCCTCATTGTTGACGTAACCATGCTGTGAAGCCCCTGTGGGAAGGGCTTCCTAGCCCTGATTATCGGGACAGGGATGTCCCTCCCACAGTTTACACCATACCGAAATGATCAATGGTTCCTAGCCCCAACATAGACGGTGTCTACCTCCAGAGAATTGTGGGTAATAGTAAGCCTTGTCAAGGGGGAGCACTACTTTGCCCTTGTGGGTTGGGTTGAACCAGCGGCGAAATGCAAATGATAACCTCCCCTAGCCCCTCCTTAGTAAGGAGGGGAATAAAGATTGTATTAGCCGCTATCGTATCGCTTATACGGTCAGTTGTAAGTTGGGTTTAACAAAAGAGTAGCGAGGACTATCGCCCTCACTAATCGTTCGCTTGATCCCAGCCTACAAGAACTTGAAGGTTTTTTAAGGGACGACTTTGAAACTTTTCCCTGAAAAGTAACCGTGTGAATCGATAACTTGAAGCCGCACCTCGCCGCCCTTGTTCAGTGTTGATTTGGGGATTGCAAATTCTACGGTGCAATTCGTACCATTCAAGGATTGGCAGGCTATTAAACCGCCTGAATCTTCAATTTCCGGCGTCAGCAATTGCGCTTGATGGAGCCCATCGGAATCGTGAACGTCAAACCGGAGTCGAATTGCGTCCGGAGGAACTTCAAACGACGGACGCATCTCAAATGTTGCGGGCAGGTTGAAAAACGGACGCCTTGTGTTGAAATACCGGTGTGCATCCAACCATTCAGCAGCGCAACTAGAGGTCGACATCGGATCGCCGCTGTACAATACAATCCACGGCTTCAAATCGTTGCGGAAATCGTGTTGCAATCCAAAGGCGTGGCCAAGCTCATGTACCACTACATCATGGTCAAAACAGTCGCCGGAGGCCGGAACGATCACGGTGCCGCCAAAAACCCCATCGGGGCCGCCGCGGCCGCATACTTTACTGCCGCTGCCGCCAATTCTTTGGCTGCCGATATCTATCGCCGCAACGTAGATATTTACCGAGCGGTCAAAGTGCTCGTCTACTTCGTCCAAGACTCTGTTCCAAGTATCAATATGATAATGCCCATCATTGAACTTACCCTCCAGACGATGCACTACCGTCTTGCCGGCTTCATCGGTTTCCAACCGGAAGGTCTTATAGCCGAACCCGTAATAGTCCATCTGCCCGGCATAAGCCTTTTGCACGTCCCTTATTAACTTATCAAAGTTGCTGTTTATACCGCGCTGAGGTGAACGGCGGCTGGGTAGGAAATAGATTAGGCGAACTACATACCGCGGCCCTTGTCGCGCCAAAAGGGTTTTGATATTCCGGACGCGCACCGTGCCATCTCTTCCGCCACTGGCAAGGGCTGAACCGTCGGGTGAGAAGGCTACCGTCCTAACCCAATCAGAGCTTTCAGCCAGCGTTGCAATCTTTTCGCCGTTCTTAATGGACCAGAGGCTGACCTCCCATCCCGACGCAGCGAGCGCATCTTCATCCGGAGAAAAATCAACCGAATAGACGGCGCCATTGTTCGGAATTGTTCCGAGGCGTTCCCAGTTCGACACATCCCACACATTGATGAGATCGTCGTTTCCGCCACTCACCAGCGTTCGGCTATCCGGAGAAAATTTGAGAGATCCGACCGCTGCCGAATGGCCTTCTAGTTGAGCGATAATCCGCCGCTGCTGAACATTCCAAATCCGTACGATTCCGTTATGGTCTCCAGAGGCGAGAAGTCGTCCGTTGGGGGAGAACGATGCCGACCAAATCCATGCGCCGTGCGGAAGTGTGGCAATCTCAGTCTGATAGACGGCATCGAACAGTATCACATGTTGTCCGGCGGCGGCGATTAGCTGCCCATCGGGCGCGAAGGTTACTTCAGTTACGGGAAAAGGTACTTGGAATGACACGGGTTCATGGGACGCGATCTCTTGCCAACCTGAAATTTCCCATGCCTTGACGGTGGAATCATCGCTGCCACTCACAAGGGTTTTGCCGTCCGGGGAGAATGCCACTGAATTGACCGTGCCTTCGTGGTTACCGAGAGTTTTCACGCTATTCTGCCGCAAATTCCACAGCTTAATAGTGTTATCCGCACCAGCGCTGGCAATTAGGGACGAATCTCGGGGAGAAAACGCTACCGAGTGGACGGTATCCCCATGCTTGAGAATCACGGGTTCCTGCGCAAAACTGGACGGCAATAAACCGAAAAGGGCTAACGACAAAAGACATGTAAATGTGATTTTCATCGGGAAGTTTCTCTTATGAAGGCTTTGCCTAAAGCGGGTGTAGGTTTAGATTGAGCTGGCGGTTTCGGAGAAGACTATCGCAGTCGCTGTTCGCTCCTTTGATCCCTCGTTATTCACTCGGTTGATCCCTCCTTGGCAAGGAGGGGAATGAAGACTGGATTAACCGCTAGCGCGCTCGTTTTCCAATCGCTCGATCTATTCGCGCAATTGATTGCTTAACTCAACCTGCGAAAACTAAGGGGAGGATTCTCGCAGGGCACGGTCCTTTTTGAGTTCGGCGATTACCAGCTTCATGTCCTCCCAAACATCCCGTTTGGCGTTCGGGTTTCGGAGGAGGAATGCGGGGTGGTAGGTTGGCATGACTTTCACGCCGCGGTAATCGTGAAATTTCCCTCTCAGTGATGAAATTTTTTGATCGGTACGGAGCAGAGTCTGTGCGGCAAAGCTGCCGAGCGCACAGATGACTTTGGGATGGATGAGTTCAATCTGTTTCAGGAGAAACGGTTCGCAGGTTTCGACTTCAACGGGTTTGGGGTTCCGATTTCCGGGCGGACGGCATTTGATGACGTTCGCAATGTAGACCTGCCCGCGCGCATATCCCACGGCTTCAATAATCTTGGTCAAGAGTTGTCCGGCTCGACCGACAAACGGTTCGCCCTGTCGGTCTTCATCCGCGCCGGGGGCTTCGCCGACAAACATGAGTTCAGCGTTTTCATCTCCTGTCCCAAAAACGACAGTGTTACGGTTTTGATGCAATTCGCAGCGCGTGCAGTCCGCCGCTTCCTCACGCAGCCGTTTCAGGTCAAAATCGCCGGTCTGTTTTTTGGGTTCATGGTGCTCCGTAAAGCCGAGCTGCATCTGTTCTTCCACGTACTCCCTCACGGTTGCAACGATATCCAGATATTCTTGAACAATTTCTCTTGAATCTGACATTTTGGATAGTGAATAGGGTCGGGTTAAAAATTCGTGCTAATTTGCTTAGAAGAAACCGAGTTTTGGGGAAAAAACTCGGTTATGCCATATGCTTCAACCCATTTGCAAACGCCGTTTGAGCTCCTGGATGCGAACAACAGGAGTTGGGTCTTGGGCGTACGAGACGGCAAGATATAAGCTGGTCCAGTCGCCTACCGCGATTAGCGAAAGGAGGCGCGCCAACAGCGATTCGCCTTGCGAATGTACCTGCGCGATACCCGCGGTGTGCTTTTCAATAAGTTGCGCGGTGATTTCCATTCGACGCTGTGTACGGTTGTGTGCGGCATCGTCACATAGCATCACGACAAAGCAGCATCGCGTTAAATCGGATGGAAACTTCCAACCTTCGATTTCATTGTGATTCATCTCAGGCAGGAGGTTGTGATACGCCAGCGATTTTGCGTTCTCATTAATCTGCGCTGTCCATCGGATTGCAACGGCGCGGAGTGATTGCGGCGCATAAATGATTGGCAGTTTCCCGCACATCTGGCGGGCAAGCTGTTTTGGGCGGTTGTCTTCGACATCAGGATGAAAGCCGTTTACCAACCGCGACAGCAGATGGATTGCCTCTTGTGTATCGCCCCGGAAATCGAATCCCTGCGCAAATCCAAGTCGGTCAAGGATCGCTAGAACGGGTAAATAGAGATATCCGAGCGCGGATCTGGGTTGGCCGCGGGCAGGAATAGTGAGGCAGGGAATGCCGCGCTGTACGGCAAATTCCGCGAGTTTGCCGCCGCCAGTGATGGCAATTAACACCGCTCCACGCTCATACGCCGTTTCCACGGACATCAGCGTTTCTTCGGTGTTACCGGAGAAGCTGACGGCGATAAAAAGTGTCCCCTGCCCAACGAACGCGGGCAGCGAATAGTCGCGATGGACAGCAACAGGAATTGGGCAGTTATCGGCAACCACCGCTTTCACCAAATCGCCCCCGATACCGGACCCGCCCATTCCGGCGATGACAATGTTACGAATCTCAAGTTCAGTATACCCGTCGAGTTGGAAACCCTCGACAAGTTTTACCGCACCCGCGCACTGATCGGGAAAGCCTATCAGTTGGTCAAGCATGTTTTCTGGATCGTGGCGCCGAACCCGTATTGAATCGAGCATGGTAGGTAGTGTTGCCAATGCAAATTAAATATTACACAAATCGATCCATTCAAATTGGAGTGCGAGTGCCCAAATCAAGTGAAAACCTGAAATCTATAGTCTTAGGTATTCTTTCGCTTAATCCTTTGTCAGAGCAGTATAAGTAGGTCAGTCCAGATTACCCGGTCAATCGCTAAAGAACGCCGTAACTATGATAGAACCAAAATTTATCCGCCGAGAAACTTGAGGAAGCGGTCAACGGGCTCAAGGCCCAGAATGTCATACCATGAGATATATAAGAACAGCCCAATGATAAAGACGACGCTAATTTTCAGCACAAGCATCTGCTTATGAACGCTCAACGGTTTACCACGAATTTTTTCAAGCGCAAAGAATAGGATTTGACCGCCGTCCGCGATTGGAATCGGCAGCAGATTCACAATGCCCAAGTTGATGCTTATGAAGGCGACAATGTAAAGGAGGCCGCGCAGACCTGCACGCGCAGTTTCAGCAGTTGCCGTCACAATACCGATCGGCCCTGCGAGCAGCTTTGGAGAGACATCGAAGCTAAGGAGGCCGCCCAAGAGTGAAAACACGTTTGAAACAATAGTCCAGCTCTCTCCGAACCCGCGGCCCCAGGCGGTAATGATGTTATATTTTTCAACGCGGCCCGGTTCGGCGAGTTGAAGGCCGCTGACCGACTCGCCGAACGTTAACCCCCAACCCTCAAATAGATTGCTCGCGTTGTCCGGCGGGACTGCCACGCCAAGCGCTACATCGCCGCGGCGGAATTCAAGCTGAATGGGCTGATTTGGATTTGCGCCGGTTAGTAGGTCTTGCAACTCCTCGCGGGAATTAATCGTGTACACGGATTCACCGTTCACCGAAACAAATTCATCTCCGGGCTGCACACCCGACTTTTCGGCTTCGCTCCCCTCTTGTACGCCGGCAACAATAAACTGCCGGTAGATGCGCAAGCTCATCTCTAGCGGCGCGCCGTCATGTTCGTAGATGTTTAACTTTTGCGCGTCCGCTCTAAGTACATATGTTATATCGCTATCAGAGAGCAGCCAACTCTCACCCGCCGATATTGTCGAGACTACCGGCGCATGAGATAGTCGGACACCGTTATCGCGAAGTGCACGTTTCAAAGCAGCCGGAATTTCGCCACTGTCCAGTTCGATTTGGGATTGAAGGTCGACCGCAAAAATAAATCCTCGTTTAATACTGAGGGCGACTTCCTCACCATGGTGTTGTGTGGCAGCGGCGTAAAAGTCAAGATGTGAATAGACAGGTTCTCCATTGATTGCACCGATTTGGTCGCCAACTTGGATTCCGGCGGTTGACGCCGCACTGCCGTCCCAGACGCGATAGACCTCCGCGTCCATTTTTGGCGTAACGCCAATGCGCCCGATTTCGCGCGCCCGAATTTTCTCGGTTTCCGGCACAACGGTTAGTGTCTGTTTTTGACCATTGCGAATAATTTCTATTTCGAGTTCTTTGCCGGGTTTTGTAAGAATTTTTGTGTTCAAATCTTGCCACCCCTGCAATCGGTTTCCGCTGATAGAAACAATTCGGTCACCCGGACGGATTCCGGCAACCTCTGCGGGGCTGTCTTTGACAACGTACCCAATCTGGGTAGTTTCGGTTGAACTCCGTACATAATTGCCTGCGACCAGATATATCAGCGAAAAGACAATTATCCCGAACGCAAAGTTCATCGCAGGACCGGCAATGGCAACGAATATACGGTGTTCCACGGGGGCAGAGGAAAATTCGCCCGGCGCACCGGTACGTTCTTCAGGGTTCTCCCCCGGCATCTTCACGAATCCGCCAAACGGCAACACTGAGATGCAGTATTCGGTTTCTCCTTTCGTGAAGCCGACGAGTTTGGGTCCAAATCCGATAGAGAACTTCTCAACTCGAATGCCGCATCGCTTTGCAGCGAGGAAATGCCCAAGTTCATGAATAAAGATAAGGAAGCCGAGCGCAAGCACGGCAATAATGAATTCGTCGATTGACTGAAACATAAATTTCACCTTTTATTGAGTAATAAATTGTAAACGGAAGCGACTACGTGTACCGCGCATTACGATATTTAGGTTGATAAAATTCCGGAAGCAGTTGGTCGACCTGCAGTAACCCCTTTCGGGTCAGCGAAATTTCATTGCTAGAATAGGTCAGCATACCCTCATCTCTCAGTTTTTTGTAAGTTGAACCAAACAGTTCCGAAATGTCCGCCCCGAATTTTTCCCGAAAATAACCGGTTTCGATTTTCCCTAATTTTAGCTGAAGTATCATTTCTCTTATCAACTGTTCTCTTGGGGTCGTGGGAAATGCGCGGTCGTGCGGCAACTCATTCTGGTTAAGCAACCGGATATAATCGTCCCACACGGACGCGTTTTGGAAATGCACACCGCCGACGTGGGAAAACGACGCCACGCCGGCGCCAATCATGTCACAGCCGTGCCAAACCGCGTCCCGGTAGACGAAATTTATTGGGCTGCCTTTTTTTACCATGGTGTAAGCGCTGGAGGCCTCATACCCAGCAGCGGCGAACTGTTCAAACGCATGTTGATGCCATTCGCGCTTCGTCTTCCAATTCGCCACAGATAAGCCCGTCCCGCCGCCGAGAATGTCGTTTGAGTAAACGGTGTTAAACGGGAGTTCCATCTGATAAACGGTGATGCTGTCCAAATCCAAGTCGATGGTTTTCTTTACGGTATCACGCCAACTCGCCCACGTTTCGCCGACCATGCCCGCAATGAGATCTACGTTGACTTGCTCGAATTCGAGGTCTTTTATCCACGGCACAACTGCATAGACCTCTTTGGACAGATGGGCTCTACCGTTTTCGTTTAGAATGGCATCGTTTAAATTTTCAACTCCGAGGCTCAAGCGCGTGACACCGATCTCTTTGATGGCGGCTAGTTTGGACTGCGTCAAAGTGCCGGGTTCACACTCGAAAGCGATTTCTTCGGCGTCATCCCAAGGCATCGACGCTTTGAGGCGGTTGACAAGCGTCTTCAGATGCTTAACGCTGATGTAAGAAGGGGTGCCGCCGCCAAAATAAACGAACGTCAACGGACGTCCATGAAATCTTGGCAGTTTGCTGTAAAGCGAAACCTCTCTTGCCAACGCGTCAAGATAGGTTTCAATCTCCGAGCTATTTTTGTCGGTGTAAACGCGGAAATAACAGAATTTACAGCGTTTGCGGCAGAACGGAATATGGAGGTAGAGTCCTAACGGCGTTTCAATTGGAGAATTTGTCGAGGAATTCAGGACATCCATTAACACCGGCATGTTGTCTTTGCGCCAAAATGAATACGGCGGATAATTTGAAACGAAGACACTTCCGACTTGTGTTTCTTTTGAGTCTTTCCGCGCTGTCGCCGGTTCGGGTTTTATCGTTTCCGTTTGTTCACTCATTGCTCCGTGTTCCTCCGCCAAAGCAGTACAAAACTCCATCGTCCGAGCCGATTACAAGATTCCCGCCTGCAACGCATGGAGAGGCAACAATAGACGACCCTGTAACGAACTGCCAAACTGGTTCCCCCGTATTGATATTAAGTGCGTAAATGACACCGCCCACGGTTCCAAAGAGAACTCGGTTGCCGATGATTACGGGCGAGGAATCGACCCGCGCTTTGGTTGGATATATCCACAGGGGTTCGCCCGTTTGCGGTTTGAGCGCATGGATTCGCTTATCCCTGCCGCCAACGATTACCGCGTCGTTCGTCACAGCGGCTGACGCATAGAATGGAAACCCGCCCTTTGCAGGCTCGTAATTCCAGAGGATTTCGGCATGATTTAGGTCAACGCCTAACACTTGATTGCCAAATGTTCCGACAAAAGCCCGCGTCTTTAGAACAGCAGGGCTCGCCGCAACGTAATCTCCCAGCGGTATTTTGTTGTTCTCCTCGCCGTTGAGTACGTTTATGACGCGCAAATAACCATCACAGCCCGTCGTAACCACAACATCATTCGGGTAGGGCAAGCTGCCGCTGCTCCGAACGTCCACTACCGTCGGCGTGCCGTGAACGTATCCTTCGGTCTCAAACTTCCAGATTAACGCCCCGGTCTCCGCTGAAACGCTATACAGATACTGGTCATAGGAGCCAAACAGAACAGAATCGCCCGCAAAATTTGCGGATGAAATTATACCACCATCGGTCTGAAAAATCCATCTTTGTTGACCGGTTTCGGCGTCCACGGCATGAAAAACACCCATTTCGTCACCAAAGTATACTGTTTTCCTAAACACGGCTGGCGACGATTTAATCTCATCAGATGCACTATATTTCCATTTTAACGAGCCGCTTTCAAGGTTAATGGCGTAAAGGTTTCCATCTAATGCCCCCACATAAACCGTACCCGCAGCAATGGCAGCCGTAGACTCGATGCCCTCGCCCGCCTCGAACGTCCAGAGCAGATGGGGGTTATCCGGGAAAAACCCGGCAGCTACCCCCGTTAGTTGAGGATTCCCGCGGAAACTTACCCAGTCTCCGGCATCGGCTCGGCTTTGTGTATTAAGTATGAGAATCGCACTTAGAATGAAAGCCGAAAACCGGTAACCTCTGTTCGTATCGGCGTTTGATATATGGGTGTCGTTCATCAATTTGCGGATTCAAGGCACGAATATTTGGGGTTTCACTCCATGCCGGCCGGTTACAGAAAGCGAGTGTAGAAGAACAGACGCCGTTTCAAATCTCATAGTGCTCTGAATCAGTACGCCGCCTCATACAGTTCCAGCAATTCGACTTCCCCGACTTGCCGTGGATTAAACCCGCCCGTCCATTGCGCCGCGGCTTCCTTTGCCAAATTGGGCAAATCCACTTTGTCAATATTGAAATCTCTCAGCCGCACCGGCAACCGTGCGGCGGTAATCAATTCGAAAATGCGTTCATTTAACGGTGAAGGGTACAATTCGCGGTAAAGCGCGCCGACCGCCTGTCCGTTGAAATTCACAACGTGTGGCAGCATCAATCCGACGGCAACGCCGTGAATAACGCCGTATCTACTTGTCAGAGGATTGGCGCAGGCATGCGCTGCGCCGAGCATGGAGTTTTCTATCGCAGCACCCGCGAGATGCGCCCCCAGCAGCATTTGTCCTTGGGCGTCAATATTCCCCCGATTGGCCAGAACAGTTTCGAAATTCCCCTCAAGCAGCCGCCACGCCTCTCTGGCAAACGCCTGCGAGATGGGATTCCGTTTCGTCGAAACATAACTTTCCACAGCGTGGGCGATTGCATCAATGCCTGCCGCCGCCGCCACGTGGATCGGAACGGTTGCCGTCAACACCGGATCGAGAATTACGGTTCGGAATCGGGCTTTTTTGTCGCCGCAGGCCATCTTTTGGCGGGAAACCTCTTGGGTGATTAACGCAAAAGACTGGGCTTCGCTGCCCGTGCCCGCGGTGGTGGGAACGCCGATGGACGGGAGCATCGGTTTGGAGGCTTTGCCTTCGCCCCAATAATCCGCCATAGCGCCGCCGTTCGTGAGGAGGAAGTTGATTCCTTTAGCGCAGTCCATTGCGCTGCCGCCGCCTAGACCGACGATCAGGTCAATCTTCCCTTGTGCTGCCGCAAACCGAACACCGGATTCAACGTGCCGAGTTGTCGGATTTTCTTCTACACCGTCAAAAACAGAGACCGCTAACGATTCCTTCCTCAAGGATTTGAGCGCGTTTTCCACAATTCCGGCGCTGACGACGCCCGAATCGGACACAACCAGAACGCGCGTGCCGCCTAATTCCTTTGTCAAAGCCCCCAACTGAACGAGTGTATTCTCGCCGAATATGACGCGCGTACTCGGTTGAAAATCGAAAGGTTGCATTGCCCTCATTAGCTTAGGCGCGTACCGGTTATCTGAAATGCCCGTTGCCGATACAGGTGCTCGAACAGATTTCCTTCGTGCGGCTGATCCCAAGCGATTTGATTTGTGCTAATCGCACCTAAATTAAGGCGTTCCACATCTGGGGAGCCAAGCAACTCATTGATAAACGCTTCGTCTTCAGTGAAAGCGCTGACCACCAAGGTTGAGCGGATACGTTCCAAAATCTCTGGTTGCGGCACTTCTACCACACTGACGAAGGGAAACAGGTATTCTGTGTTCACCAGTGGATGTTCCGGGCTTTCACACCAGATGACGGTCGGGAGAAGATAGGTGCAACCGGCTTTTTTAATTAGCCTTCCGCCACCTCGAACTTCGGCTGTCACATCGCGAGCACCGGGCGTTTTCAGTTGATCGTCAATGAGACTTGAAAGCTGATGGGCGATCTTTGGATTCGAAAATGCGGCGATTTGTGCCTGCGGATCGTCCAGCGGCCGCGCGTCAATTTGCGCCAACCGATTCGCTAAAGCCGCTGCGATTTCTCGGCCATGGGCTGGCGCCCAGATTCCGGAGGCGTTAATGCAGGACCTTCCACCGTTATCGACGATGGATGCGACCATGACATCCAGATATTTTTCCCAACCTGAAATCTCGTCATTCGCGATGACAATCTTGCTTCGTCCAGGCCCGTGAATCTGCACACGTGGATCCGTTTTCCATGGCGCCACGGTTGATTCGCCGCCG
This sequence comes from Candidatus Poribacteria bacterium, assembly GCA_028819845.1. Classification (GTDB taxonomy): domain Bacteria; phylum Poribacteria; class WGA-4E; order WGA-4E; family PCPOR2b; genus JAPPKS01. Next base: position 262,520 of record JAPPKS010000032.1, on the reverse strand, counting down.
AACAGCATTGAGCGGCCGCTGCGAAGTAAAATTTCAGCGGCGCCCGTGTAGTCCGTTGGATAAAACCCGAACGACTCTGGAGGACAGTCCGATGCAATTAAAGCCTGCGCGATGCGGTAGGGCGTCCAAGGCTCTTCGCCTCCCGGTTTGAGAACAAGCGGGGTTTTCATCGGAATGGCAGGCAGCCAGAGCGAATGCACGCCTGGAGAGTTACTGGGCAGCACCGCCCCCAACACATTCGTTTGACGTACGTAGCTCAAGGGGCGTTTATCTTGAACGCCCCATCCGGCGTCCAGTACGGAGAGATTCAGTCCGCGCGTCAACCCTCCCAGAACTGCTTCCATTTCCTCCAGAACCGTCCGGATTTTGTTCATGTTGTTTCGGCATAGGCTCTCCGGCATGCCCGTCGTCGCAGAAAGCTGTCGAATGTAGTCACCGGGCGATTGCGATTCGGCGCCCAAGGGAAGAACCGAATCAGTAAAAAAATGGGCGGCTTTCTTACAAATTGCGACCAGTTCCGATACGGAAAGCGATTCAAGGGCGCGTTTGTGATGCGCGGCTGTGGTTAAGTCCTTGGCAATCAACCCCCGATTCGCCTGACTCACCTCAGCGATTGGTTCGCCCGTTTGGACGTGCGGCACGTGGTGGACATTTAGGCTGCGATATGGGCATCCAGCTCGCAGAATCGGTATGTGTATCATTGTCGATGTGCTCTCGTTCTAGATGAAAATATGGGTCGATAACCCTTGTCAAATGCGAGTTACATCCTACGATCTCTTTTTCTTACCGCCCTTCTTTCGACTTACGCCCAGCGCTTCAATTTCTTCCCATAGATTTTGATAGGACTTTGCGGCGGGGGACTTGGGCGCAAAGACCGAGACCGGCTCTCGTTGGATTCCCATTCTTTCGACATGGGACAGATAAGGAATGGCGGTCTGCAGAACACCGTTGAAAACGCGTAACGACTCTTGCATCAGTTCACGGTGGATTTTTTTCCGCCTATCAACCATCGAAAAAAAGGTGTACAGGTTGCCCGAATCATAACCGCTTTTATCAAGGAAATCGATTAACTGCTTGTGTGTACGCACGGACAGCGTGGTTGGAATTAGCGGAACGAGGAGGGAGTCTGCAGCGTCGAAAATATTCTCCGCAAGCAGATCAATGGTACACGGGCAGTCCAAAGTGATCAAATCGTATTCATCCTTAAGCGGTTCTAGAATACGTTTTAACCGACGTTTCGAACGCTTCAATTGATGAAAAGTGACCGCCAAATTTCGATGCGTAAAATCCGATGGCAGCAGATCCAAATTGTCAAAATCCGTGCCTTTGATATTTCTTTCGATTCGTTTACCGCCTTTTATAAACCCTTTTGTCCTTGATTTGAGTTTGGGTTTGACTCGAAGGTAATATGTTGCAGAACTTTGCGCATCCAGATCGCAGATAAGGGTTTTTAGCCCCGCTTGAGCCGCTAAATATGACAGATTAACGGTTGTGGCAGTCTTTCCGACGCCGCCTTTATTGCTGTAGATTGCCAGTGTTTTCATTCAACAAACTCGCGCAATTACGAAGCGAAAAGTTCCCGGAACAACCTTCTGTTTGAAGCGGAAGCAAAATCGTTGAAAATATTGGAAAATGAGTTTTTAACGGTCTGTTTTTTTTGACTCAACGCCCCGATTAAACTGCCTATTGCGAGAATTGTCCTTTTGGACTGCGTATTCGCTATAGGCAGTTCACCAGTAATCGTCTGAAGATATTCGTCCTGAATGCACACATCCTGAAAATCCCCAAGATAATCTTGCAAATTTTTCAACTGGTTTATTAAAATACTAATTTTTGGATAGGGAAACAGACTGGAAAAGAACTCCATTAAATACCGCAGTTTTTTGCACTCAATCCTGAGTTGATGCAACAGCTCATCTCCGGTATTCTCAAAGCTAAGGCGTCCAAGTTTAACGACCTTCCGGTACCTCCTGTAGATTCGTTTCCGCGCAAGAAAAATTATTGGAACACCTGCGTTAAGTGCCGGTGAAGTGTTATTCGACGGTTCGTCAAGAAAGGCTTCCCAATCCTTCAGCATCCGCGAGAGCCGTTTGGAGTTTAAATTGCCAACAACTTCCTTTAACGCTGCCGATCGTTTCACACGTAGATGGTCAAACAGCGGCTCAATGTCAACTTGAAATACATTCGGAAGCATCGCCTTGTAGCTTCTTTCGTTAAGGAGATAAACATCCAAATCCCGCAGCGGATTCGAGAGTTTGCCCAATGCGGCGAACTCCCGCCTAAACCGGTCGATTGCATCCTCCGGGAACACATACTTAATCTGGCTTAAAGCGGAACGCGTCCGGCGGATAGCAACGCGAAAATCGTGCAAAAATTCAGTGTCAAGGTCCGCCTTGATGCCCTCCACATTGCGATTGATGACGTTCAGTAGAAACCGCAGCACAATTTTAGTCGCCTCATCAGCACGCATATCCGGGTCGAGTTTTAATTTCAACTTTGTAGAATAATCTCCCGGCTTCTGATTTACCGCTCCCAAGATGTTGCGATAGATATCTTCCTCCCCAACTGTTGGAAATCCCAAATCGTGGAATTGGTTGGCCAACGTTCGAAAGTATCCCGGATATCCTCGAACCTGCTCTAAGGTCAGATGAGTTGACATCGCGGGCGCGTCAGGTTTAAGCCTGAACGCTTCGTAAACGAAGCGCGCCACTGTTTTTTCGTCGGGGTTCATAATGCGGTAGGAATTTGAATGCGAGACGATTTCAGCACGCTTCAAAAGCGCGCGTACCTTTATAATCGGCGACAGCAGGTCTTTCAATCGGCTGTCAGGAAATTCCCATATGAAGACGGGTTGAGCGCGGATGCGGGCGCGTTCAATCAACGTGTTTTGAGAAAGGTGATGCAGTACAAAGTGACTTCCTGTTCCGTACAAAGCAAGTGAATTATTGAATAAACGCCAGTCGAAGGTGTCGTAAATTGTAAAACGCTCTGTGGCGGACTGCTCCTCTTTGGTGGAGTACGATGCATCAGCCGATTCACGAATCAAACGCTCTTGACTATACCCGGCAGGTAGCTTAAATTTCAGAAAATTATGCAAGTCTGCCTCCACGGCGTTGTCTTCGCACCGTCATAGATTTCGCCATCGCATTTCACAATTTTCATTGTATCAGAACCGCTGTATTTCATCAATAGGAATGCCGCTGTGTCAGCAGACACAGCGTTCATTATAGCATGATTGGAATCAGTGTCAATCATATTCAACTGCTTCATCCGCGAGGAGAGAGTGCACCACATTCAGCGTGAGGCATTGGAGTGAAGAACCCCCAAATGCGTATTGTCACGGGTTCAAAATTATTGACACGCATTGCGTCGGGTGGTAGAATGCATCCCGCGTTAGGTTGGTTCATCCGGCGGTCTATCTCAGCCTGAACCGCCAGAATTTAGCGGAGGTCATCCAGTGAATGAGTCAGGAACCCCCACCAATCTGTTCGACTCTCATCCGCCGTCCGGCAAAAGCGCGGGACCTCTGGCGCACCGGGTTCGCCCCAATTCACTCGACGGATTCGTCGGGCAAGAACATCTGCTGGAGAAGGGACAACCTCTTCGTCTTGCAATCGAAGGCGACGTGTTGATGTCCTGCATCTTTTGGGGTCCGCCGGGGTGCGGCAAGACTACGCTGGCGCACATTATCGCCCAGTATTCAAAAGCGCACTTCGAGCCTATCAACGCGAGCACAACGGGCGTTCCGGAATTGCGTAAACGAATCGCTGCTGCTCAAGAACGCCTAAAAATCCAAAATCAACCTACCATCCTGTTCTTGGACGAAATCCACCGCTTTAACAAAGCACAGCAGGATTTTCTGCTGTCCTTCGTGGAAAACGGCACAATCGTGCTGATTGGTGCGACCACCGAAAACCCGTCCTTTGAAGTGAACGCCCCGCTCCTCTCTCGCATGCAGGTCTACCCGTTCCACCCGCTAGATACACACCACATCCAACAGTTAGTGAATACCGCAATCTGCGATATTGAACGGGGACTCGGCAAGTATCGAGTCACACTTTCGGATACGGCTATGGAGGCGCTCGTTCGGATTGCGGACGGCGATGTGCGGCTAGCACTCAATGCGTTGGAACTCGCGGTGCAAACGTGCAAGCCCAATTCGCAGCAAATTCGTCACTTGGATGCGGAGATCGTCCGCCGCGCCGCACAGAAACGGATGCTGCGCCACGATAAAGCTGGCGATGAACATTACAACCTAATTTCGGCCTTTATCAAGAGTATGCGTGCGTCCGATGCAGACGCTGCCGTCTATTGGCTCGCGAGACTCCTTGAAGCCGGAGAGGACGCGCGTTTCATTGCACGGAGAATGGTTATCTTGGCGTCCGAGGATGTCGGAAACGCCGACCCACAAGCCTTGTTAGTTGCAGATGCAGCCGCACGCGCCGTGGAATTTGTCGGGCTTCCGGAGGCGCAACTCAATTTGGCTCAGGCTGCCACCTACCTCGCGTGCGCACCGAAAAGCAATGCCTCATATCTGGCTTTACTAGCGGCTCAGAAAGATGTACGCCAAAAATCTGCCTACCCGGTACCGCTCCACCTGCGAAACGCACCCACGCAACTGATGCGAGAACTTGGGTACGGAAAGGGATACCAGTACGCTCACGATTTCGAAGAACACATCGCCGACATGGAATGCCTCCCCGACGCTTTACACGGGCAACGCTACTATAAACCGACAGATATCGGATATGAAGCGGTCATCCGCGAATATCTGGAAAAAGTTAAAAACAAAATAGGGCGAACTGATTGAGTCTAGCGGAGCGAAGGGCGGGCAAATTTGATCCCACAATAGCGTACTCGCTATACGATAAATTCGCCGCTTTCCATCCGCTCTTCGCATCTCAAGAACGCACCCAATTTTCAAGTTCGTATCTCTTTACGCGCGGTGTGCGTTCGGTCGGCCGAGTTTGCAGCCTCATTTGGTGCCAATGTTGCAACCAAAACCTATCTTCTCAGGAGAATTTATCCGCGCGTTTTTGACCTACATTTTAGTTGACACAGCATCTGAAACTCTGATAGGATAAATTCAATTGAATCCGTGCATAAGGTAGGTATTTCTTTGGCGGGCTAAACGCTTGGGTACAACAGCGATGAATTGGCTTGCCTTTATCACAATCAAAATCCCCTTGAACCCGTCCCGCAACCGCATTTCACCGGGGGAAAGGACTAACACTCCTACTATTATGGGTTTACATTGGTCCGGTTTCACCGAGAAACTATATGTGCATTTATTTTTTCGTGCCAAGCGTCTTTGAAGAGGCAGGTTAGTATGCCTCTCTGGAGGCGCTTTTTTGTTTGTGGCGCGTAACGATTTCTATTAACCGATTCAATAGCTAAAATAGCAGTTTGCGGGGGCTTGAATTGATATGCCAACCGGATTGAGGCAACGCTGACACAAACTGGATAGTAATACGATGGCGAAGCGATTTGTGACCGCAGGCGGAACCGAAGAAAAAACTGTTTCTGGACGGATATTCCGCCTTCGGCGGTGTCTTGTTGTGACTCATTGGCTGTACCCAGTACCATAAATTAACCATGTTAGCGTGGGATGGTTCATTTGTCCGCGCTCAAACGAAAACCGCGAAGGATCCCTTTGGGTGGAATGCGCTAAAAGTAAAACCAACTCTAGCGATTGAGCTTATAGATTCGTTTTGACTCTATCTTCATTCTTTAGAGATGAGGTTTTCCAACATGGCAACCATTCAAGAAAGGACAATATCTCATGAATAAGACAGTTGTACGATTGACCTTTTTCTGCGTTGGCTTGGTCTTCACCGGTTTGGTGTTGACGAGTATCAGTGATGCCGAAATTGACATGACAGGCGCGAGGGCTATTTGGCTCTTTGACGAAGGGGAAGGTGATACAACTAGCGATATTTCTGGCAATGATTTTCACGCAACCCTCGCAAATGGTGCGGCATGGACGGACGGCAAGTTCGGAGCAGGTGTGAGTTTCGATGGAGCCGATGATTATGTGGAAGCGAATGCCCCAGTCGTTGTCGAAACAGTTGATTTCACAATGGGTTTATGGCTAAATCCGGGTGAGACACAATCCCAGTGGGCGAATATCCTCTCCAGTCATGGCAGCGATCCAGGACCGCCGGAAATTTGCCGGGGAATGTCCATTGAGCAGGTTAGCGACTCCGCAAATCTGTTCTACTTTATCGCGGGTGGCGGGGAAAACGGTTGTTGGCTTGGTCAAGCGGCGCAAACCCAACTGGCAGCCGGTGTTTGGCAGCATTTCGTCATTGTACGGCAGGGGGCTACATTGACACATTACCTGAACGGCGAGGTATCCGCGGAGGGACGCGCTCAAAGAGATACACCCTATGCACCTGCCACACTTAATTTCCGCATCGGAAACTGGAGCGTCTTTGAGGGCAGGGGGTACAATGGCACGGTTGACGACGCCTTTATTTTCGAGAGAGCACTGAGCTACGATGAAATTATCAGCGTCATGGACGATGGCTTTGGTGTTGAAATCGCCGTTTCCCCGGCAAGGAAAATTTCTGCGGTCTGGGGAGGGATAAAAACACTATTTTAATCTGAAATACGTCTTAGTCCTCGTGCAGAGGCACGCGTGCCCGTGCTTACGCTATCATGTGGATTGTGATGGCTAGGAATCCAAGTCCCCGTCTTCGATACGGCTTTGAACCCTTCAGTGGTTTAACCGTCAAATTCATTCTACGTTAAGCACGCAAACGTTGGGTGCCAGCTGATTTTCTTGTTCAATCTGAAACCGGATGTAGAATTGCAAGCCCTCTTGTGCGAACTGTAAGTGGGTAAGCCTTGATTAGTACTTAATATAGCAAAGAATAATCCATAACGAGTAATTCGTGAGAAGTAGGTTCAATCTTATTATGTTTACGCGTGTCGTGTGACGTCATTCTAATGAGAAATGGATTCCTCGATTAAAAAACCCGGAAGAAAGGATATTGTGGCGTTAAATTGTCGGTCGGGATTCTAACCCGACGATTTCCTTGTCGATTTCGAAAACTCGACCGGCATATTTTATAAGGAGAATGTCTTATGAAAAGCACGTCTATCGGATTAACCGTCTTTTGTATCGGTCTGATCATCATCAGTCTGGCGTTAACAGGTAAAACCGACGCCCAACTTGACATTGAAGGCGCTGTAGCCATATGGCTTTTTGACGAAGGTAGAGGCGATAAAGTTGCCGATGCCTCCGGCAATGGTAATGATGGAGAGTTTGTAAATAATCCGGAATGGGTCGAAGGAAAATTTGGCGACGCTTTGGATTTCGATGGAATTGTTGACTATGTACAGATAAATGTCCCCGTCGTTGTGGAAACCGATGACTTCACAATGGGCTGTTGGGTGAATCCAGGAAAAGTCCAAAAACAGTGGGCAAATATTCTCTCTAGCCATGGCGGCGATCCAGGTCCTCCGATAAATTGTGAGGGAATGTCCTTTGAACAGAATAGCGACACTCCAAATCGGTTCTACTTTATCGGGGGAGGTGCGCCGCGGCAATGTTGGCTTGGCCAAGCGGCGCAAACTCAACTGAAGAGCGGTGTTTGGCAGCATTTCGTCGTTGTACGCAAGGATGGTAAACTGACACATTATCTGGACGGTGAGGTGTCCGCGGAGGTAGGCCTTCCACAAGACCTCGCGGTTGCCACAGATAGGTTTCGCATCGCTAACTGGAGCCGCCACGGGAACCGGGAATTCCAGGGGAAGGTTGACGAAGCCATGGTTTTCAGTAGAGCACTAAGCCACGATGAAATTACCACGGCCATGAATGAAGGTATTGCCGAGATATTGCCAGTTTCCCCAGTGGACAAAGCGCTCACTACGACGTGGGGGACATTAAAATGGATGAATCGGAGAAGAGAATAATGACCGGTTCATCTACTACCAAGTGGGCGATTTGGTAGGAGTCTTGTCGGCATTTGAGACAAGAGTTGTTTAATTCAAGGATTGAATCAAACAAGGAGGTCCCAAGGTATTCTAAGTGTTTCATCGTCTGAAACCACGGTCCTGCCTCCCTATTCTTCAGTTTTCTTACCCTGCGTACTAGGGCAACTTCCGCTCCTTGCTGCTGTGGTGCGTCCACCCAACCTGTAATTATTCGGCGTTTTTGACCGCACAAGCCCGTTGAATTAGTGTAAAATTCTGTCAAAAGAAATTTCAAAATTTACTATTCTATTCCCACACTGATACCGTCTAGCACATTGTTGGGAGAACGGGGATGCAGCAACGCCCTAAGAAAACACCACGACCAAATGCGATAGAAAATTCCATTGAAACACGATTCCTCCGGTGGAATCTCGAAAGCCGTTCTGTTTCTGACCCTATCTCGATTCTCTAATAGTAGGACTCTTTTCGTTTTCTGCAAAAGGCAATCATGCCCGTAATTAGCAGACCGCCGCTCAGAAGATTTTTCAGTTGTAAGGTTTCGGCTCTGGCTTTGGTTATCCTGCTGGGGCTTAGCCGGGCGGCGCCAAGCCAGGCAACTGAAGGGTTCGATTTCGCCGATGTCGTGGAGAAATACCAGAAGGCTGTGGATGAACATCCGGCGTCGATAGAGGCGTATATGAATCTAGGCTTCGCGTATCTAGCGGTGGATGCGATGGAGCAAGCCAAGGAGATGTTCCATGAGGTGCTCCGATTGGACGCGGAGTCTCCTGAAGGACACTATTGGCTGGGACGAAGCAACAATCTCCAGGGCAATTTTGAGAAATCAATTCCCTCTTTTCAGATGGCGGTCCGTTTGCTTCCAAACTGGAGCGACGCGTATTCGGAGTTGGGATTGAGCTATTATCGGACATACAAATATGATGAGGCTGAAGCCGCATTCAAGAAGGCGCTTTCGCTGATGGCAATGTCGAAAACCCATCCCCCTCGATTTGCACCACCGCCCATCTTCGAAAAAGAAAACCAAGAATGGATAAATAAAGTGGCACCGATGCTAAAAAGCGGTATTGTTTATTATCTTAGCCTTATCGCATTCGAACGTCGACTTTTTGACGAGACTGCCGAATACTGCCGTCAAGTTATCCGCATAGAACCCCAATTTGCGGAGGCGTATTTTCAGCTTGGGATGGTTCATGTTCAAAAAAAAGAGTGGGAAGCGGCGGAGAAGGCATTCGGCCAGGCAATTCACATTAGACCTCAAATGGGTCACGCCCACTACCAGTTGGGTTTATTGTATTTCAGACAAGGCAAACAGGCAGAAGCCGCAAAGGCGATTGCGCAATCTCAGCAACTTAACAAATCGTTGGAACAACTCCGGAAGCAGCAATTATCCCTGATGTTGAACACAGACAAAGCCCCCGTCCTATCAAACCTCGGCTGGCAATATTTAAATGAGAAGAATTACGAAGCGGCTGTTCGGGAGTACAAAAAAGCACTCTGGCACAGCCCAAATCTCGCGGAAGCACACAACGGAATCGGTTATGCTTATACGATGCAAGACCAACTTGATAAAGCAATCCAAGCTCAACAGATAGCCATCCAGTTGAAACCTCAGATGGCTGAAGCATACGCGGGCATGGGACTCATTCGGCTAAAGCGTGCCGAAGTTTCTCAAAGCGAAGGAGATTATGAATTAGCCCTTTCGGCGTATCGCAAGGCAATAGAGTTGAATCCCGATTTCCCGGAAGCCCTGCTGAACCTAGGCAATATTGCCAATAAACTTTCTCGTCTTGAGGAAGCTGAAAAGGCTTATATGTCATTGTTAACACTTCGGTCGAATCACGCGCATTCCCAACTAGGCAAAATCCCGATAAGCCGGCTTCATCTAAATCTCGGCAAAATTTATATGCGTCAAGAGAAATTCCCACAGGCAAATCGGCATTACCGGGAAGCACTGAAGCACAACCCGGATCTCGCCGAAGCGTTTTATGACTTGGGATTCATAGCATTTAAAAATGGCCGGGCAGATGACGCCGTCGACAACTATAAGTCTGCGCTAAAAATCCAACCCGATATGGCTGAGGCGCATTACTTCCTTGGCAAAATATACGTTGAACAAAATCACTTTGATCCGGCGGAGAAAGCATTTCAGAGAGTAATCGAGATTCAGCCCTCCTTCCACAAAGCCTATGAACGGTTAGCACACCTATACGGAAAGACGGGCAGTCAAATCAACAAGGCTGTGGCACTCGCCGAGAGAGCGGTTGAGCTTCAACCCAATTCGGCGGTTTACCTCAATACCCTGTCATGGTTGTATTACATCAACAAAGATTATGTGCAGGCGGAAAGTGCCATAAAAAAAGCGCTCGTGTTGCAACCCGATAATCGGCTCTACCAACGGGGACTCAAAGCCGTTCAACAAGCCATGCGAGTTGATGGATCGGCGAGGAATTGAGTGAAGGAATGGGGAAAGCGAAGGAGACACGGAAGTTAATCCATTCCGGATTCATGTTCCCCGCATTTGGTTTTCTGGTCTTCTGGTTTTCTGGCTTGTCCGTGAGCGCGCAATTCCACTTCACCGAAGTCCCCGCTCAAGTTACGGCTGCGGCATCCGTGCTCCGCGGGACCGGCATCCACTTTCAGCACTCAGACGGCCGCAGCGGGGAGCGGTATTTTGTTGAGACGCTTGGATCCGGCGCCGCGTGGTTTGATTATGACCGAGATGGAGATTTGGACATCTATTTTGTCAACGGCGCGGATTTGCCGAAGATGCGCTCAGATGCGCCGCCGACTAACGCACTTTACCGCAACAACGGCGATGGCACCTTCACCGATGTGACATCTGATGCTGGCGTGGGCGATACGGGGTACGGTTTTGGCTGCTGCGTAGGTGATTACGATAACGACGGTTACTCAGACCTTTATGTCACGAATTTCGGCCCAAATCGTCTGTACCATAACAACGGCGACGGCACCTTCACCGACAAGACGCATGAAGCAGGTGTTGGAGATGAGCGGTGGGGCGCTTCCGCTGCTTTCGCCGATTATGACAACGATGGCGACATAGATTTATTTGTCGCCAACTATGTGACGTATCAACTGGAGAATAATCAGGAGTGCTATGAGAGAGGCATCCGCGCCTATTGTCCGCCGGCAGATTTCGCGGGGGCGCTGGATGTGCTTTATCGAAATAACGGCGATGGCACGTTTACAGACGTCACGCAGAAGGCGGGTTTTATTAACTCAAACGGCAAGGGGCTGGGCGTCGTTTGGGGGGACTATGACAACGACGGCTATGCTGACCTTTCCGTGGCGAATGATACGACGCCTGACACACTTTATTGGAACAAGGGCGATGGCACTTTTATGGAGGTGGGGACTTTCGTTGGGGTTGCCTTTAGCGGCAGAGGCACTGCCTTAAGCGGAATGGGCATCAGTTTCGGCGATTATGACAACGACGGCTGGTTAGATCGGGTTGTGACGAACTTCCAGGATGAACCAAACACTCTCCATCACAACGACGGGATTGGGGAAAATACTGGGCTTCCCCCTGTGTTTGCGGATACGACTTATGCAGCCGGTCTTGGAAGGCCAAGCCTTCCATACCTCGCGTGGGGTGTGGATTTCGTAGATCTCGACAACGATGGGCATCAGGACATCTTCGCGGCGAATGGGCATGTACACGACAAGGCCGAAGAAATCAACAGAGATGTCAATCAGAGCAGTACTTACGCTCAGCGAAACCAGGTCTTCAGAAATCGAGGCGATGGCGGTTTCGATGAGATTTCCGAGGGCATCGGCACCGGATTGCACATAAAGAAAGTAAGCCGCGGCGCCGCATTCGGCGATTATGACAACGATGGCGACCTTGACATCTTGATTACCAATTCCAATCAGGCACCGGACCTCATTCGGAACGACAGCGTAAATTCAAACCACTGGCTGATACTGGAGACTATCGGAACGCAGAGTAATCGGGATGGGATTGGTGCCCGCGTCAAAGTGGCCGCAGGAGGAATCTCACAAATCCGGGAAGTAAAGAGCGGCTCCAGTTACCTTTGTCAGAGCGATATGCGGTTACATTTTGGACTTGGCGAGGCATCAGAAGCCGATTTGGTGGAGATTCGATGGCCCAGCGGATTGGTGGAACGTTTTGAAGGCGTCAAAGCCAATCAGTTTCTGAAGGCGATAGAGGGGGAGGGACAACTCAGGTGACATCTATCTAGGTGAATTAGGGGACTCCTTTCGAAGAATGCCGAAAAGCTCATCGCCTAACAATGGCCAAACCCCACTCCCAAATTGACGCAAGAGAAAGTAGGGGTTGAATCAGAATATTCATTCGGTATAATCGCATTTATTCATCTTCATGTCGAATTTCGAAACCCACGGTTTTTCCCAATTCATAAATCCAACCCCCAGGATAAATAGCGTCGCGATCCCCTGTGAGGATTTGATACAGAACACTTTTGTGCATAATTTGATCGCCCGTTTCCCGCCTAGCAACAATATACCTTGAGACAACATCCGGATCGGTGTATGGTTGATTGCCCAATACTTTTAATTGGTTAACGGCGTCTTCATAATCGAATAAAAGACTAGTGATTTCCGTTTTTAGCGTTTGAATCTGCGCTTCAGTTTCGGAGCGTGGCGACTCGACAAAACGCGCTTCCTGTGATTCTGAAACGACTTCCGTCTCGGAAGTGTCCAAAACAATCTCGTTGTCCATTTCAGACGGGGAAGCTTGTACGGTTTTCTCTGAATCATGCAGGTCTTCTTCAAGTTGAGCAAAAAATCTCTCGACCCCTTCCATTTCCTCGGTGGAAATTTGGGGTACTACTGCACGTGCACGGCGGGATGCCTTAACCGTTTTACGAGCAGCATCTCTTCGGGTAACCGAGTGCGTAGGTGCGCTTGATGTTGATGTAACAAGCTCGACGGAAGGAGAGCCCTCCTTCGACGAAATAAACTGGTGAATCCCGATGACAGCGATTCCAATAATAGCTGTGGCACCGACAGTGAACTTAGAAACTGTTCCAACCTTCATTATCGTAAGTCCCCCTGAGTAGATTTGTTTGAGTGAGGTAATCGGAGAAACGAATACACCAGTGAGCAGATGGCTCAACCGCTTGGCGAGTTTCTGTTTGGCACGCGAAAGTCGAAACGAAATCGCATTGTATGACAACCCATGCGTCCGAATCAGCTCGTCGTAGCTTGCGCCATCAAGATAGTACGAGCGAGCGATGTCCCTATCTTTTTGCGGCAGCGATTCCATGGCACGTCGAATTAGTTCCCTCTGTTCGCGGCGTATCAACTGTTCGTCGGGTGCGTCCGGGGTTAGTAGTGTGTGTTCGCTCACCTCATCAATGGAAACAGTATTTATACGCTGTTTTCGCAACCAATCTCGCACACTGTTACGAGCAATTTCCGCCAGCCAGTTTTTGAACTTTCTTCGATCTTCATACTGCGCCAATCCGCGGTAAGCATTGAGAAAGGTGTCTTGCACAATCTCTTCGGCGTCGTTGGGATTGTTCACGATTCCAATTATAACCGCATAAACGAAGGCATAATGTGCCCGCATCAATTCAGTGAATGCACCTTCGTCTCCCGTTTGGACACGGCAAATGAGATTTTTAGTGTTAGCCACTGTTCCTCATTCCTCCTTATACCCCTTAATCAAACATAACGACGTTCTGCGATTTTTTCTAGCACTTTTTTTGGGAGGTAACTGTCTGAATCAGGATTTGCCGGATTAAAGGATTCTCAGGATAACAGATTAGCCGCGGGATGAAAATAAAAAAGGCGAATGGGTTGAACCATTCGCCTGATGAAGAGTTAAGGAATTCGGTGGCGGGCTAACGGGAGACATCCCATAAAAGCACGGTTCCGTCGTAACTCCCGCTCCCCAGCGTGGAACCATCCGGGCTGAAAGCAAGACTAGCAATGTACGCTGCATGCCCCTTTATTCATACTCATAATCAATGTCATAAATCCGCCATGCGCCATCCTCTTTTCGCATCTTGTGAGTCATATCCGGAATTTCCAGGTGGTCGGGCATATCCGAAAGGTCCATCCCTTCCGGTAATTCCATCCCTTGTAGCTCGGGCATCTCCGATATATCTGGCATCTCTATTTTCGGCATCGGTATTCTCAATTTGAAATAAAATTCATCGCCGACATGTTCGCTGCTTACAACAGTTAACTGACTGTATATTGATCGCAAGCCTTCTTGCACCATGGGACTGTCCATAGAATCCTCAATCATCTGAACCGTACCGTCCGGCATGGAATCTACAAGCTCTTCTGGAAACTCACCGCTAAACACGTCCATGGTACTTTTTATCACTTCTCGGGCGGAGCCTGACAAATACGGGAGCATCGTCTCAAGGTCAAGATTTTTGTATGCCTCTACAAAGGCGTTCATCACCTCCTCGGCGGATACGCCTGTGCTATCAACGCTTAATCGTGCATCCGATTCTTCAGAATCGAGCAAAGAAGTGCCTCCAACGATGACGGTGTCGCGTTTTTCCGGCGAGAATACACTCGCCGCCAAGTGCTGCAAATCTGCGTCGGCGACGCGCTGGATGGTATCGCGCAAATCAGCGCCATTTAGTTGCAGTTGATACCGGCGGCCAATGCTGAACGCTAATCCGTACGGATTCTGCGCCCACATGGCATCCGGTACATCAACTGTGCCCATCATTGCCATTGAGTTTATCGTTAGCTGTTTGTCTGCCAGCGTGAGTTTCGGCGTCAATGCCGTGTTTAGGCGTTGGTCGAGTTGATCGAGCGCTGACTCAATGTCCGCCTCAGTTTGCACGTCGGTCTGGAGCACAAGCGTGGTGCCATCGTCCAATGGCGTAAAGTACACAGGCGGTGTTTTCCCCGGCTGAAATGCAGCCTGCGCGCCTGCCCACAAACGTGAGACAACTATCAGGAACGGCGCGTATTCCTTGCTCCCGGGTCGGGGTGCAGCATATCCAATCGCTGCGACGCCGGTCGTAACGTCGTTCGCAGGTTCCGCGGTGATGAAGCGAATCGCCCCGGTCTTCGCTGCAGACTTGGGCGGCTTTTCGGGCGGAGGCATACCGGACGGAATCAGGCTGAAGTTTTGGTCAATCAAATGCCGCGCTTCGGCAACGTCAAACCCGCCTGCGATGACAAGAACGGCGTTGTTTGGCTTGTAGTAATCCTGCCAAAACTGCTGCAGTTCACCGAGAGTCATTGTCTCAATGTGCTCGGGCGCACCGCCGACCCGTCCGCCTTCGGGGATGGGGTGCACCTGAGCGCGAACACGGTTTATGCCGACCAGCGACGGCACGCCGCTGTACATGTTACTCAATTCTGTCATCACGCGAGGCACCTCGCGGATTAGATCAGCTAATGTGATTTGCAAATCGTTCATGCGCGCAGCCGCATCCTTCAACTCCACCGCGAATTGCCCTGCTTCGACGACACCAGCAAAAATAGTGTAGTCGAACCCTGTTTGCGCGTTCCAGCCTGCAACATAGCGTTCTTGAAGCTTCATGGCGTCGCGCGCTGGGGTGTCACCGGCTGCAGCGGTGCAATATAGGTGTTCAAGCAGGTGTGCTCTGCCGGACTTTCCGAGCGGGTCGTGGCCGCCGCCCAAATTGAACAGCACTACAACCGCCACTTGGCTTGACGTGGGAACAGGACGTAGAATGACTGTCAGCCCGTTGTCCAGTTTGTACGGCGCTGGTATCTCAGAATTCGAAATTGTATCGGCGGCGGCGTTCATCGAACTCGGTTGATCGGGCGAATCGCCCTCAACCTCGGTTGCACGCCCGCCGGCAACCGTCGGCGGTTTGGACGCATCAGCAAGAAGTTCAACTGGAATTCCTCCAATTATTGTCATCTGGATATCGCTGGGGTGCAGCGAACTGGTCAAACCGCCGTGTGCAGCGGCAGGGCGGAGCAATTGACTGAAAAGCATAAAGGTAAGCACAATCCCGACCGCCGCTGAACCGATGAACGGAAACCGCGGCTTCGTTGAAATTGATTGCACTTTGGTTGATTTAATAGCTTCGACGATTCGGAAGGTAAAACCTGACTGTAACTTTTTCGCTGTAAATGCGGTGTCTATCATTGCAATTGACTCCTCCTTGAGTTTGGTTCTGGTTCGCATCAACCGCTGGTTGGCGGTGTTGACGGAAAGCTCAAACACTGCGCAATCTCTTTAGTAAATAGCTCCCAAGTATTTAACCCTTTGCTACGGGTAGAGAGATTCTGATACACTTAAAAAACATCACTAGCGCGGCATCCTCATCATTAATTAAGTTAATCAGCTTGGTGTAATTGAGAGAGTAGACATCTGAATCAGGATTTACGGGAGTAAAGGATTCTCCGGACACCAGATTTTTCACGGGTTGAAGTTAAAACAGGCGAATAGGTCGGCCAATTGACGCGTAAAGTCATGGGAAATTCGGTTGCGGACTGGGGCGTGTTGACATTTATGTGAAGCTGCCTGTAATCGTAGGGGATCAACCGAGTGAATAGCGAGGGCGATAGTGTTTATCAGGTCACCTCGCCCATTGGCCAACGCGGGCAGGGAACTCCCAACCATACAGATTGAGTGGGTTGTTCATCAAGAATCATACCTTTACAAAACAACAAGAGTGTTCCACAACGGTCTTGGCTCAATTAAGCCGGCATGTTGCACTATTTTCTAGAGTATTACCGAATTTGGTCAAACAACCTAAAGCAGTCCGAAAGCGTGTCAGACTGTGAACAAAGGGTTGGGGGACCCAACCCCTACGAAGGGTCATGTGTCTGTGCCCCGCTCTTGATTGTCAGGTTTCGATTAAATGTCAACAGAACCTAGTTTAAGGTCGAGTTTTTATCGTAAATGCAAATACTCAATATCATAAATAATCCATTCGCCGTCCTCTTTGCGTATCTTAACAGTCGTATCATAGCTTTCCGGCATCTCTGGCCATTCTGAAATCTCCGGCAATTCCATCCCTGGAATCTCCGGCATGTCCGATAGATTCGGCATCTCAACCTTCGGTAAAAACCTTCTGAATTGGAAGTGGAATTCGTCGCCGACATGCTGACTACTCACAACCTCTACTTGATTGTACATTGATCGCAGCATTTCCTGCATCATGGGTCCGTTTACTATCTCGTCCAATGTCTGAATTGCGCCGTTCGCCATTTCGTCCGACATACCTTCTGGGATAAAATTTTCTACTAATTTCATGTAGTCTTCTTGAAACCCTCCGTTTAGGAAATGCATGTTACGTTCAATCGCTTCTCTGGCATTACCCGTCACGCATGGAATCAACGCCTCAAAATCCGCATTTCTGTATGCCTCTACATAAACGTCCATCACATCTTCAGCAGATTGAGACGTGCTTTCTGTCGGTATCTTCACATCTTTTTTCTCGGTTACACCCAATGAACACCCGGTAATTAACAACGATATACAGACAATGATTACAATTACAAATCGCATTTTCTCTCCTTTCCGGTAGTAGCGTTTGGTATACAAACCTTGTAAGGCATTAGCAACAGGTTGCTTATCGCGGGAAGTCATTTAAAACTTGAGTATGAACATACTTACATGTAATTTCATAAATTACATTAAATTTTCAACCGCCACTCAGAACAATTAAGTTGCCTTGAGGAAGCAAGAATACAGCCGCAACCCGATTATTCACCTTCGGATGCGTTCCATCGGATACAGATTCGCGCTAGTCCAATGCCTCACTCTCATAAACGCGCCACACGCCATTCTCTTCCGCATCTTAACCAGTGTATTGCCACAATAACGTCTGAAATTTCTATCCCTGTAATCTCCGACATATCCGGCTTTGGACCTCCCAATACAAAGTGGAATTCATAACCGGCATATTCGCTACGCATAACCTCCAGCTGACTGATAGATTTCATCCACACACTTCGCATCTTCCGTTCAAAAGGCCCAGTTCGTATGTCTTGTTCAATACTCCGCATCTGCTGTTCAGCCAGCTGACGCATCTCAATGCGTCCCAAGGTTCGTAGTAGGGCAATTTAACGCCCGATTTAACAAAAAAAATTTGTCAAGTCAAGGAAGTGAACGACCTGCCGGACGCGCAATAAATTACGCTACTACAAGCCGAACTGCGTAAGTCCTAAGAGTAAAGGATTTTCAGGATAACTGATTATTTGCCGGTTGAAAATAAAACAGGCGAATGGGTTAAAATAAATGCCTAGCGCGGGCCTGGGGTGAGAGACGTTGGTTGTTTAACTTTCCATCCGATAGATGCGCCACTCACCGTCTATTTTTCGCATGCTAACAACTAGTCCAAAATTGTTGTACCTATCGGGCAATGGCACCGTCAATCGAAATTGGAATTCATCGCCGACATGTTCGCTGCTCACGATTTGCGTCTGGCGGAAAATTCGACGCCATTTCGCTAGGTTTTCCGGAGATCGAATTGAATCCATTGCTTTGTAAGCCGACTCAACTGCCTCATCTATTTCAGTTTGCGACATACCATCGTCGATCGAACTCAGGTGGTCATTCAGCATTTTTTCCGGCATTACCCCGCCGAGAACACTCAATATGTTTTCAATCGGTTTCCTGGCACTTTCAGTAGTGAATGGGATAACCGTCTCCAAATCGAAATTTCTAAACGCATCCACGAACTTATTCATCACTTGTTCAGCGGGATGCTCTAGATCAGCACTCGAGTCGTCAGAATAGTGTTCATCCGTATCCTGCATCACCTCTCCGTCTAGTGAGAATTGCGGTACATCCAACGCTGACTGCACATCCATGTCTTCGAATTGGGCGAAAAAGTCCTCAATTTGCTGCAGCTCTGCGGCAGAGATTCGCGGCGTGTCTTCCGGTAAAGGAACGGCGATTTCGGCTTTTCGCGCCGTACTCGTATGAGCGGCCAACTCTGAAAACTCCGTTGGCGATGATATTACAATCTCAACCTCTCGATCCGAATCCTCTTCAGCCGAAATGAACCAGAGTGTTATAATCGTGCCGACTAAAATGAGGGCTGCTGCACCGGTTACGGTTTTGTGAAGCGTTCCAAATTTCATAATTTCTCCTGAATAGCGTTTTCGCGTGTGGTTATTGGTAACAAGAACCGTTTCTAGATTTCTCGAACATTGTGCCGGTCTTTAATTTTATCGCGCGGGAAACGCTCCAGCAGCAGGTCAGCGGGTGTGTAATGCCATTCGGCGCAGTAGCGCGTTCGATTGCTGCGATTATCGTGGCTGCCGTGCAGCAGGTTTGCTGAGAATATCACAACCGAACCCCTCGGCACTTCTACATCAATCGCGTCCGATTCATCAATTTGAACCCAACTGCCATACGTGTTGGGGTTTCTGTGATGTTTTGCGATAACTTTCGATTTATGGCTTTTGGGAACCACCCGCAGGCAGCCGTTTTCCCGGTCCGCGTCTTGAAGGTAAATCGCGCAGCTTACAACCTGCCCGGTGTTCGTCCCGAAGTAGAAGTTATCCTGATGCCAGAAGACAGATGTTCCGCCGCCGGGGAGTTTTGGGAAGAACTTTGTCCCGAACACGTCAATGTCCGGTCCGATTAGCGGCGCAACGCGGTCGAGGATTTCCGATTCTTTAGCCAGGGCAACGATGCGCGGCTCAAGGACGCAGACACCTTGAATTTTGTGCAAAAAGCCCGGTATCTGCTGCCCCTCTTCGTCAATCTCGAATGACCAGTGCGGCGTATCGACAGGGACATGTTTGCTTCGCTTGACCAATTCATCGAAAACCGCTAAATAGTGGTCTAGTTTATCGCCGGATATCAGTCGCTCTAATACGAGGTATCCTTCGTCATGAAACTGTTTTTGAGCTTCGTCGCTTAACATCAATGAAGTCTCATTGGCGCTGAAAAAAATCGCCTCCCTCGCCCAGTGATCGCGTTCCACTAAAGTGCTTTGAGCAAATCCACAAATCGCTTCCAGGCTTTTTCCACCGCTCCCTCTTCGGTATTGTTTGCACCGTCAGCCATCCCGTGTCTGAGGAAGCCGTGGCCAACACCGGAATAGGTTACCGGCTCATAACTCACCCCGGCTGCGTTTGCGGCGGCTTTGGTAGGTTCGATTGTGGCATTAATCCGATTGTCGTTCTCGCCATAAAATCCGTAGACAGGGCATTTAATATCACGGATAGCTTCGCCGGCTGGCGGAGGACCATAGAAGACAAACGCGCCGGCAATTGTGTCGTCGTTCGCCGCGAACCGAAATGTCTGTCCGCCGCCCCAGCAGAACCCACTCACAGCAACCTTGTCCGTTGTTGAGGGCAGGTCTCGAAGGTATTTCGCCGCCGCTTTCAAATCGGCCGTAATTTGATCGGAATCGAGATTCCGGATGGCTCTGCGAACATCGTCGCCGGACTCGAAACTCTCGGTGCCGCCGCCTTCCATACCTGAAAGCATGTCGGGGCAAATGGCGACAAAACCTGCTTCAGCGAGTCTGTCGCCGACGAGCCTTACCCAATCGGTCAGTCCGAAAATCTCGTGAATGACAATAACCGAAGTCGCCTGCTCTTTAATCTCAGGAAAAACAATAAAGGCATTCACGCTCCGCCCTTTAGTCGACGGGATTTTCACCCATTCGCCGTGCCGCGGCGAATTTTCAAGCTGCTCCTTCGCACTCGTAGCCGCGGCATCGGATCCGAGTATCAAAGCGAGGCAAATTGTACATATGAGGTTCGGTACTTTCATTATTCTATTCTCCCTACTATGATTGGTTCGATTTTCTTTGCCAGCAGGCGGTTCAGACCGCGTGCGTTTACGTTCGATTTTTGGGATTATCCCATTAAAGGATTTTCAGGATAGCAGATATTTAGCAGTATGAAAAGAAAAAAGGCGAATGGGTTTAACCAATCGCCTCGTGACATCTTATAAGACAGGAAGCAAGCGTGAACATAGTCACGTTCCGATTACTGATAAATCTGCCATACTCCGTTCTCTTTTCGCATCTTATGAAGAAAGTCGGGCATTTCCGGCATCTCAGGCGCCTGAAATGTTTCAGGAATCTCTGAAATGTCCTGCCCAAACCTTCCTAGCATCTCTGACATTCCCGGCAACTGGACCCTTAATCGAAAGTGGAATTCCTCGCCGACAAACTCACTGCTCACAATCTCTGCTTGACTAAACATCTGTTTAAGGATTGGTTGCATCATTCCTTGTACCATCTGAAGTGTCTCATCTGCCTTGTCTTCTGATATCCCGCTATTTTCAAAAATATCCCCAATATCGTGAGGCAACCCTCCCATGAGCATAGGCAAACTACTTTCAAACTCTTCTTTGGCGGCATCTGTCAAAAATGAACGAATCCCGGTAACGTCAAAATTTCGAAACGCCTTCAGATAAGCGTTCATTACATCTTCAGCGGATTGAGTTGTGTCTTCTGGCGTCGCCCATGAGTCGGTGGCATGTCCCGCTTCGGCGTTCTTATCCAATGCTGTGTCCGTTGTTTGTTGTGACGTATCCGTTTCCGATTGCGCGTCCGCCTCATCAAGTTGAGCGAAGAAGTCCTCAATCTGCTGCATCTCCTCCGCGGAGATTTGCGGTATATCTTCACGCGGGGGCGCGGTGACCGCACCTTTAGGTATGGCGTCTGTTTGGGCATCTGAGTTTATGGACTCAGTTGAAGTTACAACCTCGACCGATGGAGACGTATCCACTTTCGGCCAAATGAACTGGCGCGTCCCGATGTAGGCTAGTATGACGACGGCTACTACCCCCGCGGTGATTTTGGGTACTGTTCCAACTTTCATTATCGTAAGCCCTCCTGAGGAAATTTTCTTGAGTGTTGAAGCAGGGAAAACAAACGCACCGGTAAGCAACTGACCTAACCGCTTGGAGAGTTTCTGTTTGGCGCGTGAAAGCCGAACCGAAACCGCTTTATACGACAGCCCGTGCGCCTTTGTTAATTCATCGTAGCTTGCACCTTCAATATAGTATGATCGGGCAACCTCCCGCTCGCTTGGCGAGAGCGTCTCAATCGCACGGCGAATGAGTTCCCGCTGTTCACGGTGAATCAACTCGTCGTCCGGTGCATCCGAGGGCGATAGTGTGTGCTCGCCCACCTCATTTATGGACACGGTATCAATCCGCTGTTCTCGCTGCCAGTTGAGCGCACGATTTCGCGCAATTTTTGCCAGCCAGTATTTAAACTTTTTCCCATCCTCGAGGTCTGGCAGGCCGTGATAAGCGTTAAGAAAGGAATCTTGCACGACCTCTTCGGCGTCTTGCGGATTTTTCACGATTCCGAGAACAATCGCGTAGACAAAGCCATAATGCACCCGCATCAGACCGACGAATGCACTTTCGTCCCCGGATTGTGCGCGAGAAATTGTATCGTCCTCAATGGTCACTGTGGGTTGTTCCTCTCTTTTACCTAATAAAGACACGGTTTTACGACATTTTCTACCTCTTTTTTGATTTCGTTTTCTTGTTGATGCACTTTCATTTCAAAACGGGAGGGGGGACCATGCTGCCGTTAGTGATTGCGGAACCAACTGACGCCGTGCTAAAATTGAAATTTGATTCCCTAATTCTTTTGCCGCTAGATGTCGCCATCGCGCATCATCCGACATAATCCTCCTCTTCTCAGATTGACACTATGAACATTCGGCATAGCGTCACAAACCTTCAGCTTGTCCATCCGTTCAAAATATCGAGGCGGGAAGTCGATCAGTTTCGTCAAGTTATCTCCGTCGAGATTGACGGCGGTTTTGGCGAAGCTGCGCCGGCTCGGTTCTACAGTGAAGATGTCGAGACGGTTCAGGCAGCTCTAGAAATTTTCGATTCAAATCTTGATGGGGATTTAGATGCCATTCAAGCCGTGATGGATAGGTTGGAATGTACGCTACCAAGGAATTATGCGGCGAAGTGCGCTGTTGATATGGCGTTGCATGACCGGATCGGCAAGCGGTTAGGCGTGCCGCTTTACCAATTGTTGGGACTCAATCCCAAAAAAACCCCGCGCACGGCGTTTACAATTGGGCTGGACGAACCGGAAATTATGGGACGCAAAGCGCGTGAGGTGCGGGATTACCCAATCCTAAAGGTCAAACTCGGCACGCCTCACGACATCCAGATAATCCGCGCAATCCGCCGTGCAACGGATAAACCGATTTATGTCGATGCAAACACAGCGTGGACGCCCAAAGAAGCGGTGCGTAAAATCGAAGAACTAGTCCCTTACGGGATTGAACTCATTGAACAACCCACAAACGCGGACGATTTGGAGGGGCTAAGACACATCAGAGAACAGGTGGATGTCCCCATAATCGCTGATGAAAGCGTCAAACGCGCCGCCGATATCCCCCCACTTGTAGGATGTGTTGACGGAATAAACATTAAGTTGACCAAGTGCGGCGGTCTGCTTGAAGCCGTGCGGATGATTCATGCCGCGCGCACCCACGGTCTACAGGTCATGATCGGCTGTATGATAGAGAGTTCGCTAGGCATCACTGCGGCTGCCCACCTCACGCCGCTCGTCGATTACGCCGATCTTGATGGGAATCTTCTCATTGCTAACGATCCGTACGCAGGCGTAACGCTTGAGGCGGGGAAACTCATCCTCCCCGATCGGCCCGGGATTGGCGTTGTCCCCCGTGAAAGCCGCCGCACGCCGCCTTCAGATTCGCTTTGAAGCCGTGCGGGATGGCTCGGCATCGCAATTCAATCGAGTTCAACCGGCACGCCATCCAGCAAGCCATTCTCGTGCATATCCACCCATTCGTCCATGAAGATTTTGTTCCATTGGTCGGTCAGCGGGTGCTCCAGCATATCACGGTACACCGTCCACATGGTGACCAGTTCGTCGGCGCCGTCACGGAATGCCGCGTGCGCCGTCTCTACTGAACGCACCAGCGCCGCCATAATAAAGGGCCGCTCCTCCCATCCACTGAACATATTTACACACTCGCGTATCAGTTGCGTCGGATCGCCGCCCACGGCTTTGACCGGATCGCAGAACGGCAAGACGTGGTCGACACCGGCCTGCGCGACGGCGGCGGCTTGGGTCAAGGAGAAGACAGTCGTACAAAACGTCTCAATCCCGTCCTTCTTGAGCGCGCTGAACGCCTTAAGCCCGTTTGCCGAGCATGGGATTTTCAGGATAATCTGATCCGACAGGTCGGTAAAAACCTTACCAACCGCGAGCAGTTCCTCGACCGTATGACCATCAATTTCCACAACTACGGGTTTGTCAGTGATGTTGAGATATTCCTTTATCAGTGCAATGACCGAACCGTACGGCTTGGCGTACTGGTTCAGCACAACAGTGTTGGTGACAATTCCAGCTATTCCCAGCGGCATCCACGGTGCTAAATCGTCGGGGGTACCGGCGAGCCAAATGGTGGGGCCGCGGCCTTCAGAACGCGCATTCGGCACAGGTCCGTTTGAAGTCATTACGATGTTCTCCTAGTTTTGGCAAATTCTTGGGTATGTTTTTGGAAGTATAGTCGATTTTGTGAATCAGGTCAATTCGTTTCTCCGCTCGATCCCATCTGTGCGATTCTCAACCCCAATGACAGTGAACCGGCTACCGACAACCGCATTTTCCACATTAACTAATTCCAATTAGGTAGTCCCGTGTTGCTGACGTTGTGATATAATATGTACATTTCTGAATTGCTGTAAACATTGATAAAAGGCAAATACTTCGCCGTCGGACCATGAATAAACAATAACTTTTGCAATAACCATTGACCAGGAGGGCTGATATGCCGAACAAAGGGTTATCCAATGAGGAGATAGAGCAGCTAAAGCGGTACGACTCGCCTACAGTGTGCAACGTCATCGAGCTATTCGATGTGCGTCCGAGAGACGCGGGGTATATGAACGAACATGTGAAGTGTTGCTTCCCGGAAATGCCGCCGATGGTAGGATACGCCTCTACGGCGATGCGGCGCTGTGCGAGCGCTCCACGGACGAGCGGCGAGCAGGTGAGTTTAGAAGCGCAATTGGAGAGTTTCGAGGCGCTGCCGGGGCCGGCTGTGGTAGTGTACCAGGACCTCGATGAGCCGAAGGTAGCGGCGACGTTCGGCGATATCATGTGCAAGTCGCTCAAGACATTCGGCGCTGTGGGAATCGTAACCAGCGGTATCGGGCGGGACCTTGATCAGGTGCGGGCGCTGGACTTCCCCGCTTTTACCAACGGCGCAATCTCTTCGCACGGTTACGGCTACACCGCTGCTATCGGGGTACCCGTTCATGTGGGCGGCATCACCATACACCCAGGCGATCTTCTCTACGGGGACTGCAACGGCGTGACCACAATTCCGAACGAAATTGCCAGTGAAGTGGTTGACTGCTGTGCCGAGTTCGCCGCCGCAGAAGCCGTCGTGCTCAACTATCTTGATCGTAGCGATGCGACGCCAAAAGGCCTAACCGAGGCTCAGAACGAATGCAAGCGAAGGCTGGCGGAACTCAGTGAGCGCGTAAGGACGAAATGAAATCGCCCTTCGTTGTATGTCTCGGGGTTGCCGCAACTGAGTTGAAATGCGCCGACGGATTTGGGAAAGTCCTTACGAATTTTATACATCGTAACTGCTGACAACGGCGAGTTTTAACGGCTCGTCGCCAACGTTCCGATAAGCGTGCGTTACGTGTCGGGGAATAAATGCGACGCTCCCCGCACCCAATGCCGCTTCTTCTTTGCCAATCTTGACAGACGCCCGTCCCGATATAATGTAATAAGCTTTCTCTCGGTCGGAGTGAGCGTGTGATTCGACGCCGCCTTGCAGTCCGTAGGTCACCTCTGCCACACCTAATTTGCTCGGAGGGACATCGTCGAACTGGTAGGTATGGAGATCCAGCAAGGATAGCAGTTCCTCCCCCGCATTGTGGAACCCGTGCGGTATGCCCAACGCAATCAAGGCGACGCCTCCTGGTCCGAGCACCGATGTGTCCTCTCCAATCGTAACTGATGCTTGTCCCGCGATAATGTAGTAGGCTTGTTCGTTGTCGTCGTGTACGTGCTTGTCATGGCTTCCACCGGTTGCATAGGTAAGTACAACGAACTGCATCCGGCTGGAACTGATATTTCCGAGGTTGTATTCGCCGAATATTTTGTCTGGACCAATCAGCGCCCTGCCGAAGCGGTATTCCTTTGGGGCAAGATTCCCAAATCGTTTTTGCCAAAAGACCGTAATTGGAAGCAATGGGTCCTCTGGGGTCCGCATATATTTCTTCATGTGCGCTTTCCATCTCCTGAAATCAAAGACCGGCTAGGGTTACAACCGTTGAGTTATTCAAAATACAAATCATCCTTTATAGTTCGTAACTGCTAATTACCACGACGGTCAACGGTTCATCGCCTGCATTGGCAAATCCGTGCGGCATATTCAACGGGATATATACTACCCCGCCCGGGCCGACGATACCTTCTTCAACACCCACTGTAGCTTTCGCCTGACCGGACACGATGTAATAGGCTTGCTCCTTATCGGGATGGGTGTGTTCTTCCGTGTAACCGTCCGGCGTATAGGTATCGACAGAAATTTCCAATCGTTTTGATACCATGTTGCCGAGATTAAACTTGCCGTGAATTACATCGGGGCCAAGAAATAGCCATGAAGCCAGTTGATCTTTGTGATCGTCCGGATGTAGCTCAGCGATCGAAATTTGTCCAGAGCGCATGTCATGGTCTGGAGTACGTATGTATTTTTGCATCATTATTCTCCTTTATCACCTTGAACCTCCGTCACGCGGACGGCAACAGGTAGTGTTGCGTTGATTGTGGCTAGCGTGAGGTTTAAGTTGTACCGCAGCAAGCCGTAAAATTATACCTAGATTCCAATATAAATACAAGCGTTATATCTCGGCGGTCAAAATCTTGACACTCACGGTGCAGCGTGTTACTATTTTGCAGAATACTCTTCGATGGGGCCGCTTTGGAAGCAGTGTGTCTGGGATCGTTGGTGGGAAAATGGAGGAGGAGATAAAATGGCGCGAATAAAGGTGATGCTTACAATCCTGATATGTTTGATTGTCGGTGCAGGCTGCGCTAATCGACTATCAGATCGGGCCGATGCGGCGGCGGACGAAGAGGATAGACTACTGCAAACCAACGAGACTCACACAGATAATAGTGCAGTTACAATTTACACCAATCCTGCAGCACATCCACATTCACGAATCAACAAAAAACGCGCAATTGACAGCTTTCTTCGGTCAGACCCTGGCAGAACCAAACAACTTCAAGAGTTATATGAAGAATACAATAAAAGAGCAAGCAATCCGCCGCCCGAGGACAAGCTTCGGAATTCACTGTTAGCTATTCACGAACTCAGTCATTCAGTGAATAGCGCCATCGCTGCCGCTAAAATTATACGCGGCCACCACAGGCGCCTTGATATAACTATGGAAGATGCGATTCTCATGTACCTGACACAAGATTGTAATTGGGACGCCGAGAACGCACGGTCGATTCTAAAGCGAATCGAGTATTAAGTGCACTACTGTATAATTGCTTTCAAGAGCACCAAGCGGGTTCAATGATTGCTTTCTATAGTTGCGAAATTCCACGCGCCCGACGCGATAACGACGCAACCACATGAGAAATCAGACACTAGACTTATCTTCCTACTTGTCACTTGATTATAAATCGAATCCAATGGTATAATTTCCGCCGAACGGCGGCGCCGTTTGGTACGCCTTTGACATTACAACAATTTTCATTTGTATACCGACCGAAACCTACCCGAAAGGAGATTTAACCGTGAGTGTCCCGAGCACAGTATATTGCATTACCGTGCGGTTGGCCCCGGAACCAGAAGGCGGTTATACAGTAACATGTGAGGAATTGCCTGAATTGATAACGGACGGGAATTCGGTAGATGACGCGTTAAATAACGTCATAGACGCATTCATCGCAACACTCGAACTATATGAAGATTTAGGGCGTACATTGCCTGACAACATTATTCAAAAGTCCAAACAAGAACCTATAGTTCATCCGTTTCAGACACTGACACCAAAATTACACGGGGCTGATGGCTCGCCTGTACCATACGTCTTTCAAGCCACTCTAAATCGTGAGCGCCATGACATATCGAGAAATGTCGCGTAAACTCAAAAAACTCGGTTGTCGCGAAACGAAACACAGAACGCGAGGCTCTCATCGAAAATGGTTCAACCCCCTTACGGAAAGCGCGACAGTTATTCCTGATCACGGAACTAATGATATGCCAATTGGAACGCTTCGCGCATGTATTAGGCAATTGGGGATAAATTGGACAGATTTCAAACGCGCCTAATTCCTCCACGAATCCAAACCTCCTACCCCCAACTTTCATTGGTTCGTCCTTAATTTTGAGCAACGCTCACAATCATGGGAATCGGTATTCAGTCGCCATGCAATACGACGAACCGAGTGAACGAATCATTCTAGGCAATGAAGTGAACCCGCCGCGCTGCCGGGAAGGGCTATATCCCGAACAGAACGAAATCCTTGTGTTCCCGGCCGATGAAACAAACCCACCAGACGAACGCACTCCCCAAAAGCCGCCGTTCGCGTTGTTAAGACCTTCGTCCAATGAGTGACACCGCTTACAAAATGGCGCCTGCGGTGCCATAGTTCACCACGCCATATTGAGGATTGTGAGAATTCGTTCAAATTCGATTGTTACTTCTTCTTATTCTTATGGCAGTGAGATTACTCTCACGAATGACGGGTGTCGTGCGGATACACCAACGCATGCCGTTCGCGCAATTGAGCGAGGTGGTGCATCCGTTGCGGACTTGCGGTATTGAGCATGATTTCGGTGTACATGCCGCCAATCTTGAATCCGTGAGCAACGGGGCAGTGGCCGCGGACATACTCGTCAATACGCGCCATTTCGCTCTCGGTCGCTGCGTGCTTATTCAGGTTCATTGTGAACATCCGCCGTCGGGTTGATCCGCCAAACGACGCGTGGAGGATGTCGTGGTAAAATACGACCAAATCTCCCGGATTTGTCGCCAATGCGGCGACACCAGGAATCTCGGACGGCGGTAGTCCCCACAAATGCTGCGCATCTCTGGGATGGATTTCACCGGACCGCCATAGGGAGTCGCGGCGGTGGCTGCCGGGAAGCACGCGAAGGCAGCCGGTGTCGCGTGTGAGTGCGTCTAAGTAAAACACCATTTTTATCGCGAAGAGTTCAGGGTAGTTCCCGTCTGTGTGCCAATCAGTGTCGCCGCAATAGTAGTTTCCGTCGCCCGAGGCATAGTTGAAGTCATCGCCCAAAATGCCGGACGCGATACCCTCAATACGGGCATCGTCAAGCAGCGTGCAGAGCCGTTCGCTGTGGTCAATGGTCGGAACAATCATAGTCGGCTTCGATCCATCGTGCATCTTACCGCCGGCGTAGGTCTGCATAACGTCCTCAAACTCATCGATAATCCAAGCGATCTCATCCGGACCAAAAAGTTCACGGAAAACCAGATAGCCGAAGGTGTGAAAGAAGTTGAGTTGATGTGTTGTGAGTTGCATGGCAAAAAACTCCGTCTATGTATTCAATACCCTTTAAAGTTTTGTCCTGTCCGAATCGAAACTGTGTTGCCGCGATGGTATGATTGAGTCGTCCTAAACTGCCATAATGATCCAATTTAGTACATGCGATTATATCACCTTTGCGGTGAATTTCCAAACCATACTTGACAGCGCTGTCGAGTGATATAGGACAAGTGCAAAGTGATTTGGATGCGCGCTCTGACAAGGTAAAACAACCGTAGAAGTTTATGGTTGATGGAGAAAGCACTCCTTTGGTAAAATTTCATGAAGTTTGAATGTCTATAAATTAAGAAACCAACATGTCGAATAAATCTCTCAATCAACTCCTAACCGCGGTAACGGTCGTCATCGACTTCTGCCTCATCGGAATTTCGATCCGCATCGCCTACTGGCTCAGGTTTGAGTCGGGCTGGTTGCAGGCGGTTGCTATCCACACGGGCGGAAATCCACCGCTCGCATTTTACTTTCAACTCATCCCATTGAACGCGGTAATCTGGATATTGACGCTTCGGGGATTAGGGCTTTATTGGGTCGCAAACGAAGTCTCACTGGAAACCGGGCTATCGCTGCTGAAGGCTTCAGCCATCGCGCTAATCTCAACACTTGGCGCCGTCTTTTTCTTCTATCACCACCACGAATATTCTCGTTGGGTCATGCTCTTGGCGTGCGGAATGAGCGCGGGTTTTCTTTACTTGAATCGGCTCGCGGTGCAGCGGTTCAAGCAGGCGCTGCAGCAGTCCGGCATTGGTGTAAGCCAAATCGCCGTTGTCGGCTTTAACGCAACCACAAGACAACTCATCCATTCTATCCGCGGAAAAGCCCGTAAAAGTTACCAATTACTCGGTGTTATAATCGGAAAACAACTACCGTCTGAGCCAATTTCTCAGCATGTTCTTGGCGGTACAACCGAAGTACGCAGCCTCGTCCAAAAGTATCAGATTAACGAACTGTTCATCACGTCACCGGCAATTTCTCACGAAGAGATTTTACAGATTGTGCATGATTGCGAAGGGCTGCCCGTTCAGATTCGGGTACTCCCGGACCTCTACGAAGTTATGATTGGAAAGACGCATGTGGTGGATTTTGACGGGATTCCGGTTGTTCAGTTGAAAGAACTTCCACTACACGGCTGGCGCGGGCTGATTAAGCGGGGGTTGGACATCGCCTTAAGCACGTTTGCCTTGGTTATTTTGAGTCCGGTTATGGTTGCGATTGCGATTGCGGTGAAGTTAACATCTTCAGGTTCAGTCATTTTCCGCCAAGAACGGATTAGCAGGGATGGGACAGCCTTTCGCATCTACAAATTCAGATCTATGCGCCAAGATGCGGAGGCGGGAATTGGACACACATGGGCTGCGCCGGACGATCCACGGCAAACGCGGCTCGGGCGATTCTTGAGGCGTTGGGGTTTAGACGAACTTCCGCAACTATTCAATGTAGTCAAGGGGGATATGAGTCTGGTGGGACCCCGGCCGGAGATGTCAGGGCTGATTGATGATTTTAGCAAATCTTTCCCTCACTACTTGGATCGGCATCGGGTGAAATGCGGTTTAACGGGTTGGGCGCAAGTCAATGGTCTGCGCGGAAACACCTCACTCAAAGAGCGGCTCCGTTACGATTTATTCTACATTGAAAACTGGTCGCTCGCCTTTGACATCAAAATCCTGCTCAAGACTTTGTGGGCGATCAAAAAGGGCGGTTCATTTCAGAAGTAAGGGGGTCAGATTTGAAGGTATTTGGCAACCTACCGGATTATAGCCATTTTAGTTTTTATTTACACAAGGGGTGATTGATAATCGAGGCTAGGAAGCCTCTCCCACAAACCGATGGTAAATGGTCGCAATGGCTATAAGGTGTAGATATGCGATTTCTTAACATGAGCCAAAATTAAGGCAAGAGATTTCCCCATGCGTACGCTCCTCTTCAAAAAATGGCTTCTTCTCAGTTTGATTGGCGCGCTCCTGGTCCTGTTAGCCGCGCTGGTATTATTTTATCGGTCGATTTCCCTTCGGGAGCCGGATCGGAGTCTGCTCAGCCTGCTTCCTGATGCGCCAATCTGTTATCTAAGTGTAAAAGATCTCGGCGGATTTGTTGAAACGTTCGGGCGCAGCGAGTTTGGAAAACAGACAATGAAGATGCCGCTCCTTACAGAAATCCGACGAGAATCGTGGTGGCGCCAAATTGTGTATCAGAAACAACATTGGGAGTATGAAATGGGCGGGGAGTTAAATCTAAAGGCACTTAAAGGCTACTTTGGAGAGGAAGCGATTTTGAGCCTTTACCGTCGTGGAGACGAAATTTCTTTCCTGTTGATTAGCATTGTTGGCGCGAAAGAGAAATTAGAGATTGCGGCACTCACAGCCACAGATTTTGTCAACCCGAAATACAAGCGGAAAAAGGAGAATTACAGGGGAATTGATATCAACACAATTACCGGCTATCCGCGAGATTTCAGCTACGCCTTTATCGGCAAGATAGGTCTGTTGGGACTCGACAAATCATTAATTCAGGAGACAATTGATATCCATTCAGATGCGAGGCAGGATTTCATCAGCCTCGATCCTACCCGGGAATACATGCGCCAGCGGTATGACTCGGACAGTAACACAATGTATATCAATGTACCCAGTTTTACTCAAGCCTTCGCGTTGAACGGCGGCCTCAAGTCACTATTGTCACCTGTCAATGCGTGGAGCGTCGGCAATCGCTATGAAAATAGTGTTATTCACTCTCGACATCGGTTAACATTGGACGCAACTCCGAAAATCATGCCAAATGATTCGCGTCCAATCGATCAAAGCCTATTATCCATACTCCCGGCAACCACGGCATTTCTTTGCGCGAGCAGCGGCGAAGATTTTTTAGCGTTGGGGACGCCGATGGAAAACGCCCAATTCATCCAATTTCAAGAGAACCGTGTTGAACTCTTTCGCCATTTAAACTCGCAGTTTGCGTTCTTGCTGCTTGATGCCCAAGGCGAAATGCCGACAGCAATTCCCCCAGCGCTGCTGATTCTCACAATCAGCGATGACTCTAATTTTAGAGCGGATTTTGCGAATCTGCGGAACGGCAAGGTCACCATATTCGGCAAGCGGCTCGAATTTCTGAATCCTCAAGATTACCGCGGAATAGAGATTTACCCTGTCCAACTTCGTTTAGGGTTCTTGTTCGCCGTTACGGGAGGCTGCGCAATTGTCGATAATTATTGGATTATCAGTTCTACGCTTGATGGATTGAAAACCGCCATTGATACTTCTGAGGGACGAATCGCGGCGTTGCCTGAAACAGGATTCTCAACTTCAACTCATCAATCCGCTGAAAGTCAAATCTTTATTCAACCCAACCGATTCTTTCCTCAACTAAAACGCCTCACCTCAATACTCGAGTTGATTGCATCCACTTCCGGTCAAGGCGATGGTTCAGCGTTGATGACTCGCATTACAAATCATCTCTTCCCATTGGAAGCGCTTGGCGCAATCACCGCCGAGATCGACTTTGACGGTGCGGCCGTAGATGCACAAATTCGGATTGTATTGGAGCCTACGGAAGACTGAACGCGCCGGACGAAAATTAAATCCGCCGCGCCGCAAAAATTTCAGTTGACAAGGGAAAGTCGGTTGGGTTATGATTTTGTGGTGAGCAGAAATAACAAAATTGGGTGATTGTCGAATGAAAAAGTATAATTTTCAGATTAGGTTCTTTTTGGTCGTGGTTCTAAGCAGCATAGTTCTCGGCGGGTGCGACAGTTCGCCATCGGGCGGAAGCGGTTCGCTGGATCTTCTCCAGGGTGAACCTGCGATATTGGATGCTGTCCTAGCTGTAGATCTCATCGACGACCGTCCAGTAGGAATCACGGATACCTTTTTCGAGTCAAGCGACCGCATCTACTTATGGATTTATTGGGCAGCTGTTGAGGGGAGGCATACCGCTGAAGTGAGTTGGTATTCACCAGAACAAGACGTTGACGATCCCCCATTTCGAGATGACGCGGAGTCCTTTACGTCATCAACCGGCGATCAGATTACTTGGTTTTTTATCGACCGCCCCTCTGGCGGTTTCACCGATGGCGAATGGTCGGTTGACATTTTTTTAGACGGACTATTCGAACGGAGCATTTTTTTCGCCGTGGAGTGATGCAATACATAGTTCCTGTTGTGCTTCCTCGCCTTCCCCTCCACGTTTCCCGCAATTTTATCTTTACACCAGATCCTTTCCAACAATCATGCGGTACACGTCCAGATATTTTTCGCTGGTTTTCTCGACTACTTCTTCCGGCAGTTCGGGAACAGGCGGCTGTTTATTCCATCCAATCTCATTGAGATAGTCGCGCACGTACTGTTTATCGAAGCTGCGCTGCGACCTGCCCGGTTCATATTCGTCTTTTGGCCAAAACCGAGATGAATCCGGCGTAAAGACTTCGTCAATGAGGATTAGTTCCTCGCCGAGCAGACCAAACTCGAATTTCGTGTCGCAAAGTATTAGCCCAACTTCTTCAGCCCGCTCGCTTGCCGCTTCAAACAACGCAACGCTTGTCTGCATTACGCGCTCCGCCAAGTCCTTTCCAATGATACCTTCCATCTGAGCAATTGAAATGTTCTCGTCGTGCTCCCCGTATTCAGCCTTTGTGGCGGGTGTAAAGATTAATTCATGCAAGCGGTCAGACTCTTGCAACCCTTCCGGCAGCCTTGCCCCGCACACAGTACCATCTTTTTTGTACTCCGCCCAGGCAGAACCTGCGATATATCCGCGTACCACGCATTCGACATCTATCCGATTGGCTTTATGGACAAGCATGGAACGACCTTCGACAGAGTCAGCATGAGTCCGCACATTATCAGGGTACGCTGCCACATCCGTCGTAATAAGATGATTTTCGACAATGGAACTTGTGAAATCAAACCAGAATTCGGAAAGCGCGGTTAAGACGCGTCCCTTGTATGGGATGCCGTTGGGCAGTACGTAATCAAACGCCGATATCCGGTCGGTAGAGATAATTAACAGCCGATCGTCCAGATCGTAGAGATCGCGAACCTTGCCCCTATGAAGCAGCGTTAGGTCTGCGAGATTTGTTTCTGCAACAACATTTTTGGACATAAAAAACTCCCATATTCTATCTGTGATGGGTAGCAGTTCCGTTTGTGGAGGAGGTTGGGGTCATTTGAGGGAATTTGACTAGGAGACTAGCAGGAGGTTAGTTAAGAATCTCATAGAAAAAATTCCGCCGTTTTGGGGTGAATCCGAAGTCGGAAATTGTCCGCTCGATTTCTTCGATTGGCATGCAGTAAACCGTTCCCGCTTTACTCACAACATTCTCCTCTATCATGGTGCCGCCCATGTCATTCGCGCCGAATCTGAGGGACAACTGACCAATTTTTGGCCCCTGAGTTACCCATGAAGATTGGAAGTTGTCAAAATTGTCAAGCAACAGGCGGGAAATCGCTAATGTTTTAAGATACTCAAAACTTCCAGCGGGCGGCATGTGTTCAAGGCGGGTGTTATTCGGTTGTAGCGACCAACAGATGAAAGCGGTGAATCCGCCGGTCTCGTCTTGCAACTCGCGCAAACGGAGGAGATGCTCTACGCGCTCGGCATAACTCTCGGCATGTCCGTACATCATCGTCGCGCTTGATTTCAACCCGACATAATGCCCTTGCCGCATCACTTCCAACCACTCGTCCGCAGTACATTTTTTCGGACTAATTTCGTTTCTGGCGTGGTCAGTCAAAATCTCTGCGCCCCCGCCCGGAATTGAATCCAATCCAGCATCGCGTAATCGAATTAACGTCTCTTTCAGCGAAAGCCTGTTAATCTTAGCAAACCAGTCAATTTCCGGCGGTGAGAAACCGTGAATGTGGATGTCATAATTTGCCTTAATCCACTGGAGGTAATCTTCGTACCAGTCGAGTTTCAGTTTGGGGTGTAATCCGCCTTGCATCAGGATGAGAACACCGCCGAGATCGATTGTCTCCTGAATTTTACTGCCTAACTCCGCTTTGGACATCACGTATGCGTCAGGATCGCTTTTATGGCGATAGAAACCGCAGAATTCGCAGTCGACATAGCACCAGTTAGTGTAGTTGATATTGCGATCTACAATATAGGTGATGTGTCCCTCCGGGTGAATCCGCTGGCGGATGGTGTCGGCTGCACTGCCAATCGATAATAAATCGAAACTCTTAAAAAGCGTTAAACCGTCGTCAAATTCCAATCGTTCCGCGGCTAATGCTTTTTCCAAAATCGGCTGAATGGTCTCATCCATAAGGATTACTGGTTCCTTCGTTGCATTGATTGCATTTTACAACCATAGGAATTGCACGGGCATTGATTCATGATTCGAAACCGCTTCGCTGCCAACCTGTGTTTCCAGCTTATTATTGTATCACTTCTATCAAGCCTCGTCAACCCAAGTTATCAACGTAATATCCATTCGTGCTTCAACGACTGGAACAGCCCATTTCTCTCAGAATTCCAGTAGACGTTCAAGTGACAAGGCAGCCGTGTTTTCGGGGTCAACCTGAATGGCGGCTTCCGCTGCCCCTTTCGCAAGCTCCTTCTCTCCCAGATAGAAATAACATGCGCCTCTCAGCGCGTGTAGGTCTGCGATCGACTGATAATCGTGTCGAAAGAGAGTGGTGTGATCGGCTTTCAGCGCATTATCTATGGCGAGCAGTGCAGTTTGAAAATCTGTGGGGTTTTCACGGCGGAGAAAAAGCGTGTTTGCTAGCCCAATCCACGCATCCGCATTAGACACATCTAGACGTATAGCTTCCTCGAAAGCATCCTGTGCCTTTGCGACAATCTGAGGATTCACTGAAGAAGTCCGTGATGCACTCAAGTGGCTCCAGCCCAAGCCGTTGTGCGCATCCGGCAGGGTCTCATCTAGATTGACCGCACGCTCAAAACTCAAGAGTGCAGCGGAAAAATCGCCGCCATTGTAGGCAGTCCAGCCGGCAACCTGGTTTTTTCGGGCTGCCTCCGTATCGAATTCCTGATCGTTGGAGCAGCCCAATAGCACAACAAGTGAAAAACACAGGCTAACGGCGATGAAACGGTTCATTCGATGCAGACTCCTTCAGGGCGCTTCTGCACTATCTCAACAACAAACCCTTATGTTTCCGGACAGTTGAGTTTTCAAGCAATCGCACGTTGATAAGAGTAAGCGAGTAGCAGCTTTATTTCTTCGACTTGTGTAGCTTTTAGGAATTCCACCACATTCTCATCTAACGCTCTCGCCGCATCCTGGCACCAATCGACAAACTGAAACGCATCCCAGTCCGTCTTCTGCTGTATGGCTGACGCATAATCCGCGAGTCCAGACGCGTGGTTGGATCGCTCTTCTATCAATGCTAGCACCTGTTCTCGAAGCGCCGGAAAAATGGCGTGCGCGCCTGCACGGCGGAACCAGTATTTGGCGTTGCTATAGTCAGGCTCGCGGCGATGCATGATACCGTGCCAATAGCTGCCGGTTTGACCCTCGATTTTCTGAGAGATTTTGTGCGACACGTCCAAGGCATCGTTCCAAAGCAGCAACCCACTCTTCACTGAAACGCCGAAAGTATCATCTTTAACCGCTTGGCCGTCAAAGAGTTCATCTACAGAGACTCCCTGAATTCGATTCGTTAAATCACTATTCCAATCGTTCTGTGGCACAAGCGGCGGGAGCGGACGACGCGCTTCGAGCTCTTGGACAATCGCTGCAATTGTCGATGAATACTCTGAACCCATTGTGTTCTCCTTCAGTTATTCGAGCGTGGCATTTGTGTAAGACTTGAGATTTAGCTAAATTATAACCCACGGCAACTTGCAGAGCAAGTCAAAGTCGTACAGGCCGCAACTGTTCGGTGTGGCTGTGAACCTCCCAGTATTCATAGACCGAACATTGAGCGGTCGCAGTATAAACCGCCCTCCATGCAAATCCGTCAAATTCGGTGCGGCGGCGACTGGGAAGGTTATATTCTGAGACCAATGCGTCACCTTAAAACACGCCAATTCGATCCGGTATCGTCTAAAATAATTTTGTGTCGTTCATAGCTGTAACGAGTTTTATCCTGACATGCGTGAGAAATTACTCCAACTGTATGATAGTCTATATGCCGAATACGGTCCGCAGAATTGGTGGCCCGCTGAGACTCCATTCGAGGTGATAATTGGAGCGATTCTTGTACAATCGACCGCATGGAAGAATGTCGATCACGCAATTAAAAATCTAAAAACCGCCGAACTGTTAACGCCCGAGCGGTTGTGCGAATGCCCCCAAGACACGCTGGAAGCGCTCATCCGTCCATCTGGCTACTACCGTGTCAAGACGAAGAAGATTCAGGCGTTCATGGAGCATCTACGAATTAATTACCGGAATAGTTTAGACGCATTATTGGCAAAGGACCAGCCAACGCTTCGGGAAGAACTGCTTTCGATTTATGGAATTGGGGAAGAGACAGCGGACTCAATTCTGCTTTATGCCGCTCGTAAGCCCATCTTTGTGGTCGACGCGTATACACACCGTCTATTTACAAGGCTTGGCTGGGCGGAGCGAATTTACCACTACGGCAAACTTCAAAAAATCTTCATGGACGCTTTACCAATGGATGCCGACCTGTTTAACGAGTATCACGCCCTGATTGTCCGCCATGGAAAAGCGACATGCACTAAAACACCGAAATGCTCGGTGTGCACGCTGTCTCAGCAGTGTCCCTACCCCTATCTCGTCAGGACAAGCTAAAACGATAACGGGAGTTTACACACAGCCAAAGCCCCTGAGCGGGATCAAGCGACCGAATAGGGAGCGCGATAGAAGTTCCAATGATTATAACCACTCAATCGCTCAAGTATGGGTTTGGCGCTTAATTTTCAAACAAGCTCTAAGCGTTCATCAGTCGCGGGTTTATCCATGACTTTTCACCCCGCTTGTGCTATAATGATCGCAGCAAAATCTGTCGAGACAACGAACGAACCCTCAAGATTCAGATAAAAAAGAGTCAGAAATAGTTAGTTCCATAACACCTATCAATTTTGCGCGCTTGACGCTCCAGCATTCAGAGGTTGTGATACATGGCATACGCGTATACCCCAGGTCTAAAAGTTACAACAGGTTCGACGATTCGGAAAGACCGCAGGTTGCCGCTCAAAGGTGACGTGCTTGTTCAGAAGGGCGATGCGGTCCGCTCGGAAGACGTTGTTGCAAGGACTAACCGACCGGGGAACGTCCAACTGGTTAACGTCGCAAATCTCTTGAGCATTCCGCCCGAAGACGTGAAAGATTATATGCATAAAACAGAGGGAGAAGCTGTTGCAAAAGACGAAACGCTCGCAATGACAAAAGGGATTTTCGGGCTGTTCAGGTCGCAGGCGCGTTCTCCGATTGATGGCACGATCGAAACCATCTCTAATGTTACCGGGCAAGTGATTTTGCGTGAACCGCCATTGCCCGTTGAAATGAAGGCGTTCATCAATGGAACGGTTGTAGAGGTTTTCCCCGATAAAGGCGTCGTTGTAGAAGCATATGGGACGTACGTTCAGGGAATTTTCGGCGTTGGAGGAGAAGCCGTCGGTACCCTGAACGTAGTTGTTGATTCGCCCAATGCGCCACTGACGCCGGACGCCGTTCAGACTACGCATCGCGGCAAAATCCTCGTAGGCGGCTCCATCGTTGGGTATGACGCGCTTCAGGAAGCCATACGGTGTGGCGTAAAAGGAGTCGTCGCAGGTGGAATTAACGACACCGATCTTCGGAAGTTCTTGGGTTACGAACTCGGCGTCGCAATCACGGGTACAGAGGCACTTGGGATTACGCTCATCATTACTGAAGGTTTTGGCAAAATTAGTATGGCAGGGCGTACATATAATTTGCTCAAAGATCAGGAAGGGATGCAAGCCTCAATTAATGGTGCCACGCAAATTCGAGCCGGGGTTGTGCGCCCCGAAATTGTCATACCATTTGAAAAGCGTGAACAATCTCTCCAAACCGCGCATGAAAGCGGCGTGCTTGAAGTCAATACCCCTATCCGCATTATCCGTGAACCCTATTTCGGGCAACTTGGACGTGTCACCGCCTTGCCGGTCGAACTTCAACAGCTTGAAACTGAAGCAAACGTGCGGGTACTGGAAGTTGAGCTGGATGACGGCGCACGCATCACGCTGCCGCGCGCAAATGTGGAGATTATTGAGGCGTAAAGGGCGGCGCTAAGCATATCTAAAAACGAGAATGTTCTCGGGCGTTTCCAAGTAGACGGTTGAACCACACAGTGCATTCCAAAAGTAAATCGTTATGAATAACAACCGCAAAGACGATTCAGATCGCGCATTAACCGTAACCGGGGTTCAAATTGACGGCGGTATGCCTAGGGACAAGGCGATACAGCGCGGCCGAGAACACGCGCAGACTTACCGGGCAGCATCGGCCCACTTGAACCGGGCGATAGACGCACTGAACTCAAAAGATTACCCGCGGGCAATCGGGGAATTTCAACAAGCGCTGCAACACAATCGTGAATCCGCGGAGGGGCATTTCTACCTCGGTTTGACATATTTCATGATTGGAAATTACGTCGAGGCAGCAGCTTCCTACAAGCGAGCAATCATCTGCGAACCAAGCGATCCGATGATACACCTCAATTTAGGGATTGTTTATCAACTGCAAGAACATTATGACGAAGCCATCGGAGCCTACCAACGAACGATTGCCCTCTCACCAAACAACGCTGAAGCGTATTCTCGGCTAGGTTCCGTTTACACAGCGCAAGGCAAGCGCCAAGAGGCTGTAGCAGCCTACAAGAACGCCGTCCGAATCAAGCTCCTTGCGGACACAGAAAGCCAAACCGATGCTTGATTCTCAAAGTGTTCGATGTGTCCGTCATTGCTCCCGTATTTGTGCCCGCCCTTCACCAAAAAATTGAACGCTAATAGGCAGGATTTTCGATCTTGAGCCATTCTCATTCTGCAACAGATATGTATCATTCCTGATACCCCTCCAGCAATCTGCTTCCACGACTACGACATCTCAAACTACCGCATGACCTGAAAAATCGTGCTTAGACATTAGCCTAATGAAACTATAGCATCATGGTCACAGCCTACTCCTCCTGCCCAACGTCGTCCAGTGAATCTAATTCTAATTTGTCCTCAAGATCGGTTCTGATTTCGTCCAACAAGGGACCAACAACTGCCGCGTTTAGCGCCGCATCTGGATTCTTCTCGTTATTGTCGTTTGTCAAGATTCCTTCCAAATCGTAGTCGTCAATTCCAATCACATATTCCGGAAATAGGTTTGTCACAGGATCTTCAGTCGCTGTTATGTCATGTAAGATTTGATATGCCTGGGAATCGACAGACTCACTCGCCGTATCTTGGGTCGAATTACCAAAATCTCTTCGCAAGAAATCCATCATCGGTGTTTCAACCTTGTCCATACCCATATCTGTATGGCGGCGCGGCAATGTCGGTTTCATTTGCAGCGAGCGCCGGTTCTTCGCGTCGTTAGCGTCTAAAAATTCACCTTGTTTACCTATCACAATGATTCGTTGTATTTCCGACGAATCCGGCCCGAATATCCAACCCACCATCCATTGAATTGAAGCAGCGATGGAACTAAGTACCGGATGCAAGTTGCCGATTGCATCAATCTGGATCAATCCCAACGCTAGCAACATACCCAAGGCGATAATACTGATTAATTTTAGGTTTAACCGCTTCATATCATGCACCTCCTTACAACACGGAAACCAAAACATTCCAACTCTTCGGGAAAGACTTAAGCGCCAGTTTGGAACGTTTTACCATTACCTCCAAAGACACGCACTCAGAGAAGCGTAGGCTTTGAATTTTGAGGCATGCGAATTTCCTCGACAAGTTCCTGAATCTCGCCCGGCGGCGCAGGCGTCGCTAAAGAGACGATACCCGCAACCAAGAAATTCAGCACCATGCCGAGCGCTCCGATCCCCTCGGGCGAAATGCCCAACCACCAGTGTTCCGCAGTGTTGTGTTCCGGTTGAATGAACTTAAAGTAAATTATGTATGTTGCGGTAAAGGTGATGCCAACAATCATTCCGCTGACAGCACCGTATTTGTTCATACGCTTTGAAAATATCCCCATGGTGATAGCGGGGAAGAATGACGCCGCAGCCAACCCAAATGCGAAAGCCACTACTTGCGCAACGAAGCCCGGCGGATTCATACCGAAGAACCCTGCAATACACACCGCGACGCCTGCGGCAATGCGCGCCGCAATCAACTCGCCTTTCTCGCTGATGGTCGGAATGAGTTCTTTTCTCAATAGGTCGTGCGCAATTGCTGTAGAGATTACGAGTAACAGCCCAGCCGCTGTCGACAGTGCAGCCGCCAGTCCGCCCGCGGCAACAAGACCGACAATCCAGTTTGGAAGCTTGGCAATTTCGGGATTCGCAAGCACCATGATGTCTCGGTCAATTGTAAGTTCGTTTGCGACATCCGAATTTGGACCGCGGTATTGGATGATTCCGTCGCCGTTCTTGTCATCGAATCGGATTAGCCCAGTCTTTTCCCATTTTTTAAACCAGTCCGGAGTGTCTTCATAGTTCGTATTGGACATCGTAGTAAGCAGATTAGTTCGGGCAAATGCGGCTACAGCAGGAGCGGTCGTATAAAGAATCGCAATGAACAACAACGCCCATCCAGCCGAGCTGCGCGCGGCGGCAACGCGCGGCACCGTATAAAAACGTACGATAACATGCGGCAAGCCCGCGGTGCCAATCATCAGTGCGGCGGTGATAAAGAAGACATCAATTTTAGCCTTTCGCCCGTCAGTATATGTGTCGAAGCCGAGTTCGCGGCTCAATCCATTCAGTTTGTCCAGTAGGTATTCACCCGAACCGTCTGCCAGTGTCCCGCCGAATCCGAATTGAGGGACAATATTTCCTGTCATCAGAAGGGAAATAAAAATCGCCGGGACAAGGTAAGCGAAAATCAACACACAGTATTGCGCGACCTGTGTGTAGGTAATGCCCTTCATTCCGCCCAACACTGCGTAAAAGAAGACGATGCCCATGCCGACAAGCACGCCCACGTTGACATCGACGTTCAGAAACCGTGAAAAGACAATGCCGACGCCGCGCATCTGTCCCGCGACATATGTAAACGACACGAAAATCGCACAGATAATGGCAACAAATCGCGCAGTTTGCGAGTAATAACGGTCACCAACAAAGTCCGGAACGGTGAACTTGCCAAACTTCCGCAAATAGGGAGCCAAGAGCAGCGCGAGCAAGACATACCCGCCGGTCCACCCCATGAGATAAACTGCGCCGTCACGTCCCATGAACGAGATTAGCCCAGCCATTGAAATAAACGATGCGGCGCTCATCCAATCCGCAGCAGTCGCCATGCCGTTAAGGACCGGCCGTACATTGCTGCCCGCGACGTAAAATTCACCGGTGGAACTCGCTTTCGACCAGATTGCCACACCGATGTAGAGTGCAAACGAAAGACCGACCATCACAAAAGTCCAAGCCTGCACGTTCATACCTACTCCCGATTGCTTTCGTCCACACCGTGCTTTTTGTCGAGGCGATTCATCAGATAAACATAGATGAAAATCAATACCACAAATACGTAAATCGACCCCTGTTGAGCCACCCAAAATCCGAGTCGAAAACCCCCAATCTTGATTCTATCCAGAAAGTCTACAAATAGAATCGAGCAGCCGAACGACACAATGAACCACGCAGAAAGCAAAATACCCAAGTATTGTAGGTTTTTCCGCCAATACGACCGTCTTTTGTCATTCGCCGCCATGTGATTCCTTTATGATATTCGATATGCAGCGACCTGAAGGAGATAAAAAGAAATAACACACAGTGTATCACGTCATGGACAGGTTATCAACCGTGAATAGATTGTGTAACATGGGAAACGCGCCTGATTATTCAGAATAGAGTTTCTAAAATAGTAGTCAAGTAATTGTTGTCCCATGCGGCTTTGAGAGAAAATAGGAGTTTTGACATAGAGAATACGCCTTTGGGAGATTTTACACAAGCATAACCTAAATCCCTCTCATGTCAAGCACAAAATTTAGATGCGTTTCCCCTGCCGCTGATTTTAAGGAGGATTGACATCTTTTCCGAACCGTGTTATGCTATCAATTATGTATCTTGCAAGCACGGAGGTGTGAAAATGAAAGACGAGGATAAGACGCAAGCACAACCAAAAAGTGAATCACTGCGCATACGTCAGAATTCGGCGGTATTTTAACGCGAACGCGTTCAGTTCAATCGGTTTGTGGAGGCAGACCCATATTTCAATTCCTCCGACATGCTTGCTTCAACGGATGGTGATACAGAGAAGATTCGCCACTGCAATGAAGCACTTTGCAAGAAACTGG
The DNA here is from genome assembly GCA_028819845.1 of Candidatus Poribacteria bacterium. GTDB lineage: Bacteria > Poribacteria > WGA-4E > WGA-4E > PCPOR2b > JAPPKS01. The sequence continues at coordinate 218,741 of JAPPKS010000032.1, read as the reverse complement.
GTTACGTTGAAGCGGAGATTGTCGGCCACCCTATTTCGAAGATATACCATCCTGACTGCCTTGAAGATGCAAAGGCAAGGTTCACCAGCCTTGTAAGTAAGGGTGAAATACATGATGTAGAGCTAGTATTGCGGAAGAAGGATGGAAACTCAATCGAAGTAAACTCGAGTGCCTCAACTATCCGTGATACAATCGGCGATTTGCTTTATTGCCGGTTCATTTGGCGCGACATCACGCAGTATAAGGAGATTGAACGGGAACTTCGAGCGAGTGAAGCGCTCTTTCACCAGTTGGCGAACAGTATCCGCGAAGGTTTTTGGCTGATGTCGCTTGACGGGGGTGAGGTCTTGTACATAAGTCCCGGATACGAAGCGATGTGGGGAAGATCTCGCTCGGAACTATACGCAGATCCGATGTCGTGGACGAAGCATATTCATCCGGATGACCTAGAGGGCATTTTAGCTACCTTTGAAACACAGAAACGTGGAGAGTGTGTAGAGTACGAGGGCCGTATCGTCAGACCCGATGGCGAAATCCGCTGGCTTCATACGCGCGCCTTTCCAGTCAACGATGCGAACGGCAATCCATACGTCGTTGCGGGCTTGACTCTGGATATCACCGAACGCAAGCGTGCCGAGCAACAGTTAATTCAAGCGAGCAAGATGGCTTCATTAGGAAGTCTGACGGCGGGCGTGGCGCACGAGATTAACAACCCGAACAATTTTATCTTGCTAAACGGAGAATCTCTTCAGAAATCTTGGGCAAGCGTAATACCGTTTCTGGATAAATATTGCGAAGAGCACGGGGATTTCATGTGCGCCGACATGCCCTATTCGCAATTGCGAGGCGGTATCAACGAAATGGCGACCAGAATCATTAACGGCGCGAACCGAATTCAAAAGATTGTAAATGCGCTCGGCAATTTCGCACCTCAAGGTGACCTGGACCTAAGCCAACCGATCAATTGTAATAAGGTGATTGGCTCCGCAGTCCTAATTTTGGGGAATCTGATAAAAAAATCTACGAAAAACTTCTCGACTCAATTTGAGGACAATCTGCCTGATGTTCTCGGCAACGCGCAACAGCTCGAACAGGTATGTATTAACTTAATCTCGAACGCTTGCCAAGCCCTGACCGACCATACAAAAAGCATCGTAGTTTCTACCCGCAAGCTTTCAAAGCAGGTGTTGATAGAAGTTCGTGATGAGGGTGAAGGGATTCCCTGCGAAAGTCTGCAGTCCATCACAGACGCCTTTTTCACCACCAAGCGAGATGCCGGCGGCGTCGGACTAGGGCTTTCCATTTCTTACAATATCGTGGAGAATCATGGCGGGGAATTAACCCTCTCCTCCGAACTTGGAAAGGGAACGACAGCGGCAGTCAAGCTGCCTGCCGCCCCCCTAAAACTAACCGTATGAATCCAATTCAGTTTCCTACGCATCCCATTCTACTGGTTGACGATGAAGCAGATTTCTTAGTCAGTGCAGATTACGCTCTCAAGTTAGCGGGCATTAATAATATCGTCCAATGCGGTGACAGCAGCGAGGTTATGTCTACGCTGTCGAAGAGAGATTTTTCGGTTGTCGTGCTGGACTTGCTGATGCCCGGCATATCCGGACTGGACATACTACCGTTAATTCTTGCTGACTTTCCAGAACTTCCCGTAGCGGTCTTCACCGCAGTAAACAATGTGGAAACTGCGGTAGATTGTTTGAAAACTGGGGCGTACGACTACGTCCTGAAACCGATCGATAGCGCCAGGCTTGTGGCAACGGTTAAACATGGGGTAGAACTCAGCGAACTGCGGTGCCAATGTCGTCTGCTTAAGGAACGTGTGCTGACGGACGCCTTGGAACAACCTGAAGCGTTCTCTGACATTATTACTCAAGACAGCGGCATGCACGCCATTTTTCAATATTCCGAGGCAATCGCCCAAACCGACCTGCCAGTATTGATTACGGGCGAAACCGGTGTTGGCAAGGAACTGATTGCAGCGGCAATCCACAAGCTGAGCGGGCGGGAGGGTGAATTCGTTTCAGTCAATATAGCGGGGCTCGACGACCACCTATTCTCGGACACGCTTTTCGGCCACAAAAAAGGGGCGTACACCGGGGCGGATAAGCCTCGCAAGGGATTGATTGAACAAGCGTCAAACGGCACGCTCTTCCTTGATGAAATCGGAGACCTGCACCTGGAGTCGCAGGTCAAACTGCTGCGTCTTCTGCAGGAAAGAACTTACTACCCGCTTGGCGACGATTTCCCGCGAACAAATAACGCAAGAATAGTTGTTGCTACGAATCGAGATATACAATTCCTGAGAGAGTCCGAAACTTTTCGCAACGACCTCTACTTCCGCTTGAAAACTCATCATATTCACCTGCCGCCGCTTCGCGAGCGGGCGGGCGATATCCCACTACTAGTTGCCCATTTCGTCAAAATCGCGGCTGAAAAACTAGGAAAGCAAATACCCACCACTTCACCAGAGGTCTTTACTTTGCTTAAAACGTATAATCTCCCGGGGAACGTCCGCGAACTTGAAGGCATGGTCCTAGACGCTGTCAGTCGGCACAAAGAGGGCGTACTCGACGCACATACTTTCCGACAAGCGATTAACGAGCAGTCAACTGTTTCCGGTGAGGACATGTCGCTGCAAGCAAGTGGGTTTGCGCATGTATTGTCGGCGTTCCCCGCACTTCCGGATTTGAAGGAAACTTTGAAAGAAGCGGAACAACTGATAATTTCCGAAGCCCTTAAGCGTGCCGATGGCAACCAGACCGTTGCCGCAAGACTCTTGGGCTTATCGAAAAATGCGCTGCACAAGCGCCTTAGCCGCGCCCAAACATCATCGGACGATGCGTAAAATGGCGTTTGCTTTTACTCAATCTCCTCGCTTTCTACGTTAATTGGGACTTACGCAATAAGTTCAAAAGTCCCCCTGACAAGGAATCAAGCGGACGAATAGTGTGTGCGATAGTCTTAGGGGGTTAAAAACACTGAAATAACGACTATTTAAGTCCAATATTTCCTTTTTCTGCGCAATTTGCGTAAGTCCTGGTTATATTCTTACTACTTTGTCCCCCTACCCGCCAAAAGGCGACGCCTTTTCGGCGTTTTTGTAGACATTTTGGCTACAACCCCCAAAACCCGTGCCTGACAAGGCTTCCCACGCCTTTTAACCCCAATTTTCCCGAATCGTGTAGCCAAATTGTCGTTCCGCATTTCATTTCTCGTCAGGACACTGCCGCGCCAGTCTGAAAAAAAATGAAAATGCCCGTATCCCTTGATACATCAGGGTTTTCGAGTCAAAACCGAGTTCAAATTGATGCGGGATTTTAGCTTTGGCATAGAAATTGCTGTAATAGAAATTGCTGTAAATATACGCCTAAGCCCAGAAATCTTCATTTAGAATAGAACGCGGAGATTCACTTCAAGGGAGGCGGTATTGATGAATTTTGGGGTGTCGCGCATCTCACTTAGCATCATTTCCTTCGTTTTGCTTGGGTGCTTGTTCTCGTTTACGCAAACCACTTCGGAGGCCTCCAATACGCTTACGCTCATCTACGCAGGTGAGGAAGGCGGGCAGCTTGGACTCCACGGATGCGGAATTGAGCAAGTCGGCGGGCTTTCTCGACGCCAGACCGTTATCCAAATCCTTGCGTGAAATACACCCCGCCCCGCTGAATCTGCACACCGGAAACATCCTCGACCCTACCGACCCGAACAGCGAACTTATCTGCCAAATTGCCCTCGAAGCCTTAAGCGCAATGCATTACGATGCTCTCAGTCTAGGACCGAGTGACTTGTGTCTTCCCCTTGATTCACTCTCCGCCCTCCACGCCAACTATCCGGATCTGCCCGTTATTTGCACGAATATCGTAGGGGCGCAATTCCCGCGACCGTTTGAAGTCGTCGAATCGGTGAAGAGAAAAATCGCTGTGGTTGGTCTAATATCGAAATCGTATGAGTTGGAAATTTCCGCTTACAATCTGGGGGTCACCCTCACCTATCCAGCGGAAGCGCTAGAGACTTTGCGGGAAGAAATCACGCGTCAAAGTGATTTTGCCGTGGGCGTGTTTCACGGGTCAGAGGCGGAAGCGCGTGAACTTGCGGAGCGATTCTCATGGTTATCCGTTCTCGTCCTCGCCCAGAACGAATCCTCTGAATCAGCTTCGGCGGCACCGATTGTTGTGGGCGGCACGACTATTGTCACCAACCCTGCGAAAGGAGAAGCGGTTGGTGTTCTGGAGATTGGACTCGACGCGGTTCGGCAACAAGTAGTGTCAAGGAAGAATCAGCGCATTGCGGTTTCGGAAGGAGTTACACCCGATGCCGATCTTGAAGCCCTGCTGTCGCTTTACGATTCACTTGCGGAAGATGTCGAATTTGACGGTCAAGAGCGTGTACCTGACGACCGTGCCGTCCATATCACCTACTTCCACAAACGGGGCTGCCAGAAGTGTGTCAGAGCCAGCGAGATTCTGAAACGCCTCAAAACCCAATACCCGCAGATTGTGGTTGAAAAACGCTACGCCAAAGCCGACCAACAGCTGCTTGAGGCGATGGGGGCGTTATGTAACGTTCCGGAAGTCAAGCGGCTCACCACACCTGCGCTGTTCATCGGGGATAATTATCTATTGAATGAACTTGATGCTGCGCAACTGGAAGAGATTGTCGGAACATACCTCGCAACGGGGGTTGCCTCTCGGCTAACGGAGGCAGAAGCCAACACCGGTGAGGCGGAATCCGATATCGTCAAACGGTTTAGCGCTTTTGGAACATTGGCTGTTGCGGGCGCGGGGTTGCTCGACGGAATTAACCCGTGCGCCTTTGCCACTATTGTGTTCTTCATCTCTTATCTTTCTCTTGTTGGACGTTCGCGCAAAGAGATGCTCGTCGCCGGCGGCGCATTCGCCGCCGCGGTGTTTGTAACGTACCTGCTATTGGGGATGGGACTGCTCAAGTTTCTCTCGTTCCTTAACGAGTTCTCGGTCGTTGCCAAGTGCGTTTACCTAGTTGCCGCAATTGGGACGTTCACGCTGGCGTTCTTGAGTCTATACGACGCTATCAAAGCCAAACAGGGGAAAGTGAAGGAGATTACGCTTCAGTTGCCCAAGCATCTAAAGCAGCGTATCCACAAAGTCATCCGCGAACAGACGCGAACATCAAGCGTCATCATCGGCGCGTTGGTCATCGGGTTCGCGATATCGGCGTTGGAATTGGTCTGTACGGGTCAAGTGTACTTGCCGACGATTACGTTTGTGATGGGCGTTGAGGGGATGCGCGTGAACGCGGTGGCATACCTCATTCTTTACAATCTCATGTTTATCACGCCGCTGCTGATAGTGTTCGGGTTTGTGTATTGGGGAACGACTTCACTGCAACTCGGCGGTGTGCTGCAACGGCATCTGATGCCGGTGAAGTTAGGAACCGGGGTGTTGTTGCTTGGATTAGGGTTTTGGTTGTTGTTCAGTTTAGTTTAATGAATAGGAGGAGTATCAGCAATGAAAAAAGGTATTGGGTTTTTATCCATCATAGGGCTAATGCTGACCATATTGAGTGCGTGCGACAAAGTTTCCGTCTCGTCGGAGCCGCCCGAGGACATGGTTTTAATTCCCGCGGGCGAGTTCATAATGGGAACGGACGATCCTGAAGCCCCACCCAACGAAAATCCGGCACATCAAATATATTTGGATGCGTTCTATATTGACAAATATGAAGTAACAAAGCAACAGTACGAAGAGTTTATGCTCGCAGGGGGTTATCAAAACCAACAACTTTGGACGGAAGAAGGTTGGGAGTTTATAACAAAAAATGAGATTGTGGTACCACTAGGCTTGGGCGTCAGATATTTCACTCCGACAGAAAACCAACCAGCGACGGGAATCAGTTGGTACGAAGCGGACGCCTACGCTAGATGGGCAGGTAAGCGGTTGCCAACAGAGGCGGAATGGGAAAAAGCGGCACGCGGAAATGATGGAAACACTTATCCATGGGGTCATGAGATGGACTTTACCGCCGTTTTTTACCAGTTTGGGAGAGATCCGTCACCCGTGGGAAGTTATCCCACAGGTGCAAGCACTTTCGGGGCTTTTGATATGGCTGGAAACGCTTGGGAATGGTGCAGTGATTGGTATAATCATTATGAAATGACTTCTATGCCTTTCCAAGGGAGCGGTTACAAAACCAAGAAGGTTATACGAGGAGGAAGTTGGCATTCGGGTATGTTGGAAATGCGGTCGACTTATCGTGATACCAACAAACCCGATTATAGAAATACCACTGTCGGATTTCGCTGTGCTCGGAATGCGAATTAACCGGGTCAAGAATTCTTTCGATGTCACTACTGAAACAATTAGAGTTAAGACTTGGCACTAAATTCGTCGTACAAAACCATTTCTTTAGGTGTTTGGACAGGATCCACCATTATAAATTCGCAATGGTGCATCAATCGTTCTAGATGGCATGTTTGAGACTGTTAATCACAACACTGACAGGAGGAATTGTTATGAGAACTCGAATGAGGAAATTTCTCGTTTTTATCATTTTGACACAGCTTGGATTGACTGCCTGTGACGCTGTGGAACTCTCCCTTGAAGAGTTTTTAAACTATTTGCAGTTAGCCCAAACCGAAGTCACTAGTGGTGAGTTGAAATTCATCAAAAAACATGACGCGCTTCCAACTAAATCCAAAGAGAAAGCCAACGCTGAAGCCGAAGCCGCTATTCTAGAGTTGGAGGAGCGGTTCTCAGAGTTACCTGCAGAAGTTAGAGAACAATCGCGTTACCGCAGAATGCATGAACGAAACATTCAATTATCGCGCAAGTATCTACCTGAGATGATATCTGGCGAACAGAGTGTACATGAGGAATGGAATCTTGCCTTTGAAGTCGCCTATTTTTCGCGTAAATCGAAAGAACCTATCTTTGCACATCGATTCACCCGAAAAGACATCAAAAAATACGTAGACCCGGGAGCTGCAGAATTTTATAATGCTGGATTGACAAATACTGTCATATTTGACGGTCAACGAGCCATTTTATCAACAGAAGCTCCGCCAAACGTCATAAATCCTCCGGAAGCACCTCTTGGCGCTTCGGAAGATTTCGTATATGAGATTAGGTTACTGATAGGCAAATGTATTGATACTAATCTACAAAGACAAGACATAGAAATCTTCGCCCCAGTTACCGGTGGAAAAAGTGAATATGTGTTTGCTATTCGGATAGGAAAAGAAAAGCATATTCTTAAAAAAGTGTTTATTGATATTAAGAAAGGCTTTGGTGTCAAGCGAATCGAATACTTCTCTCCGCCGGACGCTGAATACCCTTATAAAACTGTCGAATTCCTTGAATATCAATCCTCATCGGGTATTTGGCATCCACGGAAAATCAGACGAGTCGGTTATCAGATAAAAGGGGACACTCGACGTATTTCACGTACTGAGGAATGGAACATCAAAAGTGCCAAGTTTAATGTCAGATTTCCAGATGATTATTTTCGGATCCCGGAAAAATTGGGACAGTTTATCCAATAATTGATTCTGCCCTCAGATTATGTAGTGTCGATTAACAGCACGAAGAATGATGTTGATTCTGAGTTTTCGTGCATAGTATCAACCTTACAAAACACTTTGCCGGTGAGTAAGCGCCAAGAGAAGGCAAAACTATTTAGTTTGCCAAAATGGAGGTAAAAACTGAAACGGATAAGCTTGATGGCGATGTTGATAGGTTGTGCCGCCATCTGTTGTATTGTCGCTTTCAGTTATGCAACTTCTGTGCAGACGCCAATCCAAATTAGTGAAATTTGGGGGGCGGCTAACTGTGAAAGATGTATAGCGCCTGGTAGATGGACGGGACCTTCACCGAGTTGTAACAACCAACCCTGTGAAGATCCCTATAATTGCCCAAAGACAATTCAAACGCGTACTGGCGGTTACTGTAGTGGCCCCCATAAATGGTATGATTGTAACGGGCAACACCAAACTCATTTGATGCGGGCAGTTTCTTGCGCATGTCCTGTCGATGAGTGTGTATTACCGTATGTGTACAAGTATACGAACCTAGGTCCTGACTGTAGTGAAACACGACGCGCTGTGAGTTGTTCTTAGGCAGTCGTGTCGTTTCACGTTGCGAACTCACCGGCATTGTGGTCCGTGTGGGAATACCTTAATGTATGCCCACACGGGCCAAAACCTTTTTGAAATAGGCTTAGGACTTGCGCAGTTGTATTTTAAGGTGAAAATGGGTTGAGCGAGATAAGCACGCACCGCTTGCCTAATAATCGTGGTCTTGGCTTGAAAACAACGGATTTGAAAAAAGAGTGTCGCTCCAAACTGTATTATAAACTATTTGTTTCCAAGTGCGTGAATTCTATAGGGGTGTTATTAAATGATTTGGCTACGCCTATTCCTTGTCTTCTCGGTCTGTATTTTTCTCATATCAATAATTGCTTTTGTGCGCGTAAATCGGTCGATATCAACACAATCTACTAAAGATGAGATAGTGGATGAGGCTGAACGATCGGACGTACCAAACACTGGCGTTCGTTTCACACCGCTTACCAAGAAAACCCGCGCACCAAAAAAAATATCGCATCCTGTCGACGGGCAGCAGTTTGAACAACGGGTAACAGAATTGAATGATGAACAAGAAGTTTTCCAATTTCAGTCAACAGAAGGTCAGATTGAACCAGGATATGAAATCGACGAAGCCGATGCTACCAAGTCATCAGAGCGTCAAATACGCATCGCCGAAATAAAGCGACAAATTGAGCAGCTTTCCGAGCAGATTAAGCAGTTGGAAGACGAAGAATCTGCTCTACCACCCCGTTATCCGCGTGGTCAGGAACCAACCGAACAGATGCCAGAAGAGATGGAGAGAGATAGAGAAATCGCCACTCGGCGTCGGGAACTACAACTGCAACAGGCGGAACTTGGTAAAGAGGAGTATTATCTGAGTCGTGAGTTAAGGCAATTGCAACAATAGCCTTAGAACTTGTTTTAAAAGTCCAAATCCGTCTTCGGGAGAAGCTATTTTGGGGTAAATACCTTGAAAATCCGATGATTATTGCCCTGAAATGACCAAACAATGGTTCAGCTACATACTTTTCGAACAGGTTCTTAGCATTGAACTTCAACGAAAATTTCAGGAAAGGTCGAATAATGCAATCGATTTTATGGAAACTATCGGTCGTTCTTTTGTTTGTTTTTGCGATGGGAGTATTGATTTTGGCTCGGTTTTTACCCTCAAACACCGGAACCATCACAAAGGCAAGTAACACCGCTTTAACGCCTGAAACCCCTACAGAAAATCTATGCGGTCCGTTAAGTCTATTAGAAGTGTGCCAATTATATAGAATTGAGGCGGACGTTGAAGAACTTACGGTTCTGTCCAAAACGGAAGCCCGTGGGACTTCTCTTGAAGGGATTTTTGAAGCCAGTCAACGGAAGGGATTACAACCTGTTGCCCTTCACACGACTATAGATGAATTGGCTAAGAGAGCAGGTCCTGTAATTCTGCATGTAAATGGGAACCATTTCTTCGTGGTTGAAAAAATTGAGGGAGCCGATGTGCATATTTTGGACCCGCCCAAGAAGCCCTATATTATCTCGAAGAAAAGGCTATCTGACATGTGGGAAGGCACAGCACTCTGTTTTGAAAAACCACTACCGAATTCTCCTGACTCACTTGTTTCAGGTGTAGAAGAATTGATTTATGACATCGGCACAATTCAATTCCAGGAAACAGTGGTTGAAAAAACTTTTCACCTAACTAATTTTGCGAATGTGTCTTACACTGTATCGAATATCGACAGTTCGTGTTTATGTTCTACTACTTTGTTACAAATTGGTACAGTCATAAGGTCTAAAGAAACTAAATTAGTAGATATGAGGGTTAGTCTATCGGAGAAATCAAGCCGATTTGAGGAGTCAATGAAAATCTACGTCAATGATTCTAAGGAACCTCGCTATATATTGACGATTCGAGGGACAGTGAAACTACCGCTCCGGTTATCACCGAAAATTCTGTATGCGGGAAAGTTTGCGAGGACGGAGACCATTGAACGTCAAGCTACATTAATTGGTCTTGAAAATCAAAATGTTCAAATTACTTCGATAGAAACATCAAGCCCTGCTATTGCCGTTGAGCCCATCTATGACGGACAAAACTCTAACCATGTCACACTACATATAGCTGTGTCCGGACTATTACTAGAAAATAGTGAAAGCAATACTCTTGATGAAATGATTACGATTTATACAAATATCGCTGAGAAACCAGAACTAGAACTCCCTGTTCAAGGACTGATTCTGGATGCAATTTCCTGTGTTCCAAACACAATTTTCTTTGGTGTCATTGACAAAGGGCAATCAACATCCAAAACCGCCAAGATTCTAGTGAGAGTTCCAAGCACAAAATTAGTTAATGCCCGCAGCCACTCTGAATGGCTTCATGTTGATTTGAAATCTTTGGCAGATCAAACGAAATACGAGATGACGGTGACGCTGTTACCTGCGACCCCCAGCGGTGCATTAAAAACTAACGTTGAAATTTTCGCAGAACCGCATACACAACCACTGGAGATTCCTGTTTATGCAATGGTAAAACAAAGATGATAATTCCCAAAGTACCGTCTGAATAGCAATTGCCGCAAAATTAAGCGAGATTAAAAAATGAAGACACGGTTTAAACGCTGCGGTTTTACGGGTGTAATACTCATCACAATTGGACTTCTTAACTTCCTACCCCGCATGCTCTCCCTAAACGCCGCTTGGTCCTCTGACGAAACCACATGGTTGCACCGTTCCCGTAGTTTTGCGATTGCCCTGCAACATCATGAGTATTCAGGCACATTCCAATCCTATCATCCCGGCGTAACAACCATTTGGCTCGGTGGATTTGCGCTCTGGCGCGAGTACGGTGACGCATTAGAAATAGCACCAGCCTTGGTTACGCGAAAATTTCTCTCTCCAGCGCGGCTCTCATCTGTTCGCTTACCCGTTGCGCTTCTGACCGGCTTGCTCATCTTGGTAATCGGACTGTTACTACGTCGGCTATTGGGTAACGCTGTGGCATGTGTGAGTGTCCTATTCCTTGCGCTCGATCCTTTTCTTCTCGGTGAAAGCCGGCGGCTTCATACCGATGCGCTGGCGACTCTATTTCTGATGGTTTCGTTGCTCTGCTGGCTGTGTTATCTTGAGGCTAAAGTTTGCCGGTGCCGCGAAATTGTCTTTTCTGGTATCTGTTTCGGATTGGCGTGCCTCTCGAAGAGCCTTTCTGGTGGTTTTGTGTTATTTCTACCGTTTCTACTTTTCGGATACCACGGTATACAGATGGCATCCCGTGTCTTTTGGGGCGTTTGTTTGTGGGCAACGACTGCAATTTCAACTGTTATCCTGCTTTGGCCATATCTATGGACGTTGCGCCTGGGTTCAGTCCCACTGTCTCCTTTACTTATCATCGTGGTGCTTGGGATAGCCGTCGTTGCTGCACAGCGCCATTCGGAAAGAGTTTCGCCGGATGACGGGACCTCCTTTACCGATGGAAAGCGTACATCGCGCATTCAGGCTGGTTTAGGTAAACTTGTAATCGCCTGTGGGCTTTTGGGTATCGTCGCAATTTTGTTGAGTGCCAGCCGCTTGATTTTCGCCCGCGTTTTTTGGGCGTTGACCACACCGCACGAAATCCCACAACTGTTTCTTGGTAAGGTCAGTTTCGCTCAGAGCTGGTTATACTACCCCGTGCACGGGGTAATCAATAGCGCGCCTTTGACTGCCGCGCTAGTTGTATTTGCAATTTGGCAATTATGGAAGCGGCGCAAACAGGCTCCGTTAGCTTTTCGTGTGGGTCTCGCCCTACTGGTATTTAGTTGCTTCTACTTGTGGGGATTGACGCTTGTTGCAAAAAAAATGGCACGATACCTTGTTATAACCGCTCCAGCTTGGGACGTGTTAGCAGCTATTGGCGCCGTGTCACTGATGCGTCTGGTGCAAAATGCCGTCAAGAAACCGGTGTTCAGTTACGCGGCATTGGTTCTCGTTCTGTTTTTACATGCTACACCGGTCTTGAGCCTTCACCCAAACTATCGTGCATATCACCATCCGGCAATTCCTGCGGATTGGATTGAAAACAATATCTCCCAAGGCGGTGGAACAGGGTTAGATCTCGCCGCCGAATACCTCAACGAAAAACCCAACGCCGAACAGTTGGCGGTCCAAGTGACACAATTCGGTGGGTTTCTGCAGCACTATTTTAGAGGGCGAACCCGCACAATTGATACCCCAACCACACCTCTCGAATCCGATTTTGTGGTAGTATACATTCGGGACAAACAGATTGGCTGGATACCACCAACAACATCCTTGCGAAAGTTGACGTTAGAGCATGTCGTTCATATCAACGGTGTCGATTATGCATGGATTTACAAAGTGAATGAATCTATTACAAGTCATTGAGGCAAATCAACGAGATGGCATACGATCGAATTCCCTCGTATATTTCGAATATCCTCCCTGAATTCAACGGAGCTGCGTCTCTTAAAACGCTCTACCATCAGATTCGAGATGTTTTGGGGATAATCGAGTCACCGTATGAGATGATTTTCGTGGACGATGGAAGCACGGTTGGTTCGATGGACATCATGGAAGAAATTTATTGCCTTTTAGGAGTTAGGCAGTTGAGATTAAAAAGGTTATAATTTGAGCATGAATCCACCGAAATATAATGACATTGACTATATCAATTTCTTGGTTTGCACTCAGCGAAGTTACAGTTGTCTTGAGGCAGAAAAGGTTCAACCCCAAACTGATGACTCATCGGCTCATGATTCGATAACGAGACTGTTACATCGAGATGAACCCGATACTGGCAAACTGTGGCACGAATCAAAAAGTCAGGTGCAATTGAAATCAGGCGTCCAAGTTATAGATGATTCGACCCTAGATAAACCTTATTCCCAAAAGATTGACCTAGTGACAAAACACTGGTCGGGGAAACACCATTGAGTTGTGCATGGCATTAACCTAATCACTTTGATTTGGACGAATGGCGATAGACATATTCCATGTGATTATCGAATCTATAACAAAGCCAAGGACGGCTTGACGAAAAATGACCATTTCCGTGCCATGCTGGCGGCAGCGAAGCAGCGTGGCTTTGTTCCCGAATGCCTTTGCTTTGATAGTTGGTATGCTAGCTTAGAGAATCTAAAAGCCATCCGAGGGTATGGTTGGAGATGGCTGACTCGTCTAGCTGCCAACCGACAGGTCAGTAAAGACTATTCCGGCAATCGTCCTGTAAATACAGTGCCGATTGAATCAACGGGTACGATTGTTCATCTTAAGGGTTATGGATTGATTTTGGTATTCAAGGTGGACACTCCAAAAGGTGACATTGAATATTGGGCAACCAATGACTTACACATGGACGAGTTAACCCGTCTCAAATATACAGAATGGTCTTGGGCGATAGAGGAATATCAACGTGGAATCAAGCAATTCGTTGGTATCGAACGAGCACAAGTGCAATTGACTCGCACTCAAAGCAATCATATCGGCTTAGCGCTGAGAGCCTTTCTGAGAATTGAGCATCACTGTTATCACACCGGTACCCGTTGGTTTGAAGCAAAACTCTCACTTGTCAGAAAGGCTGTCCGTGATTATTTGGCTCAACGCCTTTATACGCTCCAAACAACTGCGCAACTCCTAGCCTTTATCAAAAATGAAAATCTGCGGCGGCGGATACACCGCGTCCTTAAAACCAGGCATATGAGTGCGAAAATCAAGTGCACGATGTAGTCTAAGTCGTCGTCATCTAGTTCCGACGCAATATGGGCAAGGCGTTGGCAGCGAGGTTTGCGCGTCCAAAGGGAGATGTTGTCACCACCATTGACACCGATCTATGAGATGACCCAATCGAAGTGCAGCGTCTCTTGGCGAAGATCGACGAAGTTTGCGATTTTGTCTACAGGCAGGGGAATGTAAATGAGATTACCTTGCATTCTCCCAAGTTACTCGGGCAGTGTCTCCATAGAGTTGTCGGCAAACAGACGTGGACATCACGCGTAATCATAGGCGAGTTAGCCACCGGAATCACAATTCAACGTAGGAGTCCAAAGAAAAATGGAGACGGAAATGCGGCGAAGATTAATGTGGCCAGTAAACTACCACAGTGGAATTGCTGTTGTGTTGCTCGTATGTTTTGTTATTGGCCTGCTTCTATTCTTACTTCAATGCAACCAGACGCATGCGCACGTTGACTTATTGGAGCGAAGCCGGACAAATCAAGAAAATGCAAATTTGCAATTTGGCCGTGAACGTGACTTCTATCGTGTTATCGTTGAAAATAACCTCTTTCGCCCACTGGGTTGGAAGCCACCGAAACACGAACTGAATACACTTTGATAGCAACTTGGATTGGATCTCGTGGTGAAACGGCCAAAGCACTCCTGAAGGAACGAAGATCTAAACAAACCTATTACGTGATTCTAGGCGAAAGGGTTGGGAATGCTACAATTGAAAACATTGCATCAAAACAAATCAACTTTGATATTTCGGGGAAGAGAGTGACCCTTGAGGCTCCTTCAATGCAGTTCCTTAATCCGCGAAAAAACCGCAATTAACAGACTACCTTAGGCAATCCATTCATGACGCGAAATCGCACCAAAGTAGTCAGTCGTAAATAAATAGAAATCATCGCAAACACCGGTAAAATCATGGTAGTAGGCGCCACAATAGCTGCAAAGATAACCCATATGAAAACATCAACGCATATCTCCATAATCGTTCCCGCCTTCAATGAAGCCCCAACGCTTAAGCCACTTTACTATCAGATTTGCGATTTAATGGGGATAATTGGTTCGCCGTACGAGATGATTTTCGTAGATGATGGCAGCACAGATGGTTCTTTCGATATTTTGCAGGAGATTTATCATTTCCATCAAGATGGGGTGTCTGCAGAAGCGGATACGCGGTGTCCTTCAAACAAAGAATTTGCGAACATCCAATCGCCGGCGGTGTCCCAAGTCATCGTCATCCAGTTTCGCTGCAATATGGGCAAGGCTATGGCGTTGGCAGCGGGGTTTGCGCGTGCGAGGGGAGATGTTGTCATCACGATTGATGCCGATTTGCAAGACGACCCTAGCGAAATCCCAAACTTTTTGGCGAAAATCGAGGCTGGTTACGATGTCGTGTCTGGTTGGAAAATCAATCGTCAAGATTCGTGGTCTAAAGTGTTACTCTCACGACTCTTTAATCGGGTGGTCTGTTGGTTTACTCGTCTCAACCTCCACGACATCAACTGCGGATTCAAAGCCTATAGACGCCAAGTGATTCAGGAACTCTTGGTATACGGCGACCGTCACCGTTATCTGCCGATTTTAGCCTACCAAAACGGCTTTCGAGTCACGGAAGTACCTGTAAAGCATCTTCCCCGACAATACGGAAAATCGAAATACGGTATTGAACGCATTCCCCGCGGCTTTTTGGATTTATTGACCATCCTATTTCTCAACCGATACTTGAAACGACCGCTCCACTTCTTTGGGGTACTGGGACTTTTATGCTTCATCAGCGGCATAGGAATTAATTTCTACCTCGCGGTACTCTGGTTTGTTCAAGGCGGCATCGGATTTCGTCCCCTGCTCATGTTGGGCATTCTGCTAATGATTTTAGGGCTGCAATTTTTCTCCATCGGCTTTTTGGGTGAGATGTTCACCAATGCCTTTGAGCGTATTAATCGCCGCTACCCTATCAAAAGGGTGCTGGAAGGACAGAAATAGGGTGAAAATGTGATTTCCATCATTATCCCGACCTACAATCGAAAAGATGAACTCGAAGACTTACTCCCTTCGCTCAGACGGCAGAAGTCCACTGTTCTCTTTGAAATTATCGTTGTAGATGACGGTTCGACGGATGGGACACGCGAACTACTAAAAAACCTAGCCGAAGACTGGAAAGGGAGGTTGCGGTTTCTTGAGCAAAATCGTGCCGGCCCAGGGGCCGCGCGGAATCTGGGAATCAAACACGCCAACGGCGATATCTTGGTCTTTGTGGATTCAGATTGTATTGCGCCTAGCGAGTGGTTGACCAAGTTGACTTCAGGTTTCGACAACCCGCAAGTTGGGGCGGTGGGCGGTCCTGAGTTGGCACCGCCCAATGATTGTTTACTTCGAAAGTGTCAGAGTTACGTGATGACAGCTTTTCTCACCACCGGCGGCCTGCGCGGTCGTAAGGGAAATAAACTTGGAGTTTATTATCCTCGGAGTTTCAATATGGCTGTCAGAAAGCGATCCATCGAAGTCGTTGGAGGTTTTCCCAAACGGCTCTATGGAGAGGACATACTCGTCGGTTTCAAAGTAAAACAGATGGGCTACACCCTCGAATTTGCGCCGGACGCGGCAATTTATCATCACCGGCGTGCAACGTTGAGCCAATACTTTATGCAACTGTACCGCATGGGAAAGGCGAGAGTCGAGTTGGCTTGTCTGCATAAATCCTTGTTGGAGCTCATATATGTGTTGCCTGCGCTTATGCTCCTGTTTTCCATGATACTAGGCTGTGGCTCGTTTTTCTCTGAAACGCTTTTTGAGATTTCCGCGGGAGGCATAATAATTGCATTAACGTTTCTGACTACTATCGGCATTCATAGCGCAATCCGATTGAAAACGCTCAAGGCTTTTGGGATTGTGCCCTTTCTGTTTATCTTACAACAGACAGCCTATGGGTTAGGAACTATCGTCGCTGCATTAAGGAGACAAGCATGAAAGCCCTCTCTTTTCCAGCGGGAAATATGAAAACCCTTGATAGGTTGGAGGGTGGAACCCGCCTTGGCACCCATTTCGATAGAAAACTGAACAGTGACGCGCCGCTTGTGAGCGTTATTACGATCTGCCTCAACGCTGAGAAAACCCTTGAGCAAACCATCCAATCGGTCATTAACCAGACCTACAATCCCATTGAATTTCTTATTATTGACGGAGGTTCAACGGATAGCACCCTGGATATAATCAGAAAATACGATAACCAGATAGACTATTGGGTGAGCGAACCCGACGGTGGAACTTCTGATGCCATAAACAAGGGAATACAGTTGAGTTGCGGTGCACTTATTGGCATCTTATGCGCTGATGACTTCTATGAAAAGGGGGCGGTGGAGACTATTATTGGAAATTATTCTGCCGATACACCGAAAATCTATCATGGGGATATGACACGGATTGATGTCCATACCGGCGAAAAAACTTTCCTGCTTAAGCCGCCCGAAGACCTAGGAAGGATGTTTCAGGGTTGCGCGGTCAATACACCCGCCACTTTTGTGGATAGGCGGATTTTCGAAAAACATGGCTTGTTTAACAGAGACTATAAATTTGCGGATGACCACGAATTTCTGTTGCGGTCGTTTTCATTAGGCGTTGAGTTCAACTACGTCCCACAAAATATCACCTTCATGCGCGAGGGTGGGCGGAGCCAAAAGCATTATATCCGGGCTTGTTGGGAATCTTTCAACTTGTCCATCAGGTATGGTGGCGCCGTTCCGAAAACCCTATTTGTATTTCTCATCACCGTCCTGAAAAAGGCAGTTGAACGTAGAATCGCGAAGTGGTGTCCTCCTCTGTTAAAACGATACAACAGCTTAAAGATTCTGTCGCTGAAAAATAGCACGTGGCACGGCAATTGAGAACTAAAACTATTTTGTAACGTTCCAATCCCCACTGAAAAGGGCGCCGATCAATGACACACGTTTTGGTAACTGGCGGCGCCGGTTACATTGGCTCGATTCTCTGCGGACAGCTTTTGGAGAATGGCTACCGCGTAAGTGTCCTGGACAACCTAATGTACTGTCAGGGTAGCCTATTCCACCTCTGCGCTCATCGTGAATTCGATTTCGTCAAGGGAGATGTCCGCGATGAAGAACTCATGCGCCGCCTTGTGAAGGATTCCGATGTGGTCATCCCACTTGCGGCAGTTGTCGGTGCGACCGCCTGCGACCGCGATCCGTGGTTGGCAAAATCGGTCAATCTGGAAGCTGTACGGACACTTAATCGACTGAGATCCCCCCAGCAATTGGTTATCTTTCCTACAACGAACAGCGGCTACGGGACACAGTCTGACGAGACATATTGTACGGAAGATACACCGCTGAAACCCATTTCGCTCTACGGTCAGACGAAGGCGCAAGCGGAGATGGAGATGCTGAACAGCCTCAACAGTATAACCGTGCGTCTTGCAACAGTGTTCGGTATGTCGCCCCGTATGCGTCTGGACTTGCTGGTGAACCATTTCGTCTATGCCGCGGTTACAGATGGCTACATCGTCATCTTTGAGAAGGATTTCAAGCGCAACTACCTCCACGTCCGCGATTTAGCGGATTGTTTTATTCACTGCATTGAGAATGCGGAGCGGATGGTTGGACGCCCTTACAACGTCGGACTGGACGATGCCAATTTATCGAAGATTGAACTAGCGTTAAAGATTAAGGAACACATGCCTAACTTTTATCTTCACTTCTCAGAAATTGGCAGCGACCCGGACAAACGTAACTATATCGTATCCAACCAGCGGTTGCGTGAAGCCGGATTTGAGGCGCGGCGTTCACTGGACGATGGGATTAAGGAGTTGTTGAAAGGGTATCGCATGTTGGGGCGGGCGCCTTTCAAGAATATCTAAGAGAGATGGAGTTGAAAGGACTGATAGCTGATGATTATCAGCAGAACCCCGTTTAGAATCTCCTTCTTTGGCGGTGGGACGGACTATCCGGCATGGTATCTCCAACACGGCGGGGCGGTGCTCGCCACAACAATTGACAAATACTGCTATCTGACATGTCGATACCTGCCCCCGTTCTTCGAGCATCGTTTCCGGATTGTCTACTCTCAGATAGAAAATCGCCAGAACCTGGACGAGATTCGTCACCCCGCCGTTCGTGAAGGATTGCGGCATGTGAACCTTGACCGCGGCGTCGAGATTCACCATGACGGCGATCTTCCCGCACGAAGCGGGATGGGATCCAGTTCCGCGTTCACGGTCGGGCTTCTGCATGCGCTGTACGCCCTCAAAGGTGAGATGCTTGGCAAGGACCAACTGGCGAATGAGAGCATCTACATAGAACAGGAACAGCTCAAAGAGGCGGTTGGCTCTCAGGATCAGGTGCTAGCCGCTTATGGTGGGTTAAACCATATCTCTTTTTTTCAAAATGGAAAATTCTCTATCGTGCCAATCACCGTTCGTCCGGAGCGTATACAGGATCTGAATTCCCACCTGATGCTGTTCTACACCGGCGTCAAGCGAACGGCTTCGGATATCGCCCGCAGTTACGATTTAGAGGGTAAACAACAGCAGTTGTGCATCATGAGGGATTTGGTGGAAAAGGGAATTCTAATTCTGAACAGCGAATCGGACATTACCGCATTTGGAGAATTGTTGCACGAAGCTTGGCAGGTCAAGCGCACATTGAGTCCAAAGGTCTCCAATTCACGTGTGGATGAACTTTACAATCGGGCACGTTCAGTGGGCGCCATCGGAGGCAAGCTGACGGGCGCCGGTGGTGGAGGATTCATGCTGCTTTTTGTGCCGCCCGACAGACAAGAAAAGGTAAAGGAGGCGTTTAGCAAACTAATCCATGTGCCGATTCGATTTGAATCGTCAGGCAGCCAGATTATCTTTTTTAATCCCGAAGAAAGTTATGCCGCTGAAGCGCAAGCGCGCGCCACTCAGCCGAGTCAAGTTTTTCAAGAGTTAGCTCATCTTTAGAAGGAAAGGACGGATGCAGAGTAAACATCCGGCAGCCGTCCACACATTGTAGGTGGAAAAGGAGTCCGCTGATGGGTCAAGATCGGACCATTCGCCGCGTCTTGATTACCGGAATTAGGGGTTCCGGCGGCAGCTACTTGGCGGAGTACATTGTCTCTAATCACCCAGTTGTTGAAGTCCACGGCATCTCCCGATGGCACAGCACTTCAACCGATAACCTTTCTGCCATCAAAGAACGAGTGACCCTCCATGAAGCCGACCTGATGGATTTTAGCTCGGTTCTGGCGGTATTGCAGGATTGTCAACCGGACGCCATCTTTCACCTAGCGGCGCACGCTAATGTCCGTGCCTCATTTATCACACCAAACACAGTTTTGAGCAACAATGTATTGGGCACCAGCAATCTTTTCGAAGCAGTTAGGCTGGCACAGTTGAATCCTATCATTCAATTGTGCAGTAGTTCAGAGGTCTACGGTCAATTGGATTCTAAGTCGGTACCAATTACCGAGGATGCGCCGTTGCGGCCGGCGAGCCCTTATGCGGTTTCGAAGGCGGCTCAAGATTTGTTGGGTTGGACCTTTTTTATCAGTTACAACATGCGCATCATACGCACGCGTATGTTCACCTATCTGAATCCGAGGCGTTCCGACCTGTTTGCAACTGCATTTGCAAAGCAAGTCGCGTGGATTGAACGCGGATTACAGAAGGAACTGGTGCATGGCAACTTGGATTCGGTCCGCACCATCATTGATGTGCGGGATGCCATGCGGGCATATTGGGAAGCAATTCTGCACTGCAAACCCGGCGAAGTCTACAACATTGGGGGCACGACTACTATGACTGTCGGCGAGTTTCTGGATCGTCTAGTTGTATTGAGCGAAGTGCCGATTCCAAGGCGTTGCGCGCCGCACCTGCTTCGACCGGCAGATGTGACGCTTCAAATCCCCAGCGTCGATAAATTCGTGGAAGCGACCGGTTGGCAGCCGGTACACACTTTTGAGGAAAGCCGTGCGGAATTGCTTGCGTATTGGCGTCGGGAAGCGGACAAGGCTGTGCACCAAGCCTCAATAATCGGAAATTGATAGGCGCGTTAGCAATCAGAAAACGGACGAAGAAAAGACCATGGTTGAGAATTTTTATCGTGCCCTGTACCGAATTCGACGCGTAGAGCAAGAAATCGCCAGAGTCTACCCCACCGACATAATCAAGAGCCCCATACACCTATCAATCGGTCAAGAGGCGGTATCTGTCGGGGTGTGCGAGGCGTTGCAACCGAGCGACGTTGTTTTCGGCACTTACAGGAGTCATGCGCTCTACTTGGCGAAGGGCGGGGATTTGAAGAAGTTGATTTCCGAATTGTACGGCAAGGTTACGGGATGCGCTAAAGGGAAAGGCGGCTCAATGCACCTGATTGACACCGCCGCCGGGTTCATGGGCACGTCTGCTGTTGTGGGGACAACTATTCCGCTAGCGGTCGGTTATGCCTATGCCTTGAAGCAGTCTGGGAAGGACAGCATCGTAGCTAGCTTTTTCGGGGATGGTGCGGTTGAGGAAGGGGTTTTCCACGAGACTCTGAATTTTGCAGCCCTTAAAGGCGTTCCTATTCTCTTCATCTGCGAAAATAACGGCTACGCCATCAATTCGCATCAATCCAAACGCCAACCGATGGACAACATCTGCGAACGTGCGCGCGTTTATGGGATGCCAGCGGAGCGCATTGAGGATAATGACATTTTCGAGATATACGAACGGGTAGAGCGTGCAAGCAGTGAAATTCGAAATGGGAGGGAAGGTCCCAGACTCTTTGAGTGCATGACATATCGGTGGAGGGAACATGTGGGACCTAATGAAGACTTCGATGCAGGCTACCGCTCCAGAAGCGAGGCGCAGCCCTGGTTTGAAAGTGACCCGCTCAAAACCCTCGGCGCCAGTTTGGAGATCGATCGGCGCGGACAAATTGAAGTGGACGTAGAAGCGGAAATTTATGAGGCATTTGTATTTGCTGAAGAAAGTCCGTTTCCCGATGAAGACGAACTCTACACCGATGTGTTCACGGAGGCTTAGCATGGCGCGTATGTTGACCTATGCGGAGTCGATTCGCGAGGCGACTGAAAACGAGATGGCACGAGATTCGTCGGTCATGGTGCTAGGAATCGGCGTCGACGATTTCAAAGGGGTTTACGGCACCACAACGGGGCTGGTTGAGAAATTCGGAACTGACCGGGTAGTAGATACGCCGATTTCCGAGGACGCCATGACGGGGGTTGCTATCGGCGCCGCACTTGCGGGATTGCGGCCGATTCACGTTCATATCCGCATGGACTTTCTGCTTTTAGCCATGAATCAACTGGTGAACATCGCCGCCAAGGGCCGATATATGTACGGCGGCGAAGTCTGCGTGCCTATGGTCGTTCGCGCCATTATTGGAAGAAGTTGGGGACAAGGGGCGCAGCACTCGCAAGGGCTTCATTCATTCTTTATGCACGTTCCGGGGCTCAAAGTAGTTGCGCCCAGCACACCTTATGACGCGAAAGGTTGCTTGATTCAAAGTATTCGGGACGATAATCCGGTGGTGTTCGTCGAGCACCGCCTGATTCACTATCAGAAGGGACACGTACCAGAAGTGGTCTACACTATTCCCTTCGGTCAAGCGCGAGTGCTGTCAGAAGGGAGTGACATCACACTCGTCGGTATTTCACATATGGCTGCGGAGTGTCTACGTGCTAAGCGATACCTCCATGATATGGACCTCCGCGCTGAAGTCATAGACCCGGTGTCTTTAAGCCCCCTCGACATAGATACGATTGCCGCCTCTGTTGAAAAAACAGGAAAGCTCCTCGTTGTTGACACTGCCTGGACCGCTTGTGGTGCCAGCGCGGAAATTATAGTGCAGGTCACAGAACGTCTGGGCAATGCAAAAACGGAATGCCGCCGGATGGGGTTTGCGCCGGTGACCTGTCCAACCACGAAAAATCTGGAGAACCACTTTTACCCGGATGCACAAAAGATAGCATCAGTGGCATGCCGTATGGTTAACGGAGACCGCGTATCTACGGTTGTCGATAGAATACCCGATTTCTCAATACCACCTGAGGTTTCACCAGAGTCGGTCGAGTTCAGGGGGCCTTTCTAATGGGAAGACAATACCGGCTTGCCGAACAGACAATCGACGAGGACGACCTCCAGGACCTCATCGCGTGGTTAAAGACCAACCCTTGGTTGACTCAGGGTGAACTGGTACACGAATTCGAGCGTCAATGGGCTGAATGGCTTAGTGTCAGGTACACAACCTTTGTCAATTCCGGTTCTTCCGCCAATCTCCTGATGTACGACGCCCTATTGTTGTCGGGGAAGTTGACCAACAAAAAGATAGTTCTCCCAGCCGTCAGTTGGTCAACCTCAGTTGCGCCAGCGATTCAGCTCGGTTTTGAACCCATTTTATGCGAAGCGGACGAACATACCTTTGGGCTGGATTTGGACTGTCTAGAAAGATTATTGCAAGCGCATCATCCGGGAGCGGTTCTCATTGTTCACACACTCGGTGTGCCGAACGACATGGAACCGCTTCTCGGGCTCAAAGATCGGTTCGGGTTTATTCTGATGGAGGATGCTTGCGCAGCCATTGGATCGCGCTATGACAATCAACTTGTTGGCACCTTCGGGGATGTTAGCACCTTCTCTTTCTATTACGGCCACCACCTTTCTACAATAGAGGGTGGAATGATTTGCACGCATGATGAAGCGATTCACGACATTTTCGTTCAGATTCGGAGCCACGGTTGGGGGAAGGATCTCTCCACTGAGAAATCGGAGACCAGAGCTAGGAAGAACAATATCCTTGCGTTCAATCGTCCCTTCACCTTCTACTATCCGGGCTACAACCTGCGGTCAACGGATTTGAACGCGCGAATCGGTTTGTCCCAAATGAAAAAGATTGATTACGTCGTGAGGCGGCGAATCGAAAATCACAACATCTATCAGTCTCGATTCCAAAGCGCTACAAGTTTTCATTGCCAGCGAAATGACCGTGCGTCCATCTGCAGTATTGCCTTCGTAGCTCTGGCTCAATCGCAATCGCAACGGGAGAGAATTGCCCAAGTCCTTAGAAAAAACCATATTGAGACGCGGCCGCTAGGTGGAGGCAACATGTCACGCCAGCCGTTTTGGGCAAATTGTTATGAAAGCACCGCATTTCCAGTCGCCGACCGAATACACGAGACGGCTTTTCAACTGCCGAATCATCCCAGGCTCAGCCCAGAAGACATTCAATTCATATGCGACACCGTGCTTTCGGTTACAACGGCATAACACACTTACCACAGGATCTGAGGTAGGCAAGAATATCACCCCTTTTTTGATAATGTCCATCTGACAGACTATTGCAGCATCAGATTAAGTTTAGATACGTTATGTTATTTCACTGTGGGAGGGTCATCCCTGTCCCGAAAATCGGGTCTAGGAAGCCCCTCCCACAGACATAATAAAAATTTATCTGACGCTGTACTATATAGCAAGGACAAAATAATGAAGGATCAAACTATCACAACGAAAGCGCAACTCGATCTAGTGCTGGTGAATCCAGGGAGCCCACGGAAAATCTACCAGTCACTCGCATCTACCCTAACTGCTGTTGAACCCCCCGTTTGGGTCGGGCTGTTGGCGACTTTTGCCCGCAATCAAGGGTTTTCCGTTGCTATCCTTGACGCCAATGCGGAAAACCTAACGCCTGAAGAGACCGCCGAACGAGTTTCCGAGATGCGCCCGATGTTGACAGCAGTTGTCGTATATGGCCACCAACCTTCTGCCTCGACTCAGAACATGACCAGTGCGGGGGAGATATGCACAGCGGTCAAACAGCGGTCGCCAGCGCTGAAAGTCCTTCTGGTTGGCGGTCATGCTGCCGCCCTACCTGAGCGAACTCTCCAAGAGGAAACCGTCGACTTTGTTTGCGATGGGGAAGGGCCCTTCACGGTCATAGAACTCTTGCAAATACTTAAATCAGCACAAACAGACTATCACATAGTCCGAGGATTGTGGTATCGGGACAACAATCGTACAATCAAAACAACACCGGCAACTCCGCTGGTCAAAGACCTCGACCGTGAAATGCCGGCAATGGCGTGGGACCTTCTACCTATGGAGAAATACCGCGCCCACAACTGGCACTGCTTTGGCGGCCTTGACCGAAAACCGTATGCAGCCATCTATACAACATTGGGCTGTCCGTATCGTTGCAGTTTCTGCTGCATCCAAGCCCCGTTCAAGAGCGGAGAACAAGCGTTGGGATACAAATCCCGCGTCAACAGTTACCGGTTCTGGCACCCGGATTCCGTCATCGCACAAATCGACACGCTCGTTAGGGAATACGGGGTGAAGAACATCAAGATTGCCGATGAGATGTTCGTGCTCAACCCCAGGCATGTGATGGCAATCTGCAACCGGATTATCGAACGTGGGTATGACCTGAACATCTGGGCATACGCCCGAGTGGATACGGTGAAAGCGGAGATGGTGGATATGCTGAAGCGTGCAGGGTTCAACTGGCTTGCTTTCGGTATAGAGGCTGCCAGCGAGCGCGTGCGGGATGAAGTGCAGAAAGGGTTTAATCAACAGGACATATACCAGACCCTCGAAGCGGTTAGGGACGCAGGTATCAACGTCATCGGGAATTATATCTTTGGCTTGCCCGAAGACAATCTGGAATCAATGCAGGCGACCCTAGACCTCGCGCTTGAACTCAATTGCGAGTTCGCGAACGTTTACTGCGCCATGGCATATCCGGGATCCCAACTCTACGACCAAGCTTTAGAAGCGGGGTGGCAGTTGCCGGCGGAATGGAGCGGCTATTCTCAACACGCGCCAAACACGCTCCCGCTGCCGACGAAGTATCTGTCTGCGGCAGAGGTTTTGCGATTCCGAGACCACGCTTTTCAAGTGTACTTTAATAGCTCAAGGTATCTGGATATGATTGCCAAAAAGTTCGGCCCGGAAACAACGAATCACATTCGTGAGATGGCGAGTCATAAGCTAGTGCGGCAGTATACATAGATGCAGGTGCACGGATGCCTCAAACACTCAAACTACATGGGCGCCTGTTGGTTAAAAATACGAGCCTCAATTTCGGGGCGAAGGTACTGCCGCTAGTTGTGATGGGGGTCACGATTCCGTATGTGATTGAAGGTTTGGGTGCGGCGCGTTACGGGGTTTTCACGCTAATCTGGGCTGTCATAGGTTATTTCAGCGTCCTTGATTTGGGTTTGGGGAAAGCGACCGCAAAGAAGGTAGCGGAAGCGCTGGGTAGAGGGGAAAGCGCCTCGATTCCCGCTATCGCGTGGACGGCTGTCCTTCTTACACTGGGTTTAGGGTTAATTGTAAGCTTCACCCTCATGGCATTTACATCGCTTCTGGTGAACAATGTCTTTCAGGTGAATGCCAACTTGAGCGAAGAGACCCAACAGGTCTTCTACCTTGCTGCAGTCGGGCTGCTCATCGCACTGGTCAAATCCGCGCTTACCGGGGTGTTAGAGGCGCATCAGCGGTTCGATTTAATCAATCTGGTGGGCGTACCTTCAAGCGTGTTGTCCGCGGTGATTCCACCCATTGTTCTTTATGCGGATGGCGGATTGCCTGCTATTGTTATTCTACTCGTTATCAAAAACGGTTTCGAGTTATTCGTTTTGTCCTTCCTCTGGTTGAAGGTGTTGCCGTCCGGAGACCGTTTCTTTACGCTAGATGTGAAAATAAGCCCCGTTCTTTTTTCGTTTGGCGGGTGGTTGACGCTGCACAACGTCGCGAGTTATGTTCTACATTACGTTGAGCGACTCCTAATTGGCGCGCTTTTGACGGTAACAGCGGTCACCTACTACAGCGTTCCTTTCACCCTCATCAGTGCGTTGACAGTTTTTCCTTCGAGCCTGATGCCTGTCCTCTTTCCCGCCTTTAGTGCCCTTCACCATTCGGATGTGACCAGATTAGAGAATCTTTTCCGGCGCGTGCTGAAATACCTCGTCGTATTGATGGGGCTAGCGGCGATGTTTCTGATGATATTTTCGGAGGTAATCTTGGTGCTGTGGATAGGTGCGGGGGGTATCAGAAGCGTCTATGTACTTCAGTTCCTCGCCGCGGGATACGTGCTCTCGGTTGTTTCATGGTATTTCAGCACGTTTCTGCAAGGGACGGGTTATATTAAAGCGGTGACCGCAATTGCGCTGGCGTTCTTGGTTTTTCAGGTTCCATTCTCATGGGCGTTAATCACCGTGTGGGGAATCGAGGGCGCGGCTTTGGCATTCACATTTAGTCGGGCGCTGGTGGTTCTGGTATTCTACTGTACCGCTCGAAGGTTAAATCTGCTTCGTCCTTTGCGGGTTTCCACCGGCAAACTGGCAACGCTCATTTGCGGATTTTTGATTATCATTTCAGCGACAGTATTGCTCAAAACAGTTGTAGGTATCCTCCCGTGGTCTGTCATTTTGAGCGCCCCCGTGTTCATTGCAAGCACCCTCCTTTTTGGCTGGCATTGCATTCTCACCCATGAAGACAAACACATGGTCTTGCAGTCGGTAAAGCGAGTTTGACACATTTCAGTTCTGGCCGTGGAACTAGGACCTGCATTAGACTGAATAAACCGATGGAAGGAATCCCATTTTTAGGCAGAAAAGTCCATTCACCCGATTGGAAAACACCTCTTTTAAGGTAGAGCAAAACATTCAAATACAAATTCCAGCGATGAGAATACTAGGGCGTGTTGACATTTATGTAAAACGGCCTGTAATCGTAGGGGATCAACCGAGTGAATAGCGAGGGATCAAGCGACTGAATAGGGAGTGCGATAGTTTTACTTATAGTGTTTATCAGGTTACCTCGCCCATTGACCAACGCGGGCAGGGAACTTCTATCCATACAGATTGAGTCGATTTTGGCCAAACAACCTACAGCAGTCCGAAATCGTATCTGATTGTGAAAAAAGGGTTGGGGAACCCAACCCCTACGAAGCGTCATGTGTATGTGCACCGTTCTTGATTGTCCAGTTGCGATGAAATGTCAACAGAACCTAATTTATTTCAGGTATTCCCGCTTCATTTTATCTTGATTTTTAACTTCATGCCGATGCGGCTTCCCGCAATCCGTTTATCGCCTCTTTAACGTTATCGCTGCCGAAAATTGCCGTGCCCGCCACTAAAATTGTCGCCCCGCGGCTTCCTACCAAACGAGCAGTATCGAGCGTGATTCCTCCGTCGACCTCAATCTCAATATCCGTGTTCCGTTCACGAATAAGTTGCTGCAACCGATCCAGTTTTTCGAGGGTGCTCATCATGAACGATTGACCGCTAAAGCCTGGGTCGACGCTCATAGGCAGGACAAGATCCAAATCGGCAAGGTACGGTTCAACCGAAGATATCGGTGTTGAAGGGCGTAGGGCGATACCCGCCCGTATCCCACGTGACTTAATCTGGTCAATCACTTTCTGGATGGGAAAATCAATTTCGATATGAAACGTGATGAACTCCGCGCCGGCGTCCACGAATACATCAATGTAATCTTGAGGATGCGTAATCATCAAATGCACATCGAAAGGGAGATTGGTATAATGCCTGATGGATTTGATGAGTTGCGGTCCCATCGTCAAATTGGGAGTGAAATGGCCATCCATAACGTCGAGGTGGATCAGATCAGCGCCCGCTGCAACGATTTTGCTAACTTCCTCACCCATCCGGCTGAAATCCGCTGATAGCATTGACGGGGCAATCTTAATTTTTTTTTCGGTCACCACAGTTCTTTCCTCACTACTTCATTATCATCTTCATAGACAACCATCGTCGCTTCGCCGAGGACTTTATACGGCTGAGAAATCTTAAACCCGGCTTGGTAGCGGTTATCAATCACTCTTTTTCTTCCGCGGTCGTCTACCACAAAAATGGTCACCTTTTTCGAAGCGGCAGTCGTCGAGGACACTTCGTGTTTAATGACGACGAATTCCCCTTTTTCTCCCGACCCTATCGGTGAGCCGCTAATTACGAGTTCAACAACCTGACCCACTGGAATCAGGGTGCCCGCGTCCGGCTGATGGCTGATAATCAACCCTTGATTAATTTCTGCATGCAGCGCGTAATTTTCTACTCCAATTTTAAGGCTGTGCGATTCAAGTAAATTACGAACTTCATCAAGACCCATACGGCGTAAATCCGGCATACGCAAAATTTTTGGACGCGGACCCGAACTTAACAGCAGATTCACTAGAGTTCCGCGCACATGCGCGGCGCCGGCTTGCGGCGTTTGCGCAATCACCGTATTGACTTCAGGATAGCGGTCCGAATGCACAACCGCAACGCGCCCACGGCGAAATCCGGCGTCTTTGAGGATTCTTTCCCCGTCCGCCAAGGATTGATTGACAACGTCTGGAACTGAAATACTCTCGTTGCCTACACTCAAAGTCAGTCGAACCGGCTTCTTGCGTTTCACTTTGAAGTCGGCGAGGGGTTCTTGTGCGATTACATGGCCTTCCGGAATCACATCGCTCGGTTTCTGCTCAAGTTCCGGATCGAGTTGCAATCCCGCGTTGTAGACCATCTGGATGGCTTGTTGATGGCTCTGACTTATCAGATTAGGAACTGCAACCTCGCCGCCCTGAACCAAACTAGGAATAACGACGAACAACAAGACCAATCCAACAATGCAAACAACAATGAGGCTGAAAAAGGCAACTTTGATAATCGCAAAGAAAACGGCATTTAGGTTCATCATTTTAGTCCGATTAAACCTCCGAAGGTGGAGCGTGAAAGTTTTAGAAGCCGATCGCCCTCGCTATTCGCTCGGTTGAGATTGTACCTACTTATCGGTTAAAACTATCGCCCTCGCTATTCACTCGGTTGATCCCTACGGAAAAATCGATCCCCAGTTTTCAAACGACGGCCATTAATAAAATCGTAACCGCTTATTTTTTGTTTGTTTGCGGGTTGCACACAATCCAGCCGCACTGCTCGGTGTCCCGCAATCACAATGAGCTCCTTTTCAGGCGTAATCTGGATTGTACCCGGCGGATTATCTGAGGAATTCGTACAATCGACAGCAGCACAGTCGATTACCTTCAAGCGAAGGTTATCCCCCAAATAGGTGTATGCGCTGGGCCAAACAGCGGTACCTCGCACTAAATTGCAAATTTCAGCCGCGGATTTTTGCCAGTCAATTTGCCCAATCTCTTTTGTCAGTCGAGGCGCTTGCGTCGCCTCCGCGTGGTCCTGCGGCGAATGAGGCGGAGGTACGCCTGATGCGTTTTCCAAAGCTTGAATCAAAAGCGGAGCGGCTAAGCGCGCCAAGCGGTTGGAGAGGGTCGCGGCTGTATCTTGAGGGTCAATTTTCACCCGCCTTTGCAGGATAATGCCCCCGGTATCCGCCCCTTCATCAAGCAGCATTATGGTAACTCCTGTCTCCGTCTCCCCATTGATTAAAGCCCATTGAATTGGCGCAGCGCCGCGGTATTTGGGAAGTAGAGACGGATGCGAGTTGATACATCCACAAGGCGGGATAGCTAACACCGATTTGGGCAGCAATTGACCGAATGCGGCGACTACGATAGCCATCGGCCGGAGGTTTTTCAAAACTCGAATAAACTCTCGATGGCGTACCTTCTCAGGTTGATATACCGGCAAATTATGCGCAGCGGCAATAATCTTGACGGGCGGCGGCGTGAGCCGCTTGCCTCTGCCGCTGGGTTTATCCGGTTGGGTCACGACACCGACGATATCGAAGTTTTCAGCGATTAGCTGTTCCAGGCTAGGAATAGCAAATTCGCTCGTCCCCATGAAAACGATTCTCATTTTTCAATAGCGCTGTCCTTTCGCTCAGTCGTCCCTATTCGGTCGCCTGATCATTTACTATTTGTTCGCTTAATCCTTTCAGGTTGAGTTTCCAGCAACTCCTGATCCTCAAGAATCAATCGGTCAATGAACAGAACCCCGTCAAGATGATCGATTTCATGCTGTAAGACTCGCGCCATTAACCCGCTCGCTTCAAATTCGACTTCATCCGTGTTCAGAAGCAGGCCCTTAACCGTTACATCCATGGCACGCCTCACAATGCCCCTGTAACCGGGCAAACTCAAGCACCCTTCCTCTCCCAGTTCCTCACCTTCCGCACGCGTAATTACAGGATTAATCAACGCAATTGGCGGAATTTCAGGGTGATAGTCATTGATGTCGATGGCAATAATCCTATTGGAAACACCAACCTGCGGCGCAGCCAAACCAATGCCTTGAGCTGACCGCATGGTCTCAAACATATCCTGAACCAATTTAGAAATATTCGCGGAAATCTGTTCGACGGGCGAGGCCTTCTCACGTAAAATGGGTGTGTTTTCACCGACCACAATATTCAAAACTGCCATAGCTTGTTATGTAGCATATAAGCAGATAAGCCAATTCCAATTGATTATAGCACTATTGGTTATAATTGGCAAAACAGCTAAAATCGAATGTGGACCAACGGAACAAAAAGACCCTGCGAATCTTCCAATTCCCATTCGTTCTCACTGACTCTTTCCGGGGTCGGTGCGGAGGGTGGAGACGTTGGAATGAGCTGCTCGGACAAGTTTTTATCGCGTGTATGAAGCCAATCCCAGAAACCAATGAAGAGTGCGAGTGACGCGGCTGACGCACCCATAATTTTAAAGTCCAGGCTGTCAAGGTCAGGCGCAACTTGGTTTTGCCGAATCATTTCAACGCCGCGCACAGCAAGAAAACTGTGAATTGCTGTAAATGGTAGTGAAACGAGTGTCACAATCTCAAATCGCCGCAATGCGCTCTCTTGATATACTTCTCTTTCTTGGGCTTTGCCCTGTCCTCTGCGCACCGACGCCCTTTCCCCCGACGAATTTTGAGATTGGCCATAGGAATTCCCTGACGCTAACAACGCAATTATTAGAACAGACAGTAGTTTAGCTTTCATTTTGTTTGCGATCATCGTAATCTCCTCGATGACGAAGCAGGTGAATTATAAGCATTCCCGCCCCGACACAGACTGCCACATCGGCAAGGTTAAATGTTGGCCACCAAAAATTCGGCAGCAATCGAAACCGAAGGAAATCTGTAACCTCGCCGTGGCGAATTCGATCCAAAAAATTTCCGAGCGCCCCGCCTAGTAGGACGCTGAGGGCAATTCTCATCCACAAACTGTGCAGGTATTGCTTGTAATAGACAAATATAAAGCCGATAGCAACGATTGTTATTATCGTAAGAATCAAATTTTGCCCGCGCATCAGTCCGAAGGCAGCACCGGTGTTTGTGGTATAGCTTAGTTCAAATATTCCTTCAATGACAACAATAACCTGTGGATTGCGCGGTACAATGATTTCTTGGACCAACCATTTGGTCAACTGATCTGCGGCGAGTACGAGAGAGGTAATCCCCAATAACGGAAGAAACAGCTTGATTCTATCTTTCAACATGGTTAACTTTCCCTATGTACCATATTGCTGCGGTTCTAGTTGGTTTGCGCATTAAACGCACCGCGATTAAAATTAACTGCCCCGCATTGCATGAATTGTATCGAGAGTATATGCCTCATAGGGGGTCTCCAATAGCTCCGCTAACTGGTCAAATTCACTTGCTTCTTCCGACTGTTTGACCATTGCCTCGTGCGATTCAGCGGATTCCCATTCCTCTATCTCAAATATGTGGTGTTTTTTTGTTTGATCTTGAAGCAGTGAAATACGCTTACAACCTGCATCCAGCAACATAGGTTGTAAATCGGTCAAAAAATCCAATAGGGCATCGATTTTGTCCGGCTTAGCTTGGTAACGGACGATAACCGTAACGCTCATCCCAGTTCTCCGTACGCGCAATAGATTGGGCGATTGGCATTTCAGCCGACAAACCAACAACAGAAATCAATCGTAGTGTAACCTTCTGTATCCAAGGCACCTACGATTCTTCTAATTTTTTTCTTGGTTTAATGGGTCGCGCAAATCGATAGATCTGAATCAATCCCAAGTATTAAAATGCCGCGTTCACGAAATTTTGTAGTACGGTCAACAGAAGAATTAGAACGATTGGCGAGATGTCGAACGGAACATTGCCCATTAACGGTCTGAGTAACTGGCGGATTGGATCTAAAAGTGGACCTACCAACTGCTCTGTTGTCCAATAGAATCTCCGAATCGTCATATTCGGGTTGCCAATATGCACCAACCAAGACAAAATCACGTTGGCAACCACAATCAGTGTATAGATTCCAATCAATTTGCTCAATATCCAACCCATATTCTCGGTTCCTTGTCGGTAGTTTTTATTTCGCTAGTGCCTCTGCACGCTTGGTCGCTGCAATAACCGCATCAGCAACTATCGCCCGCAGGCGTCCACTTTCCAATTCGTACAGTCCCGCCGCTGTAGTTCCACCCGGCGTAGTCACAAGGTTCTTCAGCACCGCCGGGTGTTCCTCAGACTTCTCCAACATCTTGCTCGCCCCAAGCACCGTTTGCACTGCAAGTTGAAATGCATCCGTTCGGGTTAATCCAACCTGCACACCAGCGTCCGCGAGCGCTTCAATAAACAGGAAGACAAATGCAGGACCGCTGCCGCTTAAACCGGTAACAGCGTTTAGATAAGTGTCGTCCCTGATAAACGATTTGCCCACAGTATCAAAAATAGCCTGTGTTAGCGTAAGATGGTTGTCAGTGGCAGCGCTGCCCCCGGCAATGACCGAGACTGCCGCGCCAACAGAAATCGTGATGTTTGGCATCACGCGAACAATTGGTGCGAGAGGAGAAAAATAGGATTCCAATTTAACTGCGGGTACGCCTGCTGCGATCGAGATTAACCATTGATGCGCACTAATTGAAGCTGCGATTTCCGCAAAAATTTCTGGCACATTATTCGGCTTGGCTGCATACAAAATGCAGTCAACGTTCTCAACAAGTTGAGCGACGTCTGCTGCACGGTTAACGCCCAATTCTTCGCACAACTCATCTACGGGTGGTGTGTAAATATCCGTAATCCAAATCTGTTCCGGTGGGAGTAAATCGCCCGCAACTCCTCTAACGATTGCACATCCCATGCTGCCGACACCTATGGTGCCCAATCGAAGTGTCTCATCCAAAGCCTATATTCCTTTCCTACACCCGTTTGCCGAATATAGCTGTGCCGATTCGGATAACATTCGCTCCTTCTTCGACAGCAACTTCAAAATCATGCGTCATACCCATCGAAAGGTAAGCCATGTCAACCCCCTGAAACCGCTGCGATTTAACCTGTTCCTGAAGACGCCCTAACAATGCAAATGAAGGACGTACCGCATCCACATTCGGTGCAAACGGCCCGATTGTCATAAGTCCTTTGATCCGGACATGTCTATAATCTAGGGCGCTTTCGATGAAGCTGAGTACCTGTTCCGGCTGAACACCGTACTTACTCGACTCGCCCGATGTGTTGACCTGAACCAACACGTCGGTCTGGCAATTCAACCCAGCGGATCGGCGATTGATTTCATTAAGGAGACGCAGACTATCCACCGAGTGAATCAAATCGAAAATCTGTAATGCCGCTTTGACCTTGTTTCTTTGTAAATGCCCAACAAAATGCCACTTCACCGGTCGGTCAATCTGATCATATTTGGTTCTGGCTTCTTGAAGTTGGTTTTCGCCAATCTCCGTAACGCCGGCGTCAATCGCTTCTAGAATGAGAGAAGCTGGTTTGGTTTTGGACACGGCGACAAGGCGTACCGCTTCGGGGTCGCGTCCAGCACGATCGGCCGCAGCATTGACTCGGTCCCGGACTTGCCTTAAATTTTCATGAATGGAAGCCAAACGATCACTATCCCTCCGCCCCGCAATACCTAAATGTTGGCAGTTGAACTTATTCCCACTGCAATGTTACACCTATTGACACAAGGGTAGATTCAGCGAACAGATAGGAAACATTGACCGGCCCAATAGGGAGGGATCAACCGACTGTATAGGGAGGGCGATAGTTTCTCCGCCCTATTAACTTAATCATTCAGAGGACGCCTCATCAGGTAGGGAAGGTGGAACATAGAGAATACGTTGACAACTTCCACATCGAATAATCTGTTCGTTTTTACGAGCCTGCTGTAAGGTCTGAGGCGGAACTCTGAGATGGCAACTGCCGCACGCATTGTCTACAACCAACGAAATCAGCCCTGTGCCTTGACGTTTGAACCACTCCTGATAACGGTTTATTAAATCGGGATGGATTTTCGGCTGAAAATTAAGACGCTTTTCTTGATAGTCTGCAATTTGTGATTTGAGGTCATCCGTTTCTTTTTCATATTCGGCTTTCTGCTCATTATTTTTCGCTTGCTCCCCGTCGAACGCCTTTTGTTGTTGATTCAGCTCTTCTTTGAGTTGGTCTATCAGTAGCATGATTTCTAAAATTTCGTCTTCAATCTCCGCCTCTTTTCCCATGAGAAAACTAATCTCTTGGTCCACCGCCTGATACTCTTTGTTGGTCTTAACCTCCCGTAATCGTGCCTGAGATTTTCGGCGCTGTTCTTGCTGCATCTCAAGCGCTCCCGCTTTTGATCGTTGCTCCTTTTCCGCGTCCGCTAACTTTTTCTGCTTTTCTTCCAGTTTCTGCTGATATACGTGAATACTCTCCTCCAACCTTTTTATCTTGTTTGGAACCGACTTCAATTTATCTTGAACCGCCAGAATTTCGGTGTCGGTCTGCTGCAATTCAAATAAGAGCGGCAACTGTTCTTGTAAGTTAAAATTAAGCATAGCTTTCCGGCTCGCTTTCCACGAGAAAAGCGAGAAAAATTCCCAACTGGTATAGTCCAATGAGTGGAATCGCCATCAGAAGCATTGATGCCGGATCCGCCGGGGTCAACATAGCCGACAATACAAAGATTCCGAGGAACGCATAGTTGCGTCGTTCTCGAAACCCTTGAGAATTAATCACCCCAATCCATGACAGAAACGCCATGACAATCGGAAGTTCAAACGCGATGCCGAACCCGATTAACAAGCGCGTCAGGAAATTCACATACCTGTCCAACTCCCACAAGTTATCATAGTCTTTTAAGAGCTTTGCGGAAAATTCCATTACAACTGGCGCCACGATAAAATATGCGAAAATCGCGCCAACCACAAAGAAAAACACGATGACAAAAAACAAGGGAAGTGCATACCTTTTCTCCCGATGTGTCAATGCGGGGAAGATAAACGACCAAATCTGGTACAGCACCACCGGCGACGCCATCAGGAAGCCAAAGGTAAAGCTGATTTTGATGTAAGCCATAATGCCTTCGACAACGCCGCCCTTAATGATCTTCGCGTCAACGGTTGAACCGCTAGCCCTCAGAACAATTGAGAGATACCCAAAGAATGACCCGTCCGGCGCACCAACCCAATCTATCAATGTTGCCAATGATACGTTGATCGGCATATTCAAAGGCAACGTCAAAATTTTGGCGTAAAAATTATGAAACGTCAGACTAGCCGCCACGGAAATACCAACCGCAATAGCAGATATGATTATCCGCCGCCGGAGCTCCTCAAGATGCTCCCAGAAGGTCATGGACTTACCGTCGTCAGATGCCATACCCTTTCACCGCTAGACCCCTTTATCCGTCCGTTTGGACGAATTTGCATCCTCTTCGTCCATTGATTTAGCCAAATCGTTTTGAATATCTTTTCCAGCACTCTTGAATTCCCGTATTGCCTTCCCAAGAGAGCGCCCCATCTCCGGCAATCGCTTTGGTC
Organism: Candidatus Poribacteria bacterium; assembly: GCA_028819845.1. GTDB lineage: Bacteria > Poribacteria > WGA-4E > WGA-4E > PCPOR2b > JAPPKS01. The sequence continues at coordinate 182,283 of JAPPKS010000032.1, read as the reverse complement.
CAAAGATGACAAGGATGGCCAAAAGAATCAAGAGAATTTCCCATCCACCTAAAGACCCAGGCATCTGTGATTTCCTCCCAAATAGAGATTATAAAGCAGATTGTTCAAGCAAAATGCAGGAATATTATACTTTAAAAACTGATGAATTTCAATCGCTATGTCAAAGATTACCAGAACTGATTTCTTGAAATCCCATTATCTATCCTAAACACATTCCTCAATTCATCCAACTCGCCGGTTACTGATCGTGGTCATTTACGCCGCTAAAAAACACTTCTTATCGCGATTCCCGCACTTGATTTCTGTGGAAAAATTACAGGAATTTCTTCAATGGTAATGTAAACGAGGTTTTTTCAGTCGTTGCCCTGAACGGACATTTCAACGAATACGTTACGCGCTACTTCACGGCCCACATGGTGCTCACATCCCTTAATCTTCAGACATAACGGCCCATTAAACGGCGCCTTGGCCACAACTTGGACACGGGCACCCGGAATTAGCCCCAATCCGGCAAGGTAACGCAGCATCTCAGGGATGCCATCATTAACCTGGCGAACCGTGACAAAACTCCCGGCATCGATCTCCGCCAGAATTTCGTAGGAGGTTTCCTTGAGATTACCCTCTTTTGTTGGAATAGTGTGTCCGTGCGGGTCTATCGTTGGATGGCCCAACGCTTCAGCCATCTTCTCCTCAAACTCCTCAGAGATGACATGTTCCAGCTTATCCGCTTCATGGTGCACCTTATCCCAGGTGAACCCCATGATTTCAACCAGATAGAGTTCAAGCAATCGGTGGTGGCGGACAACCTCTTGAGCGATTTTCTCGCCGCCCTCGGTCAACTTAACGCCGTGGTAAGAGTTGTGATTGAGCAGTTCCATTGACGCCAACTTTCTAATCATACCAGTCACAGATGCGGCTGACACGTGCATATGCTGCGCAATGACAGAGGTAGGCACTTTCTCCTCTTTTCCCTTTTGTAGGAGATAGATTGCCTTTAGATAATCTTCCATCGCATGAGTTATCATTCTAAACCATCCAACAGTTCCAACTGGTCATATTTAGGCACGCCTAAATTTTAGTTGGAGTATGGTAATATGTACGAATAAAGGCTGTCAAGCCAATTTTTGTCTTTATCGTCAAGAAGGTGTTTTGTCAGTTGACATCATCGGCCGCCGCCGCTTGGTCCTGATAATTGTCGCGTAGGATGCGCCGCATGACCTTGTTGGAAGCAGTGCGAGGCAGGTCGTCAACGATGACGACGTCATGAATCCTGAAAAGGGGATTGAGATGCTGCCGTATCGCCATTCGCAGTGCTGCCTTCAGCGGTTCCCTTTCCATGTCTACATTTTCCAGAAGGACAGCGTAAATTACCAGTTGACTAGGTCCCCCGCCTGGAGGAGACACCGCAATCGCTGCAGTTTCTCGTATACCCGCCTCTAAATTGAGGGTCTGTTCAATTTCCGTCGAACTCACTTTAATCCCCCCAAGATTCATCGTGTCGTCTACTCTCCCGTGAATGCGATAAAAGTTGCCCTTCAATCGCTCAATTTGATCTCCGTGGCGCCGCAGCGGTATATTGCCTTTATCGGCCGGCATTTTAGGGGCGCCTTCAAAATAGACTTGGTGATGGTCTCGGTTTAACAATGACTTGGAAAGCCCGACTGACGGCGATATTAGAAAGACCTCCCCGTTATTGGACTGCTTACCGTCCTCGTCAAGAATCAAAAAATCTAATCCCAATGTAGGTGTCGTAAATGTCGAAGGTGCGGCTGGCTGCACCATGGTCCCCGTGATGTAGCCGCCGCCAATCTCTGTGCCGCCGCAATACTCGATGACCGGGCGGTATCCTGCGAGCGACATCAAAAACAACATGTCGTCAGGGTTTGAACATTCGCCAGTTGAACTGTATGATTTGATGGCTCTCCAGTCAAGCCCTTTCATGCAGCCGGTATTTTTCCATGTCCTCACAATACTAGGAACCACGCCGAGCACTTTGACGCCGGCATGCTGAACAAACTCGCCAAATCCTCTACCGGTTGGGACGCCATAATACAGACCAATAGTCGCTCGATTGATTAAACTAGCAAAGATTAACCACGGCCCCATCATCCACCCGATAGACGTTGGCCAAGCTACAACGTCGTTTGATTGAATATCCTGATGCAATTGGCCGTCTGCGGCGCATTTGATTGGGGTAGTATGCGTCCAAGGAATCGCTTTGGGCACGCCAGTTGTACCCGACGAGAATAAAATGTTGGCATGATCGTCGGGCTGACAGGACACAGCATCAAACTCACTATTCTCGCAGAGGAACTCGCCCCAAGTCAAATCGCCGTCCCGCAATTGAATCGCACAGGATGGCTGCTTGCTCTCACCGGTAAGCACGATTGCTTTTGGAGCATTTGCGGATACGACTTTGGCATATATCGGCAACTGTTTTTGCGCACGGACAATATAATCTTGAGTGAAAACGGCTTTGGCATTTCCGAGTTGGAGGCGGATGGCAATCTCCTCCGGTGCAAAGCTGTCGGCGATGGAGACCACAGCACACCCGGCTGCGACAATGCCGAGGTAAATTGCCACTGATTCCACCGTCATTGGCATGTTAACTGCAATAGCGTCGCCCGGACAGAATCCGGCGCGTACCAGTCCATTGGCGACGCGGTTCGTCAATGAACGAAGCTCCAAATAGGTTACGGTTGAAAGCGCCCCGTCTTCAGGTTGGAAGACAATTGCAGGCGAATCGTCCGGCGCATTGAAACAACTCTCGGTAATATTCAACTGCGCATCTAGAAGCCAATTCGGCGACGTTACACTGTCGGACAAACCAACAACTCGGGAGAATTTGCGTTTGAATCGAATCCCCAGTCTTTGAATCATATATTCCCAGAATTCAGCGCGGTGTTTTACCGACCAATCATGGAATTGTTCGTAGGAATTCAGGTTCAACGCACGCATGGCATGGGCGATATTCGTGGATTCAATCTGGTCTTTTGAAGGCAACCAGGCTGGCGGGGGACCTTGCGCCGCATCCCAATCGGCAAAGATTGTTTCGTGCAAAAGTTTGTGAAGGGCAAACGGCAGATCCGGGGTGAGTAGTTTCTGCGTAATTTCGGTCCAACAAACCGGGGCGGGAAGAGTAGATTTTAACTGATGCACTCGCGGCAGTATATCGGCAGCCGCATTTTCTTCCAGTCCGGTTGCGATTAACTGTTGAAGGGAGAGTTCCATATCGAATAACTCGGCTTTAATTAGCCGGCGATGTACCTGACACCGATATCAATACGTCTTCAAGGATTGAACTTGATGATTTCGCGGCACCGCGCGGATTTATGCAACGCGTCGCAGATGCGCATGGTATCGATGGCGTCGGTTAGCAAGTCGTGATTAGGCTGCCCCAACTGAACCCACTCCGAAAACCGTTCGATCATCCGCACCTCCTGAATGCACGACTTAAACTTGTGCTCTGCGGCTTTGCCCTGAACGTCGTGCACCCAAAATCGGGACGATTCCTCTTTCCAAGGGTCTACAAAATCGTCGCATATCAAGGCGGCTCGGGTTCCCGCAATCTCAAACCACATGCGGCTCCCGACGTCGAAACCGCAATCAAACGAAGCCATCCGTTCGTCCCGAAACCAGAGGGTACCCGTCACATTGAAATCCACACCGCGGTAATAGCGTGCAGTAGCGAAGACCTGATCAGGGAGATCGCCAAATGCCCAGAGAATCGCGCGGATACAGTAATAACCTAAATCGCCAAGGCAGCCGCAGGCAAACTCCTTTTTCAACCGTATGTTCTCATCGGGAATCTTATCCCAATTAAATGTGAACGCCGCTGTCACCCGGCGCATCCGGCCTAAAACGCCATTGGCTATGATCTGCTTCATCGCAAAGGTGCGTTCGTGGTGAACCCACATGACGCCGTCCATCAAATGCACATTGTGCGTGCGGCACGCAGCCGCCATAGCAGACGCTTCTTCTGCATTTGCGGCAAACGGTTTTTCGCACAGTACGTGTTTGCCGCGTTCGGCCGCTTTGATGGTCCATTCAGCGTGCATTGACGGCGGCAGGGGAATGTAGACTGCATCTATTTCCGGGTCCTCTAGTAGAGCATCGTAGTTTCCGTAGGTGCGGTCAACTCCATGCTCTAATGCCCATCCGCGAGCGCGTTGTTCCGTCCGGCTAGCGACCGCCGCTAATTCAGCGTTTTCTGCCAAGCGTATCGCGCCACTCACCTTATCCGCAATTCTTGCGGTGCTCAATATCCCCCAACGTACCTTCTGATTCGGTGTAACAGTCATTAATTTACCGTTCCCCGTCTTATTTTTACCCTACTCGCTTGTACACGTGCGCAAAACGCCCTAGAGGATACCATAGCACCCTTAACTAAGAAATTCAAGCAAATACAAGTCGAAAAAGCGCTTTTCTTCCAATCTTGGCGAGAACCAATCATGTCATACTTTTTTTGCTAAATCTGTTTTATCGCAGGGAAAATAGTCGCTAGCTGCTATGTCTCGCTTTGTCTGATATTGGGGATTCACCCAGAATCATTCCAACCCAACCTACCATCAATGCGGCAACCAAATATAGTTATTGGCCGGTCAATTCCACGCCCCTTCCTACAAACACAACAATTGTGGTACTCTAAACACCGAATCATCCGCTGAATACCGTCAAACACGTTAACTCACCTTTCCCCTCGCCTCCAACACCTTTGAAACCACGGTTTCTACGTCTACTTCATCGACAAACGGGGATAGGATGAATGACTTTAGCGCAACGATTGGTTCGCCGTATTCGGTTCGCCGATAGCAGTCGGTAGTGGAAATGACAACGCCCCGCCCTTCCATCGCCTCCGAATGTACGTATTCAAAGATTTTCCGGTTGTATTCGTTGTGAGAGAGCAAGCTGCCGCGATAATTAGCATCCTCAAACTCCTGCCGCTTGATTAAAAACGTATCGACGCCAATCGGGTAGGTGCGGAAGAGCGTAACAGTGCCGAAGTTATCTCGATTCAGCACGGTCGTGCCTTCATGTCCTTCCAGATGTTCCCGCAGGAGTTGCGTCATTTCAACGATGTGTCCGATGATGACGCGCAATCCTTGCTCTCCAAACAATCGAAAATTGGCGAGGGCAGCGAGAACCCCTGTCCCGGATCGGGAAGTCTCAAGCGTGAACATTCCGGGGCGATGGTCGCCAAAGTGGTAAAGATACGGCATCTGTTCCGGGTGGCGTGTCACCAATTCCAAATCTGCTTGATTCTTGACGAGGACGAGACTAGAAATGTAAGGCGCAAAACCAGTTTTGTGAAAGTCGATTCCGACGGAATCGGCCGTGGACAAATGCCGTATTCGCCGGCATGCCCCCGCCAATGCGCGGATGGTGCGTGGACGGAACCCGAGCGGGTTCTTCTCAACGTCATAGTCATTGAACACCGACCATGCCCACCCGATAACTGCATCTGCGTGAATGTGCGGCTTGTAATCTAGTTTAAATTCTTTGATAAGTGTGTCGCGTAACGCTGCAATGCTCTGCAAATCGTCCAACCCAAACGAATCGGTGGTACCCAATGTCGCAATAATCGCCGCAATTCGATTCCCGTTTTCTAGTACCCTCCGTGCTTGCTGTTCAAGTTGCACGAGATCGATTTCGTTTTCGACAGTGGTCGGGATTGTAATAAGATTGTTCGTTCCGATTCCGAGCCAGCCGACGACGTTTGTGGCGCAATAGTGGCCCGCATCGGAAACGAACACAACAGCGTTCCCAGGCACGCCCTTACCTATCGTCTCCGGACAAGCCTTTTCCAAACCTAGCTTCACACCGTATAGCGTTGTTGCGGTACCGCCAAAGGTAAACACGCCGCTCGACTCTTCCGGGTCAAATCCTATCAATTTTGAGGTCATAGCAACCACCTCAACTTCAGCCAATGCAACGAGGCGGCTGTATTCATCCCAAGCAATATTCGGATTGTACAGCGAAGCGAGGAGCACGCCAATCAGACTTGGAATCGTCGGCGGAGGAATAACGTTTTGCTGCGTACGGGGATGCCCAAAGATTGTCATGCCTTGCAAGTAATTCACGAGTTCAGTCGTGACATCCTCAACGGACGATATTCCATCCGGCAGCCTTGCCTCCTTTGCACGCTCGAAATCACCGGGAACGACGTTGCCGAGCATCGGCAGTTGCGTTTTCAGTGCATCAACCTGATCTAAGGCGCGCATGATTGAATGTACGAAATACGAGTCATGGATGGGGTGCGATACCGGCTGTGGAAAGGCGAGCCGGATTTTTTCCAAGATGTCGCGGTACGCCATGTAAATTCTCCGTCTCTATTGCGAATATTGTCGCCTATTTTTCAATCGGCACAACGCCTAGGATAGTGACCGGTTCGAGCAAATTAGAGGATACGTATATAGTGGATTGATAATCTTCAGGCATTATGCAAACGAACTGACAACCACAATTCAGCCAAATTGCCACGCGGAAATAATAACACATCCACCGCCAGAAGTCACATTTTGCGCCGCTGGAGTATAACGCAGTAGCCGCATCCAATTGACGGAAAGGCAAGCTAATCTCGACGGCTTAGAATTTCGCTTTAATCTGAATGCGAGTCTTGTGCTGATAGGGATTTTTTCCAGACTCAATAATCTTCTTAGCAATGAAATATAGCAATTCCACACCGATATTCTTCTCGACCGGAAACGCGAATTTCAGTTCATGCCCATGTGTATTCGGGTTAAATATATCGGCGTTGTTATAGTTAGATATCATTGATTGTTGTTCAACCCTTGCATAGTGGTACAGCGCACGCAGCCTGTGTAGTCCAGGCACGGGGCCAACTCCGACCTCCAACCAATAAGCCGTGTCATCCAAATCTGCCAATCGGTTTTGCGCATACGACGCGAGAAGCCATGCCGGCACGGTTTCGATTTCTAGTTCATACTTCGCAAGGCCCTCAATTATCCTGAATCCAATCGGATAGACCGAGGTGCCCGTACCCGCGCCTACCCGCGCATTTGTATCCCCGCCGCCCAACCTGCCATCTTCAACCGCTTGGGCGATGTTGTCCTCGTTTCGATATTCATAAAGCATGGCGCCGAACGACAACCCTTTAAGTTGAAATCCCTTGAAATACAGTTGCCCCGCGAAAAGGTTCGTATCCGGTCCACCCCTCGTCTCTGCAAGAATGAATTGCCCCAGATTTGCCTGTACCTGGGAAATGAATCCTACCTCGTCAATGCGGAACTGTTGGGCAGCCCCTTCCAACTGCACGTCGTTGTGAAAAACTAACTCAACTCGTTCAAACGGGTTGGCAAATTTGCCTATGGTCGCTGTCAATGACGAATTCGGCGAATACCGGAGAAAAAGCCGGTCGAGATTGAATCCCTTTTTCGAAAAGTAGTCGTCCAGGTCAACGTTGCCTGTGGTTGGGTCGTCGGTAGCACCCGTGACCATTCTGAATCCGAGATTCACGCGCGGATGAACGGGAAAGTTGCCGCCCATACGAAAACGTATTCGGTATCGATAGCGGCTCGGAGAATCGCCCTGAAAAATGCTCTCTTGGCGGAATCTTGCATCGGCAAAGAAGAATTCCTTCCAAATCGGCTGTGCTAGCCGAGACACGTCTTTAACCGTCGGCGATCCATTACTGTGAACATCTAATACCTGCGCGTTTTGAATCTCGGTTTCCGAAATCGCATCAGCAGAGGAGATTTGAAGCAACATAACGGTATTAAATACGATAATCCGGGCGTAAACGCCGAGTCTTTTCATTGCTGGCTCCGCTGCAAGGTTTGGTGTTCAATGATTTAACGCTACTGTACAGAATTTGGACAGCAAAAATCACTCTACACAACAAAATCGGTAGAAACTCTGTGTGTAGAAGTGTTATCCGTTCTAAATCCCATTGGCACGAGGATTGCGTATGCATAATAACAACGATGTCAAAATCTTGCAATCTAAAAAAAAGGTGTTGGGAAGGAGAGTAACTGATGACAATTGGACGAAAACAACTATGGGTAGGATTGAGTTTTTTTCTAATCAGTATCAATCCCGCATTTTCTACGGTGGACGAGGCGAAAGTGAACCCCATTGAGTTGGAGGAAATCACCGTCATTACCCGCGTCCCAAAAGATACTTTCCGAACACCGAACTCGATTTCCGTCATTGACCGAACGCAAATTGAACGTATTAACGCCGACATCACACCCCGAATTCTAAGCGAAACCGTTGGGGTCTGGGCGCAGCAGACGACTGCCGGGCAAGGTTCGCCGATGCTGCGCGGCCTCACCGGATATCAAGCTTTTCTTTCTATAGATGGCGTCCGACTCAACAACTCTACCTTTCGCTCCGGTCCAAATCAGTATTTGGGGACAATAAGCCCGGCTAGCCTCGACCGAATTGAAGTGTTGCGCGGGGCGGGTTCAATGCTATACGGCAGCGGCGCCATGGGTGGTGTCATCAGCATGTTCACTAAAGATGTGATTCTGGACAATGCAACGGATAAATGGAACATCCAGTTCCGCACTTTCGGTCGATTCGCTTCCGGAACTTCAGAACGGCTAGGTCGCTTTGAGGTAATGGGCAACCGCAGGCGGCTCGGGTTTTCGTTCGGTGCGTCCGCCCGCCGGTTCGGCGACATCAATCCGGGCAGCGGTTACGACCTGCACTACAAGAACCGTAAATTTAAAATTGTCAGCGAAAAACCGCCGGGCGTTGAAATCTTTGAAGCTCCGCCGAAAGATGTGCCGGAGCGTTGGCTGATTGACTCTGAAGCGCCGCTGGATTGGAGCGCATACGACGGCGACACCAAACTCGCTTACCAACTCACCGATACCAGTGCGGTAAACCTCGCCTACCAACTCTGGCGTCAGCCGAAAACCCCGCGCTACGACAAGATTGCACCGCGCGAGTTCGACGAGTTCTTTTTCGAACCGCAACACCGAGATCTTCTCTATGCGACTTACTTGAACAAACCAGCTAACTCCGCGATAGACCAGTTTCGATTCACCGCCTCTTTTCATCGGCAGAAAGAAGGGCGGAACGAACTCTTGCGCGATGCCACGGAAAGGCGAGAGCGGTTTGACAACGTCAACACGTTTGGTCTCAGTGCACAGGCAACCAATGCATCGCTGCCTAACCAACGAATTGTCACAGGCGTCGAATTTTACTTCGATACCCTTTCCAGCCAAACCGTCACGACCGACGTCACGACCGGCGCTGAAACGGTAGACGACACAAAAGGTAGGTTTATTGACGGCTCGCAATTTTGGGATGCGAACCTCTACGTTCAGGATGAAATTGAGCTGCACGACCGTCTCGAACTCACGCTCGGCGGGCGATTCACCCACTATAATACACAAGCCGACCTTTCGGTGCGTTCCGATCAATTTAGTGACTTTAACGAATCCGGAAACGCTTTGACCGGCAGTGCGGGCGTCGTGGTAAGCGTCACGGACGGACTGAACCTCGTCGGCAATTTCGCGACATCGTTCCGCGCACCTTCGCTGAATGATACCACCGCCGTTGAGGTCACCAACGAAGGTATAGATTCGCCTTCTCCTGACCTCGAATCTGAGACCGGGTGGACAGCAGAGGGCGGGCTTAAAGCACGCTTTCAGAAGTTTATCGGTTCGCTCACGCTTTTTCACAGTCGCATTAACGATTTGGTCACCCGTGTTGCAGTCGAAGACGCTTACGCCGAAAGGGCGCTGCCAAGCCTGATTACGGAAATCCAGCGAAACAATCCGGGCATTGATGTCTATGTGTTCGACAATGTTGATGAAGTACAGATTCAAGGCATCGAGTTTGCGGGAATGCTCCCTATTCAAAACAGTTGGTCGTTCTACGGAAACGCTGCCTACACGCGCGGGAAGGTGTTGGTGCTTAACGGTGCCGCGCCTAACCCCGATAATCCGTGGGAAGGACGAATTCGCCGTGAACCGCCGCTCAATGGAATGTTCGGTATCCGCTGGCACCCGTCTGCTAAGCGGTACTGGGGAGAATTTTTCGTTCGCGGCGCAACCGAGCAACGGCGATTGAATCGCAGTGACATACGAGACCCGCGAATCCCAGGCACTACCCGTGATACCGGTGAGGTCGAGTTTGATTCACACGGTGCAGCGGTTGGGCAAGGTTCGGCGAGTTGGGTCACGCTTAATCTGCGAGGCGGTTATCACCTGACCGATTACAATCGAATGACGGTTGCACTTGAAAACCTGTTGGATGAGCGGTATCGCGAGCACGGCTCCGGCATCAACGCACCGGGGTTGAATGTGATTGTCAGTCTAGACAATCGATTCTAATCGAAGGGAATTTGCTGGAGGTCCAAATGAACCGGAGATATCGAAACGTGCACAAAACCGAGCAAGCGTACATCTGAATTGCACCGTTTTGTGCAACGGCCGACACACTAAAAAAACACATACTGTTCGTACGGCTGGACTTAACGCGCATACCGCGCCGAAATTGAAGTGGCGAATCCGTTGGCACGCATTTTGCCCGTCCATTTAATCACCTCGAAGACACTAATCTAGTTTCGTTAACTAGAATTCTCAGAAGTGAGTATTCACGTGATGATTAAAGAGGAGAGAGACAATGCAAACTGACAAGCAAAACCAATTCATGAAAATGGCACAATTTGTAACATTAATACTTCTCGTATTGGTAACGGTCACATTTGCATCAAACAGCTCCGCCCAAGGTTCTCCGCAATGGAGTCTCCCCGATGGCGCTAAAGCCCGCCTCGGCAAGGGTGAGATAAATGAAATACAGTATTCGCCCGACGGTACACGGCTTGCGGTGGCTAGCGGTATCGGTATTTGGCTCTACGATACGGCGACCCATCAAGAAGTCGCGCTGCTCGCGGGGAATATGTCCGCCGAAAGCGCTGCGTTCAGTCCGGATGGGCGTACCATTTTAAGCGCAAATGGAGACTCAATCCGATTCTGGCACGCCGATACTGGCGAACCCATGCGAACCGTTACCGTATCGGATTCGGTCGAAAGCGTTGGGTTCAGTCCCGATGGGCGCGCTATAGTAAGTAGTGCGAGTTGGGGCGATACCGGTGACGAGGATTGGGGAGATACCATCCGTCTTTGGGACGCCGATACGGGCGAACTTCTACACACGCTCACCGGGCATTCTAGTATTGTTGAAATCGTTGCGTTTAGTCCAGATGGACGCACTGTCGCCAGCGGGGGTTGGGATGCTACCGTCCGGATGTGGAACGCTGACACGGGCGAAATCCTTCAAACCCTCATCGGGCATTTTGGTAGTGTCGATAGCATTGCATTCAGCCCCGATGGTGCAATGCTTGCCAGCGCGGACTTTTTCGACATTCGGTTGTGGGACATTGCTACAGGCGAACTTCTCCGGACGTTCGAGCCGGAAAGAAGTGGCGTCAATGGCGTCGCATTCAGCCCGGACGGCACAACGCTTGCCAGTGGGATTTGGGAAGAAATTCATCTGTGGGACACTGCTTCGGGCGAACTCATCCGAACGCTCAACGGACATACGAGTTGGGTCAATAGCGTTGCGTTCAATCCTGATGGGCGCACTATCACCAGTCACAGCCGAAACGGCGCCATCCGGATGTGGGACGTTACCTCGGGCAACCACCTCGGAACGCTCAACGGGCATACGAGTTCGCTCAGGAGCATCGCGCTCGCCCCTGACGGCGCGACGCTCGCTGGCGGGAGCGATACCGGGACCGTACGGCTGTGGGACATTGCGTCTCGCCAACACCTGCGTACACTCACTGGAAACAGCCGTAGTGTCAGTAGCGTCGCTTTCAGCCCAGGTGGCACAACGATCGCTACCGGGAGTGATGACAGTAATGTACGGCTGTTAGACATTGCGGATGGGGAACTCCTACGAACACTCAGCGGACATAGCTTGAGTGTCCATAGCGTAGCCTTCAGCCCAGATGGTGACAGAATCGTTAGCGGAGGTTATGACAGTCGGGCGCGGCTTTGGGACGCTGCCACAGGAAACCACCTGTTCACGTTCGACGAGCATGCGGGTTCTGTCAACACCGTCGCATTCCACCCAAATGGGCGCACGGTCGCCAGTGCGGGTAGGGACACCCTCATCCGCCTGTGGGACGCCGCCACGGGCAAGCAATTAAAAACGCTCGAAGGACATACGGGTGCCGTCGGTAACGTCGCTTTCAGTCCTGACGGTGCGATGCTCGCTAGTGGAAGCTGGAGTGAGATTATTCTGTGGGACACAGCATCGGGCGAACTACTGCAAATACTCAGCGGGCATACGAGTTCGGCCAGTAGCCTCGCTTTCAGCCCGAATGGCAATACGCTCGCGGGCGGAAGCTCGGAAGAGATTCACCTGTGGGACATCGCCACAGGCAACCACCTGCGAACACTCGCCGGGCATGCGAAGTCGGTCAGTAGTGTCGCTTTCAACCATGATGGTGACACTCTCGCGAGTGCAAGTTCGGACGGCACCGTGCTGCTTTGGGAAATTTCCCCATCAACCGGTGTTGGGATTTCGGTAGAACCTTTGGAAAGCCGCATCACGACGTTGGGAAACATCAAACGCACGGCGCTGCTGCAGAATTATCCAAATCCGTTCAACCCTGAAACCTGGATGCCATATCAGTTGGAACAAGACGCTTACGTCACCTTAACCATCTATGACCAGAGCGGTAATGTCGTCCGCATCCTTGACATTGGACATCAAAAACCGGGAGTCTACCGAGACAAATCAGAAGCGGCGTATTGGGACGGCCGCAACCAAAACGGAGAACCCGTCACCAGCGGCACGTATTACTACCAACTCCGTGCGGGCGATTACACCGCATTACGGCGGATGGTGATTGTCAAGTAGCGGCAAATCGTTGCAGCGATTCCGCGTTATTTTATAACCTCGTTTCTGCAATTACTGAGGACGACGTGATTTACGATACTCAACCATCCAGGGCAACTGTTATGAAGATAGCGTTGATTTTCAAAATTAGCTTACTGTGCGTTTCCGCTCTTTGTCTGCCGCATAGCCTCGCTCAAAAATCTCCGCAATGGAGCCTGCCCGAAGGCGCAATAGCTCGCCTTGGAAAGGGTAGGATAAGCGATATACAGTATTCGCCCGACGGCACTCGACTTGCGGTAGCGAGCAGCATCGGTATTTGGCTCTATGATACGGCGACCCATCAAGAGGTTACACTGCTCGCCCCGCATATTTATGTCGAAAGCGTTGCGTATAGTCCGGATGGGCGCACCATCGCGGGCGGAAGCAGTGACAACATCATCCGACTGTGGGACGCACATACGGGTGAACAACGGCGAATACTCATCGGACATACGAGTTGGGTCAGGACAGTTGCGTTCAGCCCTGACGGACGCACACTCGCAAGTGGGAGCAGTGACGACACCGTCCGGCTGTGGGATGCGCTCACGGGAAAACTCCTTCACACACTCACCGGGCATTCGGACGAAATTCGCAGCGTTGCGTTTAGTCCTGATGGCAACTCGCTCGTAAGCGGGAGCAGCGACAATTCCATCCGTCAGTGGGACTCATTTACGGGCGAACACCGGCGAACACTCACCGGACACACGTCTGGCGTAGTAAGCGTCGTGTTCAGTCCAAATGGGCGTACCATTGCAAGTGCGAGCGGGATCAGTGATGGAGACGGCATCCGGCTGTGGAACACCGATACGGGACAACTTCGGAGCACGCTCATCGGACATTCGGGGCGGGTCACGAGCGCCGCGTTTAGTCCCGATGGTGACAGAATCGCAAGTACTAGTTGGGACAATACAATCCAACTGTGGGACGCACATACGGGTGAACACCGACGAACACTCACCGGACACACGTCTGGAGTAGTCAGCGTCGTGTTCAATCCTGATGAACGTACGCTCGCAAGTGGTAGTGGAGACGGTACTATCCGGTTATGGGACATTGAATCGGGAGAATTCCTGCGATCAATCCCCGGGCATACGGGTTGGGTCGACACCGTTGAATTCAGTCCCGATGGACAAACGCTCGCAAGTGTGAGTTCGAGCTATATCGTTGAGCACAGTCCAAACCGCCGCGCAGGAAGTGGGGGCGGCAACGCAACTATCCGGCTGTGGAACGCCGATACCGGAAAACTCAGGCTATCAATTAACGAGTACAAGAATGGAATTGATGACGTTTCGTTTAGTCCCGATGGGCGCACTCTCGCTGGTGTTGGCTGGAACAGTATCCAATTATGGGACACCAACACCGGAGAACTTCTGCGAACACTCAGGGAGCATGAAGGTTGGGTCAATACTATTGCGTTCAGCCCCAATGGACGCACAATTGCTACTGGAGGGAGTTGGGACAACGTCGTCCGTCTTTGGGACGCCGATACCGGAAAACTCCGGCAATCGCTCATCGGACATACCGATTCGGTCACGAGCGTTGCCTTCAGCTCCGACGGACACACGCTCGCAAGTTGTGCGGGATTAGACAATACCATCCGTATGTGGGACGCCAATGCGGGAAAACTCCTGCGTACGTTCACTGGAACTACCGGTTTGGGAGCGAGCGTTGCCCTAAGTGCCGATGGAAGCACGCTCGCAAACGCCGGTAATTGGGATGGCACCGTCCTGCTCTGGGATACCGATTCAGGCGAACTCCTACATACCCTCACCGGACATAGATTTGACGTCGAAAGCATTGCGTTCAGTCCCGATGGACTCATCCTCGCCAGCGGAGGGAGTTGGGACGACACCATTCGACTGTGGAACATCAAATCGGGGAAACTCCACCAAACACTCAAAGGCCATGCGATTGGGGTGCGAAGCGTGGCGTTTAGTCCGAATGGACGTACGATGGCTAGCGCCGGTTTGGACGGCACAATACTCCTTTGGGATTTTACTCTCAGCACCTCCGATGACGTTGCGGTTGAGAATTTGCCGCAGCTCACCACGACCCTGGGAAACATCAAACGGACGGCGTTGCTGCAAAATTACCCGAATCCGTTCAACCCCGAAACCTGGATACCGTATCAGTTGGAAAAGAATTCACTGGTAACCTTGATTATCTACAACCAAAGCGGCCATATCGTCCGCACACTTGACATAGGGCATCAAAGTTCGGGAGCCTACCTAGACAAATCAGAAGCGGCGTATTGGGATGGATGCAACCAAAACGGAGAACCCGTCACCAGTGGCGCGTATTTTTGTCAACTCAGGACGGGTGATTACAGCGCGTTACGGCGAATGTTGATTGTCAAGTAACTCCACACAATTGAAGCAAGCAACCAAGCGTTTTAAAAAAACTGGACTCTATGGTTACTGCGTGCGGTATGAATCAGATGCGGCACACAAACATGGAGGGATATTGCAATGAAGCTAGCGGTAATCTTGATGCTTAGTTTATTGTTCGTTTCAAATCTATCGATTCCGCATAGCTTCGCCCGAGATTTTCCACGATGGGGGCCGCCTGAAGGGGCAATTGCACGTATCGGTAAAGGCTGGATAAGTGAAATCCAATATTCGCCCGACGGCACTCGACTCGCGGTGGCAAGCAGTATGGGTATTTGGCTATATGATACCGCGACCCATCAGGAGCTCGCCCTGCTCACCGGGCAAACGCCTGTGACTACCGTGGCATTCAGTCCCAATGGGCACACCATTGCGAGTGGGGGTGAGAACACTATCCGTTTGTGGAACGCTGCTTCCGGTAAACACGTACTATCGCTCAACGGGAATACGAAATTGGTCAGGAGCGTTGTATTCAGTCCCGATGGCCGCACAATCACAAGCGGAGGTGAGGACAAGAATATCAGTCTGTGGGATGCCGACACAGGAAATCAACTACTTACGCTAAGCGGGCACACTGGCTCGGTCAATAGCATCGCGTTCAGTCCTGACGGAAAAACACTAGCTAGCGGCAGTAGTGACGGCACCGTCCGTTTCTGGAACTCGGATACTGGAAAACACCTGAGAACGATTACCCAGAATAAATCTGGAGTCGGAATCGTTGCATTCAATCGCGATGGAAACACACTCGCCAGCGGGGGAAGCTCCATCATCCGCTTGTGGGACGTCAATACCGGGAATCAGCGGCGAATTCTCACCGGGCATACGGCCGGAGTCGAAAGCGTCGCTTTCAGTCCCGATGGAAACACAATCGCTAGTGGGGACGGCGTCGGCATCATCTATCTGCGGGACGCTGATACGGGTAATCGCCGGTTTACGTTCACCGGGCACACAGGTTCAGTGACGAGCCTGGCGTTTAGTCCCGATGGAAACACAATCGCTAGCGCGAGCACAGACGGCACAATCCGTCTGTGGGACACCGATTCGGGAAAACACCGGCAGACGCTCACTAGACCGGGCACGGTCAATAGCATTGCGTTCAGTCCCGATGGCAAAACGCTCGCTAGTGGGAGCGGGGATAACACCATCCGTCTTTGGAACGCAGATACACGGGATTATCAGCGTACACTCACCGGACATTCGGATTGGGTCTATAGCGTAGCCTTCAGTCCCGATGGTAACACAATCGCTAGTGGGAGTTGGGACAATACCATCCGTCTGTGGGAGGCAGATACAGGAAAACACCTGCGTACACTTGATGGGCATACGGGTTTTGTCAACAGCATCGTATTCAGCCCCAATGGCAAAACACTCGCTAGTGGGAGCGCGGACGATACCATCCGTCTGTGGGACACCGATTCGGGAGCACATCAACGTACGCTCATCGGGCATACAGATTGGGTCTACAGCGTCGCGTATAGTCCAGATGGAAAAACAATCGCTAGTGGAAGCGGCGATGGCACCATCCGTCTTTGGAACGCAGTTACAGGAAGACCGCGACGCACGCTCACCGGACACACGCATTGGGTCTTTTGCGTCGCCTTTAGCCCCGACGGAAACACAATCGCTAGTGGAAGCGGCGACGATACTATCCGTCTGTGGGACTCAAACACAGGAAATCTTCGACGAACACTTACAGGGCATGCACTTCCGGTCGAAAGCGTCGCATTCAGTCCAGATGGAAACACACTCGCTAGTGGAAGTACGGACAATACTATTCGGCTCTGGGACACTGATACTGGCGAACACTTGAGGACACTCACCGGACATACGGTAACGGTCTATGATTGGGTGTTTAGTGTAGCGTTCAGTCCCGACGGCAAAACACTCGCTAGCGGCGGAAGTTGGACTGGCGATGGAAATCGGGACGGTACCGTGTTGCTGTGGGAACTTCCCGCTTCTAGCGGCGTTGGGGTGGGTGTGAAACCGTTGGCAAAACTTACCACGACACTCGGAAACATCAAACGCACGGCGCTGTTACAGAATTTCCCGAATCCGTTCAACCCCGAAACCTGGATACCTTATCAGTTGGAACAAGACGCTTACGTCACCTTAATCATCTATGACCAGAGCGGTCATATCGTCCGCACCCTCGACGTTGGGCATCAAAGATCGGGGGTTTACCAAGACAAAGAGAACGCCTCGTATTGGGACGGCCGCAATCAAAACGGAGAACACGTCACCAGCGGCGCCTATTACTATCAACTCCGGGCAGATGATTACACCGAGTTACGGCATATGGTAATCGTCAAGTAGGAGAACGACGTGTTCACTGACTATTCTGCGGATTACGTTATTAATGACGCAGTTTACAGAACTATAATGAAAACAGTCTCCACGTTAATTTTCTGTCTGACGTTAACTTCAGTTGTTTTTGCCGAACTTCGGCCCATCGGTTCATTGGGAAAGGGTGAACTCCGGAATATTACCTTCCTGCCAGATGGGAGAATTCTGCGCGTCCTTTCTAACCGTATTGAGTTAGCCGACCCAAATACTGGGGAAACTATAGAACGATTTGCTGACAGAACAGTGTCTATGGGGAATGTCACGGTCAGCAGAGACAGTTTGAGGTTAGCAATTGTACGGACAAAGCGCTCCGCATTGCAAACTGCGATTGAAATATGGGAGTTGGCATCACAACGAAAAATCCTTCAACGCACGATCCCGCTGACCCTTTATCACACAGCATTGAGCCCAAATCTAATGGTTTTTGCTGGACACGATGAGGGAATAATTCGCCTCTGGCGTGTCGAAACGGGCGAATCCCTCGGCGAGATTAAATGGACGGATCAGCCCAGCTTTGTCCGGTTAGCGTTCAACCCAGATGGGCGGCAACTACTCTCCATCAATTCTTATATCTCCCGTGAGCTTCCCGGTGGCGACGACCATTGGGAGACGATCGTCGACGTTTGGGATATCGCTTCTCATCAACGCTTGTGGAGCCACACGAGATCTTTTAGGGCAATACGTGCGATATACAGTCCTGATGGTCGTTGGATTGTTATGGCTGACACCAATGATCGGATTCAGTTTTGGGACGCGAAGCTAGGGACGCAACAGCTTGTTTTGCACGTCACAGGTAATGTGCAAAAAATGCGAATCAGTCCCGATAGCAAGAGGATTTATATTGCATCCGGCACAGGCGGTTACCCAAGGCAACCCAATCGGGTAAGCATCTGGGATATCGAAACCGGTGAACAACTCAAGGAATTGGGCGACGAGACACTTGGCATTAAGGGGCTTACTATTTCGCCCGATGAGACACATGCGGTGCTCTGGTATTACAATGGATTTGTCTCGCTATGGGACATCCAACAACGCCGCCGTCTCGCACTCCAAACCGATTACGTTTTCCCTAGATGGGGGGCTGTTACCCCTGACGGGCATTACCTTGTTAGTCTGTCGGGGCCTGCCCTCACAATCTGGAATCTCCGTTCGCAAAAGCTCCAGGAAATAATCTCCCCCGACGATTATTTTTTCCGTCATATTTCCATGTCGCCGCACGGACAAACCTTTGCGGTAGATCGGGACCCGTGGATAGAAATTCGAGAGACACGCAGCGGTAAAGTTCTTTTAAAAGTCCCGAATGAAGTTGGATCGACACCCTACGTTTTCAGTAACGACGGGAGGCGGCTTGCCGTAGGCCAGCATAGCAGTGTAGTCATTTACAATCTTCACAACCCCGATAAACGGGAAGAACTGTTGCCAAAGGAACAAGCTTACATCTCAGAACGTCATATCGTTTTCAGCCCGGACGACCGCTATCTGGCAGTATCGGATTGGGACAACGAGGTGCATCTGTGGGAAAATAACATGGACAGATATGTCCATCGCTATTCGTGGCAAATTCCGGCATCTCAGATCGACGACATCGAATTTGAGCCGAAACCGACGAATCCTGCGCTAGTTGTTATCGGAAATGGGGATGAGTTACAGGTGTGGGAACTTGGAGACACCGCCCCGAAGCAATCAATGCGTTTCAATGCCTCCGCTCCAATCCATTTTGTGCACGGCGGTGCTGAGTCTCTCCATCTGCAAAGGGATTACCTGTTTGTTAATCACGGGGGAAGACTTCAGATTTGGGATTGGGCAATCAAAACACCCGTCACGGCACCTGACATCCCACGCTACTTTGCTGCAAATCGGGATGGTTCAGTCGTGGTAGCCCGGGATTATGTTTCCGACCAAACGCGAATCTGGAACGTCCGACAACTAATCTTTCCCAAACCGATACTTTTGGGCGAAGTTAGACGGACAGCGCTCTTGGCAAATTTCCCGAATCCACTCAACCCTGAAACATGGATTCCCTACCAACTTGCAGAATCGGCTAATGTGCAAATCCATATTTATGATGTTGCGGGACAGCTGGTACAAACGTTAGATTTAGGCACGAAACTCGAGGGGAGTTATCTCTCACGAGAGAGTGCGGCCTATTGGGACGGCCGCAATAATATGGGCGAGGCGGTCGGCAGCGGTACCTACTTCTACACGCTGGAGACCGGTGATTTTCGGACCACGAGACGCGTGACTGTTGTGAAATAGGATTGCTCCTCAAATCGCCGCCGCCAATAAACATCAATTGACCTTTATGCCGTTATGTTAAAGCGATACTTTTTGCTGTTCGCGCTTGCCGTAATCTGCATCAGCAATCCATTGCCGCCGGTTTTTCTCGGAAATGCCCTAGGCGATCAGCCCGATTCAGAACTGACCGATGCGAAACCTGTTGAACTCGACGAGATTGTCGTGACACCCGGCCGGTTTGCGATTGATGACGAAACGCCGTCAAGGATATCCCTCTCAAAACGGCTCATTGAACGCTTTCCGCTGGTTGATAACGACGTGATGCGGGCTGCACATGTTTTCCCGGGGGTCGTTGCAAGCGATTACAGTGCGCGATTCAGCGTGCGAGGCGGCGAAAAGGACGACGTTCTGGTGAGGTTGGACGGCATGGAGCTCTTCAATCCGTACCACCTGCAAGACTTTGGCGGCGCAGTTTCACTCGTTGGGCTAGATTTAATTCAACGCGTCGAACTGTTGATGGGCGGCTTCCCCGTGGAATACGGGGACAAAATGTCTGGCGTGTTCGACATGACAACAAAGTCCAAGAAAATCGACAAGGTTTCCGCGAATTTCGGAGTTGACCTTATCAATACAACCGCGATGGTGGAAGGCCCCTTATCAGAGAAAGGGTCGTGGCGCCTATCTGCACGCCGCGGCTACGTTGACCTGATTCTTGCGCTAATCGATCTTGATGAGGACTACAAGCCGCAATATGCTGATGCCTACGCCAAACTTACCTATTCGCCGACACAGACGGACACAATCACTCTAAACGGTCTATACGGTTGGGACAAGAACCGGATTCGGCAAGAAGACATCGAAAATAACTTAGATTCGAGATATGACAACTTGACCGTTTGGACGCGGTGGCGGCATCGCTTTGGAAATGCGAACTGGTCAGATGTGTTTGTTTTTGGGGGAAACGCAGCGCAAGACCGGCGCACCGGAGCCGAGGACTTCGATGTACGCTCGTTCGGTTTCTTCGGAGCCAAAACCGAATTTACAGCCGGATTTCTGGACAAACACCTGTTTCGCAGCGGAATTGAATGGCGCAGGATGACAGCGCAATACGAGTACGATGTCCGCGAGCGGCAACCCGGTGTCAATAATTATGCAAGGGTAGTTGCGGACCTGGAAGGCAGCGGCGGCGAACTGAAGGCATACATTCAAGATGAGTGGCAGCTCCACCCGAAACTCGCGTTCAACTTTGGCGGGCGGTATATATTCCAAGACTATCGCGCTGCGGGTATCCAAAACTACGAATTAGGACCCCGCGCGGCGCTTGCCGTTCGCCCAACAGAGAAGCTAGTGTTGCGCGGGGCGTGGGGGTTTTATCACCAACCCATCCGTTTGATGAATATCCCTGTCGAGGACGGTGTTCAGACTGTCGGGCGCGCTGAACAAGCGGTTCATTACATTCTCGGCGGCGAATACCGTCCAAGCGATAATTTCCTGTTCCGTTTGGAGTCGTATTCAAAAACATTGGACAATCTTGCGGGTCGGCTCAGGGAATTTGGCCGGCAGGCACAGATTTTCACGCCTCCGGAATCCGGGGCGGCAAAAGGGGTAGATATATTTGTCACGCATGCGGTTTCAAACCGGTTCACGTGGAGCATCGGCTATGCATACACGGTCGCCAAAGAAAGTGCAGGCGGCGAGACGTTTTTTCGTCAGTCTGACCGGCGGCATTCTATCGCTGTCAGCAGCAGTCATCAACTTTCGCGCGGGCGGCATCTCTATTTGACGTGGCGTTTCCATTCCGGCGAACCGAGAACGGCGTTGACGCATACGCTGGTCTCTCTGCCGGGAGGAGACATCGCCTGCGACCGGCAGTTCGGGGCGACGCATTCAGAGCGGATGCCGCCCTATCACAGTCTCGATTTTCGGTTCACGGATCGGAATCCATACAGCCGGTGGGAACTCACCTGGTATTTCCAAATTTTAAATCTTTACAATCGAACTAACCTTGACCAGTATGCGTTCAGTGAGGTGCGAGACGAGCAAACGGGAGCGCTCATCAGATGTGATATTGATGAAGAGCCGATGCTGCCGATTCTGCCGACATTGGGCGTTATGGTCGCGTTTTAATACGTCCTTTTCGATTACCAACTAAACAGAGAGATGACCCGAGCGCGTCGGTTTAACATCGTTATTATTTTCTTAGTCATTTTTGGCAGTGCAATATTACCCGCTGATGGGTGGGGACAGGCGCCCAGAACCGCTAAAATTGCCTTCACCTCATTTAGAGGTGGCAACAATGAAATCTACGTGATGGACGCCGATGGGAAAAATCCACACAATCTAACCAACCATCGCAGTAGTGACATGATGCCAACATGGTCGCCCGACGGCCGGCGAATCGCCTTTTATTCTTCACGACCAGAGGGCACCGGACTCTACTTGATGGGCGCCGATGGAAAAAATCAGCGTTACCTGGCATCAATGAATCAAAGCGCAAATCCCGCGTGGTCTCCTGATGGAAAACAGATTGCCTTTACTTGGGAGGTAGAGGGGATAGACTTTGCAGAATTTGGTTTTGAAGGGTTTGGCGATGGCAAGCAGTCTGAGATTGCCGTCATAGATGCCGAAGGTGGAATTCCAAGAGTCCTGACAATTAACCCTTTCGGAGATCATTCCCCCACATGGTCGCCTGACGGCAGACAGATTGCATTTACCTCGACTCGAGACGGGGTTAGTATCTTCGTGATGGATAGCGATGGACACAATCAACACCGGCTGACACCAGTCAATTCAGGAAACCGTTACCCCGCGTGGTCTCCTGATGGGAAGACGATTGCCTTTGAATCTTCACGAGAGAACCAAAAAACCGACATCTTTGTGATGAACGCTGATGGGACGAATCGACGCCGCCTGACAAAGCATCCGGAGCATGACCGCTATCCGGCGTGGTCGCCTGACAGCCAAAACATCATATTTTATTCGGAAAGGGACGGTCAAAGTGGTGAGATTTATGTAATGGATGCAAATGGGAACAATCAGCGGAACCTCACAAATCACCCAGCGTCAGACGGTTTCCGTAGCGCATCTTGGTTTGACCCTGCCTTTGCGCTCTCAGTGTCCCCCACTGGCAAGCATATCGACAACTGGGGTGGAGTCAAAAAAAATAATGCAATTTCCCAGTATAGGATTCAAAAAGAACTGAGGCACCAAGAATAGCGTGACTTCGCTTGCGTGATATGGGACGCACCCCTAATACATCCCCTTGCTAAGGAAACAACCTTTGTAATACACGCCTTTCGAAATTCAAACCAAAGTCCGGTAAAAAATTTAAGGCGTCGTGAAATCGGCTTCCTTGTGGAAAATATGGAGCCGTGCGATGCTTCCACCACCGACCCGAGGTCACTCCGCATCGCGCCGTAAAACATGAGACACAACATGAAGATGATCATTAGCGTTTTATTCAGTTTTGTACGTGTTCCTGTGGTAGTCTTGGCTATCGAACCAGTCGGTACTATCGGGCACCCGTATCCACTGCGGCACGCTTTCCACTCCGATGGGACAATCCTACGTGTTAGCCAGTCGCACATTCAAGTCGTTCATCCAAATACTGGTGCTGTCCTTGACGAATTCGGCGAACGTACGCGCATCCGTGAAGTCGTTTTTAGCCCAACTTCTGATCATCTAGCGATATTGGACTGTCACGCTGATCGAACAACGACTGTAGTAGAGATTTGGAGTGTCAAGAAACGTGCGCTGATAAACCAATGGCAGATAGAAGGCCGCATTGATGCAGCGGCATTCAGCCCTACAGCGGTACTGTTTGCAACCGCTTTCGGCGGTGAAATTCACCTCTGGAACTGGCAAACTGGCAAGTCAATTGGCGGAATGGTAGGTGAGCGCAACCCATGGCTGCGATTAGACCGAAACACCTGTTCGTCATTTCCACCGGGTAACGTCCTGGTTTTTACACCGGATGGCCGCCATCTCATGGCTGTCTCGCAACGTTCACATGTCGAAATATGGAATGTCGAGAATCGACGCCTAGTAGGAAAGCTTGAAGGGCACGAGGGATGGGTTGAAGATGTGGCCATTAGTCCGGACGGAAGGTTCGCCGCGACATTCACAAGGTATTCAAATTACGTCAATCTATGGAGTGTGGCTGCCCAAGCACGCGTGTGGCGAGAAAAGAGCGGCATTGGCAGTGTATCAGGATTGGCTTTCAGTCCAGACAGCCAACGCTTGTACGTGGCGACGTCAACTAGCGGTCTCACCTCTTCGGACGCCGACGGAACGCGGAAAGGTTGGGACGACATGGTACGCATATGGAATGTCGAGTCGGGACAGCAAATAGGTGAGTTTAGCGATGAGTTTCGCGAGTTAAATTCCATAACACTGTCCCCGGACGAGGACACCATGCTATTGCATTATCGGGACGCGGTCGTATTATGGGACATTGAAACCATGCAACGGGGCAACGTGTGGGCGGATTTTGTCGCGGGAATCCCCGCATTGAGCCCCGACGGAAAAACCTTCGTCTCGGCATCCCGCTTTTATATCAAGATATGGAACCTACCTTCGGGGGAATTGCGCCGCATGGTTTCTGCCGAAGGCGGGCTTTTCCGAAGATTCGCAATCTCGTCGGACGGGCAGAAACTCGCAGTCGGGCGCGACCCATGGATCCAGATACACAGCCTCCAGACTGGTGAAGTTGAAACTCAACTCTGGTATACTTCTGGGCATTCTGATATCGCCTACAGTTCGTCGGGGAAGTGGGTTGCTGCGAATGGCTATGGACAAGGTAACATTCTACTGTTAAACGTCGAGGAACAGGAACACAACCAAACTGCCATGTCGGAGGATTCGCCCAATCTGACATCGTACCCACCAGTTTATAACATCACATTCAGCGAAAATGACCAGTACCTGACAGCAACACTGAGGCGACGCATTCTGTTATGGAAACACGATGGCAATGCCTTCACGTTTCAATTTGCTTGGGAGTTGGAGGAGGAGCAGAATCCCCGTTCGGGACTTTCCTTCCACACGCTAAGGGATGGTTCAGTTTTGCTTGCAATACCTATTCGCGAAGGAGTTCGACCCGATATCAGGAAATTCGTACAAATCTGGGAACTTAACCCAAACTACCCGCGTCTTCGCGCGACGTTGGAGGTAGACTCACCGACACACTTTATTTCGGACGGACGCTATCTCTTCGGCAGCCGCAACAATCGCCTCCAGATTTGGGATTGGCAAACAAACACACCTATCGACCATCCACCTATACCAAACTATTTCGCATTGAGTCGAGACGGAACCGTTCTACTTTCGTGGGACAAGACAGGTAAAATCCAAATTTGGGACGGAACGGCACTACTTCCTTCCGAACCTGTCGCTGTTGAGCCGCGCGGCAGGGAATTCGTCACCTTTGGTCAAGTAAAACAGAACCGGCTGCTGCAAAACTACCCCAACCCATTCAACCCTGAAACGTGGATTCCATTCCGCCTAGCAAATGAGAGCAACGTCACGATTCGTATCTACACCTCAACGGGTCGATTTATTCGCATCCTATCGCCGGGTTTACTGCCCGCGGGCGAGTATCGCTCTCCCTCGCGTGCGGTCTATTGGGACGGACGCAATGAATCGGGCGAGTCAGTAAGCAGCGGAATATACTTATACAACATCAACGCAAGTGAATTTTCGGCGACCCGTAAAATGCTCATCCAGAAATAGTTAGGACTAAAGCAGTTCCAAGCTCATGGCATAGTAGCAGGCACACTCCGTGTGCTGAGCTAGGATTTGGGTTGAGAAATCAAAGCAAACATTGTTACAATATCTAGTTGCAGCGTCTCAGATTCACGTTTTCAACGAACTAAAGGAGGAGAAAATGAGAGTGAACAATGTTATGTTCTGCCTCATCGCGCTTTGGGGCGTATTTCCATTCGTCCGTGCCAACACCGCTCGGGCAGATGAGGAGGCTTTAATCAATAGCAGATTGGCTTCCATGTTTCAGAAGGCGAAGAATTTTGAGGAGAAGCATGTAACGTTGTCCGAAGATAAAGCCGCATCCGTCGAAAAGAAGATTGGCGCAGCGTTACTCGACGAGGACCGCAACCCAATATTTTACATCGCGTACAACGAAAAAAAGAAGCCGATGGGATTAGTACGATTCGTCAAGGTCAAAGGACCGCACGGTATCATAAGCGGTGGGGTTGCCTTAAATATGAGCGGAAAAGTAGTCAAGGTCGACGTTTACAAGCACAAGGAATCCTCCAAAATCGGCGAGGAAGCGTTCCTTTCACAATTCATCGGCAAGGGAATCGATGACAAGTTTAAGCTTGGGAAGGACATTAAGCCCGTCGAAGGGGAGTCGGAAGCCTCTCAAGCCGTTGCGATGATCCCCAAAAAAACGCTCGTGATGAGCTACGCACTCTTCTTCAAAAAGAAAGAGAAGCCAAAACCGGTAGGTGATGAAGATTATAAAATCGAAGACCTACATGCGCTAATGCACGAGATGCACGAATCTTACATCTTGATACGGGAATATTTCAAGACCGGCGAAAATCAAGCCGATGCGGTTAAGGCAGCAAATCAGCTTTGGGAATATGCAAATTTAATCGCCGATTTTGAACCTCCGAAGAATCCGAATAACCAGGAAGAATACCTCCATTTGCAGAAAAAGACCCAAGATGCACTTCTTGAATTCGCCGAATCGCTCGAAAAAGATGGGGTTACAGAAAAGACTCGCAAACAGTGGCAGCAGCTCCTTGATGTGGTTAACCAGGCGCATCTTCGATTTAGCGTGGAGGAGATTGACCTTGACGAAGATTTAAAGGAGGATAATGGAGAGGAAGAAAAATGACTTCTGAAACGCATTTCGAACAATCTAAACGGCGCACCTTCTTTAAATCCGGCATCGCCTTCATCAGCGGTGTCATTAGCTTGGCGATGGCGGTGCCGCTAATCGGTGCTGCGATAGCTCCTGCGTTCAAAAAAGGGCAAAAAAAATGGGTGGATCTGGGGCTCGTCGAGCTGCTTAAAGGCGCCCGCCACAAGAAGATTAACTACACTTTTCAAGCCAAAGATGGCTGGGTCCAAGCGACTAGAGAACGCTCCGTTTATGTGACGGATGAAGGCGGCGGACGTTTTGTGGTTTTTTCGCGCGTCTGCACACACCTCGGTTGCCTCGTCCGATGGGACGAAAAGAAAAGGCACTACCACTGCCCCTGCCACGGCGGTATCTTTGACGAAACTGGGAATGTCATCGCCGGACCGCCGCCGCGTCCTTTGGAGCGGCCGTCGGTCAAGGTGGAAAACGGCATTCTGTACGTCAGGGAGGTATAGCAGTTGAGACGTAGGATTGCCGCATTTTTTGAATCTCGCCTTCCTTTAAGCGATGTAGTAAATCATCTCAAAAAACCGCTCCCGAAACATATCAACTGGCTTTTCTCTTTGGGGAGTATGGCGGCTTTCCTTCTGATTCTTCAAGCCGTCACGGGTGCGTTTTTGGCGCTCTATTATTCGCCTTCGCCCGATCACGCCTATAATTCGGTGAAATACATCA
The DNA here is from genome assembly GCA_028819845.1 of Candidatus Poribacteria bacterium. Lineage (GTDB taxonomy): Bacteria > Poribacteria > WGA-4E > WGA-4E > PCPOR2b > JAPPKS01. The sequence goes on along the minus strand of JAPPKS010000032.1, from coordinate 154,893 downwards.
GTCACGAAGTCCCCTTCGGCGTTTTTGTCCGAGGCCTACACCACTGGGGCTCCAGCGCGTTGGTGATTGTCGTGTTCTTGCATCTCCTGCGGGTCGTACTTTACGGTTCCTACAAAGCCCCAAGGGAACTGACGTGGATGGTCGGCGTTATTCTTTTTTTGGTCGTGTTGGGATTTGGTTTCACAGGCTATCTGCTGCCATGGGACCAAAAGGCGTACTGGGCAACGGTGGTCGGTGTGGAGATTGCAGGCACAGTACCGTTAATAGGCGACTTCATCGCAAAGATTCTTCGCGGCGGCGCGGAAGTCGGCGCTGTCACCCTGACACGATTTTACACCCTCCATACCATCTGGCTGCCGTGGCTCGTTTTTGTGCTCGTCGGGCTCCATCTGTTTTTCGTGCGCTACTACGGCTCTGCCGGATTGCCCCAAAACAGACCCGAAGAAATGCAGGGCGGCAAACCCTTCTATCCGGATCAGCTCTTTGAAGATGCTGTCGCCATTTTGGTGCTGTTCATTTTGCTCGCTGCAGCAGCGATTTTTATTCCTGTACCGCTCGAAGAACTCGCCAATCCGACAGACGCCAGTTACGACCCGCGTCCGGAGTGGTATTTCCTGTTTCTGTTTCAATTGCTCAGATATTTCGAGGGACCGCTTGAAGTAATCGGCACTTTCGTGATTCCTACAGCTGCCATCGTCCTCCTTCTACTCCTGCCCTTTTTGGATAAGCGCGAGCGAGTACCCCTGCGAAAACGACCGGTCGCACTTGCTGTCACCAGCCTATCCGTGCTTGCCATTGTCACACTCACCATCCTCGGTGGGCGTTCTCCAAAACTGGAAACCCCATCGGAACCCTCAATTAAGCAATCTGAATCCCCGTCCAACGACGCAAATCAGAGCGAGGATGCGACTCCCGAGGAAGATGCAGACGACACCCCAGTATTCGATTTCAATTGACGCTTTGCCCTCCCACAACTCCCAATCACTATTGTCTTTTATCCTGTAAATCCTGATTCAGACAAATTAAACTCCCAAAATCACAATTCACAATCAACACCTGCCTCAAATCCCGCAAATCACTGAAGCACATAAATCACAGTTCAGACAATGCAAGACTCAACACAATTTGCTTGCGCCAACTGTGGCTGTATGCTAAAATAGTTTTGACTCTACAAACAATAAAGGAAAAATCAAATGTCCGGTCACTCTAAGTGGGCGCAAATCAAACACCGTAAAGCCGCAGTTGATTCCAAGCGCGGAAAACTTTTCTCAAGACTCATTAAGGAAATTACCGTTGCGGCGCGTCTTGACGGCTCCGATATTGACATGAATCCCCGCTTGAGGACTGCGGTGTCAACTGCGAAATCAAACAATGTACCGAACGACAACATTGAAAAGGCAATTCTACGCGGAACCGGCGAACTCGAAGGGGTTGATTACGAAGAGGTAACATATGAAGGATATGGACCAGACGGCGTCGCATTTATGATTGAAGTCTTAACGGACAATAAAAATCGGGCAATTGCCGCTGTGAGGCACATCTTAAACAAACACGGCGGAAGTATTGGGGAGCGGGGCTGCGTGTCTTGGCTTTTTGAAAAGCGCGGGCTAATCGTTGTCACAAATCAAAGTGTGGATGAAGATGAACTTTTCATGCTCGCCCTCGATTCCGGGGCGGACGACCTCATACCTTCAGATGACCAGATTGAGATTGTTTCTTCCGTTGAGCAATTCGATCAGGTGAGAACGGCAGTGGAAGAATCCGGTGCGGCCATTCTTGCAGCCGATCTCAGCATGATTCCTCAGACTACCGTGAAATTAGAAGGCAAAGCAGCGGAACGAATGCTGCGCTTGATGGAATCGCTCGAAGAAAATGACGATGTTCAGAAAGTGCATGCGAATTTTGACATCCCCGATGAAATATTGGAAGCGGCCGCCTAATGGTTGTCCTCGGCATCGATCCGGGAATTGCAAATACCGGCTACGGACTCATAGAAGCCGATAGAACCCCGCTCAGGCTCATCGATTTTGGAACAATCACCACGAGCTCCCAAACCGAATCCCCTCATCGCTTGAAATCCATCTACGACCGGCTCAACCGCCTCGCTTGTGAACACCACCCCGATTATTTTGTTTTCGAAGATCTATTTTTTAGCAAAAATGTCAGCAGTGCGCTAGCGGTTGGCGAAGCTAGAGGCATCGCGAAATTGGTAGCTGCAAATATGAATCGGGAGGTATTCAGCTACACGCCCGCGCATGTAAAACAATCTGTTGTTGGATTTGGCAAAGCCAGTAAACGCCAAATTCAGGAGATGGTCAAAACCTTACTAAGATTGGATACAATCCCGCACCCGGATCACGCCGCCGATGCACTTGCCGTTGCGATTTGTCATGCCCGTTCCCACAAAATGCTGCAGCTGCAAGAAAGGTTGAGTTGATGATTGCGTTTGTCAAGGGAATTTTGGAGTTTAGCTCCCCCCAACGAGCAGTCGTCGAAGTCAATGACATCGGTTACAGCATTGAAATCCCATCGAACGCTGCGGCAAAATTGCCCGATATTGGATCGGAAGTCAAGTTTTACACCTACCACCACTGTCGAGAGAATGAAATCAAACTTTTTGGCTTTACCACAAGGGATGAATTAAAAGTCTTCGAAATAGCCCTTACCGTAAAGGGTATCGGCCCATCCCTTGCGCAAAATATTGTTTCTAAGCTATCGCCTGTCGAATTTCAACGGGCTGTCCGCGATGGCGACCATGAAACGTTGACGGCAGTGCCACGGCTGAATGAAGAGATGGCGCAACTCATTATTATTAAGCTGAAAAACGCCATCGGCAAAATTCACTTTGATGAAAAATCAGATGGCACCGCGCCGCAGCGGCGTGCAGAGGAAGGAATTAAAGCGATTGTCGGCTTAGGCGCTTCTGAAAATACCGCAGAATGGGCGATGGCGGAGGCGCAGAAGGCGTTGGGAAAAGCCGCAGAATTAGAAGAATTGATTCGGCTCGCACTCCGATATATATCTAAGAGGCCTTCAAGAATTTAAAGGAATTGGGTGCTTCAACAATTTTAACTTCGATCGGGAACGTTCGTTGCCGCAGGTCGGTAAGAGTTGAAAATGAGCAAACAGGTACAGGAATTGTTGGAGGCATACGACGAAACCCAATATAGCCTTAGACCTCAAACTCTGAAGGAGTTTATCGGTCAAGAGACAATTAAAGAACGATTGCACATTCACATCAATGCAGCGAAACAGAGGAAACAGGCATTAGAGCACATTCTCCTGGTTGGCCCTCCCGGACTCGGAAAAACTACGCTTGCAAAGATAATCTCCAACGAAATGGGAGGCGGCTTTAAGTCTGCGGTCGGTCCAACCATGGAACGGCTTGACCTGGCAACAATTCTAACAAATCTTGAAGCGGGCGATATTTTATTTGTCGATGAAATTCATCGCATGAAGGGATATGTTCAGGAATCTATGTATCCTGCAATGGAGGATTATAAGATTGATTTGCCAGTCGGACAGGGGCCTTCGGCGGATATCATTACGGTACCACTTTCCCGTTTCACGCTAGTAGGGGCGACGACGCGCGAGGGTCTGTTATCGGGACCTTTCCAAAATCGATTTGGTATCCGTATTCATCTCGGTTATTACACCGACGATGAAATTCAGATTGCTATCAACCAATACAGCAATCGGCTGCAACCTCCAGTCGAGATCGAGGAAAAGGCGGAACGCGAGCTTGCTTGCCGCTCACGCGGTACGATGCGAATCGCCAAAAACCTGCTGCTAAACGTACGGGATTATGCAACTGTGAAATCTACCGGTGTTATCACCCATGCAGTTGCACAGGAAGCCTTAGAATTCTTCAGTATTGACGAACTCGGTTTAGACAAAGGCGATAGGGATTATTTGAGCACATTGATTGAAAAATTCAGCGGGCGTGCAGGGCTTAAGTCGCTAGCTGTCGCTGTCAGCGAAGATGAACGGACGATTGAGGAAGTGATCGAGCCTTATCTACTCAAAATCGGATTTCTGTCACTCACGCCGACTGGACGCGTCGCGGCGGACCCGGCTTATGCACATTTGGGTTTTCCCTCGCCGCAAGACGCCCAACCCACGTTTTTCTAGGCGCTGTCTTCCTCATGAGATGTTGCAACCATCAATAACTCGCCTTTTATGCATAACATAATAAATTAACCCAAGAGGAAGGTTTTACGATGTCATCGCCTGTCTATACTGCTGTTATTAAGAATGAAGGCAATTGGTGGATCGGTTGGGTTCAGGAAATACCAGGTGTAAACTGTCAAGAAGCAACTCGAGAGGAGTTAATTGATACGCTTCAAACTACACTGAGAGAGTTCATAGAGGACGACCTTGCAGCTCTATCAGCGCTAGGTGAATACGAAAAAGTTCCTATTAAATTGTGACCTTACGTTCCCTAAAAAGACATCTAAAACAGAATGAAGGTTACTTGTATAGAGAAGGAGCTAAACACTCAATATGGAAGAATAACTCCACAGGGCAACGGTCATCAGTGCCGCGTCACACCGAAATTACCAATACACTGGTAAAGAAAATATGTAAAGACTTAGGCATGCCTTCTCCGTTTCGATAACTTTCATTCCTAAGCAGCTGACTAGTAAATCCGAGAATTCAGGTGAATCCAAATAGAAGGTGCACTAGGGAAACTGCGTTTTTCACCTCCTTCTAAGAAAGACTGTTCATATTTACCGTAGGCGTTGAATTGTGTAAGTCTTTAGAAATATGAAGCTCGCCGATTACGACTATAATCTGCCCCAGGCCCTTATCCCGCAGTTTCCGCTGCAACGCAGAGACGCATCCCGCTTAATGGTCATCAATCGGCGAACTCGGGAAATACGCCACGCGCAGTTCTCGCAAATTGGCGAGTTTCTACCCCCTCGGTCACTCCTCGTGCTCAACGACACCAAAGTCATTCCGGCGCGGCTGATTGGCGAAAAGTTGCCGACAGGCGGTAAGATTGAATTACTGTTAATCCGTCCAAAAGGGGAGAGAATTTGGGAAACGCTGGTTAGGCCTAGCCGGCGCGTCAGCCGAGGCACCCGCTTGGTGTTTGGTCAGGGCGTTTTAACCGCGCAAATACGCCAAAAAAATGAGGGTGGCATTTGCATCGTCCGTTTCACATATGACGGCGAATTCCACTCGATACTCGCGCGAGTCGGTCAAATACCGCTGCCGCCTTACATCAAACGAGAACCCGACGCGGAAGATCGAGAGCGGTATCAATGTGTCTACGCTTCGTCCGAAGGCGCCGTTGCCGCCCCAACAGCAGGGCTCCACTTCACCCAATCCTTGCTGAATCAACTCAAGCGGGATGGGTTCGACTGGGTTACGCTAACGCTGCACGTCGGGCTTGGCACGTTTCAACCGGTCAAAGTCGAGGACATTGAAAACCATAAATTGCATGAAGAGTATTTTGACATCTCTCAATCATCTGCCGACCAAATCAATTCCATAATCGAGGAAGGGAGAAAGGTGGTAGCTGTCGGAACTACCTCGGTTCGAGCCCTCGAAGCGGTTGCTTCGAATGGGGGGATCCGCCCTTATCGCGGATTCACAAACATTTTTATTTATCCCGGCTATCAATTCAAAGCCGTTGACGCTTTGATTACCAACTTTCATCTGCCGCGCTCCACGCTGCTGATGCTTGTCAGCGCATTCGCTGACCGCGAATTTATTCTCGAAGCTTACCGGCAGGGTATCGCTCGGGAATATCGTTTCTATAGCTACGGTGATGCAATGCTAATTCTTTAACTCTAGAGGAGACTTAAATATGGAAATGTTTTTTATGTTTATTCCGATGCTGGCAATTCTTTATTTCCTCATATGGCGTCCTGAACAGCTTAAACGGAAAAAACATCAAGCCATGTTAGATAATCTTGCGAAGGGAAATCTCGTCGTTACGACGGGAGGGTTACACGGGAAAGTCATCGGCGTTGACAAAGAAATTGTTGTGCTCGCAATTGCCGAGAACGTAAAGGTCGAGGTTTCACGCGGCTGTATTGCTTTCCTGAAGAAGGGCGGAGAGCTAATCGAAGGTGAATAGGGGTTAAACCGCCGATTCTGCAATGCGTCGCTCACTTCGAGACTGTGTGCAACAGCGTCAAGGTTTATCTGAAATCCTTAATTGAACCCCACGTCACGGCAAGTTTCGCCGAAGGATTGACGGCAAATCCTTTAGACTTAAAATTCGCTAGGACTTCTCCTTTGTCCAAGGCACGATTATAGATGGCAACCTCATCGACGGCGCCGTCCGCCCAGGCTCGATCCGCGAAGGTGAATATCTTTTTGCCGAACGTCGCTCGTGTCCCATCACCGGTCTGGAACGGTTGCACCTTCGCGTTATTATAAACCACATCATCGCCGTCGACATAAATCTTAAGCTCCGTTTTATTGTCGTAGGTCACGGTTACATGGTACCAACGGCCTACTTTTGCACCGAAACGCGATTCATGATCGTTGCATACGCCCCACATGGTAATCTGGTTTGAATGCCAAGTTGTAATGCAAAACAACTCCCCTTTACAGGCTTGACCGGATTCGCCTTCCCACCCCCACCCAACGAGTACGTGAAACTGGTCGCTCTTTGTGTTCCATTTGACCCAAGCGCTCAGTGTCCGGGGGTCGGAACCGGTAATTCCAATCTCTTCTATCGATTGCGCATAATCGCCGTCGCCGTCAAACTCCAATGCAGTACCCAGTTTCCCTTTGACAACCTTTGGATCACTTCTTCCGCCAGCTAACAACGGCGGTGATTTGCCGCGTATAATTTCCACATCGTTCTTGCCGACAAGGTCTGGAACGATGTCTTTGTCAATTTTATCAAATGACCAGTAGTGAACTAACCCCTTTTCAATCACTTGGCCGTCCGCCGTACTCGTGTACGCCGCTGCGGCCGCGGCAACTGCCACAACATAGGCCAACCGTACAATTTTATCTGAAATCATCCGTACCCGTCCTTTCTTAATTTTGCGTGTGGCGGATTGCTTGCAATTTCGCTCACCCTTTAAGTAACTGCGTTCTCGCACAAGCGTTAGTATTATCATAGCACAACCGATATTGGAAAACAATATCATTGAAAGGAGACAACGATGAATCTGGCAGGCAAAGTGGCGATTGTCACCGGGGGTGCCCAGGGGCTTGGACGGGCAACCGTGGAAGCCTTTGTCGCAGCGGACGCACTCGGCGTCATTATCGCCGACCTGCAAGCTGACCAGGCGGAGGCAACTGCCCAAGAAATAATGCATGCTCAAAAAGGGCAAGTGGTAGCGCTGCCAACCGATGTGTGCAATCCCTCGCAGGTCGAGGCAATGGTTCAGGCTGCAGCCAGCCGTTTCGGGCGAATTGACATCTTGGTCAACAACGCCGGCATGTGTCCAATCGCAGACTGGAACAGCGTAACGCTTGAAGACTGGAATCGAATCCTGGCAGTCAATGTGACCGGCATGTTTCTCTGCACAAAGGCAGTCATTCCTCACATGAAACTTCAGAAACACGGGCGCATTGTCTATGTGTCCTCGCCCGCGGGCCGCGTCGGCAGTATTATCGCAAACGTTGCTTACGGCGTGAGCAAAGGCGGCTGCTTGGCATTGATGAAATCGGTGGCGAAGGGCTTTGCAAAGCACGGTATCTTGGCGAACGCCATCCTTCCGGGTCCGATAGATACACCGCTCTCGCGCTCTTTCGGGCAGGACTTTTGGGATTCGCAGGAGGAACGCCCCCTACTCAAGCGTCACGCATCGGCAAAGGAGGTGGCTGACGCCGTGTTGTTCTTAGTCTCCGATCGCAGCACCTATATCACGGGTCATGAACTCTGGGTAGACGGGGGCTGGAGTCTGGGATAGCGGTTCGCTCCGCATAAACGGACACCGTAAAAATTCGACGCGGTAGATCTCTATAGGAAGATGGCTAAACCAGCAAACTGATACATTATTTTCTTGACGAGATTTTTGTCAACGTGATATTATTTTCTGTCGTTTCGTCATTAAACTTCGGTTCTCGAAAATCCATAATCGAGGTGATAAACCTATATGATTCAAGTCAAAAATCTGACAAAACGCTACGGCGCAACCGTCGCTGTAAACGATGTTTCGTTCGATGCAAAAGCTGGCGAAGTATTGGGCTTCCTTGGCCCAAACGGCGCTGGTAAAACCACAACCATGCGTATCTTGACCTGCTATCTTTCGGCAGACGCAGGTACAGCTAAAGTCGCCGGATACGATGTCTTTGAGGAGTCCATTGAAGTCCGAAAGCAGATTGGGTATCTACCCGAAAGCGCGCCACTCTACACCGATATGGGCGTCCTCGATTATCTCAACTTTATCGCGCAGATCCGCAACATTCCAAAGAGTCAACGAAAAGAACGGATTAGAGAGGTCATTGACATTTGCGGGCTTGAAAAAGTTATCCAAAAAGATGTCGGGGAACTCTCCAAAGGTTACCGGCAACGCCTCGGCTTGTCACAAGCCCTCATCCACGCACCATCAATACTCATCCTAGACGAAGCCACCTCTGGACTCGACCCCAGCCAAATCATAGAAATTCGCAATCTGATTAAAGAAATCGGCAAAGAGAAGATGATTATTTTTAGTTCGCATATCTTGCCGGAGGTCTCCGCGACATGCAGCCGAATTTTGATTATCAATGAAGGGCGCCTTGTCGCAAACGGCACGCCGGAAGAATTAGCGGGACGTGCAAAGGGACAGGAAGTTGTCCATATCTCGATTCGCGGTCACCGGGAAGAGATTGAGGCGAAACTCAACGACCTAAGTTTTGTATCCGACTACAAGTGCGTGAAATCCGATGACGCAATTCTCGGATACCGGATTTCGTCTCAGCAAGGCAATAACGCGGCAGAGGAAATCTTTCAATTTGTCGTCGATAATCACTGGAGCTTATCTGAGTTACGTCAAGAAACGGTTAGTCTGGAGGATGTGTTCTTGCAGTTGACTGGCAGCGAACCAGCGGATAATTTAAGTAATGAATAATGAGTAATGGGTATCTTCGACTTAAATATGGATACTTCCATCGCGCAGCTTATAAAATTTCTTGCGGCAGCACACCAAAAGCGGCAAATGATAACGATTTAAGGAGGTTGGACACGAAGGCTCATGAACAACATCGCAGCCATTTTCAAGAAGGAGTTTAGAAGCTACTTTAATTCTCCAATCGCGTACATTTTTATCACATTCTTCTTGGGAATTTCCGCTTGGTTTTTCTTTCGTAGCTTTTTCCTCGTCAACCAAGCTGAATTGCGAGGCTATTTTGCGCTAATGCCTTGGCTATTTCTCCTCTTTATCCCAGCCGTGACGATGAAACTCTGGGCGGAAGAGAAGAAGATAGGTACAGTTGAAATTTTGATGACCCTACCGATCAAGGATTACGAAGTCGTCATCGGTAAATATCTTGCGAGTTTTGCCCTGCTTGCCGTCACCGTAATCTTTTCATTTTCTTTGCCGTTGACGGTTGCATACTTAGGTGATCCCGATAGCGGTCCCATCGTAGGCGGCTACATTGGGCTCATTCTCATGGGCGGCGCTTACCTCTCAATTGGGCTCCTAGCCTCTACATTGACGGAAAACCAGATTATCGCTTTTATTCTCGGCATCGTAATGTCCTTTGTACTGCTCATCATCGGCGAGGACATCGTACTGTTCAACGCGCCGAATTGGGTTGTCCCGATTTTCAGCTATCTCGGATTAGGCGCGCATTTTAGCAGCATTCTCAGAGGCGTAATCGATTCCCGGGATCTCATCTACTATCTATCCGTTATCGGGTTTTTTCTCTACCTGAGCGTTTTATCTCTTGAAAGTCGTAAATGGAGGTAGTATTGTGGCAACCAGAACACTAAAATACGGAAGCAATACGCTTGTCTTTATCCTTGTCGTATTGGCTATTCTTGCAGCAATCAGCTTTCTGTCGAGCCGCCGATTCGTAAGGGCGGATTTCTCCGACGACAAACGATACACAATTTCATCTTCCACGAAGAATGTACTCAAGCGACTGGACGACGTTGTGACAATTAACGCCTATTTTTCGCGCGAACCGGCACGAGTCGCCCAAATTCGCCGCGATGTCCGCGATGTACTTGACGAATACCGTGCCATCTCAAACAAGCTGCAGATTGACTTTATCGATCCTGGCGATGACGAGGCAGAAAAGAACAAACTACGGTTCATGGGCATTCCTGAAGTACAGATGAACGTAATCGAGAAGGACAAAGCACAAGTCGCAAACGTCTATATGGGGCTTGCCGTGATTTATGAAGACAAAAAGGAAATCCTTCCTGTCGTCCAAAACACATTCACGCTGGAGTACGACCTGACCTCCGCCATTCTCAAGGTGACCAGAACGGAAGTCAAGACGATTGGATTCCTTTCAGGGCACGACGAACTCGATATCGATGACGAGCGGGGCTTGGGCGGACTGAAGCAAGAATTGAGCAAGCAGTTTAATGTCAAAAAGGTGTCAATTGATGCCGGAAGAGAAATCGAAAAGGATGTCGCCACGCTTGTCGTCGCTGGTCCGAAACAAGAAATTACTGAGAGTGAAAAGTATGAAATCGATCAGTTCATTATGCGCGGCGGGCGGGCGATTTTTTTGGTGGACACAATTCATATACCGCAAGGGACACTACAAGCAACGCCGCTGACGACCGGATTGAATGATCTTCTTGAACATTACGGCGTTAAACACGGCAACAATCTCGTGCTTGACAATGCCTCCCCGGGGCAACTCACCTATACACAGGGGTATTTCACAGTCAGAAGCGACTATCCGTACTTCGTCAAGGTACTAAATCAATACCGAAATCTTTCGGGTGAGATTTCTAGGGGGCTATCCGATGAGAGCATTGTCACCAGCCAATTGGAAAGCCTGACGTTGAATTGGGCAAGTTCGCTCGAACTGTTGCAGAAAGAAGATAACGCCATTGAGACGATTGCGCTTGCGAAAACAACCGATCGAAGCTGGACGGTGCAAAGCCCTTACGACATCGCCCCGAACGCCCAACTTCAGCCGCCATCCTCTGTACGAAAAAGTCATACGGTCGCGGCATCGCTTTCAGGGGTTTTCAAGAGTTTCTATACGGATAAAGACATCCCATCTAACGAAACAACTTCATCGGATGAGCCAGAAGGTGAAGTCCAAGTGGAATCAGAAACAAGCGGCGATCGAACCACAATTACGGAGAGCCAGCCGACACAGATTGTTGTGGTCGGAAATTCTTCGTTCCTACAATTTGGCGGGCGAGATGAGTTGACCTTTTTCTATAACACAATTGATTGGCTTACGCTCGGCGAAGATCTTATCCACATCCGATCCCACGGCGTAACTGACCGCCCGCTAAAAGAGGTTTCGGAAGGACAGAAACTGTTCCTGAAATACGCAAATATCGCCGGCGTTCCGATAGTCGTTGTCGTCTTTGGTTTAATTCGTTACCTTTTGAGAAGGAGGGCAAAACGGTTGGTTGAAACCTATGGCACGCTATAGAGTGTCTCACACCAACCCGTATTGAATCATGAAAACGAAGCAACTCCTAGTATTAGTTGGCGTTATGGTAGTGTTAGGGTTACTCGTCTTGACGCTGGAGAACCCCTTCGGTAAGAGCGAACGCGAGAAGAAAGTCGAAGCGGCATTACCGCTATTCCCGAACTTCAATCGTGAGAGCGTGGCGCGAGTTAAGATTACGGCATTAGGTCAAACCACCACGCTTGTCAAAGAAGCCGATCAGTGGTTGGTGGCGTCAATGGACAACTATCCCGCGGACCCGGAAGCCGTTGATGAGATGTTCGACAAAGTCGCCGAATTCAAGACTGTCGATCTTGTGTCCACTAATCCCGAAAAACAATCGGTATTTCAAGTTGATGCCTCTGGAGCTGAAGCAAAACTCTTGGATGCAAACGACAATATACTCGCTCACCTCTTCGTCGGAAAGACAACCCCAGGTGTCTTCAGCAGCTACATTCGCGCGGCTGATTCCAATAACGTCTACACCGGCGAAGGTTATCTCAAAGCAACTTTCGACAGAGGGTACCGGACCTGGAAGGATCGGACAATCTTTAACTTCAATAAGGGAGACGCTACCAATCTCACCATAAACTCGGAAGAAGAGGACATTGAGCTTCAGGTTGACGCCGAGGGCAAATGGCAAATGCTCAAGCCGGTCGCCTCCGCCGTTAATCCGACAGAAGTCGATAGTCTCCTGGACACGCTCAGTTCACTTAAAACAGACGATTTTGAAGAAGAGCAAGACCCCGCCGAACATGAGCTGGATGACCCGCGCGCAACGGTTACGGCGAGGTTGAACGACGGTTCAACACGGGTACTGTTAATTGGGAAACAAGAGGAAGGCAACGACAGGAACCCCGTCAAACGCACGGACAAAGATCAGATCTTTATGTTGTATAGTTCTAACCTAGACTCGCTGCTCAAGAAGTCCACAGATTTGAAGCAAGAGGCGCCCGCCGCAGAATTTGACGCAGTAAACAACCCAGCGCCCATAGATGAAGCCGGAGGCGTTCAGGTAATCGAATAGCGATGGCGATAGCCTTTACCAATTGAAATCTAATAGCACACAACATAAAACGCGCTAATCAGGGAGAATCATTCATGGAACAGGTTGTTTGGGGAATTATGGGTTCAACGGCATGGGCGGATACGATGTTCGGTCCAGCAATTCAGGGGGCAAGCAATGCTCGGCTCCACGCCGTGTTGAGCAGCAGTCAGGCAAATGCGGACGCATTTTGTGCGAAACACAGCGTCGAATGTGGCTACAGTAATCTTGAGGCGTTCCTCGCAGACGATGAAATAGAAGCCATCTGGATTGCCACGCCGCAAAACCTCCACGCTGAACAGACAATTGCAGCGCTCGAACACGGCAAACATGTCCTGTGCGAGAAGACAATGGCTGTCACCGCCGACGAGTGCGTATTGATGATCCACGCCGCCGAACGGACAGGCAACCTCCTTAGCATCGGGTATCATATGCGGCATCATCCGCTTCACCAGGAATTGCAGCAGGATTGGAATAACGGACAATTCGGAACCCCAATCTACGCGCGAACACAAATTTATTTCCCGTACGGAGAAGCGCCCACGACCTGGCGCGCGAAAAAGGAGACAAGCGGCGGTTGGGCGATTAACGATGTCGGGACGCACGGCATCGATCTCCTCCGTTGGTTCTTAGGCGATGCTGCTGCCGTGAATGGCGAACTGTCCAGTCTGCGTTTCGGCTTGGAGACTGATGACCACGCCGTTGTTACGATACGTTTCCAGAACGGTGCGGTCGGTGTTGCGGATGCCTCTACAGCAGTAGGCGCCCCCGCGCCCCGGTTGGAACTCTACGGCAGCGAAGGCTACTGCATCTTGGACGGAACCCTATTCGGCGGCGGAGGTACCGTAACCCAAAGCCGGGCTGGCGCAGATGCGGTTGTTTCCGAAGCCCCGATGGCGCCGCTCTACCAGAATCAAGCTGAAGCTTTCAGCCGCGCAGTCAGAGGAGAAGAAGAACTTTTCGTCTCCGCAGAAGACGGTCTTGAAAATGTAAAGATTATCGAACAGGCGCGGGGTTGGTAACGGATGAGCTGGGTAAAAGATCATGTCAGAAATTAAATGGTTGGTTCGCGCCGGGCGCGGTGGACACTTGATTGAAGAATTTTCCCGTGGATTTATCGCCATTGGCTGGCATGAACTCGGTGATTTACGCCCGGCAACCTCTCAAGACGAAATCAGAGATCGATATAATCGTGCATATCCCGGCGAAAGACCGGGTAGGGCGAGGCAGAATGTGTCCATGATTTACAAATTTCGTTTTGCATTTGAGGTGGGACAAAAGGTTGTAACTTACGATCCTGAGAATCGCGAATACCATATCGGTAGTATTACGGGTGATTACTATCACGATACTAATGAAATTGCCGACGAAATTTCCGACTACGCTCATTTGCGAAGAGTTGACTGGTTGTCGGACCGTGTGAACCGAGATTTGCTATCCACTTCCTCACGAAATTCATTGGGCGGTATTCAGACACTCTTTTCAGTAAATGAGGAAGTATCGACAGAGTTATTATCTCATTTGGGAGCTCCTGCGGCGTTAGAAAATTCCGAGATGGACGATGACGGCCTTGACGAAATTAGGGAGGACACCGTTGCGCGAGCCCACGAACTTATCAAAGACAAGCTATTGAAAATATCCGCTGATGAAATGGAGCAACTTTCAGCAGCTATCTTACGCGCTATGGGATACAAAACTCGGGTTATGCCTAAGGGGCCAGATCGGGGAGTTGACGTTATTGCTTCTCCTGACGGGCTTGCGCTTGAAGAACCGAGAATCAAAGTGCAGGTTAAACACCGTCCAAGAACATCCATTGGTTCTGACGATATACGTTGTTTTCTCGGTGGATTGCGGGAAGGTGACAAAGCATTATATGTCAGTAGCGGAGGCTTTACACGGGAAGCCAAATATGAAGCAGATCGCTCAATTATTCCTCTAACGCTATTGGCACTTGACGAACTTGCAGACTTAGTAGTTAGCCACTATGAGAGTTTTGATATTGAGGGTAGGGTGTTGATACCGTTAGTCAAAGTCTTTTTCCCGGCCGAATAGAAACTCTTGCACAATCTTCCGTAGACAGCATCATGATCATTAACGTTTGAAAATCTTTAGAACCTGATTGAAAATTTTTTCAGCACTAATTACGTTAAGCCATAGCCCCAGCGTGGGTTCAACTGGGCAAATAGCGAAGGCGATAGTAAATCCCGCGCGATAGAAGTTCCACACATCACGGCAACTCTAACGCCCAAATATGACTTTCTCACCTAATATTCAAACAGGCTTTTAAGTAACAAAAGTGCACTTAATACTGAATTGCCGCAACAGCTAGTCTAATTCCATTCTTTAACCGGATTTCGCTATGTCTAAATCTATCGAATCACAACGCACGCAATGGGAAGAAGACGGCTATCTTGTATTTGATAACGCTATTCAAGGTGAGGAATTGGCGCGGCTTCAACGCGCCTTCGACTACTGGGCGGATCAGTGCAAATCCGACTGGCTAATGCGCGTCGAAGCTGGCGAAGCCGTGAGCACATTTTATGACATACCGGGGGTTTTCGAAAAGGACGAAATCTTCGTAGACCTGGTTGACCATCCCAGCTACTACCCCACTCTAAAGGCGGTCACGGACGGGGAGGTGATTTTCATGTCACCGCAAGCCCGAACCGTCCCGGCATGGCCGGTGACTTATTCCGGTTGGCACCCCGATGTACCCCACACCCATCCGCTGCACATCAAGGTTCAAGTCTATGTGAACGACGTAGATCCCAGATGCGGCGAATTTGCTTTCGTACCGGGCAGCCACAAACCGGACGCAGGGCCCTATTCCAAAGTGAACCGGTTGGAAAGCATGCCCAGTCACAAAACCTTTCCCGGCGGCGCGGGTACCGCCATCATGTTTAACTCCTACGGATGGCATGCCGCTATGGATAACCCTACAGGCACGCCCAGAAAATCCGTCATACTGATTTATGAGAAATACACCCCGAACCGTGTGCCATCGGGTGCCCACGCCTCCATCGCTCACTACTGTACTACACCGGAGCGTCGAAGACTCTTCAGCCTGGGGGAGTGATGCCGCGAATTGACTCACACGTTCACGTTTTTGCCAAGCCATCCGCCGAGTTTCCGCGAGAAACCGATGCGCTGGCGCCGGCGGAGTTGGAAGCGCCGGTCGAGAACCTGCTCGCCGAGATGGACGCGCACCGGATTGACCGAGCAATCCTTGTACAGTTGGGCGGCGAGGAAATTGAACACCACGCATACCTGCTTCACTGCTTAAAGACCTACCCCGACCGTTTTCTTGGCATCGGCACGATTCCCGCGGACATCTCTGACCCGGCGCCGCATATGGACAAATTGTGTCAGGAGACAGGGATTATCGGCTTTCGGCTCTTCTCGATTGGAGGACCTAAGGACCCTTTTGCCCAAATAGATGTCCGGAATTTTAAATCCTATCGTATCTGGGAACATGCGGCAGCGCAGGGCTACCTAATCTCGCTTTACGCACGAGCAGTTGACGCGCATCTAATCCCCTATTTACTGGAAGCGTTTCCCCAGCTTAGAATCGCCATAAACCACCTCGGGGTTTGTCCCGGCAAAGGGAAATTCTCCATTGACGCAAAAGGACGCCCCCACGTCGAAACACCGATGTACAATCCGGCATTTCATAGCACCCACAGGCTTGCCCGATATGAAAACGTGATGCTCCAGTTATCCGGCCAATACGCCTTCAGCGCGGAAGCCTACCCCTATCGAGACCTTACCGGATGGCATCAACATATCATGGGCATCTACGGTGCGGCGCGACTCATGTGGGCGAGCGATTTCCCATGGATTCAGAAAGACCCCGGTTACGGTCAACTCAAAAATATCATTAAGGAACTATTGCCCAATCTGTCGGACGATGAATACGATGACATCATGGGTGGAACGGCGGCGCGATTTTTCCAATTTGCAGATTGAAGCATCCAAGATACCGAATTTCTAGTTATATCACAGGAGGCAGAACTGATGTTGACACAATCGGGTTGTCTCAATAGGCAACACAGATTCCGAGAGCGGCTTGCTGCAGAGAACATTGACGCAGCCGTGCTGACAGATTACCGCGACGTCTATTATTTCACGGGGATGCTCTCCGCTCAATTTCCCATATTCTTGTTCCTGGAAACCGGCGGCGGTTGTTGGCTCGCGGCGAACACGGATGACGGCGTGTCGTGCGTGGACGATTGTACCACCTACGAATGGAACAAACTGGGCACGATGAATCCCAACATATTGGACGGCATGAATGAGGTGGTAGCGAGACGAATCCAGGGTGCGGGGGCAATCAAACGGCTGGGTTGGCAACCGGAGGCGATGCCGCACCTGCTCAGGCAGACCGTTGACAGCGGATTGCAGCCTGATGAATGGGTAGCCGTTGACAACCTGCTCAGGACGATGCAATCGCGAAAAGATCCCGATGAGGTAGCGCTAATTCGAAAGAGTATTCAAGCCGATTTGGCAGCGTATACCGCAGTGCAGAAGGCGATTTTACCGGGCGAAAATGAACTCGCCGTGCTGGCAGCCGGCCAACGCGGCGCCATGATTGGAGCCGGCGAGAAGGTCTTTCACGACGGCGACTACCAATGCGGGGTGTTTAACGGTCCCGCCCGAAACCGAAACATTGAGCAGGGCGAAATCTACATCGTTGATGCGTGGACCTGCTATCGAGGGTACTGGTCTGACCTCTCGCGCGCCTTCGTCGTCGGAGGTACGCCGACCGACCTCCAGCAGTCCGTGTACGACCACATTGCATCCGTTCAGCGAGAAGTACCTGCACTCTTAACGCCGGGAACCGACGGCACAGAAGTGTGGCGCGCACTCGACGCGCAAATCCGCGAACACCCGGTGCTGGCGGATTCCGGTTTAGTTCATCATGGAGGGCACGCCATCGGCCTGCGCGCCCATGAAATGCCAGACCTCAACCGCGACCGCGGCGGCACGCTCGAAGTCGGCAACGTTGTCTCCGTGGAACCCGGGGGGTACGCGGACGCCCTGAACTACGGCGTGCGCATCGAAAATATGTACCTCATCACCGAGTCGGGCGCTGAGAACCTATCCGAGTATCCGATGGAAATTGTTCCGCACGCGTAAAGACGCGAAAAGGATAACGCTATGGCAACTGATCTTGCCCATCACATTCAAGGTATATCTCTCGTGGACACCCATGAACACCTGCAGAAGGAAAACGAGTGGGTGGAGAATGGACCCGATATCCTGCAAGACCTCTTTGGGAACTATGTTGCCGCAGATTTACACACGGCTGGCGCATCGCCCGAAGCCATGCAACGCCTGTTGAGCATCAACGGGCATTATTCTTATGCAAACCCTTCAACGGGCGGTACGCCAGAATTGATGAACCCGTCCGGCGGCGGAATTGCAGCGCGATTCGAGGATATACGAGAGGCGTGGGAAGCCTCGCAATTCACTGGATACGGCGAGGCGGTTCGGTTGATTGCAACGGAAGTTTACGGAATTGAAGAAATCACGGGCGAAAACCTCGCAGCCGCGCAAGAAAAACTTCAGGCGTTGCGGCGGCCGGGTGAACGCTATCGGTTGCTGTATGACTTGGCTAACCTCGATCATGTCCAAATTGACGACTTCTGTTGGGCGTGCCTGCCCGATCACTCCGGACCCGACTTTTTCCTGTACGATTTGTCCTGGGTAGGGTTCTGCGAGGGACAGGTTAATGCCGAGCAAATCCACGCCGAAACCGGTGTCGAAGTGAGTGGCTTGGCGTCGCTGAGACAGGCGATGGAGGCGATTTTCGAGAAGTGGGCGCCGTGCGCAATCGCCGTAAAATCCCAGCACGCCTACAGCCGAACCCTTAACTGGATCGAACGTAGCGATGCAGAAGCAGCCGCTGCCATCGAAACCGTGCTGCGCAAACCCGCTGAAGACGTGAGCCTCGAGACCCGCCTGTGCCTCGGCGATTGGTGTTGGGCGCGCGGCGTCGAATTGTCGACTGAACACAACCTCCCGTTCAAGATCCATACCGGCTACTACGCCGGCAACGACCGCTTGCCCATAAGCCGAATTCCCGCCGGGAACATGTGCGCCCTATTTGCGCGCTATCCTGAGGTTAAATTTGTCCTGATGCACATCGCCTATCCCTACAGCGATGAGTTGGTTGCGCTCGCGAAGCACTACCGCAACATCTGGGTGGATCTCTGCTGGGCGTGGAGCATCGATCCGTATACCTCACGAGACTTTTTGCGGCGCTTCCTCCATGCGGTTCCGGCAAATAAGCTCTTCGCGTTCGGCGGGGATACCGGATGGCCCGCCGCAACCGTGGCTTACGCCATTCAAGCACGCCGCGAAATTCAACGCGCACTCGAAGCGGAAATTGACGAAGGGTACATGACCGAAAAAAACGCCATGGCGATTGCCACACGCATCATGCGGAGCAACCAGTTCTCCTGCTTCGATGTCGAAGGCACCCGCAAAAATATACGTAAGACGAACGCACTATGGTAGGCGGGGCATCTCGCCTTGCACGCTTCTAATTACTTAAATGTCAATCGAACAAATTTCTGATTTGCAACAGAGGAAAATATGCCAACATTTGCAGCCGATAATCTTAGAGAATTTTCAATAAACATATTTGAGGGTGTCGGGGTGCCCCATACGGAAGCGGAGATTGTCAGCGATCATCTCATTGACGCGAGTTTATCTGGACTAGATTCCCACGGCGTGCTTCGTATCCCCCAATATGTGAACGCAATCCGAGTGGAACGCAAAATCTTGCCGGGCGCCAAGCTGGAAATCGTGCGAGACACGCCATCCGGCTTGTTAATCAACGGCAACTTCGGGTTCGGTCAGGTCGTGGCGCATGAGGCGATGGAATTGGCGATTCGTAAAGCGCGCGAGACGGCTATCTGCGCTGCCAGTGTATATAACTGCTTTCACACAGGCCGACTCGGCAGTTATACGGAGATGGCAGCGAATCAAGGGCTAATCGGGATGATGATGGTGAATGCGGGTGGATGCGGACAGTGGGTTGCCCCGTTCGGCGGCATCGCCAAGCGTATCGGCACCAACCCAATCTCAATCGGCGTACCAACAGGTAAAGGCGATCCAGTCGTGGTGGATATCGCTACCAGCACTGCGCCCGAGGGAAAAATTCGCGCCCTGCACAACAAAGGCGCAAAAGTACCCGAGGGGCTGATAATCGACCACGAGGGGCAGCCGGCGACGAACACCGCCGATTTCTATGGACCTCCGGCGGGGGCTTTGCTCCCATTGGGCGGCGCTCTCGGCTACAAAGGAACTGGACTCGGCCTTATCGTCGATATCATGGCGGGAGGCATCTCTGGTATCGGTTGTTGCCGCCCTGACGCCCCGCAAGAACCCGACAGCGACGGCGTGTTCATGATTGCTATTGATATCCAGCAGTTCACGCCGTTGGAGGAGTTTTACCCTCGCGTCACGCAACTGATTGAGCACGTCAAATCGTCGCCGCCGGCGCCGGGCTTCAGCGAAGTGCTCGTGCCCGGCGAACCGGAGTCGCGCCAGAAAAAACACCGCACCGTACACGGCATCTCCGTCGATGAGACAACATGGAGCCAAATCCAAGAAATCGCCGACGGACTAGACCTCGCGAGCCCCAATCCGCTGTAAAATCAACCTTGAAAACATCTGTGGGAGGGGCTTCCCAGCCACGACATCAAATCAATACCAACAATACTGTGGGAGGGGCTTCCTAGCCCCGATTATCTATACCAGCAAGCCCCATACAGATGAAATTGGCAATCTATAATCCAAAATAAGAAATACCCCTACACGGGCAATGTGGTGGTTAAATTTCATGAAAAAGACACTGTGTTTCAAAGTTAATCTTTTTGTCATCGCTATTCTTTTTCTGCAGAATAGCCTCGCTCAAGATTACACGCGCCAGGGTTTGCCTCAAGGCGCCATCGTACGTCTGGGAAAAGGTAATATATTTGACGTCGAGTATTCACCCGATGGCGCTCAGCTTGCAGCGGTGAGCAGCGTTGGGATTTGGCTTTATGATGCACACACCGGTACAGAAATTGCCCTGCTTACGGGACATACAGATTACGTCAGTTCCGTGGCGTATTCTCCAGATGGATGTACCGTTGCGAGTGGGAGCGGTGACA
The DNA here is from genome assembly GCA_028819845.1 of Candidatus Poribacteria bacterium. Classification (GTDB taxonomy): domain Bacteria; phylum Poribacteria; class WGA-4E; order WGA-4E; family PCPOR2b; genus JAPPKS01. Next base: position 134,136 of record JAPPKS010000032.1, on the reverse strand, counting down.
ATACAATTCGGTTGTGGGATACAGCGACCGGACTGTATAAGGGCACCCTTGAAGGGCATACGGGTGCGGTCACTTCTGTGGCATTCTCTCCGGATGGCAGGACACTGGCGAGTGCGAGTTACGACAAGACAATTCGGCTGTGGGACGCCGCGACGGGCAAAAATAGGCACACCCTTATAGGGCATATGAAACGGGTCTCTTCCGTGACGTATTCTCCGGATGGCAACATGCTGGCGAGTGGGGATTGGGACGGTACGATTCGTGTATGGGTCGCCAAAACGGGCAAACACAAAAGGAGCCATGACGGAGGATATTCGGTCTATTCCCTTGTTTACGCGCCAGATGGTCGGACTCTCGCCAGTGCGGGTCTTAGGGAATTTGGTGACGATAAGACGTCTATTTCATTGTGGGATGCTGCGACGGGACAACACAAACAGTATATTGAAGGCCCTAGTTACCCCTGGGGCATTTCCATCGCATATTCTCCGGACGGTAGCACGCTAGCAAGTGGAGCTGGGAACGGACCAACTCGACTGTGGAATACCACCGGGCAACGCAAGTGGACACTTGAGACGGGGCATGTCAATTCCGTGGCGTTTTCACCGTATGGTGAGATGCTAGCCATTGTGGAAGACAGCGGCACCATTCGGTTGTGGAGTGCCACCACCGGACGCCCCAAGCAGATCCTTGTAACGCATATGGGCGGGGTCAATTCGGTGGCGTATTCCACAGATGGAAAGACGCTGGCGAGTGGGGGCGATGACACGACCATTCGACTGTGGGACGCCACCACAGGACTACTCAAGCAGATTCTTGAGGGACATACGTATCGGATTGGTTCTGTAACGTATTCTCCGGGTGGCAGAACACTGGCGAGTGGAAGCGAGGACGATACCGTTCGATTGTGGGATACTGTGACGGGTCAACACATGGCCACGCTTGAAGGGCATAAATGGCCAATTGAATCTGTTGCTTTCTCCCCGGACGGAAACACGCTGGCGAGTGGGAGTAAGGACGGAACGATTCGGTTGTGGGATACAACGACAGGACGACTCAGGTGGTCCCTTGTGGGGCATACGAGTTGGGTCAAGTCTGTAGCATATTCTCCAGATGGAAGAATGCTTGCGAGCGGGGGCGATGACGATACGATAAGGCTATGGGATGCCGTGACGGGACGCCCTAAGGCGATTGTCGGACGGTTTTCTAGCCATACGGAGAAGATTGCGTGCGTTGCGTATTCTCCAGATGGTCGGACGCTGGCGAGTGGGAGTTGGGACAAGACGATTCGGCTGTGGGATACCGTCACGGGACAACACATGCGGACCCTTGAAGGACATACAGGTCCTATTAACTCCTTGTCGTATTCTCCAGATGGTGGCACCGTTGCTAGTGGAAGTCGGAGTGGTTACAGAAATGATGACAACACGATTCGGTTGTGGGACGCCGCGACCGGCAGGCACAAGGCTACCCTTGTGGGACATACGAATGCGGTCAATTCCGTGGCATATTCCGCAGATGGCAAGATACTAGCAAGCGGGAGTTCGGACGGAACAATTCTGCTATGGGCGGTAGAGCCAACGGTCGGTGCGCCGTCGTCGCATTGAATTTGGCGCGGGTGCAAAGCACCTGACTTCCTTTTAACTCCCCATTAGCAAGGGGGAGAATGTAATCTGACACCCACTAGCTTTTGTAGGTTGGGTTAAGCGGATTGCTCCAAAAATTATCAACGGTAAACCAACGCTTTTCGTATAACCAAACCACCTCCACCCAACGACAAACTTCCGAATTTCAAACAACTTACCTCAATGTAGGGGCAGGTCTTGTGCCTGCCCAAAACGCTAATCCCTAACAATCAGCGTTCTGCTCGACGAACGCCCCTCGTCGTCAACGCAGGTCAGTTGATGCCTCCCCACGTCGGGCGTTAAAAAAACCGGCTCATCGGGCGTCCCCTTAAAAACCAACTCTCCATTCACAAACCAGAAAATCTGTTTCGTTCGATTGGACACGGACGCAGCTAAAAGCAGTTTTTGATATTCAAGTTCCACGCCCGACCGAATGAGGTATTCGCTGTCCTCTGACGGCGATCGAATGACGGGTCCTTGTCCGGCAACGACTCCAACGCAATATGGATTGTGCGGCGGTATCGGTTGAATCGCGTAGCCGTTTTTGCTCAACCATGTCCCGACCGCTGGATGCCACTCCTCAAAGACCGCGTGGTGGTAAGATCTCCCGATTCGGCAGTGTGAGCAGAGCGACGCTCCGGTTTCATTATCGATTGTTATCTGCTTGTGAACGCGGCACGGCATGTTGGTAGAGCGGTTAGCGATGTAATCGCCGGCTTTGGTAGTCGGACAGTTACCCGACTCCAGCATCCCGCTTAAGGCGCATACCTCTCGCGTGCTGACCTGATATGGGCGCGTATACCATCGGTTGGCAGCGGAGTTCGTCAGCGCATTGAACAGCGCAAATAGTATCGGCGCTGCAACTTCGGACCCCACGAGCGACGGTGCACCGTGCCCGTCGAAGTTTCCCACCCAAACCCCGATTGTGTATGACGGTGTATACCCGACGCTCCAAGCATCTCTATGTCCATAAGAAGTGCCCGTCTTCCATGCGACTTTGGGGAGGTTTATTGACGCTTCATACGCCGTAGGCAAATCCGGGCGGCGTACTTCCGTCAACATCTCTGTAAGAATGAAACTTGCGCCCCTGCTCAAAAGCCGTTTCGTGGAAAAACCGGGTGCCGTGTCTCCGCTCGATTTAATCAATTGATGCTGCCCAAACTCCCCAAGATTGGCGAGTCCGGCGTAGAGTGTTGTCAACTCCAGCAACGTAACCTCGCAACTGCCCAAGATTAACGACAATCCGTAGTGTGGCTTAGGCTCTGACAGCGTAGAAACTCCAGCCCGTTTGAGAAAATCGTAGATGCCGTCATTTCCGAGTTGCGCGTATAGGTTAACCGCGGGCACGTTGAGCGAATAGGCGAGCGCGTCCCGCGCCGTCACATAACCGCGGTAATCCCCATCATAGTTGACTGGGCTGAAGCCCGCGTAATCGACGGGAACATCGTGCAAAAGGCTTTCGGGCGTAATTAATCCCCGCTCTAAGGCGATCCCATAGATGAACGGCTTGAGCGCTGAACCTGGCGAACGCGGAGCCATTGCACCGTTGACCTGCCCCCCGCTACTGTAATCGAAGAAATCGTGCGAGCCGACCATCGCCAGCACTTCGCGGCTTTTCGTATCCATCACCACAACCGCACCGGTTGAAATGTCCGCCCGCCTCACGGGCGCGAGATGTTCACGAAGTACGCGCGCCGACAGTTCCTGGACTTCGGAATCGATCGTCGAATTGATTAGGTGTCCTCTGGAAGACTCTGTTTTCGCCAGCAGCCTGGCTAAGTGGGGTGCCTTAAACGGCATCGGGTAACGATTCGTCGGAATTGACTCACTGGCGGCTCCTTGCATCTCGCTCAGACCGATTTTCCCAAATTTACGCATCTGCCGCAGCACCTTCGTTCGCGCTGCCCGCGCGTTATCCGGATAAACATCCGGACGCAGATACGTCGGCGAGTTCGGAATAGCAGCCAGCAGCGCGGCTTCCCCTAAACTGAGGCGGCTCTGGGGTTTATTGAAGTAGACGCGAGACGCCGCCGCAGACCCAACGATATTGCCGCCGTAGGGCGCCATGTTGAAGTAAATGGTCAAAATTTCGTCTTTAGTGTAGGCAAGTTCAAGCTGGAGGGCGCGGAACATCTCAACCAACTTGTTCGGAACCGTACGCGCTTTCGGCTCCATCATACGGGCAACCTGCATTGTTATGGTCGATCCGCCTCGGACGATTTTCCCCGCCTTGATGTTGTCGATCGCCGCTTGCAACATTGAGAAGGGATTAATCCCAAAGTGGCGGTAAAACCAGCGGTCTTCGTAGGTCAAAACCGCGCTTTTCAGCTTTGGCGAAATCTCATCCAAGGAGGGTTCGGGGATGTGCCACGACTCGTCGGTCGCGATGAAAACTCGGAGCCATTCGCCGCTGCGGTCGAAAACTATGGTTGAAGCCGGCAGATGCAGCTTCTCCACAGGCAGCGGGAACAGCCGATTCGCCAACTGGAACAGCACTAATGGAACGAGCACGATTCCTGATATCAGATAGAGGCACAACCGCACCCGTTTTGAATGTAGGTATTTGCGCATTTTCGCCTCTGATTAGGTTGCTTGACAATCACGGTCGAACGATATCAATGTGACTCCACGTTCGTTCAAAACTCACTCGACAACACGTATCCTCCCGCTTGATGCCGCCGAAGATTTCGTTGGATCGTACATGGCTTCGGCAGCTACCGGCGGCAGTGCAAAATCGCCGCGGGTCACGGCTCGAAGGGCGTAGAAAAACTTCTGCTTCTTCTGGCGCGGGAATTTACCGAAAAAGATAAGGCGGTCATCGCGGATATCCATGTAGTCCGGTTGAAATCCACTCTTGGAGATCCACGGCACCCCGGCACGCGACTCCAAGCGCGGATTCTCAATCTCAAAACCCGCCGGCAAGACATCTACCACGGCGACGTTTTCCAGCGTATCGGTCAACGCCTTAATCGTAATCTCCGCAACGAGCAGACTGCCATGCTGAAAATTCCCGTCTTCTATCGGTACACCGTTTTCAGAGAAATAGCCGCGCCTCACCTGCAGTTCATTGTCAAACTCCTGAATAGTTGAATCGGTCTGAACACCGAATGCTGTCCAATAATAGTAACAATTCCCGGCGCCCTCGACGTTCACCTGAACCTGCGCCCCGCCCCAGTTTTCGTTCGCAAATTGCTGCTCCGCGGCGTCGAAGTCCGCGAATTGCTCGCCGTTCAGCGCCACTGTACCGATGTAGTCGCTCTGCATCTGTGTTTTGAAGATTTTGCCAAGTGCGAGAAATGCGAAAGCGTTCTCCTGCGTCGTGTACCAGCGATTGTTGTTCGAAGCGGAATCGGCGAGACGCTTGACAAGGTTCGGAATTGAAGGGTGATTTGGATTCACCTCTGCCAATACATCTAGCATTATGGCTTGCGCACGGACGGACGAGTTTAAGTTGCCTCCCGATTCGCGCACATCATCATCAGTTCGCGGGGCGACGGTGGTGGGAAGCATGGATAGGGCGGTGTTAAGGTCACCTGAAAGTGCAAAAGCGCCGGCAAGCTGAAACTGGCTGTAATCGCTGAGTGAATCCAGACGGTTGTTCTTCAGGTAGACCATCGTGCTCTTTTCTGGGTGCCCCGCCGCGGCTAACACATAGCAGGCGTACGCAACGCGCTCCATTTCATGTCTGACATCGCCGCCGCTCTGTTTTGCCTCATGCTTCAGCCCCTTCAACATCGCATCGTAGACGCGGTCAGAAACCTGATACCCAGCCTTCCGCGCTTCAACCAAAAAGTGTGCGGCGTAGATGCTTCCCCAATGGTGCGTGTGTGTCTCGCCGGGCCAATACGCAAAATAATTGGAGGGCAGGAGCATACTTTCAAGCTTTGCAATGCCCTCCATGATAAAATAGTCTGAACCGCCGCTCTGGAACAGTTCTGGTTCAACCAAACGTGCAAACTCGTCGAAATGGAGCAGCGGAAAGACCATTGAGGTCGTCTGTTCGATACAACCGTGCGGATAGCTCAATAGATATTGAAGTCCGCCCGCGAATTGCACCGCCGGGAATGGCGAAATAGTGAGCGTATACGCCGCTGTTCCTTCGATGAAGTTCGACGGGAAGGTAAAGTCCGCCGGTTGCCCCGCAGAAACCACTCCGTATCCTGTCAGTGTCACCGGCGGCGCCGCCGGACGTAGCGGGAGGTGGGTCGCAATCTGCGCGCGCTCATCGTTGCCCGCTGCGGAGAGATTGAACCTGACTTCGCCCATCGCATCTGACGCCTCAAGATTGAATAAGACCTGCTTTTCTGTTTCAAGGTCAAGATGAACCGACTGCGAGCGGCCGCCGGTGATGTCAACAAACGATGTAGCACTCAATTGGAGTTCAAAGTCCCCCGGCTTGCCGGTGCCGTTATAAATAGTAACGGGAACTTGGAACCGGTCGCCGCCTGAGATAAACCGGGGAAAAGTCGGCGTCATCACAATCGGCTCGCGCACGCTGACAAACGCTTGCGCCGAACCGAATCGATCGCCGTCGAACGCAACTGCCATCAAACGTAACTGCCCGTTAAAGGTCGGCACATCAAACCGAACCACGCCCTTTCCGGCGGCATCCGTTTTGAGCAGGCCAGACCACAGCGAAACCGGCTTAATCCGTGTCACGCTAATAGTGCTTAGACGCTTTTTGCGCCCCGCTTCGATGCCATCGCCGCCGCCCGTGCTCAAATCCCCTTTTGCAGCTTCTATCTCCGGCAAAATTGCGGAATACAGGTCATAGGACGCGGTGTTTAGCCCGCGCTGTTGGAAGAAAAAGCCGTGCGGGTCGGGCGTCCGAAAATCGGTCAACTGGAGTATGCCCTCGTCCACTGCCGCAATCGTGACATGCCTCGCACCGGAACCGCCTTTAACACGGAACCCAATCTCAACCGTCCGGTTTGGACGAATCTTCTCGGGTGCATTGAGTTGAACTGCTAACCGCTTCGCCTCGCTATCAATCTTTAGCGGCGCAACGCCAAATGCACGCGCCGGGGCGTGTCGTTCCAACGACTTCGTCGAACGGATGAGATTAGCAGAGATGTAAACGTTCGGTGCGTATTCGGCGCGAACCGGGATGTCAATTACGGCTGTATTCTCGCGTAGCATAACTGTCCGATAACTTAATGGGTTGTCCCGCTCAATTGTTAAAATAAGTTTCCCTGAGAAGGGCGCTTTAATCTGTGCCTTAGCGATTTCGCCTGGTTGGTACGCCGCTTTATCAAGGTCAATCTCTATACGGCCGGGTTGGTCCATCGCCCAAGGTGCGTAGCCCCATCCGGTGACGGTGAAGTTTGTCGATGTTGACGCACCGGATGCCAAGTCTCGAAGCTGAACTCGGTATTCCCCGTATTCGCCCGGTGAAAAGACGATGGGTTTGATGCTGCCAGACGATACCAGCGGATAAGACTCGACTTCAATCCCCTGCTTTTCTGAAACATATTTATAGCGTCCGCGATTATCGCGTTTTAAAATTGTGTTCCACTGAAGTTTGAAAAGTGTCAACTCCAAATCCCGTCCCGGCGCAGGAATTCCCTCCTTGTCGAGGGCGATGTATTCAAACCGGGTCTCCGCGTTGATTTTCACATGCCATTCCGATACCCTACGGATACCGGGGTAATGAGAGTAGGGGTGAATAGTAATGCGGTGGTAAGCACTCACAGCTCTGCCGCCCGGTTCGCTGACCGTCGCCGCGACAACGCCGCGCAAAGCGGACGGGGATTTCAGACCCGCAGGAATTTTCAGCTGATAGGTCGTTTGGCCGTTTTCGTCCGTCTGCGTTTCGCCCAAATCGATGCGTTGTTTCTGGAACCCAATCTCGGCGTCGTTGAAGGTAAACGAACGCCATTCCGCCGGAGCAAAAATGTCCGCCTCAATATCGCATGCCGCTTGCGCCCTTCTCCCTACCGCCGGCGGCCCAAACAAGTTCACCGCCGCAACACTGATTTCCGCTTCATCGCCAAGGGCATAGACCGGTTTATCTGTGTTGAGCTTGACCTTAATCCTATCCGGCACAAATTCCTCAACTTGAAAATGCGAACGTCCAATTTCCTGGTCGGCAACTAACAACTTGGCAGTATATCTTCCCGTCTTCACATAGGGTGGCAGTGCAATCTGAAATTCGCACGCCCCTTCCGTATCGGTTTGAGCCCGGAACTCTCGCATTATCCGCCGGTTTGGCCCCAGCACCCGCATCAGCACCGGAAATCGCGGCGGTGTCGCACGATTTACTGCACGTACAATCCCCACCACGTTGGCGACCTCTCCGGGACGGTACACACCGCGGTCGGTGTAGATAAACGCCTCATATCCCCGACTCAGGTACGGTGCACCCGTGACATCGAAATCGGTAGTAGCAAGTTTATGTTGATTCAATTGAATGAACGCGAGATCGCTCCCCTTGGCAGCAGTGACCATGAACGGCGTGAAATCCTTAATCTTCTCCACGATAGACGTAAACTTGACCCAACCATTTTCATCGGTCGTACCGCTCAACAAGGTCTGGTTGTTATCGCTCATTAGTTCAATCTTTGCATTAGGCACAGGACGCAGCGATGAGAGCGAATTGACCCATACCCACAACACATCCGCTGACTTTTTCGCCATGATGCCGAGGTCGGTGAGCATAACCCACTGCGTAGCGCTCCGCCAACGGCGGTCGATATCACGCGCTGTCACCTTAAAAATGCCGATGTGATCGGCTGACAGGTAATCCTTCAAAGGGATAGGCGTTGTCACCTCGTCATTAAGTACAGACTGAATTTCAACCTCTTCAGTGTGCAGGGACTCACCTAGGTTTCGCGCATAATCCGACCAGCCCTGCGCACTAGCGAGAAAAACAAGGTTATTTGCAAATACTTTCTCGATTTCAACCTGCACCTTGTTGACGTTAATTGTCGCCAAACCGAGGTTTAATTCACCGTCTCTGGGTAGATAACGCCCCTCACCGATAAAACGGAGGTTCGGTCTCAGATTTGGAATTGCCACTGTTGTGGAAAACTCTTTACGGAGTACCGCGTTGTCTTCCGAACGCAATCCTTGCTTAACTGTTACGGTATAGCGTTCAGCAGGCTTGAAATCACCTAAAATTCTCAGATAGCGGTATCGGCTGGCGAGTCGAAAATCAATCTCGGGTTCCACCACTATATAAGGTTTGGCATCCTTGATATCAATACTTGAACTCACCTCAACCTCAATATAACGTCCATCGCCGCTGCTACGGGGAGATATACGGGTGATGAGCAAATCATCGTGCCGCTTCAAAACAATTGGCGTGATATGAGCCTTCTTAAGACCGAGATGGCCGTCAATCGGCGTGAAACCCTTATCGATTTTCATCTGAATGCGCTGATCTCCGTCACCCCGTACAACTTCCTCTGTCTCTAATTCTACAATGTACGTCTCCGGTGCACGCGTGCGTATATGATAGGGGATTTTCGCACCGCCTTCGTGTGAAATCGAAAGCCGTTCCCTCAACGATATGGCGCTGACACGATAGTTGAATTCGACCGTGCCGATAATCTTCGCATGGCTCTTTTTTATGGTGCTGTATTCAAACGCAAGTCGAGAACTCCGAACCTGAAATCGCTCGGTGAAAAAAGCAAACTTGCGTTTCCCGGTAATCGTAAATTTTGGCGATGAAGGTATTTTCGGGGATACTTCTGCAGTGTATTCGGTGGACGGGGAAAGGGAAACTATAGGGAAGAAACGAAGCGTGTTCAGTGCAATCCAGCGGAATTTGCCCGGAATTTGAGGAGTGAACTTGACTGGTATTTCGTCCAAATCTTGGTTAATGTCGGTGCTCTCAACAACCGGGCGAGAGAATGCAATGGTAAAATTCCCGTGCGGTTTTACTTGACCCTCCGGCGAAAACGTCTCAACGTAGACTTGATCCATTTCTCTTGCGTTATGGATTCCAATATAGATTGCCCCGGCAATGATAATGAAGGAGAGGACACCGATGATGGCGAGCAGTTGTCTGTTGGTGAGTTTCATGTTTGTTTCCTCCTATACTAAACTAGACGATACTGTTTATTGTTGGTTTACGTGCAAAGCATCCAAATCACTGTAGGAGCGATCTCCGAATCGCGGCGTCACATCTCGGCTTCTTCGATTGTGCGCGCGGCATGCTCGTTTCGGGATTACCGTTCCAACCGGCTTAAACCCATCGCACAAACACGTGCCTCTTGGGGAGATTATTTGCATTGTGATACGGCGTATTGTATGCTACACTCACGCAGTGTCTAAAGGGGAGGATAGGGATGGTATCAAACACCGGCCAGACACCAAACGTAGATGAATTGATCGAACTTGCAGAGAGGAATTTGATTGAACTGGGCATCAAAGGGGCTTCCGTCTCCCATCACGGCGCGATTGTGCGCATCCAAGTGCCAGAATCGGATTTTAATCGAACTATTCAGCTGCGCGAATCAATTGTAAATCGGCTTAAAGCAATCGGCTATCGGTATGTCGCCCTCGATTTAAACGAAAATTAACGACACACGACTCGGAGGTGTAAAGAATGTCCGTTTTGGAATGGCCCACGGGTCTGACCGTGTATAAGCCTGAAAAGTGCTGCAACGGATACACCGTCTATTCGCCGCATCTCAGCCCATACGTGTACATGATCGACATGAACGGCGAGGTAGTTCACATGTGGGCGGTGAATATGCAAAAGGACGATGATAATCAAGGGACAACCATCGGAACGACATGGTACCACAAATTCTTGCCGAAGGGGAATCTCCTCGTTTTCGTTAACCGATTTGGGGTCAAGGAACTCGACTGGGATAGCCGCGTTGTCTGGGAATACCGTGACAAGAATGCGCATCACGACTTCGTTCGATTGGACAACGGCAACACCATGATACTCACGCGCGAGTTGGGTATCAGTGAACCCCGGATTTCGGATAAGCCAGTTTATGACGACCGATTCATCGAAGTCACGCCATCAGGTGAAATTGTTTGGGAATGGCGGTCTATCGACCACTACGATGACTTTGAGTTCACTCCGGAGGCGAAGCGCCTGATTCGAGAACGCGGGCTTAGAAATGGAGGCGTAGACTGGCTGCACACCAACACACTAGAGGTTTTGCCCAACGGGAACATCTCAACATGTTTCAGAGAAGTTGGTATGATTGCCATCGTTGACAAAAACACCGGAAGGTTCCTGTGGAAATATGATAACCTCGTCGGCCCGCATCACCCCAACATGCTCGAGAACGGCAACATCATTGTCTATGATAACGGCGGACAAAGCGGGTATCCATTGCGATGGCGCAACTACACGCGTCTGCTAGAGATAAACCCGCAGACCAACGAGATTGTCTGGGAGTACAGCTACCTGCCGCAGAATTGGGAGCGGACGCATTTCTCCAGTCTGCAAGGCCGCCATAGAAGTCAGTTTTTTAGCACTGCGTGGGGGTCAATTCAGCGGCTTCCCAACGGCAATACGTTTTCGCTGGATGCCACCGGCGGGCGCCTATTCGAAATTACGGCGGAGGGCGAGATTGTATGGGAATACGTTAATCCCTACCTGAGCTTCAGTTTTGAACCGTACGCAGCGGGATCGAGTGTCAACAGAGGCGTTTACCGGTGTTACAGAATCTCTTATGAAGACGCGCCGCAGGCATCCACGCACGGGACCTCGGGCAAAGCGCTCTACAGACCAGGGTATAGGATATGAACTCAGGGTCTAGTTCATACCAAACCCAAAGATTCCAAGTCTCGGTCTTCGTTTAGGAGTTGACAACCTTGCCCGGATTCATGATGTTCTGCGGGTCGATAGTCCGCTTGATAGCTCGCATCAGGGTGACCGCGTCACCGTGCTCCGCTAGCAAATACTTCATTTTGCCCAACCCAACACCATGTTCGCCCGTGCAAGTGCCATCCAATGCGAGCGCACGCATTACAAGCCGTTCATTTAGACGCTCCGCTTCGGCAACTTCCTCGGTGTCCTCCGGATTGATAAGAAAAACAACGTGGAAATTACCGTCTCCCACGTGGCCAAGGATTGGCGCGGTAAGGAATGATTCGCGAAGATCCTTCTTGGTTTCGATGATACATTCGGCGAGCCGAGAGATGGGTACGCACACATCAGTAGGCCAACCTTTACGGCCGGGGGACATCGCTTGTGCGGCATAATAGGCATCGTGTCGAGCCTGCCATAACTTGCTGCGTGCTTCCGCCTCGGTCGCCCACTGAAAACCGCCTCCGCCGAATTCCGATACAATATCTCCCACCAATTCCGCCTGCTCTTTGACACCCGCTTCAGTGCCGTGAAACTCCATGAACAAGGTCGGCTGCACCGGATAATCGAGGTCGGAATATCTGTTTACCGCTTCCATCTGAACCTCATCCAGCAGTTCCATCCGTGCTACCGGAACGCCTAACTGAATTGTTCGGATAACGGCGTTTACCGCCCCTTCAATATCCGTGAAAGACACCACCGCCGCAGAAATCGCCGCCGGAACCCCGTAGAGTTTAAGTGTGACTTCGGTAATGACGCCGAGCGTGCCCTCTGACCCTACGAACAACCGCGTCAAATCGTAGCCTGCCGACGATTTCCGTGCCCGGCGCGAAGTTTTAATAATCCCCCCATCTGGGAGCACGACGCTAAGCCCGAGTACGTTCTCCAACATCGTCCCGTAACGGACGGCGTTGGTGCCGCTCGCGCGCGTAGATGCCATTCCGCCAATGGAAGCATCGGCGCCCGGATCAATTGGGAAGAACAAGCCCGTGTCTCGCAGGTGTACATTCAATTGCTTGCGAGTGACGCCGGCTTGGACAGTACAATCCAGATCGGAGAGATTCACCGCTAGGACATCCTTCATCTCGGAAAGGTCAATGCAGATTCCGCCGTGCAGCGCAATCGCATTGCCTTCAACCCCGGTGCCGGTGCCAAACGGGATGATTGGTGTGCTGTGGGCGGCGCAAATCTTGACAATTTCCGCAACCTCTGCCGTCGAATGGGGTAAGCAGACAGCATCAGGAGGACGCGGTTTATGGTAGGATGCGTCTCTGCTGCGATTCGCAAGTGCCGAGGCGGATGTGGAAACTCGCTCTCCGAGAAGCACCCGCAACTCATGAATCACAGCGTTGAGTACAGCAGAAGTAACGCGCATGGTGGGAAGTTTCAGATTCTCCATTTCAAAAATTTCAGATGAGGGATTCTGGGAAAGTCATCTGAAATCTCTAAGCATCTTTCTCAGTTGAGTTAATGTGTACACCTGCCGCCGTCAACGTTGATAGATTGTCCCGTGATATAAGCTGCATCATCGCTCACCAGAAAAGCTGCCATCCTGGCAATGTCTTCCGGCTCGGCTCTCGGTCCCAGTGGCGCCGCAGGTATCTGTATGAGTTCTTCGGGTATCTTGCCGTCGTCCACATACGCCCGCATTTTAGCGAGGACTGATTTTCCCATGTGCGTATCCACAACGCCGGGACATATTGCGTTTACTGTAATCTCGTGGGGTGCAAGCGCCATCGCAGCCGATTGCGTTAGGTTAATTATGGCGGATTTGCTGGCGGCGTAGGCTGCCAAGACAGGCCGCCCAGACTTGCCGGCTACCGAGGAGATGTTTACGATTCGGCCGCACCGCCCTTGATTTATCATCGCTTTGGCTGCCGCCTGCATGCCGAATAGCATGCCCTTCAGGTTTACCGCGAATACACCGTCCCATTCATCCTCGGTGATTTCCAAAAAGGGTTTGACATGTCCAACGCCGGCGTTGTTGACCATAATATCAAGCCGCCCGAAGTCCTCGGCTGCTTTATCAGCCATCGCCTCCATCCGGGATTGATCCGTCACATCGACCAGAAGCGGCAGCGCATCCGCGCCCACGGTTTTGATCTCATCGGCTACCGCGCGCGCTGTGTTTAAATTTCGGTCAGCGACTAACACATTGGCGCCGTTTCGCGCCAACTCAAGCGCAATTCCACGGCCGACCCCCCTTCCAGCGCCTGTAACAATAGCGGTTCGCCCCGCCAACTTCATAATACGACCCCTCCTTATCGATTCAAAACTCCCGGTACCCATCCAAGAAATCTTTAACCACGTGATAAAAGCGCTCAGGCTTCTCAACCATCGGTGCGTGATGCGAACCTTGAAATTTGTAAAATAACCCGTTTAGCCTTTCGGCTAAACACTCGGAGGCAGCGCGGGAAACATACGGATCATACTGTCCATGAATTACCAACACATCCGCTGAACAAGGCTCAAGGTCATCCAAGAGGTCACAGGCACATACCTGTTTTAAAAGTGTCGCCGCAGCTCGCACATCGACATCCGCCAAAGTCTGCTGCTCATTTTTTGCCGCGGTCCACGATCTGAGCGCAATGAGTTTGCCGAGTTTGACTAAGGGAATCTGGAGTCCAATTGGTAGGGTCTTGAATGCACTTAAACAGTTTGTCACAAGTTTCGGCCGATTCGCAACCGGATGCAGCCATTTCACATCAGCTACGGGCGCGCCGCACACAATCACGCGCTTCGCGGGAAGCATACGCTTAAGCAATAGCAGCGATAGCTGCGCACCCATCGAATGGCCCAACAAACCGTGTAACTCCTGCTCATTTGTAATTTCCAAAATAAATTCGGCGAGGATTGCGGCATAAATCTCAAGTGTCGTGTAATCCAGCGAAATCGCCGGAGTTTGTCCAAACGACGGCAAATCGAGTGCCCACACCTCATAATGCCGGCCAAGCCTCTCACCCAAATCCGTCCACCTTAGGCTTGAATCTAACCAACCGTGTACCAGCAGCACCCTAGGACCATGTCCCCACCTTCTTACAAGGATTGGGATTTTCCCATTAGTCGAAACTTCGTGGTAGTTTTTGAGGTCAATGAAGAATCTTTCCATATCGCTTTGTGTAGCTATTGAGTCTATCAACCGAGCTGTTTTTCAGGATGTGCGTAACCCGAAACGATAACATAACCCCTACTAGACGTCAAGCAAATACAGACGGCGCTAGGGTTTGCCGCGGCGTGGATCGCCGGATTCTACCGCAGCACAAAATCCGAAAACAACGGTAAATCAACTTGAATTTATTGGGTATCCATCATACAATGAAACATGTAAAGCGCATTTGGAAGAACGCGTCCAACAGTTCAGTCTATTTTTGCACATCATTCGGTAAGTGCGGTTTCCACACGCACCCACCAACTAGTCAAATACCGCTACGGAGCGGAAACCGGTAGAACTCTTGCTGAAATTCACCACAGGATTGGCGGGTGAAGTTTGTCGTTTTAATCGCTGAATGCTTAATGCGCAAGTTCTCTCAGTCAGCCTCAATACGCGCAGATCCCCACTCTTTCCCTTCGGGTTCACCTAATTCAACTTCAACAGCTTTAAGTTGCACATCGAATCTTTTCAATTCTTCAGAAACGTGCGTAAAAAAATACGCGGACAACATTTCACAGGTTGGACACGCCATCTGTTCTTCGGTCAAAGCTGGATTTTCATTCAGATAGGTGTTAGCAACGTTTTGGACAAGCGGATCGGCAATCTCGCGTAACTTCAGGATGTCGATAACCATTCCATTTTTCGGTATCCCTTTCACAAATAGCTTCAGCGTCCAGTGATGCGTGTGCGGCGTCTCACGCACCGACAAACTGTGGCTCGCATAGAATTCAAATGGAACGATGACAGTGGTGTACAATGCTCTTCTCCTTTCACATATTTAAATTTGGACAAGGATTATAATAAGAAATCCGATAACTCCTGTCAAGCGGTAACACCAATTCCCGTTTTCGCGCCTTAAAGTAGCAAGCACACTCCGTGTGCCGTAACCATAGCAGACTTTCGAGAAATACCATAACCCGCTTCCCAATGCTCCAATCGCACTTCAATTCAACCCATATAGTAGCAGGCACACTCCGTGTGCCGCAGCCGCAGCAGACATTCGCCGAATTCATTAACCCGCTTCCCAATGCTACATTCACACTTCATATCAACCCAATCACAATTCTACCTTGTATTCAATCAAGATAAGGATTCGCCTCATGCCAAAACGAAAAAAAATCGCAGCAATTATCACTGAATATCGGCCGTTGTCCCACGCCGACGTGATAGTTACAAAATTCATGAAAGGTTTCCCGACCGATGGCGGGTTAATTCAACCTCGCGTCGACATCGTGTCAATGTATGTCGACCAATTTGCCGAAAACGATTTGAGCCGAAAACTCGCCGCCGAACACGGTGTAGAAATCTATCCAAGCATTGTAAAAGCCTTGACACTTGGCAGCGAGCAGTTGGCTGTCGATGGTGTGCTCTTAATCGCGGAACACGGAGACTATGCATGGAATGAAAAAGACCAAAACCTCTACCCGCGAAAATATTTTATGGAGCAAATCTGCGGCGTCTTTGCGAAAAGCGGTAGCGCTGTCCCCGTTTTTTGCGATAAACACCTCTCTTACAACTGGCACGACGCCAAGTGGATGGCCGGCCGCGCAGCGCAACTGGGTTCGCCCTTCATGGCGGGTTCTTCCCTGCCGCTAACCTATCGCAACCCGTGGCTGGAACACGAGCTGGACGCCCCGATTCAGGAGGCAATCGCAATTGGTTACGCCGGGCTGGATGTCTACGGTTTTCACACGCTGGAAACGCTGCAATGTATGCTTGAGCGCCGCCTCGGCGGCGAAACGGGGGTTGCAGCCGTGACGTGCTTAGAAGGCGATGCCGTGTGGAATACCGCTACAATTGGATTGTGGTCGTACAAGCTGGCATCGGCCGCCTGTGACGCTATTGAGAACAAACCCGCGGGGTCAATGGAGGAACATTGCCCACATCCGGCACTATTTCTCATCGAATACCGCGATGGAACACGAGGCGCGATTCTGATGTTGAATGGCTATGTTTCTGATTTCGCATATGCCTGCCGCGTTAACAACGAAATCCATAGTACAGAATTCCATTTATTGAACAGTCCTCCGCACCCCCATTTTAGTTACCTTAGCTTGAACATCGAAGAGATGTTTGTCACCGGTGAGCCGTCTTATCCCGTCGAGCGAACCCTGCTGACGACAGGTGTGCTCGAAACAGCCTTGGACTCGCGCTATCGCGGTTATGCGCGTCTTGAAACACCTCATCTAGACATTGCATATCGCGCGCACAATACAATTCCGTGGAGGCCAACAGGCAGCCAACCGGTTGGCGCGTCGCTTGAACCGTTGCCATTGTCAGAGCATGACGGATAACACACAAACGTCGAGCGCGTCACGTTTTTTCCTTTCCATTTCACTTGTATAATTCTGAGAACAGGTCACTGTACGATCCAGCTATCAAATCCCCTTCCAAGATTCCAATCGCATCTCTCACACGTTGATGCTCACGCCATGCCTCCCGTTCCGTCTGACTGCGGATAACCGTCTCCAATTCGACGAACTCACCGAGATTGGCGACCCGATCTAGGTGAATCCGCGTGTCGCCGTACAGCCACAATTCGCGCAGCTTTTCGACAATAACCTTCATACCGAGAACGGTTGACATTATCTCCTTGAACGCCCCCGGGCTGGGAATATCCCACATTTGGTACGTGCTAAAGCGCGATTCCGCGCCGTATGGGCGTTCGTAGTAGACGAGGTATGCCTTACCGCCATCTATCTCCCGGAGTTTTACCCTGCCTTTCGGAGCGTTGAAATAGGTGTCAATCTGTTCCACGGTCTCGCGGTATTCCGCTTTTATATTAACTAGCTGCCGCCGCACCGATTCCAGCGAACTGCATTTGGCTTTAAGCTCTAAATTTTTCATTGAACAAATGGCATGTTTATCTGTATAATTTTGTGCAAGTACCTTCCGCGAGTCTATCTTGCGGTACTTGGAACATCTCGGCATAGCTTCCGGCTGAATTTAACTTTTCTGGTGAAATATTGAAACTTGGGCTATGAACTGGTGTATACATACAATAATCACCGGTGGAGGCAATGATAATGTCAGATTTGGACGATGAATTGATGCAACGGTGCCAACAAGGGGATACAGAAGCTTTCGATCTCATTGTGCGCCGAAACCGAGCGCCTCTCGTCAATTTCATCGGACGATTCTTGGGCGACCAAAACTCGGCTGAAGATTTGGCGCAAGAGACGTTTATACGTATGTTCAAAGCCGCTAACCGCTACAGAACCGGGGCGGCAAAGTTCAGTACGTGGATGTATCATATTGCGGCAAATCTTTGCAAAAATGAGCTCCGCAACCGCGGACGGCGCGGCAATTTCTTCATTGATAACGTTAGCGTTGAGGAACATCTCGGCAAAGATAACAGCGTTGGCGAAGATTTAATTGCTACCGCCCCGGCTCATGCCTCCTTGCAACCCGAAAACCAACTGGTACAGAAAGAACGGCAACAAGCGGTACAAAATGCAATCTCCAAACTCCCGGAACGCTATAGGTTACCATTGATACTTCGCGATCTGCAAGACCGATGTTATGAAGAGATTAGCAAAATTTTGAACTTGCCGCTTGGAACCACGAAATCTCGTATCAATCGAGCACGATTAATGCTAAGAGACAAATTGAAAGACTTTGTGGAGGAACCATGGACTGCGTAAGCGTGGAAGAACAATTCTCCGCCTACCTTGAAGACGAACTTGATTATCAAACTACGAAGGTATTTGAGTCGCACCTTGCAAACTGCGGTTCGTGTCAAAACGGATTTACGTTATTCCGCGAATCGGTTAATTTATTGCATCAGATGCCGTCAATCGAACCATCGCCAAACTTCGATTCGGATTTGCAATCTCGCCTCGCTAATGCGCAAATGGATTCGATTCCTTGGTGGCGTCGTACACTTGCGGCTATACGTTCGAAATCAGTGTGGGCGTTTAGCGGTGTCGCTTTGGGGATTGGAGTATGCGCCATAGCAGGCATTTATCTTTACCAAAACGCATACGTCGGAAACGAAACTATTTCAGTCGCAAGCACCGAGGATACACCCAATGTCAGACGTTACGACGTATTGCCGCCGCCCAGAATTCGTGTTGATGATTCATGGATAAGCAGAACGTCACCTTTAGTCCCTGATTTGGAACGGCAACGTCTCGTTGAGTTTCCTGCTTTTGAGGGGCCAGTTTTTCCAAAAACAGTTCAACCGCAGCGGGTCGAGCGAAATTACATCTTGCAGACGGTCACCTACACAGACACCCCTACAAGGGGAGGTTGGTAGGTGGTGGAAAAGGCACAGGATGGCGTAAAATGAAGCACAAGTCATTTTCAATTCTTTCCAGTATTGTTCTATTTGCGATGGCGTCTTCCTTCGCTATCGCGGAAAAGAATGTTCTGAAAACGATGGAACGCGAGTTTCAAGCAATTGTTCAGTCTGTGAAGCCGGCTGTGGTTGAGGTAGTTGCATCATTCTCAGTACCTGAACGGCAAGCGGACGCTGGAATTTTCCCTTTGGATTCCGGTGTATCGCGTCCGTTCGCCGAGGATAGTCAGAAGACGGTTCATTTTCAAAATATCGGATCGGGTACACTTATTGATTCAGAGGGCTATATTGTGACGACCCGCGCTGTTGTTGACGGCGCCGATGACATCGAGGTCGTATTCGGCAACGGACAGCGCAGTTCTGCTGAACTCGCAGGCATCGATCGCTTGACGGATATTGCCGTGCTGGCATTGAAGGAAGATTATTCATTACAAACAAAAATTGGGGATTCAGATCAGGTTCACACAGGGGCTTGGGTGATTACCGTTGGCAGTTCCTTTGGACACGCGCCAACACTTTCTTTTGGTATTGTTAGCGGTTCAGAAACATTGCCGAATCTGCCCTATGACGCCATCAAAGTGAATGTCGCAGTGAATCCCGGAAATAGCGGCGGGGCAGTCGTTAATACTTCTGGAGAGATTATTGGTATAATTACTGCAGCGCTGGCTGAACCTTATTTCACACCACTGTCTAATACCCCGTCAAGTCCCAAGTTGCCCGGAGATCAGTATGCCGTGTCGCGCGTCCGACCCTCCGAAGGAAACGTCTGGATGGACAGCGAAATCGGTTTCGCCATTCCGATTAAGACCGTTAAAACCGTTGCAGATCAGCTTATCCGAGATGGAAAAGTACGCCGCGGGTGGCTGGGAGTCGAAATTCTTCAGGACGAATTAGGAGTCCGAATCAATAAAGTATTAGAAGATACGCCAGCGCAAAACGCCGGTCTCGTCGCTCAGGACATCATTACTGAATTTAAAGGCGTGCCCATTCATACACGTTGGGAATTACAAAAACTCGTTGCAAACTCCAACCCAAATACACCGGTTACAATTAAAATTCAAAGGGGTAAAAAGACACTTAAACGCCATGTTATACTCGGTGAAAGAGAATAACCTCCCCTTTTTTCCAATTCCATTCAACGATTTTTCCCTTCCGTTATTTCAGTAATTTACCGATTAATCCCCGCACCCTTGTTTTCTACGCTTCTTAGTTCTACCCGCATTCCGTACACCACATTAAGTTAAGGGCAAATGGCACTAGTTTCCCAACGGCGCGTTGACATTTATGTGATGTCGTGCGTAATCGTAGGGACGGGGTCACCCCGCCCATTCAACAACCGCGGGAAAGGAACTCATAACCCTTAAGATCTGATATCTTCCTCATATCTGTGGGAGCGTCCTCCCGGACGCGATAAGCCGCGAATATCAATCCAAGTCCGTTCCACAAAAAACACATCAACACCTCGTCACTCCCAAATTCCAACACATGGTATAGTTATTCCCACACTCGCCTTCAAACCTGTGATTAAGCCCGTCTAGTAAGGGTAGACACTTCCGGACGCAGAAAAAAACTTTACAATTACCCGCATCAAGTGTATACTTATACCTTCGCGGAGGAGGGGGCATGAGTGCCAAACATTGTCTTGGTCGGCTTTATGGGAACGGGGAAAACATCGGTAGGGCGGAGGATTTCCAAGCAGTTAAAGATGCCGTTAATCGATACAGACAGTGTTATCGAACAAGACAGCGGCATGGTCATCTCAGACATCTTCGCGAGGCATGACGAATCCTACTTCCGCGATTTGGAGACCGCCGCTGTTTGCAAGGTTTCCGGGTTGGACAACCATGTAATCGCAACCGGCGGAGGGATTGTTCTTCGGAAATCTAATCTTAATACGCTAAAGCAGAATGGGATTGTCTTTTGCCTAACGGCGTCTCCGGAGACAATCTGGAGGCGAGTGCGGCGCTCAACCCACCGTCCGTTGATCCAGACCTCCCAGTCGTTGGATGAAATCCGGCGAATGCTTGCTAATCGCGCCCCGTACTACGCTCGCGCTGACTACGATATCCAAACGTCCGGTTTATCAGTGTACCAAGTTGCAAATAGAATCATAGAGATATTTCAACATGCCGACCATCCACGTTGACCTTGATGAGAATTGCTATCCAATCTTTATTGAACACGGACATCTCGGTCAAATAGGAGAACTGCTTAAACCCAAGGCGAATTCACCAAAGGCGATTGTTGTTGCGGATGCTGTTGTAAGCAAACACTACAGCGAAACGGTTTCCGAGAGTCTGTCAAACGCTGGTTTTGACTTTCGGATTGTTGAAGTCCCATCCGGTGAAGAATACAAATCCTTAACGGAATTTACCAGGCTGCACAATCAGCTGATTAATCACCGCATCAATCGCGCTTCTACGTTGCTCGCGCTCGGAGGAGGTGCAATCGGCGATCTCGCGGGTTTCGTCGCCGCAACGTATATGCGCGGTATCGCATGGGTACAGGTGCCGACGACTTTGCTAGCCCAAGTGGATGCGAGTGTGGGTGGTAAAACGGCAGTTAATCATCCGAAGGGCAAAAATCTTATTGGCGCGTTTCATCAACCCAAATTCGTCCTCATTGATGTAAAGACGCTTGAGACATTGCCGGCGCGTGAAATCCGATCCGGACTTGTTGAGATCATTAAGTACGGAATGATTATGGACACGCCGCTTTTCGATCAGATTGAGGAAAACCTCAAGGCTATACTCGATTTAGATGAATCAATCCTTATTGACATAATCGCTCGCTCTTGTAAGGATAAGGCTTACGTTGTAGGAAAGGATGAGAAAGAGAGCGGACTGAGAGAAATACTGAACTACGGGCACACTTTTGGCCACGCCCTTGAAGCACTGACGGATTACGATACCTACCGCCACGGTGAAGCCATAGCAATTGGCATGAACTGCGCCGCCCGGCTCGCAGTGAATTTAGGTATGTTGGACTCAACGGATTGGGAGCGCCAGAGAAACCTCTTGCAGCGTGCAGGGCTGCCGGTGAAATTTGAATCGGGAATCGCCCCTGGCAAATTTATTGAAAAGATGTACCTTGATAAGAAAGCGAAAGGCGGGAATCTGCGGCTCATCCTGCCGACACGCATTGGCGAAGTGATCGTACGCGGCGATATTGATGACGCCGCAATCAGCACCGCAATTTCGCAATGTACCTGAGGATCATCATTCCTGAAGCGCCGAACAAGGGAAGAACCCAAGTACAAGATAACATACGGCGTTATTTCGAGAAACACGCTGGCATCAGGCAAAAGAAGCCGGCGGAAAAGGCGAGTAAATTGAATAGACTCCGCTAGAATTGGGTCAAACGGAGTAACAGCATGAAGGTTCTACTAATTCACGGACCAAATCTTCATCTCCTTGGTAGGCGCCAGCCCGAGGTTTACGGCACTCAAACTTTGACGGACATTAACGCGCCCCTGCTTGAAATTGCCGCTCAGCGGGGTGTTGAACTCAAAATCTTTCAATCAAACCACGAAGGCGAGATTGTCTCCGTCATCGGGGACAATATTGATTGGGCGGACGGGGTCCTAATTAATCCTGCAAGCTACACGCACACAAGCGTCGCCATCCGGGACGCATTGTCGGCTGTTAACCTTCCTGTTATTGAAATTCATCTTTCCAATATCTACGCTCGCGAACCGTTCCGCCACCGTTCTTACATAAACCCCGTCGCTGTCGGTGTGATTGGCGGTTTTGGCGCCTATAGTTACGTTCTTGCGCTGGATGCAATTATCCACATCTTGCAGGAATCGCAACACGTACACTGATTTGGAATGATTTGGGAATATCGAGTTAGCCCAAAGCGAGTTTAGAGTAGAAACGCTCAGATTCTTCATTCGAACGAAGGGGTAATTATGGCAGCACTCAATGACTTACGGAACGGCCTAGCTATTAAGCTGGATAATATCATCTACACCATCGTGGATTGCCAACACGTAAAGCCGGGAAAGGGCAACGCATTCGCTCGGACCAAGCTCAAACGGGTTGCCGATGGTGCGGTCATCGATCGGACCTTTCGCGCAAGCGATACGGTCGAAACCGTCCGCCTCGAAGAGCGCGAAATGCAATATATGTACAGAGATGGAATTCTATTGTATTTTATGGATAACGAAACTTTCGATCAATACTCATTATCGGAAGATTTTGTTGGAGATGGGATAAAATTTCTCAAAGAAGGTGAAACAGTCAAAATCAAAATTGACGGGAATACACCGATGACCGTCGAATTGCCAACGTTTGTTGAATTAGCCATTGTTGAAACCGACCCGGGTCTGCGCGGTGACACGGCTAGCGGCGGATCAAAACCCGCTAAGCTGGAAACCGACGGGGTTGTCCAAGTACCTCTGTTTGTTAAAGAAGGGACAAAAATCAAAGTTGATACTCGCACGGGAACATATGTAGAAAGGGTTTAATTCATGCCTGAAGATAAATCGTCATCGGCCATAGAATTGCTTGAGCAGGTCTGCGATTTAATGGAAAGTCGGGATTTGGCAGAAGTGTACCTGCACGAAGGGGATATTACCCTTAAAATCCGTCGGGGAGGTGAACCGGTCTCGCCTGCCTTGCCCGCGACAACTCGTGATGCTGCGTTGCCGTTGTCAACCGCGCAAATTCAATCCCCCGACACCACGTCAGCGGAAACACCTGATGATGCAGGTGAAACCATTAAAGCACCAATGCCCGGCATGTTTTATCGTGCCTCTTCTCCCGAAGAACCCTCGTTTGTTGAAACTGGCGCAGTCGTATCTGAAGAAGACACTTTGTGTCTGATTGAAGCCATGAAAATTTTCAATGAAGTCAAAGCGGAATTCCCGTGTGAGATTGTTGAAATCCTTGTCGAAAACGGTGCACCTGTTGAATTCGATCAACCGTTGTTTCGTGTTGAAAAAAGATAAAATTCAAAATCATGTTTAAAAAAATCTTAATCGCAAACCGCGGTGAAATTGCCGTCCGCATCATTCGCGCTTGTCGAGACATGGGCATCAAAACCGTTGCCGTGCATTCAGTAGCCGACCGGGATGGTCTAAATGTAAAGCTCGCCGACGAGGCCGCTTGCATCGGTCCGCCCGCACCCGCGGAGAGCTATCTCAAGCACGCAAACATCATTACGGTGGCGGAATTAACCAATGCAGATGCCATACACCCCGGCGCAGGATTTTTGGCGGAGGATGCGGAGTTCGCCGAAATCTGCGCCGCCCACAAGATTACCTTCATTGGCCCTTCAGTCGAAAATTTGAGGACAATGGGCGACAAAGCAGAAGCGCGAGAAACCATGGCGAAAGCCGGGTTAAGATTGGTGCCGGGCAGTCGGAGTAGCCGTCACGGACTGCGGAGAAGCTTGAAAAAGGGAGTTGTTGAAAGCGCGGAGGAAGCCGTCCGACTTGCAGATAAGATCGGCTACCCAGTCGGTGTAAAGGCCGTCGCGGGTGGTGGCGGACGCGGTATCAGAATTGCCCACAACAGTATGAGTCTCCTGAACCTCTTCCACACCGCAAAAACAGAGGCAAAGGCGTCGTTCGGCAATGCAGAAGTCTATATTGAAAAGTGGATTCAGAATGCTCGGCACATTGAAGTTCAAATCTTGGCGGACAATCACGGGAACGTCATCCATCTCGGTGAACGGGCATGCTCCATTCAGCGCAAACGCCAGAAACTGCTCGAAGAAGCACCTGCACCTTCACTTAACCCAAAGATTCGCGGCGAGATTGGAAGGGCAGCTGTTAAAGCAGCAAGGTCGATCGGCTTTTCAAACGCAGGAACAATTGAGTTTGTCGTTGATGCAGAAGACAACTTCTATTTCCTTGAGATGAATACGCGGATACAGGTTGAACACCCGGTAACGGAAATGATTACCGGAATCGATTTGGTAAAGGATCAGATTCGTTTGGCTATGGGAGAAGAACTCGGGTACAACCAAGCGGATATTAAAATGAACGGACACGCAATTGAGTGCCGAATTAACGCTGAAGACCCTGAGAACGATTTCCGTCCCTCACCGGGTTTAGTTGAAACATATTTGCCACCGGGAGGAATCGGCGTACGCGTCGATGGCTATATTTATCCCGGCTATGTCAAATCGCCTTACTACGATTCGTTGGTTGCTAAACTCATTGTGCATGGGGGTGACAGAGACGAAGCAATTGCACGAACGAAGCGAGCTTTGGGAGAGTTTAATATTGAAGGTATCAAGACCACGTTGCCGCTGCACGCCAAAATCCTTTATGATGAACGTTTTCTAAATGGAAATGTCTATACGAACTTCTTAGAATCGAATTCGTAATGTCTGTGACATATTGCGTGTAGACGGACAAATACGTTTCACTGTCCATTCCCCAATCCGAGAATGCCCGCTTCCATTGATGTAATCTTCACACCCGATCTTCTACCGCTTTCACCGCCCACCGGCAAAACTGTCGTCGTAGCGGATATTTTGCGCGCCACAACCACCATCACGTTTGCCATAGCAAATGGTGCGCTCGGTATCACCCCAGTGTTAACGCCGGATGACGCCTTTGAGTGTGCCGCGAATCGACGGAATACCATAATTTGCGGGGAACGCCGCGGGAAAAAGGTAAACGGCTTCCATCTTGGAAATTCGCCGTGCGAGTATACCAAAACCGCCGTTTCGGGCAAACAAATCGTTTTGACAACAACGAACGGAACGCGTACCTTATGGGCGTGCCGTTCCGCTAAGCAAGTGTTTGTTGGCTGTTTTCTCAATCTTCAAGCCATCATAAATTCGCTCATGCAAGTCGAAGGTGAAGTTGTCATTGTGTGCGCTGGGCGGGAGGGTAGTTACTGCATGGAAGATACCGTCTTCGCAGGCGCTTGTGTAGCCTCGCTGAGCGCGGCGCATTTAACCGATGCCGCTGAAGCCGCGAACATCCTCTATCGTGCGCATCGCCATAATCTGCCCAGCATGTTGAAAGACTGCTATCACGGTCGAAAACTCGCTGAGATTGGATTAGCGGACGATCTCGAATTTTGCGCCCAGCTAAATCTTGTTGATGTAATACCTTATCAGATCGACGGACAAATCGTTTCGCCGCACGCTTAACAGCATCGGTTAGCATTTATTTCCCATTAGACATCAATAGCCACAAAGTAAATCTTCAACCTTAATAAGGCGCCTTGACATTTTTGTGACGTCGTCCGTAATCGTAGGGGCGGGGTCCCCCCCCGCCCATTCACCAACCGCGAACGGCGAACGCCTAACCGTTCAGATTTGATATCTTCCTCATCTCTGTGGGAGCGTCCTCCCGGACGCGATATGCACCGTATTTCAATGTAAGCAAATTCAACAGTAAACCTAGCAACACCCCAACGTTTAGCACCAGTGTGGGATCAAGCGAGTGATTAGCGAGTGCAATTGAGATTCTCAGGCATTTAGAACACGATACGCCTTAATGAAGCATATGCGAAATGCCCCCAACACCCAAATTGGAGAGATATATGGCAGAAATCGATCAGAAACAGGTCGAAGAAATCGTCGCACAAGTCGTCAGGAATCTTCGAGATGACGATAAGGTTTTATCACCAACTCCCGCACCCCCGCTTTCAGGTACGCCTGGCTCGGTTGTGCACCCCACTGCCGATCAAGCGGTTGCAGCGGCAAAATCCGCGCAGACTGAACTCGTGGCACTCGGATTTGCCAAGCGCGTAGAAATCATCGCAGCCATCAGGAAGGCTTCACTCGAACATGCAACGCGGTTAGCAGAGCTGGCGGTCAAAGACACGGATATGGGAACCGCCCAGCATAAGACCATGAAGAATGAAGCCGCTGCAAGGCTTTCTCCTGGCGTGGAAGATTTGCAATCAGAAACCACAACGGGCGATTCCGGGTTGTTGCTCGTCGAATATGCGCCATTCGGTGTCATCAATTCCATTACACCCACAACCAACCCAACATCAACCGTGATAAATCACGCAATCATTATGCTAGCGGCGGGAAACTCGGTCGTTTTCAGCCCGCACCCGAATGCGCGGGCATGCACGGAAGAAACCATGCGCGTAATTGATGAAGCAATCGTCAATGCCGGCGGCCCCTCTAATCTGCTTACGTCCGTTGCGCAGGCGAGTTTGCGTACAGCGAAAGAGATTATGAGTCACCCGGATGTATCCATGCTCGTCGCAACAGGCGGCGGCAGCGTGGTTCGGGCTGCGTTGTCCAGCGGAAAGAAAGCCATCGCGGCAGGCCCGGGTAATCCGCCGGCGATTATTGACGAAACTGCCGATGTCAAAAAAGCCGCGAACGATGTTATCCTCGGCGCAAGTTTCGACAACAACCTGCTCTGCGTCGGTGAAAAAGCGCTCTTTGTTGTTGAATCCGTTGCCGATGAAGCCATCGGCGAACTTACTCAGAATGGCGGCCACCTCATCGGGACCGGCGAACTAAACAAACTGCAAAACGTCGTTGACAAAAGCGGGGACGTAAACCGCGAGTTTATCGGCAAAAACGCAACCGTGATTCTCGGCGCCGCAGGCATCAACGCCCCAGCGAATACTGTTGTCATCGTGGTAGAAGTCTCGGCCAATCACCCCTTCGTAATTAACGAATACCTCATGCCGATTCTGCCGGTCGTGCGCGTCAGCGATTTCAACGAGGCGGTTAAAGGTGCAACTGCCGCCGACGGCGGACGCAAGCACACAATCGTGCTCCACACCAACAACATGGCACGAGTCACGCAGTTCACAAAAGCAATTAACGCGAACGTCGTGGTAGTCAACGCACCCTCATACGCATGCGCCGCAATTGACGGTGAGGGATTCCTGGCAATGACCATTGCAGGGACAACCGGCGAAGGTTACACGCGTCCGCGAACTTTTACGACTCGGCGGCAATTGACCATCGCAGGCGGCTTATCAATTCATACGCTACGAAACACAACCGAATAGTAAACCATTTAAATTTGGTCTTGCCATCGGCTCGTAAATCCGATAATCAATCGCCAAGTTTAACACCCTGCGCTATCGATCCATGGTTGCCGCAACTGGAGAGTGACATGAAAATTTCCGAAATCCACACCTATGTTGTGGACGGCGGCTGGAGACCTTGGATTTTCGTCAAAGTACAGTCAGACGATGGCATAACCGGATACGGCGAGTGCAGCGACAGCAAGAACCCTTACGGTATTGTAGGAACGATTGAAGACTTAAAGCCCATCCTCATCGGTGAAGACCCTAGAGCCTACGAAATGCGGTTCTGGGACATGATCCGAAGCACACGCCAGAGTCCGGGCGGAATTGCTGCCAAGGCGATTGCCGGAATTGAATGTGCGTTGATTGACATTAAAGCGAAGGCGCTCGGCATCTCGGTCGTCGAACTGTTCGGCGGCCCTACCCGTGAAGCCGTGCGCCTCTACTGGTCACATTGCGGCACGACTAGAGCAGTTCATGCTGAACTTTTAGGCACGCCCCCGCTCAGAAGTATGGACGACATTGCGGAGCTAGCTCATGAAGTGGTCAGCAGAGGATTCACCGCACTCAAAACGAACATTATCATGCCCGGCACTCCCGCGGAAGTATATTTCCCTGGTTTTGGAAGCGGCCCCGGTACGACCGACCAAGTCATTACCAATCAGCTTTTGCGGCACATCGAGACTCTGATTGGGACGTTCAGGAATGCAGTCGGCTCCGACGTGGACATTAACCTCGATCTCAACTTCAATTTTAAGCCCGAAGCGTGTATGCGCATCGCCAAGATGCTGGAACAGTTCGATCTGCTGTGGTTAGAAATCGACATGTACGATCCCGATGCGATTCTCCAGATAACGGAATCCACTTCCACCAAGATTTGCACCGGCGAAAACCTGTATTACATGCGCGGCTATATGCCCTATTTTGAACGGCATGCTGCCGACATATTTATGGTGGATGTCCCTTGGAACGGTTTTTCCCAGTCCAAGAGTATAGGCGGCCTCGCCGAAGTCTTCCAACTCAATATCGCGCCTCACAACTATTATAGCCACCTTGCGACCTTCATTAGCGCCAGCTTGTGTGCCGTTCTTCCCAATGTGCGGATAATGGAAATTGACATCGACGATGTCCCTTGGAAGGACGATTTGGTAACGCATAAACCCGAAATCAACGCAGGCAACATGCAAATTCCCACTGGACCGGGCTGGGGAACAGAACTCAACGAAGAAGAACTCAACAAGCACCTATGGCGCAACAAGAGTGCAAAATGGTAGATGCACAATTACCGGGGACGATGGTGTTAGTTGATTCAGCGTGCGTAGACGTGTTGAGGTAGAGACATGCAGAAATTCCTGTGGGACGGTGACAAAGCGGCTGCAATCAGCCTCACGTTTGATGACGGAATGCAGTCGCATATCGACACAGCCGTACCGTTGTTGGAAA
The DNA here is from genome assembly GCA_028819845.1 of Candidatus Poribacteria bacterium. Lineage (GTDB taxonomy): Bacteria > Poribacteria > WGA-4E > WGA-4E > PCPOR2b > JAPPKS01. Next base: position 104,870 of record JAPPKS010000032.1, on the reverse strand, counting down.
AATATGGACTGCGGGGGACATTTTACATCACGGGTAGCGGCGAAGACTATGGACGCCAGGCGTTAATGCGTTTTCGTCCCACTTATGAAGCCGGGCACGAAATCGGCAATCATTCGATACACCACTGGTGTTCCTCTGCAGGCGTCATGGCGCCGGACCACCGCGGACTTGAGTATCGGACACTCGGCGAGATGGAAGAGGAGTTGCTCGAAGCGGACAGAAGATTCAAAGCCGTTTTTCCGGAAGTGAGGCGATGGACCTTTTGCTACCCTTGCTACAATACATTCGTTGGGAAGGGACTTAATCGGAGAAGCTATGTCCCAATCGTGGCGAGCAACTTCTTCGCAGCACGGGCGGGCGGCGAAATAGGTAATTCTATCAATTCACCCTATCATACAGACTTGCACTGCTTGAATTCCTTTAAATGTGAGCAGCGCGGCGCTGCTGAACTCATTGGACTAGTTGAACAAACAGCAAATCAGGGAGGATGGAGCATCCTCACCTTTCATGGAATTGGCGACGGTCATCTGCTCGTCGCACGGTCAGATTTTGAGGAGGTGTTAGCCCATCTTGATGGTGCTCGTAATCGCATCTGGACTGCGCCCTTAATACGTATCGCGGAATATCTCCACGACAATAAAGCAATGCCCGCGAATACTAGGGGCGAGTCATGCGATTAACATCATAAACCCAAATAATGCAAAACCTGCCAAAGATTACGTTTACGTGGTTATCTTTATGCCTGCCGATTTATCTGCCAACCTTCCTGCTCTCCTTTGGGCAAGGCGCCCTCATTCCAACACTGCCGCTCTATGCGAAATCCTTCAACGTCTCCTTCAGCCTAATCGGTCTCGCTGTCGCCATGCATGAAGTCGGTATATTAATCGCCGACGTGCCCGCCGGTATCTTGCTAGATCGGGTTGGACGCAAATTGTCAATGTTAATTGGTTCTGTCGTGTTGGGGCTATCCATGCTCGGTATTGGACTTGCTCACTCCTTCTACGAGTTGGTGGTCTATCAACTAATCGGAGGCATGGGCGGTGCGCTATGGGCGGTTGCCCGGTACACATACATGACAGATGCTATCCCGCGTGCGGTGCGCGGTAGATCGCTGGCACTGTTTGGCGGTATAAACCGAATTGGAACGTTTTTGGGTCCCGCTGCCGGGGGTTATTTCGGCACACATTATGGGCTGCGGTCTCCCTTTTTTATGTTTTCCGCAATTATGGCAATGAATTTCCTTCTATCTATCTTCTTCATTGCCAGAAGAAAACTTCAACCCCCAACAGTTCATTATTCGTTATACTGGAAACGGTTCGTCACTGTGTTAAAGTCAAATTACCGCGCGTTGGCGTCAGCGGGCACTGCACATGTCTGCGCACAAGCGCTTCGAACCGGCAGGGGGATTATTATCCCGCTCTACGGTAGTGAAATCGTCGGGCTGGATGTTCAAGCAGTAGGGCTTATTCTGAGCATTTCATCATTTGTTGACCTGTCGATGTTTCCGCTGGCTGGGTTCATCATGGATCGATTCGGCAGGCGTTACGCCGTTGTCCCCTGTTTCTTCATTTTTGGACTGGGGATGGCGATGGTGCCGTTTACTGGGAGTTTCGCCTCACTCCTCGTTGCAACCATTGTTATGGGGTTTGGGAATGGGCTTGGTTCCGGCACCATGATGACGCTTGGCGCTGACTTGGCGCCGCAGGAAGGCACAGGCGAATTCCTCGGAGTATGGCGGTTGATTGGGGACATTGGCGGTGTTACAGGTCCTTTGGTCGTGGGAAATATAGCGCAGGTGTGGGGGCTGCCAATCTCAGCTTTCGTTTTGGCAGGAATCGGATTGACAGGAGTTGCAATCTTCCTTCGGCTCGTCCCGGAGACCTTGCGCCGAGACAAATAGACATCTCGCCGCAATAATTCCGAAACTCAAAGCCCCAGAGGAAAACTTTAATCTCAATAGGGCAAGTTGACATTTATTTGATGGCGTGCGTATTCGTAGGGGCGGGGTCCCCCCCGCCCATTGACCAACCGCACGCAGCGAACGCTTAACCATTCAGATTTGATATCTTCCCTAGCTCTGTGCGAGCGTCCTCCCGCACGCGATAAGACCCGTTTATCAATGCGCGCCAACTCAACCTAAAGCCCCATCCGCACGGCAGGCATAAAGAATACAGCATTTTCGTAGGTTGGCTCAACTAGACGAACATATCGTCGGGAATCGGAATTCACTCCTATCAGAACCCGCCCGCCGTAGGAGCGATCTCCGAATCGCGACCATTATTCAAAAACAAACTCCTGTAGGTTGGGTAGAGCGGATTCATTCAAAAACCGCCCATTATAACGAACCGCACCACCAGCCTAACTGCGTGCAAAATCCGATGAAAGTAGCGAAACCCAACTCTTTTAAAACCTCACCCATCCCAATTGATCACCAAACAAGAACGCCGCGGCTAATTCCCAACAACCCTCATGTTATTTCATTCCAATCGCATAATTCATTCCACCCGACAACCAACCACCGGCACACAGCAAAAACCTGCCGTTTAGCCCCAGCGGGGCGAAACGTATATAGTACACCACCACGCCCCGTAGGCCGGGCATCTTGCACCGCTCCATGCTGGAGTAAGGTATTTGGTGGGATCAAGCGACTGAATAGGATCAACTGAGCGAATAGTTCTTGTAGGTTGGGTTGAGCGGATTTCACCAAATAACGTGCAATTTTGCATTGCTCTACGGAAGACTAACGGCGTACAAGATTCGATGCACGGAGCGTAACCCAACGCTTTTGTAACCTCCCGCAACCGAATCAATCTCGATTATCAAAAATTATGCATTGACTCATCGGTGTGTGGGAGAGGCTTCCCAGCCTCGATTTTCAATCACTCCTTGTGTATATTTACCCAAATGACTAAAATAATCATAGCCCATCATTTAATCACAAAAATCACAGTTCAGACAGTTCCTGTTGAACTCACCCCCAATATTCAGACAGTTCTTGTAGGTTGGGTAGAGCGGATTCATTCAAAAACCGCCCATCATAACGAACCGCACCACCAGCTTAACTGCGTGCAAAATCCGATGAAAATAGCGAAACCCAACTCTTTTAAAACCTCACCCATCCCAATTGATCACCAAACAAGAACGCCGCGGCTAATTCCCAACAACCCTCATGTTATTTCATTCCAATCGCATAATTCATTCCACCCGACAACCAACCACCCACACACAGCAAAAACCTGCCGTTTAGCCCCAGCGGGGCATCTTGCCCCGCTCCATGCTGGAGAAAGGTTTTTGTCGAGATCAAGCGACTGAATTAGATCAACTGAGCGAATAGCGAAGGCCAAAGTGAATCCCGTGCGATAGAAGTTCCAACGGTTATAGCAATTCAAACGCCCAAGAATGGCTTCGTCATCTATTATTCAAACAAGCTCTAATAAGGAAAGATGTCAAATGAGAAAATCGCGGGAGGGGAAAACCGAAAATGAATGCCGGGAAGGGGACTCGAACCCCTACGGGCAAAAACGCCCACTAGATCCTGAATCTAGCTTGTCTACCAAATTCCAACATCCCGGCATAAGGGAGAGAAGCATATAGAGTTTACATTACGGACATTCGGCTTGTCAAGCCAATTCAACTATTCGACAGCACGCACCCTATTACCTCCGGCTTGCTTCGCCGCATAGCATCGTTTATCGGCTTTTTGAATGAGTTTGTCCGGATTGGTTGCATCTTCCGGACTAGTGGCAACCCCGGCGCTAATCGTCAATTTATACTCCGGATTTACTTCATCAAACGAATGTTCGCTAACCAAGCGTACACATCGTTCCGCAAACCGGATTGCCCGGTGCTTGTCTGTTTCAAGCAGCAGGACAACAAACTCGTCCCCGCCGTATCGTGCGGCGATGTCAGTGTCGCGAATGTTGCGATTGAGTACATTAGCAATTTCCCGAAGAATCTTGTCCCCTTTCAAATGCCCGTACCGGTCATTATAAAGTTTAAAATTATCCGCATCGATCATAACCAGTGAAATTGACTGCTTCAGCGGCCTTTCATGCATCAGATTTTGAAGTTGCGACTGAAAATAGCGATGGTTGTATAGATTCGTTACACCGTCGCGTGTCGCTAAGTCGAACAATTCTTGATTATCCGCACGCGCCTGCTTCATTTCGCTGGCAAGATTATCGTACAGTTGCAGTAGTCTAGCCAGATCGCTTTCACGGGATTGTTTCACCTCACGAGCCAATCTTTCCCGTTCAACTGCCAATCGGCGTTTAACGAGCGCACTTGCAACGTCTTGAATAACCTCCTCCCAAATTGGAGGTTTCACAATAAAATCGTAGGCGCCCAACCGCATTGCACGCTTAATTGTATTGAGCGTGCCGTGACTCGTAATGATAATGACCTCAACCGAGGAATCAACCTGCTTCGCAAACTCTAGAAGTTTCAGTCCGCCGCTTAACCTCTCGCCTCCACTGATATCCGGCAGCACCAGATCCGTCAACACAACGTCATACACATCTTCTTTGATGAGTTGCATCGCCTCCGTACCGGTGAGCGAACTTGTAACATCATGGCCCGCTTCATCCAAAAACATCGACAACACTTCGGAGACTGAAGTCTCTCCATCAACCACAAGAATTTTACCTGTGAGCGGTTCGCTCTCATTCATACCGTCTCAATCCTAGCTTTCGAACTTCGTTGTTGCAGTTCGTGTCTCCAATCCGTTACCTTTTCCGTGATTTGAGGTGTCCCCAGACCGCTGGGAGTTTGCCTTGCGAATCTATAAAACTAGATAAAGGCGAATCTGGATCTACCCAGGATGGCCTGCTGTTTACCGACGGATGTTTGGTGAGTTGCGTCTGACTGTCGCCATTGGTATCCATTATATAGATATTCCATATCTGAGCACGAGTTGATTGGAAGGCAATCCATCGTCCGTCGGGCGCCCACGCGGGCATTCTATCTTCCGAAGGGTGGTTGGTCAGGTTGACAACGTTGCTCCCATCTGCGTTCATCACGTAGATATCATCTTGGCGCCCTTGCCGATTGGAATAAAATGCAATTTTCTTGCCGTCCGGGGACCAACTCGGACATAAATCATCTGCGGGAAGATTAGTCAAATTAACAGGTTCGCCACGATTTTGGTCGATTGTGTAAATTTCGCCCCACCCGGATCGAATCGACGTATAGGCAATTATTGAAGAATTAGGTGACCAATCCGTGAGGCCATCATATTCCTCCGGTCGATTTGTCAAGTTTTCCGCCGCCTTTCCTGCCAAAGCCATTACGTAGATGTCGGCACGTTTGCCGCGCTGTTGAGGACTTGAAAAAGCCAACCACCTCCCATCCCAAGACCACGTGGGACCTAAAAACTCATGATTCCTCAAATGCGCGGTCACATTTATCCGTTTTTCCGTGCGGACATCCATCGTATAAATATGGATATCAAAATCCGTCTCGAGGTGGAAGGCGACCTCGCTTCCATCAGGGGACCAGGCAACTCTACTAAAACTTGCCTCCGGTTCCTCAAGCCACTTCCGTTCGTTGCTTCCATCGGCCTCAATTAGATAAACTACCGTCGCGCCGCCTTGGTGTGGAGGTTCGCTATCCCGATCTGATAGGAACGAGATTGTGCCGTTGGGAGCTGCCGCGGAATCCTGCTGCCCAACTAAAACAACTCCAAACGCAAAAATAGCCATAAAAACACGAGGAGATATAACTTTCGGCGGTTTCATCACTATTTTCAAACGACATCATTGTATGTTGTCATAAGATAATCGGTCTCCGTATACCCCCTAGCTCAAGAGAACTGAAGCTAGGGGGTATATGGTTAGCACTTGTTGGTTTTCGCCTACCCATCAGGATGACTGCTTGTCTTCTGGTGGGACGCGAGGACAGAGGGTTTAATTCTTTAAAAGTCAACGACAAGAATTTCACCGGTGAGCGGTTCGCTTTCATTCATACCGTCTCAATCCTAGCTTTTTAACGTCATTGTTGAACACCGTAAAAAGATTATAGGAGCCATCTCCGAATCGCGAACCTTTAACCTCGCCAATAACGCAGCTGATTCTCAATCTCAAAAATCCCATCGCATTTGTTGGGGGGAATTCGGGAAGGCGTAACATACATCGGATTACAACCTATGGCGGGCGTGTACGGTAAACCATCGCGAACAACACGTCGTTCGCATGAGAAAACTATGGCTCCAACCCAAGCTGCTGTGCAAGCTCTATCACACGCTGATTAATCGCTGTCTTATTGATTCGATTGCCCGCGACAAATCCCCGAAATTCTTCGGGTAATTCCGCGGGAATCATCGAACGGGAATTGGCTTCCCGCAGGGCGAGCAGTGCAGTAAACTCATTCATCTCGGGTGAATACTCCGGCACATAGTCGATCGCTGCTTCAATGAGATCAGCTTCAGTTACAGCTTGTCGATTATTGCGTTTTGCAATGTTGTAGCTTCGCTGCACGATAACATTAAGGTGGCTGCTGCAAAGTCCGTCCGTAAATCCGTCCCCGCCAATCTTTCCAAAATCGACATGTTGGACAGCAATCTCGGCATCGTTGAAAAAATGCTCCAAAATATCGGCGCGTTCCGCCGGCGCGGGCGGAAGAAAGACCAATTTGTGATCGAAAACCCCGTCTCTACGGAATATTGCGTCCATCAGATCGGGGCGGTTTGACGAACCAACCCAAATCACTTTCCCGTGTAGCGAAGGGTCATCAATGGCGTTCAACAACTCAACCGGCAACGTGCTGACGAGGTGAGACGGCTGCAAACTCGCCCGAAGCGCCCAAGCCCTATCCATGTCTATCAATACAACAACTGGCGCAACCGCCTGGATAAAGTTGATGGCAAGTTTTAAATTCCGCTCATAAGCGTGTTCCTCGCCGCTCGGATAGGCAAATTCCGCGCCGATTTCGCGAATGTTTCTGAGCCTCACGCACGCCATATTTGCATGACCTGCCAGCATTCCGGCAGCCATGGCTCTGCCGGTACCGGGGGTTCCGAGAAAAAGCAGACCGCGGGGTACGCGCCGAAGGTCGCCTTCGTTCATGGCTGCGGAAACGTCTCGAATGACAGCAATCACGTGATCCATCCCGCGTATCCCTCCCAAATCAGCGGAAGTGTCGAGAACCTCGACAATGCCGTGGCTGAAAATCTCAACGCGATTTCGGCGGTAGCTCTCTGTCAATTCAGGCGTAATTGCCGTCTGCGCTTCTTCAGCACGCAGCGCAACGTCATGTATACCAAACAGGTTCAAACCCGACGTATCGCGGGCGAACTGCTCCACGCTAAATTCAGGGGCTAGCGTTATCGGCTTCGTGATTTGGCTGTCGGTCGGCGGCGGCGAGGGGATTGGGATATTGATGAGATACTTGATGAATTCCAACCGCTCATTGTAGTGGGGGAACGGGATTTCGATTGTCGGAATTTCAGATTGCTTCAGGAGCGCCGGATGGACTTCCGCAAGATTCTGCGTCATGAACAGCACGATATTCTTTTTCATGCGTACGTCAAAATCACCTGCCCACCCATGAAACATATCCAGAAAGAGGGCGGACTCCTTATCCAGCGCCGTCAACTCAGCATTCGGAACAATCTTTTCAACATAGTTGATGACCAGCCCAACTTTAGCACGTCCCTCATGTGCGAGAGCGTCAAGGTTTTTCCTTACAACGTCACTCGGTGGATGTTTGCCAGTCAAAAATCCGTCTTCGTGCAGGTTCCAGTGATGGATCTTTGAGTTAATCGGCGACCGGGATTCATCTCCTTTTTTTTCTTCATGCGGAAGCAACCCCAACCACTTTTGGATAGCTTTCCACCGATTGATATCCGGCCATACGACCCCTTGCGAAGGCGCATAGCCGATGACGAAATCGCAGCCAAGGACATTCAGTTGCTCCATAACATATGGAAACATCGGCAAATAACCGTACACTTCATCACGTACCAAATCTTCAACATTAAAATGGAGCAGAAATTGGTGAGAAACGCCGGCGTTGTATTCTGAAGCGATCCGATCCCATAGCTGAGACATTGCTGTTCCCCTAAGTCTTTCCTGCGGCTGATTTTGCGTATAATCATAGCATTTAGCGTTGAGTCGTGCAAGGGCATTCTATCTACACGCTATTGAGCGCATTTTGCAGTTTAAGAATCCGGCGCGCAAAAAACCGCTTAAATCCCGTTGTCAGTGTGGTAGACGAAACACCCCCTACATTTCCAAATCAACTATTGTCTTTTATCCTGAAAATCCTTCAATCCTGAAAATCCTGATTCAGACAATGACCTCATAATGCCGCGGCGGACCGTAGCCGCCTAAGTATTTGCATGCTACAAAAAACCCACCTCTTATTGACATTATCCTTTTAGATGGTATATAATTGTCGAACTGTTGGCAGTATTCTATTGTTTGAGGGTAAATCCAATTAAAAGGAAAGTCTTGCATGGACACCCCGGAACTGGTTAAAATCATAGTTAGCGCTGCAATAGCAGTTATTGCGGTAGCTGGTTTATGGGTTGCGTTCCTGAACTTCATATTTGGCCGCATTGACAAAAGATTTGAGGCAATTCACCACACATTAAATGAACGATTCGACCTCCTTGAAAAGCTGTTAACAGCCAGACTGGACGACTATCCAAATAAAGAAGACATTTTTGAGTTGCGTACTCAGATAAATGATGTGCGTCTTCAGATAGATGACGTACGTACTCAGATAGATGACGTGCGTACTCAAATAAATGACGTAAGTAATCAGATGTCAAAAGAGAACGAAACGCTTGCACGGAAAGTGGATGACATGAATGCAATTCTCATAAAACACATTGAGGATAGCACGCTGCATCCGAGCCGCACATAAACCATTCCTGAAAATCCTGATTCAGACAATCCCCGCCCAACTCCCAAACCCGCATTTACCTTGACATCTCCGGCACTGCGTGAAATAATCTGTCAAGATTGCCAATAAAACCCTTTCGACAATTCCTTTTCTCCCTTCCTGTCCTCCGCCCTCCGAATGGACGGCAATCCCTATGCGGGCGATGATAGATTTGCGCTTCTCTCACGGACGCTTTTCAAGCAGGGGTATTGCGTATTGAAGGTTGCAATTGTTCATTACTGGCTAGTTAGTATGCGCGGCGGTGAGAAAGTTGTGGAGGCGCTCTGTGAACTCTTCCCCAATGCGGATGTCTTCACCCATGTGTATAAACCATCCGCTATTTCAGAGACCATTAAGAAGCATCGAATCCAAACGACATTTATCCAGAAATTGCCCGGTGCAGTCCGCCAATACCAGAGCTATTTGCCGTTAATGCCAATCGCGCTTGAACAACTTAATCTGAAGAACTACGACTTAGTGATAAGCAGCGAATCGGGTCCAGCGAAAGGGTTAGTGATTCCGCCCGAGGCGTTGCACGTGTGTTACTGCCATACCCCAATGCGATACGTGTGGCCCATGTACCACGACTATCAGCAAACTGCGAGCTGGTTAAAGCGCATTTTTATGCCGATAGTCGCTCACTACTTGCGGTTGTGGGATGTGACTTCAGCTTCGCGGGTCGATCAATTTGTCTCGAATTCCGCCTACGTGGGAAGGCGTGTTATGAGGTATTACCGCCGCGAATCTGAAGTCATTCACCCGCCCGTCGATACGCATGCCTTTACGCCGTCTGACATACGGGGGGACTTCTACTTAATGGCCGGTCAACTCATCCCCTATAAACGCGTGGATGTCGCAGTGGAAGCCTTTAACAGGTCGGGAAAGCGGCTGACAATCATCGGTGGCGGGGACCAATTGAAACGGTTGAGAAAAGCAGCCGCTCCTAACATTAACTTTTTGGGGCGGCAGCCTTTCTCAGTCCTGCGGGATCACTATGCCCGTTGCCGTGCGCTTATCTTTCCCGGCGAAGAAGATTTCGGCATTGTTCCTGTAGAAGCTATGGCATCGGGGCGACCCGTCATTGCCTTTAAGGCGGGCGGCGCACTGGAAACGGTTGTGGATGGGGTGACGGGACTCTTCTTTGATGAGCAGACGCCCGATTCGCTTGTTGAAGCCGTTGAACGTTTTGAACTTATGGAAACGAAGTTTTCATCGGCTCGTATCGCGCAACATGCAGAGCAATTTAACCGTCGGAATTTTAAGGAAGGCATGCGGCGGGCAATTGAGACATTATTCCAAGAAAAGAATCGTAAATCAATTGAGAATCTGTACGCCTCATAACGGGACAAGTCAACGATGAAAGGTAGGACCGAATCGGACCGAATATGAAAATCCTTGGTGTTGATACATCAACTCCCATCGGAAGCGTTGGATTAATTGACGGCGAAAACTTCGTTGGGGAGCACAGTTTAAATATCGTACAGACTCACTCATCGCGCTTGATTCCCACAATCGATCAAATCCTAAAATGGGCAAACTTGACCGTTCATGAGCTTGATGCGTGCGCCGTCGGAATAGGCCCCGGTTCATTTACGGGCGTTCGAATTGGCGTTGGCGCCGCTAAAGCGCTCTGCTATGCAATCAGAAAACCAATCGTCGGGGTTTCCACGCTAGCGGCGGTTGCCGACAATCTTCGTTACACAAACACGCTGATTTGCCCCGTTCTTGACGCCCGCCGAAATGAAATATACGGTGCCGTCTTTCACGGCGGCGAAAGGTTGGAACGGAAATCTGACGACCTATGTGTTCCGATTGAAGCATTTTTGGATCGCGTCAGTGACACCGCCGTGTTTGTCGGCGATGGGTTGAAGCGATACTCCGGCGCCATACTCAAGCGATTCGGGGAAAATGCGATTCTTGCATCCGCTGCCTTCAACGTGCCGCGCGGCTCGAACATCGCCCGACTCGGTTACGAACGAATATTAAACGGGCGCACGGACGACTATTTCTCATTGACACCCAATTATGTCAGGAATCAACCGACTTAATCGAGAGCACGATAGTCCAAACCTCATCTCAAACACTATCGCATTCACTAGTCAGTTGCAGTTACGGATTCGTCGGCGACGTACAAACTAGGACGATTAACATCTCAGTTCCGGTGTTCTCAAGACCGTGCACACACCAAGGCGGTAAGTAGATAAAATCGCCCGCTTTCACCTCACGAGTGTAATGGGCAAAAGTCATCTCCCCCTCGCCTTGGAGAATGACGTAGCATTCTTCGGGTTCGTGCGAACCCGTGGGGAGTACTGTGTGCGGCGGCATGTAAAGTTGCGTGATACTGAAATTCTGAGATGGCGCGTTGGGATTGGTCGGATGCAGCACTCGGACAGCAGGCCCCTCGCACGGCGGAAATAGGATTGGGATTCCCTCTTGGACGGTTACAATCTTAGGATCCGGCGCCACATCGGGCTTGGGAATCTTGGGCGGCGGCGCGTCTTCTTCGTATCCTTTGTACACGATAAACTTTGACATGAATTCCTCCTTAATGTACAGATTTCCTAAATAGTGCAATTGTCAACTTGAATTTCGATCTGAAACCGACGCTTTTTTCTTGAAAACTCGGTTTCTTTAACGGAGTAGCATATTCAAGCTACTCCCCCATTCCCATCGGCTTGTAATTCCAAGCCCTAATTCAAACCAGTTGTAAAAACGTAAGCGCTATGAAATTCTCTCGGTAACGTCAAAACTATAGCAGATAACTACCTCATATACAACATCAAAGTGATTATTCAAACAGATTAGATTCCTGAATCGTTCCACAATTGCAGGAAGGTGAGGTCAAAATGAAAATTACCGGCGTCCGCGTATTCGTTACTCGTCCAACGGGACTGAACTATGTTGTCATCAAAATATTAACCGATGAAGGCGTTTATGGAGTGGGAGAGGGGTCGCTCAACGGAAACGAAATCGTTGTCGCTCGGTATCTCGAACACATCAAGGAGTTACTTATCGGACATGACCCGCACAACATCGAAGATTTGTGGCATTTGATTTACCGCAGCGGCTATTGGCGGTCAGGACCGGTGTTCAAAGCAGCCTTGTCCGCAATCGACTTCGCTCTCTGGGATATTAAGGGAAAAGTCGCGAACTTGCCCGTTTACCAACTGTTGGGCGGCGCTTCACGGAAAGCCGTAAAGGTTTATGGGCATGCCGGCGGGCGTGATGCCAAAGAGATAGAAGATAGCGTTCGTTCATTCTTGGAACGCGGCTTTAAAATTGTCCGCTGCCAAAGCGGTGACTACGGCGGCAGCGGCCGCCTCGATTACGAACCACCCATACGCGATGGTGTACCCGGCACAGCAATCTTTGAACCCGCGGGCTATCTACTTGAAACACCTCGAAATTTTGAGCATCTGCGTAACGCGCTCGGTATGGAAGTTGAGTTGTGCCACGATGTACACGAGCAGCTAACACCGACGGAAGCCGCCTGGTTGGCAAAACAACTGGAGCCGTACCGGCTCTTTTTCCTCGAAGATCCCGTGATGCCGGAAGAGCGCGAAGGATTGCGCCAGATTCGGCAATCCTGCACCACAAATATCGCCATCGGCGAATTGTTCACCGATCGCGACGAGTGCATGATGCTGTTTCAAGAGCGGTTGATTGATTACATCCGTATCGCTCCGTTGCACGTCGGCGGTATCACGGAGGCGCGTAAAATCATGGTACTTGCCGAACCCTTCAGCGTGAAATCCGCGTTCCACGGCGCGGCGGATTTGGGGCCAATTTCACAGGCAGCCGCGCTCCATCTACAAATGGTTATCCCCAACTTCGGCGTACAAGAGTGGACCGACTTCAGCAGTAGCGAGACGCTGTGCGAGCTCTTTCCAACGCCCTGCAAACTTGTAGACGGTTATGCTCACCCAGGCGGCGCACCAGGACTCGGCATTGACTTCAACGAAGAGTTGGCGAAAAAATTCCCCTACCAATCTACGTACATGCCGATTGTAAGGCGGTCGGATGGAACAATGCACCGCTACTAAATCCGCTCCAAGTCATTGGGAATTTTTGTTCGTACAGAATGTAACTTGAAACCGAGGTTTTTTCTTCAACACTCAGTTTCTTAATCGCAGCAAAAACCGCCCTATAGCCCCAGCGGGGCGGCAGGTGTATAATAAACAGCATCTTCGCAGCTTGGGTTGAGGGCACAAACTCATCGTCGGGATTCGGAATTCCCTCCTACCAGACCTAATCTCCCCGAAGGAGCGATCTCCGAATCGCGGCCTTTAATTTAAACCGAGTTTTATTCTTTAAAAATCGGCTTCTTTTACATAGCAATATTAGGAAACTACTCCACCATCCCTGCCGGCTACGGTTTCCATGCCCTTAATTTTTCCGGTACAATGTGTAAACCACTTTCGTCACAAATTCAATTTAGTGGAACAAATTTCAATTTATCGTGTGCTACCTCCCAAACAATTAAAGGAGGAAACACAGAATGAAATCTCACGTTCGAGTAACGCTATGTATCGCAGTAGCCTTGGCATTCGCCGTTAACATGGTCCATCCCACCGCGGCGCCAGCCGCAGATAAAAAACAAACACTCCAAGAACTCAGCGACGCATTCGCAGAGGTTGCGAGTGAGGCTAGCAAAATGGTGGTGGCGGTTAAAGCCGAGCAATCTGTAAAGCACAGCAGTAAGGGAGAGCATTACTGGCTTCCCCGAGTGATTCCTAAAGGGGAGGGCACACATCAACGTTTTTACCACGTACCTGATTCGGGGATTCTAAACCGAGAGTTTCGTCTCCCACCCGAACCACCTCATCTCGGGCAGAATTTTCCCTATGTCGAAGGCTTTGGTTCTGGCATCCTACTTGATGATGAAGGTCACATTGCCACGGCCGCAGAGTTAATCGGCAACTCCAATAATATCACCGTCGCACTAGCGAACAGCACACACCGCGAAGCTAAATTGATTGGAGTGGACAAGGGAACCGGCATTGCGGTAATCAAGGTCGAACACGATGCCGTTCCGAAAGTGATTATTGGTGAATCAGATCAGGTTAAAATCGGTGAGTTAGCGCTCGATCTCGGGCGTAACGGCGCAGGCGGCCTATCCGTAGCACTTGGCGTCATCAGCGGTTCCGGTCCCCAACTGGCTGTCGGCCAATATACCGACTTAATCGAAATTAACACGAATCTTCGCTCCCATTCCGCGGGCGGCGCGGTCGTCAACGCGAGCGGCGAGGTCATCGGAATGGGTATCGACAACACATCGGACGGCGTGTTCGCTATCCCAATCCGCACCGTTAAGCGCATTGCCGCAGAACTCATTGAACACGGCGAAGTTCAACGCGGCTGGTTGGGTGTTCAGATTCAAAACGTCAATCCGGAAACAACGCTGAAACTTGGGCTTGAGGCACCAAGCGGAGCGATTATCCTGCGCGTTCTTCAGGGAACACCTGCCGCAAGAGCAGGCTTGAAAACAAACGACGTAATTATCGCGATAGATGATGATGAAATTACCAATGCGAAACATCTGCGGTGGGTTATCGCAATGGCTAAACCGAATTCCGAAGTATCAGTCACGGTTATGCGCGATCTCTCAACAATCGAAATTCCTGTGACGCTTGGCAAACGCACACCTGAAGCCGTCCACGGCTCATTTGAGCGACATGAAACGAGACAAAGCGGTTGGAAAGGATTGAGTCTGCAAACTCTCACTGAGTCGCTTGCGGAAGCGTTCGGTTATGAGTCTCTTGAAGGAGTTTTGATCGCAGGTGTGGAGCCAGATAGTCCGGCCGCCGAAGCTGCTAACGGCGAAGAGAAACTTCGAAAGGGCGACCTTATCCTTGAAGTTGACCACCAACATGTCAAAAATGTTGACGCCTTTAAAGCCGCTGTTCAGACGGACACAGAGACCGTCTTATTGCGAGTGAAACGCGGTACACAGATGTGGTATGTTACCGTAAAGTGAATCCATTCGATCAGCTTTTGTAGAATCAAACGCTTTGGATGTGTTATAATTCAGCCGCTTCAACATGGCGCCGCGTTTTGTTGTGCCGCCGGATCGGGGTGTTGGGAATCTTATTCCAACAACCAATGCCGCACAACTGAACACCATGGTATATGAACGCACATTCAAAGAGAGGGTAAAAGCAGAAACCGATGGAATTACTTAAGCTGGGGATTCCCAAGGGGTCGCTCCAAGAATCCACCATCAACCTGTTCAAAAGAGCCGGATACAATATCACAGTCAGCAGTAGATCCTACTATCCACAGATAGACGACGACCAAATTGAGGTCATGCTTCTTCGTCCGCAAGAGATGGCGCTCTACGTCGAACGCGGCGTAATTGATGTGGGGTTGGCTGGACGCGACTGGGTGCGTGAATGCAAAGCGGACGTACTTGAGATTGCGTCGCTCACCTACAGCAAACAGACAAACCAACCAGCGCGATGGGTGCTGGCTGTAGGAGAGGAGTCACCCATCGAATCTGTCGCAGACCTTGAAGGCAAGGTCATTTTCACCGAATTGGTTGAGGCGACCAGAAACTATCTCGCGCAAAGCGGTGTCAACGCAACAGTCAAATTTTCACACGGCGCAACGGAAGTCAAGATTCCGCATTTATGCGACGCAATCGTGGAAATCACGGAAACAGGAAGTTCGCTACGCGCGAATCAATTGAAAATCGTTGACGTCGTGATGGAATCTGTGACCACGCTAATTTCGAATAGAGAGAGTTGGCAAAACGAATGGAAGCAGACGAAGACGAAAAACCTGTATATGCTGCTTTCAGGTGCGTTGACGGCGGAGCAGAAGGTTGGCTTGAAGATGAATATTAGTCAAGAAAATCTGAATTCGTTGCTGGCAATCTTGCCTGCCATGAAAAATCCGACAATATCTTCACTCAGTGACGACGGTTGGTACGCTGTCGAGACCATAATTGATGAACACGTAGTGCGAGACTTGATACCCGAACTAAGGCGAATCGGCGCAGAAGGCATTATCGAATATCCGCTAAACAAAGTGATTCCCTAAAACCGCACACAATCTCGAAGTAAATCCAATCAACACACGCCTTTTATTCTGGGCATCCTTCAATCCTGAGAATCCTGATTCAGACAAATCCCCCGCCATTTCTCCAACCCAAATTTCCAAACCACCATTATCCTGAAAATCCTTTAATCCTGTAGATCCTGCTTCAGACAATCACCCCAAACGCGCCCCTTTCAATCACCTGCTACCCCTAACCCTGCCCATGATTTAACCACACAATTCACAGTTGGGGAAAAAGCTTGATCAGAGCATCCCTTTTGTCGAAGGTATACCGCTGATGCGGTCGTCGAAACTCGTCGCAATATCCAACGCCCTTGCAACTGCCTTAAAGATTGCTTCGATGATATGATGGCGGTTTGTTCCATACGATACGTTCACATGCAATGTCGTTCCGCTATGGTTGACAAATCCATGAAAAAATTCCTCAGCGAGCTCAACGTCAAAACTTCCCACCTTGCCCCGGCGCAGCGGCGTGCGGTAGAGCAGGTATGGTCGGCCGCACAAGTCTAGGTCCACTTGCGCCAAGGCTTCATACATTGGGACAACGAAGCTGCCAAACCGGCGGATGCCAGCTTTGTCTCCCGCTGCCTTTTTGAAGGCTTCTCCCAAACAAATACCGACATCTTCCACTACGTGATGATCGTCAACATGGAGATCGCCTGTCGCATTGACATTAAGATTAAAGAGTCCGTGCTTGGCAAAAAGTTCAAGCATGTGGTCTAGAAATCCAATGCGCGTGTTGATTTCCGACTCACCTGATCCATCAATGTTCAGTGTGAGCGTAATCTGCGTTTCCCGCGTTTCGCGTACAATCTCGACTTCTCTTTTCACGGTATCCGTTCCTCATCGGCGTAGGTTGTTTCACGGAATAGCTTCGGCAATCGCCCTGTTCCGAGCGGATAGTTTAGCATAAGGCCTGTGCTGAATCAAGTCCAAATCTTACAGCAGAAATAAAAACCTAGCGCCAAAATATGTCCGTGCCTTCCATCAAACACCCCTGAATCGAGGTGCTTTGGGAGAGGGTGGTCGATGAAAGTGACGGCCTTGATTGGCTTCTCCTTCGACACGTCTCGGTGCTTTACTCAAACAAACGTTGACAGAAACTTCACTATATGGTACATTGTTTAGTGAATAAACGTATAACAACAAAGAACAACAAAAGCGGAACGAATGCCGGAGCGAAATATGCCAGAACGATTGGCAATTCATGGTGGCAAACCGGTCACTACAGAACCTATTCCCAGCGGAGTCCACGGACCAAGCGTTATTGATGAACGAGAGATTAAAGCGGTCAACGATGTGCTGCGGAGCGGAAACCTCTTCCGATTTGTCGAAAATTCTAATGTAGCCGCGTTTGAGAAAAGTGCGGCTGAGTTATTGGGTGTGAAATATACATTGATGGTTAACTCCGGCACAAGTGCGTTAATTTGCGCTTTGACGGGACTCGGCATCGGGCCCGGCGATGAGGTCATCCTCCCCGCTTACACCTTCATCGCAACAGCAGCGGCAATTGTCGCCGTAGGTGCTGTTCCCGTGATAGCCGAAATTGACAATTCGCTTGGCATGGATCCTGCCGATGCCGCCCGCAAAATCTCTCCGCACACGAAGGCAATCCTGCCCGTTCACATGCAAGGTGTGCCCTGCAGTCTCGACAAACTCATTTCCCTCGCCCGGAAACATAACCTTAAAGTAGTTGAAGATTGCTGCCAGTGTATCGGGGGGCAATATAAAGGCGCCTATACTGGAACATTCGGTGATGCCGGAGCTTGGAGTCTTAACTACTATAAGGTAATAAGCTGCGGTGAAGGCGGATTAGTTTTTACAAATGACTACGATGTTTACGAGCGCGCAGCTTTCGCTAGTGATCCGGCAATGCCGATGTGGATGAGTGAAAAAGAATGGCAAAATCCGCCGTTCTCACGTCAATGTTACCGCCCAAGCGAAGTTATGGGCGCAATTGCACGAGTGCAGCTTGCTAAACTCGAAAACATATTGAGTAATACCCGTCGGCTGAAAAAAGCCTTCCTTGCGGAACTAGATGCTCCCAGAGGGTATACCCCGCAATTTGTGGACGACCCCAATGGCGAATGCGGCATCAGCGCAGCAATTATTATTGAAGACCCTAATCTCGTGCCAACATATGCCGAAGCGCTCAAAGCTGAAGGCGTAAGCGCCGGTACAGTCTACAATGAAGGATTTCCGGATCGTCACATTTACCGTTACTGGAATTCGATTCTGTTCAAAAACAGCCCGCACCGGTCAAACTATCCTTGGAAAGACCCGCAATACCGTGGAAATGTCGAGTATTCACCAGACATGTGCCCGCAAACCCTTTCAATTCTTAGTAGAACATTACGGTTTGGATTCAATGTCAACATGCACGACACTCATGCTAGATTATTAGCATCCGCCGTCAATAAGGTTGATGCGGCTTTAGGATGAATGTGGAATCGCAGAAAAAATTTCCGAAGGCTTAGCTTGTCAGTTTCTTGTCATTCTCTCATCGCCTTCCAAGTTAAGTTCAATTTTCTGAAACGGATTTTGCCGTAAAGCGTTGGGATAAATAGCAACAATTTGATTTGCACGTGCTTGATAACGATAGGGAGGACACCCATTTTGGCGCGCCAAATTACGGATGATCCTTCGGATCAGGAAGATACCCATTTGGCAACTCTCACGAAAGAACGGGATGAGTCCGCCTTTCGCTTGTTGTACAACAAGCATTTCAGTTGGGTTTTTAGCAAGACGTATCGTATGCTTCAAAACCATCAAGATACTGAAGAGGTGTGCTCGGATATCTTTGTCAAAATGTGGGAGAAAATAGATAAGTGGGATACCGACCAAGGAAGTTTTCAAGCATGGTTAAATGTCGTAGCCAAGAATACAATCATTGATGCAATTCGCAAGAAAGAAAGAATTCGTGAATCGCTGTTAAATGTCGACGCCGATGCTGACATGCCAAGTGAGTACGAGGACAATCGGCCAACACCTGACAGACTGATTGAATCTCAAGAAGCTCAGGAGATTCTGGAACAAGCGCTCGCCCAGGTGACTAAGCCGAATCATCGAACAGCTTGGATATTACGTCATATAGAGGGATGTAGTATCGCAGAGATTTCGCAAACGCTTGACCGAAAAGAAGGTACCGTCAAGATTTGGATCTTTCGTTGCGCACAAGAGTTGAAACAAATCCTAATCAGAAAAGGCTTGCAATAGATATTCTAAACTTGGAGGGGAGTTAGCCATGAACCTTTGGAAGAAATCAAGACCGATTTACAGCAGTGATGAATCGAAGAATGCGGAGTTGTTAGAAGTATACACATGTTGGATTAAAGGAGAGAAACTCTCGCGCAAGCAGAAACGACTGCTTAAATCCAGCCAAGACGACACACTGGTAGGGAATTTGAAGCCGCTAATCCACTTTGCCCACTACAGCTTTCGCGAAACAGAAAGTGTCTTACCTCGTCCTGGTGCAAAACAACGAATCGCTGACGCGCTAACGCGGCGAATTAAACCCACTGCAACTGAAAGCCTTCCCGACGCCATGCAATTGCAACCGGCTTACAGTATAGATCCGGTTGGAAGTGATAGTGAACTCGCTCACCCGCCTGATGCCGGAAACCTTCCGACGCATCCCCAACACCAGGTCGATCCCTCTGCTGAGACGGTAATTATCGAAAGAGAAGGTGAACCCGAAGGAATAACGCTTGCACCAGTGGAGGGCAGTTGCAATCTGAAATTAAGGACAACCCAGATTGATGGAATGCAACAGGAGTATAACATCGCCTTCAAAGAGGTAATCATTGGACGTAGCGTTGAGGCAACGATTCAGTTGAATACCAATGCAGCAGTTTCGCGCCGGCATGCGTTGCTCACTGCTTACGGCGATAACGTTTACATTACCGACCTTGGCAGCAGTAACGGCACTTACGTTAATGGCGTGCGCATATCTGAACCGACTCGGCTTCAGGTTGCATCTACAATTACCATCGTCAAGCAATCGCTTGAAGTCTCCGAAATTCAGCGGGAGGAAGGCGCCCTCCGTCTCTCTTTGACGGAATCCGAAGGCGAACATGTAGGACAGGTTTACACCGTCCATATCAAAGAGATTACTGTTGGGCGGGGTAGAGCCGCACGCCTCCGATTCTCCGATCCAGCCGGGACGCTTTCACGCCTGCATGCAAGATTCGAGTTGAAAAATGGAGATATATATATTACAGATCTCCACAGTACAAACGGCACCTATGTGGATGGCGTTCCCATAGAAGGTCCGACTGTGCTTCAAACGGGTGCAACCATTCAACTAGGCAGCGTTATCTGTTATGTAGTCGATATCGAACATGCGCCGTTAGTTTCTGTTTGAATTCTTGAGTGTATGAATCAGAGACAACTTGCGTTAGCCCATTTTAACCGTGCCGCAAAGTATTACCAAAAAGCTATTTATGTCCAGGCAATTCACCATTACCTTGCGGGCTTGAAAATTGATGCCACACGGGCTGAGATTTACGCAGACCTCGCAAAAGCTTATGAAATGCTGGGCTGCTGGGATCATGCGCTTAATTCGCTGGAAACTGCGTTGCGGTTACGGCCCGGATTCACAACAGCCCTACGGCGGAAACAGCGGATTCTGGAAGAACAAGCGTTTTATGAAGCCGCGCAAAACCGGCTAGACGTTAATCCGGAACTCCCGGTCCAACATCGTCGGAGTGAAAACTCTACCGACAATACCATTGAAATCGAACACTCCCGCTTCACACTGACCTGTCCCGATACAACTCCGCAAAGTACGATTTCAGCCGTATGCCAACTAGCTGAACGAATCTACAATGAGGTTGGCGGGATGTTTCAGTGCTATCCCCGCCATCCAATTCCCATATCCATGGAAGATGCAAGTTTACCATCATATTCCACTCTCAATCGCACACTCCCGCCCTGGGCTGCCGCTCGATATAACAACGGCATTCAACTCATCCACCGCCCCGGAAACACTGGAACCGGGATTCTATCGACGTTGATTAGACACGAATGGGTTCATTTGACTGTTGACTTATTAGCACAAGGACAGTGCCCAAGATGGCTTGATGAAGGGCTTGCTCAGACGATTGCCCGTCCCCTTATGAATTTTGAGCACGAATACCTAGAAGATGCAAGACAAAATCAGCAACTTTTGACAATGGATGTGTTGAAAAAACCATTCCACCAATTCGATTCTCGGCAACGCCGATTAGCATATCTTCAGTCAAGTGCGATAGTGGGATATCTGGTAAATCAATTTGGATTCGCCCGCATCCGTGAGATTCTCAATCGAATCGGAAATGGAAGTGCCTCTGAAATCGCAATCCAAGACACTTTGGGAAAAACACCGGATGAAATTTTAGCCTCGTGGCAATTGGACAATAACGGGGCAAATCATGAAACTCAGAGTAACCCTCGAACAGAGAATCCATTTGTATAAATGGAAACGCTTGATATCGTAATTGTAGTCCTTGTTGGTCTAGGAGGCTTGAATTGTCTTCGAGTTGGCTTTACACGCAGCGTGTGGGGAATTGCTGCTATCTCCATGGGTGTGTTTGTTGCTAGTCAACTGTGGCGGGAGCTTGCGTCAATCCTGCAAACCGTAATAAAGCATGAGGGCATCTCGAAATGGGTGAGTGTCATCGCTATTGCA
The DNA here is from genome assembly GCA_028819845.1 of Candidatus Poribacteria bacterium. GTDB lineage: Bacteria > Poribacteria > WGA-4E > WGA-4E > PCPOR2b > JAPPKS01. The sequence continues at coordinate 83,260 of JAPPKS010000032.1, read as the reverse complement.
GCCGTCGTGAGCCTAACGGCGGACAAGGTATTTGAGCAGATTCAGAAAATCATCCGCCGAGGCGTTTTAGGATGGCTAGACAACATTGTCGGCGGTGTATTTGGAATTGCTGCCAGCGGCGTTATAATTGGATTGGCGCTCATATTGCTGAATCAACACGGCGGTGAAGGGTTTCAAGAAGCTATTGCAGCTTCCCGTTTCGCACCAACGCTTCTAAACGTTGCCCATCAGGTTTTTGATTTTGGAAAAGAGATGATTGAAAAACAAACTGGTTAAAGCCGCCGCAACTAAAATTGATTCAAATTAATCCAATCAAAAATGCGGGGAAACCACCATAATAGTAGCGGCTTCAACACTATCGATCCCAATTCCCGGTCGCTGAATCCATCAGTTCGGGTAATCCCTTCTCGCTAATCACATTTCACACTGAAATGAAATTGTCCTTCCTTGAGTTTTTTCGGGTCTGTTCTTGTTGTCTCCTGCCATTATTTTCTCCTTTAGCATATGCCCACTTTGATGCCGAAAATCTGCTCGCATTCGCAGATTCGCTTTTTCAAGAAGAAGATTATCGCAACTCCATTCATGAATATCAGCGCTACCTCTTCTTATATCCCAAAGGCGAAAAAAACGACCTCGTTCAATTTCGAATCGCCGCGGCTTATCAAAACACCGGCCAACTGCAAGTAGCAATAGAATCTTACAAAGAGTTGATTGCCATCTACCCGATGAGCCCTTTGGCCGAGCGGGCAAAATCGAATGTCGCACAATGCCAACTGCTGCAGGGCAAGAAGTCCGCTGCCATTACGTCGTTGCGTCAGTTCTTGGCAGATTCGCCAAATAGTGGGTTAGCTCCCCGCGCACAATTCATTATTGGCATGATTCACATGGAAAATAGAGATTGGTCAAGCGCCGCACAGGAGTGGAAACAGGTCAGTATCAGATATGCTCAGACACCCTTCGGCCCAATGAGTGACCGCCTTTCACGAATCGTTCAACATCGTGAATCTCTGCCGCGCCGTTCTCCGCTAACAGCCGGACTGCTCTCAACGTTCACTCCTGGGCTTGGACAGGCATATAGCAATCGTTCTACCGATGGATTGCGCACGCTGTTAGCCGTTGGTACCGTTGTCGGCGGGACCATATACTACGTTAACGAGGAACGCTATAGAATTGCGATTCCATTGGCGGCGATTGGGTTTTCTCTTCATCTGCGCAACATTTACGGCGCCGTACAATCCGCAAAAACCTTTAATCGAAAACACGAAAGTACATTCCTCAACCGACTCAGAGCGCAGATTCACGAATCCAATCTATTCGGCGCTTCAGATTAATGGATTCCGGAGAAACACTGTGCGTGAAAAATCCTTCTCCTGATTGTCGTAGATCAATCAATCGAATAGAATCTATTGAGCGAATAGCGAAGAAAATAGTCTTCTCATAATCCTCAGGAAAACACCCCCGACATGTCCGCTGTCTGTGATAAAATGAATTAAATCCACACGCCGAGAAATCAGCAACTATGCGGTCTGCAACACTCCTGGTTACCTTGAATAACAAAAGATTCACCTGTCCGCTTTGGTCTCATTTTGAGGGTCGCCGGACGCCGAAACTGCCATTTAGCGCATTTAAAACCCGCTTTTTCAATCGGAGTGTCCGTTTTTCTATGTTTTTCCTGCTTTTCATTCTCATGGCCATTATCTGTCAACAAGCTCAGGCAGAGCAAGACGATTCGTATCTCCGATTTGCCGAACACCTCTTCAATCTCGGAAACTATGAATCATCAATCCTTGAACACAAGCGCTTTCTTTTCGACCATACGGATACAGATGTGGATGACTTTGTACGTTACCGTATCGCACAGGGTTACTTTTATCAAGAAAATAGCGTAAAGGTCCAGCAGATGTTCGAAGAACTCATGAAGACGAATCCGGATTCCCCGCTCAATCCTTATGTTCAACTGATGTTGGGAAAATCCTACCTTGACGCTGGAGAGTATACGAGTGCCCGCTCCAATTTATCCAAGATTATTCATGCTGATGCAGATGTTCAGCTATCGGCACAGGCACAATACCTAAAGAGTTGGTGTTATATTCATGAGTGGAATTGGTTGAAGGGGATTGCGGAATTTAGAAAGGTCAGCAGGTTCCAGCCTGATACATCCCTCAGTACGGTATCCAACCATCTTGCAGACACGACGTTAGCCAAAATTCCTTTGCCGCTCAAGTCGCCCGACAGCGCCCTATGGCTGTCCACTCTTTTTCCTGGAATAGGGCAAATCTACGCAGGCCAACACCGTAACGGACTCATCTCCGCCGCAGTCAGTGCCACGTTTATATATCTCGCGGCTGACGCATCTCGTGACGAGCGGTATGTAGATGTGGTAGGTATTTCGCTATTAGGTTTGTGGCATTATTGGCGGGATCGGTCCAGTGCGAAAGGCTTAGCGGTCGAACACAATCGCAAGCTGGCAATGAATCTGATTTACGAGTTAAAGCAAAAATCAGCCGGGTTTAAGCCTTTAAATTTCGAACTGCCGGAAATTGAAATTATAGCCCCCGCTTCACTGGCGCCATGAGTGCTGACTGAGGATATCATCCTGGCCCAACTCATCGAAAAGTGACGTGACATTGCTGCCGTCTGCATCCATAACCCAGATACCGAAACTGCCGTTGCGGTCGCTGCTAAAAGCAATCTTCGTCCCGTCCGGAGACCAACACGGATAGCCATTGTAACTGTCCTCGCTGGTCAAGGTGGTTCGATCCCGTGAAAACAAATCTAATACACATATCGCAGCTTGGCTCAGAGATACTTCTTTGGTAAACACCAACTTAGAACCGTCCGGACTCCAATCCGGGTGGAGTTCGGTGTCTAAGCCCTCCGTTAACCGTTCAACGCCGCCTTCTATTACTGACGCAATGACGACCGGTGCTTGGGGCGGTTGATACTCCTCTTGCGCTGCACGTATTAATTCATGCAGTTTAGTCTCCGGTTCCGGCACTGGTATCGGGACGGGCGTTGGCTCCGGCTCGGGCTCCATTTCCGGTTCTGGCTCCGGTTCTGGTTCCGGTTCTACTTCTGGTGGGAGTGCCGCGTCAGCGGCAAGAAACGCTTCAATGTCCACCACAAAGAGATTTCTATCATAAGAATACGCAATCTGGGTGCTGTCAGGCGACCAAGTCGGTTTCGAGTCTGCCTCGCAGAAGGAAAGTTTAACGCGATTTTCTCCGTTCACATCCATGATGTAAATCGACGGCTTTCGAAGGGCTTTCGAATGAACGTAAGCAATGCGGTCCCCATCAGGTGACCAAGCCGGATGCCGATCATTGAAAATGTCGCCGCTGATTGACCTCGTATTGCCGCCGCGGCTATTCATTACATAGATTTGTGGTGGGGCACCGCCTTCTGAGCGACTGAAGATTATTTGCCCGCCATTCGGTGACCAGCTAGGTTGGTCGTCGAAAAAGTGAGTAAGCGCCGTCTCGTTTGCACGGTTTGCGTCAATGACTGAAATTCCAAAAAAGTCCTCGCCGGCAACATTTCCGCGAGCGAAGACAATTTGCCCAGTCATTTTGCGTCGAATAGAAATATTTTGTACGACATTTCTGTCACCGATAGTGATACCCGGCATGTCTACTGTGTCATAACCCGGTTTTTCTGCCGTCAAATCGTATTGTCCATCGGAAACTGGGGCAATTATGAATTGTCCCGTAGTGTTCGTAACTGACGCGCGGTCGCCCAATGTAACCAGGACGTTTCGCACTGGATTGCCGTCGTTAGATATAACCTTGCCCTCAAACTTAACGCCGGGTTCAAGGCGGAAATCAACGGTTGCCGAATCTTTGCGAGTGACGCTCACTGCCGCTCGTTGTTCCAGATAACCAAGCGCTAAAATGCGCAGGTTATAGTCGCCGCTTTTGAGCGATTCAAACCTAAAGATGCCATTAGCATCGGTAGTTGTAGTTGCGACCTCCTCAAAGATGGATTTTTCGTCTGTAACGCTCTTTTTCGTAGACAACTTGACTGTCGCATTTGCAATTCCAGCATGGGTGACCAAATCTGTAACGGAACCTGAGATGACTCCCTCCGGCGATGACACTATCCTCGGACCGACATCTTCGGAATCGTCACCGCCGCAACCAACGAAAAACACAAACAGAACAAAAATAAACAGACCAAGGTAAGAGTAACGGATTAAGTTCTCCATAATAATTCGTGGGTACGTTTATCCGTCAGATTCAGACAAACATCCCTCCTCCTCCTTTCCTAATTCACCTGCTGGCAAAAGCCTTCTATACATCAATTCAACCCAGTGAACCAATTCACTAGTCCTTGTTTAACTGTTTAAACAGAAATCTACAATTTCTGCGCGGCATTTGGTGCATTCTTCCAAAAACCGTCGTCGGCTGAATCATTTAAAACCGTTTCGGGAATGTAGTTGCTGTAATCCGAAATATTCCCGTGCGTAATCGCATAGACGACAATGTTGATTAGTTGGCGCGCTGCATGCGGCGCAAGTTCCACTAGAATCTGGTTCTTATTTTTGAACTTGCCGTAGAAGGGCTTCTGAACTGCTCCATCGACTACATGCATCATCTGTTCAGTATCAACCAAAACGGCAAGCCGCCCGTCTATAGTGATACCCTGCAGTTCCGAATATGGCCCAAAGTGAAGGGGAATGCTATGGCCCCCCATTGAGGTAATCTTGCGCAAGGGAAAACGTAAGGGGCCATTTAGCGAATAGTATGTGTTGTAAATCGGGTGATCATTGCGAACAATGCCGAGTTGATGCTCAGGCAGGAGGCTCCGAAGTACTTTCCTTGTACCTCTCATGGCATTTTCCGCATTTCCATGCGTCGCCATATAGATGAATCCCCCACGATGCAGCACATACTCCCGCAGACTTTGAACTTCAGAGTCTGTATACTTACTTAATCCACCCGGACGCCTAGTATTCCAAATTGGATTACTGTGAGAGTTGAATACTCGCTTTAGATGTTCTGGGCTTAAATTGGATCCACCGGGTATCGGCTCCATGAATATGATTGGTGCCTGAAAGAACCCGGAATCGTTCATTCCGACCGAATCGACAAACTGTGTTTTTATCTTAGTTTTTTCATTTAGCGATTGCACTAGATAGGACAGACCTGCCCCAAATCGGAAATTGCCGACACCGTTGCCTCATATGTCTGCACTAGGGTGTAGCGGATCTTCAAAACGCGCCAAGTTTAATCGCCCCATTATATTTCGACCGCGCCCCACCACGATAGCACCGGGAATACCATGGGGGAGCTCAGGCATGCCGCCTCCCAATGCTACCTTGTCAGCGACATCGGAAAGCGCGTCGTCAATGTTGGCAGCACCTTCGGCACCAATCAACGAAGTCAATCCGATACGGCCGCTTTCCCTGGTCCCATCCACATTGCTTCCTGAACTGACAACCCTATGTCCGCCGCTGAAACCGCCGCCAACGCCTTCCGAGAGCGAACCGCCTCCGCTCACCCCCGACGTTAACGGGGCATTCGAGTGAAGCGGAAGATCGACAGCAGTAGCAAGAGGTTGGGCCGGTTGGCGATTGGCACGAGAAGACTGAACGAGTCCTTGGACAGATATTTCGGCGCGCGCGGCTTGCGTAGTAGATTGAGAAACTAGGGAATTCACCGCTGTAGCCTTCGCCGCAAATACGGAGGCAGATCGTCCAGGATGAGTCGTCAGAGCCCGCGACTGCGCCGACGCTATCTGTCGTTCGATTTGAATGTCAGGCATAGGTATTATCGGCACGGAGATAGGTGTCTTGACATACGGTAATTTCTCTACGGGCTTTATCGGTTTAACTTTCAGAATGCTCACATTTAAGGCATCAACTTCTCTAGAATTAATTTGGTTGATGGCGATTAATCTAAACACAATCGCGAGACATAGATGTACCGCTAGAGACATTAACCAGAAGCGGTATTTGTAACGAGATTTCATTGGGGTAACCTCCTTTTGCGAATAGTTCGGCTAGTCTTGCCGTACCGGGAAGAGAAAACGGCACTGCAATCAGCATAAAACCGATTCTCCAATTAGTGTTTACTTCTATTTATAGCAAGTATGATGCCAGTTCGGAATGCTTTAAAATGAAGTCGGATAGGGATTGTTGCCCGATAAACTGTTCAATACATGGACGGGATTGTCCGAAAATCGTGCAATGAGAGTTCGGCGGCATAAATGGAAAATGCACCAACTTGTCACTTCGTCGTGTGAGACGTTGTCCGTGCGAGAAATTGGGTATGTCTATTTCTGAAAAAGGCACGCTTTCCCGTTCGCCATTGTGACACCAACTTCAGCCCAAAAAATAAATCGTCATGACTGTATCATTTTTGCCACACTATCCCTTTCAATGCCAAGAAACCCTCACCGTAGCTCGGTCTTGCACCAAACGGTGCATTTTGAACCAAACCTTGCCCTGTTTTGTGCACTCATTGGACGAGATTAATCTCTCAATGCATTGCTGAGTTTTTTTGAGTTCACCAATATTTGCAAAAAAGTCGATAGGTTTGCAACCGTATTTTTTTCTTGAAAACTCGATTTATTGAACCGTGCAGTAAATGGAAGCCATTCCGCCATGCCCGTCCGCTTAGATTTCCAAGCCCGAATTGATACTAGCACAATTTTCAAACCATCTCCGTGGCCAATACAAAATTTGCTAATACGTAGCACACTCGTACGTAGTAGCATTTATCTACTGTAGAAAAGCCAATCGAAATATGGTATTATGAAAGGGTAAAGTATCTAGTCCTTCAAGAAATCGGTTCATGGGCTCTCCACTCAAAGGTATATTGCCGCATGCCAGAAATTGACCCGCTTGACAAATTCTTAAAGGAAACAAAAGAGAGAATTGATACGCACATCTTGAATTTTCTGCCTCAAGAACACGAACGCCATGAAGTGCGTCGGCTCTATGAAATGATGAGGGATTATCCGCTGCGTTCGGGCAAACGATTACGCCCCGCAATCTGTTTGCTAATCTGCGAAGCTTTCGGCGGAAATCTAAGAGAGGCTCTCAATACTGCTGCGGCACTAGAACTTTTGCAAGATTGGCTTTTAATCCATGACGATATTGAAGATCAGTCGGATTTGCGTCGCGGCCAACCGTGTTTACATCTAAAGTATGGTATTCCGATGGCTATTAACGTCGGCGATGCTCTCCACTGCAAAATGTGGGAAATGCTCCATTCGAACGCAGATTCACTTGGCTATGAGATTGCGTTTCAGATTCTATCCGAGTTCTCACAACTCTGCAACCAGGTCGTCGAAGGGCAACATATCGAGTTAAGTTGGGTTAGCAACAACCGTTGGAACCTAACTGAAGCAGATTACTGGACTATGTGTGTGCAGAAAACAGCTTGGTATACATGTATCACCCCATGTCGAATCGGCGCTCTTATCGCTGGAGCAACTACAGCCGATGCCGATCAATTTAACGATATCGGCATGAATCTCGGAGTCGCCTTCCAAATACAAGACGACGTACTCAATCTAGTCGGTGAAGTGGGGCGGTACGGTAAAGAGATTGCTGGCGACATCAGTGAGGGCAAACGCACGCTTGTACTCATTCACTTGTTGAGCTCATGTACAAAGACCGAGGCGCTGCGCGTAATCGAGATTATGGATAAATCTCGAGAGGATAAGACCCAAGAAGAAATTGAAGACGTGTTGCGCTTGATGGGGAAATACAAGTCCATTCAATACGCACAGCAGCAGTCCAAAAGACTCGCGCAAAACGCATTTACACAGTTCACTCGCGAATTTGCCCGCCTACCGGATAGTCGGGCAAAAAATCTCTTTTCGCGCCTAATTCATTTCGTCATCGAACGTGAGTATTAAAATTCCGGCAACAATTCAGCACAAACCTTGCCGTTCGCAATGCCCCGAATTCAAACTTCTGTTGAGGAAGGAATACATGTAATCCAAATATACTATTATTTCAATGATTCGGCGATTCACCAGTTGGTTACCCGCACGTCTTTACAAATGCCTTAAACAAGTTTAGCGCATCAGGATGGCGTTCCCACATCAGCTCCGGATGGCACGCTACTCCCAAAGCAAATTTGTGCGTTGGATTTTCGATGGCTTCGATAACACCATCTTTTGAGTGTGCTGTGGCGACAAATCCATCCCCAACCTCGTCTACTGCCTGATGATGGAATGAGTTGACTCGGGTCGATGTGCCGCCGACTATCTGTTTTAGGCGGCTGCCCTGAAGAATATCGATCGTATGCGATGCATACCAACCCGGTCCCTTCTGCATATGGCACAAAGTTGGCGGGGGCAATTCCGACGCAATATCTTGGTATATTGTACCGCCTGCCGCAACGCTCAAAACCTGCATACCCCGGCACGTTGCCAGAATCGGCAAGTTCTGATCCAACGCTTTTCGTGTCAGTTGCAGTTCCATTTCATCGCGCACTCGGTCCACATTACCAATCTTCTGGTGCGGCTCCTGCCCAAACAGAAGCGGATCTATATCTCCCCCGCCGGACAATATGAGCCCGTCAAGCAACCCGAGGTAATGGTCAATGCAACCCGAATCTTCAACGTGCGGCAAAAGGAGCGGTGTCCCGCCTATATGTTCAATCACGCGAGCATAGTCACACGCTATTTGATTGCGTTCCAAAAAATGTACGGTGCCTTCAATATTGGTTACTGTCAAACTGCAAGTTATGCCGATAACGGAACGCATTTTTAATCCCTCTGTTTGGACACCGGGAATCAAGTTAAACGCAATACCGAGGACATCGGTAAGGAGGATGTTGAAACCGTGTTAATCATACCCGCAATCGATCTCCGAAACGGAAAATGTGTCAATTTGTTACAAGGACGCCCCGAGGAGGAAACAATTTTTTCGAATCAGCCCGTAACCATGGCACAGCAGTGGCAACAGGAAGGCGCCGAATATCTACATCTTGTCGATCTTGATGGCGCTTTTCGAGGTACAGCCAGCAACCTTCCCATAGTCAAGCAAATCATCGGTGCTGTTAGTATTCCTACGCAATTGGGTGGCGGTATACGCACAATCGAGAGGTTGCATCAGATTATGGACCTCGGCGTATCGCGAGCAATTCTGGGTACAGCCGCGCTCAAAAATCCGCAGTTGGTTGAGGAGGCATTGAATATATATGGGGAACGAATTGCCGTCGGCATTGATGCAAAAGATGGAATGGTCGCAACAGAGGGTTGGTTAAATTTGTCTCAAGTTTCGGCGTTTACATTCGCCAAAGAAATAGAAGCCAAGGGGATTCAAACCATCATCTATACGGACATCAAAAGCGATGGAATGCTGAAGGGGCCTAACCTAGCGTCAACTCAAACTTTGATTCAGACGGTAAATATCAATGTCATCGCTTCCGGTGGTATCACGTCAATTCAAGATGTCGTAGACCTGAAAACGTGCGGAGCAACGGGGGCTATTATAGGCCGCGCACTTTACACGAAAATGTTAAATTTGAAAGCTGCCATTACTGCCGCCCACTAAGTACCCCTCTCTCTTCTACTCATCTGGACGAATCCAACTTACTACGTCTTCAGCTTCTCCCGATCCACCTTCGCGCCCATCACTGCCAAATGAAATCAAATCGTAACCGTAGCGATCGTGGACGCCGGGGCGAATATAAATGTACTCATTCTGCCACGGATCCTTTGTAAAAGGTATCTTTAAGTACGGTCCACTCCAATTGACTGGAATAGGCGGTTTCTCAGGCTTTTCCCAGAGCGCAGTAAGTCCTTGCGCGGTCGATGGATAATCCCCATTGTCTTTCGCATAGCTATCAAGCGCGATGCCGAGCGCTTCAATCTCTTCAGCAGCCTGCGCTTGCAGGGCTTTTCCCGCTTGTCCAAGTATGCGGCCTCCGCCAAAAATGACCGCCGCCACAACACCTATGATCACAATCACTACCAAGAGTTGGGTAGATGTCAGACCAGACTGTTGATTGTTAGTCCTTCTCAAACGAATTTCCTCCACTTTCTTTAGACAATCCCATTTTAGCACAACCGCCTTATGCCTGCAACTACATTCCATTTGTCTCAGGAAATTCCAAAACCGGTTTTCGTTGACAAACTGTTGTCTTGCTGCAAACGCAACAATCGACCTTAACCTGAAGAAATATCAAAACGTCTGTTCGTTAAACTCTCGTTCCAATGTTCTCACGTTTTCCATCCCTGTGAGCTGTGCGACTTCTTGAAGCGGCATTAGCTCATCCACTAACGATTTAGTTGTGCCTTTATCCTGTAGTTCCTTCATTACCCTAGTAACTGCTTTTGCCGCCGCCATGAGCGCGGTCATAGGGTATATGACAACCTTAAATCCCATATGGTACAGTTCGTCACTGGTGAGCAACGGTCTTCCAGCGGTTTCTGTCATATTCGCCAGTACATGAGCATAAGGGCCAATGTTCTGGGCAACTATCTTTAATTCGTCGACAGTCTCCTCAGTGTAACCCGGATCAACAAAGATTATGTCTGCCCCCGCCTGAGCGTACGCAATGCCGCGCTTTACACCCGCTTCCAACCCTATCGCCCGGCTTGCGTGTGTTCGGGCAATCACCACAAAATCTGGGTCCATCTCCGATCGCACCTTGGCTACAGCTTTCAGTTTGCGAGTCATCGCTTCCACCGGAATGACATCCCCTCCGCCTAAAGATGGCGATCGCTTGGGCGACACCTGATCCTCAATATACATGCCCGCCAACCCTGCCTGAATGACTTCTCGCGTTGTCCGCAGCACATTGAAAAAATCCCCGAATCCGTCATCCATGTCGCAAATCACAGGGAGGTTTACTGCAGCCGCCATGTTTCTAGCATAGCTTACCATTTCGGTTGCGGTGAGCATCCCTATATCCGGCATTCCCAGAAAACTTGCCGCCGTGTTGTAACCACCGTGCAATGCCGCCTTAAACCCGGCGCGCTCTATGATACGAAGAGAAAGGCAGTCATAAGCACATGGGGCAACAATTACGCCGGGTCGTTCCAGTAACTCCCGAAGTTGCGTCGTTCTTTTTTCGTTTATCATAGGTGTGCATAACAGTCAAGCTTACCGCGAGTCATGGGCAAAAAGTTTTTTAATCTTTAGCGTATTCGTTCCCAATCCTTCATCAAGTCCCGATAGGCTCCAACTGGTCCAAATACGGGGGGTGTGTTCACCCAGTAGAGTTCCATCTCCTCATCACCAGTGTTGATGGCGCGGTGACCTACACCAGGGGCAATGTATACCGCAGTTCCTTGCTCCACATCAACTACGCGATCGTCCAATACAAATTGACCCGTCCCCCGCACAACGTAATAAATCTCTTCTCCTTCGTGAACACTCAGCTTCGTCTGTTCCTCGCCAGCCGGTAATATTACGATTCCGGCCGCGATATTGGCGGTGGGGGTGATGTCTCTTTCAAATATCAAGCCCATACAACGTCGGTGCGGGCGTGGTGATTTCCATAACATACACTCATTCGCTTTCACGACATCCTTCATCGTTTTCCTCTCTTTTGTTTCAATAAGTGCTCCGTTGGTGACAAAATGTCTCTTGCCAACGTTCTACTTTATGATTCGCTCATGTTTCGCCTGCTAACGCGTCGGTGCTTGTAGCGGGCGACAGGGCGCCCACGCCGCCATCGACACACAAGAGAGAACCGTTCACATAGTCAGAATCCGGAGACGCCAAGAACAACGCGGCGCGAGCCTGTTCTTCGGGTTGCCCCAGCCGTTGAAGTGGTACCCGCTTTGACCTATCAGCACGATATGCTTCAGTCGTCGATTCCAGTAGCATCGGTGTCGCAGTTGCCCCGGGACAGATACAGTTAACGTGGATATTGTATTTCCCCCATTCCACAGCTAACGCCCTAGTTAATCCCGCCACGCCGTGCTTTGAGGCCGTATAATGCGCCATCTGGGGCACGCCGCTAATCCCTGCTGTAGATGCAAAATTCACAATCTTCCCGGACCGCTGATTAATCATGGCCTTTCCAACTTCCCTGCAGCACAAGAAAACCCCAGTCAGATTCACATCAAGCACTCTTCGCCATTCCTGCAAGGAGACCTCCGCAGTAGGTCCAAACTCGGCAATGCCGACACAGTTGACGAGGATGTCAATCCTATGAAACTCCTGTAATACGGTATCGGCCAGCCTTAACACCTGATTCTCATCTACGACATCTAGTGCTTGTGCTTGTGCATGACCTCCTGCCATTCTGACTTTTAATGCCACATCATTCGCTTTCTCATCATCTATATCGCCGATGACGACCCTCGCTCCCTCTTGGCCAAAAAGTTGAGCGATAGATGCACCCATTCCCGATGCTCCGCCCGATATAATCGCAACCTTGTTTTGTAGCTTCATCGAAAACCTTTTGACATTGGACTGATATTGAGGGATTTCGGTTACTTTGGCGGAAAAATATGCCGCGATTCACTCAAAGTGGTGCGCGCGAATACATGCAGTTAATCCGCCATCGACCGGCAGAACAACACCGGTTATCCATGACGAATCTGGGGAGGCAAGGAACAGTGCGGCCTTCGCGACATCCGATAACTTGCCTAATCTGCCCATCGGGATTGAACGCAGCATACCTTCTTTAAATGCTGGATTCGTTGCCTCCATCAACAACGGCGTCTCAATCGTTGCCGGACAAATGCAGTTGACATTTATGTTGTATGCGCCCAAGTCTACAGCGAGCGCTCTCGTAAGCCCCACAACCCCGTGTTTCGCAATACTATAAGAAGCAGCCTGAGGAATTGCGCGTACGGCAGCCGCTGACCCGATATTGATAATTTTTCCGCTTCGCTTTCTCATCATCTCGGGCATAACCGCGTGACACGTGTTCCACATGCCGTCAAGATTGATAGATCGTATCTTCCGCCAAAGCTCCATCGAATAGGCATCAGGCGGTACAAAGTGGTTCCAACCGGCACAATTGACCAAGATATCAACTGTACCAAGCTGCCGCAAAGCCTTTTCGACTTCCGCTTTCACCCCTTCATCATCTGTAATATCTGTTTCTGAGGCAATAGCTTCGCCATCAAGTTGTTCAATCGCCTTGGCTACCCTGGTACCGCCGGGACCATCAATGTCCATAACAACCAATGCGGCCCCTTGTCGAGTGAACTCCATGCAAATCCCTTCGCCGATACCCGAAGCGCCGCCTGTGACTATGGCGACCTTACCTTGCAATTGACCGCCGCTTGATGATTGGTCCGCCATTAATGCGCTCCTGTTTTCCCAGTGCCGGAATCAACGATAACCCTACTTTTTGCATATTATACGTGGATACATCCTAAAGTCAAGTAGAAAGAAATCATAGGAACAACGCCCGTTGGCCGCCAAAAAAGAAGAAGTGTCACGATGGCTGCGTTCTTAACCGGAACCGCAACATGCCCGATATTGAATGGGAAAATTCAGATTTTTCTCTTGATTTTTGATGTGAAGGTTTTTATAATGCTTTGGACTCTGGAACTTGGGTAGAACACGGTTAACATCTCGTATAGCAACAGGTTGTCAGATAGAGATGATTCCTCAATTGCCTTTTTCTGCTTTATAAAATGTTAGCCCTCTGTAAAAATAACACCTACTTGGGATCTCATGAAAAACAGCCCGCGGGTGATGAGAAGTGGTTTCGTATTGGCTACCCGCCGACTCGTGGCAAGTTTCTACACATTGAAATACTACACCCATCGGTACCCATTGTAAATGGAGCGCTTTATGTCGTTTACTGCGGAATCTAGTCAACTCAACGTGCAAAATCACGCCGACGGTGAGCGGGAGATTCCGGCTCTGCTGCCTCGTGACGTCCCTGGGCATCAGTTTGTCGTCTATGCTGATTGTTGCTCTGGCGTGCCCGGCGCAAAATTTGAACCAAACTTCGCCGCTGTGAATGCCGTGGTAGCGAGGATTCATCCCCAACCCGATTTCATCATCTTTCCTGGTGACCACATTCTGGGAATAACCCAAGACTATGCCGCGTTACGTCAGCAGTGGAACTATTGGCTTCAGACTGAAATGAAACGGCTCAAGAAACGGTCTATTGAAATATTCCACACAACCAGCAACCACAACACATACGATGTCGAGAGCGAACAAGTGTGGCGTGACGTCTTTCCTGAAATCCCCTGTAATGGCCCCGCAGGTCAGGAGGGCTTGTCTTATTTCGTACGCCGTGATGACTTTTTGCTTGTGTGTGTCAATACGGCGTTCTCTGGACTAGGAGGCAACGGCCACGTTGAGCATGAATGGCTAGACCAAGTGCTATGTGCCAATGACGATGCCGCGCACAAATTTGTCGCCGGGCACCATCCGGTTCTGCCAGTAAATGGCTACGAACGGTATCCATTCTGGCGGATTGTACCCAATGAAGGACAAGCGTTTTGGGACATTTTGGTTAAACATCATGTCCAAGCTTACCTCTGCAGCCACATTATTGCTTTTGATGTTCAGGCACAACAGGGAGTGCTTCAAGTCTGCACCGGCGGGGCGGGAACCAACTATGGGCCCGGCGGTTTCATGCCCGGTCGAACAGAATATCACCACGCCGTGCAGTTTGCTGTCGACCCCGCAGGTACACGCTACCAAGTGATTGACACTAATGGTACAGTACGTGAGCGGCTGGAATGGCCGATATCGCTCCCGCTGGCGGATGAATGGAAACATGTAAATCCTGAGGAGGCATCGGCAACGTTCGGAGGCGCTTGGGACGATTCTAGTCACAATCTTGGCGATGATTGGCTTTGTGCGTGGCGCATCTCAGGAGTGCTGCACCACATTGCATCTGGCAAAAACACACAATCCCTCCTCTGTGGATGGGACGACCTTGAGGGCGCCGCGACAATCTGGATTGGATTTGAAGGCTGTCCGCCGGTGCTCACGATTAAACTCGTGACCGAATCTGGAATGGGAACACAGACCTGGACTGGCACGGTATTGACACCGGGAGAACCTTTTGATTTTGAGCTGGCGCTGCACAGCGGGATGGGTCCCGGCGGTGTTCTGTATCGGTTAGATGACGCATCTCCTTGGTCGTCATTGCAATCATCTACGTCCATGGGGGCGGAAAACCTCATATGGCCGCGCAAATGGTACATTGGTCACAGCCAAAGCGGTATATCCGACCGCCCGTTTTTAGGTGGCAATCTGCGCGCAGCCTGGACAAAACGCCATCTCCCAACACCATCGCAAAGCGGTCATTAACTGAGACAATCTTCCGTTAGGTACTTGCATAGCTTCATGGAGAATTGATTCCGATGCGATTCGTGTACGCTATTTCCATACTCTTCTCCGCTTTGCAATTTCTTGTGCCTTCAGCCGGCGCGCAAGAAGACTTGTTGATTTACCTCCCATTCAATGAAGGAGGTGGAGTGCGCACCGAAGACGCTTCGGGCAACGGTTTTGACGGAAAACTCAAAAATGGAGCTAAGTGGACGGAAAACGGCAAGGGTGGTAGCGCCGTAGAATTTGGGAACGGGAACAATTCCCATGTTGCAGCCGAAGGAAAAATTCTCGACCCAATCTTAGAATCAGGGCAATTTACCATCGGCGCTTACTTTAAACTCACACAGCATCGTGGTTTTGACGCAATTATTAGCGTTGAGATGCAGGGCGCCGGTTGTTGCAAATATCGCATTCTGGTAAGCCCGGGTTTTAATCCCTATTGGAACGCATCAAACGGCCCGCCAAATGACAGAACCTTTGCCGGTTTCCAATTTAAACTAAATACATGGTACAATTATGTCTTAACTTATGATGGTCAAAGGGGACATGTCTTTGTCAATGGGAAACTAATAACGGGCGTTGATGAAGGGATAACACCGCCCATTGCTAGCCCATCTACGCTATACGTCGGGAGGGGCGAAGCTGACGGAATGCATACGCTGGAAGGCGGCGTTATCGACGAAGTTTTCATTTTCAGCCGCGCTTTAACACAGAGGGAAATTCAAAACATCATGAAAGGCGGCGTAATTCCTGCCGTCAGTGCTTTTGGCGTCGATCCTAAAGGTAAATTGTCAACCACTTGGTCCGCCCTAAAAACACATAGAATCGTGGACAGCTATTGAGGAGGAAGCCATAGATTTTAATTTGGAGGTCAGCAAAATTTACGTCCGCCATTCAATCTAATAACAAAGCACCGATATTGACTCCCCGTTTTAATTCCGTTAAAGGTTTCTGACGAGTGTATTTCACGATCGCGCATTAAACTATCAATAAGGAGCTATTGCTTTATGACAAAACTCAACGACGTGAACACGACTGACATCCACGACGCCATTTCTCTAGGTTGTCGCACCATGTGCAGCGTTTTCAACGCGGACGACAATGACATCCCCTTTTTCGGGTCGCTTGTGCGCCCTGATGCGAAGTTGACCTTCGCTTCGTATGCTTCGGAATCCCATGTTCCAGGACGTCACTTAAACGCATTGTTAAATGCTGAAGATGCTACCGGTATCGAACTGGACGAGGATGCGATCGAAAAGCATGCGAATGCCGCATTCTATTCTTATAGCGGCCCGATACCGCTGCCCTTGAATCGAGAGACTATCGACGGCGAACTAAAGAATTGTATCGCACACAATATTCGAGAAGGCTTTCATGCGCTCTACGCACTTGCCAAATACCGGCAGTCCGAGCAAGCCTGCCGCTTAGCCGAGGATTCAATCGCCGCCATTTTCGAATACTGGGCACCATCTCACGCCTGGGATCGGGAACGCATAGAAGGAATGGGGTTGAGAGCCCCTGGCGATGCATTCGTTACCGGTTTGGCGCGTGCCATCGGCCCGCTGGTAAAGTATTACGAAGCAACGGGATACGGTCCCGCCTTGGATTTAGCAATCGTCCTCAAGGAGAAAACCATCAACGGAATCTTCACTGAAGAGGGCGGATACGACCCGGATATTTTTGCGACCCATACCCATTCGACAACCTGCATCATGTCATCTCTTGCTCAACTCGCGGACCTAACAAGCGATTCAACACTAATGAATCGAGTGAAGGCTTTTTACGACAACGGGCTTTGGGACATTCGCGATGCGCTTGGATGGGTAATCGAGTCTAGCCGCGAGGATGCATCTCCGGATAACGGCGAAGTAAATAACACCGGGGACATCGTTGAAACAGCGTTAATTCTAGGCAGTTGGGGTTACACGGATTATTACGGGGACGCTGAACGCATTTTGCGCGGACACCTGCTCCCTTCCCAATTACGCGACATCTCCTTTATCGAAGAGCCGCCCAACCCGGAGGGCGAAGACGGCAAGCGCGATGTTGCCAACAGGCATCAAGGCGCATTCGGCTTCCCGGCACCTTACGGTCACCAAGCAGTTGAAACCTCCCACGTGAGTTTCAACATGGACATCGTCGGCGGTGCGGTCGGTTCATTGTGTGAGGTATATCGGGAGGCAACACGGTTCGATTCCGCCGGACATTGGGTCAACCTTCTTTTCGATCACGAAACAGATGCAATCAACGTTCAATCCCCTTATACCGGATCGGCGTTACGAATTAGGACAAAATACCCGGCCCCCTTATTTGTCCGCATTCCTTCTTGGGTTGATCCGGCGAGTATAACGGTAGAGGGAACATCTGAATCGCCAAGGCACACTAACGGTTATCTTTTTATCGGGGAACCTCCAGTGAATCGCGAGTTATCCTTTAAGTTCGCCATCCCGGAGCAGGAAATTCAACTTAAACACCGCACGAGGGAAATACGCACTCGGCTTCGGGGCGATGCAGTGGTCGCCATGCAGAACTTCGGCGCGGATCTTACGTTCTTCGATCCAATCGATTAAACTGCGCGCACTGCTACAATGAACATTAACTCTGCTTGGGTGTTACAACGCTGCATGGGGCTAATTCAGACTTATGAAGCGAATGGCTAGCTTGCGCATGCGTCCTTTACGTCTCGCCATTGCCCGGTTTCCCACGAATGTTGAATCGCAGCCTGCACTTGTGCTACTGCTAACGCTTCTGCGAAGCCGGGTACAGTTTGCCGGCCGTCTCGGATAGACTCTAAGAATTGGTGGGCTTCTATAACCTTGAGTTCTTCATACCCTAAGCCAATGCCCGGACCGGGATTAAATCGGGAATGGAAAGCATGCTCCGGCCCGCCCACTATGCGAACAAAACCTTCATGGGTATTGTTGTCATCTGGAAGATAAAGTTGGAGTTCATTCATCCGCTCAAAGTCCCAACTCAACGCCCCGTGCGTACCGTTCACCTCGAACGCCATGGGAGATTTCAAACCGCTTATAATCCGGCATGCCTCTAGCGTACCATGTGCCCCATTGGTAAATTGCACCAGTGCGCCCGCATAGTCTTCGTTAGTTACATCTCCCATCGGTCCCGCCGTGCGAGCCGTCGTATGTGTAACTTCGCCGGGCTTGGGGAGTGGACGTTGCGGGATGAACGTCTCGCGATTCCCAATCACGCACTTTATTGGTCCCGCAATCATATGCGCCATATCAATCACATGCGACAGCAAATCTCCCAAAGTTCCTAACCCGGAAAATTCTCGCTGAAACCGCCACGACAGTACCGTTTGAGGATTACTGGCCCAACCTGTAAAGAATGTGCCCCGGTAGTGGGTTAGCTTACCCAAACGTCCATTCTGAATCAATTGGTGTGCGTACTGCACCAGCGGCGCCCACCTGTAATTGAACCCCACGAATGTCAGAATACCCGCCCGGCGCGCCGTACGTGCTATTTCTTCCGTTTCCTTCGGGTTGCGGCCAACAGGCTTTTCACAGAAGATGTGCTTACCAGCTTCGGCTGCTAACCGGGCAATTTCAAGATGGACGTTGTTCGATGCGGCAATATTCACTACTTCAACAGCCGGATCCGCGATTACTTGTCTCCAATCTACGGTGTGCCGTTCAAAACCGTACCGCGTTTTCGCTTGGCGCGCACGGTCTTCCGCCTCATCCGCACAAATTACCAGACGGGGTTGGATGCCGCTGTCATGAAATCGATGCGGAATCTCCCGGTAGGAGCGGCTGTGTGTCATCCCCATCCAGCCCACACCAATCACGCCAATCCCAATTGTTCGCGTCACGGTTGCTCTCCTTCGTTTTCAAATTTTGGCGAATCCGGTTGAAGCGAAAAATGCAGCTCGGCGCTACGAACTTACGCTCATGCTCGCCTCCAGCAGAACAGCGCCGGTACGTCCTACTAACCTGCAATCAACCGGCGGATGCGTTCGTCAAGCGCTTTTTGATCAGCAGCAAACGAGGCGAGTCCGGCGAGGTTCAAGAGCGTGTCAATCGCAAGTTCACCTGACTTGACGCGCTCTACCCAGATTTCATGCTTCGGTATCTTGCCATCGGAAGCGATTTTGTCAAGATCTGCTGTGGAAAGTCTAGGAAACAAATCGCCGGCACCCATGTCATGCGCCTGTATCACCAACTCTTCCGCTGTCTGAGGCGTATCGGTCGTAATACTTTCAACTAGCCTACGCTCAGATTCTGCAACTTCCCACAACGTATGTAGACGCAAATCCGATGCACTGACCTCGTCGTTGAGACGTATCGGATAATCGCTGTCAACTTTGTAGCCCCACTCCCCTGAAAGTTCCTTTTTGGCAGCAGCAGCAACCTTTACGGGCATCGTGATAACATCAATTCCTGCCAAATCCGCAAGCTGCCCAGCTCCTCTCAAGCTCGCGGCGATTTGTTGCGTCGGTACTTGAGTACCCTGAGCCAGGTCATTAACGGCTCGTTGGCTCGCAAGTGCAGATTTTTCACCAACCAACCGGCCGTCCCCCAATTGATTGTCAACCATGTAAGCATTTAGCCGACCAAGAAACACGTTTACGTACGAAGGCGCGCCAAATGCTGTTGCTATGTAGTTATGTCGCGCACTGAACCCCAAAGTGAAATTAACCGGTACGCCTGATTCTCGTAAGCGGCGCGTAGCAATTAAACCCGCTGGCGTCAGCGGTATTTTGATGATAAAGGCGTCGGGGCAAATATTATAATACCGGTGACCATACGATACGCTTCTCTCAATGTCGTGAGCCAAATCCGTATGTAGCTCGACGCTCACTTTTCCGCCGAATCGTTGTGCTAGACGAAGTCCGTGATGGGCATTTAAGACAAACGCAATCTCGATAATTTGTGTACTTGTATCCAACCCATAAAGCGTACCGGCAGTTTTCTGAATCAAATCATCGTATATACCCTTTTGCACCTCGGCGTTAAGCAACGTGTTGTTCGTCGTTAGCGCCGTGAATTCGTCGGTCCATAGCGGCGTTGCTCCGTCAATGTCACCTGTGTCAAGCCAAAGTTCAGTGCCAATGTCACACAACGCGCTCCAAAATGGATCTGATTCGGTGTCAAGACGTTCGCCATGTATATCAGCACCATCCTTTACAAAATCGTGGATTGGGTCAACGATATTCACAGCAGGTTCCACCGGCTGCGTTAGTGTGTTTTCGCTAGACATGATCACTCCTTCCAAAATAGAATGTACGAGATGTAGAAAAAGGGACGCGGAGGGATATTGCCCGTCCTCATAAAACCCACGGCTGAATAGATTTCGGTCAAGATAGACCCTGTTCCGAAATGGTTGGGGCTAAAAGATGATAGGTTCGCGATGGTAAATTATACCATTTCTGATAGGAAACTTCCCATAAAATCGATATTATTTCCGGTTGAACCTCTCAAAAGAGTGGCTAGGGAAGATAAAGAACATGCGCGAGCAAAAAGATTCTTACGCTCCACTTGCCTCCTGAAACGCATGTGGTGTCTTAGGTGGGCTTACATGTAATTGATTATTCGCATTCCATCAACTAACTGCTGTCAGTTTCTTTATTCTGAAAATCTTCCGCTGCATGCGTATCTTGGCTATCCATTTTCAGTGGTGATTCAAGCGTGACGGAATCGCCGCTGCCGCGTATCACCACTGCAGGCTCAACCGCTCTTAGCTGAACTTGATCGTCGACCTTAAACGGACAGCGGTGGTCGGTCTGAACAATGTAACCCTGTTCTCCGATTTTGACACGGTAGGTCAAATCATGCCCCTTAAACTCGCGCATCGCAATTTTACCTCGCAAACCATTCGGGTGGGCCTCATTGCAACGCTCAATAGTAAGATGTTCTGGACGAATCGAAAGCAGCACCTTCCCTTCCGCATGGCAATCGAGTGGAAGTCTGCCGAGCGGAGTATCGGCGCAATCCCCCTTGGCTTCGCCGGAAATCAGGTTCGTCTTACCAAGAAACTCTGCCACGAACGGCGTTTGGGGACAGTGATAGATTGATTCGGGCGTCCCGATCTGTTCAATCTGTCCGTTCTGCATTACAGCGATCCGATTGGCTAAACAGAGCGCTTCCTCTTGGTCGTGTGTGACTAACACTGCGCTCATCCCAGTCTTTTTCAACAACTCCCGCACCTCTTCGCGGGTAGTGTGGCGCAACTCAGCATCAAGGTTAGAAAATGGTTCGTCCAACAGGATTAACTGCGGACCTGGAGCAATTGACCGAGCCAATGCGACCCGTTGTTGCTCTCCCCCCGAAAGCTCATGAGGTTTCCGATCTTTAATCGAAATCAGGTCGACCAACTCCATCATCTCTAGACATCTCTCGCGAAGCAATTTAGAGGGAAGTTTCCTGAGCCCAAATCCGACATTGTCCATGACGCTGAGATGCGGGAAAAGGGCATAGTCCTGAAAGACAAATCCAATCCCCCGTGTTTTCGCTGACAGGTGTACTTCCGTGCTGTCTAGAAGCCGATCTTCCAGATAAATCTCGCCTGCATCAGGTCGCTCAAAGCCTGCAATCACCCGTAACGTCGTTGTCTTACCGCAACCGCTCGGTCCCAAAAGCGCGAAAATTTCGCCGGCGTAAACATCAAAACTCACCTGTACCACTACAGGCTCAAGGTGAGGAGCAAGTTGCTTGGTAAGATTGCGCACACTAAGCAGGGGTTTCATGGGGAATCCTTTCCTGGACAAGCAGAAGTCCCACAAACAGTGCCGAGAATAGCAGTATCGCCAGAGCGTACGGCGCCGCTTTCGCAAATTCAACTTCGTTTGTGTAACTCCAGACGTTTACCGCCAACGTCTCGTACCCCGCGGGAGAGAGCAAGACCGTGAGATGAAGTTCTTTCATGGCAGAGAGAAAAACTAAAGCCGTACTCGCAGTAAGCCCGCCGCGTAAATGCGGAAACGTCGCCTTGAAAAACGCCCGCAGAGGCGTATAGCCAAGAGATTGAGCTGCCTCCTCCAATCGAGGCGGCGCCTGATAGAGCGCACCTCGGACGGGCCCAATAGATTCAGCGAGGAAGTGCAATGTGTAGGCAAAAACCAAGACCCAAAGCGTCTGATAAATACCGGATAGTGGTAGCGTGAAGAAGATGAGCGCAAGAGCAAGTGCCACGGGCGGCGTCGCGTAACCGAAATATGCCACACGTTCTAGGAGTCGGGAGAGGAACGTGGGGTAACGCACGCCCAAATATGCGAGCGGCACCGCAAAGCAAGTGGAGAGAAGCGCAGCGGGAGCGGAAGCAAAGATTGATCCAGAGAGCGCCTCGTACAGGGATTGAATATTTGAAGGTACATTTTCCTTCAGCATCCAGAAACAGATTGTGACAGTAGGTAGAATTACACTTGCGGATGCTAAAACGCCAAGGTAAATATATGCAGGCCCCTGCCAAGCACCAAGCGGGATTAACGCCACCTTTCGTGGCGGTCCGCTTCCCGTGCGGTGAAGTCTGGTGCCGCGCAACAGTTTAGCCTCAATGGCGATGAAGACCCCGGCAAGTGCGAGAAGCATCAATGCCAGCCAAGCCGCGTAGGTGCGGTCGAAGGACTGCCTTTGCGAGTAAAGCGCGTAACTATAGGTTTCGTAGCCCATCAATGAAACCACGCCAAAATCTCCGAGAACGTGCAGCCCGACGATTAGCCCGCCAGCGTAAAGCGTCGGGCGAAGTTGCGGCATAACCACATATCGGGAAACTTCCCATGTCCTGTATCCCAGACTTTGCGCAGATTCTTCGAGCGCGGCGTCAAGTCCCAACAACGCTGAACGTATATTCATGAAAAGATATGGAAACGTGCAGAAACTTAGCGCAATGAGCGCACCCCAAAAACCGCTAAGACGCGGTAACCTAAACCCGAATAGACTCGCTACAACTCCATCGGGTCCGCTCAGTCCCAACAGTGTGTACGCCATTACGTAACCCGGAATCGCCAGCGGCAAGACGCCCAACAAGGTAAAAATCCGGTTGCCTCTGAGTTCCGCGCGGGTGGTGAGCCACGCAAGAGGCGTTGCCAATAACCCGCCGACGGCAAGGACCCCAGCGGCAAGGAGAAATGTATTCACAAAGAGGTACAGATTTCTCGCGCGGAAGACTATCTGTGTGAGATCCGCTGCTTCCGCTTGGAAGGCTCGGACGAGTAGGTAAGCCAACGGCAAGAGAACCCCTGTTCCTACTGTAATCGCAGGAACCGTTAAGTACCAGGGAGAAAGTTGGCGCGCGAGAAGAGTTCTCATAGCAGACCGACTTTCCTCAATAGCTTCAGCGTACCATCCAGATCGTCTAAATCCTCTAGGTTTAGCGCTGGTATCTGATTGAGAAGGTCGTCCAGAGACAGCAGTTTGGCGTTGGGAATCACCTTATCCGTAACCGGGTACTCGAAGACTTCGCTCGTAAAGAACTGCTGTGCTTTGATGGATATTAAAAACTCGATGAAAGCCAACGCTTCTTCAGACCGCTTGCTGCTCTTCAGTAGCGCTATGCCAGCCACGTTGACTAGATTTCCCGCGTCGCCGGCTTTGAAGAAGGTCTGATCGACCGGGAACTTTGCATTGCCCTTTTTGAAGCGCAAGAGATAGTAGTGGTTTGGCAATCCTAAATCAATCTCTCCAGCGGCAAGCGCCTGGATAATCGGGGTGTTCTTCGCATAATTTTTGGTTTTGTTTTCCCTCATAGCTCGCAGCCAGCTCTCGGTTTTCTTCTCGCCTTCCAAAACTCGCATTGCGGTTACGAAAGCTTGGAACGATGCGTTCTGCGGCGCCCAACCGATTCGGCCCTTCCACATGGGATGGGTGAGGTCAAATATACTATCGGGTAACGCTTTCGGGTTGACGCGTTCCGGCGAGTAGGCAAGAACGCGCGCTCGGCCGCTGGTTGCAACCCACGTGCCGTCAACGTTTCGAAAGCGTTCCGGAGATTCGGATAAAATCCTGTCAGGCAATCGGCTGAAGATATTTTGCTTGCTCAACGCACCCAGCGCGCCGGCATCCTGAGCCCAAAACAGATCCGACGGGCTTTTTGCGCCCTCTTCCAGTATAGCAACCGCCAACTGGGCGGTGTCGCCGTATCGAACTTTGACTTCTGTACCGTTCTCCTTCTCAAACTGTTTAATGATTGGCTCGACTAGACTTTTGCTTCTCCCGGAATACATCACCAATTCCTTGGCATCTGTTGTTCCGAATATTGTTGCACTTAAGAGTAAACCTAAAACTCCAGCGGAATATCTCAACATTGTAATCTCCCGTTGCTGTAATATTGGATTCAAGGCGCAAAGGGATTTATAGCTTCCCCACTTGACATCTAGAACCACGCTCAACTATACTATTATGTGTGTACTCAAATTTGAACGGTTCTCATAAAGGCTAACACTTCCAAGCGTAAAGGAGAAAACAATGGACGGCCATCCCGAAATCATCGAAGTACTTAACGAAGTATTAACATCCGAACTTACCGCAATCAATCAGTATTTTGCCCACTCCGAAATCTGCGAAAATTGGCAATACCATCATCTCCACCAAGCGATTCGTGAGCATGCGATCGGAGAAATGAGGCACGCCGAAAAACTTATCGCGCGGATTCTGTATCTCAACGGAATGCCTAACATGATGCGTTATTTTGAGATTAGGATTGGCACGACTGTCGAAGAAATGATGGATAACGACCTTGACCTTGAGAAAGAAGCCGTTGAGCGGTTGAATGAATTTATTGAACTCGCTATTACCCACAAAGACGCCGGTTCACGAGAACTTCTAGAAGAGATTCTCAAAGATGAGGAAGACCACGTCGACTGGATTGAAGCCCAGTTGGATCAGATTAACCAAATGGGTATCCAAAACTACCTTGCACAACAAGTTGGCTCCGACGAAGCGTAATCAGCCCCGCTTCAAACAATAGCAAGTCGCTAACCTCAAGGTAACAGCAAGATTACTTATACAGGAGTTGCCTGGCGAACCCATTGCATTACAACCCAAACCACCGAGTTGGCTTTCACCCTCGCTTTGAAATGCAACCAAAATGTGATAATGAGACTCAGTTTCACTTGCCTAACAAACTAAAATTATAGCACCTACATCAATTGTATGTCAAAAATTTTTGAACCGCCTCATTCAAGAAGGCAATACACCGCTTGAAAAGAAACCGAGTTTTTCGCGTAACCCTTGGTTGCTGTTGCACAATCACAATTTTGCGTCGGTGTTCGCTAAAGAAATCGCTTGAGTGCCCTGAATGTATTCAATTTTTACTAACATTCCCACCGAATTTAATATTGGAGCGCTCTGCAGCAGCAGCAACCTCACGCACAATTCTCATAGTTAATTCGGCTAGCTTCTGTGCGAACATTTGACTCCCGTTATTCGATTCTGCAACCTCGCGGTAGCGGGTGCCACTGCGTAACGTTGTCAACCGATGATTCGCAATACCGAGTGCGCTCGCAACTAGTTCGGTGGGCACATGAAGCGTATCCGTCGTAGGTGTTTCACTTGTTGTCAGTTCAACTTCGGTGTTGGCTTCAGATGATTGCACCGCTTTTTGCTCACCGTCAAAGGGATTGCCCGCCAAAAAAGCTTCTTGCCGTGACTCAATAGCCTCAATAACCTGTTCGGCTGCCGCTTGTTCCGCAAGTCGCTTCGAACCGTGTATCGGCGCAGGAGTTATGTAATTAGATTGCCCATACTTAACGGTTACAATCCAGCTAGGCGAGTCCGGTTTTCCTTGCTGAATAGATTCGTACAACGGTTCTCCCAGGTTCCTCGTATGACAGAGTTGTTGTAGAATCCCTTTGTAATTCTGAATTTCACTCTGAGTTATAATCTCTGACATAGGAATCTCCCAAATAATTCTGTAAAAGCGATGAAAACGTGTTCTTGCTATAGAGCGTGGCTTTTTATCAACATAGATTGCGATTAGCGTTAATTACGTTAATGCTTACACCGGTTCAAATCTCAACGTCGGCTCATTTCGGCGAACCACGAGGTGTTTTCGCCAATTTGTGTCATCTCTTTCAGCGTAATCCTCCCGATAATGCCCGCCGCGGCTTTCGGTACGCGCTATAGCTATGCGTGTTATCAACCTCGCTACTTCAAGCATATTCTGCAACTCAAGCGCTTCAATTTGATTTCCCGATATTGACCGATCCAATGGCGCTAACGCATCCGCAACTTTCTTTAGGTCCTCGCCATTCCGGAGTATGCCGGCGTGTCTCCACATTAGCTCTCGGATTATTTCTTGGGCTGTATTGACATCTACGGTCGGATTGGATGTGTCATTGAATTTATCGCTGCTGGATTCTGATTCGTCATATGACTGAATCCGAACACTCGCGTGCACTTGTGTGTCCAATGTCCCCGCGTATTCAGCCGCGGCTTTTCCCGCACGTGTGCCAAAAACGATACACTCAAGCAATGAATTACTCGCGAGCCGATTCGCGCCATGGACGCCGGTGCACGCAACTTCCCCACAAGCGGTAAGGCCGCGAATACCCGTTTCGGCATTCATATTTGTTCGAACACCGCCCATCATGAAATGTGCTCCGGGTCGAACCGGGATTAAATCCGTGGTAATGTCAATTCCGTACTGATTGCAGGTATGGTAGATTGTTGGGAAGCGGTTCTGTATGAAATTCGGCGATAGGTGTGTGATATCCAAGTAGACGCAGGGGGAATCTGTTAATTCCATTTCGCTAAGGTTGGCGCGGCTCACCACATCTCGTGGCGCAAGTTCTTCCAGTTCGTGGTATTTGCCCATAAACCGTTCGCCGCGCGCGCTGATTAAGGTTCCGCCCTCGCCCCGCAAGGCTTCGGAGATTAAGAAATGGGGGGCTCCCATCAGGAACAGCGTGGTTGGATGAAATTGGACAAATTCCATATCCATCATTTCACAACCTGCTCGCCAAGCCAGGGCGAAACCGTCACCCGTTGCGACTTTTGGGTTCGACGTGCATTGATAGATTCGCCCCAGCCCACCTGCTGCGAGAATTGTGGCTTTGGCAAAGATGCAGTGCAGGGTGTTATCAATGAGGGCGGCCGCTCCGTAGCAGGTGTTGCCCTGTGTCATTAAATCGACCGCGAAGGCGTACTCAATAACTTGTATCCGCTTTTGTTTCTTGAGATGCGTAACTAAAACGTGCGTGGTTTCTGCGCCAGTAGCGTCGCCTCGGTGAACTATACGCCGGCGTTGGTGCGCCGCTTCTTGCGTGAATCCGAGGGTTTCTCCCTCCTTGTCGAAATTTGCGCCCCATTGAATTAGTTCCGAGACCCGTTCAATGCCCTCCTCAACCATGATTTGTACAGCTTTTTCATTGCAGAGCCCAGCTCCCGCTTTAAGCGTATCTTCGACATGGAACCCGATTTCGTCATCCTCACTCATCGCAACGGCGATGCCGCCTTGTGCATACCGCGTGCTGCTCTCTTGAAGCGCGCCTTTTGTGATTAACACAACATCCCCGTGGCGATTGGCTTCAATGGCTGCCCTTAATCCAGCGCTGCCGCTTCCAATTACCAAAAAATCGGTGTCGATCCGCGGCAACTCCGCAGAATCAAAATTGATGAGATATCGGCGACTCATTTGGCTCAAATGCGATTCGGCAATCGCAAATGATATCCTTTCGAAACAGTTTGCCTAGATTGCCCAAACGGCGTAAAGTGAACAGTACCTAGAAAGCCCCAGCGGCCTTCATAACTTTCCCGGTTCCTTCGGCAATCTGTGTTCCATCCTGCAGTTTAATCTCCGCAACAACCTCAATGAGCCGCTTTCCGGCTTTCAGGCGATTGGCTGTCACGAGAAGCTTCTGTCCGGCGCGTGCGGGATTTTTGAAACGAATATCGAGTTGCGCAGTCACCGCAGGCCCATCAAAATTAGCGATGCCCACGTACGTTATCGCCTCGTCCAATAACGTGCTCAAGATACCGCCGTGCACTATATTTGCCCACCCTTGGAAGTGATCCGGCGGGACACATTCAATCTTAACCTGCATCCCGTCCGGCGAAATTTCAGGATGGACTTGCAGACCAAATGGGTTCTCTTTACCACAAGCGAAACAGCGGTTGTTGTTCTCAACACGCATCATGCACCGTTCCTGATGATTCCGTCGAATCCGATTTCTCTTTGCCTAACGCTTGCCATACGTGCGGGGAAATATTCATGCCGGATTATGGGTTCCAAAGTCGAACCGTTCAAGATACTCGTTTATCTGTTTCGCCATGAACTTCGCCGACTCTTCGGCTTTATCCGGCCACGCAAAAACTGAGTTGGTCATAACGCCGTCAAAACCGACCTCCTGAAGCGTACGGAAGAACATCTCCCAGTCAATGTCTCCCTCCCCAATGTTTAGATGTTGATGAATGCGGACTGGGGATTCAAGAGGATTGACGATATAACGAACCGGAATCCGGTGATCGAGCGTATCGGCGACATGGACGTGATCCAGTACCGGCGCCGCGTAGCGAATCATCTCGGTCATATTACCGCCCATGTGGTAAGTGTGGGGCGCACAATACAGGTATCTGACATTAGGCGACCCAATCGCACGGATAATGTCTACTGCACTATTTCCGTCTTCAACAAAGTCGCCCGGATGCGGTTCAATCGCCATGGTGATGTTTTCCCGTTCAAGAATAGGAACAATATCCTCCATGGATCGCCAGAACGCTGCGTCACACGCTTCCGGGGTGTCCGGGTTGCCGCTAAACTCCGAGTTGAGGTGGGAGCACTCGAGTTCAACTGCCACCTGAATCGCTTTTTCCCAGTAGTTGACAGCCGCTGCGCGCGCTTCGGCGTTGTCGGGTTCAGACCACCGGTACACTGTCCACATGGAGGCTAGTCCGACGTTGTAGTTGCGCAACGCACGCTTCAACTCGGCAACATTATCTCGATTTGCTCTGGGGCTTATGAACAAGGGCAAGAAATCGTCGCGCGGTGACAGTTCAATCCACTGGTGTTGGGTTTCAGCGGCGAAACGGCAAACTTCAGTCAGCGAACGGTCTCGTATCATCCAGGGGTCAAGCGCAATTTGCATGTGTCTTCTCAATCGGTAGGTAGGCGGCTTAGTCAGTTGATTCGTTTTCGTGTACGCCGTACTTCTTGCCGTGTTCCAAGATTAACGTCCAAACTGTAGCCGGCAGTTCAATCCCTTCTCGCGCTTGCCTTTCTTCAGCCTGCCGCTCCGGGTCGCCGGGAACAAGCACTTCGGAAAAACCGGGCGCTGGCGGGATGGATCGAATCCCCGCAAGAAAATCGTTGACAGCTTGTTGGTACGCGTCCAGCGGTTGAAAAACGCTAATGTCAATTGCTTGGAAGAAGGTGCCGCCCATCCGTTCCGAGTCGGGGCTAACCGCTGCAAGACCGCCAATCAAACACGTCAGCAGAGAGAATGCATATCCCTTATATCCGCCGAAGACAAGCATGTTTCCGCCCTCAAAAAAGTCGCCGGGATTGACGCTCGGCTGTCCGTGCTTGTCAATAATGCACCCCGGCGGAAGCTCTGTTCCCTTAACACGGGCGAGGTGAATTTTTGCGCCGGAGAGCATTGTGGTTGCGAAATCGGAAATAAAGTGATTGCCATCCGCGGATGGCACTCCGAGCGCGATGGGATTAGTCGACAGCGTTCCCTTGGCACCGCCGAACGGCGCGGCGTCGCCCGGTTCTTCTCCTCCCCAGCCCGATGTTACCATGCCGATAAAACCCTTTGCAGCAGCCTGTTCGACAAACTCCCCGAGTCGGCCGATATGATGTGTGCGCGTAAGGCTTACGGCGCCCATCCCGGTGGCGCGGGCTTTTTCCATAGCCAAATCCATACACCATCGTCCAGCATAATGCCCCCAACCTACATGACCGTCGACGAGAGCCGTGCTCGCCGTTTCACGGACAAGCTCCGGCATCCCGTCTGGAATTAGCCTCGCCTTTTCTATCGCATCTATATAGCCCGGCCGAGCCGGTTCTGTGTAGGTGGGGATTTGCGATACACCGTGTGAGGTGTGCCCTTTAAGGTCAGAGTTTACCAGGATTTGGGCAACGACCTCCGCGACCTCGTTTGGCGTCCCAACCGCCTTAAAAAGGCGTGTGCAATAATCGCGAAGCGTCGCGGATTGAATCCGAAGCGTAGATTCCACGCCAAAATCTCCTTTGAAGGATAGAAGGAACGGTAACAAGGTGTTTGTCTGCAATAGGTCAGCGTCAGACAAATAATGCAAATTTCCGTAGTATGGGCTTCCGAGCCGCGACGGTCGGGACAACGGTGTCCATCCTAGAGAGGAACATATTATCGACTTAAATCCATTTGCCAGTGTCCTAGTCGAGTTCGTCTTCGTCCAACACGCAACTAATCACTGCGGCCACCATCTTCTCGTCGCCAACAGCAACAACGTCGTGTTCGACCCTTGCGGGTATATACGCCGAACCTCCCGGCCCTACAGTCTTTTTTTCGTCGCCAACAGTGATTTCCGCCTGCCCCGCAAAGATATAATAACACTGTTCCCAGCTTGGATGGTGGTGGCTACCGTGCGCTTTCCCCACAGGCCATGTATGGATGCCAACAATTAAGCGTTTCGTGGCAAACGGATTTGAGTCCTGTTTTTCGTATAATTCGCCCTCGGGGCAGGAAATAACGACTGAATATCCGGCTTCCTCACGAGGAATACCTGGTATTGTATCATCGCCCCATCCCGTAAAACTGCTCTTCAAATCTTCAAGCGTATGAATGAATTTCAGCATAAACGCCCTCCCCATAAATGTCAACACAAAAAGAATTGGAAGCTATTGGCGTCAGAATCGCGGCAGCGGCATTTCGGAAACGGATAAAGAATATCCTGATATTCTACTAAAATTTTGAATTGATGTCAACACCCTCGATTGAAATTTCGGATTGAACAACCCTCTCCATATGTGCGATTTGATAAACGTGCCCCAGGAGTGAATTCCGTTTCCCAACAACATGTTACGCCGCTGCGACTAACCATTGAACGCTGCAGTGGGGTTTGCCGCTTATTTTTCAAACACGCGCTTACGGTAGGCCAGTGTAAATCCGCGTGTTTTCCAAAGTATGGGAGAACGGCCCCTGTTTATCCGTTTCTACGGTAATCGTAATTATTCCCATTTCTGTGTCACGCTGCGGATCCTCTAGGATTAGCAAGCGTGGTATTTCTGAACGAAGTAATCTTATATTTGACCTGCCAAGTGACCCCCACCGCAAATCAAAAAGTTGGCCATCATAGACCTTTTCGCTCTTGGCGCCTTGCCGCATAGAATAGATTGTAGCATCCGTTATGAATTTGGATTCGGAAATTGCATTGACACCAACCCCCGGCGTTAGAATGCTTTCGCTCCAGATGAGGGCGTTGCGATTTCTATCTAGTAGAATAATTCGAATATCAAGATAGCCAAGGCGATAATCTGATTCGATTCGGATATTCTCGAAGTTTTGGATTTCGCCGCTGCTGCACCCAAATATCGTAATTAGCTGAACTAGAGCTAACCCGCAAAAATGCCGTTTTAGTATTAAATTGCGAAATAAATACAACCTTTGTCACCTGACCTTATGTCCAAACTCTCTACATTAAGCGGACTGTTTAAACACCCAAAGAACATCTGTCAATCTTCGATGCGTACAGTCAAAAAAAGGCAGCCATTAGGCTGCCTTACATAAAAACTTACACTTCCGAAACGGTGGCATCAATTCAACTTCATTTTGCCTTTCGTCCCAATTTCGATTTTCTGGTAAAACTCAATTCCATTAGGACATTTCACGGAAGCATGTTAATCAAGATTTACTCATCTTCCGATACGGCTATGGCAATTTCCTGCCCCTCAGGTTTACTAAAACGTTGTTTCGCACGCTCCATCACATCAATAACCACGCCATGTTGGGTACTTTTGTCAGCCTTGATGATTAGCGTACTAATCAGATGCTCGTGCGTGGCAAGAAATATATCCATCTCGTCCATCGTTTGCATTAACAAGTCATCAAAGGAAATCTGACCATCTGGACTGATAAATAAGTTAAATTTCTTACGTGGAAACTCGTGCTTTGTCGCTGACTCCGGTAGCGTGACTGAAAATGGCGGAGGCGTACGCATAATTGCTGAGACCATAAAGAATATCAACAACAGAAACACGCAATCAATCATCGGCGCCATTTGTAACTCGGTATCTTGCCGACTACCCCGCCGCTGAAATAAAGCCATGGTTTTCCTCCTTCTACAAACCTTTCGTAGTGTTAGTAATCTGGAATATGATTTCCAGCTCCTTCAGGTCTACTAAAGCGTTGAATTGCACGCTTCATTACATCAATTAATATGTCATCATGCGGCCTCTTGCTTGACCTTATTCGGCATTGCTGTTTAAAGCGGCCGCGGGGAAATTCGTACCTTGTTCCTAACACCGGAAGCGCGGTTGAAAATGCGCGAGGCGTACGCGTGATTGCTGAGAACATAAAGAACAGCAACAACAGAAACGTGCAGTCAAATATCGGCGCCGCCTGTAATCCGGTATAACATCAACTACCCCGCCGTTGAAACAAAGCCATTTCTACCTTTACTTTGTCTCACTCCCTCGCGACCATGGCAAAGCCAATTTTATCAATACCTGCCTGTTTTGCAAGATCCATAATCTTGACTATTTGCTCATGTAAAACCGCACGCTCTGATTGGATTATCAGCATATTCTTGATGTCTTCGGGAGCATTAATGAACTGGCTGAACATTTCGTTGAATCCCACGATTTCATCGTTCAATACCATAGTGCCAACACGCTCTGCTCCCGCCGGATTGGCAATCCGCACGATTAGTCCCTTCGGTTTATTGGGATTTGGCTTGCCCGGCGGCGGTAACTGCACGCGAATACCCGGCATTGGAGAGAATGTCGTTGCCACCATGAAAAAGATTAACAGTAGGAACACGCAGTCAATCATAGGGGCCATGTCCATTCGCGGCCCCTTTCTCTCCTTCAGTTTTGTAGAGAGCAATGTCATACGTTCAGGTTTTCCACCCTGAGCCATTTCAATCCTCCTATTGATAGGTAGAAATACATACAATGCTGCCCTTGTAATTTTGCGTTACAGGGGCAGCATCGAAGCGTCAGGTTTAGGCGCTATCCATTTGACCAAGCACCAACTGGTTAACGATTTCGTTTGAGACCTGCTCAATCTCAATTACGTACCTGTTGACCCCGCTATCAAATAGGTTGTAGAATATGAGGCAAGGAATAGCTATCGTTAGACCACCTGCAGTAGTCAGCAATGCTTGTGAAATACCTCCTGCCAATTGCTGCGGGTCTCCGGTACCTTCTAGCGCGATCGTCGTAAATGCGCTAATCATACCGATAACCGTACCCAGCAGACCAAACAACGGAGAAATAGCGGCGATTGTACCGAGTACGGGCAGATTGCGCTCAAGCTCAGGAATTTCGAGGAGACTTGCCTCCTGAATGGCTTCTTGAATTTCTTCCTTGGTAATCTCTCGCTCTTCAATTTGTGCTTGGCTGTATTTCAGCAAACCCGCCTTCAAAACATTCGCTAATGGACCGCCCGCTTCCTCACAAGTTGAGACAGCTTCCATTATATTTTCGTTGCGCAAGAAGTTCGTGATACTTGCCATGAACTGTTCCGTGCCAATTTTTGACCGGCTTCTTGCAAAGGTAAAAAGCCGTTCAATAATGAACGTTACTGCCACAACAGAGCACAGAGCAAGCGGCCAGAAGATGATACCGAACTTTGCAAAGAATGTGAAAACGGTATCTTTTTTCGTCATTTTCATTTGTACATATTGATCGCCTCCGGCTGTGACTGTTACTGCCTTACCTTCTCTGTCTTTGTAGCCGTCTCTATAGAAACTCATCAAATAGCGGCCCGGGGGAATGCCGCTTGCCTCGAATTCTCCGCCCGTATCTGTTTGGGTTTCATACTGCTCCCCACTGACATCCTTAATGATGACGTTGACTTCGGGGACAGGGTTTGATTGAGCAGAGGTATCCAAAACCTGACCGCGAACAATGCCGGTTGTACTGGATACATCTACGGATGTTTCTTCCTCTTGTGCAAACACCACCGCACCCTGGAATATCAACAAGCTAACTATAATTAGAGTTACACTAAAACGTTGCATCTTTTCCTCCCACAATCTGTATGTTAAGGTTATGACTTTGAAAAGGGATTGCACTTCCTATTATAAACAAACCCCTGATTTTTTCAAAAGTTTTGAATCAAATTGAAAAAAAGCGCCAAGCATTCGATATGCTTGGCGCTTCGCATACTAGAATCCCATCATTGCGCGGATGAACGTCGTGTTCGTCGTCGTCCGCTCAAATATGATTCGCGTCCGGCGGAATCCTGACAATATCACGATGTTGAACCCTAACCACTCTCCGCGCTTAATCATTTGAATTTCAAAGATTCGCGTACGAATGTCGGGACGGAATAAAACCGGTACCGGTTCGTCAACAGGGAAATTCGTTAGAAAATTCTTGAAATTGTTGTCCCGGTTGGTAAACTTCCGATACTGAAAACCGGCAAGAATGTTCACTCGCTGTGAGAACTGGTAATCTAGACGTACACCCAGCACATCCTCACGACTCCGTATATTGAACCGCAAGTATTCTACCGGTGCTAAATCCGTTGGCACGAATAGGCGCGGATTCAACACGTCGCCAATCTCCTCGCCCTTTCGATCGAACTTCTTCGTCCAGATGTATTTTGCCATAGGCGTGAGCGTTAAATCCTCACCAATCTTGTCTACTCCCGGCAAGTCGCCCAACGGTATCTCATATTTAAACTTGATCACAGTCGTCTGGTTACGAATATTGCGCTCCGCGTAGCGGCGCGGTTTCCACTGGTCGGGATCATAAACTAACCCGCGCTGTTGCGCATCATCAGGATGCAGAGGATTTAGACCGTGATCAGGATAGAACGGGAACTCACGTCTATCTCCGGCAACACGAACCTGATCCACTGGCACCATCAAATCCACACGTTCATCCAGCTCTGTGTTCTCATCACCTTCTTCTAAAGACTCGTCGAACGGGATATCTAACGCTATCGCATCCTCAACATCCGGCTCAAACTGCTTTTGAAGAACTAACAAGA
The DNA here is from genome assembly GCA_028819845.1 of Candidatus Poribacteria bacterium. Lineage (GTDB taxonomy): Bacteria > Poribacteria > WGA-4E > WGA-4E > PCPOR2b > JAPPKS01. The sequence goes on along the minus strand of JAPPKS010000032.1, from coordinate 47,933 downwards.
ATTTCGTTTCTAATGTCAAATTCGGAATTGCCGTGTAAATGAACTGGAGCGTCGATGTATTAGCGCGTGCGTTGAAGAAGTCCAATTCATCTGATTCTTGCGTTGTCTCTAATTCACCAGGACGCAGTGTAATCGAGTATTCGGGAATGTCGTCTCGAACGCGAACAAACCGGTTCTGGAACAACATCGTCCCAAAATCCGGGATGTCACGTTGATAGGTCAAATGCATATATCTCGAATCGTTCTGACGGCGACTCGAAATTTCGCTCTCGTTTAGCCAACCTACCTTCAGTGTTAGGTTATCCAACAAGTCGTAACTCGCCGCGATATGGTAACCTTCACGGTCAATTCCGTACTCGTACTGCGGCTCATAATCATCTTCAAGCGAATCAATTACACCGTTGTTATTCAAGTCTACCAAATCCTGAAAAATAGGAGGATCTGCTTCGAATATCAGAAAGTCTTCCTCGTAGTCTAACACGCCGTTCTGATCGCGGTCGTCGGCTTGTGGCAATACACCGTCAAAGTCAATGTCATCTGGCCAATCATCGTCATCATCATCATCTTCAACCAAAATGTAATTGATTTCGTCGTATGGTGAGATTTCCGCCGCCGATTCGGGTGTCCGATCTAGAGAATACGTCTGATCTCTGTCTGTGTTCGCACCCCAATTATGGTACGTCGTCGTGTAACCGGGGTCAATATGGTAGAATGTCTCTTCCAAAAAGAGCCTGCCGAATCGTTGCTTGAGGTTGATAAACCACGCGACTTCACGACCCAGTTCCCCACTGCCATTTTCGTCGGTGCCGTCTCCACCTAGCCGGGCTTCAAACCTTTCCCCCTCTGTCTCGGAGTATGTTGGAAGACTCGTATCGGTGTTAATCACCAGCCCCGTTGACGGATCTATCGCAATATTCGCTGGTTCTTCAATATCTGGATTGACTTGGCTGAAACTGACCTTGTCTTTTGGAATGGTCGGATACTGTTTATACTTGCTGTTGACGGAATAGTGGGCGCGAATTAAGGTGTTAAACAGTGTGCCTTCCAAGTCCACGCCGTACAAAACCGCCGCCCTCGCAGCGCCGTAGCGATAGCTTACTTTACGAGCGCGTCCTTCACCCGTCCACGCATTTGGATTCCGAAATTGATTGGATCGATTGCTCGTATAATCGGATGACTGGCCGTAATTGCCAGGCGCTTGGATGACATCTCGAAACGGCATTTCAATATGGCCGTCTGACGTTTTAATCCAATCCGAACTCACGTCGCCAACGTTGGCGCCGCTAAAACCGACAACTGAGATATTGTAGTCGCCAGCAGCTATTATCTCAAACAACACGGATTTCACCTGGCGCGGGTTAATTGGATCGTCTAACGCTTCAAGGTTCAATTCATACTGCATAGCATCGAAGCCTTCGACGATTTTCCAGTCCCCAGTCTCATGCACCGTGCTGCTTCCGACCGGCAAAATCTCATCGGAAAACACGGTAAATTTTTGCTGTTCTTCCGGTAACTGGCGGGCAACTTCACCAGCTTCCCTTTCGTCAACCGTCAGTTCCTCAAGTGCTTGCGTGACAATCGTCACTGTTATCGTCTTAACCGCCGCACCAACACCGCCTTGGATGTTTTCTTCCGGAAGATTCGCGAATGCTGACGGGTGGTTATCCTCTGGAGAATCATCACGGAATACGACCGCAATCCGCTCCGGCGGAGTATTCGCAACTGAACCCAACATCGGATTCTCTACGCGTTCCGGATGTTGTTTTTGAAGGTTAACATACGTAAATCCCGCGCGGAACACATCGCCCAAAAGTCCCTGCGCACGAAATCCGAGTAATCGTGCATTTTCAATGTGCCGAACCCCAGCATCATCCGAAAAACCGTTGCGGCGGCCAAAAGTGCCCGCCAGCGTGGGTACTGCATCAGAGAGCTGCGCTGGGTTAGAAATTCGGGAATTGAGCAACGTAAATAGGTGGCGTTCATGCGCAAACGAAATATCCATGCGAAACCCATCGAATTCCGTTTTATACATGATGTATCGGTTCGGAAATAGTGTAGAGGGTTTAATTCGCATGTTGTCGCCGATGGCGCACTCTGCATGCCTGCCGCGAAACGTGTCTTCTGTTAATACAGTACGGTCCAATTGTGCAGAGAAACGCTCACTATCGAGTTGGCCCGTCCATCCAACGATTAGTTCTCCGGATGGATCGAACAACTTTTGTTCCCGGTAGTTATAGACCTCCGATCCTTCCAGCAATTCCTTACCAAAGAGATCGTAGAAGAATTGAGGTTCTTCCTCGAGTTGAAATCGGTCAGAAAATTTGGATTGTCCCTCAATGGAAGGGAGCAAGGGCTCTTGTGGTCCCAGTGATTGTGCCCCGCACCCATAGAACACTAAACAACTGAACAATCCAGCCGCAACAAACAACCAATCAAGCGAGGGTTTTGGTATCTTCATTTAACATGCCTCCTTGAGCAAATAAAATTTTGTACTTGTCAATCGGTCAAATTGACGTCCTTGCCCGCTAATTCTGCGGTAGCAATCTATTCCATCACAGTGGCCATTGACATATAGTTACATCACAGTGCAAACAATATATCATTGAGTTCATCTCAACCTAGACTCATTTTTCGCGTCATGCTCTTGTGCTTCCTCGAATGAACACAACATCATGTGGAAAAACCAACACTAAAGGATACGTAATAACGACATATATAGCCTTTGTTTGGTCGTTTTTGAGCGAAAGCCAAAAGTAAGGATAAAACCATAGTCCTTGAAAATATTAGGACTACTATTTTGCAATTTTACCGGAAAAAATCACTATTCGCGATTTAATCCTATGTCACCAACAGCCTAAAATGCTGTCGTGCGGAAAATCATGACCTCCTTTCATCTAATCGCCTGCTCACATACATAACCCTAAGAGTTGTCTCCTATCGCTATGAGTTCCCCGTTAAGCCGTATGAACGATGTCAATCAACATTTCAATTAACAGAAACTTTTGTGCATGGTGCCAGCTGACGCCCGTAACAAAGGATATTGAGTCTTTTTAAACACCTGGATAGCCGGAACTATGGAGACAGGGCGTACAAAAGTTGTGTGACGGAAGACCTTGATGCACCATCAATGTGAATTGAAACCTATACAAGATAAGAATGCAACTGCAAATATCGTGTTGCTGCCATTCCTTACCGCAGCGGGAACTGAATCAAGAGTATTCGTTGGTTGTATCGGCTAGCGGTATCCAACCAATTCTGAAGTTCACAAACTGATTTGATGAATTGGATGGATTGTTTGTAACTTGTTTAACTCAATGGCGATGCGTTAATAAATTGTGATCCGAAATTAAGGCGACCTTTAAGATAACACTTCTGCAATTTTCTGTCAAGACTTTTTTGCACACTTTTAATTTCGCCCAATCTGCTCCATACCAAACCGTAATTATTTTCACGCTTTTGCTTACTAATCTGCTAATGTCTTTGATTTTTTGTATGGTAATTCGCTCTAACTCACGACGTTAAATGGAACATTCCTTGGGTAATAACTCGGATTCTCTAAACTGATTAAAAAATATTTCAAAGTTGCTCGCTCTTCAATGACACAAGCTTAAGTGGTAATAAACCCTAATTGCTGAACTTGGGTATGCACTATCCGGTTCTGAGATGTACGAAGCGTTTCTCGGTGGGTCTGGCTAAGGTCAACTATCAATATAATACCGTCCGAATGAACACCTAAGACAAGGCTATCAGATGTTGGTAAAATTGGCGGGGCATCAAGCAAGATGAGTTCGTAGCGTTCACGAAGTTGTTGAATGAGGACGTTTAAACGCGGCATCCGCAAGAAATCAGTGGGATTTGATGACAACAATCTCGCGGGTAACAGGTCGAGGTTCGGAATATGCGTGCGTTGAATTATGCTGTTCCATTCCATTGCGTCGTTTTCAAGCGCGTTTACCTGGTTGGCATCAAGTTGAATATTAAAAATCCTATGCTGTTTAGGCTGCGGCAAGTTGCAATCAACAATTAAAACCGAGTTTTTCGTTGATGCCATCGCCGCTCCCAAGTTCGCCGCTACAGCCGAAACATCTTCACAGAAATCACAGCTCGCCAGCATGAGAATCTGTTTATCAATTTCAGGATTTGTGAGATTCAAATTTGCGGCAATGGTTCGGTAGGAATCAGAAATAGTTTCAGAAAAGGGATTCTGTTCTTGGGGTTCAGCATCACCTAAGTAAAATATGCCGAGATCGGACTGAATTTCTTCAGGGCGTCGGTAGTTGTCGCCGAAATATTCCCTCAACAGGGTAATTGAAATACCAACAGCACAGCCAATTCCTCCCGCGATGATAACAATGAAACCGATGCGGGGACGAACCGGAATTTTTCGAGGAACCGCTGCATCAACGACTTCAATTCCGCCCTTAACCCGATCGTCCATGTTAGCGGATTCGGCTTCCGCTACCAGAATTTCTGATTCCAGATGCTGTTTGGTTATCTCCTTCTTCAATTCATATAGCGCGTTAATCTCGGTTTTCATTGTTGAAAGATTAAATTCGTTTTCAGGAATTTCATCTACCAGTTGTGAAAACTCTAGGTTTACCTTATCTAATTGCAAATTAATCTGATCCAGATTATGGTCGGCTTGCCGTAGTCTCGTCTCAAGACCCATTATCTCGGTTCGCAAACTGATATACTGCGGTACTTTTCCATAATTTTCAGATGTCTTTTTCAAGTCTGTTTCAAAGTTGTTTAATTTATCTTGAAGATCTCGAATTTCTGCATCCGTCGCCCGAAGTTCCGAAGATTTTTCGCCCACCAGTTCACGACGCCCAATTCGATATTGTTGTAACGACATTAATCTTTCATGAAAATTTCGCCAGATTGGGTCGTTCCTAATAATTTCTGAAGTTCTGATTTCTTCAGGATAATCAGAAATCTCTTTTTCAAGCCGATCAAATTCTAACTGTGTTACGCTCCTCGTGCGCTCAAGTTGAGCCTCTTGATCGAGCAATCTGACCTGCCGGTCAAGCACGCTAGTAAGTTGAGCGTTCCACGTTACTCGACTACCCATTTTGTTGATGAATTCAACCGTCTCATCTTCTTTTCCCTTGATTTTTTCAGAAAGATTCGCAATCTCATCTTTTAGAAGTTTCCGGCGGTTCCTGGCTTTGCTTGTTTCATCGCCCCTGCGCAAGCCCTGATACTCGCGAATCAATTGGTTTACTAACAACGCGGAATTACGTTCGCCACCTTCCGCTTCCGTTAAATCTAGCGAAAGTTCAATGTATTGCGTATCTGGACGTTTCCTCGCTTTTAAATTCCGCTGCAAATGTCCAATTGAAGGAAGATAGATCGTCCCTTTAATGCCGGCAGTTTCTAAGCTTTCAATAGCCGACGATAACATGGATTCTGTAGCAAAACGTTGACCGATTGTTTCCATTTCACCGAGGTCAACGCCGCCGGGCAGAACACTTTGAAAAACACCAGAGGAGGGGATAGGGGAGCTGGACGTGGGTTGGATATGGATTAGCGCGGTAGTCGAATAAGTCTTTGGTAACCACAAGCTGACGACTAGTGCAGTTCCCAAAATGAGCAAAACGCTCAAGCATATTACGAAATCATGCTTCCGTAAAATTGTGAGATAATCACGTAAATGTACCTCTTGTTGAGGCATTGAAAGTGCACTTTCTTATTCTCAAAGGCAACCAGAATTTGCGGTACGAATTTAGTTAGAACCTTGGCATTCGGTAAAGTTAAAAGGCAATCAAAAGACACAAACGCACCACCGCTAGCTCAACTAAAACCTCGTATCTATCAAATTAAGGCGTTTCTTTAAGTTAGTTAAGCCTTCCAATAGTGCGCTGCCCATACGATTAACGGCGGAATTGGAGCCTCCAATCAGCGGGATCTGAAGATATTGCTTGATACACCTCAATTGTATGTTGATGAGCAAATCTTTAAGGTTTTTAGCTAGTTTAATTAAGATTGTTGGCTAGCCTAATTTCTTCTTCGCTAAACGCTTCATCATGCCACTCTTCAATCCGCCACACGCCGCCTCTTGACTCAAAGATGAACCGGTTATTTCCTTCCGCAAACCAGCCTGTAAATCCTCCATCTAAAGATTCACCGCTGGCAACAAACCCTTGGATTCTATAATGGTTATTGACTTCCGCTCTAGTGTTTTCCTCATTCAAGAAGTCAATTTCCGGAGGTTCAGATAGTTCAATTTCGATATCTTGGAACCGCGTAAAGACTCGAATCGCAGATTCTCTCTCATCATCCCAATTATCGAATATGACATCATCGGTGGTGTCGTCATCTGTCCCCATATCCGATACGTAAAGGAATCCGTCCTTCCAATAAACGTTCATATACAGTTCGACATCTTCGTTCTCATAACCTTCCCGCCACTGCTTCAAAACTTTATTTATCGCTGCATATTCCTCAGGTTGGACCTGACCGATTTCTTCAACATCTCCGCAACTAAAAACAAACGCAAAAACTATTAATGAGCAACCTGCTCTGGCAAAGCCCTTTAACATGACTGAATACACCTCCATAAAGTTAGGGCCACCTTACTTAACCTTTAAAAATTTTTGACAATTCCAATATGAAGTTGGGTTGGCGTAACCCCGAATTGCACTCCTAACTCTTCAATCTGTTTGACGTCATCAATAAGCGAATTCGCTTTTGTCTTTGCATTATAAAGGTTGGCGCCAACATAGGAATCGATAATGCTGTACGCCCAAACTCCTGCCGCCGCCATTAGGAAAAACTGCCGTAGTTTGAATCGCTGATTTGCAAGGTTATAGTAGGACAAAGCTTCTGAAGAATCTCTCTTTTTCTTGGCAGCCGGCACATACTCGTTATCATAGATGTCTCGAAAGGATCTGTGAGCCAAAAGACTGCCGAATAGAAGACCCCCAGTCCCGACTATAGACACGCTGCCTTGTAGGTAACCTTGTGTGTAAAACTGCCCCCAACCCGGCATTACAACAGAGCGGGCGACCGCAGCAATTGGCGAGACAAGATGAATATCTGCTTCCTCTGCGAAACCTGCCTGTCCTCCCCAAAAAATCGTACAAAGGCAAACCAACAGTTGAATTAAAAGCAGATGTATTTTGGTAGATTGCCGCTTCATAGCTTTTTCCGATCTAAGGCTTTAATGAAAACCCAAAAATGCGCCTTAAACTTTGAAAGCACCGAAAATAATAGCAAAAGTCGTATCCCTTGTCAACGAAAAACGTTGTCAAAAAGAAAAAAGCAGCCAAAGCATGAATCACCTTGGCTGCTTATTTGTGGCATGTTGTATTTATCTTCTTCGACTATTTCTTTTTGTTCTCGATGTATTTCGACTTCGCTCGCTTTGACGCGTACTCTGCCCGTCATCATCGTCCTTGCTCCTAGTTGTCGTTCGTGAAGGAGATTGTCGAGTGGATGATGCCCGAGAACGGGATGTCGCGGACGGGATTGGTTTTGAGCGCGATGTCGTCCGAGATGGCGCAGGTCTATACCGTGTCGCAGGAGTGCTCGACGAACTTCGCGAAATTCGAGAACGAGAATATAGACGACTCCGGCGTTCATTGTTAGATCGCCTGTTGTCCTGTTGACTCTGGTATTGTTGATTCGTTGGACGGTAACGCGATCTAGATGAAACCTGAGACGGTCGCGAGTATTGGCTCCGCCGCCTTGTCGTAGGATTAAACTCCGTGTTCCTTTTGAATGACTGGCGTTTGCCCGCAGACATGGAACGCTGCGCCGGACCCGCCGGAACCGATTCTTGATGGTGTTTTGCTATAACGCCCCGCACACGTTTCTGCACATCCGAGTTTCGCTTGCCGCTCACCGTCCTTGACAACCGACTCCTGTTATATTGGTGACGCACGGTCTCATGTTCTTCACTCCATCGGTTAAAGCCGCGTCGATGCGTTTTCACACGGTTTTTAGTGTGCACGTGCACATGTCTACGATTGGAATACGATCGAAAATAATACCGTGGGTAGTGTGTGTAATATCGGTGGAGATAGTTGCCGAAGTCGTATCTAATGGAAAGATAACGACGATCGTAAAACGGATAACTCCATCGAATATAGTAATCTAGGTCCGTACAATAGTAGAACGGACCGTCGTAAAAGTAGTGGTAGGTATACCTATGCCAAGGGCGCCAGTCGTAACTTCGAGCGTAGCGGTGGACAACGCGAAAATCCGGCCGCCGTTTATACGTCAAAACGTCGATATGTTCAACATCAAGTTGTTCGCCGTCTTCAACAACGATGTGCATTTCCAGTTCACCGGCAGCAACATGCCCGGCAGCAGCAATTTTAATCGTTTCTGAGCGCCGTTTCGCACGTAAGAAAAATGTATCGCCATATCTAGTCTCATCCGCATGTTTATCGTCGTAATGGCGTCGAGCATATTCCCGTTTGGTGTTGCGAACCCAAACGCGCCCCACAACTTTTTCCTGGCCTTCAAGTTCAGCGTCGTGCGGTTCCCCCCGGTAGCGAACTATAAGTTCAATATACTGTGCCTGTCGTGGGATTTCAAAGAAATAAACTGCGCTTGCTATGGCAAATTCGTGGTCGCCTTCATCATTAAACGCGCCGCCCCAGGCCGTTAAACGGATGCCGTTTTCAAAACGCGGACTCGCAGTCACGGTTGCATTTCCGCGCTCAATCCAATCATCGGCATCACCAGCCTCTCGATGTTCTCGATCCAGCAAATCTGATAAATATTCGTACTCATAATCTGCTTGAGCAAAAGCTGTAGACAATACCCCTATAATTATCAGCGGTATAGAGATATTGATTCGGGATTTCATGACAAATCCTCCGTAAATTCGTTTCAATCTGAAGTAGTGTAACAGCATGCCGACCCTTTTAATTCGGGCACCTTCTCATGCTGTTTATGAAAAATTATCCTCATTCGCTCGTAATTATGAATAAATCTAGCAAAATAGATGCCAAGAAAATTTCGCTTCTATAATCAAGACTCAACCGAAGTTGAATTAGCCGCCGTTGTAGAAAGTGTGGCAACAGTGATACAACCTGTGGCGAAAGTAACACCCGCTTTCAGCCAATATCTTAAACCACTTTAGATTTATCTATCAATCGGATGCCTCTTTCAGCCGCCAAATCACGCGCTAGCGGTGTGATTACGACCGGATTGGTATAGACAAACTCTTGAACTGAAGGTGCGAGGTTCGCAATAATTGAACTGCTAATCACTGTTTTTTCCCCCTTCCCATCAACGGGGCAAAGGCTCAATGAATCGCCGCTTAGTAATGTTTCAGCTAGTTGCTCAATTGGCGCGAACTGGATACCAAAATTTGACAGCGTTTTGAAGTAATTCCGCTCCAGATTTGTAATTTGAGATGTCTTTTCTGTTTTGTAATATCCTCCGATGAAATTAGGAGCCGCGATAACGCTATCGCCCCGACGCAACGCTTGAAAAATCAGAAAAGTACATGGTGTATCTGCTATTCCCAACGCTAGCTTCGCTGCCATCGGATGAGATAAAATCGGAACGGCAATTAAATTGTGTCTTTCGGCAAAATCGGCCAAGTCCGTGATGTCCCCGCAAGTGAGAACTTTTTCCTCGCCGCATACCGACTGAATGGCTTCCTTGTCCAAAAGTCTAGCAGCCAAATCGGACAATATTACCGTTGTATCGTAACCACCTTTGATGCACGCATCAAGTTGGTTCAGTATCGGTGCGAGATTGACCAGCGCTGCGTCAAAAATTGCTAGTAGGCGCTTATCAGGGACAGCCGGCGACGCGGAAATTGCCCGCTGCTCCAGCACTGCTTTGACCTCTTCTTCAATTATTCGTCTATCAGGCTCCTCCCTGCCATCCACTGGTACAACTCCTAATCGCGCGACAACTCTATGGCTTCACCGCCCCGTAAACCCGCAGAATTGGCATCGTCAGTATCTAAGTGCATCTGAAGCACATAACTCGGCGAAATCTTGGGACGAATGTTCTCGAAAGTCAAAGCGCGATTGCCGTGGATATGAACTTTTAATGAATCTCCTTCACAAACGCCAAGATTTTTGGCGTCTTCCGGCGTCATGTGAATATGACGCGTCGCGCAAATCGCCCCTTGCTCCAAAAAAATCGAACCGTTCGGACCGATTAAGGTTATCGGTTCGGAATTTTCAATATCTCCAGAATCCCGTATCGGCGGGTCAAGCCCTAAACGAATCGCATCAGTGCGTGCCAGCTCAACTTGTGTATAGTCCCTCACGGGACCCAAGATGCGAATCCCTTCAATAGCACGAATCCGCCGGCCAACAATGGTCACTGTTTCGGCGGCTGCAAATGCCCCCGGCTGAAATAAAGGAGCATGGGCTGCCAGTTGGTGACCCGCACCGTAAAGGATTTCTAAGTGCTCCTGCGTAACATGCGCGTGTCTTGCTGAAACGCCAACAGGTATTTTGTTCTGTTTTAAGACAGCGTCGCACGCACGATCCCCGACCGCACAAGTTCGCAAAACACAGCCGCTGCAAGGATGCTCTGTTTGTAGTTGTTCAAGCACTTTATGAGTAATCAACTCAATCAGCGCCTCGTCACGCATCCGCCGTCTTCCTTAACTTGACGAATCTCCTTCAACTAAATCAATAGCCAGTGCATTGTCTGATACTTCCTGTGAAGGTAAAATCAATTCCACTTCCGCATGCGGCCTCGGAATAACATGGACAGAAACAACTTCTCCTACCCTCGCCGCCGCCTCTGCTCCAACATCTGTCGCAGCTTTGACCGCCCCGACATCGCCGCGAACCATGACTGTAACGTAGCCCCCACCGATCGATTCGCGACCAATGAGTTTAACATTTGCGGCTTTGACCATCGCATCCGCGGCTTCAACACTTCCGACAAAACCTCTTGTTTCAACTAACCCTAAAGCGTCGCCTGCCATCTGGTAAAGCACCCTCCTGATTTTCGTTATAATTGGAATAATAGCAGTATATCACAATGTCTAACCCGATTCAAGCCTTTCTAACTTAAGCTCACGGCTGCATATTATGAATTGTTGCTAACACCCGGTCGTCTCTTATGCCTCATTTCAAATCATAGTTATTTATTCGACAACTTCATAGAATCTCAAATATCTCACTTTTTTAATCTGAAACCGAGTTTTTTTCTTGAAAACGCGGTTTCTTTCACCGATCAAGATAGGGTTGCAAAAGCCGTCTGTTATTCACAACCCAAGAAACGATTACAAGCGGCGGCCGGGTTTAGTTGTATTTAATCGCAGCCCACGTGGTGGCGAGCTTTTCCTTCGGTTCTACTGCTAAAGCCTCCAAATCGAGCTTTGAGAGCTTCTCGATTTCCACTGCGGAAAGCGCTCGGCCGAAGACTACCACATCATCTATGATACCGTCAATGTACTCCCAGTTGTTAACATTATCACCGCGCCCCCGCGACGCGCCGACAAGAATCGGAAAACCGGGAAAGGTCGCATAGGGCGCCGTCAGCGCCATTGGGTCCCTTCCGGCCGCCCCGTGAAATCCGTCAGTGACATGAGCCGGTTTGCCGTTGAGGAACCCCTGGATGGTTTCTCCGTTCCCAACTTGCGCCATGTGAATCCAAGTATCAAGCTTGTAAGAACCGCGAACATTGAACCACCCTTCCGGATTGGCAGCGCCTCGTTCCGGTTTCTTATCCACCGCACCCTTCACATTATTCGAGCCGTATGTCAGATCGGTGTCATTGAGTGTCCCCATCCGAATATGAAAGTTTGGTCCCCAACCGATTTTCTCGCCCTTGAAAATTACCGCACCGTGATCGCTCGACTTCCGAATGAACGCCCACGCAGCGTGTGTGAATTCATCCGCCATCGCATCCATCGATTTGTCATCGGGTATTTCTACGTAGGCGTCCACCCCGTTGACATCAAGACCGAGTCCGTGCTTACCCAGTGCAAATCCTGCGCCGCCTCTTAAGATTCCGTCATTGCGGCCAGTTATATCGTCTGCGGTTTCATCGTTAAACGTCAAAACGGTAATAACACCATCTCTCAACGCCCCCGATGCGGCACTCGCAATGGTGCACAGCGCAACAACCACGAAGAAGTAGCGGCAATACCGTAACATAGAAAACCTCCTTATCGGAACTATCGATTTCTGATTGAAACCTCCGCAAAAGAGTAAAATCAATACGTAAGATTAATAGGGCGAATGTCCGAACACCATGCAAGCCTATTCCATAAATTTTGGAAATCGCGTGCACGCGATTAAGATTATATCATTTCCCGCTCGCTTACATCCACTATAATCTTGCGGAGAAATACGCAATTAAACCGAGCCGGATTCACAGTTTTTTGTAAGATAAACGCGGCAGCTATTCCAAACCAGTTTACTCATTTGGGGTCCTCTTACTTACCAAGCCGGTTTACTCAATCTACATTCCCCTCCTTACCAAGGAGGGGTAAGGGGAGGTTCTAGATTACGCTGTACGATCTACTGAGCAATTTCGGACTAAATGGTGTAATTTTAATTGCAGCTACTATAGTGTTCACAAGACTGCGACGCCGCACTGTCGGAGGAATTTCTTTATTTATCCCCCTCCTTACCAAGGAGGGGTAAGGGGAGGTTCTAGGTTACGTTGAAACATCAACTCAGCGATTAACGGCGGAGATAGTTTTGGGATTAACGGCGATGCTCAATTTTTATTGGTAGCGACTTTAACTTTTTTCATCGCCGTAAACCTTGGTTGTTCTAGCCCGCGGCATCATTCCACTAACTTCAAAGGACGGTTAGGGCTGGCGTGTGTGCAGTTGGCGGCGTAAGTGTAAGTGAGATTGCTCAATTCGATAACATCATAACATCTTTGAAACGCTCAAATGCTTTAACATATACTCTCAAAAACGTTAATAACATTGCATATTATTAACGCGAACATGAAAATAACTTGACAACTCGTTAATTGCAATGCATCTTATTAACGTAAAGTGATAAAACAATGCGTCCAGATGACTTCACAAATTCAACCGCTGGTAGATGTATGCGCACGATACGCGAACCTGAGTATTGGGCTTATGTGCCGAATCCACTCCCACCCAAAATTGAAGTGGATTGGGAGTTGGTTAATCTGCTATCCAAGGCAGGCAGCAAGCTTGAAGCGTTATCCGACGCGGGGGAACTGCTCCCTTATGTACATCAGTTAATTAGACCACTGCTTATTCGGCGCGAAGCCGTAACCAGTTCAAGAATCGAAAACACCCAATCCGGCTTGGACGACCTCTTTCTGTTTGAGGCGAATGAAACCGAACCGTCCCCCGTGTCTGACGTTAAGGAGGTAATAAACTATGTGAGAGCAATGGAGCATGGAATCAATCGATTGCAAGAGTTGCCGATTAGCTCCCGTCTAATCTGTGAAATACACGGAATCCTAATGAAGGGGGTACGGGGCGAATATGCCACACCGGGGGAAATGCGGACAAGCCAAAACTGGATTGGTAGCCCCGGGTGCACGTTGATTGATGCCACTTATGTTCCGCCGCCGGTCCCAGAGATGAAAGAATGTTTTTCAGACCTAGAAAAATATATCCATTCCGAAGCAAAGGAACCGGCATTGATTCAATGCGCTCTGGTCCATTATCAGTTTGAGGCGATTCACCCGTTTGTTGATGGCAACGGAAGAATTGGCAGGCTTCTTATCGCATTTATGTTATTGGAGAAGAAGTTGCTATCACAGCCCCTTCTTTATCTTTCCGACTTTTTTGAGCAGCATAGAAATGAGTATTATGAATTATTGCTGAATGTAAGCCAAAAAGGGGATTGGAAAGCCTGGCTTACATTTTTCTTGAACGGGGTTCGTCAACAGTCAGAAGACTCCCTTGCAACGATTCAAAAACTACTTGACTTACAGAAACAATACAGGGTAGTTGCAACCGGTCGAAGGGTGCCGATGGCTGTAACCCGCTTGATTGACCATCTTTTTGCTAATCCAATTATCTCAATTTCAGAACTATCAAAGGCTTGGGAGATACCGTTTCCCACCGTTCAGCGAGGAGTGGATTACCTGATTGAGAAAGGCACGATTACGGAAATAACCGGGGGACAGAGAAACCGTCTGTTTGTTGCACATGAAATATTCAATACTATCATGACTGAAAGAACAAAATCGTTGAACCCAACGAAACACCTAACATGAGCGAAACGGATGCGGGTTCATGTACGGTGTCTGAAACGTAAGCAGAAAAGCCCTGCTGAATAAATCCGACAGGGCTTTTTCTATTATGAAATTTCATCATCTATCCGATGGCGCCGGTATTGCCTGCAATCAGATTTGTGAGCCGTGAAGCAACGGAGACACGGTTGATTCGATTGGAGGCGCTGGCAGGTCATAATCTGGGAACAGCCATAGTTGCTCTGCCTCATCCGTGATGTCTTCAACGGACGGTTCGTCGAACGGCGTTGCCGCGTTCGCCCATAGTTCCATCCCCTGAATGCGCGGATTAGCTCTGATGCGGGCGTAAATTCGGGCGCGGCGTTCATGGTCGATTGTTTCTTGAGCGAAAACTTCGCGCATCAATTTTATGAATCTGTCAGTAGAAAGCTCGGCTTGCATCATCTCATGGGCATTACAACGTATTGAAAGTTTTGCGCCAATTCAAGGCGCATTGAATCAGTCGGTTCCGGACGCATCCAGAATATAACTTCGGCGGCATCGGTGTGCATTAACCCGTCTTCAATGAAACTGGCATCGAATCCTGCCGCAGTACCTTGCCCCTCATACTGAATCGGCACACAAGCTTTCGAATTTCCCCAGCGGGTACTATTTTCAACAGTCAACTGTCCATCACGAATGCGAAACTCCGTACGGTTGTGGGGATGGTCGTCACCTATGCGGATGGCTCTGAGTGCCCACAGCAACTCTTGACGACTCAACCTGATTTCCAAGCGGGCGCTGTTCGCTTTTTCAAGAACCCACTTATAATCCGCGAAATCCCCTTTCGGTAAGAGGCACCTTAACGAAACCCCCTCAGCCTCAAAACCCACGGCGTTTTCGGTAAAGCGGAGGCGGCAGATGTTTGGATTCAAGGATTCTATCAAATCAATCATCTTCATGCAAGCGGCATAAGGCATTGCCCGCATCGGAATAGAGGTTTCCGCTTCGGCTGGTTTATTCATTGATGGTAAGGTAATCACTGCCATCCGTCTGCCATCGGTTGCCACGATTCGTTCTTCACCTTCATGTTGATGAAAGAGCGCTCCCGTAAAGAAGGGACGCCGGTTTGCCTCGTCCGAGTCTGATGGCTGTACCGACGCAAACAGAACGGATTTCAGAGCCGCTCCGAACTGCGTTGCTTGCACTTCATAGTCGGGCGCGTCTGAAAGCGCTTCAAGTTCGGGTTTCTGCCGTTTCCCCGTATGTGTACGCACGGCATGCCGATGTTGATTGCCATCAACTTCCAAACACCCATGCCATTTGTGGTGACTGAAACGCAGCCTTTCACCAACCGCGTGATCACAGATTCGCGACAGCACCTCCGGGGGAACGGTTGCCTTACCATGGGCTTCGACCTCCGCTGGAATCGCATAATCTACACGGAAATTCCCGTCGTCGGTGTAGCATCTAAACTGTAGTTGCGCAGTTTGAATCGTAATCGACAAGTGCGTCCCCGGTTCGTCGAGTTTCAAAAGGGTTAAGGCGCGCTTCAGCGCAGCCACATCACAAGTGAATTTCATCGGTTCCTCCCCACCCGCAAGGCGTGCATTGAGAAATGTCCTTCCCAATTGATTCCTCCTTGGGTGTGTTTTTCTGAGTCTGGAATTAGAACAGGTCTTCGATTGATATTTCTCTCTGTTTGAGCAGCCGCAACACCTCATCGCGCAAGGCGTTGCGTGCGCGTTGCCGAAGTGATTTAACAGCGATTTCGCTCCGTTGAACAATCTTTGCAATCTCTCGGTTCGGCATATTTTCCAATTCGCCCAACACCAGCACCGTGCGGTCGATAGGTCGTAGTTGAAGTAAGGCGGCTTGCAAATACTCCCTGCTTTCAGCGTTAATCAACCGTTTGAGCGACGATTCCGTCGAATCCAGCGAGAAAGATAACGACTGAGTCAATTCATGCGTAATTGGATAATCGAATGAAATCGCCGGGCGTTGTTGGCGCTGGCGTAACAGGTCGATACACCCATTGTACGCGATGCGAAACAGCCACGATCGCACCGCCGCCGGATCAAGTAACTCAGTCCAACCCTGATACGCTCTGAGAAATGTCTCGGCGGTCATGTCCTCGGCATCTGTCGGGTTCCCTAGTAGCCGAAGAACAAACCGGTAGATAGCGTCAACATGCGATTCATATACTTCGATGAATGTCTCATCCACAAATGGTGAACCTCGTTGTCTTCGCGATTTTCAAACCTATATGACGGAATATCCCGGTCAAGGCATCGAAAAATCTGCACCACCCAATTCGGTTGATTGACCGATATAGATGCGATATACTGTTGGAACGTGGTTTCTGATGGAGACCCGAGAGGATTTGCTATTATGATAAAACTAGGTACGATGTCTCTGAACATCAGGAATACAAACGCTGCCGAGTTTGCACGGATTGTTTACGACCTCGGATTCGATGTCATTGAACTGCATACAAGCGCTTTTGAATCGACAGATTTCGGATATCTTCGTGAACTCAAGATGACGTTGATGAAACTAGGGCTTCCGCTGGGATATATCGGGATTAGCAACGATTTCGGGCGTCCCGTCGATGAACACCCGGAGCAGATTGCGGCAATAAAAAAGTGGATTGATGTCGCGGATTTCATGAGTTGCCCGCTCGTCCGAGTCTTCGGTGCGTATGTCCCTGACGAGTGCGGCGATGAAGAAGCGCTTTGGGCGCCGATGATCGCCGGATTCCAAGAAGTCGCCGAATACGGATATGAAAAGGGCATCCTAGTCGGTTTACAGAACCACAATCACAACAACCTCACCCGCACCGGCGGCGATGTACTCCGCGCCCTTCGGGAGACAAATCGGCCCTATTTTACACATATCTTAGACACCGGACAATATGCCGGATCGCCCGGCGCCAGCGGTCACCGAGGGTCGTCTCATCCCGGCTACCATTGCTACGATAGTATGGCTAAAACCGCGCCTCACGCCGTGTATGTCCGCGCTAAGTTTTATCGCATCGACAGCGGAATTGAGGAGTGGCTGGATTATCCGCGGATTCTTGACATGCTCCGTGCCGTAGGTTACAATGGTCCCCTCTCCGTCATCTACGAAGGCGAATCGGATCCGATTGAATCCATGCGAAAAGCGGGCAACTATTTGCGGTCGCTTATCAATTCATGATAACCGCTACAAAACCGGATTTGCGTAAAATCCCACAGCGCATAACGGACGAGAAAACCAGAGAAAATCGGTTAGGTAATGGTGCTCGTATGGTGGAACATAATTCGTGATTTACCATTGACGGAACACTAGTGCCGATTGCCTCCCTTAGAGACAGTTTCTTCTACTTCGCTTAGAAGGCATAGCTAAAGATTAACATTCTTCTCCAGTCCCTCTAATTCTTCATAGAAACACCAAGCGAAAGAGGAAAGCCACAACATCAACCTCACACTCATTGAAAAAATACTAGAGGCACTAGTTAGACGAATTTGCCAGCTTGATGGGACGTGTTAGCGATGCCAACACCTAAAGAAGTTTTCAAAAAGCCGAAAAAATTCCTAACTTACCTGCAATCTCGGAACCTGGAAGGGCAGTTTTTCGAGCGGAAAGAAGTCAGGGCTGACTCTAAATCCCAGAGAGACAATATCAGAGACAAGATTATTCAGACTATTTCAGCGTTTGCAAATTCCAACCGGCACGGCGGATTGCTCGTCCTCGGAATGGCTGATGATGGAACAATCATTGGATGGAATCATGTTCAGGAAGTAAATTTAAACGGAATTCTTCAAGCAAAAGAGACAGGATTAAGAGGCC
Organism: Candidatus Poribacteria bacterium; assembly: GCA_028819845.1. GTDB lineage: Bacteria > Poribacteria > WGA-4E > WGA-4E > PCPOR2b > JAPPKS01. The sequence goes on along the minus strand of JAPPKS010000032.1, from coordinate 29,993 downwards.
ATAGCACAATAACAGAAGAATTACATTGTAAAAACGCACACGGCGATGACGATAGAATATACCTGCTTTATACGCCTTGGGTATCAAATGCGATATGCGAAACCACTGATTCGTTTCCAAAGGCTTTAAAGCGTGATGGGTCACAATGTCTTCCTTTAACTGAACAAGATCGTGAACAGCTTAAACGAGATAATAGTTGACTTTGAGTTGTCTTACTGTTGTCCTTATGATGCAGGTGAGCTCGACATGGGCGTCGTTGAGGAATTCAAAAAGGCTTTCCTCGAAACCAGAGATTCACAATACGATTACACAACCGAAGAAGTTTTATTTCAAGCAGGGGCGCTCATTAAAGAAAACGGCAAATATGCCTTCACGAATGCGGGCTATCTGTTTTTCGTCTCGAATCCGCGCAGACGCTTTGGGGGCGCATTTGTTCGGTTGTTGCGCTATGATGTAGCCGCTGAAGACTTGAAGAACTACGGAGCGACTACATTGGATAAAGACTTCGACGGCGCCCTTCCGAACATCATTCGCAATCTTCGGATCTTTTTTAATGATTCCGCAATCTTCCGCGCCTTCTCGAAACGAAATCATAGCGGTGGATTCATTGATGAGCCCGAATACCCCTTCATAGCTATTGATGAGGCACTCGTAAACGCAGTTGTTCATAGAGACTATGGAGTCTCGAACCCGATTCGCTGTACGGTGTATAGGGATAGCTTGGCGGTTAGGAGCCCGGGGAGCATTCCGCAACAGGTTCCGGACAGTTTCAGTCTCCATGAGACATCGCTTGATTCTGTACTGCGTAACCCGAAAATTGTCGAATGGATGCGCATCATGAAGGACGAGCAGGGAACAGCTTTCGTGCGGGCGTTGAGCGAAGGCACCCGCCGGATGCGTGAAGAGATGGAACAACTCGGGTTGCCGGCTCCCCATTACCAGACAAACAGTCATACTACTGTCACACTGCAGAATCAAATTGACGAACGCTTGGAGAGATACGGCGCCGAGTGCTGTCAGTGAGACCGGAGAGTACACCAACCTGTTTCCACTTGAACATTCAAATTAATCCCTGTCACGCGACGAATTTAGAGACCTTCGCGGAAACACGGTTACGGCGATCAGACACGCGCTACTAGGACAAGGAAAGTACAAAATCAATGAACCCGAGGGAAACAGGTAACATGAGCGAAGCGGATACCGGTCCGTTCAATCTTCCCGACGGGTGGGTGTGGACGACGGTTGGTAGTATTGGTTTAATCGCAAACGGAAAAACACCCAAAGGGATCAATGACTTGAATTCGGAAGGCAAAATTCCGTTCTATAAGGTTAACGACATGAATAAACAAGGAAACGAAAAATTCATGCGAACTGCCGAAATCACGCTTGACGATGATGAAGTCGAAAGATTAGGGATCCATGTCCGAACTCAAGGAACAGTGATTTTTCCTAATTGAGCTACCCCAATCCTTTAGACAGAAACTAACGAGATTTAAGTAATAATTTCCGACTAATTCTGGTCAATTTTCAACGCCTAAAGTTAGTGAAAATACACCTCGTAAGGTGTACGGTATTCGAGCGATTGATGTGACCGCTCTCGGTTGTAATAGTTGAAATAATCTCTCAAGCGGCGCCGAGCCGTGTTCATTGAGTCATAGTCGTTGAGGTAAACCTCCTCATACTTAACACTGCGCCAAAGGCGTTCAACGAAGATGTCGTCAAAGTAGCGGCGGCGTTGGAACAATTTCAGGACATCTATGAAGCGTGAACGGGCGTTCGCCAATATCTAACTGAGACATTGAATCTTCACCCTTAGCACCGCTTCCCCTTCCCGCATCCGCACTTCAAAGTCCCCATATCCAATCTAGTCCGTCCGATTATCGCTCCGTGTCGTGGAAAATTTATTGACATAGGCGAGAAATGCGGGTAAATTATAGAACAATAATAGGGTTCAATTCTCCCTCATATCGTCTTTAACAGCAACTTAAAATTAAATCTGAAACCGGAGGGTTATATCATGGCAGATTACGCTCAACCTGAAGTCTTGGTCAGCACCGATTGGGTGGCGCAGCACCATAGCGACCCAGGCATCAGGCTGCTCGAAGTCGATGTCGACACCGACGCCTACGCCGAAGGACACATCAAGGGCGCAGTCGGACTCAACTGGCAGACCCAACTCTGCGATCAAGTTCGGCGGGATATCCTGACCAAAGACCAATTTGAACAACTCTGCAGCGATTGCGGTATCAGCAACGGTACCACCATTATCTTTTATGGCGATAATAACAATTGGTTCGCTACCTACGCGCTCTGGCAGTTCCGATATTACGGACACGATGAGAGCAGGCTTAAGGTGATGGACGGTGGACGCACAAAATGGATCGATGAAGGACGCGAGTTGGTCACGGACGTGCCTACGCCGCCCGCTACAGATTACAAGGCTAAGTTCCCCGACGACAACGTGCGCGCAACGAAGGACAACATTCTCCCAACGCTGAATCAGGGAGTTATCAATCTTGTTGATGTCCGCTCTCCGGCAGAGTTTACCGGCGAAATCCTCGCACCGCCCGGGTTGTCTGAAACTGCCCAGCGCGGCGGACACATTCCCGGTGCAGCCAATATCCCGTGGGCGACTGCAGTGGCTGAAGATGGAACCTTCAAGTCCTACGATGAACTAGAGGCAATCTATGGAGGCGAGGGCGTTGACCCTAGCAAGGAAACAATTGCCTACTGCCGCATCGGAGAACGCTCCTCGCACACCTGGTTCGCACTCAAGTATCTGCTAGGTTACGAAAAAGTACGCAACTACGATGGCAGTTGGACCGAATGGGGCAACCTGATCGGTGCGCCGATCGCCAAGGAGTAGTGGTCACGCGGAACCCTAATCGGCGTTCGGGGCGCCGCCAAACCTTTCGTAGGATTGATGCGGGAGTTTTAGATGGCTAAGTTTGTTTCGGTCCACATAATCGCCTGCATGACCCGCCAAGATGTGGAGCGTTTGCTTGCGCGGTTTGCAACCGAGGAGAGCGGCGGCGTAAAGAATCTGCGAGTGCAGTGCGATACCTTGTCCGGCCGGATGGTCTGCGAATGGGAGGCGCCGGACCGGGACACACTCGTGAAGTGGCTAAAAAATTGCGATGTCCGATTCCGCGGCAAAAGCGAGTGGCTAATGCGCGTGCAGCTTGAGTCCGCGGCGGGCAAGGTTGTAACGCTCACAGGCGCGTAGTAACCACTATCTTATGTTGTATTCCTATCATGCATCATCTGACACGCCAAGTTGCCTTTGAGGCATCACACTATTATCGCGTCCCTGAACTCAGCCAAGCCGAAAACACCGCACTCTTCGGCGCCGCCGCAAACCCCAACAGCCACGGCCACAACTATGTGCTTGAAGTAACCGTAAAAGGAGCGGTTGAGCCCGAACATGGGATGGTTGTCAATATCGCGAATCTGGATGCGCTCCTCAAACAACGTGTCGTTGTGGACTACGATCACAAGCTGATTAACCAACAACATCCCGTCTTCGCAAACAATCCCGAACGGCAACCGACATGCGAAAATCTAGCGATACAAATATGGCATTCGATCGAACAGCATCTGAAAGACGCGGCTTTGCATCGCGTCCGCTTATATGAGGATTCCACCGCGTTCGCTGATTATCATGGAGATGGACACATGGTATTTCAAACCAAGGTCTATGAATTTAGCGCATCACATCGGCTGCACAGCCTAGAACTTGGCGATACGGAAAACCGGCGAATCTTTGGAAAATGTAATAATCCTCACGGGCACGGTCACAATTATGTGTTAGAGGTCATGATTAAAGGCGCCGTGAATCCAAGGACAGGGCTGGTCACAGATTTGGGATTCCTAGATAGGACTATTGAGGAGCAGATTTTCGCTCGGTTTGATTTCAAACATCTCAACCTAGACACGCCTGAATTTGAGAAAATAAACCCAACTTCTGAAAATTTTGTGAAAGTGCTTTGGGATATTCTCGAACCCCAACTAAAACCTGTCAAACTCCATCGGCTTCGATTAAGAGAAACGCCGAGGAGCTATTTTGACTATTACGGAGAGCAAAGTTTAACCGATGAAAATTCCTGAAGCAGAGTCCTCTGAGGTCACTAAAATCACTCCAAACCCAAATCTTGAGCAAATCTACGCTCAATTGCTAAGTCACATTGGTGAAGATCTTGCGAGGCAAGGGCTGCAAAAAACCCCCCAGCGTGCATCGGAAGCGTTTCAGTTTTTAACACGAGGGTATAACCAAACCATTGACGAAGTGCTGAACGATGCAATCTTTGACGAAGAATATGACGAGATGGTCATCGTCAAGGCAATTGAATTTTATAGCGTCTGCGAACATCACTTACTCCCGTTTCTCGGTAGATGTCACGTTGGATATATCCCTAAAAAAAAGATTATTGGCCTCAGCAAAATCCCCCGCATCGTAGATATGTTCTCACGCAGGCTTCAAGTTCAAGAACGTTTGACGCGGCAGGTTGCGTTGGCGTTAGAAGAAGCGCTGCATCCGCTCGGTGTTGCTGTTGTCATAGAAGCTCAACATATGTGCGTAATGTGTCGTGGTGTACAAAAGCAACACCCGATAATGATGACCAACGTGATGCTTGGCGCCTTCCGAGACGAAGATTCAACTCGTGCCGAGTTCATGAGATGTATTCAGACCGCATAATGGCTAATCTTTAACAGTTCAGATTAAGTGCCGAATGAAGTAAATGCAATGTTACAGAATAAAGTTGCGGTAATTACCGGCGCCTCTCGAGGTGTCGGCGAAGCCACGGCCCTCGCTTTTGCGCGCGCCGGCGCCAAGGTTGTTCTTGCCGCACGCACAAAACAAGACTTGGATACTGTCGCAAACCGAATCCATACAGAAGGTGGAATTGCGCATGTTATACCAACTGACGTAATGCGTTCCGAAGACGTGGCGCACCTTTTTCAGCGTACGTTGGAGACCCACCATCAGATTGACATCCTCGTAAACAATGCGGGAATCGGCAGCTTTGGCTTCGTGGCTGACTTTGAAGAGGCGGAATGGAGCGCGGTGATCGACTCAAACCTCAAGAGCGTGTTTCTCTGCTCAAAATTTGCGCTTCCATCAATGCTCGAACGTCAGTCTGGGCAGATTATCAACGTGCTTTCAATTGCCGCAAAAGTGCCGTTTAAGGCATCAAGCGCCTATTGTGCGGCAAAGGCAGGGGCGCTCGCGTTCACAAAAGTCTTATCAGAAGAAGTCCGGAATCAGAATATCCGAGTCACAGCGGTCGCCCCGGGGGCAATTCATACGACACTCTGGGACACAATCGAAGAACACCCTGATTTTAATCTGATGTTAAAACCAGAGCATGTCGCCGAGACAATCCTCTTTGTGGCTGCTCAACCGCTCGACATGGTACTTGATGAAATCGTCGTCACCCCGCCTCGCGGAATCTTATGACGAGACGAAATCAAGAAAAGGAGTTGGGAAAATGCATAAAATTGGGCGGCCGGATGCGTTAGCAAACCTACACGTTTCACACCTCGCGTGTTTTAAAACTGCCAACCTTATTACGGAGGCGAACTCGCCGGATACTGCGTGCATCAGCATCAGAAATCACAATTATCAAGTTATCAGTCTCAATCTCGTCACCCGGTCTGGAAATTGTACCGGTCTGCTCTAGGATATAGCCCGCAACTGTTTCATAATCCCCCAATGGAATCGGAACACCGAACTGATCCTGTAAGACGCTCACTTCCGCCCTCCCTTCACATTCAAGGATGCGCGGACTGACCAGACGGACATACGAGTCCTCATCTTGTTCATTTGAGAATTCCCCGACAATTTCTTCAACCAAATCCTCGACCGTTATCAATCCGACAACGCCGCCGTACTCATTTACTACAAACACCATCGTATGCCGGCTGTGTTGAATCTCCTTCAGCAGTACGCTGGTTTTTTTCGATTCCGGCACTACGTGTAAATCTGTGCGGACAAAACGCTCTATAGTTGGTGCATCATGGTTAGCATAGATGACGTCAAGTAGGTGAATTATTCCAACAATGTTATATATTTGCCCTTCGTAAACCGGGATGCGGGAAAAACCGGATTCCGATGCAGTCCGCAGGAAGGTCTCAACATCAGTGTTTTTTTCGACCGCAACAATATCAACGAGCGGAACCATTACCTGATCCACCGTCTGCGTCTGCAAGTCGAGAACGCTGTGAATCATCCGGCGCTGATCCCTGAGAAGCTCCCCGGATTGTTCGCCCATCGTCGCCAATAAACGTAATTCATCACGCCGCGCATCTGGCGAACTAGATTCACTGTTTTTGCCAATAATCTTCACAAGATAATCTGTGAAGTATGTTACTATATTTACGATAAAGCCAAGTAGGAACTCAGAGATTCTCAACGGATAGGCATAGCGCAAAGCAAGCGCATCTGCCTTGGCACGGAAGATAGTCTTGGGTAGAAGTTCACCAAAGATTAGCAAGAGCACTGTTATGACGACTGTTGCAACCCGTTCTTGCGTTTTTTCAGCCGCAGCCAGCAGCAAAATCACGAGCAATAACATAAGTTGCGCCGCAACAACGTTCGCCAAATTGGTACCAACTAGCGTCAACCCAAGCATCTTTTCAGGGTTTTTGAGGAGATTACTGACAATTTTCGCACGTTTATTTTCTTCTTCGGCGAACCGGTTTATCTTTATCTTGTCAACTGAGACTAACGCCGTCTCGGATCCAGAGTAGAAAGCAGACAATATTAAGAAAACTATCAGACCAAACGTGAGTATTGCAATCGGAAATAGATCTGCCGATGTGAGCGGCTTGAAGAATCCCTGTGGAGGCGTCGCAGCTATTAGAAAACAGCAAAAAATCAATAATATAAGGGGTTTAAGACGGGATATTTTCATTATAATTATCCTGATGCGGCACTGCCTGTGCTTTCAGGAAGATTCATGATCACGGCGCCAATGAGATTTCCTTCCATTACAGCAACCTCAAATCGGTTCCCGTGCTCGTCAACCTGAGATTCGCCGACCAACGGGATACGCCCAAAAAGTCCTAAGACATAACCGCCAATCGTATCTGCAATTCCCTCGTCGATTTTCAGGTTGAACTGTTGATTAATCTGTCTTACACTGACACGTCCAAAAACCTCTATCACATCAGAATTTTCGGGGTGCATGATTATTTCAGGATGAGCCAAAGATGTATCATGTTCGTCAATGATGTCGCCGACGACCTCTTCGATTATATCTTCAATTGTGGCGAGACCGGAAATACCGCCATGTTCATCTATTAGAATAGCCATTTTGTTTTTTTCACGGGTGAATTCAGATAGCAGATCTGCAATTTTTTTAGTTTCCAGTACAAAGAAAGCCGGATGTACTAGATTCGGTTCAGACTGTGTGCGCCTGAACGTGTGTCGATTAATCAGAAAATCCTCAATTGTTACGCTTCCAATATCTGCGGTCCGCCATGAAGGAAGATCTTTGACATGGAAAACGCCGCAAATATTGTCTATCTGGTTTCGGTAGAGGGGTATACGGGAGAATCCAACTTCCCTTGCTTTATCTAATACTTCCTGGATAGTAGCCGAAGAATCCATCGCGACCATTTCGGTACGTGGAACCATGATTTCTTTCGCTTCAATCTCCCGGAGTTCAAGGATGTTGCTTAGAATCTCACGCTCATCGGCTTGCAGTGTGTCCTCCTCATGAGTATTGACAATCACCTTGAAATCTTCAGCCGTGATACGCTCTTCTCTGGGGATATGGCTTCCGCCAAACAGCGGAATCAAAAGATTTGTGATGCCTCTTAGAACGGTGCGAAAAGGGTAAATTAGCACGGAAAAGATCCAAAGTGGACGTGCTGTGATTCTAGAAAACCCTTCCGCGTATTTAATCGCGTACGTTTTTGGCGTAATCTCTCCAAAAATCAGAAGCAGCAATGTAATTAGGATGGTTGCAGTAACAATGGCAGGGCCCGATGCACCTTGAGTCGGCTCGGTTGTGTCTTGACTGAACACACTGTAAATCAGGGAGGCAGAGATTACCGCAAAAGCGGCGTTAATAAAGGTGTTGCCAAGTAGGATGGTGATAAACAATCGGCGGGGATTATCAACAAAATTGACAATCGCAGCGGCGCTTTTTCTCTTGTCATTGCGGAGACGTTCAATCTGCAACTTGTTCAGAGCGCACAGTGCCGTCTCTGAACCGGAGAAAAAACCAGATAAAAATAGGAGCAGCCCCAATCCAATCAATCGGGGCAAAAACTGGTCAACTTCCATTGTGTTTGGTAATTACCTCGGCGAGGCTGATATTCAATCGGAGCCTCATCGGTCGTTGGTACGGAACAGCAGTCAACTGATTAAAATCGCTTCTATTCCCCAAAAACCTGAACCTCCAACATTGTAGCACATAAAATCTAGAAAATCAAGGAAACTCATGAACTCTATCCGACAAATGGAGTGATAGATGAAAAAACGAGAACATATGCAACGCATAGAAGCGTGTGGGGTAATAGCCATAATCCGCACAAATAACGCAGCTGAGCTAATCAAGGTTACAGACGCAATTAAAACCGGTGGAGTAGATATCATTGAGATTACCATGACTACACCGAACGCCTTGAACGTAATCAGCAGCGTGTCGGCGAATTACGGCGGCGAAATACTGGTGGGTGTTGGTTCGGTGCTCGATGCGGAGACCGCCCGCGCGGCAATGCTTGCAGGCGCAGAATTCGTTGTCAGCCCCGTAACCAAACCGGATATCATCGAAATGTGCAACCGGTACGGTACGGTTGTTATGTCCGGCGCATTCACACCAACTGAAATTTTAAAGGCATGGGAATCCGGTGCAGACTATGTCAAAGTTTTCCCGTCAAGCGGTGTCGGACCCGGCTACATCAAAGACATCAAAGCGCCAATGCCGCATATTCCCCTTGTTCCAACAGGTGGCGTCAACCTCGATAATGCGGGAGATTTCATCAACGCTGGCGCCGCAGCATTAGGAGTTGGAAGTGCGCTTGTGAATAATACTGTTGTCGCCAAAGGCCAATACAATCTCTTGATATCAAAAGCTCGGCGTTTAATTGAAGCCGTGCAAATCGCGAAAAGCCAATCAACCAATAGGCCGGGTTCATGATGAAAACTAACCGCTGTTACGTTCCGCACTTAGCGCCAACATTCTAACCTGCCTTAAGTGGTTTTCTTTACAGTCAAAGACACATCTCACTCCTTCACCGAACTCAAACTCCACAATTACAATCGAGGCCTTGTGCATAAAGGCTTGACAGCTCATTCGGATTTGTGCTACCCTCTCTCCGTTAGCATATCACCTCCGGTACCGCATAGTAGCAAGGATTACGCACATGCAATTGGACGGATTGGTCTTAGGAAAATATTGGATTGAAACACTGATTAACAGCGGCAGCTTTGCTTCTGTTTTTCGCGCTAAAGAACAACTTACCAACCGCATTGTCGCTATAAAAACATTGTCCAAGTCCTCATATCCGCCAGGCCGCATGCGTTATCTGCTTACCGAACTGAGCGCCATGGGATTAAATTGGGGCCACCCGAATATCGTTTCAATTCATACGGTTGAACCCGGTGACGACAATTATATTGCCTATATTATCATGGAGCACGTGGATGGGCCAAGTTTGCGGGAACTAATGAATGAAAAGCCAATCACACCCAACCGAGCAATTAGCATTGCATTGGACGTTTGCCGCGGATTGACCGCAGCGCATGAATTCAACATCATCCACAGAGACATTAAACCGCAAAATATACTTTTGACCTCCAATCTCACAGCCAAAATCTCAGACTTTGGCGTCGCCCGCATTCTTGAAACAGCAAACGAATACGCAGGAACCATCACAGGAACACGCAAATACATGTCACCTGAACAGTACGAGGGCAATTATGACCACAGGGCAGATCTCTATTCGACAGGGTTGACACTTTACGAAATGTTGACCGGCAGATCTCCTTTCAGAGGTGCAAATCATAATGAGATTCAAGCGAAAAAACGGTCTGCAGCGTTTGACATCGCTGGCGTGCCTAACGATTTTCACGACATCTTGCTAAAAGCATTGCATCCCGATGTGAACGGACGTTATCGTTCAGCCGCGGAAATGTATGGTGACCTGGATCAAATTCGGCGAAAATGGTATGCCGCCGCCGCCAGAAGTGCCATCAGCAGCTACTCAAATGCAGACATTTTATCTGCAGCTTTATCCAAAAACAGAGAGGAATTAAGACTCTCTACCGAAGCGGCTGAGAATATCGAATCGAAAATTCTACGCGAAGGGCAAGTTGAATTTGAGGAGAAGAAACGAATCGAGTGTGAAAATGAGGTGGATAAACACTACGATTTAGCTATTGAAAATCTTCGTTCTGATTCGCCGCAGATCGCCTTGCAGGAGATGCAGCAAGCGCACCGCCTCTACCTAGCGAATGCCCACGCCGCCAAGAAAGCAGATGCGATATTTCACGAGTTGTCGGAACATATTTCCAACATCCTTCCCACAAAAGCACGAGCGTTAATTCAATCCATCAATGAATTGCCCGCGAATGAGAAGGGTGAATTGAAGGAATGGTTCTTCACCCAATTCCCGCCCAGCGAGTCTGATGACCCATCCTCCCTCAATTCTCAAAGCACAGATAATAGGCCCCTACCTCATGAAACGGGTGACGCTCGCCCAGGAAATGATCCGTCGCCAGAATATATCTTGAAAGAGCGTCATGAGGAGATTCAAAACGCTCACGAACTCGAGGCAACTCAGATTTGTCAGTCGGCTGAAGAGTTTGCTCGACAGCGAAAAACTAGGCGAGCTCGGTCAGAATATAAAAAACTCGGGGAATTTTATCGGAAACAAGCCGATTCATTTATCACATCGGGGGATTGGGAATCAGCTTCCGAATGTTATGCACGTTCTCGGCTCGCCTATATGGCAGCGCGTCGCATTACCAATGCGAGACAGAGCGCAGGAGAAGCCGGCTTTCACTTTGCCGAAGCCGCCGCGTTGCATGAAAGAAAACAGAATTGGGCTGAAGCCGGTAATTTGTATTTACAATCGGCGGAACAATTTGAATTCTCCGAACAATCAGAATCGGCTGATGAAAGCTGGCTGCGGGCAACAATCTGCTATTTCAACGTCGCTGAGGACGCACGCACAGCTGGAAAGCTGAAACAGGCTTACGACTTTTGCGAAAAGACCTTGGCAATAGCAAAAGACATGCGCAGGCCTACCAATGCAGCAAACGGCGCGCGAAAACTAATCAGGGAAATTGAGGAGCTTTTTCTGGGATGATCTCACTTAATGATTTGCGCACCGCACCTCCTCGGGAAATAATCCATCCGCTATGCGCAACCCGGCAGTAAATTCATCCCAACGCTTTGCAATGAGCGAAATTCAGCGTAAACATCAATCCATCCGTTACATCTTGGCATGAGAAACTCAGAAATGAGAGCAAATCAAATAAAATCGACTTTACGCAAAGGAGAAATTTTAATTGGAACCTTTGTAATGGAATTTTCGGTATCATCGATCGCAACGCTCTTGGCAAGCGCCGGCGCCGATTTTATCGTTGTATGTATGGAACACACCACTTTCACAATAGAAACCGTCGGACGCATCATCAGAGCTGCTAGAGGGTCCGATTTGCCCAGCATTGTACGGCCGCCAGCGTTGGAACGCCATTTTATCTCTCGAGCTCTTGATGCAGGTGCTTCAGGGCTGATGGTGCCGCGCATAGAATCACGCAAAGATGTTGAAAAAATCACCGCATGGGCAAAATATGCGCCGGAAGGTGACCGAGGCGTAGCATTTGGCATCGCGCACACCGATTATGGGGATTTTCGCAAGTTAGACGGTGTCAAATATACGAAACAGGCAAATGAAGAGATTTTTATTATCGGGCAGATTGAAACCGCGAAAGCCGTCGAAAATATTGATGAAATCCTCGATAGCGGCGGATTAGACGCTATCTTTATAGGCCCCTACGATCTATCAACTTCATTAGGCGTATCGGGGCAGCTCGATCACCCGCTAGTCGTCGCCAGCATTGAGAGTGTCATTGCCAAAGCAAAATCCTACGACGTTATTCTCGGAAGCTACGTAAACGATTTTGAGAGTGGCAAACGGTGGGCTGATGCGGGCGTTCAATTGATTGCTTGTGGCAACGACGCTTTTTTGCTGACCTGCAAATTTGCCGAAGAGCATCAGAAATTTCAAGACTATTCGGGTAGGAATCGGGGCATCAACCCACCGGTCAACAGCTAAATCGGCGCACACTGAAGGAGCACCAACATCACGGCATCTGAACTCTTAGCGAAAGTCAAGGCGGGGAAGCCCGTTCCTTGCGGTACATGCCGCAAAGGTATTCCGGCGGATGACATTGCAAGCATAACCTTTAAGCTAGGCAAACTCGCGCCCCGAATGGAGCGCGCACGGGTTGGATCGATTCGCTGCGTACAGTGTCAGCACGATGACCCCAAATTCCAGGCTGAACCCCGAGGACCAGATATCAAGTTTGTGCGAGGGGATTAAAGTGCCACAGAATTAGGGCGTTTCCGCCGCAACGAGTTCTTTCTCTTTCAGCTCAAAAGCAAAAAATCTGAGCAGGTACATCCGTTCTTGATTTACGGTTACCGGAATCATCTGGTTGTATTGGTATTTGACAACACCCACATTGGGAACCACCCAGTATTTTGCCGGCTCATATCTGGCAGCTTCCAATTCCGGCGGATCAGCATTAGATAGTTTTACAGTCGTCTCCTCCGACAAACCTACAATCTCCTCCTCAACTAGGTACGCATCGTAGTTGCCGTCGGGAACTGCCACCGGAACGCCTTCATCAAGAACACGGCGAATAACCTCGACGGTCGGTTCAGTCGTCTTCTCAACCACAGTCCACGAATTGCCTTTCTTCAACGGAAAATCCCAGAACCGATAGGGGGAAAAGTGTTTCAGGTGGAAAACCCTTGAAGGATTGGCAACATCAAAAGCCGATTCAATCTGAGCTTGTGATGTCTTTAAAAAGTACGTTGCAATCACAAAGTTCGGTTCTACAATCCGAAAATCGGACTGAAAAAAGTAGACGGCGTTTGCGGAAAGGTGATCGACCGCTTCTCGGTTGACACTGTCAGGATCTCCGGGAATTTCTATCTCGCTGATAGTCATCTGCCGGTGGGTCAATCCTTCAACCTCTCGGGTATTCTCAATTCTCAACGTGTATTCCTGACCGGTTTCCACATTCACATAGCTCCAAGCAGACCCGTTGTTTGTGGGAAAATCCACCGCATGTAGCCCTTCGTCGAAAGGCGGAGCATCCTCCACATCGCCGTGCGGGTCTATTAACCCTTCTTCACCGCACCCGAGCATGAATACCAGCAGGCAACCCAAGACTACAAACCGGCGCATTAAAAAGAGTAAAATTATTGTAAACCTTGCCATCTAAAAGCATCCCTTGGTTTGAACGAGACCAATCCCCGATTTGCAACCATGTAGGTGGGAATTCCGATTCCAGACTCCCTATCCGGATACCGTGCCCAGAGCAGGCGGAAATTCCAATTCCCGCTTATCCTTTCAGGTTAAAATTCCGCGCCTACTTCATGATGAACATTTTCTGCGTATCAACGGAATCACCCGTTCTTAAACTATAGAAGTATACGCTGCTCGCAGCGCGAACGCCCGTATTCGTGCGCCCATCCCAATGTGCAGCCTCTCCCTGCTTGATATACCGTCCCCGCACTTTCACACCGAGATTTAGCGTGCGAACTAAACGGCCAGAGATATCGTAGATTTCAATCGAAACAGGTGAGTCCTCTGCCAATTCGTAAGGAATCCAAACGTCTGGATTGAAGGGGTTAGGGTAACTTTGCATCAAGCGCGTGTGCAGCGGCGGCGCAGCAGAGGTATTCAGCGGAGTGAAGGCAGGCGTGATACCCTGCGCATCAATGCCCGGCCTTCCCATGAGGCCAACGGCGTTGACCGGAACTACGGCGTAAAAATAACGTATATTCTGTGGATCAAAACGAGAATCTTCGACATTAATGTCTTGAAATATGGTTACGTCTTCAAAACTGGTGTCAGTCGCATTGACGCGCCCAATAATATTGATATCCCCTTCAGGGATGCCGTTGCCGTCTCGATCCGCGGCAACAAGGACTTCCGCCGCATTCTGGAATGGTCGTGGGCTGTCAGTGTCATATATGGATGTATACCGTTTGCGGACTATAGCGACCTCTCGAATACCGCTCAAATCTTCAAGCGTCCATTGAACTAATACCCCGCCCTCGCTGCCCTGTGACACCGAGGGAGTAGATAATACTCCCACGGGCGGACGGCCTGCTATGTAACTCACCGACCCGCCAAACGCCGCTGAAATAAATCGTCCGGATACAGACCGGCCGCCTTCAACTACGACGCGTTCAACATCCGGACGAACATTGATTAGGATTAACGTGACCTTTTGAATCTCACCCCCAAAATCATTGAACGTGATTTGGGCTTCCTGGGATCGATGATACATCAATGCCTCGCGAACTTCTGTTGTCCCATCCCGCTTTTCTACGGCGAATTTCGCCCCCCAGCCGCGCAACCCAGTAACTTCATGCCGATCCAACTCTCCTTGAATGGCGTCACGGTCTCCCGCAGAGAGTTCGTTCATGTCCATTGGAGCGAGATCCGCGCCATCAACCTTGATGGCAAATTCGTCGATCACGCCATCCGGCTCGAAAACTATATAGCGCGCTGAAAACGGTTCGGGCATAGATTCCGAATCGAAATCAATGCGAACCGGGTAGCGCTGATGCACATCGCTGGGATGGATAGCCACTGGCGGGAACCGATGGCCGTTGAAGTAGTGCTCCCCGTCGTCTCGATTGTAAGTGAAGTAATTCCATTCGGTGAACGTCTTAAATGCTTCAACAAGCGTCGTTCCATAATTCCGGAAGACACCTTCAAAGTTGCCGTACTCGCGGTATGAGCCTTCGGTGGCGCCGCCGTAAAATTGCCTGACAATATCGACGCCGAACCGCTCCGCCATGTAAAATACGAATATCACCGAACCGTACTCATGGTCGCCGACACGATTTCTGAGCGCAATGTCCGGCTGAAGAAACCAACGGCGCAACTGTCCAGAATAGTAGTTGTAAGCGTTAGTCTCGCCAATCTCGTCAGGGTCTGCAATGTCATCAAGATCGTCAATCAAACCGCCGTCGTACACCTTTGACTCCGACCACGTCGCAGACGCCTCCATAAACCATGTCGGCATCAGCGCGTTATAGGCATACTGCACGCCGTGGAAAAATTCATGTGCGCACGTCGTTTCAATAAACCGAACGGCTTCCGACTTCCCGAAATACAGGTGCATGCGAGAGTTGATTCCGAACCATGGAGCCGTAGTTACGACCGTCGACAATACACGTCCATAGCTGCTGCTGCTGACAGTTATACCCAGTGCAGGGAACATAAACAGGTATACGTCGTATTTATGGTTGCCTCCATTTACCTTAACCCAAAAATCGTCAAGCGGCGCTTTATAACCCATTAATTCTATCTGAACATGGTAAGATCGTTCTAGCGCATCGGCGCAGATATCCACGTAATCGGGAACTCCGTTCATCGGATTGAAGTCGTTGGGCGGAGGTGCATGGTGGCCAACCGTGGTGTAGTGGAGCCGGAAGTGCGGTGTGTCATACTTGTTGGGTAGATACACAGATCCAAAGAGGCTTCCCGGCGCACCGGGTCGAAGGAATATGCCCTGAAATTCCCTCTGATAGATTACTGGAAGGTGATGCCAATTTGCAGCAAGAATATTCAAGCTGTCCGTGAAGCACTCTTGAAGCTCGGACGGATTATAACTCGTTTTGAGGTTAATATATTTTCGAGCCTCCCGAATTGCGCTGAACAACTCTGGATCGGGAGCTTGCGCTTCAACACTCGATGCCGTAAATCCAAAAATGCTAATTATTGCCAATACCTTTAAGCGAAAAGTCATCTCGTTCACCTAATCATGCCTTCCCAAGAACTTGATGCTGTCGCATACAGTTTTTTCGGGATGCGTCCAGCTAAAAACGCTAGGCGTCCAGCCTCAATCGCTTTGCGCATAGCTTCCGCCATCATCACAGGCTGGCGCGCCTTAGCTACCGCAGTATTGAGCAAAACACCGTCGCAACCAAGCTCCATCGCAACGGTTGCATCAGAGGCAGTTCCCACTCCGGCATCAACGATGAGAGGCAGACTGACACTATCGCGAATGATTTCGATGTTGTAAGGATTCCGAATCCCCATGCCTGAACCAATAGGCGCCCCCAACGGCATGACAGCCGCGCACCCCAAATCCTCTAGCTTCTTGCAGGTGATTGGATCGTCGTTACAATACGGCAGCACCGTGAACCCGTCTTTGACTAACGTCCCCGCTGCGGATAGCAACTGTTCAACGTCGGGAAACAGCGTCGCATCATCGCCGATGACTTCCAACTTGATGAGTTCGGTTCCGAGTGCTTCTCGTGCCAATTGAGCCGTCAGTATCGCCTCCTTCGCCGTATAACAGCCCGCCGTGTTCGGCAGGATAGTGTATCCACGTGTTTGCAGCATATTGAACAAATTCTCTTCGGCGCCCGATAGGGTCACCCGGCGGAGAGCAACTGTGGCCATCTCTACACCCGCCATTTCGAGCGCGCGAAGCATCACATCGAAATTCGGATATCCCGAAGTCCCCATAATTAACCGGGATTGATAGTCGCTGCCGCCAATTCTGAGTCCATCCATCTTTTCCATCTTGCACAAAAATCCCTAAGCGCCCTCACTCAATAACAAACAACAACCTTTTGGATAACAGCAGACCCATACAGGACCTACAAAGCAACCCACATCCGGATTTAATTGAACACATTGTCAAAAATGCATGCGTCCCGGCATCAAATGGTACCAAAATTCCTTCCAATGAAGAACATGCCAATTGCGAAGGCAACCATAATACCTCCCGTGACCAAATAAAAAACACAGGAAATCATTTTCGTAGGTACAGACGAGTTGCGGAAATACTCGTTCATCGCATTGACAACCTCTCTGAAAACCGAATTGTATCCACGCTGTTTGACCTTGATAATGCCCGTTCCCATCCACGACTGAATAGCTACCTGCAAGTCCACGTCAACTGTTGTAAGCCGTATTACGGAAAGACTCTCTTCATAGGGTAGTTGTAGTTTTTCAAGCGCCGCTAATAGCGCCTCTCGAAACGATGCATCTGTTACCGCGTACGCCGTGTAACCCTTTAATTGATACCACATCATTAGGAGAACAACTAAAAGTATAAGTAGGGTTACCCAATTCATGACATTGAAACTGCCGGGTAATGATAACGATGACGAGACATTTAATAAGATCATCGGGATTAAAACAACAAACATCATTGAAAGCACCCATCTATTTGAGACCAAAAAAGGCTGCTTGGTCAAGATGCCTCGAAGCCCAACCGTCAAGAAGTAGATTGCCGTAAACCCAAATATAATTGGAAATACGATTGAAATCATCATCTCATGGAAATCAAGATTCATTTTGTTTCTCCACCCTTCCCCAAAACGCTAAACACATTATTTCAAACGGAACCCTCTCGACATCATACGGTTACGAAGATATTTCGAAAGAAGAACATGCCAATAGCGAAGACTACCATAATTCCACCCATAACCAAACAATAAAAACAGGAAATCATTTTTGTAGGTACGGACGAGGTGCGGAAGTATTCGTTCATCTCATTGACAACCTCTCGGAGCACCGAATGGTATTCACGCTGTTTGACCTTGATAATGCCCGTTCCCGTCCACGATTGAATAGCTACCTGCAAGTCCGCATCAATTGTTGTAAGCCGTATTACGGAAAGTCTCTCTTCGTAGGGCAACTGTAGTTTCTCAAGCGCCGCTACAAGCGCCTCACGAAACGACTTATCTGTAACTGCCCACGCCATGTAACCCTTGAGTTGATAGCACACCATTAGAAGGATAACCCCAAACATAAGCGGGTGTACCCAACTCATGATTTTGAAAGCGCTAGGTAGGGATGACCCCGACAGCGGCAATAACACCATCGGAATGAAAACAACGAGAAAAATCGGCAGCCACCATCTATTTGAGATCAAGAACGGCTGTTTGGTCAAGATGCCCCGAAGCCCAATGGACAAGAAGAAGATTGACATAATTCCAAACATGATTGGGATTTCAATTGACACCATTATCCTGTAGACCTGTAGAAATCAAGATTCATGTTCTCTTACTCCTGCCGACCAAGTTCGTTTTTTGCGGTCAGTCACATTTCGAGAACTACACTTCTGTATCGCTTATAATTTTTTCAAAACCGTCAAGCCATCGCTCCCATCGGGGTTCAGTACAAGTGAATCCTCCGTCCGCTCCCATGTGCCTGTTTCCACCTCATCAAATATTTCGATTGTGTAGTTTGCGCCATCAAGAGAGTAGCTGCCCGGTAACTGATCCATGCCGACAAGCACTCCCTGAATATCCTCCACTTGCAACTGCAGCCGAATGACGATTTCTAATTCCATGATACCACCCTCATGAAACGAGTAAGAAATGGAGCCGTCATAACCAGTAACACCTTCTCCAGACCAAAACGCTGCTATAGCCTGTTCTCGAAGACCGCCCTCTACAACCGAGCCGTCGGCGTCTAAAAAAGTCCAGTCCTCATCGCCGTAATCATCATATTCAGCGAGGGTCTCTAGCAAACTGAGTCCCTGATAGCTTTCAAGCGCCCATGTCCCAATCCACTCATCATCTGCAGGCTCAATCGGTTCAGGGTCTATAACTTCAGTAATCAACGCCTCAAAACTATCACAGCCGATTACACCAAAAATCCCGACAACCCCAAAAACACCCAAAATTATACTCGTAGCTATTTGTTTAAACATTTTTGCATCCTCCTTAGCATTATTTTATTGCGCTCTAGGGTCAAGCGCAGAAAATCATTAAAAAGACCGTAGGAGCGATCTCCGAATCGCGACTTTTTACTCACCCAAATCACCGTACGATAACTGGTGGGCGAGACTTCCACCAATCCAACCGCTGTGACTTCAGCGGGGATTGGTACAGACATCTGGCGGCAAACGGCTACTGCCTCGCTAATCTGCCGATCTGATAAACCGGAAGCAACTGTGCAGTGCGGAACCCAGTTCCCAACGATTGAATTTCAGCATGGGTGATTTTCAGTATCGAAAAACGGTTAAAAGATGATTCGAAAGAAAGCCATGTCAAATGCGAAATATATCCCAATCACACCTATACCCAAATAAACCGCGCAGGAAATCAAATTCCTAGGTACGGACGAAATGCGGAAATACTCGTTCATCTCACGGACAACCTCTCTGAGCACAGATTTGTGCGCCCGCTGTTTGACCCTTATTATCCCGGTTCCCATCCACGAATGCGGAGACACTTGCAGGTCCGCTTCAATAGAGGTTAGCCGTATTGCGGAGAGACTCTCTTCGTAGGGCAACTGTAGTTTTTCAAGAGCTGCTGTCACTCCCTCGCGAAACGTTGTATCTGTCACGGCGTACACCGTGTAACCCCTGTAATGAAACCATCCCCGCAACAGAAGAAGCCCAAGTATAAGCGGGATCGCCCAATTAATAGCATACAAACTGGCGGGTAAGAGCATTGAGAAATTCAGCAGTATTATTGGAACAAAAACAACGAACAAAATTGACAGCCACCATCTATTCGAGACCAAGAAAGGCCGCTTGATCAGAACGCCCCGAACCCCAATCGTCAAGAAAAAGACTGCCATAATTCCAAACATAATTGGAAAAATTAGGTCGTAAATATCAGGGTTCATGTTCCTTTGCTCCTAGCAGCCAAGTGCAGTTTCGGCGGACGGGTGGGCTGATAAAGGATTCCAACGCCTACTTTCAATCGGAATGGCGCTTTAGATGCCTGGCGTCATCCATCACTTTTAACACGAATCGTAATGCCTCATTCACAGCTTCGTCATTGGGAAAAGCTGCGGCAACATCTGGTGCGAGACGGACAATGTTCGTACCATCAGCATATTCCTGAGCATATTTCCCGCGAATCCCATTTTTCAACAATGATTCGTCGTACTCGGTACGTAATTTGTCATTAGGTGCGGTTATGTCAGCCATTTTCTTGTATTCTCCTAATCCGAATAATCCGAATCGCAGATTGAATGGCATCTTATGTTAACTAGATAACTAATTGCGCTGTTAGGACGCTGCGCAAATTCCATGTTGCCCACTCAAAACACGCGCTTTAAACCTTGCCTGCTTGTCGAGCGCACACCCTCTTCCTAGGCAGGGAAAAGATGTATGCAGACGCTTAATTTACCGCAACTGATTCGCGCACACGCTCAATCAAAATCTCATTTACTAGTGTTTCAATGGATACGCCTTGGGAATGGGCACTCTGCATGAGTTCATCAACAATTTCTGGTAGTATCGCGATCCGAATTGCACGCTTGCACGGTGTCTCAAAACGAAACCATTCCTCATCGTCTTCCATGAAATCTGCGGTATCTAAGCTATCCCAAAATGAGGCTTCTTCCTCATAGTTCTTAAATTCTGGGACGTGTAGTTCTTTCATTTTTCCGCCTTTTAAAGTTTAGTTTCTCGCGGTCGGCCATATCTCGGGCCGTGATGGTTTTGTAGACCGTGCCTTCAACATGTGTTAATACTACGAACGGATAGTGCGCGTTTGCTGACCGTCCAAAAAGCGATAGCAATTTCACCTTTAACGGCGGGTTATTTGTAGCGGGGTATTGGTTTTAAGTTCGATCGAGGCGGTTCAAAATGTAACTCCAGCGCTTCTCCTAGATTGACCAATGCCTCTGCTTCGCTTCCGCCTTGACTCGCAACATCAACCTCTAAACATTGGGCAATAAACCAGTCATCTTCTTGCCATACACTCGCCGTAAACGTTTCAATCTTCATACTCAACACGATTTCTCCACGCTTTAAGAGCATTTCTACTCTAGCGGCCTGATACCACCTAAAAATCCAAACTCACCCCCATCATGACCAAGCGCGGTGAACTCCACGAGATCGGACTCGAATGCTTCCTATTGTTGAGCGGGATACCGTACCGGTCGTATGTAACCGGATCAATCAGGTCGTCCAAATTTCTCGTGTTGAAGACGTTCCGAATATCCGCAAACACGGTATACGTCATCCCCGAGAGCACCATCCGCTTGCTAAGTAGTACGTCAACATTGTACGTCGGCGGGTACCGCTTCGAGTTCACGGCAGGCTTAATCGGCGCGGCAGGATTCGGCGTGTACGGCAAGCCGCTGGCGTACCTGCCAATCATATTCGCCGAAGTATTAAACGGCAATTGAATCCCCAACGTTCCGGTAACGATGTGCCGCTGATCCCAGTCTAAAGGGTGGCTTTCAGTCACTTCGGGCTGCTGCCGATAAAAGGTCAGGTAGCCCAGATTGCGGCTGGAGCCCTTCCCCTTCGCAACGGAATACGTATAGCTGAACATCCCGGACACCCGGCTCTGACCCGTGCCCCACTTGCGAAGCGAAAACTCAAACCCTTGAACCCGTCCGTAGATATCATTGATGAAATAACTGTAATCGTTGGTAATATCGACATGCAGGCTGCTCACAAGGTCGTTGATATTTTTTGTGAAACCGGTCAGGTCAACGGTTAAGTCGTCCGTGAGTTGCTGTGCCACGCCAACCTCGTACGCGATAGTCTTCTCCGGTTCGAGGTCGGGATTCCCCTTTCTCCGAATGGCGCCCCGCATATCAAAGTAAAGATTCTCGTAGAGATCATCGCCCCGCGGAATCTGATAATAATGTCCGTACGTAAAGTACAACTTCGCCCGATCTGTAATCGGAAACGACATGCCAAGGCGCGGTGCAAGCGAACGCTTGACCGAAGGCTTAACCGAATCTTTGATGATGGGCAACCCGACCCGGTAGACGCTCTTGTCTAACTTAAATGTCCCATCCTCGTTAAGTTCGAGCGGATTCAGCGGGTCTTTAGGAATGACCCCTTCAGGATTATACTGCTCATACCGCAACCCCGCATTGACAATCATCCCCGCGTACTCCATCTTGTCTTGCAAATACAAGCTGATAGTGCCGGGCGTCACGTCATAATACTCCAAGTAGAGGTTTGAACTCCCGTGATTTGTCGCTCCGAGATAATATAGATTCTGCGTCGAGAATTCAGCCCCCGTCTGGATTTGGTGATTTGACGTAACTTGGCTGGCAAAATCCGCTTTAACGATGGAAGTCGTTGAGCTACGGTCAACCCAACTATTGTCATCGCCGGCAATGAAGTAGTTTGTATCGTTGTACGCCTGCTGGGTCGGGTTCCTAATTCGCCCCTCGTCCTGATTCTGCTCAAAGGTTTTTTCCGGATCCCAAGCGTTCTCCTCAAACGTTTTATCCAACGGATCCCACAATTTGTCCGGTTGATGGCTCTCAAAGGAACGATGAAACTGCCCAACCGTCAGGGTGTAGAACGTACCTGAGTTGAGATTATGTGAAAGCTGCACCGACATGCTCCGCCCATCCCGGTTCGCCACCGGAATCGCGCTGGGTAGAAAGCGCAGCGCACCGCCGTACGAGTTGGATTCTCGCTCATCCATCAACCCGCTCGCCGTCAGCTTGATTTCCGGTGTTACTTCAAACTTAAGTTTGCCCTGAAAAGTGTATCCCCTTGAGTCATTGTTAGGTAGATAGCTTTCATCCCGCCGCACCTGGCTGGCGGCGGAGAATGTCAACCGATTGCCCCATATCGGTCCGCTGAGCGCAAATTCCCCTATATGCATCGGGTTAAGTTCATAATTCTTCGTGTCGTTGAATAACCCGCTGTACTGCTCCAAATCCACAACATAGTTGTCGAACAGCGTAACCTGTTTTTTTTCATAGTCGATAACCGTGCCGTCGGCGTCCTGATATGGTTGGCGCGCCGTGATGGTCTCCCCCGTATCCGGGTTTACCATGGGTTCGTCCGTCTCCGGATCGATAACCGGAATAAGCGGATTTTTCGTCATGTCCGCATACACACCTGGGACAATCTCCGCGAATTCTACCCTGTCATCGCCCTCACGCGCTGCCAACTCCCCAACTGTAACCGCTTCACCGCGGTAGGGCGTCTGATAATCGTAAGGCTTGCCGATAAAGATTCCCCTGAAAGGTTCAAGCGCGACAGGCCGGAAACCGTTGTCAGGATCCAGCCAAGGACCGTATAACGGGTCGCCGTGGTGCTCCGCCCACTGTCCAACGCGATACCGGATGCGTCCAGAAAATTTTTGCGTCCCGGCTTTCGTGATGAGATTAATTACCCCGGATTGCGCATCACCGTGTTCCGCATTGAAGCCGCCCGTGATGACCTCCATCTGTTCAATCGAATTCGCGTCGACACTCACACCCAAGCCCCTGAAAATCGGGTCATTAATCGGGATGCCGTCAATCAGGTATTTGACCTCCATTGAGCGTCCCCCGCGAATATGGAGCGTACCGGTCGCATTATCTACCGCGACGCCAGCCTGCGTTTGCAAAATCCCGTTCACGGTGTCACGCGGCATGGCAGCAATCTCGTCTGCTTCAATAATCCTTGTACTTTGTGTAACATCCCGCTTAATCAGCGGTTTGGTTGCCGTCACCTCTATCTCTTCCAGCGTGATAACCTCGGCCGCCTCCAACGCAAAGTTTAAGGTTGTAGTGAGTCCGGCGTAAACCTTCGCACCCATTACAGTCTCTGAAGCGTAACCTGTGAGTTCGACTTTTACATCATTACTCCCCGGCGGGATGTTTGTCATGACATAATAGCCATCGTCATTCGTTGCCGCAGTGCTGCTTGTCCCGACAATTGTTACTGTAGCATTCGACAGCGGTGCCCTGGTCGCTTCATCGGTAATTACACCCGAAATCTTGCCGGTGATGGCGGCGTAGACGCTGCGGTCGCCTACTTCGAGCATAAGCACTGCTGCGCATGTCAAAAGTATCCAGAAAAAAACGCGTCTATTTTTCATTGATACCTCTCCTGAAATCAAGCATTGTGGATTCAAAGTTCGTTTCGGTTATGTCCTTTTATTCAGAAATTCAGAATACTCGCCAAATGAATTCTTCACTATCCTTAACACCGGTAATTCTTCGACGCTGCAACTCGCGCCCCTACATGGATTTCGCCGCGTGCCTCGGACCACGCCGCTCATACTTTGCACCATTGGTCGGTTTCATCTGAAATTTTAACACATTTAAACAAGTTTCGGTAGGTGCGGTTTCCATCCACACCTGCGGATTGGAAAAATTTTTGCCGGTTCGACTATCACTTGAATTATCGATTCAACTACTCCGAACGCCTCATAAGGACAAACGTACCGGTGGGCGCAGTAGAACTCAGCGTCAGCGCATCGCCCGATAAACTCCACGTGGCTTCCGTAATGGAAATTGGGCTTTGCTCCTCTCCGTAATTTAGCGTATCCCAGACATCCTTAGGTTCGAGGGTAACCTTTTCTTCCGCCGCAACGAACGACAACTGTGAACCCGATTGCGTATATTTCCCGTTTGTGGAAAAAGTTTGCTTCAGAGTGAGAGGAACACCTTCACTTTTAATGACGGCCGACTCAAATCCAAGAATTAGACTATACGAACCGTCAGCGGCAAACAAAACCTCATTCTCGGCAATCTTGGTATCAATTCCTTGAACTTGCCCTTGTACGCCGAAAGCAAACGACAAGGCGAAGGTAAGCAAGTTGGCTACTGCGCTAATGGGTTGGTCATCAATCAATACTATCTCCCACGATCCAATCAAGGATGGCTCGTCTTCGTCGCTGCTGCCGCAACCCATTACAACCAATAGTATTACCACAATCACGGAAGAATTCCGCATCATCTTTTCGATTCCCCCATACTAGCAATTAGACCAATCTGGCAAGTTGCCAACCCCGGTATTTTTGTTGTTTTTTGGTTTCAACCCTACCTTAATATTTGTATGAAAACAACTGTGGGAGGGGCTTCCCTGCCCCGGTTATCCAGACAAAGATGCCCCTCCTACATTCAAACCATACAACCACTCTAACGGCCCATTTAGGCGACTCGCCGCGAATCAACGGGTTTCTTTTCGAAGCCCCATCCACACGCAAACAGCCATACCCAATAGAACTATGGCGAACGGAAAGCCGGTCGCGAGCGACGCCGCCTGCAACGACTGAAGTCCGCCGCCAAGCAGCAGCGCGATGGCAACCAACCCTTCAATCGTGCACCAGAATACACGTTGCGGTACCGGAGCGTCAATTTTGCCGCCCGCTGCAATTGTGTCAATGATTAGCGAGCCGGAATCCGACGACGTAACGAAAAAGATAATCGTCAAAAGCATAGCGACCGAAGAAAGCAGCATCGTCCACGGCAGTTCATCGAACATCTTAAACAGCGCGATTTCCAGCTTCCATGCCTCGACGTTCTCCGTCACACCGGTATAGCCGTCAACGATATGCTGGTGGAGCGCCGTGCCGCCAAAGGCGCCAAACCACAGCAAACATAACAGCGTCGGCAGAAGTAACACAAAGATTACGAACTGGCGTACAGTCCGCCCCTTTGAGATACGCGCAATGAAAGTGCCCACGAACGGCGCCCAAGCAATCCACCACGCCCAGTAGAACGTGGTCCAGCCATGGAAAAACCCGGTATCCTCCCGTCCAATCCAGTTGCTGAGCGGCACAATCTTAGCGGCGTAGTCAACCAGCCCATTGAACATACTGCGGAAAATGTAGAGCGTTGGACCGAGTACGATAACAGCCAACAGCAATAAGAACGCTAGAATTATGTTGAACTGGCTGAGTCGCTTGATACCGACATTAATTCCCGTTATCACCGATGTCAGCGCGACAGCCGTAATGACAACAATTAACACCACCATCGTGGTATTGCTTTCGGGAACGTCAAATAGGTAATTCATGCCGGATGTGACCTGTTTAACTCCCAAACCGAGAGATGTTGCCAGCCCAAACAAGCCCGCGAAGATGGCGAAGGTATCAATGACATGGCCAGGCCAACCCCAGACGCGGTCGCCGAGCAGGGGATGAAACACCGAGCGGATCGTGAGAGGAAGGCCCCGGTTGTAAGCAAAGTATCCGAGCGCAAGTCCGACAACCCCGTAAACCGCCCAACCTTGAATCCCCCAGTGAAAGACTGTCGCCGATATGCCCGTGACTGCAGCTCCCGGCGACCCGGCGTCAATTCCGAGCGGCGGATTCTTCAGGTAATACATCGGCTCCGCCACGCCGAAAAACAATAATCCAATCCCTACGCCTGCCGCGAAGAGCATGGCTGTCCACGTCAAATTGGAGTATTCCGGTTCCGCATCCGCGCCCCCGAGACGCACCTTGCCGAGCGGCGAGAACGCCACAACCAAACAGAACAGCGTGACAAGATTGACTGTAATCATAAACAACCAATCAAGGTTCGTCGTAAGCCAAACACGCACATCTCCAAACAGTTTCGTCGCGCTTTCCTGAAACACGAGCGCCCCGACGACAAAGATGAGGATGGCGATTGCGGAAATTACGAAGACCGGAGTCAAATAGATATCTAAACCGAATAACTTTCGGTACTCTCTGTCTTGCGGCAATTGAGTTTGATTTCCTTCTTCGTGCATTTTCAAATATTCTCCTTTCGGTTGGACAGACGCAGCAGTCCGTTATTGAAAGCGTAGCGCTTAGAAGTAGTAACCCAAGTTAAAGTTAATCCGCCAATTCCATGCGTCATTTCCGTTGGCGCCATAGTCGCCGGCACCTGTATAAATGTTGGCGTAGTCCTCGACCTTTCCGTCGGCGTCGACATTCCCGACAAATCCGTTGCCGTTGGAAAGTGCCAAATCACTATAGACGTACAAGGCGCCAAACAATGTCCAGCTAGCGCCAAGTGTCACCAAGGTGCTGTTGTTAAAGTTATCCACCGTTTTAAGGATAGTACTTGCTTCAAGATATGGTGTAACACTGTCCATCCAAGAGATTCCGGACGCATCAATACCGTTGTAGCGCAGATTCAGCGCAGGAATCAATCCCTTGGACGCTATGGGCCACGCAAAATCGTAAGCCCCCATGGGGATTAAGTCGCCAGTGCCCCACGGCGTCTCATCAGTAATGTTGTATGCATAATAGGAAAATTGAGAGTAGACCGTGAAATCCGAGAACGTGTTCTTCATGTGCGCGGAAAGCGCATAGTGATTCGCGCCGTCATCATCCACGTCCGTTCCTTTCAACAACCCGTACTGAACCGACGCGCCGACATCCGCAATATTCTCAAGTGTATAAATGCCGCGCAGGTTGAATTGGTGCTGCTCATCAAATCCGTTCTCGCCCGCGCCCCAATCGACGTTCCCGTCCGCATCGGCTTTTTCCGCCCACGTCACGATGTCGTAACTGTACCGCGAACTCGCGACGCTGCTGCCCTCCGTTTGAGGTTCGCTCTGAAGAAAGTAGCCTACATCAAGCGCCATCTTGCCCATGGTGTCGCTCCATCTGATTCCCACATCCATGTCGTCGGCAAGCCCGACATAAAAATGTTGATCGAAGAACCAACTGCTTGAGACACCATAAGCAGTAGGCCCAAAGGGAACCCGTACGACGCCCGCTTTCACTGTGCCCAACTCGCCGAGGTTATACCCAAGCCAAGCGGTGTGTATCATACTGTACGTGTCGTACCATCGGTATTCCAGTCTACTAATCACATTGTTATAATCCAGATCGGCATTCAGGCGGAAAATCTCAAGGTCGGCATCTCCGATGTTTTCGCTTCGGCGGTGCGGATTGTCCTCGTCGCCGTAGGTGCCGTAGGCATATCCCACCCGCATAGCGCCGCCAATCTTAATCGGGCTTTTTTTGTCCTCGGCAACCGCAACCCATTGTGAGGCGAACAACAATACTACGAGGGCAAGGTTAAAAGTCCCGTTGTATCCCCATTTTTTCACAGCATTTATCCTTTCTAAATTTTGCAACGGCAGATTAGTAACTGCCCTGCCAATGTCTATCCGATCCGAAAATTCGCGAAGCCGTATCATTTAGATGCCAATCGGTTTCGTGAATTGTCGGATACGAGAACACTCACTTCCAGAGTATATCTCTAGGCGAGCCGTAATCGTCGAATACTAAACCCATAATAAACCTTAAACAGATTAAAGTCAACCGAAATAACGTAAATTACCACACATTTCCGAAGGCCAGGCCTCTCGTAGAATCCATCTCCGAATCACGGCAAACCACCTGTGGGAGCGGCTTCCAGCCGCGATATAGCTCTTGTAGGTTGGGTAGAGCGGATTTCACCCATAAACCGCCCATTTAAACGATCCACACCGTCAACCTAACCTCGCACAAAATTCTATGATTCGAGCGAAACCCAACGCTTTTGAAACCTCTGGCATTTCAATCGACTCGCAAACACCATCATCCCCCCTAATTCCAAACTAAACTCACTCGGTCAATCTTACAAAAACGTCTGAACTGTGATTTTTATGGTAAAATGATGGGCTATGAGTTAAAGAACTCATCTCTCTGTAGGAGCGATCTCCGAATCGCGGCACACCACCTGTGGAAGCGGATTCCAGCCGCGATATAGCTCTTGTAGGTTGGGTAGAGCGGATTCACCCATAAACCGCCCATTTAAACGATCCACACCGTCAACCAAATCTCGCACAAAATTCTATGATTCGAGCGAAACCCAACGCTTTTGAAACCTCTGGCATTTCAATCGACTCGCAAACACCATCATCCCCCCTAATTCCAAACTAAACTCACTCGGTCAATCTTACAAAAACGTCTGAACTGTGATTTTTATGGTAAAATGATGGGCTATGAGTTAAAGAACTCATCTCTCTGTAGGAGCGATCTCCGAATCGCGGCACACCACCTGTGGAAGCGGATTCCAGCCGCGATATAGCTCTTGTAGGTTGGGTAGAGCGGATTCACCCATAAACCGCCCATTTAAACGATCCACACCGTCAACCAAATCTCGCACAAAATTCTATGATTCGAGCGAAACCCAACGCTTTTGAAACCTCTGGCATTTCAATCGACTCGCAAACACCATCATCCCCCCTAATTCCAAACTAAACTCACTCGGTCAATCTTACAAAAACGTCTGAACTGTGATTTTTATGGTAAAATGATGGGCTATGAGTTAAAGAACTCATCTCTCTGTAGGAGCGATCTCCGAATCGCGGCACACCACCTGTGGAAGCGGCTTCCAGCCGCGATATAGTCGTAGGCACACTCCGGTCTGTAAAGTTTTTGTAGGTTGGGTTGAGTCGGGATTCACCTAATGATGTACTATTTTACGTTTCGTTCTGGAAGCCTAACGACGTACAAAATACGAGGCGCAGAGAACCCGAAGACTATTGCACTCACTATTCGTTCGCTTGATGGTTGGGTTCGCTGCCTCTTAACAAATTTCAAACACCTTCAAATACCAATATCCAGCCTACCTTTTCCAGACTTTCATTTAACCCGCTTAACCCAACCTACAAAAAAAAACAGGAACCCTCATGGCGTCGAGCGACGAATATCAACAGTACGAAATTCAAACCCACAAATTTCAGCCAAAATTACAGTTTTTACAGTCCATAAAAAAAGGGGGTAATTTTTGCGGCGTATGTTGTCCGAAATAAATTAAAACGCTCCTGTTAGGCTGGGTTGCGGGGAAGTAGATTTGGGATTTTTGATTTGCTTTTTTTGTGAGTATTTGGGACATGCGAAAATTAGCGAAAATGGGCGTGAGGCGAGACAGGGAGCGGGTTTGGGGCGTTGAGTATTTTTGAGTATTTGAAAAAATAAGTTGAGAATGCTCAATTTTGAAACCGCGGACGAGTTGATTGATTCAGCCATCATAGTTTGTGTAGGTTGGGTAGAGCGGATGATTCCAAAACGGTATTGGTAGCAATCTGTAATTACCCCCAAAAACTAGACAATTGAATAAGAGATCTTTTCGACTAGAAA
>JAPPKS010000015.1:65080-112566 GCA_028819845.1 Candidatus Poribacteria bacterium | reverse complement strand
CGCTACCTTCACACGGTAGAAGTCACTGGTTCAAATCCAGTACGCCCCACCATCCGCCCAACGAGTCACAAACTTACCAGCTTGAAAGTCCTTCGATGCGCTACGCCTATCTGTCATTTGTTATGGTTGTGAGAAGAGCGATCTTTCGACGGAATCTATCCTCAACGATTACAAAACATACTAGGCTTTAATATCAGCTTTCCACTTCCCATTCGTTAAGGCCGATTGGAAGCGGCGCGGGGCGTTCCACCGCACTCTGAATTTGGACATATTTGCCGGACTGCGAAGATTTGTCAAACGCGAGCATCGTTTCCAGAACGTGGTGTGCTAGCGCGCCGCTGGCACGGTGCTCTCGCCCCGATCGAATTGCACGAACCATATCAATAACGCCAATCATGCGGGCATTCTGTGGAAAAGCGAGCGGAACATCGTACCAATCTCCACCGGAATCAGAATTGCGCACTGGTCCTCCGAAATTATTCGGGTCGGGGACCTGCATCGAACCTGTTGTACCGTAAAGTTCAATGCACGGTAGGCTGTGTCTCCACATATCAAAACTCATAATCATTGTGACGACGGCACCGGAAACAAACTCCATTACGCCCGCCAGATGTGTGGAGGTGTGAACGGGAATATGCACCCCACTAAATGCGCCGCTAGTTGGTATTCTTTCGTCAAATGCCTTGGCTGTAATGCCCGCGACCCGCTTGACCGGACCGAGGATGTTTACAAGCGCCGTGATGTAGTAAGGTCCCATGTCCATCATGGGACCTCCGCCGATATCGAAGTAAAATGGAGCATTCGGATGCCAGTTTTCGGGGCCATGGCCGCACATGAATGCCGTTCCGGCGATAATTTTGCCGATGCGGTTTTCATCTGCAATCTTTCGGGCCGTTTGAATCCCTGCCCCGAAAAATGTGTCCGGTGCGCAGCCGACGCGTAACCCTTGTTTGGCTGCCGTACGAAGAAGCATTTCGCCGCTTTCAATATCTACAGCAAAAGGCTTTTCGCTATAGACGTGCTTTCCTGCCTTCAACACCTCCAACCCAACTTCCGCATGGGCTCTGGGAACAGTTAGATTGAGGATAAGTTCAATCTCTGCATCCGCTAGCAATTTGTCAACACTTACTGCTTGGCAGTTGTATTTGTCCGCTTGGCTTCGAGCAGCCTCCATATTGATATCAGCACAAGATTTGATTTTCAGAACATCGGTGTTCTGGGAGGCGCCGAAATAGGTACTGCTAATCATACCACAGCCGATAATTCCGATATTCATTTTACCTTGCATTTCATTTCCCTATTGGTAAACTTTGGCAGGTCTTAGAGCACTCGAAACAAGATTGTCGTTGCCAAAGGTAAGATTGGTTTGTATAATATGTGGCGAATATTGATGAAGTTCGAGCGCGCATCTGTAGCGATTTTAGTCGATACCGATGCGAAGTGGTGTTTCGCCGTTTCAACCGGCCGTGAAAAGTCATACGAGTTGATTTTCCTACATGGGAAAACTTCAACCATTTCGTGCATTCTTGGTTTTTCTATGTGTATTGATGGTGTTGTTATCAAAAATAATTAGTCTACTAACATCAAAAACCCAACACGATAAGGAGGTCACTTTCATGCGATTTATGACCGTTACCTTTCTTTCTGGCTTTTTCATCATGAACTTTGTTGCTGTTCAGATGAATGCGGAAACCTTCCACTTTGAAGCTGAAGATTTCGTCGACTCCGATGGAAAGGAGTGGGAGAAATTGAAGCCGCCGTTTAGTGCCCCGGTACAAGTTCATGAACACATGGCAAAGGAGATTCGCGGTAAAGGCAAATATTCTATCGCTGAGGCGTCCAACGGCGCCTTTATCGGTATTCCCAACGGTCCAGGCGACAGGATTAACGTTCTGGGGGGCGCATGGATTAAGTATACGTTCAATGTACCGGCAGAAGGCAGTTATTACATATGGTCAAGAGCTATCGCGCCGACAGTCGGCGATAACTCAATCTATTGGGGTCTGGATTTTGACGATGACAAGGCGGTGTCGGAAGACAATAAGGACATGAATATATGGGATTTTTACGAAGCCGCGCAATTCCGAGGGGAACTGTCCTCCGGCTGGGTATGGTTCCAAATCAATAGCCGTTCGGGACCGTTCAATGGACCTGAAGCTACGCAGAACGGGCAAAATCCAAAACCTGTGAGATTGTCTGCCGGGGACCATACGCTGCACATCGTTCACCGCGAAGACGGGATGTATATTGATGTGATTTTTGCCACCACAAATAAGTCACAAGACCCGAGTAAGGTACTTCCATCGTTAGCTGTATCGCCGAAAGGGAAACTGGCGGTGACGTGGGGCAATATCAGACAACAGTATTAGGTTTGAGCTTGAAGTATCTGCGTGAGAGCTGACAACGGTATCATTTACCAAGGGTACAAGATTGGGTGGTAAAACCAGCAAATCGGGGTTGGTTCGTAACTCGCAGTTCCTTGAGGACATGAGAGGTGGGTCACAATCTGCTCACCCGGGCGGCAAAAATTGGCGTAGATGTCGGCAACCGTAGGCGATGCCTTCCAGACCGGGCATTTCGCGGTCCTCATTCTCCACGCAGAGCACATAATCGTAGCCTGATTCCATCAGTGAACCAATAACTGTGCCCCAATCCAACGTGCCCCTTCCCGGCACCCGGTACTGCCACCACCAGTTGCCAATAATTCCTTGTCGATATAGCATGTGCGGATTTACTTCGCAATCTTTTACATCCGCATAGTACCACTTGCCAGCGTAATCACGAATTACGTCTTCGATTGGGGTAATCATCATCCACAACCAATGTGACGGGTCGCAGGACAACCCAAGATGATCAGAGGGTACCGCGTCCAGGATTTTGTCCCACATTTCAGGGTTGCAGCCGATGTTTCCCATGCGTACAGCTACATCCAAGGCAATCTTGATATCTTTGTCCTCGGCTAATTTGACCACTGGCGTAAACATTTCGGCAAAGCGTTCAACTAGCTCCTCCGAGCGGTCACTAGGGTTTCCAGGCGGCGATGAGTACATGCCGTAGAACCGGCCGTTCTTCACCGGCGCGCCGCTGCCGGTAATTACCACGCGGCATTCCAACACGTTGGCTGATTCGATCGCCTGCATCAGACGGGTCTGTTCGGACCACCGCACATTTTCATCGTCGTCGAGAAGGTTGCAATGTGCGGTAATAGCTGCAAGATAGAGGCCGTAATGATTGAGTGTCTCCAATACTTTGTCCGGCCCCTCGGTGAGAATACGGCCAGACTCCAGCACACCGCTATCGGCCAAGCGTACACAGTCAAAGTCGTTTGCTTGTGCCCATGCGGCGCATTTCTCAAGGTTCCAACCTACCCCATCAGCCTGAAAACTTATATCCATTTTTCAGTCACCGGGGCGTAGAAGTAGGTGGTCTTGGGAGCCGTTGCTCTGCACGCACGCCAAGCCGAAGTGTTGGAAGTAGAACGTCAAACCTTAGTGATTGATTTAGGCCCCGCTTAAACGCTCTCTGATGAATGTCAATATCCAACGTGTGCAACCTTTGCCGTTAGCTAGAAGGTATACTTCAATCTAGTAATTATCGAGTTTACCTATTACGCCTTGCCGCGTTTGAAAAGTATTGACTAGAAACCGCGTTTAATTTTTCCCCACTTTGCGGCTATTTTCCCTCGCGGTTCTACCGAGACCACATCTGGCGCATTCACGTTAGGATTCAGTGCTTGTTCCATTGTTGCCCAGAACATGTCGATATAGGCTCGCTCTCGATCAACGACGTGCCAGGTGTGGCTGCCGGCGGAGATTTCCAAGCCGACACGGTTTTCTGTGAGTTGATCGACTTCAAGGCCTGGAAACGGACCGTTGCGGCTATTGATTGGGTACCACATCCAATCGGAAGACCAAGTGAACTGGCTTCCCTCGAATAGATCCCAGACATTTAGGGACGGATTCTGATCGTTGTTGCCAGCCTCAATATCGCTCCCATCAATATCCAATCCCCAATGCCACGCATTTTCTGCCCTAGTCGGTGCAATGGCTCTTGCCCAGATGTACCATGTTCCGGTTGCGGGGACGCTGAATTCATACTTAATCCAGTCACCGTCGCCGCAACATCCGCCGTCGGACGATGGATCGCCGATAAACGCATCGCCGAACGCCTCGTCAATGGTATATTCCAGTATCTTGTTTCCATCACTATCAATTAGCTCCGCCGCCCGTTCGGCGTGACCCGATGCCGCTGCCGTATAAGGGACATTCAGAATTTCCCAGCTCGGCCCCTGTTGCTCAACGAAGTCTTCTGCTTGAAACTGAAACGTTTGACCGCTCGCCTCGTAAGAGACAATGTTCAATATGACAAGGCTAACTAACATAAGTAAATTTGGATATCGCAGTCGCATGGCCCTCCTCCTTGTAATAACGTTAGTGGTTAGAAATGTGACCATCCCATCCTTCACAATAGGACGAGTTTTACCGGTTGCCCTACGGTGAAACTCATGATCTGAATAGTCGACCCAGCCCTGCAAATGGAATCGGACGGTATCAATTTTGAGGTCACCAACTGCACTAAATTATAGCATGAACCTAAAATAATACAAGCGCAAAAAAAAGGGTGTCCTGTTAAGGACACCCTAGACTAGCTAATTTACTATGTTTTGTGTGTTGGTCAAAAACCGCCTTTGATATCTCCCCACTTTGCAGCCAATTTCCCACGCGGATTCACAGACGCCGGCGCATCCACATTCGGGTCGCGCGTCTGCTCCATGGTTGCCCAAACGTGATCAATTTGGGAGTGTTCTCGGTAGCTGAAGTGGAGCGTATGGGTGCCAGCCGAAAGCTCCACACCCACTCGATCATCGGTATACTGACCAACTTCCGTTCCGGTATGGGGCCCTCTGCGGCTAACTAGCGGATACCAGGTCCAATTGAGCGTATACCGGTCGTGCAGATCGGCACTCTCAAGGACATCCCAGATGTTCATCGGGCCTGCACCGTTGGCGTCGTCAGAAACCACCTCGTCATCCGCCAAATCGAACGCCCAAAACCACGAATTATCTGCCTGCGTCGCAACGACAGCCCGTGCCCAGAGGTACCATGTCCCTGTTGCTGGTACGCTAACCGAATATTTTACCCAACTGCCATCCCCGCAACACGCATCCGGTCCATCAGGCCAGCCGATGAAAGCGTTTCCGATCGCCTCCGTGATGGTATACTCACGGTTGTCGGGAAGTTCCGGAGCCCGGTTCGGGTTGTCCGATGCCACGGTTGAGAACGGAGGCGTGAGAATCTGCCACCGTTCTCCGCTGGACGCGATAAAGTCTTCTGCGGCGAATTGAAATTCTTGGGCGCTTGCTTCGATTGTAAGCACGCACAAGAGGGCAAGACCAACTAGCGTGATTAAGGTAATGAATCGCATATGTGACCTCCACAAGTAATAATTGACTGTGAAAAACGTCAATTTTGTCGGAATTCGCGGTTATACCATATTTTATGCACGTCACGCAAAGGCGAAATTAATATGTTTTGCCCTTGAGATTTGCCCAAGTTGTGGCTAATTTCCCCTGCGATTCAACGGCTATGGGTTCGGTTTCATTGGCGTTGAAATTAGCATCGGTTGTTATGTAGAAGGCATCCAGATAAGCTCCGTCCTCTCGATCCATAATGTGCAACGTATGCGTACCCGCGGATAATTCGAGAGGCGTTGCATCACCGACTCCAGAAAATGGTCCGCTCCGACTTCCCGCACGGAACCACATCCAGTCATGTATCGCGCCTTCTGGAGGCGGGTTGCCAAGCGGGAAATTCTGTGAGGAGCCAGCGGCTTCATTGAAATCAATAATGTTTATCTGATCGTTATCTGCTGACGCAGCATCCTCATCGGCAATATCTATCGCCCAGAAAAAAGAATTGTCGCTATTTGGCGGTCCGATACCTTTTAGCCAGAGATACCAACCTCCTGCCACTGGGGCGTTGAACGCATATTTAAACCAAGAATTTGAACTGCCTCCTGCACCATTGTCAGAACCGATAAATGCACCACCGGAAGCATCAGAAATTGTGTATTCACCCCCATTTGATGCTGAATGCGGAGAATTGAAAATCTGCATACCATCGCCGCTGCGGTCTGTGTAGTTTTCCGCCTCCCAGCCTCTTTGATGCTGTGCATCTGCCGTGCAAACGATTAGGCTTAAGGCGACGACACTAGCTAATGTGAAAAAGGTGATTCGTCGCATATATGTCTCTCCTTTCAATATGTTATCAATTTCAAACTGTACCGATACAGAATAGCTTATTATAGCATAAAACAGAATTTCGGTCAATTGAAATAAAAGAATTTTCGGTTTTAATCAGTGGAGGAAGGATTAGCGCTAGCGTTTTTGGGAAAGTTGAATCGTCATGATGCGTTAATTTCAACGTGAATTGTACAGAGAATAAAAAAAACCGTTGGAACGTGCCAACGGTGGGAGGTTTGAACTGGTAATTTAAGGATTAACTAGTTTTTGTTCCTATGGGTAGATTCATCTATAGACGATCCATATTGGGCATGCGGCGGGGGTTCATCAAATTTAGTACCTTCAGCTTCAGCTTTGCATCGACGGGCATTCCACTCTTCCCACTTCTGTTGTTGTTCAATTATACCTGCAGACATACCTTCAGACATACCTTCAGATTTGCCTTTTGTATAAACTCTACCTTTGTACCATTCCCAAAGTATCATCAGTGAACCCCATATCAGATCTAATATAATTGTAATTACTATGGCAACTGGAATGAACTTTCCAATATACGCAGTAATGTCAATTATCTGATGCCTTATTGGTAGTTGTCTACTTAACCCATGCGGGATTGCAATTACGCAGGAATACAGCACTACCAATACTACAAAAATTATCAACACAACCATTGAGCTAACACTAAAAAGTGAAACTCGAGTTTTCATGATTTCTTAATAATCCATTATAGCATAAACGCTAAATCTAAGTATGTGGGCATTGTATGACCTCCGAGATGGTATTGGGTTCCCGTAAACAACCAAATTAAAATGTTGTGTTAAACTTCAAAGAAGTTTAACACTCAGTTGATTATATGTCAAGATTTTTCATCTGAAATATAATTCCTGGCTATCCAAAGAACGGGGATAAGTTCAACGCTTCAACCGGGGTGATTATTTTAGTCGCCTGAGATTTGCCCACATTGTTGCTAATCTGACGTGCGGTTCGACGGCGAGCCTGCCGTCAGGAGGCGTTTCATTGGCATCGAATGCACTGTCCGTCGTTGCAAAAACAGCATCCAAATACGCCCCATCCTCCCGATCAATGAGGTGAAACGTATGCTTGCCCGCCGTCAATTCCAGAGGCGTTGGATTGTCGTATGAACCTCTGCCCGGAAAAGGTCCGCTGCGGCTGCTCAACCGGTACCACGCCCACTGATGTAAAATTTTCGCCGGCGCCGGATTGCCAAATGGGAAATTCACCGAGCCGCCGGCCGCCTCATTGAAATCCCAGATGTTGATGTTAGCATCGTCCACTGAATTGGCATCAGCATCCTTGATATCCACGCCCCAGAAGAAAGAATTGTCGCTATTCGGAGGGCCAATGACCCTACCCCAGAAATACCAATCCCCTGCCACTGAGGCGTTAAACACATACTTGAGCCAAGAGTTCGAGACACCTCCCGTGCCGTTTTCTGAACCGACAAACGCGCCGTTAGACGCTTCGACAATCTTATATTGTACGTTATTTGCACCTGTGTCCTGATGCGGAGGTTTAAACACCTCAATTCCATTTCCGTTTTTCGCGGTGAAATTCTCAGCCTCCCAGAAGATAACCCGCCCACCGGTAATTAGCGGCGGTCTTGAAACGGGCGGGGTAATCTCATCAGCGGGCGGTGCAATGACTTCAAAGGTAAGTAGCACGGACGTTCCCATGACATTCCCCGCCAAATCCCTTACGCCAAGAACGGCTAGTGTGTGTTTACCAACCGCCATCGGCTTCTGCGGTTTAAATACAGCCACAGCGCCGCCAACCTCCACGACCCCTTCAATGCCGGAAACCACGATGCCCGCTTGGGCTGAAACCGGATCCACTTCTTCATCGAAACGCACTACAAGACTGCCCGTTGCTTTGACGGAGCCGCCTTCAGTAGGGATAGTATTTACAACCGTGGGTGGTATAACGTCTGCGGGTTGTTGTGTGATATCGACTTCAACCGCATTGAAAAAGATTGAAAAAGGCGTGGTTAATGTATTGTCTTCCAAATCCTCAACACCCAAAACTGTCAGGACGTAAGCTCCGGCTGTCATCTGTTCTGTAGGTGTGAATTTGACTGCGCGATTCTGCTGCTCAAGGGTGATAACCCCTTTGACAACTTCGGCGTCAACGGCAGAGCGAACTGAGATTCCGCGTTGTGCGGAGGTTAAATGGACTCTCTTACTGAAGATGAGGATAATGGGTGTATTGACAGGAATCGGGCCGCCTTGTACATTAGTAGCGATAAGCGTAGGCGGCGTTGTCGTTTTGACAATGATTGGTGCGGGTGTTTCCTCTTCACCGCAACCTGAAAGGCAAAACCAGACACCGATAAAGGAAAAAATCGAAATCTGCATCAGGGATAGTTTGCAATACAGTTTGTATTTTCGATTAGCTGTCATCGGAATGCATCCTTTTTCAGGTATTGCGTAAGACAATTACCTATTTGCCGCTTAATAGTAGACAGATCAAGTGGTTAGATAAGGAGCGCGATAGTCTTCCCTTCGCTACCCGCTCAGTTGATCGCTAGAGATTCTCAATTCGCACCGGCTCTACCGAATCGGCAAGTGCAAAGCCGAAAACCCTTGCGTAAAAGTATAGTTCTGCTTCAAGGGCGCGTTTGATATTTTCGGCGCGGCGGAAGCCGTGCTGCTCGCCTTCAAACGCCAGGTATGCGACAGGCATCCCTTTTGCGCGCAACGCCTCAACCATTAACTCCGCCTGATTGGGCGGAACAACTTTATCCTCAAGACCGTAGAGGAAGATTAACGGGCACGATAGCCGATCGGTGAAATGAATTGGTGATTTTTCACGGTAACGATTGCGTTGCTCCGGATAAGGGCCAATAAGGTTATCTAGGTATCGGGATTCAAACTTGTGCGTGTCGTGTACCAATGCTTCAAGATCACTAACGCCGTAGTAGCTTGCACCTGCCTTGAAAGTGTCTCGGAAGGTTAAGGCGCAGAGGGTGGTGTAACCTCCCGCACTGCCGCCGCGTATGGCAGTCCGGCCTTCGTCAACTGCACCGAGCGAGGCGAGGTAACGCACGCCATTCACGCAGTCATCGACATCAACTGTTCCCCACTGGCCGTTAAGCCGCTGGCGGTACGCGCGTCCATAGCCTGTACTGCCGCCATAGTTCACGTCCAACACAGCTATACCACGGCTCGTCAAGTATTGAATCTTCAGGTCAAATGCCGTCGAAGTTGCCCCGGTTGGGCCTCCGTGGCTTACTACAATCAGCGGCGGCCGTTCACTGGATCGAGGGGTGTAGCCGCAGTTTTGGGGCGGGTAGCAGAAGGCGTATGCTGTAAACCCATTCTCAGTAGGGAACTCAATCGCTTGGGGTACGGACAAATATCCATCGTCAATCACTACATTGCTTGAATGGCGCAGGACCTGAGTCTGGCGCGTGGCGAGGTCGAGTCGGACAATGGATTCGGGCGTAGTCGGCGAACCCGCGTAGAAAACGGCGC
This sequence comes from Candidatus Poribacteria bacterium, assembly GCA_028819845.1. Lineage (GTDB taxonomy): Bacteria > Poribacteria > WGA-4E > WGA-4E > PCPOR2b > JAPPKS01. Next base: position 102,834 of record JAPPKS010000015.1, on the reverse strand, counting down.
ACCCGGAACCACACCGGAGAAAGGAGATTTCTGAATACGGCGTCTCAATCCGTTCAAACTTACCCGTAGTTGTATTGATATTTCCAAGATGCCAGGTACCTCGCTCGTTGTAGGTGCATATGATTCGATTGGCTGATTCGAACGCATAGGTGGACATCCCGAACAGCCACTGCGCCCGCCCGAACTCTGCCTCCACTTGGCGCAGCGGCTCAATGCCGCCATCGCTCCTGCGGTACAGATTCCACCAGCCGGTTCGATCGGAGACAAAGTGCAGCACGCCATCCGGGGACCATTCGGGTTGAAATATCGACTCATCTTGCCCGCCTGCAACCTTTACGGTTTGACCGATGGATCCGTCCTCCTTAACCTCGCCAACCCAGAGTTCGCATCCGTCCCACGGCATGTTCGGGTGGTTCCAAGTGAGCCAAGCGAGTTGAGCCCCATCCGGACTCAGGCGAGGACTAGCGTAAAAATCACCGCCAGAGACAAGCACCTGTACGTCCGGTGTGTGCGAAAGCCGCACAGTACTGAGGCTGTTGACGGCTTCGCTTTCAACATCAGTGTGGTCTTCGCACACGCAGATTAGCCGGTTGCGGCGGCGGTCAAAAATACCATCCGCATAACGCAGCGGGGCATCGGGAGTAATCGGATACGGTGTGCGGCCAGGCTTGTGACAATACAGGCGTTGATCTGCGAAGTTGGAGAAGTAAATTGTCCCGCCACTGACGACAAAGGCTCCGCCGCCGTATTCGTGAACGCGCGTGCGAACATTAAACGGGACAGGTGTCATGTCTTCTGTCCGCCCTTCCGGGGTCCGCCGAACGATTATGTACCGTCCTGCTTCCGCTGGGCGGCTCTCGACCCAGTAGACATCCTCTCCATCAAGCGCAAGTCCTCCAAACCGGCTGGTTTCAGACACGATAACGTCTGCAGTGATTGGCGATTTCCATGAACCGTAGGGTGCGACCATACACATTCTTCCAGATAAATATCGTGAATTAAAATACCGTTATATGGAATTCGGACCGACTGACTACATTCTGTACGAAAAAATCCCATGCCTTCAATCCAGCGCAACCACCTGATTTAAAGCGTTTCGACATTATACTCAACTGCCCGCATCTCGTCAACAGGAAATCCCTTTCGAAAGAGTGGTATGGGCATTTCAAAAGAGAGGTTAAGTGAGTGAGATTTGGCAGCGGATCAGGACGCATCTGCGACAATGGCTCATGAAGTTAACTCCGTTCGATTTTACCTACGAACGGAAACGAATTTATTAAGGCGGGAACCGAATAGTCAACGAAACGGGTACACTGAATGTTCACATGGTAGGGGGCGATTTCCACTTGTCCAATCCTTCTACTTGGCTTTATAATACTGAAAGTTCGGATATGTAATTGTATCCGAGCATTCAAGCAGAATGACATTGTTGCCATCACCTTATGATTACAATTTCCAATCTGACCAAATTTTTTGGCAAGCTTACGGCGGTCGATCGCCTGACGATGCAGATTGAATCCGGAGAACTCTTTGGTTTCTTGGGCCCGAACGGTGCTGGAAAGACCACTACGATTAACATGCTAACCGGGTTAATCCGCCCTACGGCGGGAACGGCGACGATTTGCGGGTATGATATTAAAACCCAAGGGCTACAGGCAAAGGCGTTAACAGGACTTATGCCCGACACGCCCTATATCTACGATACCTTGACGGGACGCCAGTATGTCCGTTTCATGGCAGATTTGTACGAAATACCTTCCCAGCGCTCCGAGAGACGCATGGCGGAGCTGTTGGAGATGCTGGATTTGGTCGATGCAGGAGATGAATTAATCAAAAGCTATTCCTACGGCATGCAGAAGAAGATTCTCTTGACCGCCGTGCTCGTGCATGAACCGCGTGTGCTATTTCTTGACGAACCCACAAGCGGACTTGATCCCAAAAGCGCTCGTACAGTAAAGGAGATATTGCGCCTTCTTTGTGACCGCGGTTGCACAGTGTTCATGAGCACACACATCTTAGAGATTGCTGAGCGGGTCTGTGACCGAATCGGAATCATCAACGAGGGAAAACTAGTCACAGTCGGCACGATGGATGAGCTACGCCAAGACAATACCGCGGTGGACAGAAACTTGGAGGAGATTTTCTTGGAACTCACAGGAGACGTTGAGGATAGAGAGATGGTGAAGATTTTATCGGAATAGTTGTAATAACGGGCGTAATTCAACGCATCTGTTTACTAGCTGCTAATTATGCGCACATTAGCAATCTTACTCAAAACCAGTTGGTACGGTTGGACGAATGGTTTTCGATACGTTTCGAACGAGAAACGAAAAAAGGCTGTAGAGATTATCGGATTCTTCGTGCTTATTGCTGCACTCTATTGGTTAGGCCGCGCTGTGTTCGGAGCGGTGGAAATCCAACCGGGGAATGCAACGATAATACGCACAATTAATATCTTCATGACACTTGGTTTTTGCGTCTTAATGACGGATGCGATGACGCGCTCAATGAAGCAATTGTACGAGGCACCGGATACATCGCTGCTTTTATCATCACCCCTGCCGCCTTCTATTGTTTTTGGCTTTAAATTAATCCAAATCATCGCCGCCAATTCCTTGAGTATGGCCATCTGGCTACTCCCACCTTGGTTTGCTGTCGGTCAACTTTTTCATCTGCCTTGGCATTTCTACCTTGCGCTTCTGCCGGCGTGTTTCTGCTTGCTTGTTATCGTTGTCAACGCAATTTCCATATCAACTATGTTGATTGTCCGATTTTTTTCGTCCGGGCTGATGATAAGGATTTTGAAAATTCTCGGTTCGGCCATTGGGTTTGCCGCCGGATTTCTTATAGCAGTAAGCTTCCTTGCTCCGGATTTGGCTGCCCAATTTGCCCTTGATCGGTTGAAAGTGCCGGAATCCAATTGGCTTCCTCACCTATGGGTGGCAAAAATGATGGTGGGTTGGTTTCCTGAATCGAAAATGTCCGCGTTGCGTTGGGCAGTCCAATTATTGGTTGTGAGTGCCGGGTTATCAGTTTTGAGTGTGCCCATTGCTTCCAAGGTTTACTATCGAAGTTGGGAGTATGCGAGACGTGTGGAAGTGAAGGCTGACCGAAAAGAGAAAAAACGATCCGGGGACTCTCTCATAGGGCGTGGGAAGGTTCGTGCGATGCTAGCAAAAGATTTTCGGGTGTTTGTACGGGATAGGAAGCAGGTGACGACGTTTGTCATTTTTACACTAATCATATTAGTTGGTATGGTTCCGGCAGCATCTGAAATCAGGGACAGTGGTGGAACATTTCGAGGAGAGTTAATCCCGCTATACATTGGCGTTGGAATCCAAATCATGATAATTAGCGTGATGACAACGCTAGGGTTCACATGGGGCGGGTTCAAAGCCGAGGCGAAAACCTGGTGGATTCTAAAATCAGGACCGGTTTCACCAGGCTTACTTTTCAAGAGCAAAATTTTGATAGCGACCTGTTGTTCGGTTGTTTTCACAAATGTTTGGTTTTGCCTGTGGCTGATTCTGTTTCGGGTGCCCTTCCAAGTATGGCTGCCGATCCTAATTGTGGCAACCATTGCGACGACTGCTGCAATTTCATTCAACACAGCGATGGGGGCGCTGCCTTGGGTGGCGGAAATTGGAGAATCGTATCGGGATTCGAGAAAAAGGCCAGTTGCGCGAATTGCAACGAGTTTTTTTGCAATTGCCGCTAATGCTGTGTTGTTGAGTCCAACACTCATTTGGGGCATTGCAATACTTGACGACGAGTCGATTAGCGTGCTTAAGCTACTCGGCATGGTTGCAACGTTGGCAGTGATGGTTGGAGTTTGGGGATTATCCTACATGTCTGGAAAGCGAACACTGCGAAAACTGCTGAGTTAGAACATCAATCATTCGGGAGGGAAAATGCTAACCGCCTATCAGAACACAACGCCAAGAATTCATCCATCCGCATTCATCGCCGAAGGTGCAATGATTATTGGAGATGTTACCATTGGCGAAAAGTCGAGTGTTTGGTTCAATTGCGTGTTGCGAGGCGATGTGGACCGCATCGAAATCGGCGCGCGCAGCAACATTCAGGACGGCACGGTTGTGCATATGGACAAAAACTTTCCGGCTATAATTGGCGATGATGTGACGATCGGCCACGGTGCAATTATTCACGGCTGCTCCATTGGTGACGGCGCAATGATATCAATGGGAGCGATAATCCTCACCGGTGCCAAAATCGGATCGGGTGCAATTGTCGGCGCGGGCGCTGTAGTACGTGAAGGACAGGAAATCCCTGCCAAATCTATGGCGGTAGGTATTCCGGCGCGAATTAGACGGGATGCCACTGCGGAAGAACTCGAACGCATGCGACTTGGAAAAGACGACTACGTTCTGCGCGGACAGTTGATGAAGGAGGCAAAGGAAAGCTAACACGGATGAATCACCGCCGCAGCCTATATTTACAAAAGAGAGGAACATCTGAAATGCCTCGCCACAGGAGTTTATCAGATGGAGTACGCATCTCGGTCTGACAGCGGGTCAAGCGGTCTGACGCTGAGAGCGCTGTGCATCGGCGTCGTCCTAATTATCGCAAATTCGTACTGGCTGAATGAGGCGACGTGGGCGGGACGCATACTGCACACCTATATTTCATTATTCATCAATACCGTCTTTTGCCTATTTTTGCTCGTCCTCATGAATTTCTTGTTGAGGCGAGTGTGTCCTCAATATGCGTTCCACCGTTCCGAACTCCTTGTCATCTATGTGATGGTTCTCATGGTTTCCACGCTCAGTGGGAACACTAACATGGGGTACCTGCTCTACATCCTCGCCTACCCTTTTTGGTTTGAGACACCGGAAAATGACTGGTTGCAGCTATTCGGCGGCCACATCCCTCAATGGTTTACCATCCGGGACAAGGAGGTGCTGCGCGGTTTTTATGAGGGAGAGTCATCGTTTTTTATGGCTCCGTACGTCGAGGGTTGGCTCGCCACGCTCCTTGTATGGTCCGCCTTTATTTTTGTCCTATACGTTACCCTCATCTGCATGAATGTGATACTCAGGAAGCAGTTTGCAGAACATGAGCGGTTGACGTTTCCCATCACTTGGCTGCCGCTGGAAATGGGGAATAACCCGACAGGCTTCTTTAGGAACCGGTTAATGTGGGCTGGGTTTGGAGTCGCTGGCGGGATTGAGGTCCTCAACGGCATCAATTTTCTGTATCCTGCTATTCCTTCTGTCCCTATAGGGATCCAGAACGTTTCCCACCTATTTCAAGAAAAACCTTGGAATGCTGTCGGCACAATCCTTTTCACTGCTCGGCCTTTTGTGATAGGTTTGGCGTTTTTCATGCCCCTAGATTTGGCTTTTTCCTCATGGTTTTTCTACTTTTTTGGCAAATTTCTGCTCGTGCTGAAGAGTGTTTTGGGATGGCGTACCGACCTCTATCTTGACGAGCAATCGGAAGGAGCATGGATTGGGTTAGGGATACTCGCTTTATGGATTGGACGGCGGCATTTGAAGCGTGTTTTCAAACAGGCGATGCCGGGGAAAGAACATGTGGATGATTCGGCAGAACCGATGCCGTATAAATGGGCAGTTTGGGGAACGATATGCGGTGTACTTTGCGTCCTTCTGTTTGGATATAAGGCGGGGGCTTCCCTTTGGTGCGTATTGCTCTTCTTCGGAATCTACTTCCTGATGGCGATTAGCCTGACAAAAGTCCGAGCCGGTTTGGGACCGCCGATGCACGAAGTCATTGGCAAAGACCCCGCAGCAACGATGGTGTCAGCCCTGGGAACGCGGATGATTGGTGCAAGCAGCTTAACCGTTCTGTCCTTCTTTTTCTGGTTGAACCGCGTCAATACCGCACACCCCATGCCGAATCAACTGGAAGCCTTTCATATCGGTCGTCAGGCAAGGATTGATAGTAGAAAACTCCTAGCGGCAATGCTGATAGGATTAGCAGTCGGCATCCCCGTAACATTCATCACTTATCTCGGCCTTTCTTATGATTTCGGCGGCTACGGGGCGCGTCACACACTAGTGCCGATGAGCCACACCTTTCATGCGTTGCAAACGCGGTTGATTTATCTGACGGATGTGGATTATGCCGCGATGCTCGCCATGGGCACAGGGCTGGGCTTCACGCTGTTTTTGATAGCGATGAAACTACGGTTTTTCTGGTGGCCATTCCATCCGATTGGTTACGTCATCGGCACGGGCAGGTGGGGGGATATGTCGTTTTACTGGTTTCCCGTGCTGGTGAGTTGGGCAATTAAGGCTGTCGTGCTGCGGCACGGCGGATTGCAAGCGTATCGAAAAGCGATTCCCTTTTTTGCCGGGCTAATTCTCGGAGACTACGTGGGAGGCTCAATTTGGGGCGTGATCGGTGTCGTGCTCAAAATACCGACCTATAGCATGTAGCTCGCTTACGAATGTCAAGGATTAGTTTGGATTATTGATCGGTGTTTAGGATTTAGGTGGGGTTTTGTAAACCGATCGACCGAGAAGATTTCGTTGACATGAATAAACGGTTCCTGCGCCTGAGATCGGGCTAACAAGTGCATTGAGTCTGACAGATTTGCACGCTTGAACGGTTGATAGAATGTCGCGATGCTCGCAATCGTAACAATCAATGCAAACGAGAGCCCTACGGCGTAGGATGAGGGGCGTGTCCAGAATCGGTACCGCAGCCATGTCAGTGAGGACTCCAACCTGCGGAAGATTCGCTGGATGGGCAAAACTCGCTGCCGCTCCACGCTTGAGATGGTTGAGACTCGACGCATCACATCGGACAGAAATTCATTGGACGTTCTGACCGAATCAAGCTGCCCCAGAATTTTGTGGGTTTGCTGCAGGCGCATAGTCTCATGCGCACAAGTTGAACAGCGCTTGAGATGCAACCGAATCAGTTGTATTTTCCACAGCGGCATCTCCCGATCCAAATAAGCGGATATCTGGGACTGAACATCTTCACAGTTTAGCATTAGAACTCTCTCCAATTCCCACTTCTACGAGGTGTTTTTTCACCTTTTGCCGCGCCCGATGAATGAGGGATTTCACGGCGCTAACCGAACAGTCAAGCACTTCCGCGATGGCTTCATATCTCAAATCGTGATAGGTCACAAGGATTAGCGCCAACCGTTGATTGTCCGGCAGGCAGTTGATTTTTTCCTGAATGATTAGCTGTTGTTCTTTTTTCTCGTAGAGCTCGTCGGGAAGATTCCTTACATCCTGCATCAATGCAGGGTAGTTTTCATAGTCTTCATCGGGTACCAGATCGTCAAAGAACACTGTATTTCGGCGCTTGCGATTACGAACTTCGTTCCGGCATAGATTCGTCGCAATAAGGTAAATCCAATTTTTGAACTTTGATTTAGGTTCATAGCGGCTCGAATTTCTAAAAACTCTCAGGAATGTCTCCTGTGTGAGATCTTCCGCGCGGTGATAATCGCCGATGGATCTGTAAATGAAATTGATAATTACGTCCTTATAGCGCATGACCAGCAATTCGAACGCGCTCATGTCGCCGTTTCGACATTTCATCATCAATTCTTCATCCGAAGTCCGCAAAACAATCTGCCTTTCTTCGTGCAACAAAAATTTGTCCAAGCGGAATTGAGGAATTTAGGAATCGCCAATTATTAATTTGCAAATAAGGATACCCAATAGACGGTAAATCCGCAAGAAAAAACGGGGCAAATCTTCACATGCTGTGTCGGGTTGTAGAAGCAGCATACGAATCATATCAGTTTTTTTAGCCGTATCAGGGTCGAACCGAAGATTGACACATCAACGTCGAACCGAAGATTGACACATCAACTCAATCGCAACCGTTGGGGCTTTGAACCGATTCAACCATTTTCTGGAAGACATGATTGCGAAAGATGTATTTTTGATTGCCATACCACTCAATTCGCCAGGCATCAAATCCGCGTTCATATTCAACAGTTCGATCCGGCTCGCCCAGCTTGGCATGGAGCGCTTCGACAGTCTGTTTATCCCGATCGACCAAATGTTTCGTCAAAGCCGCGATGCCGAACAAAATTGCCGCCAGCGTCAATTTCCCCCGGGTTTTGACGCTGACGCTGTGGGCAGTTGAGATGGAGGTCAATAGGAAAACAATCAATAATAGATAGCAGGTGAACTTTTTCATAAGATTGTCATCGACTCAACGAGGTTTTGCCGCAAATCACAATACAGTCTTCAGGGGGAAACAAACACGCGTACCAGTTTCATGATGGGGTGACTCACTCTCGAAGCAAACCGGGCGGCAAGCGGTTGCATTAACTAAGCTTCAGACGGATATCCCAAGGTTTTCATCACGTCATGGATATAGGGCATACCGATTTTTGACCCCTCTTCCGGGAAAGGATACAGCCAGAGGTCAAGCATCATGGGCCCCTGATAGCGAATCGCCTTCAATTCGTTGACAATAGCGTCGAGATCCAAACATCCTGTTCCGGGTGCGAAATGCAATTCCGAACTGTGTTTGTCGCTGTCGGCGAAATGAACGTTGTTGATGCGATGCCCAAGCTTGGGAATGGCATCAATATAGCCGTTAGGCAATCCAACTGCGAAGTGACAAGAGTCATAAGTGATACCGAACGACGGTGAATCAACCCGGTCATACAGCTTGCAAGCAAAATCTACGTCTATACCCACCGTGAAAGGGTGAATCTCCACGGTGATGGTGATACCCTTAGTCTCAGCGTACGAAACCGCTTCGCGGAAAATATTCACGGTTTCATCTAGTACCCATCCGTGAAGGTCGCTGTCCGTCATACTCTCTCGCCGTCTCCCGTCCCAGCTTAGGAGTTGACTCATTCCCATAGAAGCCGCGATATCAATGTCCTGTTTTAACCCTTGAACAACTCCTTCGACATCGTCCGGAGAGTCAAGCGCCTCGAAGTAAGGCGGGTCTGCACAATTCAATCCGACGAGGGACAGGCCCAAGGAGGAGATATGCTCTGCAAGTTGCTTCCGTAATTCGTCCGTTTTGCACACTTCAATTTGCGGCGGCCAAAGTTCAACGCCGTCAAACCCGAATTTGACTAACGAACGCAGCGCTTCTTCTAAAGGGTATTTCAGGAAAATCATAGGATTGCCAATAACCATCTAGGTGCTCCTTTCGCAAAGGATTGGTATGAATGCTCTCGCGGGCAAAGGCGCCGCCGTGTCACCCTGATTTGGGGCAACGGAGCTTGCGTTAATTTCAAACTCGCTTACTTAGCCGCCGATTCAATGGCATCTAACACTTCCCCGTAATTGGACGGCGTCCGACCTTCAAAGCGGTCACGAAGCTTAATTTCATCCGCCACCCACCGGAGACGCTGAAGAGTGCCGCGCGCCATCAACGGATCGACGCCAAGTTCCTCCATGGTAAGAACTACCTGTTCCATTTCGGTAGCTCTCCGCCCCGCGAACTCAACTTGTTCGAGAACTAGCTCAGAGACCATCTGCCGGAACGGGAGCAGGAACGGCCCCAGCTCAAGAATTTCTTCTAGTGAGTCAAACACCTGCTCGGTGGCGCCGTAACGGTGCGCGGCGACCATAAACTCCACGACGATTGCCTCCAAGCCCTTGGTGTAGACGCTTCGAATCATTTTGACGGTTGAAGCGAGCCCAACTTTGGTTCCAATCGCCCGCACGTCCATGCCCCAACCCTGTAGTACGCCTGCGAGTTCTTCCGCCCCCTCACCGGAGATTACAGTGCTGACTTGGTGGCGTTGCCGTTTCAGGGGGCCCATGATTGCGCCGTCAATAAATCGGCCTCCGCCCCCTTGTATTACCGCCGCTGCCGCCTCCTTGGTTTTGAGGGACGCTGCGTTCAGGTCGAGATAGAACTTACCAGCGATACCGGAACATGCCTGCCGAGCCACGTCCGGGGCCGCGGTCGGTGCGACTAGCGAAACGATAATGTTCGACGCAGCGGTAACTTGGCTTGCCTCGCTGCACAGGATGACGCCTGCGGCATCTGCACGCGCTTGGACTTCATCGCTCCACGGCTCGCGCTTCCAGACGCGGATGTCCGCCACCCCCTCCGAATGAAGCCCTTTGGTTATTTCGTAGCTCGCAGTGCCGAAACCCAACACTCCCAACCCCAATTGTTCACTCAATTTCGTTTTCTCCTATCCGACTCAGGAATCTCAACTTACGTTGTGCTAGAGCGGTTCGACATGGCTTTACATTCTACCATACGCTAGGTTTAATGCCAAACCATTTGCATAGTCATTAGTTTTCTTTCATCCGTAAGGATGTTTATTGTCTGAACTGTGATTTATGTGATTGAATAATTTGCAGGACTAGAAATATTTGTTGATTGAACACCCAATATTTTACGTTAGGTAATAGCCAACACACGCATAATTTTAAATCAGCCAAGCCAGATTTGCAAGTGGTTTCCAAAACGCAAAAAAGCCCTGCATCTGCTGATGCAGGGCTTTGGATAGTTTACGAATAAGATTGCGTGCTCAACGCGCTGCTTTAAGATGAGCCCAACTTGTCAACATCTTCGATTGGGGTTCAACAGAAACGGCAGAAATGAATGCCCGCATAGCCTCAACACCGGTCGAATCGCCGAACGGCGCAGCCGCCTCCTGCGCACCGCCAATCGTACTTTCGTCAACCCATACCTTCGTCAAAACACCCGCATCGCTGGTTATCTGCACGTTGTCAATCACCATTCCAAATAACCCCGCCGGATTATCCGGATTGTCTCCGTTATCCGTGCCGACTGTAATCGCAACAATTTCACTGCCGGCAATATCGTCGAGTGAGACCTTGCGGTGTTGCCAATCCGACCCAGCAGCATCATCAACGAGACCAACGGTTCTACCGTCGGCAGTGTGAGCGTAGACACCGCCTCGTGTGTGGACGCTAATCCCCGAGAACATCACCTGGTATTCAATGGACGTACCCGCCTGTACCTCCATCGTCCCTTCCCATAGCGCGATAAAGCCTTTGGCTGGTGTGTTTGCACTCGAAATCGACGCTTCGAACGACAGTACATCACCTTCCGGTTCAGTTCTCACAGGTTCGAGCGGTGCGCCGGTAATCGTGCCTGATTCAGTTGTCAATTCCAACTGCTGGTCGTTTGAATCAATAACTTTAACATCAAGACCAAGTGTAGATGCTTTCACAGCAACGACTTCAAACGTAACGGTTGCGAGTGTTCCGTCTCCATTAACGCCGGGCACTGCACTTAATAGGGTTGCGATGAACTTGATTTCGCCGTCTGCGACGATTGGGGGGAGCGTTGGCGGGCCGATAGATCCCACTAGGAAGTCTCCATTTTGGACGCTGACGTATGCGAGTGCGGTAGAGTCAAAGGTAAGCGCGATTTGATATCCGAAGACATCAGTTGCATTTGTAATGTCAATGTTAATTGTAAATTGCTGTGCAGCGTCAGGTGATTCCATTACAGGTGGATTGAACGATACGACCGTCTGTGCAAGACTGGACGCTGGAATCGACAAGCAGACGATTGCCGCAAAAAAAGTAACCTTCAACAACTGTTTCATTAGTTTTCTCCTTAAATAGAATGCTCAATGTTGAAGCGTTGAAATCCTCTACACTTAACGCTTGAAATCCGATGTTCTCAATTGCACGGTTAAGAGCTTGTTTGAATAATAGGTGACCAAGCCATTCTTGTGCGTTTGAGTGGCTATAATCTGTCGCCCCGCTGGGGCTTTGGCTTAAGACAACCGGTGCTGTAAAAAATTGAATTTTCAAACAGGTTCTCAAGAAACCGAGTTTTGAAGAAAAAAACTCGGTTTCTTCTGGCTGTTTACGGGCTTACTTGAGGATTGCCATGCGGCGCACTTGTGAATAATCTCCCGCGCGAAGTTGATAGAAATAGACGCCGCTTGAGACGAGTTCGCCTGTCTCCGACTTGCCGTCCCAATACGCTGCCTTTGTTGTATCGGCGTATAGTCCTGCAGGCTGATGCCCGACATTCAATTCCCGGACTACTGCGCCTTTTTTGTCATAGATAGTGAGCGTAACATCGGCGGCGCGGGCGAGGTGGTACGGCATCCAGGTCTCCGGGTTGAACGGATTCGGGAAGTTTGCGAGCAATTCTGTTTTTAACACAGTTGGAGACGCCGATGTAAGATACGCCCGTAAATAGTCGGCAATAAACCGGATGATGGGGGACTGATCGGGGTACGATTCTAATTCAGTAATCGCGCGTTGAATATGTGCGGTATCGACCGCGGCGTTGACGGATCGCAATTGCCGATACGGCGGCGCGGCGGCAACGTCCTCTCCGAAACGCTTGGCGACGAGCACCAAATCAGAGATGTCGATGACGCCATCCGAGTTGATATCGCCTGCGGCTCCTGTCTGGCCGAAATTGCCGGCGACGAGCACTAAATCGGCTACGTCAACGACGCCGTCGCTGTTTACATCAACCGGCGGCGGTTCAAGCGGTTGAATCCGTGCAATTGCCACGTGGCTCGCACCAGGGCCGACGCGGTATGTTCTGTCAAGCGTTTCATCAGGCGCCATGACACGCAGTTCATCCAGCCTTGCCCCGGTCCAATCCGGCACAGCGACATAAATGTTGTCATTTTCATCAATGGCTATCCCTGAACCTCCAGCGAAATCCGCAAGCGCATCGTTTCGATCACGTATCCACTTTTGGCGCTCAAGGTCGTAAATCATAAGACCTAAGTTTGTGAACCAACCGTCCCCACCGGTGAAAAATGCGTGATTCATACTGTTTATGACGAGCGAATGGGCTGGTGTTGATCTGAGCTTAACGACCTTTTCAACTTCATCGCGGTTTGCGTCGATAATTACAAGATTGCCCAAGATAGTGGCGTAATCCCCTGTCGTGATTACGACGACTTTAGATTCACCGTCGTTTGTAATGCCTGTAGCGTTCGTCGGGACGTCAATCGTGGTTAAGATAGTATCCGTCCTTATATCAATCACTGTAACACTACTGTCCTTGTAGGTGACCTGTCCATCAAACTCCCACGCCGAGTTTGTCACATAAGCCTTGTCATTAATTATCGTTATCCCCGTCGGTTTCAAACCGCCGGGGATGGTGTTAATAACGCTTCGCCCATTTACATCCACCACCCTGATATCATTCGTCCCGCTACACGTGACATACGCTTTGGAATCGCTGACGAATGCGATTTCCTGAGGTTCGGTGTTATCCCCAAGTCGGATTGTTCCGACGCTGACTCTATTTCTTATATCGATAACTTGCAAATTGTGACTCCAGGTGTTGACAACATATCCCACATCGCCTCGAATCTCAATATCGCGTGGAGCAGATCCGAGTGGAATAATCTCATTCTCTACTGCTTGTTCGACATCCGGTTCATCAAGGTCAACAATGGAGAGAGATTCTAAATCTCGCAATCCATTAACGACCACCGCCAGATTTTGAACCTCATTTGCGGCTGACGCCGTAAATGCAACAAGCATCAACGCCGTGGCGACGAATACTGACGCATATTGGAGTCTATTCTTCATAGGTTCGACTGTCCTTTCGTATATGGAAAATACCGTTTGAGGTGTGGAAGGACTGCTAACGGAAACAGCCTTTTTTCGGACTCCAGAAACAAAAAAAACCCCAGTTTTCATTTAGAAAACTGGGGTGCAGTTCGTTATTCCTACGCCGCCGCTTCGGCAAAAGGAGCAAAGTCTCTGGTTCACAGCCTTCCCGCGAAAACTCTGTGTGAAACTCGCTTCAGGCAGGTCTCCTGACTACCGACAACCCGTGTCCGCCTTCCCATCTCAACGCGCTGGGACAGTGGCATCGTGGACACGATTACTCGTCGTTCACAGTGGCGGGGCCGTGGCGGATTCTCACCGCGCTTCCCTATTCTCCGCAATCGCAAACGATTGCTAGCACCTGAATCGAATAAATATTCAGTTTTAAAATGCTGCCGTACAAGCGCAATGATAACAGATAATTTCTGTCTTGTCAAGCAAAAATGAGTCCGAGTGAAGGTATTTCGCTTCAATCTGGCGGGGCGAATTCCATTTACATTCGCTCTGCTTCTGGTCTATAATAGTCGTATTCTTCCGAAGCCCGCGGGGTTTGGTTTAGTGCGGGCAAAACCGGATGAAACATTCCCATCATTTGTCATTCATAAGGAGAATCACAATGGCGTATACATTCGATCACGTCCACTTTCGTTGTAATGACCTCGAATCGACAGTTGATTATTATGTTAAGGTGTTTGGCGGCACGGTTCTGGCGCGGGTGGAAGTCAAAGGGCGGCCGATCGTTCAGCTTGAAGTTGGCGGGCAGAGACTGTTCTTCTCTCCCAAACTTGCAGGGGAGGATGTCGAACCGAACAGCGGAAAATTGCGGTGGGGAGTCTACCAGGTTGCGTTTGCCGTTGAGGACATGGATGCGGCTGTAGAAGAGTTGACAGCTCGGGGCGCCGAGTTTGAAGGCGATCCGATAGTCATCAATCCGTCCTTCACGATTGCGTTCATCAAGGGACCTGACGGCGTGCAAATCGAGCTTCTTCAGCGCTCCTAAGTTTTGCAGGGTGAAAATTCTGAGCGAAACAGGGATGAGATGTGAAGTTCAGTGAGTTCTTTTATACTATTCAAGGCGAGGGCAAACTCATTGGAGCGCCGTCGGTTTTTTTCCGGACGAGCTACTGCAATTTGAGGTGCATCTGGTGCGATACGCCCTACACATCGTGGGCTCCGGAGAACAAGGACATATCCGTCCCCGAAGCGGCAGCGGCAATCACGCGGTACGGTTGCAAACATGTTGTGATTACGGGGGGCGAGCCGTTTATCCAAGCCAAGGCGTTAATGGAATTGTGCCAAACGCTCGACCGGCAGGGCCACCATATCACAATCGAAACCAATGCAACCGTCTTTGCCCCTGTGGCGGCTCACCTGATTTCGATGAGCCCAAAACTGCGGAATTCCAATCCGCGTCCGGATGATCGATACTTTCGGCGGCATGAACGGGGACGCATTTGCCCCGAAGTCATCCGGAAGTTCCTCGACCTATACGCCTGCCAGGTCAAATTTGTCGTCGACCGTCCCGAAGATCTCGAAGAAATCAACGCACTGCAAACGGAAATCTCAATCCCGGCTGAAACCATTGTGCTAATGCCCCAAGGTACAACCCCCGAAGAATTGCAACCCAAACAGGAATGGCTAGTGGAGGTCTGCAAGGAACACGGTTTCCGCTATTCGCCGAGGGTGCACGTGGATATTTGGGGGAACCGGCGCGGTGTGTGAAAGCGCGGGGTGAAGGCAAGCGAGATGAAATACGACATACTGCTTAAAGGCGGAACGGTTATTGATCCGGCTCAGCAACTGCACCATCAGCGAGACGTGGCAATCGCCAAAGGCAAAGTCGCCGCGATTGAGCGCGATATCCCGGCAAATCGGGCGAAGCAGACGGTTTTCGTCACTGAAAAATTCGTTACACCCGGCTTGGTGGATATCCATGCCCATGTCTACGCAGGGGTGACGACATGGGGAATCAAAGCCGATCCGGTTTGTACGACAACGGGCGTTACGACAATCGTTGATGCCGGCAGTTCAAGCTGGGTGACGTTTCCCGGCCTTCGAGAATATGTCGTGCAACCCGCGCGAACCCGTGTACTCTCCTACATCCACATCTCCGGTATCGGTCTGGTCTACGGACCGGTCGGCGAGATGCACGAACTCGAATATGCGAATCCCGGCGAAGTTGCCGAAACGCTGATGCGAAACCCGGACATCACAATCGGCGTCAAGGTGCGTCAAGGGGCAGAGCAAGTCGGCGGCAACGGGGTCGAGCCGTTGAAGCTGGCGATTGAGGCGGCGGAGCTTGCAAATACCCCCGTGATGTGCCACATCGGCGCTGGCGTACCGCTGCCGGATGTGTTAAAACTGATGCGTCCGGGAGATGTGATTACGCACTGTTTTCAAGGACGCGGCGATAGCATCATTGATGACAAAGGGCGCGTTATTCCCGAGGCATGGTCGGCGCGAAACGACGGCGTTATATTCGATGTGGGGCACGGCATGGGCAGTTTCTCTTACGAAGTCGCGCAGCGCGCTATGGAACAGGGATTTATCTCCGATGTGATCAGCACCGACCTACATACAGGCAACATCAACGGACCCGTGTACGATTTGCCAACGACGTTGTCCAAATTTTTGCATCTTGGGCTTTCTCTTGATGAGGTACTTGCGAAATCGACCATCGCTGCGGCAAAAGCCATTCGGCGCGAAGCTGAACTCGGACATCTTAAGATTGGAACGGTCGCCGATGTCGCAGTCTTTGACTGCATCTCCGGCGAATTTGAGTTTCGCGACACACACGGTACGGTGCTTATCGGGAATCAGAAACTGCAACCCTACTTAACGATTCGGGGAGGGGAGTTGTAGCCCATGGCGCGGACGGATAAGCTGAAGGGTTGCTACCGGCGGGTACTGGGTTTCTTGCTGATTTTTGGGATGTTAATCCTAGCTGCAGGAATATTCCTCTACATGCGGCTCGGCGGCGTTGAAGGCGCACGATACTGGATGGCAGGGCGCGCGGTGGACAAGGTCGAGGAGCATTTGCTGAAGCATCGTCCGGATGGGGTCTCGGAGGCGGAAGTTCGTTTTCAATTTGAGAGTGTTCGGGACGCAAACGCGGATCGGCGTGCCAATCTCGTCCGTCTCTATCGCGCGCTGAAAGCGTACCAACAGAAGTTTCAGTCCACAAAGCCCTCAACGGGCGAAACGATTGAATTCCTCGGTAATCTTGAATCGGCGATCGCGCCAACGGAAAAAGACTAGTATCACTTCCACTTTCTGGTGTCCGTTGACCGACATGACACTGCACACCGACGAATCGTGACAAACATGACCGAACTCACGCAATCAGAACGCTTCTTCTTCGACAACAACGGTTACCTTGTTCTAGAAAGTTTCCTGAGCAAGGACCTTGTCGCGCGCCTATTGGAAGCGTTGCACGCCGCGGTTACGCGTAGGCGGGGGCTTCAGGAACGTGACATCCCGCACACCGGGCGTACAGATGTTCAAGGCGGCAACACACGCATTTTCTATATTCTGGACGACGACCCGCTGTTTCTGGACATGCTCGATTATCCGCCGATGTTTACGTACGTCACGGAACTGCTCCATGAACGTCCGCACCATCACGCCTCCGACGCAATCGTTGAGTACGGCGGAAGGGATCGCGGGATGGGCTGGCATAGAGACGGCCGCGACTATGGATACCGCGACCTGGGTCCCCCAATCCCCCTGCTACAGCTTAAAATCGGATACTATCTGACCGACATGACGGAGTCGGGGCGCGGCAACCTATGTGTTGTTCCCGGCAGCCACAAAGCCGTGCATGAGCCGGATTCAGCGGCGCTTAAACGAAACGACCTATTTCCGGGCGCGATACAACTCTGTGCGCCAGCCGGAAGCGCCATCCTATTTCATAACGCGCTTTGGCATTCCGCGGGTCCATGGACGCGGGACGACGGCGCGCGCATCATGCTGTATTACGCCTATGAGCCCCCTTGGATGATGGCGTCTCCGGAGCATTGGGGTTACGACAAGAGTTTTTACAACCGCTTGTCTGAGGAGCGCCGCAAGCTGTTCCACGGGTTTCTATTCGATCCGCCGGAGAACCGATGGGGATAGAACGGAGCCAGCGGCGTTCAGCGATTGACAGCGTGATCGCACCGGTGCTGTACAGGTTGTCGTATCTGTTCGGAGAGGGGCCGATGGCGCTCCCTGATGTACGCTGGCTAATGAATCGTTACACCCATACCGCCGTCCGCGAACGGGTGAAGATTTGGGCGCGTCTGATATGTCTACAACCCATCCTGAAGGCGATAGATCGGCATGTTCCGGACACGGCGGAGCGGTTAGTGGATTTGGGTTCCGGGTACGGGCTAATCAGCCTAATGGCAGCCTTGCGGCGAAAGGCAAGGATTCTCGGCATTGAAGCGTCCCCGGTACGCGTTGCAATCGCCAAAATGGCGGCTCGCGAATTGGGGCAAGTGACCTTTCAGTGCGGCGATGTGGCGCAGATACCGGTACCGCCGGGGGATGCGCTACTTTTAATTGATATTCTATCCTATTTTACCGATGAAACCCAAGGACAGATTCTTGCCGCCTGCGCCGATTCGCTCAAACCGGGCGGCATTCTGCTGATTAAAGATAACACGACGGTGCCGCAGTGGAAATACCGTTATGTAAACGTCGAGGAGCGAATCAAGCGAACCGTTGGGGTGTATGGCGTAACGGCGCAAATTCGTCCAAACCACCATCCACCTGAGTTGTGGCGGCAACTGATACGCAGCGCCAACCTAGAAGTCTGTGATGAAATCCTAATCGAATCAGTCGTTCCTTATCCGGGGATTATCTATGTTTGCCAGAAGTTGGAACGTGGCTAGGGGGACCGCTAATATCGTGTGCCACAGCGGTTGACCGCCGCCCGAGTTCGCTTTTCAGGAAAGGATCGGCAGTTGAGGCTCAGAGACTTTCAAGCCCTTACCTTCGATGTATACGGGACGCTCATTGACTGGGAGACCGGCATTATTGAAGCGCTGCGCCCGCTGACGACTCGGCTCGAGACCCAGCCGAGTCGGGACAAAGTGCTCGAAGCGCATGCCCGCCACGAATCGGCACAGCAGCGCGTCACCCCCACTGCGCGGTACTGCGATTTGCTGGCGGTAGTGTATCGCCGCCTGGCCGAGCAATGGCGGCTGCCGGTCGATTGGCGGGAGTGCGTGCGGTACGGCCAATCGGTGGGGCAGTGGCCCGCGTTTCGCGATTCCGCTCCAGCTCTGCGGTATCTGAAGGAGCACTACCGCCTTTTCGTGCTGAGCAATGTGGACAATGATAGCTTCGCGCGGAGCAACAAAAAGCTCGGGGTCGTCTTTGACGGGGTCTTCACGGCCGAGGACATCGGATCCTACAAACCGAGCGACAGGAACTTCAGCTACATGATAGAGCAGCTCTCGACGCTGGGGATAAATCCAGCGGGGATCCTGCACACCGCCGAGAGCATGTTCCACGACCACGCCCCGGCGAACCGCGCGGGGCTCACCAGCTGTCACGTCTACCGCAGGGCGGGGAAGGAGGGGTTCGGCGCCGCCATGCCGCCGGAAACGATGCCGCACTGTGATTTCAGATTCGAGTCGATGGCCGCGCTGGCAGAGGCACACCGTGACGAGGCGTGAGCCGATCGGCGTCAGGAGCAACGGCTGGCCGAATCCCGAACGGGTAATGCCACCGCAACGATGAAAACGCGCTTCGGGACGCTGGCCGTTTGAAATTAGAAGCATGTCTGTTGTATTTCAGTGGTTTTTATAGCTGCCAATCGCCGCTCTTCGCGGCAGCCGATCGCCATTCGCCGACAATGCTTCGGAGCCGTGCGGCGTACGGGTTGCCGCTCAGCGGAGTATCTGCAAGTAGGTCTATCGCCTGCCGCAGTCTAGGCTCGGCATTGCCCCACGCATCCAGCAGAGATTTGCTCGCTTCACGCTCCGGTTGAGCGATCGCCTGCAAGAGCCGATGAATGATTGAGAGGTAGAAGAGTATATTGTGATAATCCACTCGAACCTCAGCCTCGTCCAATCGGCCCTGCGATGACTGGGTTGCGTATTCGCCGACAACCTCCCGGTTTAAGGTGCTGGCAAACCGTCCGCCCGATCGATGCGCTCCGAGACTACTGAACGTTTGAACCAGGCGCCGCTCGCCCCAGTCCCAACCAACGCTCGCAAAATCGATGAAAGCCGGTCTGTCCCCATTGACCACCACGTTCAGCGCGTTGTAATCCAAGCTTCCCAACCGTGCTTCCGTATTGTGCAGACAGTTCGACATGTGCTCCCAAACCTCGTCCACAATCGCCTGCTCATCCGGACGCATCGGTCCGCCGTTCAACCAAGCTAGATACTCCATGGTCTTTCTGCCACGGTCCAACATCCCGTCCAGCGTATCATCGATGGGCGAACCTGACGGATAGATGTAAGGTTGGATGGCCTCTGCACAGTTGGCAAACGCGACTTCCAAACGGCAGAATTCCCGAACCGCATTCCGCGTAATCGGCACGCGGATTTCGGCGGGCGACGCTTGTGCGAGGTCGTCGAGCGTGTTTTCACCGCACGATTCCAACAGCAGCATCGAATCGACTTGAGACTTCCATACAACTTGAGGGACGCAGCAGCCAGCCCGATGCAAAATTGGGAGTACCGCAGTTTCAATGTGAAATGGGGAGTAAGCCGTTTTCCCTACCGGGTGAGCGATGAGATGTTGTTTGAGGATATAGTCCGTCTCAGGCGTATTCAACCGCCAGACATTGTTGCGTTCAAGCCTGCCGTGTCGAACGGACGTTATCTGGAGGCTGGCGGCATCAACCCGGAGATGGTCGGCGATCTGTTCAATTGTTGCGGAAAGGTCAGCGGACAAGGTTATTCTGTTGGAGGTGATTATTGTAAGTTCTCTTCAGCTAAAACGCTGGGTAGGAGCGGTCTCTGAATCGCGACACCCTACGAAATCGAAATGTAACCCTAGCTGTTTTTCATTCGTTCTATTTTACCGAGCCGACGCCATCCTTAGGTAAGGCGGGGACTAAAGATTGAATAGCAGTGCGAGCATTGTCTTTGATTCTGGATGAAATTTTTCTTTCAATTTCTCTCGTTTTGTGTTAGAATTACCGACTTAGCGTTGACCGATGACGACGAATTTTGGTTTTTTCAAAATAGGAGAACAGATGAAGCATAAAATAAAATCGTGGTTGATGAGTGTTGCGGTGGTTTTCTTGGTCTGCGGACTGGTTGCCGCAAGTGTTAGAATCTACCAAGCCGAGGTGGAACGCCAAGCTGACTCACCCGAAGAGCTTGATGCGAAGGCGAAGTTGCAAGAGTACGACACCATCATCCTACTAGAGCCTGACAATACCGATGCCTATGTCAGTCGAGGCATCGTGAAGGCGGCGTTAAAACAGTACGACGCCGCTATACTTGATTACGACACCGCTATTCAACTTGAGCCAAATGACGCTTTAGCCTACCTCCATCGCGGGATAACCAAGTTCGAGTGGGGCGTACGCACGGGTGATGCGCACCATAACCTCGCCTCTCTTGATGATTACGAAACTGCGATTGAACTCGCCAAAAAATCGGGCGATACGGAACTCACCGACCTGATTTCTCAAATCGGGAGCGAGGTATGGGGCTGGCAGAACTCTAATTGACCTGATCGTTCAGCCAGCAATATCGGAACGCCCCCGCCTTCACATGACTCGCACATCACTGCGAAGCCGCCAACGCAATCGCCCCGCAACCGATTCGCGCACCCGCTGCCCCTGACGGCTGTGACGTAAAATCGTCGGCGTCCGCATGGACGATGATACCTTTTCCGACAATGTCTCGGATGGAGCCGGTGCCCATCTCCCACTTGTCTGTCGTCAATTCGATTTTGCCGGTGCCGTCGTCGCCGACCGTCATGTTGCCGATGTCGCCGAGGTGAAATTCTCCGACTCCCCATTCTCCGTGCGCGACTTCCGTGGGATTCCAATGCCCGCCTGCCGACTTCCCGTCGGGCGAACTGCAATCCCCGACCTCGTGGATATGAACGGCGTGAAGTCCCGGCGCCGCGTTCTGAATCTCAACGGTGAGGGTGATTGAATCGCCGCTCTGTTTGAAAACCGCAGTACCGGTCACCTCGCTGCCACTCGCCGAACTAATCGTCGCCGTCGCCTGTTTTGACGGCGTCGCAGCGGTCTCTTTCTTCTGTTTCCCATCGCAACTCACCAAAACAACCGAAACCCCAACCAGCAGCGATAGCATCGAGGCTATCCTTCCAAAGACTATGAGACGCTCTTTCACGCTTAAATCCTCCCATTTTATAAAGTGAAATGTCGAAAGACACATAAGTATCTCGTAATTGTAACACAAGAATGTAAAACCTGTCGAGGCACATGATGCAGGCGTCGAGCTACATTCTCCCCACTTGATGCGGTGAATAATGATGTTGGGGCAGAAAAATTACAGTTTTTACAGTCTATAAAAAAAGGGGTTGCGAACGCGCAGGTTGCAATGATAAATTTTAACAATAGGGATTTTGCAACTTTAGAGCCTGTTTGAAAAATAGGTGGCAATCCCCTTCTTGGGCGTTCGAGCTATAAGCTGCCACCTCTCTGGGGCTTTACCGTTGCACTCGTTCAGGCTCAAGGTGGAACAAGACCGGATTTTCAACGTATTCTGCGCATTTACAATGCGAATGCTAGTGTGAAGGTAGAAACAAATCCGCCCCATATACATGTCGATTGGGATTAAATTTGCCGTTCAACGTTAGCACAAAGGAGGATTGTCATGCATTTGAAAATTTTAGCCTATAGCCTAGCTGTCGTGATTTTTAGCTCACTAGCTTATTCTCCCGTTTTTGCTGAACGCAAGGTCTTCAAATCCGATCTCAGTATTGAGAAATTGAAGGCGGGTAATCTCGGTGTCGAGGAGATTCCCGAAACCGGAGACTACCGTATCTACTATCGCAACTATGATGGTGAGATTGACTCTATTGTCTTTCGCCCATCAACCAAAGTGGATGTCATCGTCAAATCAACAGTAGAATCGAAGCCAGAAGCTTTGACAATGTCTTCATCCGAACATCCCCCTGTGTATCTCTATCAATACACAATCGAGAGTCTCAAAACAAGCCGTCAACCGGTTCGCGCCTTCCGGGTGATGATGCAGATTCCCAAAGGCACGCAATTGTCAATTATGGCTCCAGATGACTGGCATTTTCGCGGGCCGAAACCAAAGCATGCCGTGAATTCGGTGTTTTTTGGCGCTTCCTCCCACGGTAACACCAGACCGGAGGTGTACATTCATCCGGGGCAATCCTTGAAGCACTTCGCCATTGAGGCACCGGGGCTACCAGGGATTCTAACCGCCTATATCACGGGACAAGCGAAACCATGGACGGGAACAGAAGCAGTTGAGTTACCACTCGGTTTGAAGCACAAGAGTGTTCATGGTAGAATCGTCGGACCGGTGCCCGTACCGGAGGACTTCCAGCCGGTTAAATTTGCTGCTCGTTTGGAGTCTCTATTTTTGGAGAGTGTAGAGTTGGGGTGGATTAGTAATGAACGAGAAACTCAACCCTTGCTCGACGTGCTGAAATCTTTACAAACAGCTCTCAGCAGCAACAAAGTTGCACAAGCGAGGTCGCAGATTTTAGAGTTCTTAGCTATCCTTAAGTTGAAGTCGAAAACGGAGAATATTCTCACGTCTGAAGCTACTTCTATGCTGAAAATCAACGCGCAATATCTACTTGGCAAACTTTAAAATGATGTTCAGATTGTCCGCAAGAATTTAAGAAATAAGCCTAATACAGTGTAAGAGCCTGTTTGAAAAAGAAAAGAGTTTTCTGAATGGTTGATGTTTACGTTTACTCATTGGTGCCGTTGATGTCGAACCAATGAAAGGAGTAAACATGAACCGAAAACGTCATCCTAATGATTTGACCGGTGTACAATGGCAGAAACTGTCCCCGTTTCTGCCAACACCTTAACCATTAGATAGACCTCTAAAATGGGAGATGTGCTTAATTGTCAATACCCTCTTTTATGTCGTCAAGTCCGGCTGCCAGTGGCGAATGCTACCATACGATATGCCACCGTGGCAAACCGTCTATTATCATTTTAGGAAGTGGAAAGCCGACAATACATGGCTGCTAATTCATCAGGCACTTCACGAACAATCACGCTGTGATGGTGGCAAACAACCATCACCGACAGCTGCTATCATTGACAGCCAATCCATTAAGACAACTGAACTGGAGACGACTCGCGGTTTTGATGGTCACAAGAAGGTCAAAGGACGCAAACGACATCTCGTAACGGATACGACGGGTATTCCATTGCTGGTCGAAGTCACTGACGCCAATGTCAGTGATAATCAGATAGCTATTGAGTTACTAACAGAAGTGTTAAGCTGGTACATAACGATTCAGTTGGTGTGTGCCTATGCTGCCTATCGCGGAGAACTGGAAGACTGGTTATATTTTGCTCATCAATGTCAACTGGAGATTGCATCTACACTAGGACAGCAGAGGTTTGAAGTTATCCCGTTACGATGGATTGTTGAACGCACATTTTCTTGGCTTGGTTGGTTTTGTCGATTGACTTTGGATTATGAACGAAATCCTAGGACTGCTGAGACTATGGTGTACATCGCTTCCATTTACTTGATGCAAAATCAAATCAAATGACTTTTCAAACAGGATCTTACAGATTTTCAAAAATTTCATAGTTTTCATAGTTTGGCGCAGTTCTGATTTAGTTCCGATTTGGAGAGAAAACGGGCGGAAATCCAGTCGTGGACGGATCTTCAGGCGGTTTTCATCGGACGCAACGCAAAACCACACTATGAAAAACTATGAAAAAGTTCAAACTTTACTAAAATAGGAGTTACGCCGTTGAACGCCCAACGGTATGTAGTAGGGCAATTTATTGCCCGTTTCTACATAAAACACTATGTCAGATCGAGGAAGAGAACGACCTGCCGCACGCGCAATAAATTGTGCTACTAAAAACTGAATTTCGTAAGTATCTGCAGGTTGGGTTGAGCCGTGTTGGATTGACACGGGGATAATTGTGAATGGGTTTCGTTCGGTTGATGGCGTTCGTGACTTGTTGCGTGTAGCGTAACCCAATCTTCAAAATTTAGTTGAATGCTTAACACATCCCACGGGCGCTGTCCAACTTAACCTACAGCACTGGCTACTGTTGAACTCAATCAACTGGCATACGCCCGAAATCATCCCTCATAATTCAAAGAAAACGCCAGCAGTAAACTAAATTCGCGAGCGCATTGCACCTACCACTCCATGAAAGTGTTCAACATTCAGTTCTGAACTTACCCCACACCCTACAACACTAGGCAAAAAAGGTGAACTGTCGTAAACAAACGGATGAATTCCGGTTTTCGCTATCCTTTCCATCATCCTACCTTCCTATCCCCTAAATCCTACAATACCCCACTCATCGGTTAAATCCAAACGTTTGCAGCCCCAACCAATCCCTCGCCATTCATCGCTACGTTTCTGTCTTTTTACATCGCTAGGAATCACGCGCTTCATGTTCTCTATTCCAAATCGCACAATGACTTCAATATAGAAATTTTAAGTGCTTCCCCCCTCTGAATCTCCACGACCGAATCGTGCCAATGCGCCGCGCTCTGGTAGGTCGCTCTGGGCCGCCAGGAGTTTTTCGAGCATAATTTCGCCAACGGCATCTCCAAGCGATTCCGCTGCCCGTTGCAGCACGATTGAGCGGAGCTTCAGCATTTCATCTTTGTTTTCGTGGTATAAGACCGCTTGTTTCGAGACGCCGTAGGCTTCCGCAATCTGCTCAAGCGGAATGCCCAGCAAGCGACTAATAATGATGTCCAGCATATCCAAATCGGTTATTTTGCGTCCGTCCTGCCTTGCCAATGGAATGCCTCCCCGTCGTTCATGAATTGTGAGAATCTATTGACTCGCTATTCTATCGTAGAAGCACCCCTTCGTCATTTTGACATTATTTGTGTTAATTTTTGTTATTGACTAACACAAAATAATTGTATATAATTTCAAAACTGGACAACACCGATATGGGAATGACCTTATGGATGCAAAGGAACCCCTGGAATTCTTAAACGGGCATTCACAATCCAAAGCGAATGCGAATGTGTCGGAGACAGGAATTAGCGAGGATACAGGCAGCAAACGCGGCGAACAGACGAGGAATGATCCCAGGAAGCGGTTCTGATGATTATTAATCGGGGGCGGAACGGCGCGGCATGGATATAACCTATAAACCAAACACTCTATACTACGGTGATTGTCTCGAAGTAATGAGGAGTTTTCCTAGCGATTCCATCGATCTCATCTACCTTGACCCTCCGTTCAACTCAGATGAGAAATATCATACTATATTTGAGGGGTCAGGGCTCAACATTGATGTGCAAATCAAGGCATTTGACGATATGTGGCTCTGGGATGCTGATTCTGAGAAACGTGTCCAAGACATCAAAAACGCCGTAGCGAACCCTGCATCAAAAGTCATTACCGCTTTTGAACTCTGTATCCCAGAAACACCCATGCTCTCATATACCTCTTACATGGCACAACGGCTTTTTGAGATGCGCCGCGTTCTTAAAGATACCGGAAGCATCTATCTGCATTGCGACCCAACAGCGAGTCATTATTTGAAGTTGGTGATGGATGCTGTGTTTGAAATTGACAACTTTCGGAATGAGATTATTTGGCGCATCGGATGGGTTTCGGGATTCAAGACACAAAAACGGGGTTGGATACGGAACCACGATACGATTCTGTATTACGTAGCGTCTAAACAAGCCATTCCACGCTTTAACAAAGAATATATACCGTACGCACCAGATTATGTCCGTAGAGACGGTAAGAAGCCCACTGGAAAAGGGTATCCAGTAGAAGATACGTGGAATTGTTCAAATGCGGATGTTCTCGATTCTATCATGATTAAAAGTTTTTCAAGGGAGAAGCTAGGTTACCCCACACAGAAAACAGCAGCACTACTAGAACGTATCATCATAGCCTCATCTAATCCCGGCGATGTTGTGCTTGACCCATTTGCAGGTTGCGGCACGACGATTGAAGCAGCATGCAAGAACAACCGCCTTGCCATCGGTATTGACATCCTACCGTTCGCGCTTCGGTTGATAAATAGCCAACGACTCGTTCCCAACGGTTTAGCGTCGCTCCCGGTGCAAGGCATCCCCGTCGATATGGATACTGCTAAACAGCTAGCCAGAAATGAGCCCTTCAAATTCCAAGACTGGGCAATTTCACTAATAGACGGATTCGCGGCTAACCCGAAGAAAATCGGCGATGATGGCATAGACGGATTCGGCGTATTCTTCATAAAACCGGATAACATGGATAGGAAAGCTATCGTCGTTCAAGTGACGGGTGCATCAGGCTCACAGCGAGCTAAATTCGACAGACTTCAAACCACCATCGTCAACAACAATGCGGCGATGGGTGTCCTAATCACGCTTGATAGACAGACGGCACGGCGGAATTGGTCGCATAACTTAGAACCGATCCGAATGGGCGAATCTACCTACGAGCCGATACAATGCTTTTCTATTGAGGATTACTACAAATTCGATAGAGACTATGGGGCCCAACTTCGGTTGCCGCCACTGGCAAATCCGTGGACGGGCAAAGCGATGCAGAAAACATTATTTGACTAAACCCGAACCGAGGCTTACTATGTTAAGATTTTCACTTACTCTGATTCTGTGTTTCCCCATGTCTGTGTTAGTTTCGGTAGGTTTGGTTGAACACGGAGAACTCCAACATTTCTGCTTATTAAACTAGCTCTCCTAAAATGTCTATTATCAACCGACTTAGCAATTGTAGTGTCCTGGGAAATTTAGACCGACGTCTAAGCCAAGGTTGTGACACAATGACAGCTAAATTGAAGGGAGATTCCGAAGAGTGAATGACATTGAGACATTGATACTTTTCTCATTTCATTGGAATTGGGCGAAAAAATCTGCTGCTGCGACGAAAAGAATCCCCTGATAGCTTTTGAGTGGCAATAAATGACGGCAATCTCCGGTGACAATATGAGTTGCTGAACCGACAACAGCGCATTCGATTATTTTATCGTCGTCCGCATCGGTCTCAACTATCTTGAGCGTGTTAGCGATCTGGACTAGCCGCAGAAAACTGAGTAGGTCTGCGACCGTGTCTGTTACTTGGGGCTGCGAAAATTTGAGTTTCGTCGCTAGCTTCTCCATCAGTTCGTTCAGTATTTCAGAACAAGTCAATCCTTCAACTTTGCCCTGTCTTGCTAGTTCAATACAGCGATAAGGAGCCCCTTTCCAACCCAGCCCAGATAGTAAAATGTTTGTATCATAGACGGCTATGGGCTTCATTCACGATCCTCATGGACGAGGTCGTCAACAAAGTCTTGGCGTTCCGTTTCAGTCATTGTGTCCCAGTTCAACCCCCGAGCTGCACATAGCTGCCGAAACTGTGCTTCTCTCTGCTCATCAAGCCATTGATGCCACGAGTCCATGCCCAAATAAACCTGTTGCGTTATATCACAGAGTTCAAGCAGGTCTCTTGGTCCAATTCTCTTGGCGTATGTGGCACGGAGACCACCAGCATCTTCCCAAGCTTTTGCCAGATCGAATTCCGCGAAAAGTTCCGTTCCCGTAAGAATCAGCACAGGATTAACTGGACGTTCATTCTTCCAATATTCCCGACAGCGATTCACCAGAGGGCACAAAATTGCTTTTTCTTCGTTGCTCAGAGATTCTTTCAGGGTGGCAAACACTAGAACTGCCCCCGGAAACGCCTCGCCCAATCTTCCCATTTTATCCGCATCATTCTTCTGAAAGTCAATAAACGTTTTACACTCGGCAAAAATAACTTCCGTTTTGGAATCCTCAAATTTGGACGCTTGAAAGAACAGCGCAAGGTCGGCTTCTAGCTCTATTCCATCTCTTTTCGCTTTGAAACTCGTGAGTGGGGTTGTCGCGCCACCTAGCAAGGAGAAGTCGGAAAAGAACCGTAGCATCAATAACACTGTGTAAGCACCATCAGCCTGATTAGTCGAACTGAATGGACCAAGTGTGCGATACGACCATTTGACCTCCTCAGATTCAGAAGGAAATGAAAACTCTGCAAGACACTCTGAACACTGCAACTCATAATCAGCACTCTTCACCGAATACCACGAATGTTTTGTGCACTCCGGGCACTGTATTTTCATTCCTATTTGAAGAACTTTGTTCCTAGTTAATTGCTGGATGATACTGCGTTGAACTCTCTTTAATTCAGGATCTCTCACAAGATTTGTCAAGTTCGCGGTTTCCGGAATAATTTGTTCTGCAATCGCCTTAGTTCTCTGCCATAAAGTTCCAGCCAAAATCGGTTGTTTCTGTTTGCTGTTAATCTCATTCAAAAGTTCAATGATTGCTTTTCTCGCTAGAATCCCAGTGCCGCCTTTGCCGCCCAGTTGTCGTATCATTTGCTTGGCAATATGACCGGCAGGTGAAAGTTCGACTCTCCATTCCTTCGACTCCAGCCATTTTATAACAACCGCCTCCGCTTGAGGTAGAGAAATAGAAACTGTCCATTTTGAGTGCCGTGACAAGTAAACCGGTCCCTTTCTAGATAGACGCCAATCACGGAGACCAAACCCGCCGATAACTCTAGCAAGTTCTCGGTCTCCCTCGGGAACCACCTCCGCAAACAACTCTTTGTCGTCATATAGCCTTAAATCAATTTCATTCGCAAAACGTGCTTCTCCATGTCCTCCGAAGCGACTGGTGAACTTCGGGTCAAGTGTTTTAAAGCGAACGATCTCCTCATTCGTTGATATATCATGCTCCTCGGCATCAGCTTCAAGATTGCAACATTCAACATGGTCTGGACGTCTCGCCCACTCATTCCAGATTCGCGGATACCAAGATTGAACCGATACTTTTGACCTTCTGTGGTTTTCATCAGGACGAGAAATGTCAAGCGAGTCAACAAAGTGTTTATGCTCATCTTTAGATATAGAGCGGCTCTTAAGAATGGTCGTATATTGAAAGATTTCGGGATTTGCGTGGTGAGGAACGTAATTTTGTTCAATAAAATTTAGTATAAGCTGCTTTGTTTTGTCAAATCGTGCAAATTGCTTGGGTACAGGAATTACATCCCAGCCAATAGCTCGAAGATTCCAGTAATCCATAATATCAAGGAGCTTGGATGCATCAAGAAGGAAGACACACTGCCCCCAGCGCGGTCGACTGGGTATAGATTTAAGATAGAAGTTAGTCATGCGTCTCAAAAACAGGTTTTCAGGTTTGAGAATTTCAGCGTAGTTTGAATCGGAACAATCAATTTTTTTTGCTTCTAAAACCACTGCAAAGTTATCCCAAAAGATGTTGTCAATATTTTCAGACAATATCCCAAAAACACCGGCGAGAAAAGGGTGAAAGTCAGTGCCAAAACGAGGTATACATACCTCCAGTGGGTGTTTTCGTTGGAATTTGAGTTCCCGATCAATGAAGTAACTTAGGACCTCAAAGAGACCTATTCCGTACATCGGTGTTCCGTACTGTTTAACTGGTTCAAGTATTTCTTCAACGTCATCAATCTTCCGCCGATTGCCCACATCAAAAGGATAATCAGAACACTCGCCCATTGGAACCACATAATCCGGGTCGAAGTTATCCAAATACCCAAATGCAACGTCTTGGGAAGTCAGATTTTTAGACGGGCGATCTTCCCAATGTGCCGGAATTTCCTTATAGGTCGGGATGATTGGGTTATACCTCCCTCCCCAAAGAAATGTATTGATTTCTATGGCTTTCAGTAGGGAATCCTCATCATTAGGATTGACTAGAAATGCTAGCTTGATTGGTCTCAACCTGATATTGACTGTTCCATGTCCCATAAAAATACCCAATGGCAACTTTAATCAGTTTTTCGATAAATCATGGTGCATGGTTGTGCTACATGAAGGGATGGTAGTTGCTGTTCCCGACTCGTTGTTTTCATTTGAGATCGCTTTCGTAAAGTTTCATCCCTTCCTGCTGGGCGTAGCGCAGCACCGAACCAATCCAGTCTCGCTTTCGGTCAAGCTCTTCCGGCGTTGAAACAATGATATCTTTAGGGACGGGCATGTCTATAAGGACTCGTCGAATCTCAATCGCGGCTTTTCGCTTGTCGGCACATTCGGAGTAGACTACGAGCAGATCTACATCGCTATGCCGATGCGCCTCGCCGCGAGCATGCGAACCGAAGAGAATAATTTGCTCGGGACGAAAGCCTCGCACGATGCGGTCTGTCATGGTTGCGATGTGTTCGTTATTTTTATAGTCAATTCGGTTCATAATTACACAAGGAGAAATCGACTGATTGATAATCGAGGCTAGGAAGCCACTCCCACAGACCGATAAGTAAATTAATGAGTTTTAGCTGCAATAGCTTTTATCTCCATCCGGTTTATTTGCATCTTTGAGGGGATCTTCCTTGGTCAGTTCGCCGTTCGGCAATTCGTAGTAGATGTGACCATTATAAGAATACACGTTTGGGATGCCTTTTTTGCGGTTTTCTTCCTGCGCTCTTTTGACGGCACGATTGGCAATTCGCAGAAATTCAAGTGTTTCTTTGTAGATGTCGGGGCTTAATTCGTCTTGACTCATTATGTACCTCCAAAGCTAGGTTTTCTTGACAATTCACAGACACACTTGTCGCCCCGCTGGGGCTTTGGATATATGGTGCCTCCGCATGCTATATACCTTTCGCGCCGCTGGCGCTTTGGTGCGTGGAGAATCCGCGTTATATAGCCCTGAGAATCTCTATCGCACTCGCTAATCACTCGCAATTCGCTCAGTTGACCGCTTAACCCAACCTAGAAAATCCAATTGATAATCGAGGCTAGAAAGCCTCTCCCACAGACCGATAAGTAAATTAATGAGTTTTAGCTGCAATAGCTTTTATCTCCATCCGGTTTATTTGCATCTTTGAGGGGATCTTCCTTGGTCAGTTCGCCGTTCGGCAATTCGTAGTAGATGTGACCATTATAAGAATACACGTTTGGGATGCCTTTTTTGCGGTTTTCTTCCTGCGCTCTTTTGACGGCACGATTGGCAATTCGCAGAAATTCAAGTGTTTCTTTGTAGATGTCGGGGCTTAATTCGTCTTGACTCATTATGTACCTCCAAAGCTAGGTTTTCTTGACAATTCACAGACACACTTGTCGCCCCGCTGGGGCTTTGGATATATGGTGCCTCCGCATGCTATATACCTTTCGCGCCGCTGGCGCTTTGGTGCGTGGAGAATCCGCGTTGTATAGCCCTGAGAATTTCTATCGCACTCGCTAATCACTCGCAATTCGCTGAGTTGATCGCTTAACCCAACCTACAAAAACTGAACGATAATCGAGGCTAGGAAGCCTCTCCCACAGTCCTGTAGGTTGGGTTAAGCGGCATATATCAATTTCTTACAGATGGTATAATTGCGCCACTGATATTGAATCGCGCGATTTCGAAAATCAATAAAGCGTAACCCAACGCTTTTCGTAAGCCCGATCCGACTCCGATAATCTGAACACAATCCAACCACTAAAAAGCGTTGGGTTCGCGGAAGACTGTTGAAGACTATCGCCCTCCCTATTCGGTCGGTTGATCCCTCGCTATTCGGTCGGTTGATCGCTTAACCCAACCTACAAAAACTGCATTTCAGTCGCCCTAGTCTCCCAAAAGCTCCTTGATTTTGCGCTTGATATCTGGAGAGCGCATCAACGACTCGCCGACTAGAATGGCGTTGACGCCGGCTTCGTGCAGCGCTTCAACGTCCTCGCGGGTGTAGATGCCGCTTTCGCTCACGACAATTTTATCCGTTGGGATGGATTCAATCAAGCGGAAAGTAGTTGCGATGTCCGTCTCGAAGGTTTCGAGGTTGCGGTTGTTGACGCCGATGATTTCTGCGTCCGCTCGCAGCGCGAGTTCTAATTCCTTCTCGGTATGCACTTCGACGAGGCTGGCGAGGTTGAGGGTTTTAGCAATTTGGGTAAACTCACGCAGTTGCGCTAATGTCAGGATTGCCGCAATCAGCAGAATTGCGTCTGCGCCGGCGAGGCGCGCTTGATAAATCTGATAAGGGTCGACCGTGAAATCTTTTCGCAACAGCGGAATATCCACCGCACGGCGTATCGCGGTGAGATGCGTGAGATGACCGTCGAAAAAATGAGCATCCGTCAGCACGGAAACCGCAGATGCACCGGCTGCGGCATAGGTTCCGGCAATCGCAACCGGATCGAAGTCTTCGCGCAAAACGCCTTTACTTGGCGATTTTTTCTTAACTTCAGCGATGAGATTGATGCGTTTCGGGACGGACAGGGCAGATCGAAAATCCCGTGTTGGCGGCTGATCCTTGAGTTTCTCTTTCAACGCAGCCAACGGGAGGCGGCGCTGCTCTTGTTTGAGTTCTTTGTGTTTGTGGTTGACAATGGTGTCTAGGATTGAAGGGAGTTTTTCTTTCATTCAGTTTCCCGATTCGTCTATCGAGGCTTCTCTTTTTGCCTTGTATTCGCGGTAAAGTCCTTCGATACAGCCGCCGCAAAAACAGTAAACTCTGCTGTATCCGCCGACCTCTTTTTCCATCAGTTCGTCGACGGGGAATTCCTCGTGGCAGAGCGCGCACTCCTCCATGGCGATTTGCTCGGTAGGGTTTTGCTTTTCTCGCCGTTTGGAAACCGTGTGCAAGACAATCCAGACGACGAGGGGGATTAAGATGAAGAAAATTATAGGAAATAGCATGGGTTTTTAGGTCAATGCGACTAAGAATTACGCATATAAATTCAATTAAATAGACGGGCAACTCCCAAAACTAGTGAAAAGCGATAGTTCTCTCCGAAACAAGCACCGCCTCCGTTCAACGAACCACATCCGCAATTACCAAAAAGCGTTGGGTTCGCTACCTTTTATAAATCATCTGACGCCATCAAACCTCGAAAACGCATGGGGCATACATACCTTTTTACGTCAACACCGCTTAACCCAACCTACAAATACTAAAACTATCGCGCTCACTATTCGTTCGCTTGATCCCGCGCTGGGGCTTGGTTATATGGTGCCTCCGCGTGCTATATACCTATCGCGCCGCTGGCGCTTTGGTGCGTGGAGAATCCGCGTTTTATAGACTTGAGAATCTTTATCGCGCTCACTATTCGGTCGTTTGATCGCTTAACCCAACCTGCATTGACACAATTGAAAAGAGGCAATCCGCGCGAGTGCACAGATTGCCCCTCATATCTTCTGCTATAGTCACTTCGACTAAGAGTTACACACCACCGCTCAATCTTGCGGCCATCAAAAAGGGGTGTCAACCCCCCTAGCCCCCCTTATCAGGGGGGGTATCTGAATTTGTGTAAATATAAATCTAAATGGCTATAAACGGTCAACTAACGGATTGATTGACTGACCAATTAGCCTGATATCGCCGCTGCCACAATCAGTCCCAGTGCAATGAGCAGCCCTGCGATAGAAATTCCAGCCGCGGCATTATCATCCTCGGCAATCTCGTGGTTCAGATCGTACGGTGTGACGGCGTCGAAGATTTTATATCCGATCACCAAGACAATCATGCCGACGATGCTGAAAATGACGCTCTCAACGATGAGCAGCGCGAGGTGTTTTAAGTCGATAAATGCCCCGCTGTCTACCGCTTCAGATGTTTCACCTTGAGCGTCAACCGTCGTCGATAGGAACGACGCAGCGAGGATAAAAGCGATTGCGACACAGAAACTGAGAATAACGATTTTTTTTGCCATTGGAAAAATCCTCCTTCGTTGAAGGTGATGTTTGTGACTTAAATTGCGGGTTCGCGGACATGTTACTTCGTTATTGGGATTGATAAATTATAGGACTTACGCAAATTGAGCAGAAAAAGGAAATATTGGGCTTAAAAAGTCGTCAGTGTTTTAACCCCCTAAATCCCCCTTATCAGGGGGACTTTTGAACTCACTGCGAAAGTCTTAAATTATATATATTCTGCCTCCTCCTCGGCAGGGAATACATTCACGTCGGATTGGGAGATTAACTCGCCGACATAGAAGGTCAACCAGTTGCCGCAGTGCTCAACACTCATCAATCCCCCCTCTTCGGCGTTATAATCGTGTAGTTCGACATCGTACTCTTCTAACGTTTTCAGGTTGGCGACGGTCATGTTTGCCGGCGTGACCACTTGGCGAAGGTACTCGACCGAAAACTCCAAATCTTCGTCGTCGGGGTCGGTGTAGTGGAGCGTGATGCTATCCGGCAGATCGGCGCTCGATTCAGAATCGTCATTGACCTCATCAATGACAAAACCTTCATCGTCGTAGTCATCGTCGTCGAAGTAATATTCGTCCTCGTCATCATCCTCGTCTTCAGGGCTGCCGCCGCCGTTATCAATCTGCTCTTCACTGTCAATTATCCATCGAGTGACTTCAAACTCATCGGTGCCCCCGATCTGGTCGACGCCTAAAATCACGACCTCGTCCCCATCTTTAAGCGTATACATATAGCGCATGAGCCCTTCGCCTTCATACTTCTTGCGCTCTATGAGTTCAAACGTGCGTGACGGCGTGTCGCTGGTTTCAAACGTGGTTGGATCGGTGAGTTCAATCATACTGCCGATAGGAATTTCTACCAACTCGTGCCGATTCGGTTGTTGAGCTTTGCGTTTACGCGCAAATAACCCCATGTTCCTTCACCTCTATCTGAACCTAGAAGTACCCCTTGTTATACAGCACCAAAACTACGATGCCGACGACGATCAGGCTGCCGAATACCATGAGGAACCAAGCGCCGCCGGATGTCTTTTTCTGAACGACGACTTTTCTTTCGACCGTGACCCGCTGCGGCTGCGATTGAACGGCAGCTTCAGCGCCGCCCGCCAAGACCGATTCGCGGAGTTCTTTTTCGTCGGGAAGCTCTTCGACGGTCACAGCTTCAGCGGCATTGGGACCGTAAAATTTGCCGCTATTTTTCTCGACATACGATTCCGTGTAGTCTTCATCGCGGCTGGTGCCCGGGTCGACATAATTCGGGTTCTTTTCAACACTTTGGCTGTCGTAATAGGCGCGCCATTTCTCGTACTCCCCTTGCTTGTCCTTCGACCAGTGCGACCGGTCATAGTCCTGGTGATGATAGTGCCATAGCCAGCTGCGGTGCATCATATGGTTATAGTGGTCGTGGAAATAGATGCCAGCCAGCATGTTCCCATACATCATACTTGCGGCAAGACCGAATGTGGAATAGCCTCCAAGCGGGTAGAAGCCGCCGAAATTGTTGACTGTGATGGGCGAAGCGGCTTCAGCGGCTCGGCGACGCTCTCGGGCAGTTTCCCGCCGCGCCTGGCGAGTTTGGCGTTTGAGGCTGCGGTTTTCTGCTTTGAGGCTTCGCGCTTCTGTGCGGCGTTGGCCTCGCAGCGAGCGTTTTTGGCCGCTGGTCATGTTTCTGGTTGAAACTGCGGACGAAGTTCTCGCGCCGCTCATAGCGCCCTGTTTTTGCCGTACCGCGCTGCTCTGCCGCGTCGCAGTGCTGCTTGAACGTCGGCTAGTGCTTTGACCATAACTCTTGCCGGCGCTGCGTTGACCGGCAGGCGCAGCGGCTCGCCGGCTTGTGGAAGTAGATGCGCGGGAGCCGCCCCACCATGAACGGCTGGTGGACGATCGAGACGCTGTCCGGCTGTAGGATTTGCTAGAACTGCGGCTGCTGTAGCTTCTGCCGAATGATCGGCCGAACCCGCCGCCGCCCTTCGAAAAGACTTCGGCGTTTAGACTGAACAAGAATAAAGCAACAATAATCGAGATGGACAGGCGTTGGACAGTTCGGCGCATTTTACATTCCTCCTCACATTTAGATGACCATTTACTAGCCTGCAGGTTGGGGACGACGCTCGATTTGCTTGAAATTCACTTGACAATTATCAACGGGTATTTTATCATAAAGTGCTTTTAAGGTGTGCCTGTAGCTCAGTCGGATAGAGCGTCAGCCTCCGGAGCTGAAGGTCGGGCGTTCGAGTCGCCCCAGGCACGCCAGCCTTCCCCAACACCCTTCCGGCTTGCGGTCTACATACGTATGGATCGACCCGCCGATTCAAAAATCAAAACCATTATACCCTTATATAAAAATTCTGTCAATAATTTGTTGTGGAGTTTGCACCGTTACACGCCCAGCGCTGCATCAAGTTTGGGCTTGTAAATTGTTTTGGGGTGTGCTAACTTTATGACGAAGGTGGCAGGGCAATGTCACGCTTCTCGATTAGGGCTTACGAGAATTGAGCAGAAAAAGGAAATATTGGACTTAAAAGTCGTTACTTCAGTGTTTTAACCCCCTAAATCCCCCTTATCAGGGGGACTTTTGAACTAATTGCGTAGGTCCTACCGATAAAGGAGTATTGTATTGAGCATTGAAGTTCGATCTCCGGAACTGTTGGATTTGGTTGACGCTGACGCGCAGGCCGAACGGCTTGGGTCAGGGTGCCAGTTTACCGAGGGGCCGCTCTGGAACGCCGCGGCGGGGTATCTGCTGTTCAGTGACATTCCCGCAAATCAGATAAAACGGTGGCGCCCCGATACCGGAATCACAATCTTCCGGTCTCCATCGGGCAGTTCGAACGGATTGACTTATGATAAACAGGGGCGGCTGATTGCATGCGAACATGGGAACCGCCGTGTCTCACGAACAGAAGCCGATGGGACAATCATCTCAATCGCCGCGCACTATAACGGAAAGCGGTTGAACAGCCCGAACGATGTGGTTGTGAAATCGGATGGGAGCATCTACTTTACCGACCCGCCTTACGGCATCATGGATGATGATGGGGAAACCAAAGGGCAAGAACTCGGCTTCCAAGGCGTCTATCGGCTGTCCGCTGATTGCCGGACTCTGACGCTTCTCGCCGATGATTTTGACCGCCCTAACGGACTTTGCTTCTCGCCGGACGAATCGATTCTATACGTTGATGATACCGCCCGAATGCACATTCGCGCTTTTGACCTTCAACCCGACGGCACGCTTGGAAACGGCCGAGTTTTCGCCGAGGAATCTGGAGAAAATGGTGTGCCGGACGGAATGAAGGTTGACGTGCGGGGCAACCTTTATGCGACGGGGCCTGGCGGAGTTTGGATTTTCGATGCATCGGGTAAACACCTCGGTATCATCGAAATACCAGAAGTTACTGCCAATCTGGCTTGGGGCGGCGGTGATTGGAAATCGCTTTTCATCACAGCGT
>JAPPKS010000015.1:0-64980 GCA_028819845.1 Candidatus Poribacteria bacterium | reverse complement strand
CTACTTCAATTTATCGCGTCGAGTGCAAGGTATCCGGAATTCCGGTGCCTTAACGCACATCAAAGAAACCGAGTTTTGAAGAAAAAACTCGGTTTCTCATCGGCACAGCCAATCTGGCTTGGGGCGGCGGGGATTGGAAATCGCTTTTCATTACCGCGTCTACTTCAATTTATCGCGTCGAGTGCAAGGTATCCGGAATTCCGGTGCCTTAACGTATTAAGAAGAAACCGAGTTTTGAAGAAAAAAACTCGGTTTCTCATCGGCACAGCCAATCTGGCTCGGGACGGCGGTGATTGGAAATCGCTTTTCATTACCGCGTCTACTTCAATTTATCGTGTGGAGTGCAAGGTGTCCGGAATTCCGGTGCCTTAACGCGCCTCAAAGAAACCGAGTTTTGAAGAAAAAAACTCGGTTTCTCATCAATAAATTGGGTTCATTCCCTTTAACGGAAACCTTTGATTCATTGGTATTTGATGAAAGTTAACATCAAACGAGTTGACATGAATCTTCCGTTACCGCAGTATGCGACCGCCGGTTCCGTCGGTTTTGATTTGGTGTGCCGCGAATCGGTGGCGATTGAACCGCGCACGTTGGGACTGGTTCCGGCGAATGTCATCGTTGAAACCCCGCCGGGGTATATGTTAATGGTGACACTCCGAAGCAGCACGCCCCGCAAACGCGGGCTGCTCATCCCGCACGGGGTTGGCGTCATCGATCAGGATTACTGCGGCGAAGACGATGAGGTAAAGATTCAAATTTACAATTTTTCGGAGCAGACGGTAACGATACAGCGCGGCGATAGGATTGCGCAGGCGATTTTCGTAAGAGTGGATCAGGTAGATTGGATGGAAGTATCGGAGACCCATTCGAAGACGCGCGGAGGATTTGGAAGCACCGATGAAGCGAGCAAGTCGTAGCGTGATTTTCAAACCCACACACATACGAACGGGAGACGATGAAGCAGTATTTGGATGCGCTGAAGCAGATTATGGATAACGGCGCGGACCGCGACGGCCGCAACGGCCTCTCGCGCGCACTGTTCGGTATGCAGATGCGCTACGATATGGCGGACGGATTCCCAGCCGTCACGACCAAAAAACTTGCGTTCAAAACCGGCGTGAAAGCCGAGCTGCTGGGTTTCTTGAGAGGCTATTCCGATGTAAAAGATTTCCAGAAGCTAGGTTGCCGCATCTGGGACGCAAATGCCGATGCGGATTATTGGAAGCCCAAGGCGCGTTTTGAAGGCGATCTCGGGCGAATTTACGGTGTGCAGTGGCGGTCTTGGAAAACTGGCGACGGGCAATCCATAGACCAGCTTTCCAACGCTATCGAAGGCATCAAATCTCAACCCTACAGCCGCCGCCATGTGGTGTCGGCTTGGAATCCGGGTGAATTGGATCAGATGGCGCTTGAACCCTGCCACACACTTTTCCAGTTCTTCGTGGCTGGCGGAAAACTGTCGCTGCAGTTGTATCAGCGGAGCTGTGACATGTTTCTCGGTGTGCCGTTCAATATCGCCTCATACGCCTTGCTGCTGCACATGGTCGCACAAATAACGGACTTGGCGCCGGGCGAGTTCATCCACACTTTGGGCGATGCCCACATCTACCACCTTCATTTCGAACAGGTAGAAACGCAGTTGAGGCGCGAACCGCACCAACTGCCGGAACTCTACCTGAACCCGACGATAACCTCGATTGACGACTTCAAGATGCAGGATATCGAACTGCGCAATTATAAACCTCACGCCGTAATTAAAGCGCCGATGGTGGTGTGAAGGGGCGCGCCGATGGTTATCTCCATCATCACAGCAATGGACAAAAACCGCCTGATTGGCACGGGCGATGGGCTGCCTTGGAATCTGCCCGCCGATTTGAAACACTTCTTCCGAATGACCTTGCGCAAGCCTGTGGTGATGGGGCGTAGGACTTATGAAACCGTTGGGGAACCGCTGAAGAACCGTATCAATATTGTGTTGACGCGCAACCGCGGTTATCAGGCGGAAGGATGCGTCGTGGTGAATTCCGTCGAAGAGGCTTTGGATGTTGTCCAGACACACGAAGAGGTGATGATATGCGGCGGCGCGCCAATCTACGCGCAGTTCTTGCCGCGGGCAGAACGTATCTATATGACGCTGGTTCATCACTGCTTTGAAGGCAACACCTATTTTCCAGCGTTTAATTTGGAAGACTGGCACGAGGACAAGCGCGTCGACTGTCAGCCAGATGAAAACAACCCGTACTCGTACAGCTTTCTCTTCCTGCGGAGAAAGTAGACCCTTCCCAGCCTCCAATTCCGCTTTGTCAGCCGATTGATTCCACTTGACATTCCCAGATTGCCGATGATATAATTTTTTTGATGTTTGCAAGTTAATGCGCCCCTGTGGTGGAATTGGTATACACGGCAGGTTGAGGGCCTGTGCCTTAACGGGCATGCTGGTTCGAGTCCAGTCGGGGGCATAACAGGACACGATAGAGGGGGTTGCTAGTTTAGCAACCCCCTCTATTTTTTTAAAGTAGTAGGCACACTCCGTGTGCCGCCAGTTGTGCGTAATGGTTTGAAGGTGGACGGCAGCGCGTGCAGGAAGATTACGGCACACGGAGTGTGCCTGCTACTTTGATTTAACGATGAAGGTATAGTAGTAGTCACATTGCATAATGGATTGAAGGTGGACGGCGACGAGGGGTTTGGGCCGCCGTTGCGAGTTTCGTACCGCGAGCGGGTCAGCGCAACGGAGGTTGAAGGCGATATCGGGTTCAGTTGCGCCAAAGATGCATGAAGCGATGGGATGTCTCCAGCCGGAAACACCGATTCAATATCGAGTTAAGCCTCATCGGGAATCGCTCTCAAATCCTCCACTGTTTTCTTGAACGTTTCGGCAACCTCCGCTTTGAGCAAAAAAACTGTGTCCGGCGAGCGCCACAACCGGGCGTGGAGATGTTCGGATTCCGCAGGTTTTCCGATTTGCAGCACATGCTCGGTTCCATCCTTCAACGTGACGTTGACCTGAATTGCCGGCGCATCCAATCCGGTTCTAGTTGCATCGTGTGTATCCGCTACAAACTCCTCGACTTTCAGTTCGCCAAGCTGATAAAGGATGGTGTTGACGGTTCCATTTTTTGCGTCCTCCTGCACCGGATGAATCAGCCGCCAGTTCGTCCCCTGTTTCTGGCAGGTCAAGTTGGTGTCGCCATGCCGAAGCGACAGCTTAACCGCGGAATCGCTGTCGAAGTCGAGAATCTGTTTGTCGCGCAGCGCTGCAACGCCTACCCCAACGAGGTCAATGAGATTTTTCTTCACCGCGTAGACAGGTTCGGCGTTTTGAGATTTTACGTAGACAGTCTCACCCTTTAAATCCCCGATCAGGAGAGCCACTGTATCCTCGTCCGTGGTTGTGAATGAAACTTTGATCGACGGGGCATCTAATCCATACGGTTGAAGGCTTTTGGGCGAATCGGCGGCAAATTCGACCGCCTTCAGCGAATCTACGCCGAACAGCAGATCGTCGACTGCGGATGCATCCGCTTTCAACACAACCGGCGCTCTTATTTCCCATTCGCCGCCGCTGTTTTTCTCGCAAACAACCTTATTTTTGCCCTGCCGTTCAATCTCAAATCGGATTGCCGCGGTTCGCTGGAAGTCGATAACGCGCTTGCTTCGAAGATCGAAAACAGACTTATTGAGACTGGCGTAAATTTCGCTGTTGACAGCGTAGACTGCGTCGAGGTCCGCACGTTTTGTGTAGATACGGCCGGTTGCTTCATCATCCCCGCCGATTAGCAGCGACTGAGTGTTCCCGTCTGATAGGTCGAGGCGGACTTGGATTCGCGGCGTATCGAGTCCATACGGGGTGACATCCGCGGCGCCGTCCTCCACAAAGACGACGACCTTCAAGGCGTCCAGCGCCGACAGGATTGACTCGATCGCTTTGGCGTCCGCCGCTGTCTCCACAGGTTCGTCCATCTGCCAGAGGTTCGCGTCACGTTTATGGCAACGAATCTCACTCTCGCCCATGACCCGCAGCGTCAACGCCGTAACTTCTTCCGGATCGAATTTTAAAGCCGACCGATCCCGGAGATCCGACGGCGATTTCGTGAAATCTTCGAGCGCGCTCGATTCAATTAGGAAGATGTGAGGCTCGGATCCCTCCTTTGCGTAGACGGAGTAGTTGACTGTCCTCTTGCCGATGAGAAAGGTCTTTGCGGGTGATTCGCCTGTCGTCCAGAGTTTAATCTGTATCTTGGGCGGATCGAGTTCGTACTCCGGCAGCGCGGCCACTTCAAGGGTGCGCTTGATTTTCTTGTTTAGCAGGCCGGCAAGCATCTCGTCAATCTTTGCGCCCTGCGCGTCGGCGGCAATGGGTTCTGTTAACTGCCAAGCGCTGTCAACGTCTTTTGTAAGTGAAAGCGGGGCATAGGCGGTATCGTTGAATGAGATGCGCATTCGACGGATGTCGTCTTTGCCCAGTGCGTAGGCGTCGCCGATTTTCGGTTGGTCGGCGTCCGAATCATCAGCAGGTTTGTCCTGAAAAAACAGCAGGTACGACCCGCCAAAGACGATGAATATTAGGAGAATTATCAGCGTAGTTTTGAAGTTCATGAGTATTTCTGATCTCAGTCCTATCCGGGTGTGTTTGGCGTTTCCAGCGCTGCGCGAGGCAGGATGTATTTATTGCGCTACCGCCGCCGCCACCAGACGACCAACCCGACAAGGAAGATAATTAACGGGATAAGAAAAATTGATGCAATCTGAATGAAGGCAGCTTCGCCGCGCGTCAAAAAACGCAGGGTTCGCTGGTTTGGGTCTTTCGGGCGGATGGCAATCAAATCTTCTTCCAGCGTGAGCCAGTTCACTGCATTCAAAAATAGATCGCCGCCGCCGGTGGATTTAAAAAAGAAGTTTGAGGCGAAGTCGGCGTCGCCTATAGCAACGATACGGGTTGTCGTTTTCTTTGGTTCATTGACGGATATTTCCTCGTCGTTCATCAATTCGACCGCGGCGGCGAGTGAAACTGGCGGCGGCGCATCCTCGTTCGGAGTGTATTCGGCATCGGCGAAAGTGCCGTCTTCGTTCCGAGCGGTCTCCCCCCAACTAACGCCAACCGCATCCGTCGTCTTGGCGAGCGATTTGGGGTTGAGTTCCGGTCTTGCGCCTTCCTTTGGCGTCACGGAACGGGCGGACAAAAAAGTAACAGGCTTAAGCATGTGGCGCACTATCTGATGGAATTCAAATCGAATGACAGCGGGTGCGGCAATGCCGCCAATAAAGTCGAATCGAGATAGATCTACCACGAGGTTATTGCCAACCGCAATGCCCCACCGGTCCATTAAACGAACCAGGTTCCGGTTCGGATCTTCCGATCGTGTTATCGAAGGTTCAAACATGACAAGTAATTTGCCGTTATTATCTAGGTATTTTGAAATCGCGTTAATCTCGTGTAATGCGAGCGGCGATTTTGGACCGGGAATAACGAGCAGCGCGCAATCGGCGGGGACTTGCGGCTCGGTTGTCAAAACCAGTGTTTTAACAAGATAGTTCTGCGTCTCTAATTCCTCTTTGGCTTGGGAATAGCCGCCCTGCTCAAAGTCGTCGATTGACTGCTCTTCATGGCCTGTCAGAAAGTAGATTTTCTTAATTTCGTCGCGAACCACCTTCATGATTGCGCTTGTATACATTTGTTCATCAACGGCTGTTACCCGCTCCCGTTCACCGCTGCTCTCAAACACTGTTGTTTCATCGAGTCGAACACCATGCTCCTCTTTCTTCAGCGGATCTGCGTAGGGATCAACGAATTCAACCGTGAGTTTGTCCGTTTCTCGCTTGTACCTTTCCAACATATCTTTAGCGAGTCCATATTGCTGTTGCGACCGTGGATTGTTTGGAGTGTTACTGAAAAAGGCTATCACCTTAACCTCACGGTCCAATCCGTGCAGGATGTTCTTCGTCTGATCCGATAGGGTGAAGGTTTTATCGGCTGTCCAATCGGCAGCCTTATCGAATCGTTGAGCAACGACGACATTTAGGATGATTGCAATTCCAAGGGTCGCCAGTATGCTAATTGCGACGTTTGCGCCGTAGCGGGCTTGGCGGCTAACAAAGAAGTGCAATACTGTCTGAAAACGCTTGGCAGCGAAAACGCTAAATGCAGCGATTCCAAGCGCGAGGGAGATCCAGAAGACAGTGGATGTACGGTTATTGGAAAGAAACAGGATAACGAGTGTTGCGAATAGAAAAATGAGGCTGAAAAAGCCGAACAGCGGTCCCAGCTTATCGCTCGTTGGGGAGTTTGCACCTTTCATCGGTTCGCGATCTGGGAGTCCGCTCGGTTCAACGGGCATAAGGGATTATCTCCATTTTGATGATTCCACGGATTTAACAGTTGCGAACAGG
This sequence comes from Candidatus Poribacteria bacterium, assembly GCA_028819845.1. GTDB lineage: Bacteria > Poribacteria > WGA-4E > WGA-4E > PCPOR2b > JAPPKS01. The sequence goes on along the minus strand of JAPPKS010000015.1, from coordinate 58,590 downwards.
CAGACGGTTGTGAAACTCAGAAAGTAGACAACATGTTTGACACCGACTACCCCGCGTGCGAAGCCCTGGGAATGCTCAGTGAGGGAAAGATACGCCAAAAATTCGCCGAACTGCCCCGCAGAATTCGATAGAAAACCAATCATCCAGAGGGCTAACAGAATCCCGAAACTGGTCAACGCCGCGACAATCTGATTCTTGCTCATTGAGGAGATGAGGAGACCGAGCGCGAGAAATGTGGATGCCAGCAGGATAAGACCGAAATACCCGCTGGCGATTTTGCCCATATCGATGTCGCCGAATGCGGCAATGAGGATTGGAAACAGCAGCGTCAGCACCAACATGAATAGCGTCAGCACGAAACTTGCCAAAAACTTTCCGAACACCATCTCCGTGTCTCTCACTGGCGAAGTCGACATCAGTTCAATGGTTCCGCTTTTCCGCTCTTCCGCAAAGAGTTTCATGGTCAGGGCGGGCGTGAAGAAGAGGAGAATAACACTCATGGTCGGAAATAAACTCTCCATTACCGCGTCGCTTGGCGCTTGGGAACGAAACACATGGTAAAAGATGAAAATAAAGAAAACGCCAGAGACGGCCGTGAAGATAAAGAACACAAAGTAAGCTACCGGTGAAACAAAATAGGTGTACAACTCTTTCAACGCAATTGCAGCAATGTTCTTCATAATGTGCCTTTGAGATGGGACACTATTCAGAAGCCGGAAGCCAACTGGAAGGGAGGCATGCCACCGAACAGTTCGAGACGCCGGTATTTCACAACTCTCATTTTAGATACGATTAGAAATCGCTGGACGAACCGGCAGGTTTTTTCTGGTACTTCGCTTCTCATCTCACAACGCCAACGGTTTTTGCCAGCAGACTTTGCCCACAAAAAATGGTCCCAGCGAGTCGATGTATTTGGCGGTTTGCTGAGTTTTCCGCATGTCTTGCACAAGCCGCGACAGCGGGTACAGGTCTGGCCCCACTAATCCAATCACAAACTCATTATCGTGCGTATCGAGTCCGAAACACGCCAGTCGGATATCCTGCGCATATCCCGCTTGTGCGTAGGCTCGGCCAATCATGGCGTGTTCGCCTAGAATCTTGCCCTGATCCGATCTTGGAAGCAGGTAAAACTCGGGTTTCCGTCGGAGCGGATACCAAATCGCCCATGAAAATTCTGGGTTCAGCATGTTCCGGCGCGGCTTTCGGAGCAGCCATTCCTCTAAATTTGGCTCGCGTCCGGAAGAATATGTCCTGCCAATCATGGTATATTCAGGTTTTCGACGCAACGATGCAAACGGACCCCGCCTTAGTAGGATCCCGAGTTCGGTCACCAGATCGTTAGGGTTTTCTGTCATATAGAGCAGCCCCACGCCGGACGAATCGTGCACATCCTGATACAGGACACACTCCAGATCGCTGCCTTCTAAAGCTGCAACCAGATCTTGCGGTTGAACACACCCATCGAACATCTGAAGTTGCACAAACAACCGCCGGCTACTGACTTGGGGTGTGCCGTCAATTGATGCGCCAATTTCAGATAGGTCTAAAGTATCCGGGGATTGTGCTCTTTTTTCTGTCTGCGTTGAACTCTGGGGACGCATGTGTTGATTTACCTTACTCGTTTTTAGGATTGCGCTAATTCGGGACAGGGTTTGGCTTTATAGTCAATTCGGTTCATATTTACACAAGGAGTAATTGACTGATTAATAATCGAGGCTAGGAAGCCTCTCCTACAAACCAATGAGTAAATGTATGATTTTTAGTCGCAATGACTATAACAGACAGTATACTACACCGCCGTCGGCAATTTCAAACCAAATTGCTGCTGAATATCGGCAGCATACCAACCCATCATTGGAGATGGTATAGCATGAAATAGATGATTACACCGGTGACAGAAACATATAGCCACAACGGTAGTGTCAGACGCGCGATACGGCGGTGTTTAGCAAACTGTTTGCGCCAGGCAAGGTAGAGGGTTCTTAAGGCAAGCGGGAGGATAAGCGCGGCGAGGATAATATGGGAAATGAGAATCGTAAAATAAACCGGGCGAATCCAGCCGTACAGGGTAAAATTCTTGGATCCGGCGTGGTAGTGGTAGACGAGATAACTGGTAAGAAAAAGCGCGGAGACCGCGAATGCCGCAATCATGCACTTTCTATGGGCTTCAATCCTCCGCCCCCGGACCATCAAATATCCGGCAGTCAGCAGAGCCGCGCTAATCGAGTTTAGGGCGGCATTAATCATGGGTAGGTTAGAAATGGCAATCACAGGGACTATTCTTGACGCAGGATTTTGAGGTTGGTACTGAAGTAGGGCATAAGCCGCCGAATCAATCTTCAATCCATTCAATTGCGCTTTTAGCGCCTTCGCGCACGAGTCCAGAGGGATCGTTATGCACAATGCGCTCAAGCCTTGCCAGTGCACGCGTATCCCGAAGCTTTCCCAGCGCCACGGCAGCAAAATAGCGGACATCGTCATCTGTGTCATCAAGGGCTTCGAGCAGGGGATTGAGGTCGTCGGGCGTTGCGACGTGCCGGTTCGCATCGCCGATATTGATTAGCGTCTGCGCCGCTTCCCGCCGCGCCTCCGGATCGCCGTGCCGCAGCGCAGAAATCAGTGCGTCAGTTCTTTTCGAGACGAACGGTAAATTATCCCAATCGCAATCGAGGCAGAACGACGAATTTTGGTCGACGGCTTCCACGTTTTTGCTGTTGCACGCGGGGCATACCGTAACGGTCTGCTGAAGTGTCATGATACCCCCGCCCCATCAAGTTCCGGCAAATCACGCCAAATTTCGGGGCCTTCGGGCTTAAAGTTGATTGTTGCAATGAACTGCATCCCTTGGTAGAAATTGATTTTGAATTTGCCGCCGCCGAAATTTTCCTTGATATAGCCCATCGCATCTTCAATCAGCGGTCCCATTTCGTCCGCATAATAAAAGGCGAGTGGTTTGAATCGGACCGTGTTCCCAACCGGCTCTTGCACCAGGAGTCTCGCCGAAGTCGCCGGGAACATGACTTTGAAGGCGTCCCAAAGCTGGTCCACTGTCGGCTTGGGAATGCCTAGCCGCTTTTTGAAATCGTTCTCAAGATACTCGGAGAAAAGATTAAACACCCAATCCATTTTTAGATTGAAGATTTTTGAATCTTGGTTCAGAGCGGAGTCGTTAAAAAATCCTCCCAGTGGAAATGCGGCAGAGGAAACTCCTCCGTGGCTTTGCACTGTCAAAAGGTCGCCGCACTCTCAAAGAATTCCACGTCGACCACATCAACCTCTGCACGGCGGGCATTTTCCGCCACACGTTGAACCACCATCTCCCGAACAAACGGAATCGGGATGCGTTTGACGCGGTGAACAACTTCCTCCGTGCAGCGGACTGAGGTGTTATCCAAGAATGGACCTTCGTGCGAATTTGTGTCAGCCGGATGATCGCATGTTTCGGGCACAAGCTGCTGCAAGCGCATTGAAACGTAATCGGTCACCCACTCTTTGAACGCTTCGCCTTTCTCCTCGTCAACCGCAGTCGGCTGAGGTTTCCGATCCAGTTTCTGGCTGATGCCGACCAGCAAGTCTTCCAAGCGGTTTAACCGGTCTTCAACGGCGGATAGCCGGTCTTCAACTCGGGTTTCACTATTCATAGTTATTTCTCCTCAAAATGTGCGGGCGTCATACGTGGAATTTACCTTTGTGAACTGTTTTTTACCGCCGAGGTCTAAACGACGGGATTCCCGTTTTGTCAAACCTATCCTTGACAGCTTTCATGATTTCCGGTGTAATTTCATGGCAACCGTGTTCGCGGGCGTAATTCTCGACGCTTTTGGTGACCATCCCGCGTGCAAAGGAGGGCACACGCTGCAATCTTTTCTGCGCGGCATCCGTCCACTGTAACTCGTAGGCAGTTTCGGCCGCAAAGGGGGTAGTCTTTTCGAACCGGACGTTTTGACCGCCAATCTGTCCGGGTTGGTATTCGCAGGACTCATCTTCAGCGAGATAGTTGCCGGTTTGGGCATAGGCGCGGGCGCGGCAACCGCCGCAAACGTCTCGAAATTCGCAGGAGCCGCACTTGCCTTCCAGCAATTCCCGATTTCGCAGTTCGCGAAAGACTTTCGACTGGTTCCAGAGCGTCTCGAAGCTGTCCGTCTTCAGGTTGCCGACGCTCACCGGCATGTAGGGACACGGTGTCAAATCGCCTTCCGGCGTAATGCGGGAGTAATAGATGCCGCAGGGACACGTACCGCTCGGATAGGCTTGCAGGAAGGGCGAATCTGACTGCTGTTCATAAATGACCCGTTTGTAGTGCGGCGCGCATTTCGCTGCAACCAACATCTTGCCGCGATATTTCGACTGCAACTCAAAGAGCGTTGAGAGCATCTGTTCGTATTGAGCCGGTGTGATATCCATCACCGTTTTCCCCCTGCCGGTTCTCACAAGGAAATAGAGGTTGAACACTTTCGCGCCGAGTTCATAGGCAAAATCAACGATTTGCGGAATCTCATCGTAATTCCACTGTGTCACAGAGGTTTGCACAAGAAAATCAAGGTTTGCCCGCTTAAGGGCTTCAACCCCGTTCATCGTGCCTTCCCAAGCGCCTTCCATTCCCCGGAACTTGTCGTGATTAACCGCGTCCACAGCATCCAAACTGATGCCTGCACCGGCAACGCCGTGATCGCTCATCCGCTGAACCGTTTCATCGTTCAGCAGGACGCCGTTCGTACCCATCACCACTAAGAATCCGGTTTGAGCCGCATAATCCGAGATTTTCAAAATGTCAGGCCGCAGCAACGGTTCGCCGCCTGTCAAAATCAGGAGGATGTTAGGATTGACTTCGGCAATCTCGTCAATCACGCGGAAACACTCGGGCTGCGTCAGTTCCGCGTCTCGATAATACCCGTTTGGAAACTCGTTGGTATCCACAAAGCCGGCGGGGAGATAGCAGTGTGTGCATTTGAGATTACACAACCGTGTGATATTCCATGAGACGGCTTGGATTTTCGTTTCCATGTATTTACTTCCCCAATGCCACGCTTCACTCAGTTTATCAATCCACTCTCAAACGCAACGATAACGCAAAGACAACAAGCCCGGTGAGTATTGTAAAAACTCCAAATAGGTCCACCCGCTTTTGAAGCTTGGAGACCTCTGAAGCGTCAAAATCTGGATTTGCCGCCGCGGATTCCAATCTTCGGTTGAAAACGGCGATATGCAGGCTATGGAACAGTGTCATCAATCCAACAAAAGCGAGTTTCGCGATAAAAACAACAAAATAGCCGTAGTCCTGAGAAAAGCGCATCTGCGTGTTCAATCCAACGATGAACACGTTCATCGCACCGGTGATGAGAAGCACGTGAATTGTGAAACGGATAATATGCCGTAAGCGCTCCCGAATCTCGGCGGCATGCCGGACACTTTCAGCAATTTGGAAATGCTTCCTCAATACCGGTGTAGCGATGCTGACTGAAAAAAAGATGCTGCCGAACCAAACAATTGCGGCGATTAGGTGTATCCAACGTATGACAAGTTCGACGAATTGGCGCATTAACTAAGTGTACCGTGAAACATAGAAGCGGTTCCGTGGAGAAAAGTGAATACAATCTGCAGAATGAAATGTTCTACGTTAACGCCTCACACTGTTCTGCCAATACTTGTGTAAGAAGATTTTTTCCGTAATTGCTGCGACACACTCCTACATCCCAATACTGCCGCGTGCAGAATCCATGACGTCGGTCGTGATTTCGGTGTGCCCATTTTCACGTGCGAACTCTTCGATGCTAGTCTTTGCCATCGGACGGACGAAACTAGGCACACGTTCCAAACGTGCTAAGGCTTCCGGCGTCCATACTGGTCCGGACGAATCCGGTTCTTGAAATGCATCTGCGACAACCGATGTAAACGGACATTTGCCGCCTTCCGACTCGGGCGTCATGGTTGTTGTCTGCGTGTTTTGATCTGTTGCGGCGGTGGCGCCGCCCTGCTCGCTTAAAAAGGAGCGTACCATCTGCATCGGCTGCGCCGCTTCGCTTTTGCCGCCGAGCTGAACGTTGAGGGACTTCAGCATTTGGGTTTCCCACGGGTTCATGTGCATTGCAAACTCGGCGAAACAGTCCGGACACTCGAAGATTGCCGTTAATGAACCTTGTTCGGGTTTTGCGGCTTCCTTAAATTGCATAGCCGTGTTACATTCGAGGCATAGAAATTTCATGGGTCGCTCCGTGCCACACTTGCAATACTGTACTGAAAAAACGTCTCGATTTTGTTGCCAACTTCGATTATCGCCTTTGCGGCTGGTGTTTCGGCGTTGTGTTCCAAAAAGTTCTCACCGCCGTCGGCGGCGATTGAAAGTCGCGGGTCGAACGGAATTCTGGGGAGTAACGGAATGTTGAATTGATGCGCCGTCTCCTCGGTATTTCCAGTCGGGAACAAGCCTTCCGTCTTGCCGCAACTGGCGCAGATGTATGCGCTCATGTTTTCGACGATACCAATCACCGGTATGTTGAGTGCTGCCTTTGCCATCGTCAACGATTTCTTTACGACAAGCTGCGAGACGCCGGAAGGGATTGTTACCACGATGGCGCCGCCGAGCGTCGGCAGCAAATCGACGAGATTCGGCAGCCGGTCCGAACCGGGCGGCAGATCGATTAGCAGATAGTCAAGCGCGCCCCATTCGGTATCAGATAGGAATTCGCGGAGTGCGGTCACCTCCATCGTCCCGCGCCAAGTGAAAGCGTCCTTCTGCGTTTGGGCTTCCCAGAGCACCGGGGATTCGTCGTTCTTGAGGAACAGATCCATCGACATCACCTTGACGCCCGATGGACTCACTGCAGGTTTCACACCGGCAGCGTCGTAATTAATCTGTGCCGACCTCACCCCCGTCATTTTGGCGATTGACGGGCCATTGATATCAGCGTCAACTATCCCAACATCGTATCCGCGCAATCTAAGCGCTGCAGCGAGATTTGCAGTCAACAAACTCTTGCCTACGCCGCCCTTTCCGCTCATGATAGCGACAGTATAACGCACCGATGCAAGCCGTTTCTGCAGGCGGTAGACTTGTTGAGTCACCTGCCCAACGATATTAGAACCGCCGTCGGAAGGTAAGTCTTTGTAGGTTTTCATGAGCGGCACCCGACTTCACAATTCTCCGTGCTTGGCAATTCACTCCGCAACACCGATGGCATACAGCGCTTTGTAGCTCCGAAGGTAGAGCTTGCCGTTCGAGATAACAGGCGACGCAGAGATGGTCTCGTCGATGTCGTTGGAGGCAAGAACCTCAAAATTCCGCCCAGATTTTACAACGGTCACGCGTCCGTCTCTCGAAGTCAGGTAGATGTTGCCGCCGCTGCAAACTGGCGACGCACGGTGCCTGTGACGGTGTGTCCGCTCTTTGTACACTTGCTTACCGGTTTCGGCGTCCAAGCAAATTAGATCGCCATTTTCCCGGCATAGATAAACAAGTCCTTCATGGATGAGTGGAGACGGCACATCCGGCGTGCCATCCGCTCGCTGCCAGTGATACCATCGCTTTGAGCCGGTAATATCCCCCTTGCCGCCGGGACGCAGACCGATGACCGGCCCATTCTTGGCGGAAGGAACGACGACGAGTCCGGGAACGGCTACAGGGGAGGCAACCAACCGCAGGGAGGTGTTGTAGCTATTCTTCGGATTAAGGTTTCCGCAGCGCCAAATCTCGCTTCCGTCCGTGAGACGGTGGGCGGTGATGTAGTCCGCACCGTGAACGAGCAAGAATTCACGTTTATCGTCTTGATAGATCGAAGGGGAGGCGTAAGAATGTTCGCACTCCGCGTATGCGTCGCTTTTTCGATTGTGTTTCCAAATCTCACGGCCGGTGGACTTGTCCAACGCCAGCACGAGCCACGCATTGCTGTGAATTAACTGGAGATAGAGCCGGTCACCGTCAAGGAGCGGAGTGGATGCCATGACGAAGTAGAGATTGAAGTCGCCGTACCGGTCTTCCAGATTAGTTTTCCAGACCTCGTTGCCGTCGAAGTCATAGCAGGCTAAGTCTCCAGTGCTGATGAATGCCCAGACATGTTTGCCGTCGGTGGATGGAGAAGGGGAGGCGGCGTTTCCCTCTCCGCCGTGGACGTTGCGATTTCCAGTCCCCAAGGTGCGTTTCCAGAGGATCTTGCCGTTTGTATTGATGCACAGCAGCACCAGATCATTGCCCTCTGCCGAGGTCAGGAAGATGCGGTCTTCCCACACGACCGGTGTTGCGCCGGCGGCGCCCGGAAGCGGAAGCCGCCACAGGACGTTTTCAGAGCTACTCCATTGGATTGGAAGGCCGGTTTCGAGACTTGTGCCATTGTTGCGCGGTCCGCGCCAATGCGGCCAGTTTTCCGCTGCGGCAACGCCCACAGCCGAAAGGAAAATTATGGAAAGTATTGCAATTTGCCACTGTTTTTTCCGCGCGGAGCCCATGTGATAAAGCCTCCCAAATTCCTAAACAATCCGCCAAATTAGAGAAAAGATAGTAATCGCGACAGTTTTTTGTATTTGGATTGACGAAGTTTTCCAATGCGTTGGGATTCGCAGTAAACCATCCCTTCACTTTCCGCTCATTTGATCGTTCTGAGCCAATTAAGTCATTTTGCCTGTGCGCCTACCTCGCCAGCATGTTCATCCTGTTGATAATAGCTGCCAAGCACCTCGTTAGCCAGACTCCGTCCGTCTTCAATTACCTGTGCCGCAAATTCGAGGTTGATTGTTTCGAGGGCGGCTTCCTGCGCCCGCTGCTCGACGCGGGACTTTGTGATGTTCCTCATAAATCCTGCTGGCACGAGATTCAACCGCTCACGGGCGTCTGTTGTCCATTCAAACGGACTTTCAAATGCCTCCCCTTGGGCGGGGTCGGCGGTGCCGCGAGCTTGAGACACAGCCCTGAGTTCAGGCGCGTCTTCTCGGATAGCGGAGGCGTCATCCATGCTCTCGTTGACAATCCGCATGGCAAATTCATTCGTGATGGTGTCGATTTTCTGCGTCCGTGCCGATTTTTCGATGCGCGCCTTGACATTACGCCGCATATAACCGCGCGGAACATTCCGCAACGCCTTCTTTGCCTGATCCGACCACTGGAGGCGGACGCCGTCAAAGGTACGTTCTTCGCTGACGCCGCCCTCTTGAGCCGCAATATTCTGCAGCGCATCTTTGTCAACCATCTGGAAGCGGTCGCTGCCGACGCCGCAGACCGGACATTTCACCGGTTGCTGTTCGCGGGCGGCATAACCGCAATCTTCACAGATGTAAGTCTTGACTGCATTACCCTCCAACACCGTCTGCGCCGCGACCTCTTTGGCGACTCTCGTCATCCGTTCTGCAGAGCGCCCCGGCATAAACGTATCCATAGCGCCCTCAATGACGCTTTCGGTAATGACCGAGTGCCCGCGCTCAAGCGCAAAGCGGTGGACTGCCGTCCTGGCAATTCCTTTGATAAGCGGCGGCGCTTTCTCCATACGGTCTAAGGCTTCCTGCGTCCAAACGACAGTTTCTTCCGCCTTGACATCAACCTTGGGGACATAACGCTGGCTCGATAATAGGACGTTGCAAGGGGCGAGCCGAAGCAGATTTTCCGTGTTGCTGCCGATGTCCATGTCGGATTCGCTGTGCACGCCAATTCGACCAAGCACCAGCAGCCACGGTTGGGTCTTACGCGTATATTGCAAGATTTTTTCAAAGGCTTTGCCGTCAAGCAAGGTTATCTTGAGGTCGTAGTTGTGGTCTTCTTTTGCGATTGTTCGCGCCACCTCTAAATGGGACTGATAAATCTTGGCGAGTCCAGTGTCGATTACCTCCTCGTGTAACTGCTCCTGCTCTTTGAATCGAAAGGTTTTAGATGCGCGTTCCGTCAGCACATTGACGACTGAATTAAATACCACATAATGGAGATATGGATCGTAGACACCAACCGCCTCGACGTGCCGGTTAAATGCTTTACCAACCTGAATCGCCGTTTTCAAGCCAGCGAACGATTCAGGGCTGCCGTCAATTCCTACGAGAATGTGTCCGCGCTGCTCTTCGACGGGCCGAATGTTTCTGACCACGAGTACATCGGTTTGGATTCGGCGGACAACCCGTTCGCACACGCCGCCGAGTAAGCTGTCTTTGACGGCACCCATACCGAGCGCGCCCATAATTACCAGATCGTAGCCGCTAGACTGAATATCCTCCACCAGCTTGATGAAATGCTTGCCTTCAGGCATTTTTGCTTCAAAAGGGATATTCTCTTTCAAACATATTTTCTGCATGACATCAAGGTACGAATCCGAGATAAGTTGGAGCCCCATCGTAATCAGGGTGTCATGGATGCGGCGCTGTTTTTCGAGTTCGACTTCGTCTTGATATTCCTCCGGCAGGGTGTACTCCATCTGTTTGAAGCGAACGTCGTGCATCTTCGCCGCGTAGACATGCGAGCCGACCAGTAGGGAGGCGAATTTTTTGGCAAACGCGACGGCAAGATTGACGCTCGCGTCTGAATAATCCGAATTGTCAACAGGCACGTAGATTTTTTTAAACATCGTTGCTCTTCCTTGACTGTCAGTTTAAACCATCAATCAAGCGAACGGATTTAGTGATGCGTGATGAGTAATGCTTAATGCGTAATACGTAACACGTAATGCGTAACGAATTACTAAGACTGTTGCCTTCGCTATTCGCGTAATGGGTCGATTGACCCATCTCCAATCAACAACCGGCAAACTGACGAATTTTATCTTCAACTCTCAAGGTTTAATTCCGACATCGCTTCCCGCTTTTTCTGCTGGCGCCTACCCCAGAGTCCGCCTAAAATGTGTCCAAGAATCGCGGCTGAAAAGAGAAAGAGCGCTCCGTCCCACTCCCAGTGCAGGATAAAGCGGCGGAGGACTATGTTAATAAGAATGGGGATGTAGATACACCGCCCCCAAGGGCGGGTAAACCTTTTGTAGCGAACACGAAAATATCCAAAAGGCAGATTGATGATGAGAACTGCCAGCGAAACGCCGAGTCGCACTGCATCAAGGTTCACGATTCGATGAGTAATTGCGGTATATCTCGGCGAAGTTTTTGAAGCGCCTCATCTTCATTGCTATCGTAGTAGCCGCGTATTTGCCCGCGGTGATCAACCAAGACAAACCGAGCACTATGAAGAACTTCGGATTCTTGCTGCCCGATGGCTAAGCCGAAGCCATCTTGTGTGAGGTGATAGATATTTTCCTTTTCTCCTGTAAGAAACAACCATGTGTTTCCATCCACGCCGAAGCGATTAGCGTACTGAAAGAGAACGTCCGGCGTGTCATATTCCGGATCGACAGAAACCGAGACGAAGTAAACACCTGACTCCGCGAATTCTTCCTGAAGTTTCTTCATCTTGTCCGTCATTAGTGGACATGCCGCAACGCAGCGGGTGAAGATAAAATCCACAACCCAAATCTTGCCGCGTAGATCCGACGGAGTAACTAAAGCACCGCGCTGATCAATCAAAGAGAAATCAGGCACCTGATGATGGACGGAAAGATCCGGTTCGGTGTCGTCGCCTGAATCTTGATGATGCGGCGACCAAATATTGGCGCCAACAATACCGACGATGACGACAATCAACACCCCCCACAACAGTCCATGCCGCAGGCGTTCCCTCGGTTTAGGATTCTGTGCCGGTGTTTCTGTTTCCATAAACGTAATTAGATTTTAGGTAGAATACCAATCATTGCGCATCAATGAGAGGATTCAACAGTTTGAGATGCGGATGTTTCCATTCCTGCGTGACGAGCGTCTTCCATCAAATCCGGAAGCAGCATAAACACGAGAAAAACACAGATGATAAACGGTGTTAATGCGATGGCTGTCAAGGTTTTCTTCTCAAATTTCAAGTGCATGAAATAGAGCGCAACGTAAGCTGCTTTAGAACATGCCATACCGATTAGCAAGATTGCGGTTATAGCTGTCCCCAACACCTGCTTCAAAAAAGGCAAAGCAACAAGGACTTCAAGGATTGTGAGCACCAAAAGTATCCAAAATATTCTCATGTATTTCGGATGTTCTTTATGACCGTGTTCCATCTTGATTCTCCATTCGGTGATTACAGTAGATAGACAAAGGTAAAGACCATGATCCAAATAAGGTCTACGAAGTGCCAATACAACCCCAAAATCTCGACCTTGTGGTTATACTCGGCTGTGTAATTCCCCCGCAGCCCTTGTATCAAGATAACGATGAGGTAAATGACTCCGCCAGTGACGTGGGCACCGTGGAAACCTGTAATTGTGTAGAAAGTGGGACCAAAAAGCACAGAACCTGAAATCTCAGCCCCAGACAACCCGTGATGAGGAATTGTGGTGAGAGTAAGCCCGTGTTTAATTAGGTGTGTCCATTCGTAGGCTTGCAATCCCAAGAAGATTACGCCGCCTAGGATAGTCAAACCGAGGAAGGTACACATCCTCCTCTGATTGCCGTTCTGGATGGCTTCGAGGGCTTTGACCATCGTGACACTACTACAGATTAACAGAAAGGTCATAAACGCCGTGAGTTCAATGCCGAGTACTTCGGATGGCGGCGCCCACTCGGCTGCGCCAGCACGGATAGCGCCGTAGGCAGCCAACAGCGCGCCAAACGACATCGCATCGCTAATAAGAAAGAGCCACATCCCCAACTTTCCCAGACTGTCAGGCGTGAGGGATGGTTCATAGACATCTGCGGAATGATCGAGTGTTGCAGTGTCTTCCAATTTTCACACTCCTTTCACATTTGAAGATGGTTTATGATTATTGGTCCGATGTGAGTGTTTGTAAATATAGAATACACTGCCACCAATCAGACCGGAAACAATATAAGGCATCGCCATAAGGAATAAAATACTCCACTTAAATCCTTGAACAATTGGGTCATCAATCGTTTTACATGAAGGGCACGCGTCCACAACCGTTGGTATAAACGTTGAAAGGACCATCATCCCAACTATTAGTGAAAAATATCGCCACATCATTAATAAATCCCCTCATTTGCAAAATAACGACAGGAGCAAATCGCGCATTCCAGTGCAACCCAATATTCAACGGGAAAACGTCTAGATGCACAGGAATTCATGAACATTTCCTTTATTTAATTCGCGCGCAATAAAGGATTGAAACCCGCTTGCCTGAAATGTTCATCAAAAGCCAGTGCGTCTATGATGCGCCGTTGCTGCATAATGAGAAATGAAGCACAGTCGATGAGCCCCATGCAGCCGATCGCCCGGATTGAACAACGCTATCCAATATCCTGCATCGGCAAAAACGGCATTCATACGGTCCTTTTGGGTTCCCCGTAAAGATAATGCTTGAAGTTTATTGAGGCATCATCGGGCACATTCTCCCACGATGCCAAGGGAATCTGTGACCCAATGCCAGCAACAATTTTCCATATCGGTTCTTGTGACTGACATTGCATAACAGTTTCTTCGTTTTTCGAGTCGAGGCATTTTTTCTTTCTTGATTGGTACCTTTTTTTGGAAATTGCGGTCATTTCTCAACCTCCGAAAGTCGAGGCATGGACATCTCGCGGCTGTTTTGAACGTCCTCCATTTAGATCAAATATACAAGGACATAAAGAATGGGCCACAACAACACAACAAACGCCCAGTAAATAGCGCAGACCTCAACACCCACGTGGCGATCAACGGAAAACCGTCCGGCTGTCGCCCCAATGAAAACGGCTAACAACCAAAATACTGCCACCAGTACGTGCAGGGCATGGCAACCGATAAGCACATAAAATATTGAGCCGTATACTCCCGATGAAAGCGTGAATCCGTGATGCACCAAGCGCACCCATTCGTAACCCTGCACAGCGAGGAAGATGACGCCGAGCAGCCCCGTCAGGAAAAGCCTGTTTCTAAGCGCATTCTGAAGGCCTTGCCGAATGGCTTGCTGCGCTTTAAACATCGTAAAACCGCTCAAGAGCAGTACGATTGTGTTCAGTCCTGTCACACCCACGGGCAAACGAACGTCTACCTGAGAAGCAGGGGGCCATGTTGTACTGCCTAGGCGGAACACAAGGAATGTCCCTATCAGCCCTGCGAAAAACATGATTTCTGCGCCCAATAGTACCAATACGGCTAAACGCGCATTGCTTATCGGCCTGTTTTCGCCTTCGGTGCTTGTGTATGACGTGTGTTCTAATTCATTCATCGAAGATTTTATTTGAAACGCAGTTAAAGAAGAAAAGCCCCATTACCGAACAATCGAGACTAGGAAACCTCGCCTACAAGACGTTATTCATCAGTTTTTAAAGAGTGCGAGCAGCGTTGCCAGAAAAAACAAGACGATGAATATTCCGAATAAGAACCAGCCTACACGTCGGTTGCGCCGCCGCTTTTCGTCGTTATTCATTCGAATTTTATTCTCCCAATTCGTTACGCCATCTTGTCAAATGCCATCACTAGAAATACAAGCGGCAAGTATATCAATGAAGCGCACAGCAGCCGTTTTGCTGCCGCAGTCGATCGAGAAATTGAGAGGCTGATGCCGAACCCAAGAAACCCGATGCTCAACGCCAGCGCAACGAAAAAATAGACAATACCCGCTATGCCGATTAACGTGGGCAGCAGCGCCGCAAAGAGAAGGCCTAGACAGTTGCTGACAATCTGCCTTCCGGTGCTCTTGCCGTCCGGGTGAATTACCGGAAGCAAGCGGAAACCTGCCTTTGCGTATTCGTCTCGGTAGATATACGCAATCGACAGCGAATGCGGCAGTTGCCAGAGGAACAGAATTGCGAAAAGCACACACGCCTCAATATTGAGCGTACCCCGTGCCGCAACCCAACCGATTACAGGCGGTAATGCCCCGGGTACCGCGCCCACCACAGTACAGAGCGATGTTTTCTGCTTTAGCGGAGTATAGACGAACAGATAAGTCACAACAATGGCTGACGTGACTAGTGCGCTCAAGGCGTTTACGGCAAACGCCATGTAGAGCAAGCCGCCAGCCGTCAACAAAACCCCGAAGGACAGCGCTGTCGTCGGTTGAAGCCGACGATCCGGCAACGGCCGGTGGCATGTCCGCACCATCTGGGCATCTAAGTCGCGTTCAAGGTACTGATTAAGGGCTAACACTCCCGCTGCCGATAGACCCGTGCCGATAATGGCGTGAATGAACTGCAGCCAATTTAGCACCTGGGGAGAGGCGAGGTAGAAGCCGGCTGAAGTTGTAACTAGTATCATCGAAACCAGCCGCGGTTTAGTCAACTCAACAAAGATGGATAAGCGGCGGCTCATCTGGGATAAGCCGATGTCTAGCGTGTGTGTTGTTGGCATCATGCGGATACCTCGTCGGAAACAAGCCCTCGATTCGCAACAGGTTCTGATCCCATTGTGAAACGAAACACATTCAAAGCCAGTAGGACAGAACTGGCCATCATTAACGCACCTATCGCAACATGGGCGGTGGTGATTGCTACGCCTGCCACAGGGGACACGCCTTTTCCAAGAACGGTGAACTCGGTGACGAATGCCCCAAATCCCAACACCAATTGTACGGCGAGCAGACCGCCCAATAGCAGAATAAGGCGAACAAGAAGCCGGTTCTCCAGATAATCTAGCAAGATACGCCTCAAGAGCAAAAATATGTGAATAGTTACTAAACCTGCGAAAAGCAGATGGGCGTCCAGCCGATTGCCGGTATGCCTCAACACGGCACCGAAGATGAATTGGACATAGATGAGACATACCGTGATGATGGTCAAATTTCTCAAGCGAGAAGTATTTGCGGCTTCAATTTGCTCCGATGCCCCCAACCATCCGCGTGACGTAAATAACGCGAGGCTTGCCGTCAGTGCGAAAAATGCTTGGGCAAAACAGGCGTGAATGATAGCAAGTATTCTACTAAGGTTTGTGACACGCATCCCGCCCATCACTCCCTGCAAAACCACCGCGGCGAGCGCAACAACGCCAAGCCATTTCATCCAATTCCGATTGTCCTTCGCCAATATTGAGACCATCAACCCAATCGTCAGCAGTCCGACGACCGACCCAATCAAGCGATGGCTGTGTTCGTACAGAACGCCGTGAACGTAAACATCGAGCCGATCCCCCGTTTTAATCACCGAATAGGTGCGCCCGTTCTCGTCATCTGTTAGCCGCCATCTGCTGCCTGGCGCAATAACAGTAATTCTAACATCCTCCGACACCGAATTCTCATCATTTTCAAGCGCCGTCCGCAACTCTACCGAAGGATTACTGTCATCCAAACTAGCTTGGAGGTTTGAGTCAATGCTGAAGAGAAAACCGCTGACCGTTTTCGATAGCGGATAGAGAAACATGTTGTATCCGAAGGTCGTCGGCCAATCGGGGACAGCCAGCCCTGAGTCCGTACTCGTCACAAGTCCGCCCATGCAAATCAGGATAAACGTCATCACAGCAGTGAGGACAGCGAGTCCATAGAGCCATCGACGATACATTGAATCGGTTTCCTTCCAACCGTTTCGGTGGTGTTTAGAGCGTTCGGCAGACCTTTAATCCGCGGCGGCTCCGGCCGGTACCGGTTCGTCGGGCAGCGATTCGCCGTTCGGCTGCGTCTGCGGGATCCAGTCCGATTCAGCTCCAGGGACGCTATACTCATAGGGGCCGTGATATACGTGCGGAATGGCTCCGAAATTGCCATGGGGGACAGGCGTCGGTGCTTGCCATTCCAAGGTGGTTGCCTGCCACGGATTCTGCTCAGCCACCTTCCCGCGGAACATGCTCCAAAATACATTTATGAGCAGCAGAATTTGAGCCGCGCCCAAAACAAACGCAAACATCGTAATCAATACATTTATCCATTGCATATGTTGCAAAAATTCGTATTGCGTCGGGTTGGAGATTCGCCGCATGTGCCCCCCAACACCGATGATGTGCATCGGGAAAAAGACGCCGTTAAAGGCGATGAACGAAATCCAAAAATGAATTTTTCCAAGAATCTCATTCATGTGCCGCCCAAACATTTTGGGGAACCAGTAGAAGACACCTCCAAAAATGGCGAAGACGCTGCCGCCGAAGACGACATAATGAATATGCGCCACGATATAGTATGTATCGTGGATGTAGATGTCAACCGGCGAATTTGCCATGTATATGCCGCTCAGACCGCCAATGACGAACATTGAGACAAAGGCAAGCGTGTTTAACATCGGCACGGTGAATCGAATTGATGCCCGGTATAGCGTACCGAGCCAGTTAAACGTCTTAATTGCCGAAGGTACAGCAATTAGCATGGTGGTGGTCATGAACGCCATCCCCAATGCGGGGTTCATCCCACTCTGGAACATGTGGTGTCCCCATACAATCCAGCTGAGAAAGGCAATTGCTATCATGGCATAGACCATTGACTTATAGCCAAAGATGGGCTTTCTGGAAAAGACAGGCAACATTTCAGATGCCATACCCATGCCGGGCAAAATGAGGATATAAACCTCCGGATGCGCGAAGAACCAGAAAAGGTGCTGCCATAATAAGGCATCGCCGCCGCCTTCGGCGGAAAAGAAGGACGTTCCCGCCAACCGGTCGAAGAGGATTAGCCCGAGCGCAGAAGCCACGACAGGAAATGCGAGCAGCAGAAGAATCGCCACGATAAACAGCGCCCAAATCGCCAGCGGGAGACGGAACCATGTCATCCCCGGCGCACGCATGTTGATGATTGTGGTGATATAGTTGATAGACCCCATCAGCGAGGAGATACCCATGACAATAAGGCTGATGCACCAGAGATTCTGTCCCCAATCTACACCGCTAAGCTCTGGGACTGAAGACAGCGGCGCGTAGCCGGTCCAGCCCGCCGCAGCGTGCCCGCCGGGAACAAAGAACCCCGCAATCATTATTATCGTCCCGAGCATGTTGGACCAGAAAGAAAGCATATTCAGCACCGGGAACGCCATATCTCTGGTCCCAATCATCAGCGGGATGAGGAAATTGCCAAACGCACCAACAAGCAGCGGTACAACCACGAAGAAAACCATAATGGTGGCGTGCATTGTAAACAGCGAATTATAAAAGTTCGGGTCTATAATCCCGCTGGGCATGTTCGTCTCTAACCAAGAGTCTTTATCGTCATCGTAACGTTCTTCCCACTTCCGGTCTGCAGCAGTTTCAACTTCGCCCTCCTCCAGATAGGTTTGGGAAGCCCCGATTATCGGCAGCGGCCTGTCGGGCCAGGCGAGTTGCCAACGGAAAAGCAGCGCAAGCCCGCCCCCGACAATGAACATAATCAGACCGAAGATGAGGAACTGCTTGCCTATTGTTTTATGATCGAGCGAAAAGATATATTTGCGGACAAAACTCTCTTCATGGTGATGATCATGTGATTCCTGTGTGTGTTCGTTCATTCTACGTTGACTCCTTTCGTTTCAGTATCTGGCCACCGCTCACTCTTCCACGCTTCGTAATCTTCTTCCGTGTGGACAGTAAGGTATCCGAGCATCCCGGAGTGCCCAAAACCGCAAAGTTCCGCACACGGAATCTCATATGTGCCGGGCTTCGTTGCTTCGAACCAAACGTTGATAAACCTACCGGGAAGGGCGTCCTGTTTGAGACGGAGTTGCGGCACAAAGAAGCTATGAATAACATCGTCCGACGTCAGCCTGATATGCACCACCTCGTTAACAGGTACATGAAGCTGGTTCTCGAGTTGCAGGTCATCGTCAGTTTCCCATTCACCATCAGGGCCCGGATAGGTCATATCCCAGTTGAACTGCTTTCCGTTCACTTGAACGACAGCACCCGGGTCGCCGGGAAACTGGGAAGGGAATTTAATTTTGTTCCATTGCGGCAAGCTGAACATCGCGAGTCCGAACACAATTACTGCGGTCGCAATCGTCCACACATATTCTAGCGTCGTATTGCCGTGGATGTACCCTGCACTACGGCCTTCCTGATAGCGGTATTTGATGAGAAACACAATCAAAGTAATCATCACACCCAGAAACGCAATTGAAGTTATCCAGTAAATAGCGACAAACAAGTTGTCAACCCCTTTACCGAACGTTGATACGTTTTCTGGAAGCCACTCAGGAAAATTCAGCCATTTAAGCATCAAAATCTCCTTTCTTTATTTATAAGATCAACCGAGTGAATTACGATGGCAATAGTTCTAACCGAGGGTGAAGACTATTGCGCTAAATTTTCGTTCGCCTGATCCTAACTTGCCGCTGTTCGAGCGGCGCCTACATAGGTCAAAATACAGAACAAGCTGGTTATTAACAAAGACAGTGTTAGTTGAGGTATCTCTCCGACTCCTGCAGCGTCATGTAAATACAAACATCGGCGCAGCGCTGCAACGCCGTAGGTTAACGGATTGAGTTTCATCACCCATTCAAAAAACGCGGGAACTCCGGAGATAGGGAAAAAAGCGCCGGAGAGAATCCAAATTGGGAATAGAATTAAATTCATTATTGCGTGAAAACCTTGCGGCGAATCCATGCGCCAAGCAATCATCAAGCCGAGGTTTGTCAACCCAAACGCAAGTAAAGCAATTATCCCTATTGTTGCGGCGGTGGAGGAGATGCTCAAGCTCACTCCCACTACGGGCGCCAGGCAAAGAAATAGAACACCCTGCAGCAGGGCTAGTGTCGTACCGCCAAGCGCTTGCCCGAGAACGATAGAACCTCTTGAAACCGGCGCGACAAGTACACCCTGAAGAAACCCTTCGCGCCGGTCTTGAACAATCGAAATGGTTGCGAAAATTGCGGTAAACAAGAGTACCAGCACAATTATGCCGACGAACAGATATTCAAAATACCGTGTTGTCTCTGGTGCACCAGATGGGTGAAACGATTGTCCTAATCCCGCTCCCAACAGCAGCCAGAAGACTAAGGGCTGCGCAAATGCACTGATTAAGCGGCTTCGCTGCCGGATAAATCTTATGACCTCACGCCGCCATAAGGTCATCACGGGAAGTAATAATCTTCTCATGACGGTAAGATCTAGCTACGCTTGATCCCTATTTTCGTTGATGGCTGATTCCGAGAAGCCATGCCCGGTCGCTTTTACAAATACATCTTCTAACGTCGGTTTTCCGAATCGCACCGATTGAATCTCTTGCGGAAACGCAGCGACAACGTCTCGAGCAAATTCATGCCCTTGAGCGCATTCTACGCGCAGCGATCGGTCAACCAAGGTAAAACCGTACCCAAAGCGCTGTTTGATTCTATCGGCTAACGCTTCTGGATTCGACGCATCAATAATGACAACGTCCGCGCCCACCTGTTCTTTCAACGCCGCCGGCGTTCCTATGGCAACCAACCTACCCTCATCAAGGATACCTACACGATCGCACCACTCGGCTTCATCCAGAATGTGGGTTGTCAGCACGATGGTAGTACCATCTTGTTCTCGCAGATATTGAAGATGCAATCTAAACTGTTGACGAATCCCAGGATCGAGGCCGGTGCTCGGTTCATCAAGCAACAGTAAGTTGGGTTGATGGAGGATTGCCTTCGCGAGTTCAACCCGCCTTCGCAAACCGCCGGAGAGCGCTTCTACCAAATCCGCCCCGCGCTCTGAAAGTCCCAGTTGGTCAATCACAACTTGGATTCTACGGTTGAGCGCTTTACCCCACAGTCCGTAGAGGTGCCCGTGATGACGAAGATTTTCAACCGCCGTCAGCTTCAAATCCAGACTAGGATGCTGAAAAACCACCCCCAAGTGTTTTCTAACTTCGTGCGGTTTGTCGGTCTGATCATAACCGAACAATCGCACCGTTCCGTTGTTAGCGGTGATAAGTGTCGAAAGAATCTTAAAAAGTGTAGTTTTGCCGCCGCCATTCGGTCCAAGGACGCCAAAAATTTCACCTTGCGGCACATCAAGAGTCACGCCAACCAGCGCTTGTCGATCACCATAAGCGTGGTGGAGATTCTCGACTTCAATCGGATGCATTTTTTTCATCCACTTGATGACCTGCAATCACCACACAAATCCAAGATTTCCAAAAGTCGCCTAAAACGGCGACTATATGGCAAAACCGAATAGGGTGCTTCAGTTTTTGAGTGAAAGCGTGAAGTCTTTTGTGGCTGCACCGCCGGCGTCAACGGTTACAGACTCGGGTGATTCCGTATTCGTCCCGCAGGCTTCGTGCCAGTAGCCAAGCTTATACGTTCCCGGCGGCACGTTTTCCAGTTTGTATTGCCCGTTCTCATCGCTGACGGCAAAGTATGGATGTGGTATGTAAGCAATCCAGGCTTTCATCCAACCGTGCACATCGCATTTGACAGCCACAGGCCCTTCCGCCTTTTTGACGGCTTTAACCGGCATCTTCCTCCTGCTGCCCGGCTGCGATTTGTTGTAGGGTGGGTTCTCTTTGCTAAAAATATGGACGTTGTGCATGATTTTGTCAGGGTTGAGCATGGTTAATCGCTTCCCCACTGGAATCAAATTGACATGCGGGTTAAATTGACATCCTTTCTGATCAATCTGGTGTTTGACCTTTGCGCCTTTCGGAAAACCTGCGCCTGACGAGATATCCATCAGATAAATGATGGTGTTTTTCAAACCGTTTCCTTCGCCGACCACTACCGACTCATCAAACTTATCGGTTACACCGCAGACTTCCGGGTTCTTCGTGATTTCAAGTTTTTTCATTGCGGGGGCTTCACCCTCAAACGTCACCGTACCGGTGATAGTGCCCCCATTTGAAACGCTTCCGGCTTTATAACTTTCGGGGAACACAAGCGATTCGGCGGCTTCATCATCACCCGCGGCGGCGGCACTCGCGGCAAACATACCCGTGATGACTAAAGTTAACATTGTAAAAACATGGGTTTTCATGATTGAACTCCTTTTATAGATTTTTTTTAAAGTTATTTCGATGCATTGTGGTGTTTCCAAACTATAATTGCTCAATTGCCAACTACCTAGGGATTAGCGGTTCACATCCGCCTGTTGCCATTTCCACAGTCTATTGATTCAGTTTCTCACGATTTCTTACGCTTTTTCTCAAGCCAAAAAGCAACCCGGCGGAGATAAGCGCTACAACCGGCGGATACACGAAACGCTTGTTTGAAGGAACAGGATCTAGAACGAAAGAATACCACGTCGAAATGGCTCGCTTCGTTTTCACGTCGCCGTTGGCGCCGTCCCAAGCGGAAAAAGCGATGGGGATGAAAGTTTCAGGTTCAAACTTAAGGTCGTTCCTGTCATCTGTCTTCAACGCTCGCTTAACCCACAGGCGGTATCGTCCGTCTTCGTAAACACCTTCAACCTGCATCTGGCTTTGTGACGCCTGAACAGTGGCTTTATCAATTCCCTTGGCGTTCATCTCCGTGATTTTGTTTGGTTCGGAAACCTTCCAGTGCCAGAGGTAAACGGGGCGGCGTCCGCCCCAGATAAAGTACGGTTTGGGATCAGACGGACTCTTCGGCACCTTTACAGGGAACTGAATCGCAATGGCGTCCTCAACAGTTTCTCCCGTCTCATCGTCCGCTTGCGGAAGGGTTTTCGTCCGATCGTCCCACTCAAAGAGAAACGCGGCTTCATTATCGTTATAGTAAGACTTGGCGGTTACGGAATCGATTGAAGGGTTGAACTGCCGCGGTTCAATAACAACCTGACCCACAAGCGGAAAGTAACTAGCCTCCTTGATTTCACTCCAGGCGGCATCATTCAACCCCGGCAGGTCACCGACAAAATATTGGGAGCGTAGGACCTTATCACCGACCGCAGCTGGGGGGCGGCCTTCGCGCCCCAACGATTTGACATAGTTTGCCAAGTGCCAACTTTTCTCAAATATTGGCTTCATGGCTTCGTCGAGTTTGTTCTGCTCTTCGTGTGTGATTTCTTCGCCTTCCTCGATTCTGAGCATGATGTCTTCATACTCGTAGGCTTTTTCCTCTAACTGCGTATACTCGGCTTCCTCCTCCTCAGTCATTTCGTCTTGATCTTCAAGCGCGATTATCCGGGCTGACTCGGCGTCGGTTAAACCGAGTCGGAATGAGGACACGAATGCCGGCATCGGCGAACCGGCAATTCCGCCTATAAACCGCTTAAAAATTTCCTCCGTCGCTGAACCGCCCCTGAAGTTCCAACTGTGCTCCATATTCGCGGGCCACGAGCGAAATCCCGATTCATCGGTGAGGTCTGGCGCAGACGTGCCGTCTCCCCGTCCAAGTACGCCGTGACATTCGACGCACCCGAGTTCGGCATAGAACGTTTTCCCTTTAGCCACGCTTTCCTCAGAATAGGGTATTTTCCCTGACAGGTCAATTACTCGCCTTGACGCCTCTTCAAAACCGTCGAAGTATGTCTTGATTTGGGCGACGAGGCTCCATCGTTCGTCCTCACTGAGGAGCCCTTTCCACGCTGGCATAGACGATCCCGGCATACCGTTTGAGATTACCTCAAATAGGTCCTGGTCGGTTGGTAAGTTACCGCTCTCTGTGGACCGAATCTTGTAAAGCCCTGACGTGAAATCCCTCGGCCTTGGCAACAGGTTCTCAGCAGCATCCCCGTCCCCGGCTCCTTCAATTCCGTGGCAATGCCCACACTTATCTATATAGAGCAAATTTCCCGCCTCGGAAGCAGCCGGGGCAGATTTGCCCTGCGCAAATAGCGGACATGTTATGATTGCAGGAAGCAGCAGGAAACTTGCAATATGTATTATGAATGATTTCTTAGCAAATAATCGGTTCATTTTTCACAGAAAAAAGGAAATTTCGCAACTCATGCAAAGGCACTGGCCTGTAAATCTCTTTGTCACGCATTTCGGAGGACATATACTCGATATAGGCCTCAATTGCGTTTTTTAACCCTTCAATGGCTTCCCTTTTCGTTTTACCGCACGAGGCGACATCTAATTCAACACATAGAGAAACATATTGATTGCTTTCTCGTTTTACCAAGCAGGTAACTGATTGCATTTTAGCACTTCATCCGCTCTTCACCAGCGTTTAGTGGGCTGCCTCGCCAAACGTCCTCGGCTTATAGCCGGTGTATTCCGACAAAAAGATAATGACGTCCCATATCTCTTCTTCAGTCAAGTAGTCTTCCCAGACCGGCATGGCGGAGTCCCATGGCGTAGCGGATGGCGGCAAGCCTGGTCCCCCTTTACTGATACGCCAGAAAAAGAATGACTCTTGGAAATTTGGGATGATGCCAGGGTCTTGAAAGTTGGCAGGCAGCGGGTTCAATCCGTGGGCGAAATGCCCTTCACCGTCAAGATCGTCGCCGTGGCAATAAAAGCAGTTTTGATAGTAGACTCGGCGTCCATTCTCTGCATGCGCCCGGAACGCATCTTTGTCGTCTTTTTCAAGGTGCCGGAAAGGGTTCTCCACCTCTTGTATGGGACCGATTACCTTGTCACCGTAAGTCAGTTCATCAGGTGGCGCTGGATGGGCAATGCGCACCGATGCTGGCGCTTCTGCTTTCGTCGATACCTTTGAAAAGGTGAAAACGAGCATAACCAGCGGAACAAGGACGAACAATACAGTACATCTTGTCCTTCTTTTATCATCAGCCAAAGTCTCTTTGATGGGGCGCAGAAATTCTCGAAACCTGTCATCTTCAACGGATACGTGAACCAGAATCGCCACTAGTATGAGACCGAGATACATGCCAATTACGCTGGCGGGCAGCGGCACGGACCATACGCCGCCGATGAAAAACTCTAAGAAGAGCCAAACCGCGGCAAATAGGATAACGCATTTGGTGAAAAGCGATAATTTTGGCATATCGGCTCAACGCTCCTTATTCGGCGGTTTCTTCCACCGCTTCGTCTTGGGATTCACCTTCAGCCACTGCCGCCTCCACTGTGCCCGTTAGGGTTGATAAATATGCGAGCAGATCGCTCATGTCCCCAACCGACAGCAACAGCGGAAAGTTGTTCGGCATCGGGGAGGTCACATAAAGTCGTTTCCCAAAGGCGCGGCTGTAGGTCGGCCCTTCGTCAATATCGAACTTGTCAATCGTCTGTTCTTCGCCGTCAACATTTAACGTAATTTCGTCTTCATTTTCCGCTACCAACTCCCCGACGATGACGTTCTCATCAAAATCAATGATGGTCGCCTGAACCTTCACTTTCGATTTAGAAACTGTCAGCGTTTCTCCACCATCCTGCAGTGTAATGTTTTCCTCATCCTCTTCGAGAAGGTCACCGCTTATAGTTTCTCCGGTATCGGCGAGTGCCGCTTGGATCCAAAAGTATCCGTTTGCATTCAAATCGGTAAGCGCTTCAATCGGTTCCGGATCGAGTTCGCTCAAGCGTATTTGCTGTTCGGTTTCAACGCCTGCCGCATCTTTCACCCGCAGGGTAATATTCTCGTTGTCTTGGGATACGAGCGTCCCCTGAATTGAGGCGCCCCCGGTTTTCACCGTGACGGAACCGTATCCGCTCACAATTAGCGCATTTGGTAACAGGATGGACTCTTCAATGTACCGGAGACTGTTTAATGCGGCAATCTCTGACAAATCGGGGGCGGCGACCACTTCAACGCCGTCATCAAGCGTTTGACCGGCAGGTTGCTCTACTCCGGCAACAGCGTGGCACGCGATACACTTCGCACCGTCTACAAAAACCCGTTTGCCGCGCTCAACGTCGCCGCTGAGGAGGGGCGGCAATTCCTCAACCACATCTGCCGCGCTTTCAATATCAACAGGCGGATCAAAGGGCGTCAAGTCCACGTCACCGCCTTGATTTTGGAGGAAGGCAATTACCGTTTCAATCTCCAACTCGGACAAACTGATGGGCGGTTTCCAGACTGGCGGCATAATGTTGCCGTAGCCGGTGACGAGGAATTTATGCGGTTCATACGTAGATTCAATTAGATAATCCTTTGCCGAGACTCCGGGTTTGCGCGTCCCGGCTTGGGAGCCGATAACCGATAAATCGGGACAGCGGCCTTTTGGTGCGGACGGATCGAGCGTGTGGCAGGTGTTGCACTTTCCTTTTCCGTTAAAAATTATCTCCCCTGCCTCAACAAATGCCTCCGGTGTTCGCTCAATGCTTGACAAATCCACCGTCGCAGTCGATGTGTCTGGAACAACACTGGCAGCAAACGCATAGAACCAGATGACCATCAATGAGAATGACAGCAGTTTTATCACGCTCTGCCAAAGTATAATATTCGCCAAGGCAAGGATAAAAAACCACACTGACCACGGCAGCAGGTTTTCCGACGCGATCGGAAAAGCAGGAAATTTCGCGACGTAGGCGATAAAACTCACAATCATTAAAATTAAGGTGGCAATTCTAATATGCGGTTTTTGCATCGTTTCATCCCAACTGCGCGGTTCTTAGTCGTCTCCCACGGCATTTCCTGCTTCAAGATTTGCAAGTTTCGCTTTCTTCTTGTCGCCCCATAAACCGATCCAGAAGATAAAGCCGACCAAGGCGAAGAATATCACTATGATAACGGCGATGACATTGACGGCATCAGCAAGAAGAGGTGTAAACGCATCCGGAGAGGTGTCGGGCATCACACCAAAAATGTGCCAATTCTCGCGGAGGCCAGACCGCGCATACCCCATCAATCCCATCAGGGAGGTAAAGGTAATGGCGAGAAGAATTAGCACGTACTGCGACCGGTCGGACATCTGCCCCCAGTTGATGTCGCTAGAACGCATCGCTTTTCGATACATGATTAAATCGATCGCCGTAACCAAAATCAAAACAGCTAACGCAATCAACACTTGAACCGGCGTTAGAACTTCGACGCGAAAATCGGTCTCAACTTTGAAACCTATGAGACCAATCGTGACAATCGCGGCGACAGCAAGGCCAAAAATTCCCGAGATGATGATATTTCCTGCTTTCCTCCAACCGACCGCCGGCGTTTTCCCCGATCGGCGGTAAAACAGAAAACTCAGAAAAGTCGTCAAAATGATGAGATTGACGACCGTATTTTTCGCCGTCATCAAACCGAAATATCCGATTAGTGGATGGTTCGGACCGCCCATTGCGGCTTTCTCACCGGCAGTAGCAATCAATGTGCGCGGCGTCATCCACACCGCGACGCAGATAACAATGATTCCCACCATATAGGGGCGTAAACGCGCGTAAACTTCACCGCCTTTGATGCGGGTCATGCCGGACCAGAGATAGTAGTTCGCGCCGATGAACAACACCCCAATCATCACCGCCTGAATGATGAACAACCACGAAAAGAGGCTGCCCATCATGTTGATGCCCATTGTTTGATTGAACTTGTAGATGTCGCGCCCCAACCAATATCCGGCGAACGGCAGCGGAATTAAGCCGCATAGCGCGATGAAATTGCCCGTATATCCCATCCAGTCATAATGCGCCTTATCCTCTTTCGTTTTGGCGACCAAAAATCGAAAGGCGGCGTAGGCGCCGACGATTGCTCCGCCGAAAGCCACATTCCCAATGAGGCGGTGGATGTTCACGGGCATCCACGTGAAGTTATTGACCGCCTGCCACAGCGTACCGATAAATTCGCCCGTTTCTTCGTTATGAAGCGGAATTGGCTTATGGCGGGAATCCATTGTTGCTGGACTTGTCTGGTACGTCAGCCACGCGTTAGACACAAACATTATCGCTGTACCGAAAACGTTCAAGAGCACACCGAGGAATAGGTGCCACATCTTGGATACCTTGCCCTGCATCCGATCCCACCCGTAGGAGTAGAGATAGAGCGTAAACGTCTCTCCGAAGAACAAGAAGACGTAGAAAATCATCGTCGGCCCGAAAATTCCCGTCATTTTGTTCATCACTTTGGGGTAGCACCAAATAAGAACGAAAACCAACACACCGCCCATCAGCGCCGTCGTCGAGAACGCACCCATGCATAGCTTGATGAACTCCTGCGCCATCTTGTCGTATCGTTTGTCCTTCGTCCGCATGCCGACATATTCAATGACAACCGCGAACATCGGCACACCCAAGATAAAGGACCCGAACAACAGATGCAACTGGGCGGCTATCCACGCGGCGTTGCGGCTGCCGATTTTCGGGAAGGCGCGGTATTCCGTGTCGGTCGCATCTTGGGTGAAGGCAACAGGCACAACCACCAAGAATAGATAGATGGCAAGCAGCCCGAACAATAGAGCTAACCTGTTTTTGGAACTATTCCGTATGGAACGCATAATCTTGCGTCTCGCAATCATGACGGACGAAACGAGCAATGTTTATAGCGTCTCGTCAAGCGTCAATGCAGTGGTTTATTTCGCGGCTTTCTTCCTGAAATCAGCGTTCGTAAAGTTGACTTGAAGGTCTTCACTTTCAGAAACTTCTATCGTCTTTGCTTTCGTCGTTCCAAGCTCCTCGTGCCACGCCTGGATGCGGTATTTCCCCGCGGGAACATCTTTAATGGTGTATGCTCCCTTGTCGCTCGAAGCCTCATAACTGTCCGAACTAATCCAGTTTTCCTTGCTGTCCTTATACCCCGTAACGGTATAGTAGTCATTGTCTACCACAAATATATATCCCGTCATCCAGTTGTGAATATCGCAAGTAAATTTAATCGCCTCTCGCTTTTCTAACTTCAGTGGCAGCACCTTCCCGGCAACAGGTATCTGCCAATTCACCGCCTCATTCTTCTTGGCGTGAGAATGGACGTTATGCGCAACCGGATCGCTGGAGGTCACATCCACCGTGGTGCCTTCAGTTACAACGAGAACATGCGGATAATACCTACAGTCCACCTGATCCATTACCGGATTTTTGGCAGGCAGCGTGGGCGTCGCGCCTCGCGCACGCAAATAGACAACAACGTTCTTAATTCCTTTACCTTTAGAGACGACAAGCGCTTCGGACTTTCCATTTGCAAGCTTATCAATGCAGTGCTGGTCTTTAGTGGCTTTCATCGCTGGACGCGCCGGCGCATCTCCGTCATACATAACTGTTCCTGTGATGTTGGCGGCATAAGTGAGGCTTGCGATGAGGATGAAGCTGAATACGGTCAGGGTCGTTACAGTTTTCATAGTTTTGGCTTATCCTTTCTTTATTAAAATGCGATTATGGAACGTATTAAACATCAATGATAGCAGTATACGACACTAAGAATCAAGGTTGAATAGGAAGAACTCACGGATATCCGTGACTGGATGAGCGCTCCTTAGGCCGACCACACTCTTAGTTCAGAATCTCGTCCGCTCCAACTTCTCTTTGCCCGGCACCGGCAGACCATCGTCCTTAAGAGCCGCAATGTATCCTTCAATTGCCTCTCTGATGTTCGCGATAGCTTCTTGCTTCGTTCTCCCTTGGCTTATGCAACCTAGCAAGCTAGGGCATTCAGCAACCCAGTAGCTATCTTCACCCGGATAAACAACCACTTGTCTCATTATGCCGCCTCTGTGCCAATGTGTGCTATTGACTCAATCGTGTGCCAGCGTTGGTCGAAAATTTTCTTTGATGAAATCGAGAAGTTCCCGCTGTTCGCCATGTGTTAGATAGTAGAAAAACGCCGGCATGTCATCCTTGCCGGCGTCAATACTGTGAATAAGTTTTTCGTCGCTGCTGCCGTCCCAAAAATCGGCAGTCGTCAAGTTTGCAGGTTCTAACTTCTTGAACCGCCCAATCCGTCCGTTGCCTTCACCGTTGGCGCCATGGCAGCCCGCACAATATCTCGCGTAATTGAACTCGACTTTGGAGCTGTATCGCGTACTTGGATCCACTGTGCGGCACAACCAAATCAAACCACTCATGCTGGCAGCAAATATCCCAACGACGATGAGTAGGTGTCGCATAATTGCCTCAGTGTCACTTGCTCAACGAGAGGAGATAATCTCTGACTAACCGAATCTGTTCCTCGGCGTCTTGGATGGCGAAACCGTCGACAGGTTGATACACGCCGCCGATTTTCGGCCAAGCTTGAGGCATCGCGGTACCCGGTTGGAAAAATGCCGGATCTTTCATCCAGTCAATCAGCCAATCTTCCTTGAGACGACCTTTAGCCAGAGAGAGGTCGGGGCGGCCGGTCTTATCGCTTCCTGCCGGGATAACCTCACCTTGCTCCGGGTGGCATGATATACACTGCAGCGCGTCAAAAATCTGTTTGCCAACTCTGAGATCTGCTTGCGCCGTTGGCGGCAATGGAATGGTCTCATAGGGGAACGGTTCGTCCGAAAGCGCCGAGAAATACTGAACAAGCGCAGTGGTTTCTTCGTCCGAGAACCCAAACGTCGCCATGCGGACATCAAGACCGTAGCGAATCAGCGTCGGCTCCTTCAAGAAACTAAACAGCCAGTCCGGATGAACCTTTGCCCCTTCGGCACGCAGCGTCGGCGGTGCAAACTGTTTCGCTTGATTCAAATCCAGGTCATCGCGTTGACTGTCAATGAACTCAACATATTCCCCGCCCTTCGCTTCAATCTCGTGGCACCCTTGGCAATTATATTTCTTGACCAATCGGCGCCCGGCATCCACCGATCGAAGCGTGTCGCTCGGCTGGTGGATATAACTCAACGGGTACTTTTTGGCTTGGAAACTCTTAAGCAAAACCGCGAGCGCATATGCGTCTTCTTGGCTAATCGGAAACACCGGCATACGTTGTATTATGCGGCGTGTTTGATACCGCCTCGGGTCGGTGAGTTTGCCGATTGTCCAGCCGTGCCAACTGTGCTCAATACCCACGCTATCGCCAAAATCGAATTCGTCAACGGTCTTGGATCCGAATGCACTAAGCTCTGCACCAACCTTCGGTTCGTCTTCAAATCCCGGGATAGTATGGCAACCAAAGCACCCGTATAGCCGAACTAACGTCTCGCCTTCTTCGGAGTCAATCTCCTCGACAATATTTCCATAAGAATCAGCAGTCACTTTCACAGCAGGAGACTCCGGCGATTTCAGGCTCATCAAATAGGCAACGACGTTATCCACCTCCGTATCGCTAAGGCGCATGTCCGGCATGACGGTATCAGGGTCATAGGATTTCGGATTGTCAACCCATTGGCGTAGGAAATTGGGGGTGAGCTTATTGCCGACATCATCAAGGTTGGGCGCGAAATCGCTGCCTAATCCGTCAACGGCGTGGCACGCAATACATCCGACCGATTTGACGGTCTCCTCGCCCGCCGCAATTGCTTTCGATGATGTCGAATAGTTCGGTTCAATTCCATCAATGGTAGAGTCCGTCTGCTGCTCAAGGTAGGCTGCGATAGACTTAACGATATCGACAATGCGGTCAACTTCGTCCTCTCGGTAGGGGTATTCTGTCCCATCATCCGTGCGTACAATAATCGCCCCCGCTTCACTTCTGACCGTGCCTTCTCGCTTCATCCCATTTTTCAGATAAACCAATTTTGACATGTCTTCGGTCGGGAAGAATACGGGCATCTTGGTGTCAGGCAGATACGAAGGCGGGTCTTTAAGCCAGCCTACGAGCCACTCCGTGCCGTTCACCTTACTGCCAATTTTGGCGAGCGAAGGGCCGACATTCGCCAAATTTTCGAGCGCAGGATAGCCGTCGACAGCGTGGCAACCTTGGCAACCCAAATCTTCGAACAGCGCCATCCCTTTTGAGAGATCGGGCGCATAATCTCGCGCGTCCGCCGTTTCAGGTGGAGGCGAAGGATAGTCCAACATCATTACTTCGCTGTGGCAGCGGCGGCAGTTGGTGTACAGATAGCCGCGAAGCTCAGATCGCTTCTCTTCCAACTCCTTCTCAAGATCCGCGATTTTGTGTTGGTCGGCGCGTTTGCCTTTCTTTCTTTCCCGCGACAACTGCCCCGACAGCTCGCTCGTATGTTCATCCAACCCCAATACGGGTTCCAGCCAGAACTCTGCGTGCGTCAAAGCGTGAGCGGATTGCGCCGTAAGGGCTTGCCCTTGCCCGCCGTGGCACGGTGTACAGCCAAACCGCTCCACAGGATGGTTGCCGAGCAGCACGTCCCGGTAAGGATGGGTTCGCAGTACAGCGTCGTAACCGGTTTCGTATTCGATTTCCACTTCCGCGCCAAAATCGGCAATATCGGGGTCTACAAAAGTAAGTAAGCCGTTTTCGTTCAGGACGTACTGATCGCTTTCCGCCTCCTCATCATCAATCAAGACGCTCTCGCTGCCTACCTTTACAAGCGGATGCATCAATTGTTTAGAAGGCGTCTGCCCGCCCTCGCCGCCTTCAACCTCAAATGATTCCGCGGCGAAACGGTCGTAACCGCTTCGGTCCACTGAAAAATGGCATGTGGCGCACCGGTCAGCCGTATACTCAAAATCCTCAAGATAGTATTGAACTAATGATCGTGTCTTATGAAATGGACTTTCTAATAGACTTCCCAAGAAACTCCGCTTTAAGGGGGACAATGAGGAAAGCTTCTCTTCGAGTTTGTCAACTTCCGCCTTTGCAGTTCTATCTGCTCGAATGGATTCGACCTGTAAGCGGAGGTCTCTTATTTTCGCCGGCAAGGCTTCGGACGTGGGGTCGTATTTCTGGACGAGTAAGAACTGGCTCAACGCATCCTCAATGTGTCCGCCGGTTTCATAAAATGAAGCCGACTCGCGATAGGCGTCAGCCAGCGTACGTTCCGCTGCTACCACATCTTGTGTCAGTTTGCCCTCGATTTGCCTGTCATAGTCGTCTAGCCGACTCTTCCATTTGTCAACCTCCGGATCGCTCTTGTCGCCTTTCTCATGAATTGCTTTTGAATGGTGCAAAGCAAATTGATATTTGTAGTTAATTGCATCCGCCTCGCTCTGAAGAAACTTTCGTTCTTGTAAGGCTTCATCTAGTTTTATTGTTGCATCGTTGATGTTTTGTTCAAGTTTGCTGAAGCGCTTAGCGTCAAGAGGTTCCGGCGTTTCTATTTCGGGAAGCTGCTTTTGGGCACCTTCAAGTGCAATTTTCGTTTTCTCGTATTCATATTGGTAAAACCGTTGCTGAATCGCTTTCCACGGCCGTCTCGTTATGGCTTCATTCCAGAATCCCCACAGCGTCACAAACCCCAATAGAGCGGAAAGGATAAAAAACAGAGCTGAATATGATTTTTCTTCGACCGGGATTTCCTTTTTGCTTCTCACGAACCAGTAGACCTCCTTATCCTTTTTCGCCTATACATTGAACCATGGAGAAACCCAGATATATTTAATGTTCCAAACCCAGCGGAGAATCATTTTAATCGGCAATGCCATCATGGTCAGAAATAAAAATGAGACGATAATATACCGGATCAACCCGAGTTCCTGCAAGAATCGGCTTGTCTTTCTCTTCCAGAAATAGAGGAGCGGACCTAACGAAAAGTAACCGGCGACAACAATGAACCCGAAGATGTTTGCCGTTAGGTCGCCGCGGATGCCAAATTTATAAGACAGGTTGACGTTGGTCAGCGATACAACTTTGTGCGGATCCCACTTTACCCATGGTGCGAAGAAGTTCCATCCAGGCCCCCTCAAGAACGTACCGACAACCATCAAGACAATCCAGAGCATAAAAAATCCGAAACAGAACGTGGCAATCGCAAATGGACGCTCCTTCAGCGTGTAATACCCTTTTCCCTTGGGATTGATATCTATGTAAGGAATAGCGATAAGGCCTGCGATAATCAAGCCTGGCAGCACCACCCCCGCAATCCATGGGTCGAAATACACTAACATCTCTTGCAGCGCCAGAAAATACCAAGGCGCTTTGGAAGGATTTGGGGTCTTTGCCGGGTCGCTCATTTCCTCCAACGGCGCGTCCAACGCAATCGACCATACACCGAGAATCAACATTACAATAATCGCGCAAAGGAATTCGGCGCGGCAAAGGTAAGGCCACACATAGACCTTGTCTTTAAGCGCCGCCTCAGCCGGTGTTCCGGCTTTATCGTTTCTTCGCCCTTGGCTAAATGCAAGCCATGTAAAAAATGGCAGGAGAAATATGATAGCAATAATTGGGACATTATCAGGCTTACTAACAAGCGCAAGGAAAGGTTCCATAGGCTTTTACCCCTCTACTTTTTGGACTGGAATGAGACAATTGAATGTTTACAGAGGACCGGATATTCCGCCGTCTTTGCGGACGCGCCAAAAGTGCAGTGCCATCAGCACGCTGGCTAAAATCGGGACACCCACGCAGTGCAGAATATAAAACCGCAATAGCGTCGAAGGGCTTACCTCCGTTCCACCAAGGAGCACAAATCGGACATCATTAGACTGCGTGATAGCTTGCGGAACGAACGGGCCTTCGTGCCCCAAAACCGGCGTGGCGCGCGCCATATTTGTGCCGACGGTTACCGCCCATAATGCGAGCTGGTCCCAGGGCAGCAGATAACCGGTAAAGCTGAGAAAGAGGGTGACAACCAGCAGGATAACGCCAACCGCCCAATTGAACTCGCGCGGTTTTTTGTAAGAACCCGTCAGGAAAACCCGGAACATGTGAAGCATCACAGCGATGACCATACCGTGCGCTGCCCAGCGGTGCATATTCCGAAGCAGCATTCCGAAAGGAATATCAAATTCAAGATACTGGATATCTCGAAAGGCGTATTCAGCCGTGGGGCGGTAGTAAAACATAAGCAATACACCCGTCACCGCAGTGACAAGAAACATCAAGAAGGTAATTCCGCCCATGCACCATGTAAACCGGAAGTTGATGCCGTGCCGCGGCACACGAGGCGGGTGCAAATGCAGCCAGACGTTCTGGAGAATTTGGAGGGTATACCGCCTCCCGGTCTTTTCGTAACCATGCCGAAACATGGATCGCCAAATCTGGGAGTTTGTTATCTTTTCCTTGAGTCCGTTACGTTTTTCGTCCATTAGAAATCAGCAGCCCATGCCTGTACAGAACCCTATTGCAGTCCTGTCTAGCGAAACTGGATAACCCCTTTCTTTTATCAGAAATATGCTTTTGGAAAAACAAATTCAACTAAGCCTTTAACGACGCTCCCGGATTGTCCCACTGATCTTTCTCATATAGGAATTTGATGGATTTATCAATTAACAGTTGCCCGTCCTCTGCCAGAGAAATTTTTACACGCTCAAGCGGACGCGGCGCAGGCCCTTCATAGTTAATGCCTTCCCGATCAAAACCGCTCCCGTGGCAGGGGCACTTGAACTTGTTCTCCGCCCCGAACCATCGCGGCGTACAACCTAGATGAGTGCAGATTGCTAACAGCGCATAAAACTCGCCATCTTCTTTTCGAGCGATCCAAACCCCATACGGCGTTTTTTTCCACCGTTCGCTCACAGTGCCGGGGGGATATTCAGCCGGAAATCCCGCCTTAAAGACGGACGACGGCTCAAAAAGGACGCGCGGATATAAATACCTAACTAATCCGGGACCGAAGGCAAAACCCAAAGCAGCCGTAAAAATCGCCCAGCCTGACGATTGAAAAAACTGGCGTCGAGATAACACTTTTGCCACCTCACACTTCAAAGATTGAATTTACGGCGCGTATTATAGCATTCCCACAGATAGAGATCAAGCGTTAAAATAAAGCTGGTCACGGATATCCGTGACTCCTCTAACTGTGTTGCCGAGACTAGGTTCTGTTGACATTTCATCGCAACTGAACAATCATGGGGGCAGTGCACAACCCCGAGACGATTCGTAGGGGTTGGGTCCCCCAACCCTTTTTTCACAATCAGATACGATTTCGGACTGCTGTAGGTTGTTTGACCAAACTCGACTCAATCTGTATGGTTGGAAGTTCCCTGCCCGCGTTGGTCAATGGGCGAGGTAACCAGATAAACACTATAAGTAAAACTATCGCACTCCCTATTCAGTCGCTTGATCCCTCGCTATTCACTCGGTTGATCCCCTACGATTACAGGCCGTTTTACATAGTTTTACATAAATGTCAACACGCCCTAGTCAGAGTTGACAAACCCTTCCCAAAAAATTGACCGCAGAAGGTTGCCAGCGCCGCGCTGACATAAAAAAAGCCCAATCGCACGGCTTGGGCTATGTTCGTGTAATAAATTGAATAAGCTGGCTATGACGATGGTCGGTACGCTGCGGCAAGAGCCAATACCGAATACGAGGTTACGAGTACGGGATCACGTTCCCACCATCTCGCTTCCGAGTTCTGCCAGTATCCTTGGGATTGTTCCGTATCTAAAACAATCTGCTCGGAGATTAGTTTTTCGGCGAGCACCCTGTACCAATCGTGAGAGATGCCTTTAGCATCGACAATAACCGCTTCATCGTAGGTTTTGAGCGCTTTTGCCATTGTATGGTAATTATAGTAAAGTCCCTGTTTGCCCATACCGTAGTTTTCTTCAACGGTGAAGTGCTGCTTTATCCAATTGACGGCAGCCTGCACACGCGGGTCGTTTTTGTCAACATTGGCGTAGATAAAACTCAACAACCCCGCGTACGTCATGCTCGCATAGGATTTGTTGCTCCCGGCTTTGCTCTCGCCGTCAGGGGCATAAATAAAACCGCCGTCGTTCCCTGCCCAACGCTGATCGTTGGTTTCGCTGTTATTTTGGCACCTTTCGAGAAACTTGATGGCTTTGTCCCATACAGCCTGATCTTCAACACCGCTCTCTTTTAAGGATTGGAGCGCAAAATTCAGATTGGACAAATCGTGCACGGTCTCGCGGCTTCCATAACCGATACCGCCGTAATACACGCTATTCGTATCCTGAACTTGAAGCCCTTTGACAAACCTCTGCGCATTCTCAATTGCGTCGTTGTATTTGGGATTGTTCGTATCTGACAGCGCTAGTAGCGCGACGGAGGTGTTGTAGTTCGGCAGCGCGGGCTGTTTTTCTACATCATAAATCCCGCCATTGGGTTGCTGCAATTTGAGCAATGCCTCGATTGACTTTTGGATAAACGGATGTTCGGCTTCCTTAAACCTATTTTCAGGGTGCCGCAGGAACGCAGATATTGCCAGAGCGGTTAAACCGGGGTGATCACGAAAAAGCCCGTCCTCCCCTTGCTGTAATTTCAGCCAATTAAGTCCCCGATCAATCGCTTCTATCACTTGCTGATTCAACTCACGGTAATCTGAAGCATCCGCGGCTTGACTGCTGCCAAAAAATGGTTGGCTGATAAAAATGATGAGTCCCAATACAATAGGTGCGTGTTTGCGTCGATTTTTCGATGTCATTGGCGTGTCCTCCATTACTTTGTGTTGAGATTAGAATTGTCATCCGCAAGTTTCGCTGATTCTATCTGACCAGTTTTGCTGACCAGTTTTGCACCGTACAAATCCCATTCCGGAAATCGAATGACAGAGAGAAAATTGAAGACAGAATTTTAGTGCATTTATTATGCGGTAAAGCCGATATGTTATGTATAATATAGCAAGTATGATGCCAGATTGAAATGCTTTTAAATAAGGCGTGATGGCGAACATTGCTTTAAAAACTGTCCAATAAATGAACGGGGTTGTCCACAAACTGCGCAATACCCAATGGGAGGGCCGCCCTAATCACACATCTAGTTTTTGGGTGAGAGTAGTAGAATAGAGTTGCGGAGGACGACTAAAATAACGAGGGATTTTAGAATCAACAAAAGACAAACCAAGATAAGCTGTTCTCTGTAAACTTCTTCCACTCTCATCGAATGTTCCTTATCTACTCGAGTGTGTCTGAAATGTTTGCCAGCCAAGTTCCTTGAATGGCGTCAATTTTCCGATTTCAGTGTTAAAAATCTTCGTCTCGGGGGAAATTTGGAGGACAAATAGATGCGAGACATCTATGTTGGGTCGAAAATCTGTAATTTCCCCCTCGTTGCGAAGGGGCGTTTTTTGGCCTTCTCTGGAAAAAAGGGCAACGCTATGCCTGGGAAACCAAACAGAATCACCTTCTTCGGTTTTCCATTGTTGCCACTCAATCTTCACAATCGTGTTTTCGGTCTTCTTTGCGTGCAGACTTTGTATGAGACGGTAGCCACCATCTGGAGCAATCCAGAACGTCAGATTTGCGCCACTAACTCTTGAATCGGGCATCTCAAGGACATAGCAACGAACACCATCAACCGTCTCATTCCCAATCAGACGAATCGCTTCCTTGTGCTGATGCAGAAAATCACTTAGTTCTTGTCGTTGGTACCATAATCCACGATCTCGAGGATCCAACGGAAAGGGCGGAAAAAAGTTGTCAAACAACGCTGAAATGTTTTGAGGGGAAGGGATAATCAACTGAACTTTCCCATCGGAGATTACTTCACCACTAGCGGATTTGAAATAACTATACTCATTACTGAATGCAAACTCAAAGGCTTCAACGGATCGAGTCGAACTAGCGGCGTTGACGGTTTCGGCGTTTGGTTCTGCTTCCCGTTTTTCATCAAAGATTTCCTTCTTTTCCTCAAAATAAGCATTACCGTAATGCTTGAAATGCCCCTTTCCAGATTTTAGCAAAGAAGCTGTATGAGCCACGCCAGCGATAATGACCTCCGTGTTAGTTGGTGGCAGTAATGGTTCAGAATTGGCGTCAACAACTACATACATGAACGTTAAACTTAAGGCAAAAACCAATAGATTGTCTAGCCGGAGATTTCGATTCTTCATTTCAAAACTCCTTGTGGATATAGGGTGAAATTGATTATAAAAGCGACTAGGGGAAAATTTACTTCCCGTCCCCAACTCCTGATGAAAAGAGTTTTAAGCATGCATACGCCTGTATCAGTGGCTTCAAGTCCAATCACAATCAAGTCGCTAATCTCAAGGCTATTAGCTGAGCTCCTTAGGTAAGTCTAGCCAAACCAAACTATCATTATCACCTACTTATCATTTCATCCGTAAACCCCATGGTAACCGTTCTAGATTCCGGAGATGCCCACATCTCCATCATTCCAGAAAAGGCGTCATTAATCCACCCGCCTGGATTAAAGGCATCAAAATCATCTGTTAATCGTAGGTAGTCATGCACAATATCTTCAGCTTCAACCTGCGCCTGGATATATTCGCGTAATTCTCTGCCTGGGTACCGAACAGGATCGACATCTGGGTAAAGATGCCCAAGTCCGGATGACAAGTCTTTCCTGCGATGCAAGGTTTGCAGATACTTGTCAGCACTTTCATAAACCTGAGTGACTATAGCATCCAATTTAGCCTCTAAAGCAGCCAATTCTTCTGAATCAACCTCTTGTTCGGGAAAATCAACCCCCAAAGAACCACTCACCGCACCGGTGTCGATTTCAGGAAAGTCTGCTTCTTCAGACAAGGTCGGTTCACTCGTTGCTTCTATTGATTCAAGCCAGGCAATGATCTCATTAACTGCCGTATCTTCTTCATCTTGCTCGGTTGATAGCTTCTTAAGAGGTTTGTTTCCATCCATGTTAGAAGAAGGTTGGGGACCCGCCACCTTTTTCATAGATTTCTCATTTTGCTCCAACCAGCTAGCAAACTGCTCCTTATCATGCCTTGAATAAATGAGCGAAAACAGAAAATATCCCACCCCAATGACAACCATGGATATTGCCACAATCCTGAACCGATTTGTACCCGTTTGTCGTTTCATCATTACCTCCGGTCCAATAACGGAGAAATTCACACTTCATCATAACAACCCTTTGATATTAAACCTCTGGGTTTCAACGTTCTGATGACAAGTTTGTAATGCCATCATCTATTCAGCAATATCGGGATAAATAACTCATAGTCCAAAGATTTTGTCCGATTTATCAAACTGAACCACTTTTTCCACCTGTTTTCAATACAACTACCGCCTGCAATTACGGCTGAATCCTTAGCAACGTTCCCATTCATTTTCACCGATGTTATTCGTACTCAGCAAGCATGTCATCTGAAAAAAATATAGTAATCCTTTTGGTTGATGAGTTTCCTGACAACGCCGCCATGCCAGAATACACTTCATTAATCCAACCTCCTGGGTTGAACGCATCAAAATCCTCTGTTAGGAAAAGATATTCAAACCAGAGTTCATGCGCCTTCAATCGTACTTGTATAGTCCTGCGTTGCAGTTGTTCGGGATAGTCCTCCGAGGCCGACTCTGGGTAAAGGTACACGCGTCCTTCATAGAGATCTATCTTGGTAAGCAGAATATCAAGGTAGTCTTGAGTGTTCTCATGAATCGCCGTAGTTACAGCTTCTACTTCTTCGGAGTCAATTATTCTCTGTGGAAAATCAATGTCCTCAATATCACCAACTTCTTTGCTTCTGCTAGAACTCCCATTAGAACTTCCATTGAAAAAATTCACAGAGTTAGTTGTCGGTTCAAGTGTGCTCTCATCCTCCATTGCTTCGAGCGAGGCGATGAATTTATCAATGTCTTCGTCTTCAGCCGATTTATGCGATTCTTCGATCGTCTCGTCACGATTAACATCCGAAAAAGAACGGGAGGTTCTTTCTTGCTCCATAATCTTCTTGTTTTTTCCTAACCATCTGGTAAACCGTTGTTTATCATGCCGTGTGTAGAAAAAAGAAAACAGAACAAATCCAACCCCAATGACAACCATTGAAATTGTCACAAACCTAAACCGATTTAAACCCTTTTGTCGTTTCATCATTCTCTCCGGTCCAAGAACGGAGAACTTCACACTTCATCATAACAACCCTTTGAAATTGTGTCTCTGAGTTCAACCTAATGATGCAAAGTTATGTGTGATTTGACGATGGAGATGGGATTTCCCATAATCCTTATGGCGCGGATATTACTCACAAATAAACTAGATTATACAAAAAATTGCAATATTTTGCCAAGAAGGAATTTACACAAAAAATTGCAATTTCTCTATATTTTGGAAGGGTAGTTAATCTGCACAGCTACACCCGTTTCAGCGGAGCAAATCGTCGCGTCATAAATAACCATTGTGCGTTTGACCTCCTCCGCTTTAACAATTAGTTCATCTCTCTGAACCGTTTAAATTGACTTGGCTGCATTTCCACACGTTTCCGCTTCAAATGAAATGTTGGCATGAGCAAATCTGCCCAACTAGCTCTTGGACAAAAGGGTTAACCGAATCATCGGCGTGCTTATATTCCCGCAAAGTCATCTGTCGGTTCTGGATCTTCCTGAATCGATAATTCTCTCATTCTATCATCTGCAATCTTTTTCAATGCCCACTGATTAAAAATTTTGATTCGGCGACGCCGGATTTCGATATACCCCAAGCGTTCAATTTCATTGAGAAGCGGGCTGGTTGTCTCACGTGGAGTTGCAGTTAAACGCGCCAGTTTCTGTTCTGAAAGTTTTACGTTCAACGTGATTCCCCGGCTTTCGCGGATGCCGTCTTTTTCCGCTAAGGCAATCAACAGCAGTGCCAGCCGCGAGGACACACTCCGAAACACCAAAT
This sequence comes from Candidatus Poribacteria bacterium, assembly GCA_028819845.1. Lineage (GTDB taxonomy): Bacteria > Poribacteria > WGA-4E > WGA-4E > PCPOR2b > JAPPKS01. The sequence continues at coordinate 17,517 of JAPPKS010000015.1, read as the reverse complement.
TTTCAAGCCGGTTTTCGATAAATCGTCTTTTCACCCCAACGATAATCGCGGTACGCATTGCCAACTCCGGTCTTTTGCGCAGCAGGATTCCAAAGTCTCGCCGGCGTATGACGCAAAGCAGCGTGTCATCCAATGTCTCTGCGATTGTGCCATGCGGTTCCTCCTCAAACATCGCCATCTCCCCGAAGATTTCCCCCGGTTCAAGAACCGCTAGCGTTAGCTCTTTTTCTTCCGGCAAAGGCTTGTAGATTTTGACCCGCCCCTCCTTGATCAGATAGATGACATCGTCCGAATCGTCTCGGCCGTGGACCTGCTCGTGGCGAGTGTAGCGCACCATGTCCGCAATTCGATTTAGATCGCCGAAGTCTACATCCGTCATGCCGGCAAAGATGTTAGTGTGCTTCAAATACCAGAATTTTTCCGTTTCCATTGGTTTGCTTGTTTGTGTTACGCGCTTTAGTTTAAAGTTCACCTTCCGGCTGCAATGATCTTGAGCAGCGCAGGACGATTGCTCTTATAGTCACCGCAACTCAAAATTACACATTACCTTCAATCCGATCAAAAAGAGGTGTCAACCCCCAAAACTATCGCCTTCGCTATCCACTCAGTTGATCCCTTATCAGGGTGGTATTTGAATGTGTGTAAATATGAATGTAAACGGCTATAAGCGCCAAATCGAAAGGGCAAAAAAAAGGTAACCGTTCAGGGGCTGATGCTGTTCAGTCAGGATATAGCCGTAAAATTCTGAACGGTTACCATTACACGATACTGTAATAATCGTAGAGCGTTAATGCCTCTCACGATTGCTGCCTGCTATCTATTTGCCGCACGGGTTACACGGATTGCAGGGATTTTCCGCGCAAGGATTGCACGGGTTACACGGATTTGCCGCACATGGGTTGCAAGGATTGCACGGGTTACATGGATTCGCCGCACATGGGTTACAAGGATTGCACGGGTTGCATGGATTCGCCGCGCACGGATTACAGGGGTTGCACGGATTTTCCGTCGACATCTTGGCGGTTGTGCCAAACAGATCAACACTGACTTTGATGTTGTCGTCCAACTTGAGAAGGACTAACTGCGGCCTTTTGATTTTGTAATCGGAAAGCTTCAATACAAAGCTGCCGTCAATATGTATAAGATCGCCGGGCAGCCTCATATTGGTTTGTTCATTTTCCTTGAGAAAGGTCACGGTGATACCTTCGAGGCGCACCTCATTCTTTACGCCGTGCAACTCTAGCGTTCCTTTTGCATCTAGGGTTACAGGCTTTTGATCCATAAGCGTATCGCTGGACGCTTTCGTAACTGTATCTATTGTGAGCACCGCTTTAGGGTACTTGTCCGTTTCCAGAAACTGGTCACGCATGTGCTCATCTCGAAGGCCAATCCCTGTCGACATGCTTGCGAGGTCCAACTCAAATTTCGCCATTGAACCGCTGGTGACATCGTTCGGGTTCACATGAACATGCCCTGCAACTTTGTTGCTCATGCCGATAATTTTTTCCAACGGCGCCTTGGACTCAAATGTGAATGTGTTTCTGTCATCGTCAATTGTGAACAGCGTTGCCCCTGGCGCGCACGGGTTGCATGGATTCACCGCGCATGGGTTACAAGGATTGCATGGATTCGCCGCACACGGGTTACAAGGGTTGCACGGATTCGCCGCGCACGGGTTGCAGGGATTACAGGGGTTTGACTGCTCTTCACTTGCGTCCGCGCAAGGATTACAGGGGTTTTCGCTGGCTAAACTCACGGTTGGCAGTATCAGAGATCCAATCAGAACTAAGAAAAAGGCACTCAAGGTTAATTTACGCAAGATATTCTTCCTTTCGACGTTTTGTTTGCTTTGGTTTTCGAAAACAGGTGTCTATTTCAATGTGTTGAGAACTTCGCAGCAGGAACGTGTCTCTTCCACTCGATTGTCCGCTTAGACGTTCTGGTGGGCACATTATACCTTGATAGCGGTTGCGTGCCAAGCGAAAAAGATGCACGTTTGATAACGTCGGAACTCGCCCCAAGTTTTCAATTGTCCATCGCTCGGATAAACATCAAGGGAAAGCGCATTCATAAATGAGTGCGTAGGAGTAGAAGCGAAGCCAGCCGAATCTTAATGCCTTCACATATTGTTTCTGCTCCTCGTCTAGCACATCGGGAATTAGATGGTTTATTGTCGGCGGGTATGCCGACTCAATAGCTGATGTCCGCGAGCGGGCGGGCATCCATGAATAGTTTCGCGCCCCGGCAGACGTCATCATTTGGTTCCACGCCGCACAGCCACGCCCATGTGCGTTCACATCGAATCAGGTCGCGGTAGCATTCCACTTCGGATGCGTAGGCATGGCGGCCTTGGTTGCCATAAGGCGGCACTTTATCCGTATCTGTCACCCAGTCCCGCTTCGGCGGGGAGGTGCGAAAATAGGAATATTTTATCATCCCGCGCCGCGTCGAATTCAACTTTGCCCCCGCCTTGTGCCAGATGCCGTAGTGGGTCATAACAACTGAACCCGCAGGGACGGTCAAGGAGAGCTGCCCAATGATATTGCCGTAATGCGCTAGGGCTTCTCGTTCGACTAATCGATAGTGCGAGCCCGGAAGCACCATTGTTGGACCGTCCTCAAGGCTAACCGCTTTGGGATAGTAATAACATTGGAGATGGTGAACGCCGTAACCATATTCGGAAATCCCGTCGGAATGCCAAAACTGGCCGGTGTGCGGTGTTTCAAACAGGTGATGATGAGCCGTGACGGGCACGAGGAAATCTTTGCCCAAAAGTGAACGGGCGACCCCGGCAGCTTCCGGCGTCATGATAACTTCCTTGAAAAACTCAGGTGTATTGAAGAATTCGTCGATCTGCCCGCCCGGCAGCGTTTCACAATAGCGGTTAAATGCGTCCGAAACAATACCCTCAAGAACGACATATCCGTTTGAAACGAATTCCATCACTCGCTTGTCGTCCATGGTGGGTTGAACGTCGATCATCATCTACTCCTTTCCGTTGAGGTATAGGAACGCTGTTCTGTCCTGCCCAAAATCATCTCACGTCCATTTTTCCAAGATAAATTCATAACCCAGGTATGCGTTATCGATATCCGAAAACCGGTAGAGTTTCGAGATAGGAAATTGAACGATCCGCCAGCCGTCGCACACCGCTTCGATGACTGAGGCGTATGGTGTCTCCTGTGATGGAAGGGTGGGTTCATCAGGTTTTGTGGGATCGTACAAAGCCCAGCTAGCGATGGGCGAACGCATGTTGGTCGATTTCGAATACAGGTAAAGCACCATCTGTTTCCGTTCGGCAAGAAGCGATTCCAATCGCAGGAAATCGCCATCTGTCAATTCACCCTCTTGATGTTTCTCGCGGCAGGTATCCAGCCACTGTTTTATCGCAGTCTTCATTAAATTGCCTCTCTATGGTGAATTTCTTCTAAGCTCAACCCACGCGGTGAAACATATCTCCTCTACCAAATCACGGCAAACTTTGTTTCTTCTTGCGAGGATGCGCCGTTTAGAGCCGTCGCGGAGATTCGGCCGACGTAGATGCCCGGGGCAACTTTCTCACCGAACGTCTTCAGGCCGGACCAAGTAAAGGAATCATTAACGCCTAATCTCCCGTTTTTGCTCCCCGCCGAAAACAGCTCTTCGAAAACCTTTTCGCCGGATACGTTATACACGCCGATAGTGATGTCGGCATCGCGGCTAAGCGTATATACGAACCTTAAGGACGCCCCGTCTCTGTTGAAGTCAATCGGGTTCGGATATGTATAGACGTTTTCGACCGTTACGCCGGGATCGGTGACCGGCAACGGCGTTTCTATCTGGTTGTTGCTGAAATCCGACTCGAGGAAATGCACCTCGCTGTTCGCTGTGGCGAGGAGCGTAAATTCACCCCATGCGGATGGGGTGAAGGCCGCACTAATCATTTTCGATTCACCTACGTCGAGATTTACCGCTTCATCCAAAAGAACTTCAAAGTCTCCGTTGGGCGATTCGGCGACAAACCGAATCTTGATTCCCGTTACAGCGATAGGTCCCGCGTTTTTAACGTTCGCGTGCAGGATAACCTCATCCCCTTCGGTAGGCGTCGGGTTGGAAAACTCAATCTCGCTGGATTCCCAGAAAATATCGGGACGCAATTCGTCCGCTTCGCCCGGACGATTGATTGGGCGGGCAAGTTCCGCAAGCGTCGCCACCCCCAATTTAACGGCAATTTCCCCGAACAACGGACGAGAGATTTTAGCCAGACTGTCTTCTTGGCTGTGGATATAGTCTATTGATTCCTCTGGTGCATCAAGCGAAGATTCTTCCGCTACCATCACGGCAGGGATACCAATGTCCCAAAACGGGGAATGATCGCTGAAGATAAAACTCGGATCGTTCTTCATGCGCAAATCGACCGGAATGTCATATTTCTCTGCCGCCTTCGCGAAGGCGTGCACCAGCCATTGCGATTGCTCGTTCCCAAGGACATGGATGTCCAGAATACCGTCCGGATCGTGTCCGAGCAAATCGAAGTTCAGAACGCCCGCAATCTGATCGCCGCGCTCTTTTACGAGATTTCGATAGTGTCTGCTTCCAAAGAGAAACAATTCCTCACCCGTAAAGGCGATAAACCTGATAGTATGGTCGAAATCGGTGTTACTAAGGATACGCGCAGTTTCGATTATTTCGGCGACGCCTGAAGCATTGTCCGATGCGCCCGGCGCAGGCAATGTGTGCCAGCTCTGCTCCCAGCCCGGCGTTTTGGAGGCGATGCTATCGTAGTGTGCTGTGACTAGATAGATAAGGTCTCTATTCGGCCCCTTGCCCGGCAGCGTTGCCACCACATTCCGCATAACATATTCTCCTACCGGATCGCCAAGCGCTGTGCGGCGGCGGTGAGGAAACGGATCAAATTCGACTTGTAAGCCGTAACTTCGGAACTGTTCGGCAATGTAGTCTGCGGCATTGTCGCAAGCGTGGTCCGGCTTGGGATTGCCGTCGAGTTGAACCGCTTCGCGAACCCGTAGGGCGAATCGGCTCCTGAAAAAACTCCCCGGCCGGTTCAAATCTTCGTTTTCGACAAGCGCGATAATTTGCCTGAACCACTGATCGGAATCAACCCGATTCAGCAAATCACGAATTACGGATTGCTGTTGCGGCGGTGTTGTGCCGCTTGGTGCGTACGGTACAAATTCCACCTCCGGTACGGCGACATCAGCGGGCAATTTAGCGCGGTGATGCACCGGCAGGTCGAATAGAACCGGTTCGAAATCGGTACGCAATTTGAAAAGCAGTAATCCGCCGGCCGCATCTATAATCTCTCCATACCGCTCAACCTTCGTGCGTTCCTGCGTAGACGTTGGCATGAGGATGTAGTAATCGAAACCGGGCGAGATCGAATCCAAGATTTCGGCGGACGGCAAATCGGGCAGCGTACTACGGTAAGCTTGAACAATGGAGTAATCCTGTGTGCGGTAGCGCAGTTTAATGTTGAAACGCGCTTTCAGAGGACGAATCTCATGGTCGGATGTTTCTGGAATCTTGAGCAACAGCTCTGTCTGGGCGCAAAGCGTATTTGTGATGAAAACTGTGAGAAAGAGAATCAGTGCAAAACGTATGTAAATTGAGGTTTTATGATTATTTTGAAGACTAAGCATTATGTTCTTAAATTCATGGTGCGGATAAGATGGTTGTATTTTTTCCGGCGTCTTAAGAGCCTGCTTCAAAGGTACGTGGCACACCCAATTTTTGGTCGTATGAGGGTCAAAATTTCGGGATATTCAAGGCGTTTACCCCAACACGGCTGCTCGTGAAGACGGATTTAGACTTTTCAATACGGAATTCCCTCATACGAGAACACACTCCTGTAGGAGCGATCTCCGAATCGCGACACACACTCGGTTGATTGCTCTACCCAACGGTTTTCAAACAGGCTCTATGGCAAAGTCTATTCACGAGAGAAGCGCCGCGAATCTCGTTTCACGCAAAAAAACCCCATACTTGCAAACGTCACAACCGAGTTCGCCTCCGGTTCGAGTCCCTGCTCATATCGGAGCAGCTTCCCCGCCGCCGGATTCAGCGTTTCAAGCAGCGTGTAAATCGGACACACGCCATCGACCCGCTGCCGGTTTTTCGTGCGTTGAATCGTCTCCAAGAAGGCACCAGAATCCCTGCGCTCTACCGCACCAAGCATTTCCAGGTCCGACGCTCGAATGCGCTGCAGCGCGGGCGTATCAAGCCGAAAGCCGTCCCCAAATCTACTGCCAATATGGCTCAAATCGACGCTAGCGATAATGCAGACAGAAGCGTCGCACGCCTCGATTGCGCGCTTTAATCCTTCGATAAATCCTTGTACCAGCGGTTCATCACGCGGGGGTTTCCCGTTAATCAGCAGCGAATCAAAGGAGTTGCATATAATCGGGACAATTTGGAAACGCCGGGATTCGCCAAAAAGGGATTGCAGAAACACTGCCTGAAACTCAATGGAGTGCTCGTTCCTATGAAAAAACTCATCCTCCAACAAATCTCCGCCGTAATGTTGTCGAATCAGATCAATGAAATCGGTATCCGTCTTTACTGCCCCTAACGGTGTCTCGAAATCCTTATACGTCGCTGTGTACATTCCGTTCCCGCCGGTGTGCTTGACGCCGAGGATGACGAAAATTTCCGCAGCGGACCGCTCGGCAATCTCCTTGTAAGCGTGTGCGAAACACGACCCGCCGCGCCTCAAATCAATGTGCGGCGCGATAACACCTACCAATGCATTATCTGGTTCGGCGGGCGCATTTGGCAGTCCAGGCCCTTCCGGCGGCTGAAAGTAGCCCGTCAACTGCGCTTTGAGTTCATCGGCATCGCTTGGATATGCACTGCCCGCGTGGGCGGCGGGACGGGTTTTCTGTTCTCGAACCTCCCTTTCCAATTCTTGTCGATATTCACGGAATTTCTCACTATCCATCATCAAGTGAGCATCCAATTCTTCAGCAATTTTTGTAATCACATTGCTGAACAATATTTCGCCGGTCTTACGGGCATACTCCGCCTGTATATCTACGATGGAGTGTTGTCCATCAAAATATTGCAGAATCGGAAGCACTTCACGGGGAACAAAGATGGGTTCAGAAACGTACTGAAAAGCGTCCCGAAGACACAATAGCTGGCGCCCTTCGGCTTCTACCGGGAAAATTTCGATGGGACGGAGTTTGGGATAATCTATAAGCATCGCCTGACGGAGGGTGCAGATTTTATTGGTCGTAGGACTTACGCAGTTGAACATCCAAAGGTTCGTATCCGATTGTAGGATTCTGTTCACGTTGAAATCTCGCAACCAAAGACAATTTATCAAGGTTGTCGAGCACCAACTCAATGCAGCACACCTGTCGCCCCTCTGGGGCTTTAGCGCAGATTTTACGCTGTTTCCTATACACCTATCGCCCCGCTGGGGCTTGCAGAAACGGCAAAACTTCACACACCTAAGCGCCAGCGGCGCGACAGGTGTATAGAAACATCAAACCCCTCTATACCAAAGCCCCAGAGGGGCGACAGGTCTATAAGTTCAGTCTCTGGCATCTTGCCCATTGCTTACAGCCATAGCCGAAGAAATGACTGAACTGCGTAAGTCCTAAGTCGTTATCCCCGCCGTAAATCTTCATGCGTCCTTTCTTGCCGCCAGAGGGCTTGTACGCGTATGAAGCAGGTTTATAAATTTGAAGAATGCGTGAAGATTATAGGTGATGAGAATACTAAGATCAAGCAAAAAATCCGGATGATACGGTCTATTCCACGAGTGCTAACTGCGCCATCTCGCGCCCCTCGTCGGTTAAATCCAATCGACCGCCGTGATTGCGAATAAAGCCGCGGCGTTCGGCGTTCCTGACCACCTGCCGGGCAAAATCCGGTTCCCAGTGGAGATGGCTGCTGAGGTGATAAACGTGCGATTCCCGCTCCGCTTCGGGCAGTCCTTCGTGGCTAAAAAGGTGTATCGCGAGCATCGTCTGCGCAAATTCCCAACGTTGGCTTACCCGGCGGCGTGCGATGGCAACGATGCCGTGGCGGGGCGCAAACAGAAACGCGAAACTAAAGAAGACACCCGCCATCATCGCCATCGAACCCGCTATGGAAGCATCTAGACAGTGTGCAAGCCAGTATCCGGATATCCCACTGGCAATACCAAATGCACCGCTAAGCCATATCATGCGAGACAACCGGTCGGTGAGCAGATAAGCCGTAGCGGGCGGCGCAATCATCAACGCGACCACCAAAATTGACCCGACAGCGTCGAACGCGCCGACGATTGTAATTGAAACCAGTGTCATTAAACCGTAGTGAATCAGTCCGGGAAAGAAACCTAGCGTTGCAGCTAGGCCTGCATCGAAGGTCGCCAACTTCAATTCTTTATAGAAAAACTTGATGAAGGCGATGTTGATGATGAGAATTGCAGCCATTGCCCAAAACGCACGAGGTCCGATGTCCAGCCCAAAGAGCGCTACCCGGTGAAACGCCGCGAAAGCCAGTTCACCCAATAGCACGGCGTCGGTGTCAAGATGCACATTTTCCGCGTAGCGGGCGATGAGAATCACGCCAATACTGAACAGGGCGGGAAATGTGATGCCGATAGCGGCATCTACATTGACAAGTCTCGTGCGGTTAAGCAGCTCAACCAAACTTACGGTTAGCACGCCGGTAGCCGCCGCCGCAATAATTAAGATTGGTGATGAAAGATTTTTAGTAATGAAGAAAGCAAGAACAATCCCGGGAAGAATAGCGTGGCTAATTGCATCGCTCATCATCGCCATACGGCGCAATACGAGAAACACACCCGGCAAGGCGCATGCCGCCGCAACGACAGCCGCAATCAGTTGAATCTGTAACCCTTCGAGGGACATATGAACAAGATCACCTCCCCCGATCGGCAATCTGTTGCGCTTGAACAATCCCTTCCGGTGTTAACGCCCATTCATCGGAACTAACCCGCTCAACCCATCCCCGTGATGATAACTCTTTGAGGCTGTTACGGACGTTGCTGCGGTTTGCGCTCATCGTACCCAATGCAGCAATCGAGTGGCTATGTCGGAGGTCAGCATGCTGCGAAGCGAGTGCGTAGAGATTGTTCAACACGACTTCAATCTGTAGTTTTCGGCGTTCACGTTGATTGCGTATCCAATTCCACACAAGCCCGCGATTGGGTGCGATGGTGATTGACGCCACCACGATAGCACTGATACATAGCACGATGGTGGGGCCTGTCGGCATACGAGCCATACTGCTGCTGATGACCGCGCCGCACACACCGGCAATTGCGCCAAATGTGGCTGAGAGTGCAACCATGGCGCCGAGCCGATCTGTCCACTGCCGCGCGGCGGCGGCGGGCGCAACAATCATGGCGCTCATCAATACCACGCCAACCGTTTGCAGTCCTATTACAATCGCTGCAACGAGGAGCGTAATCAAAAGAACATCAAGGATTCGCATCGGGAAGCCGAGGCTTGCGCCAAAATTGGAATCGAAGCAAAGCAGCTTAAACTCCTTCCAAAAGAGTTGCATAACGAAAAGGCTGATTCCTCCCAGAGTAACCATCGTAATCACATCATGCTCCATGAGCGCAGCCGCTTGTCCGAACAGGAAAGTATCCAATCCGGACTGCTTCGCGGTCGGCATCTTCTGAATGAAGGTAAGCAAGACCAAACCCGTACCGAAGAATACCGATAACACCAAACCGAGTGCGGTGTCCTCTTTGATTCGCGTTTGGTTGACAATGCTTATCACAAGGAGTGTTCCAATCCATCCGGCTATCGCCGCGCCGAACACAAGTACAAGAGGGGCTTTGCTCTGCGTCAGGAGGAACGCCAGGGCTATACCGGGCAGCGCCGCATGCGAAATCGCGTCTCCCAACAAACTCTGTTTCCGCAGCACCGCGTAAGCACCGAGTGCGCCGCTCACCACGCCGAGCACCGCCGAACCCATTGCCACTGTGCGAAGGGTATAATCGTAGAACAGGTCTCTGCCTAGTTCCAGAAAGGGCATTTCCAATCTCCGTCAGCCACGCACCTGTCGGTTAGGTTCCTCGCTATTCGGCCGCTTTATCGCAGTTTGTGTCTCGTCGTGCGCATTCCCATTTCGATTGAGGAAAGCCACACGTCCGCCGTAGGTCAGCCGCAGATTCTTTTCATTAAATACCTCATTGACCGGCCCGCTGGCAATGCGCCGTACATTAAGCAGCGTCACCCAGTCGAAGTAGTCTTCGACGGTTTGCAAGTCGTGGTGAACGACAACCAACGTTTTCCCCGCCGCCCGCAGTGCCTGCAGCAAGGAGACTATTGCGCGTTCAGTCGTTGCGTCTACTCCCTGAAACGGCTCGTCCATAAGATAAATCTGTGCGTCTTGAATGAGTGCGCGTGCGAGAAAAACACGCTGCTGTTGTCCGCCGGAGAGCTGGCTAATCTGTCGCGATGCAAACGCTTCCATACCAACTTTTTCAAGCGCTTCCAAGGCTAGTTTTCGTTCTTTAGATTTCGGTCGGCGAATCCAACCCAGCGCGCCGTACCGCCCCATCATTACCACGTCCAGCACGTTCGTGGGGAAATCCCAATCCACGCTGCCTCGCTGCGGCACGTAACCCACGAGCCGGCGCTGCGCGGCGTAAGACTGCCCGTAAATCGAGACTCGCCCGGCTGCCGACCCCACTAACCCCAAAATTACCTTAATAAGCGTTGTTTTCCCCGCTCCGTTGGGTCCGACTATCGCCATCAAAACCCCGGTGGGTACGTTCAAATCGACATCCCAGAGCACCGGTTCATCACGGTAAGCCACTGTAAGATCTTCGACTTCAATTGCTAGAGAACCAGGATAATTTGCCATTTTTCCCTCTATGAAGATGTCCACGGCTACGGAACGGAGGCGTCAGGAATCGTTGCACCCATATCCTATTCAACTGGCATGAGGGATTCCACAATCGTATCAATATTGTGGCGAATCATACCGATGTACGTGCCTTCTGGCGTGCCTGCTTCCCCCATGGCATCGGAGAAAAGTTGACCGCCAATTTTTACGTCGAACCCCCTCGATTTGACTGCCGCCTGTACAGCTTCAATGTTGCGCGGCGACACCGACGTTTCAACAAACATCGCCGGGATACGGGCTTGCGCAATGAATTCAGCCAACTCCTGTATATCTGCGGCGCCGGCTTCTGAGGCTGTGCTGATGCCTTGAAGTCCGCGCACCTCGAAGCCGTACGCCTTGCCAAAGTAGTTGAATGCGTCATGAGCCGTAACCAATACGCGTTGATTTTGCGTCAAACGCGATGCTTGCGCCTGTACGTATTGGTGGAGTTCATCCAGCTTAGCGAGATAATCGTCCGAATTTCGCCGGTAGTCTTCAGCGTGATCGGCGTCCGCTTCAACAAGCGTGTCACGCACCGCCTCAACCGCCTTTTTCCAGAGCGTAACATCAAACCAGACGTGTGGGTCGTAGGCGCCCTTAAACTCCGGAGGCGTGAGCAGCGCCGACCGGTCGATTCCGTCTGTGACGGCGACGGTTTTGGCACGGCCCGGCATTTGCGCTAACACCTCCGACAGTTTGGCTTCAAGATGTAAGCCGTTGTAGAAAATAATGTCCGCGTTTGACAGGCGGGCGACATCGCCCGCGCTCGCTTTGTACAGGTGCGGATCAATACCGGGTCCCATGAGTGCAGTCACTTTGGCATGATCGCCGCCCAAAATGTGCGCGATGTCGGCAATCATGCCGATTGTTGCGACAATATCTACCCGGTCCGCACTTTTCCCTTTATCCTGTTGCCCGCAAGCCGGTAAAAACACGATGGAGGCGACTATCAGCAGAGATGCAAAGATACGCATTGTACCAACTTCACTTTCTGTCAAGATTCAAACCGCGCTCCGTGCGAATTGATAGTCATGATTTGGACGCTATGTCAATTCACTGCGCAGTCTAAAAACACTATTAGGCATGCCCACGAATAAAATTTAGGCATGACTAAATTATATGTAATTTTGTGGCTAAAGTCAAGGAAAATGGGGTGGTAGATTTAACGGTGTGCGCTCAACCGTTAAACCTTAACGGCGCTGTGATGTGCCTCGTTCACTGGAAATCGCTGTCTGCTGGGTGAGTAAGACGCACATTCAAACGGAGGCATGGGGGCTTATCCCTAATGCTTAGTGCGGGATCCCCATCCGGTGCATCCGCCGGTGAATCGCCTCTTTTGCTTCTTGAAACGGACGTTCGAGGAAAGCGAGATGGTCCTCCTCCCCGTGATGGTGGGTAACGCTGCCCGGTCGATGGTGGTGCGCCGTTCTACGGATATAAGACAATCCGCCTTCGATTAGCGTTAACATATAGTTCGCCGCATCGGAATCGAACATCCACCATTCACCGCCAACGGCGATGTAAATCGGGGACGTATGCGCGATAATGCCGCGTCCCCAGCCGTCGTGGTGCGGAACGGCTTGCGTATAACCGGGACCGCCGCAGCGAGCCGCGATCCACGTGTGTTTGTCGATCGCCAGGGTTGCCCTCAGGCGCAACGTCCGCGCGCCCTTTTGCTCGTCGGTCGAGGCAACGACCTTGCCTTGTTGGACAATTTGCAGTGTGTGAATGGGGAAAATCGATTCCGCCGACGCTTCGACTTCCACCGTGCCGCCGTTGCCGGGTAGGTTAATCGTGCTTCCGATCGGCTGTCCGTCAACGGTTAACCGAATAATGGGGCCGCCGCTGAGGAAAGTGTTGCCCCTACTCAGATACTTGCACCAGTTATCGTAGTTGAACTCTTCGTCTTCCGGGATATGGACGTACGTTCGGTATATGCCGACCGGTACATTACTCGTCATCTTGTCCGTCCCGCCAACCAACGGCAGCTTATAACCGCAGTTTAGATACCGGTAATACTCGATATGCCCGTACATGGCTTCTAACAGGTATTCAACCGCATCGACGCGGCCAGTTGCAATCAAGGTTGCCGGTTCACAGTTCGGCACGGGTATATGCGGCAGGATAACCGTGCCGCCCTGTTCGTGGCAGGCATCCGCCCAGTGCGAGAGCGTGGTTTCCAGATTTCCGCCCAGTTCGGCTTCGCCGGGGCCGTCGGAACACCACGGGCTAACCTGCTTTTTCAAGCCTAGCAGCGTGAGATGGCCCAGTAGATGTTGGCGGTTTTCCTGAGACGCATAGACGATACTGCGCCCATCATCGGATACGTTTGGACGCCCGATGAACTCCTCGGTGTTGGTAAAGAGATGCCCCCACTGCGAAAGCAATAGATTGACTACGTTGAGGTCTTCACCCCGCGCCTCGGTATGCGACCCTTGCGTGGAAAGGAAGTGGACGTGCGTATCGCCGCTGAAGTAGCGTTCGGCATTCATGTCGCACCAGCGCTTCAACCGCAGCGTAAGTTCGCGCTGCCCCGGTTTAATTTCGATTTTAGTCCGCAGCGGTTCGTATTCATAGCCCCGTGCAACATCAACCAGGACTTCGCCGCGCGGCAGCCAGCCCTGACACGTGCCGTCGATATAGGCGTAGCTAATCTGTCCAAGCCGAACATCGCCGCCGACATCAATATGCCAAGTATCCATGTTCGAGTTGACGTGCGCGTGATGCCCGTGCGGTGCGTAAGGCACGCCTTGCGCGGAGCGGAAGTGCACGCGGCACGGCACAGGGTTGCCGGTCTGGTCGTCGACTACCGTCGTGTGCACCCAGTTTCTGCCCGTGTCGATGATCTCCACCTGCAAGCGCGGGTTCGGTTGGACGCTGCCGCCTTGCTCTAATTCGCCCCAGTTCACCTCGCCCAAGGTTTCTCCGCGATTCGAGACTTTGACCGTCGCAGAAGGTGTTGCCGATACTTCAACGTACGCGGGGCTGCTCTTGTTGTTTTGCGATTCGCCCCACCCTTTGAGGTCATCGCACAGGAACTCATCCGCCGGTTTCTCCGGCAACGGATAGGGGTAGGTTGCGACGCCGCGATCAACCTCGACTTCCATGCGGAACGGCTTTTCGGCATCTTCCACCTGCGGCAATGTGATTTTAACTTCGCGGGTCGCTGTCCGGGGAATTACATCTTCGTCGAGGTGCCCCAAAGTGATAGCAGCAAGGATAAATTTCGGTCCTTCGGGCACGATTCGGACCGATTCAATTGATTCCGCCGGATTCGGGTTTTCCCAAACCCAGAGGTAGTAGTCTTTGGGCCAGGCTTGGGTAGCCTCGGTCTGGCGGTATCCCGTTTCGCCCCAATGCCCTCTTTCGCGGGGGTGCAGTCCATCCTTTTGGTCCGGCCATGCTAGAAACGGAAACTGCCCCCATCCCGGCGGGACAACGGCGATTTCGAAGCGTTCGCGAATCGGCGCGGAAATCTCTTCACCGTTCGCATAGCGAAAGATATAGTTCGCGGTTAAACGTCCGACGGGATCGCCCTCAAGGATTGTCGATTCGAGCAGACGATGCGCCACGATGATGCGTTTCGCGCGCGCCTTCAACGGCACGACAATCGAATCGGTGTTGACCTCTTCACCGAAACCAAGAAAACACGTCCCCTCGGTATCCCCTGACAATCCGATTTGGAAGGGCAGCCCGTGAAACGTCTGCGCACCAATCGCGGGCTTGGCATTTTCACCGAGCACCTCAGACCCGACGTTGCAAAGTGTGGAAATATCCAACGGTTGATAATCTTGCATTAAACGCCTCCGCAATATGCGTTTCTTCCTGCTCTACCGAGATTAACGAACCCAACCCAAGCGTCGAGTTCGCCAATCGCCGCACCACTCCCAAGTGGGCAATCTTTTTCGGTTCATTCAATATTCATTCCCCTCCTTACCAAGGAGGAAGGAGGTCGTTGGTTGGGTAGAACGCAGCGAAACCCTACGTTTTCTGTTGTCCGGAGATCACAAAAGCGTTGGGTTTCAAATAAAACTATCGCCTTCGCTCAATTGAACTCAACCACGACGACAAAATAAATAATATTTAGTGTTAGGCGGTAGAAGTGAGTGTTACCAGCAAGCAAGGCGGGATTCTGATTGAGCGCTAGCTGTAACAGATGCACGCAACCTGAAAGTAAGCCGCAACCGGCGTTCGTGAATCTGTGGGAAGAAGTTTCAACGTACTTCGCTAACCTTTGGTGTGGGAGTTAAGAAATAGGTTCTGGGTCTACAGTTTCTAACGCCTTTTCCAGCAACAGATGAATCTCAAAACTAATCGAATTGCGGTTCTTCAACGCGTTCACCCGAAGCCGTTCTTAAAGTTTCGGCTCCAGGCGAACCCGAAACGGGATTGGCTCTTCCTCGAAAGATTTTTGGCGCGTGGTTTTCCGCGTGCTTTCTGTTCCTTTTGTCATAAAGCCATAGGTCAAAGAATTTATTATTAGTATTATACACAGAGCTGGCCCATGAAGTCAAGTGACAAAGGGTGCCATGATTCTTAACAACAGAAAACAACTCGCAATCAGGAAAAAAATCTCGTGCGCCGAGTTCCCTCTGCCGCGCTTCACTGTGGGCACCCGTTGTAAAGCGACGGCAGTAAACAGGATAGGGAGGTTCAATACAAGGTTACTGGGGTAAGTAAAATAAAATTAACATCGACAGCACAATCCACACGATGATCACCAAGCTGATAATCCCCGAATAGGTATGGTTCGCCAACGTCCAATTAATCTCCTTCTATTCTGCCCCCACACAATCATAAGCATCAGGACTATGAATCCTGTTATATTCTGCCAGTTGTTCTCGGGTTGCTCGAGGCGCATCTTCGCGGTCAAACCACACACCTTCGACTTCTGCTGGGTTTAGTGGGTCAAATGCCTCATCTACATAGATTATAAACAAATCTAAATCATTAGGAGTGTGTGGTATCCTAAATGTTTCATTAAAAAATTTACGAACACGCCTTAAATCTTCTGTAGCTAATGAACGGCGTAGCTCGATAGGCTTACCTTGAAATTCTCCTTCTTTCCAGCGAGGGTGAAATTCTTCTCGCCATTGTACGCCCCATGCGTCAACTACTTTTCCAATTACCTGTGATACTCGAACATCATCAATTCGGTTACTACCGATACTACTACGCAACATGTAGCCCGCGCCGCTACCAACACCCCGACTGTTAATTACACCATCTAAATTGATTATGGCTGTGTACGCATGTTTGTGGTGTACTACCTTATCACCATTACGCTCCAATTCAGCGTAGTGTACATCTGGCAGTATTTCACCCATTACTCTAATACGCGCTTCAACTGTATTGCGTTCTATGGGCAATAAAGGTCTGAATTGTTCCAAGGCTTTCAAGGCTTTTTCGGATAAATTCCTTTCTAGTACCCCAAAATAGCCACTACTGCTATTACAGACCTTATCGACTTGAGTCAGGACTAATTGCCATTCTTCCTGTGTCATGTGTGCTTGTAAACCTGCAAAATGCTCAACTAACCCTTGTGGAATACCTTCTGGGATTTCATGTTGTATAATCTCTTTTGGCTCTACTTCGACTTCAGGTTCAGGTTTTTCCACTACTAGCTTAGCTGGTTCAATTACAGTCAAGGATTCTTCATCATCACCACAACTCATAACTAGAACACTAAGCAATACTATCACAAGCACTTTCATCTGAATCCTCCTTAAATAAAAGCCGGGTCAGATGCAATACTACACACCTAACCCAGTAGAAAGTTTAGCCTTGTTTCAGACTTCCCCAGGTAGTAGCTATACGTGGACGCTGATAGTTATAGTGAGGAGGAGCAGCAGGTATAAGTTCAATTAGAGCCGACTCCATACCGTCTGTTACATTTATGCGTTCTATGCTGGCATTCGCTTCATCGGATTCAATTCTTTGCTCTCTACCATCAATAATATAGGTATAAGTAACACCCCTACGTTGCAAGAATAGATATCCGTTAACACTAAATGCACCCACAACATCAGGGTCATTTGCAGAAGCCACTAAGTCGGCAAGTTCTTCTCTAAACGCTTCATGTTGATCGGGAGTAAAACCCTGTGCTTCCATAATATTTATACCGGATATACCTTTACTACTCATACCTGATGTGCCTCCTGGGCATGCAAAGTACGAATCGGTATCCGTACTGGAAGATTGGCTTAGTATGTTCCCATCATCATCAACATACTTCATACGCATATCTGAAGTGGCTGTTCCACGGAGACTAACACCTGCCAAAGTCCTTGTCTTTTGGTCACCAGTTTAATATACTCTTCTTTTTTCTTTTGGGTCATCCGTATGTGTCAAACGTCTATCCCAGATTAACTTATAGAAGAAAATTACATAAACTGTTTCCAATGGGAATACTTCGGCTATAGTAAGGTGAAGGTAATAATCCGCCGTATGTTTATAGCCCGCAGGATGTTGAAAAGTGCCCGGAGGACCAACATCGGCAACGCCGTCGCCTTCTACCAACATATAGAAGTCATCTCCCGTAGTTTCTAATCGTGCGTCCGCAGAAGCACTGGTATGACCATTCAGATGTGCCAAAGCATATTGAATGGAATGACCCCTAAAAACTGGACAGTGAGCTAAGAAGGATTTTATAATGAGTAA
>JAPPKS010000005.1 GCA_028819845.1 Candidatus Poribacteria bacterium | reverse complement strand
GCATATCCCAAATTCCTCTCATGTCAAGCACAAAATTTAGATGCGTTTGCCCTGACCGGATAAGCCATAGCGATTGTTTAGTTTTCCCGCTTGATCTCTTTTTGATCGGCGTGCTATAATACAACTTTGCGCGAATGCATTCCATACTCATCACTGACAATCTAATTCAACCGCGCAGTTTAGGCAAGAGACTAGATTTGATGTCTTGAGATGACTAATGTCGCGCTGGAAGCAATAAATATCGGTGGAAACGATTTTCCCAGTCGGCTAGAGCCATACCGATTGCAATAATCATGACGTATATCAGATTATCGATTGTCACGCATCTCATATTCTTGCCCGCAGGCTTGATGCCAGTTGCCTTCCGTGGAAATAGCTTGGGTACCGGTCATTGTTGGTTGGAAAGAACCTATTTTCTTCAAGAATAATTTTATCCAGCTATAGGAGTTTTTCAGTGAGCACTCCAGGAAATTCCTGAATCGGCAATACAGAATGAAGGATAGAGCGAAACTCAGAAGTCACGATTGAGTATCAAATAATCCTTAAGTCGGAATTGCCGTAAAACTACTACATTTAGTGAGCATGCTTCCTAAAAACACAATGCACGTGATATTTACGGCGGGAAATTATATGAATCAGCGGTTGGTAATTGCAGGTTTCAGTTTGTTTGTCGTTGTGGTGAGTATTGGATGCGGTATGCCAAGCCGTTATGCGGAGAGCATTATTCAGGATGCAAAAGCGCAGATTCTCTCTGCACAAGCAACTGATGCGCAAAACTTAGCTACTGAATCGTATGAAGAAGCCGCACGGATGCTCGCTGACGCAGAATCGGCATTGCACAACGGAAAAACGGAAGAAGCATATAGGCTAGGAAGGCGTGCAAATCTCGCGGGCAAATTAGCGGAATCAATATCCATTGCAATAAAGATTGAAGAGGAAGCCCGTAATATGGAAAAAAGATTGGCATCGAAAATGCGGGCTATGGAAAAGGCAAAGCACGAGTTTGAGCAAGCCAACATGAAATTAGGCCGCTTTAATTCAACCCCCGAAAATTGAAATACCTAAGATGTTTGGATGAACTTCGCGCACGCTTGACCTATGGAATCCTGAATTTGGAGACGTAGTATATATGCAATCGAAAGGGATATTATGGTTGCATATTTTTATCGCAATTTTGGGGGGAGGAATCGGCTGTGCGGAAAAAATCGATCCGGCCCTGCTAGACATGAGTTTAAATGATGCGCAGAGTTTCATTACTGACACACGACATTTGGGAGCTGAAGAATATGCACGCGAAATGTTTGCTAATGCGGTAAAATTATTTGAGGATTCGAAGCAGGCTCGGCAGGAAGGCAGCAGTGTACAGAGTTTAGAATTAGCATTTCAAGCTCAGACAGAAGCACGGGTAGCTGGCGCGGTAACACGCCAGAAAATTGCGCAAAAGCGATTAAGTCAGATTCGCGAGGATATGTTGAAGGCATTAGCTCAAGAATTGGAGTACAAAGTTCAGACGGCACAAACTCTGCGGACAATGGCTGAAGGACGTGAGAGGCGTGCCGTTTTCAGAGCCGAAAATGCTGAACAGCGCATGGCAATCGCCCAAGCTGAAGCCGGCACAGCGAGGCGCGACGCGAAGAACGCCCGACTCAACGCACAAACACAATTGGCGATTGGAAAAGCGCAGCTTGTGCTTGATTCCGCTAGGGCTGAAGGAGCGCTAAACTTTGATGGTGATAGTTTTCAAGCCGCTGAGAACCTCATCAATCAAGCACTTTCATTGTTGGTACAAGAGAAGTTCGATGAAGCCAAAGCAGCGGCTGTAAAAGCTGGGGAGCATGCAAAAGATTCTCGAACTGCTGCGCGCGTGGGAACACAGGCCGCAGGATTAATGAAGCTCGAAGACTACGCAGACGCAAGAGTCGCTATAGCTCGTGCACAAATTGAGATAGACAAGGCAGAAAGTGTCAATGCGTTTGTACACGCTCAGACGCTTTTTAATCGAGCGCAAACAACGCTTGAACGAGCGAATCTCGCATTGAAAACGGAAGAGTATAAGGAGGCGTTGCAGTTGGCTGCACAGGCGGAAAGTGTTGGACATGAAGCGTATACTGCCGCCGAAGCTATAGATCGCGCGCAATCTGCTAAAGAAGCAATGGAGGAAAAAATTGCCGAAGCCAAAGACACAATATTTAAGGCGGAGGAAAGCATTGACCAAACAAGGGTAACGGAAACTCCAAACCTTGCTTCCAAATCGTACAAAAAGGCGGTTGAACTGATTGCACAAGCCAAAGCCGCTTTGTCTAACGCTAATTATGTACGCGCCATTACCTTAGGCAATCAAAGCTTAGAGACGTTAACCAATGCCATCGCAAAAGCCAAGCAGATTGAAGCCGTTGAAACAAACATTCTTAAATCAACAAAAGAAATTTCCGCAGCAGACACCAAAAAAATGGAAAAAGGAGTGCTTGTGCGTTTTAACGGGAAAATCTTCGAGACGGGAAGCACGGAAATCAATCCACAATATTTGCCAATGCTTCTTAAATTGGCTGAGATTCTCCATTCATTTGCCCACTTCCCTGTGCAAGTAGAAGCACACAGCGATGACGTTGGAAAAACCGACATCAATCTCAAGTTGACGGAAGATCGAGCTACAATCTTTGCAAAATTTTTGTCCGAAGATGGTGGGGTGCCTAGTGAAAGAATATCATCAATAGGTTTAGGCGAAGAATTTCCAATTGAGAGCAACGAAAATAAAGCTGGCAGAGATAAAAACCGTCGGATTGATACGATTATTTTGACACGGGAGTAGGAATAGAGGGCGCAAGTTGTACCCCTCTAACATTCAATCTTGCAAATTGAAAGCACATCACTTCAGATATTTGCCGACCAGCAGGCGGAGTTTCCGCTTGGTGGCTTCCGGCATAACTGATGGGTTGGTTGCAATTGATTTTTCAATAGCGTTTGAGCAAATACACTCTTCACGTTTGTCGGGAATCTTGGGAATTAAGGACTTGACAACGCGCTTCGCCACGTCTACATTCGCGGCTAGATTGTCAAAAATCATTTCTGCGGTGACGAAATCGTGTTCTGCATGCCAACAGTCGTAGTCAGTTGAACAAGCAAGAAGTGCATAGCAAATTTCTGCTTCCCGGGCAAGTTTCGCTTCCGGTGCCGCCGTCATACCGATTACGTCGAATCCAAGTTGTCGATAGACATTCGATTCGGCCTGTGTCGAAAAGGATGGACCTTCCATGCAGATATATGTGCCGCCCATGTGCACAGTCGCATCAATTTCAGTTGTGCTTTGATACAAGAATTGGCTGCAGATGTGGCAAAATGGTTGGGCAAGACTGACGTGGGCGGAAATACCTTCACCAAAGAAGGTGTTAACTCGATTTTTTGTGTGATCATACAGTTGGTCAGGAATAACAAAGTGGCGTGGCTCAATTTCAGCCTTGAGGCTACCTACTGCGCTCACAGAGATAATCCACTCCACTCCTAAACTCTTTAAAGCGTAGATGTTAGCGCGCACAGGAATCTCGGACGGGAGAAGTCGATGTCCCACACCGTGACGGGGCAGAAAAACGACGCGTTTTCCTTCAATCGCGCCCACAGTCAGCAAATCGCTGGGTTGTCCAAAAGGTGTATCCACGTCAATACTTTCAATGTCTGTTAAACCTTCCATCTGATAAAATCCTGAACCGCCAATTATTCCAATTTTAACGTTCATGAGTCCTCCAATTTTGTTAAGCCTTGATTCAGTTTGGAATTATTCGATAGTATTAACCATAAGGAACATAAACGGCATTAGTTAATTATGTGATTCTATCAATTTCCTAAGTTTGCGATATGTTCTTTGCAAGCAGGAATACTATTCGCTTGAAAAAAATTCTTTGATGCTTGGCGCGACAGGGAGCGTATTCTAACAAATCGCTAACGTATTTTCAAATGGTTTTCAACACATCAAGAAGGTAAAAAACGATGAATACGTTTGACAAGGCAATCTCGAGTTACAATGGAGACGGATTGACTAGTTTGTGTGTCGAGACTATCCAGGTGAATATCGGACTCAAGTGCAACCTGGAATGCGCGCACTGTCACGTAGTGTCTTCACCACGCCGGAAAGAGATGATGAATTGGGCGACGATGAAATGCGTGATAACCGCTGCGGAGGAATCGCACGCAAAACTCGTGGATATCACTGGCGGAGCGCCAGAGATGCACCCGCACTTTCGCCGCTTTGTGAAGGAATTGCGGGGAAAAGGGTTTCCCGTGTTGGTGCGAACGAACCTCACGATTTTGCTTCAGCCAGGTTTTGAAACGGTGCCGGACTTTTTTCGAGAGCAAGAGGTTCAACTTTGCGCGTCTTTACCTTGTTACTTAGAAGACAACGTCGATCAGCAGCGCGGGACTGGTGTTTTTGAGGACAGTATTCAAGCGTTAAAACTCCTAAATAGGTTAGGATATGGGGTGGAATCCCATCTTACTTTGAATCTCGTCTATAACCCGGTAGGTCCGACGCTTCCGCCGCAGCAATCTGAACTCGAATCTGATTACAAACAGCATTTGAAATCAGAATATGGGGTTGAATTTTCCAACCTACTGACAATTGCCAACATGCCCATAGGCCGTTTTCGCAGCGATTTGACACGGGAAAATAAGATTGAAGCTTACAATCAATTGCTACGAGATAGCATCAACTTAGCTACTATAGACGGACTAATGTGTCGGCGGCAGATTAGTATTGGTTGGGATGGGCGATTATACGATTGTGATTTTAACTTAGCTCTTAAACTTCCAGTAGGGAAAGATTACCCCCAAAATATTAGCGACTTCAAACCTTCACTATTCGCCCACCGGAGAATTATGACCGGATCGCACTGTTTCGGATGCACGGCCGGATCTGGATCGTCGTGCGGCGGTGCTTTAGCATGAGGCTAAGTAGAAATTTGTCCGTTTGAATGGAAGACAAACACTCAAGGAAAATTTTCATCGGATGGCATTATTGCGTTGCGGGAAAATAACGATTGAAGGCGAATCAAGTTCGGCTATCGCAACCTATCTCCGAGTACGAGAGCTAGATTTAATCTTTGATTTGGGACGCTGCCCGATGAATTTTATCGGTACCGGTCATGTATTTATTTCACATTTTCACCTAGACCACTATTTCGGTTTGCCCATATACGTCAGCCAACGGTGGCTTGCCGGAATTCCGCCCGGAATGATTTGCGTTCCGTCGGAGGGCGTTGATCAGCTAAGGCGAATTTTGGATGAGATTGCTGTGTTAGATTGTGGAATGGAATGGGATTACCACCTTACCGCGGTGCAGGTTGGCGACATAATTCCTTTTCGCCGAAACCTAGTGGCACATGTCTTGCCTGCAGATCACGGCGTTCCAGCCGTAGGATACATGATTTGCGAAACACGGCAGAAGTTGAAGCCTGAATTTCTCGGTTTACCGGGAATTGAGATTGCTCAATTGCGCAGAGCGGGTGTAGAGGTTTCGAATCAGATTGAATTACCGCTAATCGCTTATTTAGGGGATACGCAAAGCATTCCGCAAGCCTCCCACCCCCTGCTCCACCAGTGTTCAGTTTTAATCTGTGAGTGTACCTTTCTGATGCCAGAACATCGCGAACATGCAAAGAAAACAATGCACTTTCATCTCGACTCCCTTCCTAAATTGTTGAAGTCAATTGAAAGTGAACACATTATCTTGACACATTTTTCGAGGCGTTATACCTCAGAACACGTCCGAAAGCTGATCAATGCGGAATTGCAACCGGCGAATCGGTCACGGGTGCATTTATTAATCTGAATTGCCTCCATGGATGCTGCAATTCTAAGGAAGGCGTAACATTAAGCGGCGCCGAAGCGTCCCGGCTCTCGCATGTTGTTCGACGTGAGAAGGTAAATATGTCCGTTACATGCCGCTCGCCGCAGGCTGTTGCGCCCCAGGAAAATCGTCCGCGTCTTGATCGGATGTTCCGGCTTCCTGTTCTTTGTAGAACTTATATCCATCTCCATCCTGATCAAGTTCAAACTGACGTACACGCTGTTCCGCTTCGCGGTAATACTTACCATCATCGCCGAGACTCATGTAAGCTTTGAACCCCCTATACGCTTCGTTGAACTCACGGATAGACTGAAAACAGACGGCTTGGTTATATACCGCTTCAGCGCGCCAGGTTGATTCGGGCGCTTTTTCAAATAACCGGTGGTATGCATCAATTGCCCGTTCGAGCTCACCGTTTTTCTGGTACAAAACCCCCGTTTGAAATAATGCATCAGCAACCGCAAACTTTCTGTGAGATATATACTCTACCAGTTTGTCGTAAGCGGCGATTGCAAATGTATAATTCCTCATTTTTTCCCAGCCACGGGCGACTTCCTGATAAGCCTGGACAGCATGGTCGGAGTAACCCATCTTCCATAATTCAGTAGATGGTACATAGCGGCCAGTGTCGCGATAGTCAAACGCCTTCTTATTTTTATAGGACTCAATGAGCTCCATTTCTTGGGCTATCTGGGTAAGGGTTCGACTGGACTTTTTCAAAAGCGTCTCTGCTTCGCGCGCCTCGAATGATTCGGGATAGGCTTCGATAACCTTCACAAATGCGCCCCAACCGCCAGAGTTTGAATAATCGTGCAGCCTATAGAAATAGATGTTGCCAATTTGGAACTGCACTTGAGGCGTCAACTTATATTCAGAGAATTCAGCGATTAGTTTCTCATAATTTTCAACTGCCTCAGGATAATTGCCAATCGTTTCATAAGCCTTCGCGACATCATACAAGGCTTTCGCAGCTAAAGTTTGGCTTTCGTCGTCTTCGAGAAGGCGCCGGTTTTGATAGATACGACGTTTTTCCTGAATGATTCGACGATTCTTGCGAATGTCAGCAATGCCGCTCTTCGCCCGGCTGGCATAATAACCCGTTGGGGACAGATCTACGATTGATTGAAAATGTTGTACAGAACTATCCCAATCATAACGTTTTTTGTAAATTTCAGCTACTTGGAAATGCGCCCGCTGCGCATATTTTCCTTGCGGTGCAGCCTCAATAATTTCCAAGTATCGACGAAGCGCATCATCGTAAAGTTCTTTCTTTTCTGCATCAAATGTTGTTTTTTCTTCTTTCGTGTCACCTTTAAATTGAAGTTGCTCCGCCTCCGCAAGTTTGCGGTCAGCGTTTTGTATTTTCGCACTCAGGGGTACAATACCGCTCATTCCGCCGGAGCACCCAACAATGATTACAGCTAAGCCAGCAAGTGCAAAATTAAGGCAAAGAACTTTCAGGCGATTCATTTTGTTTCTCCTTTTTAGTGTAAAGTTGACAAATTGAGGAATTAAGACTCTAGACGCTTTGCAATCAACCGAGTGAATAACGAAAGCAATGATCTTCTTATGCCGCAGAAATTATCGCGCTCGCTGAACATTCGCTCGATCTTCACTACATAAAAAAGTGTTGAAGCAGGTATTACATTGAAAAAATTGCGGTATGGGTTTTCAACTTTTAAATGACAATTCAATGGGTCAGGATAGTATAAGCCCATTTCCCATTATTCGAGATTTATAAAGATATATTATCCTGATTGATAAACAATTTCGATTAATTTGTCTTCAGCGTTGCATCGGAATGTGGACTGAAATATTGATGTACCATTCAAAATGTAACTATTATCAAAAAGCACGTAAGCACGCGTAACGATTCATGTTTTTTGTATTAAAGTGCTGTCGATCTCCTGCCAATTTTAGGAATGACAAGACTAAACGAAAAACCTATTGACTTGATTGTGTTGAAAATTCGATGAATAGTTCCCCTGATTGATTAACTTGCCGTACGTTTTTGGGAAGGGCTGCAAATCGAATTCCTACGAGATATCGTATTGCTTTTCTTTTTAATTGGACTTCTCCGACTGTCGTTTTCGGACCAAATTCGATACGCACGCTGCTACTATCAACAGTTCCATTAGGTTTCACTCTGAAACTGAGTTGAATGCTTCCACCTTGCTTGCCTTCAGTCTGAATGGCGGGAGGCAGGCGATACTTTCTGCCGCCAACTTCGCCAGAGATTCGGATATTTCCGTCTTCGCCACTGCCCGCGATACGACTGATACGGGTGTTTACCGAACTCTTTGCGGGGAGCCGCCCAATGGAGTTTTGTTCCCTTGTGCCTCGAGTGAATTTCCCGCCATTTGTTTCTGGTAGTTCCCGGGGTTCGGGTCCATGATACCCGGGCGTTTTAACAAGCGGTTTTGTGCGAACGATAGCGTTTGGCGAATTATCCACTAAATCTCGCTTGTTGCCTTGAGGACGCGCAATCTCCAAAGAAAACCGAGCAGATTTTGGATTGACTAACCGTTTTTGGTGCGTTTCCGGCAATCTATCATTGGAGTCCGAAGGTTGTAGATACTCTTGGCGGTTATGTGTAAAGCGAATCGGGGGTAAATCATCTTGCACCTGAGGTTGCACAGGCATAGACGCAACTAATTTTTCATCCAAAAGCCGCTTTTCCTGCGGTTGCACATTTTGAATAATGTCCACTGTAACTGGACGATCGGGTTTTGGCACTGGTTCAGTATAAACAACTGTGGCCAAAACAAGAATAAATATCACATGCTCAACAATGGCAATCGTCAAAAATACTGCCATCCCGACTTCGCTGCGCCTATTGGTCATCCACCATTTTCCTCGATTACTCGAATGCCTTCAAACTCGCCCTGAAATAGGTTGTATTCCTCCGTAGTAAGAAATCGAACCAATGACAGCCCGTGTCTCTCAAGCGCTATAAAGAAGTTCTGGGACTTGCTTCGAAAATAATCATTCGCCACATAAGCGGGCAATGCGACAATCAACCCCGCTGCGGTGGTTAGTAGAGCCTGTGAGATTCCAACAGCAATATCAGTTGGTTTCCCAACGTATAATGCGCCGAACGAGTGTATCATGCCGACGACCGTGCCAAGCAAACCCGTATAAAGAGACACTGAAGCCAGCAGTCCCAAAAAGTTAAGGTATCGTGTTAAAACACGCTTCTCCGTATTGGTTGCGATTCGAATGGCCCGTTTAATTGTTTCTTCTTCCGCATCCCGATGTTCTAAACCTGCTCGAAGAATGTTAGTCAAGGGCCCCGGTTTTTTCTCACACATCCTAATGGCTATTTCTGGATTGCCCTGGACTAACTCGTTGTAAATGCTACGCGTCACAAAGTGCGAAGGAATTATCCGTTTGCGGCGCAAGTGATACGCGCGTTCCAATATAATTGTGTGCGAACAAAGCGAAAAGGCAACTAGTGGGATTAAAATTAGGCCTCCCTCGCTTAATTGCCCTAACCCCGAAAGAATAATATGAACAAATTGACCCATAGACAAATTGAAGCGGATAAATGAAATACAGTGCAGCGACGGTTCACGTTATTTCTTCGGATACCCCAAAAAAAATTGAGTGCGTGAACAGTCACGCCTTCCGTTTCATACAAGAATTTCTGCCATCTTACATCCCTTCACAGTTGTTCAAATTCCGCTTTTATGAAAAATCAATTAATCTGCACCCAATTTATCAAAAGAAAATCATTTTGCAGCGTAACACCTGTATTTTAAATCTAACTTTTCAACTCAATTCCATCTGCATTCAAACAAACTGTGGACGCTCTCGCGGTAAAAAACACATTGCCCGTTAGAATCTCAATTCTACGCCAAAATCGACGGTGTTCTGTGAGAATGTAAGGTCTTTATGGAGCACGGCATACTCGCCAATTGCGAATGTGCAGCCGATGAACGTATCTATATATGTCCCTACGGTTTTACTCAGCCTTGGTTTGAACAAGAAATAGTGATCCAAAGTTTCATCTTTTTCAGCATAACGAGCGCCGCTAAATTCTCCATCTAGTTCAAATCGAAAATCGCCTGAAATATAATATTCAACCCTTAAATTCACTAAATCCTCGGGTCTGTAATTGATGTTCTCTACCTGCTTTGGGCGGTGAAATTCATGAATGTATTGCAATCGAAACTCGAGCCGATTGGTGGCTTGCGCTGAGAAATCGAGTTTACCGCCATAAATCTGAGCTTCAATGTTGGCTGGCACCCACGCAAGCGGACTCTGTTTATCCGTTACTCTTTCAAGAACTACTAAATCATCAATCTGCCTTGCAAATCCTGAGAGACCGATTACTAATTTTCTGCCTTGATGGTATTTCAACTTTACCCGACCGTCCCAAGTCTTTTCGGGTCGAAGAGAAGGATTAAAGCTGATATAATCCGTTTCGAAATAAAGTGACGACAATTTGGGTTGGTGCGTCGTCCGCATACCGTGTATACGAAAAATCCACCGTCTACCTAAGTTGGTCGTAACCGCAAGGCTGGGATCAAAACGTAATCGCGTCAGATCTTCTCCGCTATCAGTCCGATCACTAAAATTGACCCCCTCCGCTCGCATGCTTAATGCAAACGGTCCAAAAAGCGTAAACTCATCTCGTACATATAAACGTATGATTGGCGACCAATTCTCGTGTTCCCCTCGGGTATTTATAGCGTAGTATTCAATGGCACTACCAATGTGAATTGGATTTACATCTACCGTATCACCTGCCTGAAACGGGTTCTGAAAAGGCAGCGGAATCATTGCGTCGCAATTGAAACGAAGATCCGTCCCATCATTCTGTTGATCTGGCGCATCATGCGTCAGACGCATTGATTCCGCGTCAAGATTAAGCCTCGTCCATGCCGATTCTCCAATCTGTTGCTTCCAACTTATCGCGGAACTAAGGAATGTAAAATCCTTCGGCAATTTTTCCCGCTCTTGATTGTTTGGTGCTGATCGCCAATTGAGGCTTTTGAGGTCGAGACCCACATCAAGAGAAATTTCGCTCTTATTTAGGTGTTGATAACTCAACTCACCTCGAACACTATTGTAGTTATAGTCCCCCAGTTGCCTTGTACGCTTGTCACCAAGCTGCTTACCATCTAGGTAAAGGAATCCCCGTGATCGGTTGGCGTGTACTCCAAAAAGTGCACGGTAATAGAGCGAATCAGGGAAACTTGGATAAGCCGTGAAATTGACGACGTGGGTTTTTGAATGCGCCACCTGCGGTGCAACAGCTTTTTGCGGTATCGAAGCCGGAGACAAATTCCATAGGCGCTCCTTAGCGTATATTCCCTTTGCGCTAATCAATTTCGGTTTTGATGGGTCGCTAAAGCGCCTGCGCGGCTCAAGTACGATTCGTGTTTTATCAATTATTTTCGCCCGAATGACATCCGGTAAATCCGCCTCTAATTGTTCCTCCTTAGCATCCACATGCTCGTCTTGGTCTATTTGCGGCTCCTCGGCGTAAAGAGATGCGATCCGGACAATGAAAAGGCTAACCCAGAGTATTGTGCATACCAATCGGGGCATAGAATTGTCTCATATCGACTTCGTCTTGGGATCGCGGATTTTACTCATTCTTGCTCAATATGGCGGATAAGTTGCTGGAGTTTTGTCTTCGAAGTGTCGTATAACTTATCCCAATCGTCCCTAATTTTGGAGTCCTGTACCTTTGAAGCGTTTGATTCATAGAATTTAATGGCATCTTCATAAGTGTCCTTTGCCATATAGCTCTTACCGGCCGCCAAAAAGGCGTTAGCAGCGCGAACCGTTGCGTTTAGCGCGATTAGTGGATCGTATTGCTTGTACAGCAGAGGAATGCGAAGATAAGTAATTGCGCCATCCTCATGATTACCAACGTTCAATTGAGATTCTGCTAGTTTCAACACGGCGTCAATGACGATATCAATAGGGTATTCGTCTGTCCCTTTCTTGCGGATAACATCATAAGCTGAAATTGCGTTTTGGTATTTCTCCTGCGCGAGATAAGTATGCCCCAACTCAAGTTGCGCCCGATACGCGTCCTCCGAATGTGGATAGCTATCTATGATTTGCCGAAACACGCCAATCGCCTTGTCCCATTCCGCTAACTCCTGATAACACTTACCGGCTAGCGATAGAGCACGCGGCGCGTCCGGGTTATTCGGGAATTGTTGAGCTACCTTGTTCAACGCGTTCGCGGCAGTCCCAAGGTTCCTCCCTGGATTCTTTTTGTCATACCAAACGAAGCCAATTTCGTACGCCGCCGTAGCAGCAATTTCGCTTCTAGGATCGACTCGTTCAAACGCCTTAATCGCCTGCCGGTAAGAAGCTAGTGCGATGTATGATTTTCCAATGTTGTATTGGGCCAACCATGCTTCTTGTGTATTGGGATACCGGTTTATTGCTTCTTGATACTCGGCGATGGCACGGGTATAATCTTTTTCTTGATAGTAATAGCCGGCAATCTTAATTTGAGCGTCCGGAGCAAGGTCGCCGCTTGCGTACCTCTTGATCAACGTCCTATACGCTTGGACAGCTTTTTCTTTCTGCCCTAGGTTTTCGAATGCTAACGCGACACCATATTGTGCATCATCTGCCCACTCGCTCGCTGGAAAATGCTGAATCACGTTACCGTATGCGTCAATCGCCGTGGCATTATCCCGAAGGCTCAGATGGCTCTCAGCGATGTAGTATTGTGCTTCGGGACGGAGATCGACTATCTTCTCCGTACCTGGCTCACGAACGGGGTTTGGAAATTCATTAACGACGCGTTCGTAATATTCGACAGCTTTTTTAAATATCCCCTGTTTAAAATAGGAATTAGCGATTCCAAAAATCGCTTTAGGAACGAATTGAGATCCTGAGTGCTCTTTGAGCATCTCATCAAAGGCGAGGATAGCTTCTTCGTATTTTTCTTGTTTATAAAGCGACTGCCCAATGTGATAACGGGCATCATCACGCCAGTTGCTGCCGGGATAACCCGTAATTAGCTGATTGAAGGCGTCAATTGCATCGTTGTATTGTTTAAGGTTTACATGGGCAACCCCGATATGGTATTGCGCTTGATCCGCGAACTCACCGACCGGGTGATTTTTAACCACTTCCTCCCATGCATTAATCGCTGATTGGTAATGATTTGCACCAACCGCTTCGTCCTCTGACAGGGTTGCTTCAGAGAAATGGGTCCATCCAATTCCATATCGACTTTTCTCCGCCCATTGCTCCTCCGGGTGTTTATCTAAAAGGTTCTGGTATTTTCTCCGTGCGGATTGAAAACCGCTTTGCGTTTGCTGATGCCAAAAGATGCTTTCGGCGATATAAAGTTCTGCTTCAGATTGTCGCGAGTTTGGAAACTCTTGAAGCACCTGCTCAAAGTTTTGAATTGCTTCCGGATAGTTCCCAAGTTCATATTGTGCTCGTGCTTTCCAGAAAAGCGCTTCATCATGCGGGGCAGTCTCAAACTCAACGCTGCGTGCCTCACCGAAAAATCGATCGAAAGCTACTACACTTTTCTGGTATTCCTCCTCGTAAAAATAGGTAAGGCCGAGGTGGTAAAGCGTGTACGGTTTAAGCGGGCTAGCATCATAAGATTGAAGCACTTCATTGAAAGTAAGGGCGGCTTGTGAATAATCCCGCAGTTCAAACGCACTTGTGCCTAACGCATAAAGGGAATCCGGCGCGTATGATGATCCGGGACGTACTTTCTTATAGTTGAGGATTGCTGAATTAAATTCACGCTGTAACCGGTAGCACTCACCGATTCGAAAGCGTGCGGAATCCGCGAGATCGGATCGCAGATTATCTGCGACAACCTTGAACTGCATCCGCGCTTGCACATAGTCCCCTTGCCGAAAATGTGCTATCGCAATTCCAAACTGGGCGTCGTCAACGACATGGCTCTTCGGATGTAAATTGATTATTTTCCCATATTCATAAATTGCTTCAGGGTACTTTTCCCGCTCCAACAGTATTTCTGCGATCCAATATTGCGCCTCTACGGCAATGGGCGATGTTCCATGCTCTTGTAAAAGAAGTTGAAACGTCTCCTTGGCTTCGTCCATCAACCGTTGTTGAAAATAGCACTCGCCCAACTTGAATCGAGCGATTATCGTAAATTGCCTGTTTTTGTCATCTTTACCGTAGGTGGTGAGAAAATCCTGGTATGCGGTTTGCGCATCCGCCCAAAGTCTTAAATTGAAAAGCGATTCCGCAGCACGGTACGAGGCCTCTACAACAGCGTAGTGGTCAGAATAATTATTAATGAAACGGGTAAACACGTCATAGGCTGCTTGATATTTCTTGAGGCGGTAAAGACTCCAGCCCATTGAATAAAGGGCATCTTTGGCTTTTGCCGACTGAGGATATTTTGTGAGAACCCGGTTATAAAATTCACCCGCTTCCTGGTAGAGACCTAAATTGTCGTATGCCTCTCCAATGAGATAGAGACTAAGGGAAATCTGTTGTTCATCAGGTGATTGTTCGATAACTTTTTCGAAGGCTTTAATGGCTTCTTCAAATTTGCCTTGCCGAAACCAAGCGGTAGCTAAGCCAAATGCTGCCTCTAGACGCAGTGGACTATCCGGATAGTCAATCTGAAGCTGTTTATAATATTGGATCGCTTCGTCATATCCATTGAGCCGCAGCGCGCATTCAGCCATTAGAAAGCGAGCATGGTCCGCGTTTTCACTTTTTGGATATTCCTGAAGGAAGGATTTGAACCGATCTTTAGCAATGCCAAAGGCCTGTTTTTCAAAGAAACTGTAAGCGAAAGAATATTCCTCGCGTTCTCCCGCAATCGCCGAGAGCACTATCCACGTGAAGATATAGGCAATCGTGAGGATTTTACTAAACCAACACACAATTCTTCCGCCCTCCCAACATAAGCCCGCAGTCTAAAACCAGAGGCTATTATATCATTGCCTCATACTGTTTTCAAGCATTTTTTGGTACCCCTGCGACGTACTGCCGTAAAGGGCTGAGGGCATGGCCTGACCATTGGAAACAGGGTGTAGGAAGATAAAATCAACATAAACGATATTATCCACTGCGTGCTTTTCGGCGATGCCTATGCAGCGTAAAAACCCCGGATATCAAAACAACGAGCAACGCAAATACAATGCTGATGTTAATCAAATACCGTGACATATTCAGTATTCTTAATCGCTCCGTTGCAAGAATGTAATCTTGGCTTCCTTTCGCGGCGATTGACTTTACCCGCGTCCAGTAAATCTTGGAATGTTCGTGGAGGCTGAGTCGATCCGCCAACTTTGCCGCCGCAACAACGTGTGCGGAGTTAATTTCATCAGTTTGTCTGTCAACCGCCAACGAGAACGAATCAAAA
Organism: Candidatus Poribacteria bacterium; assembly: GCA_028819845.1. Taxonomy (GTDB): domain Bacteria; phylum Poribacteria; class WGA-4E; order WGA-4E; family PCPOR2b; genus JAPPKS01. Next base: position 9,868 of record JAPPKS010000005.1, on the reverse strand, counting down.
AGCATTTGAGTGAACGCCGGGGTAATTGCTGGGAAGTCAGTTGTATCCTCAATTCCGTTTTGAAACGCAGCGATGGACTCCTCATACTCCTCACGATTAAAGCGCATCTGGGCAACTTCAAACCAAGACATTTTTTCTAAAGTTAAATCTTGCCGAATGGATTCATACTTAGGTAGCGTGAAGGTCGTGTCTACGTGGTAAAAACTACCACTCTCGGCATGCAAGGAATATGTCCGGTTCGGTTCCAGAACTTGAGTGTCAACCCTCTTATCACGAGACTCGTTGGCGACGTTTGCAAAAAGCCGATAGCGTTGATTCTCTCCGATGATTTGCTTACTTCGCTCGTATTCAGTCTCGTCAATCCACACTCTAGTTTCCACAAGGGCTGTGCCATCAGATGCCTTGACATCGCCAAAAACGGCGATAGATTCTAAATCCCAAGACAAACGAGTTGCTTGACCTTGAACCAAATCAATCTCTGTAGATTGAGAAGGGGGGATTAAATACCCCGCTTTCCGTACTTCCGCTTCATAGATTCCACTATTGAGGTTGTCAATAAGGTGATACGGCGTTAGCGCAGATTGTATTCCGTTGAGAAAGATTGATGCGCCGTCAGGAATTGTTACAATGCTGAGCATGGGTCTCAATTTCAGGATGGTTGCCTCAATGTTCCCGGTCGGCGCCAAGATTCCTGGCTGAGGCGGCGCGTTGGATGTGATGTATTCGTGCAGTTCTCCAATTGAGATTCGCCGATTCTCATCCAAATCGGCTGTGTCTTTTTGAAAGGCTTCCAGTAAATGTTTCGTGAATTCGTGACCGGCGTTTTCCGCTGCCGGCTGAATCGACACGTAAGCTGCATCTCCGGGCGCCTCGCGGTTGGCGTAAAAAGCCATTAAGTTACGGTCGTTGGTTAAACCGTCGATAATGGCTAACATAGAGGCGTTTGGCGATTTGCCTACCCAAGCATTCAATTGCCGAATCTCAAATCCATTTTTGTAACTATCGGATGCCGCTCCATGTGTCAAAAAGTAGATGGCATTTAATCGTCGCGGTTTGGTAACAAAACCCCGATATAAAAATAGTAGTCGGTCTCCTTTTTGCATTAGGCTGGCCTTTTTTGCAATGGCTGCCCGCACGCCTTCGCGCGTACACTTTTCTCCTTCGAGTCGGGAAATTTGTCCGGCCGGCACTTTACCCCTTTCCTTCACCAAGTCAACGAGTGCATCAAGGTAATCTTGAGTACGGTCGTCGGTAGTGGGACTCACCACCAGCCACCACGCCGACGTGTCAAAAGGTTGCGCTCGCAATGACGAGGCGTCAAAAATCATGCACTCAAGGATGAATGCTGTTGATAATATAATCTGTTTCATAAAATCTACCTTATATTACTTCCGATTAAATCGGTGATTTTCACACTTTCTCATTACATTAATCACCGGATAAAGCAAGTTTAGCAGAGCACGAGTTCGGTTGCAAGCAAAATAGAATCAACACTCCCTTGCCCAACGTTAAATAGTCATGTGCAAATCATGTTACAGTTGAAAACCCGTTCGCCACGCATGCAATCAAGAAGTTTTCTAAATTGACAGAGCAACATTTATGGTGTATGCTCTGAGATGTGTCGGCTTTTAGGCAGAAAACGCTAAAAATGTGGTTACCACGAGTATGCTGAAAGCGGCCAAAACGCTATGAATTTGCGCCTCTTTGAAGTCTTCATAATTCTCAATCTTTTTTTGCTTTTCCTGCCCGGTTGCAGAGACGATAGGCATTTTGAATCCGAACACGATAGTGGTGAGGCAGAAAAGCCAACTCGGCAAGGAGAGTTAGTTGTCTTTGCAGCAATTAGCTTGACGGATGCACTATCTGAAATCAGTAAGCGCTTTCGATTGGAGACCGGAATTCAAATACATTGCAATTTCACGGGTTCTTCGACCTTGCAGCAGCAGATTGAAAAAGGCGCAAACACCGATATATTTATTTGCGCCAGCCCTATGCAAATGGATTCCCTTGAAACACAAAAGCGCGTTCATGAGGATACTCGCCGAAATCTTTTGACCAATAGTCTAGTATTGATTGCCCCTTTGAACGGTATACCTTCCGCCTCCGATCCACGGATGCTTGTTACACCGCCAATTGAACGTATTGCTATAGCCGAACCACATTCGGTGCCTGCGGGCATTTATGGCAGAGAAGCTTTGCTGCGATTAGGGATTTGGGAGGATGTTCAAAGCAAATTTATTCTTGGCACAGATGTTCGGTCAACATTGGCGTATGTAGAATCTGGTGAAGTAGATGTGGGGATAGTCTATAAGACCGATGCGGCAATCAGCAAATCGGTCAAGGCAATTTATCAATTTCCCAGTTCGAGCCACAGTCCGATAGTATATCCCGCCGCAGTCATGAAAACAACCAACCGTAAAGCACTCGCGCAGGTATTCCTCGCGTACTTAAATTCATCAGAAGCCACTGGAATCTTTGAAAGCAATGGATTTTCAATGGTGCAGTCCGTCCAGCGTGTATCGGATGGCGTGGTAAAAGATGTGGAGCGAGGCACTTCCGACCGGCTATGGACTATTAAAAGAGCTGAAGTTGACGCCCTGATTCTATCGGTCAAAGTAGCTATTTTAAGTCTCGTTTTCATTTTCCCTCCCGGACTCTTCGTCAGTTGGGCGTTCGCGAAGAACTCATTTCGGGGAAAATCGTTCCTCAATACAATAGTGATGGTGCCTCTAGTGCTGCCGCCGGTTGTTAGCGGGTATTTTCTATTGATGCTATTTAGCAGAGCAGGACCGCTTGGAAGCATTTTATACCGACTTTTAGGCAGAGAGGTTATCTTCTCGTGGGCCGCGGTTGTATTAGCGATTTCTGTGATTTCATTTCCACTATTTGTCCGAAGTGCTGTGACTGCTATGGAAGGTGTGAGTCCGAAGTTAGAAAGCGCCGCGCGCACTCTCGGCGCGCACCCATTGAAAGTATTTTTCACCGTGACTCTACCTTTATCGTATCGCGGAATTGTGGGTGGCGGAATTCTCGCTTTTTCTAAGAGTCTCGGCGAGTTCGGTGCGACAATGATGGTAGCGGGTAACATTCCTGGAAAAACGCAGACCTTGTCCTTGGCAATATTCAACTATTTTACAATCGGTTGGGAGGCAAGCGCGTATCGCTTGGTTTTAATTTCGACGCTAATCTCATTCGTGACGTTATGGATAGCGGAAAGGCAATGCCGCCGACTGTCAGACTCCTAATACATTTAGGACTTACACACTTCAGATTGAAGATTGGCGATTCATAAGGCGTCGAAGGGCATTGTCAGACGCTGCGCCCTTTGTAGGCGGGGCATCTTACTCGCATTCTTGATGGAGCAGCGAATCAGGACACACTATCCTTCAACTGCGCAACTCCTATTTCTTGAGGCCCGAACAACAAACCCGGCAAGAAATCACTTAATTCATCAATCCTATTTCGGCAAGGTACGAACCCACGAACAAATCGCGAAATTCGTCCCGCCGATAAAACCGAAAATGTATGATTGTACCGCAGCCAGTGCGTCGAACGACAGCCGTGTAAATGCCGCACATAAAATTGGAATGCCAAGTGCTAGCAGCACAAATATAGAAGTTCCCTTTCCACCTTTCGCCTGCCAAAACGTAATCTCTCGATTTATCACGCGCAAATAATAGCGAGCCCACATCCGTCCCGTCCATTTCCCGTGAACGTAACCGAGGATAATTCCAAGTGCGAACGCGAAACTGCACCCCCACAAATGGACTTCGCCGATAATGGTGATGCCAATAATCCACAGAAACTGTCCGACCAAGGAAATTAAAACAAATGCAACTAAGACGGTTGGTCGCATATAGAAAGGCAACAGTCTCCGGTGAATCTTATCAATGGAATGCGGCGTGGCATTTCTGAGGTTAATTTTCACAAAAAATCGCCTTTCAATACGAAGCCATCGCCTCCAGAAACTTGGAGTTCGCCGCGGGTGTGCCGATCGTAACGCGTAAACAGTTTAAAAGCGGCCCCGGACGACTGAGATTGCGAACGAGAATTCCACAATCCAAGATATGCTGGAACCATTTATCGGCATGCGATTCTGTCCGAAAGAGAATGAAGTTTGCATCTGTCGGGAACGGGTAAACGCCATCCAATGCTTGTAAGGCGGCATAAACGCGCTCGCGTTCCTTAAGAATCGCCTGAATCCGCAATGAAAATTCTGATTTCTGCGCTTGCCGTACGTGCTGTTTCAATAGAAGCAACGCAGCCAGTTGCGAAAACCGGTTTAGGTTGTAAGGCAGCCGGACTTTGTTGATTTCATTGATAATCTCCGGGTGAGCAATCAAGTAACCGATTCGCAACCCAGCAAGTCCGTAGGCCTTTGAAAAAGTGCGAGCAATAACTAAATTTGGGTACCGATTTAATTCGCCGAAAAAGGTCTTCCCTGAAAACTCACAATAAGCCTCATCGAGCACAACAAGTGCGTCTGACCGAGAGAGCGTCTTGCGGATAACTTCAGCGGAAAAAGTGTTGCTCGTAGGATTGTTCGGGTTTGAGATAAACGCTAAATTCAACCTGTTGGCATCCAAATGTGATTGCCACGAGTCTTCATTCAGATTAAATTGGTCGTCAAGCGGAAATCCAACTGCTTTTAACCCCGCAATTCGAGCCAAAATGTGATACATTGCAAACGTTGGGGTTGGGAAGGAGACACAAGCATCTGTGCGCCCAAATGCAAGTACCAAATAACCGATTAGTTCGTCGGAACCATTGCCTACAACGATTTGACCTTTATCGACACCCAAATATTCTGAAAGTTCTGTTCTCAATGCATCTGAACTTGGATCCGGGTAGCGTTGAAATTGGATATTTTTCATCTCGTTTGCTATATCTTCACGAAGTTCTGTAGGTAGGTCAAAGGGGGACTCATTTGCATCGAGCTTGAATCGGTGGGGCGGTTGTTCTACATGATAGGGATTTAAATCTGAGAGATCCGGCCTTAGGAATTGACGAATAGTCATTCGTTTTACTCGCTTAATTTTTCCAAATAAAAAATTGCAACTGTTTCATTATATATCCAAGAGCAAACTCGGTGCAAAAAAGAATATCATCCGCTATACCTATGTTCACAAGTTAGACTGCGCATAATCCACGGCGTTCCGAAAGATTGACAATCCGTCTCCTCCCTTAGGTAATCTCTCTCGCGTCCAACGCGGATGATTGAACCGCGTGAGAAAGCGTTCGGGATGAGGCATCATACCTAAGATTCTGCCCGTTGAGTCGCAAATGCCGGCGATATGACGATCGGAACCATTTGGATTATCGGGATATTTCGGCGCGTATCCGTTCGGCGAAATGTAAAGAAAGACAATCTGCCGATTTGATTCAATTTGATCGAGTATAGGGTTCGGCGCGGTGAAACGTCCTTCTGCGTGCGCTACCGGGAGATATATTTGGGGATTTAATCCTTGCGTAAAGACGCATGGACTCTTCTTTACTTCCAAATGTACCCAACGGCACTCAAATTTCGCAGAGCCATTCATCGCTAGCGTTGCTTGTTGCAGGATTCCCCGGTCAAGACGAGGCAACAATCCCGCTTTTACAAGCACCTGAAACCCGTTGCAGATGCCGAGAATTAACCGGCCCGACTCGACGAATTCTACTAGCTGATCTGCTAGTTTGTATTTGATTTGGTTTGCGAACAAAATTCCTGCCGCGATGTCGTCTCCATAAGAAAATCCGCCCGGGATTGCCAAAACATGGTAGTTCATAACCTTTGTTTGGCCGGCTATAAGACTGTTTATGTGAATCAAGTCTGTATTAGCGCCCGCTAGCTGAAAAGCGTAGACTGTTTCATAATCGCAGTTTGTGCCCGCCGTCCGTAGGACGAGAACCCTAGGTTTCATTTTCCCTCATGTTCTTGCGATTTGAACTAGTTTAACATAGGCCGGCATGAGTTTACGTCGCTATTTATTCTCTCGAATTCTAGCTAGAACCGCTCACGCTGCACGCCAGCGTCAACAACGGGCGAACCACGCGGGTCCAAGACTTCGTCCACTCCGTAGTATTGTCCGCCGTCTCGTCCTGTTCCATGTTCAATGACGTCCGAACCCCGTTCATTATTTCCTCGAATGAAATTGTCACGCAATCGGCCGCCATCGTACACTGCCCACCCGCCGTTTAAGAAAATATTGTTTGAGACAATCTCGGGAGAGGATAATGCGAAACAGACGATGGCATGCTGATAGTTACTGGAAAGTTCGTTGTTATTTATTGTCGCTCTGGAATCGTCATCGCAAACAATGCCGTACTCATTGGCCTGAATTGTGTTCCTGCTGATTTCCGGGGCCGCATCGTTAATACACTTTATGGCGGTACCGTTTTTGTTAATCTCGTTCTGGGAAATCAATGGAGCTGCATCGTCGCAAAGAATTGCCAATTCGTTATCGGTCATCAGACAATTTTCGACCTGCGTTGAATCGGATCGGCAGGCAACACCGGTATCCGCGTGTCGAATTCGGCAGTTTACCAAACGTGAATTTACGCTCGTTTCTCCCAGAAAGATGCCAAGCCAATCCCCAGCTGTTGGGGGATTTTCAGCCGTTCCAAGTGAACCAAAGGTTATGAAACGATCTGCCTCGCCCTCCGCGAACAGCGTACCGTACACAATCAATTGGTGGGCACCAATAGCAGGATCAAACCCGATAATCGAATTGGGTTGAATCGTCAACGTCGTTCCTCCGGGGACGACAACATTACCAGTAATCAAAATTTTTCCCGCCCAGACCTCGCTCTTGGACAACTCCCCTGATTTTTCTAGCGGATTTTCACTCGTGCCAACATCGGAAATATTAAGCGTTGCTCCCTGACATCCCATCAATAGCCATACCAGAAAAGTTGCGCCAACGGCCAATAATGTTCCATTAGTATATTTCATAAATCCCCTTACGGTTTTAGATTCCGCATTGAATTTTAGTTGACATAATTAACAATCCTAACTATTTGTATCTTTGCTAGAAACCGCTATAAGCAATTAATCGCGGTACCACGCCGCAGATTTGAACTTTTGGGTCAGTGCGCTCGCGATTATTTAAATCGACAGAATTATACTGAAGTTTACAAAAGTTTACAAAATTTAACAGATTTTACAATTAAATTTAATTCAATTAACGTGTAGAACGTCGATATGACCGTTTAATCTTACCGTGCTCTGAGCGGTTTCAGATTGTCCTAAGTTCAACCGAATATTGAATCGCGATCGGAATCGCGAGTCGGCTAGCACAGTTTTAATTTCCAGCAAACTTAACTTACTGCGATTCCATTGACTTGATTGAGCCGAGAAGTTCTTTTTTGCCTCTCGCTGCTTGGGCTTTTTCCACATCGACGAACCAGAGCAAAATCAGACCAACAATAAAGAAAACCATCAATGAAACGATAGATAATCTCGCTGTTCCCGTAATTTGCCGAATGGCGCCAAAAGCCAAGGGGCCCCAAATTGCGGAGAATTTGCTAAATACGGAGTAGAAGCCGTAAAACTCGGCGCTAGATTGCTCCGGGATCATTGAACCGTAAAGCGAACGGCTGAGTGCTTGGGAACCTCCCATAAAGATTCCTGCGGATGCGCCGAGTATAAAATATTCAGTTGCTGTGTGTAAAAAGTAACCATATGTTACCGCACAACTCCAGAAGACTAGGGACAGCATTACGGCGTTTTTTGTCCCAATTCTATCAGCCAATCTGCCAAATAACAATGCGCCTCCAGCGGCGATAATTTGGGTTACCAACAGGGTCAACATCAAAACGGTCGCTGACAAGCCCAACTCCTCTGTTCCGTAAATCGTCGCCATGCTAATGACCGTCTGGATGCCGTCGTTATAAATCATGAAGGCTATCAAGAATAGCAACAGATGCTTGAACCGCCGAACTTTTCTCAACGTCCGCTGGATTCTGGTGACGCCGATACAGGCATAAGCAAAAAACTTATACGTGGATTGATACTGTTTCGGAATCTCCTCTGAAACGCCGCTCTCTTTCAAGTGCTTCAACGTTAGCAGCGTGAAACCCGCCCACCAAACCCCTGCCATGGCAATTCCGATTCGGGCAGCAAGAGATGTACTGATGCCAATCGCGTCATGGCCGGCGACTAGCCCCAGCGCCATTGCGAATTGAAGTCCTCCGCCGACGTACCCGTAAGAAAACCCTTTGCCCGATACCCAATCCATCTTATCTTCAGAAGCAATTTGAGGCAAGAATCCATCATAGAACACGTTAGCCCCCACAAACCCAATGCGCGAGATTAGAAAGAAGAGCACAGTCATCCAGACATCTCCGGACCCACAGAAATAAAGAAAAACCGCGGCGACGCTACCTGTGTATGCGAAGGATATCAGGAACTTTTTCTTTGCGGAAGAGAAGTCCGATATCGCGCCTAATATGGGGGCGCACAGAAATACAAAGAACGCCGCGACGCTTGCCATCGCGCCCCACAAAGCAGTGGCGCTGACCGTTGTGTTTCCGATTTGGACGCCCTTTTCGCCGACGATAACGCGCGCGAAGTAGTTTGGCAAAAGCGCCGCGACTACTGTGGTAATATAGGCGGAATTCGCCCAGTCGTACATGCACCAGCCGAATATAGTCTTTCTGTTGTTCTTAACCATAGCGTTGTTCAATAGTCAATTGCATCTAAAATTACGCTTATAGGCGTCAGAAAATTGACCTCAACCTACAAAACTATCGAAGACTACCGTACTCAATATTCATCGCCTTGTACCTTCGCTATTCGCTCAGGTGATTGCTGCAATCCGTGGTGCTATTGCCGAAATCTGCGTTTCCCGCGGTACGCTTCCGCCAATCTCTAATCAGGAAGGGCGAGTAAACAACGAAGAATAGTATGAGCGCGAGAACGTCCAATATCGGAATGTACAACGGCCAAGGTATAAAGAGCGGCGATTCCGGATTAAACACCGGAAATTTCGTCTTTGGCGGTTCGCAAAGGAACATGTAGTTAGCTGACGCCAAATAATTAAAGCCGCCGATAACGAGTGCAAGAAGGTTAATGACAGCGAATGAACGGAATAAGGACCTGAGCGATGGCCGCATTTGAAGCCCCAGCGTTGAAAACAGAACACCGATAACGATGCCGCTGTGCGCTATAAAATACTGAAATGCCCGATAATTTGGGAAACCGACTTCAAGTTGGGGCGTCAGTACAGCGTTGAATGTGCCCACGAGGCCCCAAAAATAGGCGAACTCGTAGAGCGTCTGAATCTGGAAAAGAAGCGTAGCGGCGGTCGCGAATGTTGCAAGCCCGCAGACGTGGAGCGGGAGGAAATATCGCAGAAACAGGTTAAACTCACCCCTGATGAATCGATAACCCAAGTGCACGATGTCATTTCCGAGTAAAATAACTCCCAGTGTATAGCGAACAGTTCGCGTGAGTTTGTGCGAATTTACCCGCCGGACCAACGCGGAAAGCGCAAGGGGAATTACACCCGTTAGCATTAAAACTATGATGTGGTGAATGCCGAGAAACTTGAATTCGGATTGTGTCATTACGGTTTCTGCGCGCTTAATGACTGCCGGTATTCCTGAGATTTAAGAGATGAATGCCTTCAGCGCAACGCCGCGGTGGGAATCAGTAAATGCAAGGGAGGACATACCCGGTCGTCACCATCAAGTATATAAATTATAACACAGTTTACTTCGGTTGACAAAGTGTTGTGGGCAGGCATAGTACCTGCCCCTACGTTTGGTCAATTCCTGTTGGCACAATACTCGCGGTTGCCGTGATGGCGTTTTGCCCTATCCCCCCTGTTAAAGGCTTACTATTACCCACAAGTCTTCGGAGGTAGTGGTTTTCTATGTTAGTGCT
>JAPPKS010000018.1 GCA_028819845.1 Candidatus Poribacteria bacterium | reverse complement strand
CATTGTGGCATTCCTATAGCTAAGCTCATTACCACACTTAACTCTGAAGAGCCAAAAAATTAAGCACGCACACATAAATTGTATGTCTAACGTTAGTATACCAAAGATGTAGTATGATGTCAAGGAATACTTTCCTTTAACATAGGATTGCATTTCCGCCAACTAGTTCCAAAAGTTCCGTTTAATCAGTAAAAAGTGCCAACCAGCTCTGATTCACCCCAAGCCAATCACATACTCGCCCGATTTTTCTTCCCAGTGCCTTTCCCCAATCCTCCCACTTCCCACTGCCACATTAAACACTTGACAACACTGATGATTTATGCAAAGATGGGGATGATTTTAGCATGTATTTATGAATAGGTACGGGTAGCCGAATCTTTTAGAATTACGCATCGGCAAAGACGGAATGAATTCCGTCAAATCGGACTTTTGACTACTGAATTCTGTTGATTGGAGAAAAGACATGGCCCGACTAAATACGAAACTGGAATCCAAAGGCGCGAGGTTTCTCGTCTTAGGACAGATGTTAATTCGAGGCATTGATACCTCCATGCCTTTTGAGAAAATGTCCGGCTACGATCTTGTTGCGACGCACTCAGATAACCGTTTGTCAGCCCGCATTCAAGTAAGAAGCCGGTGGCGAACGGATGCACCTAAGTTCAATGTCACGAACCTTGCCTGCGATTTTGTTGTCGTAGTAAAGTTAAATCGGGGTTCGAAGGATGGTACCGCAAAAGTGCTCACTCCTGAATACTTTGTTTTCCCGATTGCTGTAATCGAAAGGGCACCTAGGTTGTCCGGAAATGTGCATTTCGACCAATTCCGTAATCTCGAAGATTATCGGAATCAGTGGAATTTAATTGGAAATTTTCTTGACGAAGGAGAATGAATATGCATACCAAGCGGGACAAAAAGAGCATTAAGGTTCCAGAGGTTATTTTGGTGATTACATCAACGATAAGTTCCTAAAAAATTCACCGAAAGAATATGTGCGACAGACGATTGAGAAAAGGTTGATTAACGAGCACAAATACAGGCGCGAACAAATAAAGATTGAATTTGGGCTTAAACTGGGTTCACGACGTCACTGTTGGGAATGGATGGTAAGTGCCTCCGATACTCCGATTTGGTTGATGGTGGTTCAACTTTCGATGTTGTTTCGGTACACGTAAAAAAAAAACAAAATGGGGCGGTATTATGTCAGGAAATAAATCTCTACACGCCGCGAACAAAGCAAAACAAGATGAGTTTTATACTCAGCTTTCAGATATTGAAAAAGAATGCAAGCATTATCGACACCACTTTCGCGGGAAGACTATCTACTGTAACTGCGATGACCCAATCATTAGTAATTTCTACCGCTATTTTAGCCTAAACTTTGCACATTTCGGACTCAAAAAACTGATTACAACCTGTTATAAAAATCAGCAATACGATTTGTTCACCAAAAACGATAAGGATTCTGCTGTCGGTGTTGAATACATCGGCGATGATACATCGCGTATTGTATTTCCACTCAATGGGAACGGCGATTTTAGAAATCCGGAATGTATTGAGATATTGAAAAAAGCGGACGTTGTGGTTACAAACCCGCCATTTTCTTTGTTTAGAGAATACGTTGCGCACTTAGTTGGGCATGAAAAACAATTCCTGATTATCGGGATCATGAATGCCGTAACCTATAAGGAGATATTCCCTCTAATCAAAAATGGCAAAATGTGGCTTGGTTACGGCCCGATGGGCAAAGATATGCTCTTTGATGTGCCGGAAGACTATGCACAAGAATTAATTAAAACCAAGAAAGAGGGTAGCGCTTACAAAATAGTAGATGGTGTCGTCAAAGGCAGGCTAGGAAATGCCAGTTGGTTTACCAACCTTGACCACGATAAGCGTAACGAGGAGTTGATCCTTTACAAAAAGTATTCGCCCAAGGAGTATCAGAAGTACGACAACTACGATGCTATCGAAGTGAGTAGGACGATGCACATTCCTCGTGATTATGGCGGAGAAATGGGAGTGCCGATTAGTTTCCTAGACAAGTTCAACCCCAATCAGTTTGAAATTATCGGTATAGATAGACCTCTCATAACCCAGCTAACAGGCAAGCAGAGCAGATTTAGAATCAAAGGCAAAGAGATTTTTGCCCGCATCGTTATCCGGAATAAAAGGATACGTCAATGAACGTTGATTTACTAGACATCACTGTGGAAGAACTTGTGGAAGGGTACCGTGACGACCGTGAGGGGGGCGTGACTGGCTACGGCGGAAAACTAGATATACGCCCTCCATTTCAACGCGAATTTATCTACGAGGATAAAGAACGCAAAGCCGTGATAGATTCTATTCTAAAGGGATTTCCCTTGAACGTAATGTACTGGGCCGACCGGAAAGACGGCACTTTCGAGATAATTGATGGACAACAGCGCACCATCTCTATTTCGCAATATGTAGAAGGCGACTTCTCATTTAACGATCTATACTTCCACAACCTTCAGCCCGACAAAGCACGCTTAATACTGGATTACAAGTTAATGGTGTATGTGTGCAGCGGGACAGACAGCGAGAAGTTGAAGTGGTTCGAGACAGTCAATATTGCCGGAAAAGAGTTGACGAAGCAAGAGTTACGCAATGCAGTTTACCACGGCCCTTGGGTTTCCGACGCAAAACGGTATTTCAGCAAACGCGGTTGTGCCGCTTACAAAATTGGCAGCGACTATATCAGAGGGTCGGCAGACCGGCAGGAATACTTGGAAACAGCGATCAGATGGGTCAGCAAAGACGCGATTGAGGACTATATGGCGCAGCATCAACACCACGATACTGCTCGCCCGTTATGGGAATATTTTGAGTCAGTGATTGATTGGGTAAAAGAAACATTCACAGTTAAAAGAGTAAAGTACATGAAGGGTGTGGATTGGGGTTTCCTATTCGACACCTTTGGAGACGCCAAACTTGATTCCGACAAAATTGAAGAAGAAACCGCTCGGCTTGTGCTTGACGACGATGTAACAAGAAAAGCGGGGATATATCGGTACATTTTAACTGGTGAAGAAAAGCACTTGAATATACGCGCTTTTACAGACAGCATGAAGCAAAAGGTATACGAAAAACAGAAAAGTATTTGTGCTATGTGTAAGGACGAATTCGCAATCAAAGAGATGCAAGCAGACCACAGGACACCCTGGTCGGAGGGCGGCAAGACCAACGAGGATAACTGCCAGATGCTTTGCAAAAGTTGCAACCGAGAAAAATCGGCGCTATAGAAACCCTAGAGAACACCTCGAATAAAGATAGGATGACCTGCCTTTTCCTTTGACAAATAGTTAGGAATCATAACAATGCATTACTAGATGAAAAACTGGAAGAAACTCCGCCCTAAAAAGAGATTGACACGAAACCGAAAAGACGACGCGAACGCCTCGAAATGGCGAGGAAAATTGACGATACTTCCCTCAACGCGGCAGGTTCAATGACGGGAGAACGATCAACTGAAATCCCCAATACAGAGAAATAACAAGATGGAACCGGGGCGTCAAAAAATCGATGTTACTATGGTGTATAATCCTCATTGAAAAGCTACGTACAGTTCATTTCAGTTAAACTGATTAGGAATTTCAACGGACAGCGCAGTATGTAGGAACTCCAATAACAGGATTGTGTTTTAGCATGAAATTCGGTAAGGTTGATTTTCCGAAACCACTTTTGGAAGCATTGCGTGACAATAAACTGGTGGTGTTTGCCGGGGCTGGAGTCTCTATGGGTGAACCTGCTTGTCTGCCCGATTTTTGTACCCTAACAAACATCATCGCGGAACATACGAACAAAACGATAGGTGACACTGAAACCCTTGAGGAGTTCCTCGGGCGGCTGCACAAGGATGGTACGAATGTTCATGAAATTGCAAGCAGGGAGCTTTCTCGTGGCGGCTTAGAATCGACACCGCTTCATCGCGAGCTTCTGCGGCTCTATCAAACGGACCAATTGGTTCTAATAGTTACGACAAACTTCGATCTTCTGTTTGAACAGGCGGCAGAAGAGGGATTCGGCGAAAATCTTCCAGTGTTCTGCGCTCCTGCACTGCCTTTGGGTAGTAATTTCAACGGACTTATACATGTTCATGGCTCGGTTCAACGGCCGAAGGAGATGGTGCTTACTGACAGTGATTTTGGTCGCGCATATCTAAGTGAGGGGTGGTCACGTCGTTTTCTCCTTGATTTATTCACCAATTATACGGTTCTCTTTGTCGGTTACAGCCTGAGTGACACGGTAATGAAATATTTGGTACGCGCCTTACCCCCTCAAAGTGCAAAATTGCCACGTTATGCGTTGGAACGTGTAGGCGCTGACGATCAACACTGGAACCAATCGGGTATTGTAAAGATTCCATACCCGCAGAATCACAAGAACGACCATAGCGAACTTAGCGTGGCTATCCAAGATCTTGCTAATTGGCTGCAGCGCGGGATGATGGGTTGGCACCAGGTGATTTCCGTGATTGCCCAATCGCCGCCTAATGGACTAAACGAAGACGACGAGAGGGACATCGCACTGGCGCTTGAAGATGTAACAAAGACCCGCTTCTTTACAGAAAACGCATCACACCCCGAATGGATTGATTGGCTTGATGAGCGAGGGTACTTTACCCGGTTGTTTGGAAATAGCCCTCTACAAGATAGCGATAGAGTTCTATCTTGGTGGTTGGTAACGCAGTTTTTGAAAGATTATTCACATGAAATGTTCCTGTTAATTGGCAGGCATCGCACGCGCATACATCCAATATTTTGGAAACACATTGCGCAGAAAATTGGCCTCGATAATGAATCCTTTCTAGACTCGACACTTCTATCGCGTTGGACCTCATTACTGTTATCGACAGCGCCAGAGGAGGGTGAAATTCAGGATGGGCGTTACGTGTTCACAAGCAATCACCTGACGGCTATTGCTAAGCGTTGCATTCAACACGAGATGATTATGGAAGTATTAATGATTTTTTGCACGATGACGCGCAGTCGTGGCGCAATAGAAGAGAATGAATTCCTTCCCCCGATCGTTACTGACAGGGACCTACAAATTAATTTAGATTGGGAGATGGTCGGGAAGGACGACGATCTTGACGAATTATGGCAATTCTGCCTGAAGCCCCACTTATCTAAAATTGTGACGCCACTGCTTAAAAAGGTGATTCACTGTATAGAAAAACAGTATCAATTTTATAACACGTGGGGACGGGCGACGCGCTCATCAGAGCCGGTTAGCCAGTCGCGCTCAGCTATTGAACCTCACGAACAAGACGAACAGCGTGGTCGAGACAAATACGATGTATTGATTGATGCCGCGCGTGATTGCTTGGAATGGTTCGCGTCGAATCAACCAACGGTAGCCGCGCGGTTGTGCAAAAGACTAGTGGCTTCTGATGTGCCGTTGCTGCGCCGGTTGGCAGTACACACCTTAACTCAACGCACGGATTTAACACCAGACGACAAAATCCGGTGGTTGTTAGAACATGTTGACGTGAACGAGTACGCAATTCACCACGAAATATATCGATTGGTTGGACACGCCTATTCTGATGCTAGTACGGATTGCCGAATGGCTCTAATTGAAAGGATACAATCTAGTGAAATCTAACCGTGTGCCACACGACAAAATACCACAAAATGAGGAGATTTCCGCAAGAGGGCGATTCGACTGGTTTGATTGGTTACACAAATCCGATCCTAATTGCCAATTAGCAAAACAAGCCCTGGAAAAGGTCTCGGAGGTGTACCCGCATTTTGAACCGAAGGATCATCCGGACTTTACAGCGTGGATAGAATCAGGTTGGATAAAGGAACCAGGGATTCCCACCGTTGAAGCCCTTTTAGAAAAACCGCCAACCTTTTGGGCAAACTTTCTATTGTCGGTTGAGGGTGCTGAAGAGATAGGACCAACACGCGGAGGGATTGTTAAAAACCTCTCAGAAGCGATTAAACGCGACTTTATTTGGAGCCTCGGCTTGGCGGAGGCATTAAGTACCGCTGAACGATGGGATGCATATCCCTGGTACGCCTTGATTAACACGTGGAGCAAAGCGGAGTTGGAAGAAGATCGATATCTTCAAGTGTTCACATGGCTTGAGAGTTCCCAGTTGTACCCATATCATAGCCATGAAATAGCGGACTCGCTTTATGCGCTCGTGAAGAACGGCGGTCCACCTTATGCATTTCGGTTGTTGCCTAGAGCCAACGGCATTGCCGAAGAGTTATGGCAACACCTCGATCGCACCATTAAAATTGACGAAAAGCGGGGCTGGTTTAACCAGAGCGTAAATTATCCGGTATGGGGTCTTGCCAATTTCTGGCTCTCCTCAATTTCGCTCTGGGGTCAGCACCAAGTCCCACCCCCAAAATCCCTTAGTGAAGATTATCGCCGACCCTTGCTGGAAATTATTAAAGATTCGTCGCAAATAGGTGGAGCCGGCAAATCCATATTAGCGGCTCAATTGCGTTATTTGCTGGGAGTCGATGAAGAATGGACGCGAAATCACCTGCTCCCGCTTTTTGAGGTAGACAGCGTGGACTTTCAAGCGGTGTGGGATGGTTTTGTAACGGTAGCACGCCTGTCACCAACCGTCGCAGAAGCTTTGAGCGAACTATTTCTCAAAGCAGTTACTCGGATTAGCACCGGGTTATTCAATCAACGACGTGGGTTCGTTAAATGCTATACAGCAATGGTAGCATATGTCATTGATGATATTGATGATGTTCTCGACAAGTGGATTCCAAAACTTTTCAAGTATGGCAGCCTGCAAAGCCAACAATCAAATGGTGAACCTACGTTTTTGCAGGAAGACAATAGCACGATTCCAGAGATCTTTTCTTGGCAAGTCGGCAAATATCTCGAACGAATGAATGACAGCGAAAGCCAAGAATTGTGGGTACGCTGGTTAAGAGAATATTGGCAAAATAGAATAGATGGGCGACCTGCTCAACTCACTGCTAAAGAAGCTGATTTTATGCTCGAATGGCTGCCGGAGTTGGATACACAGTTTGGCGACGCCGTTGAACTTGCGATTCAAATGCCGTCGGCATCGTTGCAAAATACGAGGATTCTAGCCCGTCTTGAAACAGATAAAACATGGGAAAAACACCCTGAAGCTTTAGCCAAGTTATTGATTTTTCTGTGGGGTTGCGATGTACCGCTCTGGTATCATGATAGCGTGTCGAAACTTATAAAACCGCTCATAGAGTCAGATATCTCTTCGGAACTAAAGCAAAAACTACAGAACATAAGCATTCAACTCTAGAGAGCAGCGCAATCAGGCAAGGGCTACGACAACGCCGTGAAGACCTCCCCAATCCTCAGAAATTTTAAACTTATCCCCTTTACGTGGCTTTTCCCTGGTCCCAAAGAACTATCAACCAATTGATTGGGATTTTCACGATATGCACTTACCGAAGATTAACTCTTGCTGCTTTCGCATTAAGGAGAAAATGCGTTGGGTTTCGCGACCCTACTACGTCACAAACTCATTCAACCGAACGAAACTCATTCGCAATTATCCCAGTGCAACACCAACATCGCTCTACCCAACCCACAGAAAACTAAACCCTCCCATATAGTGAATCTTGCATTTTCCCGCTCGCCGGCACAATTAACGCCTTAGTCCCGAACACACTGTATATATATGTTAAGTATTTGGGGTAAATATACGTTTCAGATATTCTCTGAGACTTCGTAGCCAGTATCCCTCGCTACAACCATCTCAGTCTGCGTTTTCCGCGCCGCCGTTCCCCGGTGCAGGCAGCGCCTTCGTTCCGTTGCCATCCGTTTTCTCTTCAGGCGCGTTTAACGCTAACCGTAACCTTTCCAAATCCCCGATAAGCTCAGCGGTTTCACCGTCGATTGCTTTTTTGTCCCGTGCTGCGAACATGATTTTCGCTATCCGCGATAACGCAAGTAAGTCAGGTGCTGACAGGCCTGTAAGTGACAGTTCTTCAAACCCCGTTATCTCCCGTATTTTCTCCAACGTTTCATGTAACATCGCTAACAGCATTTGAAAAACTCCCAAGTCATTACGCGCATTCCCCAATTTGTCGATGATTTGTTCCGCCAGCTGGGATAATACCGCGATATGCTCGACTGGCGAGGTCAACGGAATATCGCTAATTGATTGTAAATGTTCTTCTCTCGCTTCCCTCCAGACAGCGCCGTATTTCTTTTGAGGCCACCTCGCCGTTCCCGGCTTCAGATATGACATGCGAAGAATCAAATCTTCGCGAAGCGCTTTGAATCCCATCGCGTCCTCGAAGGCCAACCGACTAATCGTTGTATCTGTAGACATCAACTCCATTACCGCTTCAGATGTAGAACTCCCCCGTGCGTGAGCACGGACCACAAATTCCCGGTGCTCATCCAAGATAAAATGTGAAATGTAGGCACCTAATTCTTTACGAATGATTTCCTGAACCGCATTCGTCTCGTCCTCACTCATTTCCACAAAATCGCCGTCTACGTTCATTCCTAAAGACTCAACCGCAAAATGATGCACCCGCTCAATAATCGCAGCGGCAAGATCAAACCCGCTCAATGTTTCAAACAAAGTGTCAATTTCCGAATTCAGTTCGGTGCGTTTTTCATGCGCACGATTACCCCGAAGTGCCAACCCAAGCGAAGTCCTCGGTTTCTTCATTTTATGACCCTCCTCGTGTCTTCAAAAAAAGTGAAATTTCACAGTAAAATGATGCGGACATTCTGTTCCACTTGCTAGAAGATCCGTCCCACACTGCGTTTACGCCCATTTTATGCAGTTGTCGAATTACCGCATTTCCACAATTTACTGTGAAAACTGTGAAATTTGACAACATCTCTCACGAACATTTTCCGGCGCATTCTGCGCCGTCGCAACCCTGTTTTAAAGTACGTTACAAATCCCAATTCACCCGATAATCGCCCTTTTCACAATGCCTTAGCCGCCTAATTGAAACCTCAAAAAAAAAAAGGGAGAGACACCCCCGCGGTGTCCCTCCCTCGAACTTGAATTTGTATTACAATTATACCCAGCCCAATGACGAATGTCAATTAAAAAATTCTGCTAGACTCAATGTTTTTGCAGACTAGGTTTCCCAAATGCCATACCACGCGCGCTTGCGGAAGGCAGAAAAGTGTTTGGGCGCGCTGGAAACTATCGACTTTGATATTCGCACAATTGAACCCGCGCGGTCACTCGATCCGCAAATCGGGAGAAGGATCCCCCTGTCACAGTGCTTTGAGTAAGCACAATGAGTGCACCTATATTTGGTCAATTCTTGTACGGGCAACCGTTGTGGTTGCTCGGTAGTCCTTTTCGGGAGCGTCGCGGATAGGATTTTGTCGGCGGGACGTTAGGGCAGCAGAGATTCAGGAGCTTCGATTAGGTCTCGTAAATCTCCAAGGAATCGGGCGCAGGGCGCGCCGTCTATTGCGCGGTGATCGAACGTGAGAACCAGCGTTGCGCGGTCTCTCGCTACGATTGACTCGCCCTCAAACACCACAACGCGGCGAACACGGCCGACGCCCAGAATAGCGCACTGCGGCGGGTTGAGGACAGGTGTAAACCAATCGACGCCCAAGCCGCCGAGGTTGGTGACGGTAAACGTGCCATCCGCAAAGTCATTGGGCGCCAGTTTTCCGGCTCTAGCGCGGTCTGCAAGTTCTCTGACGCTGCGCGCAATCTTTACGACGTCGAGGTTGCCAGCGCCGCGAATCACCGGTACCACCAAACCGGCTTCAACGTCAATGGCGACCCCCAAGTTGATATCGTGATATTGGTGTATCGCGCCGTCAATAAGTGCTGCGTTAAGCTGGGGATGGAGTTTCAACGCTTCGACGGTGGCTTTCAAAACGAAGTCGTTGATTGTCGGGGCGGCGCCGTACGCGTCGCGCCACACGTCCGAATTGGCTGCCCGTGCGGATTGGATGGCGCTGAAATCCACTTCGATGCCTTCGGTGACGTGGGGTGCTTCAGACCAGTTTTTGCCCAACCGTTCGGCGGTGGTACGGCGGATGCCTGCCAGCGGAATAACATCAACGCCGTGGGTGGGAGGTTTGTCAACCGGCTTTTCCGCCGCGGGAGCGCCCGCATCTATTGCAAGCTGCACGTCTTCCTTCGTTACTCGTCCGCCCGGACCCGTTCCACCCAACGCTCCCGCATCAATGCCGTGCCGATCTGCCAGCCGCTGCGCTACAGGCGTAACGCGAGACGCCGCAGGGCGGTCGGCATCCGGCGGCGGATCAGCCGGCGTTTGAACGGCTGCTTCCTGTACCGCGGGAACGCCCGCATCTATTGCACGCTGCACGTCCTCCTTGGTCACTCGTCCGCCCGGACCCGTACCAGTCAACGCTCCTGCGTCGATGCCGTGCCGGTCTGCCAGCCGCTGCGCTACAGGCGTAACGTTAGACGCAGCTTGCCGATCGGCGGCCGGCGCTTTTGGCTGTCCGGCGGATACTTCCGGCACCTTCTCACCCGCTTCGCCAATCCAAGCCAGGGTATCGCCGACGTCATATTCACGCTCGACTTCACCGACGAGCTTCAACAACACACCGCTGACAGGGGATTCAACATCGACAACAGCTTTGTCGGTCTCAATTGACACAAGCAACTGTCCTTCCTCAATTGCGGCGCCCTCTGTTGCATGCCACTCGACGATACGCCCGGTATCCATGGTGTGGCCGAGCGCTGCTAAACGGAACTGTATCGCCATGAATCTCCCCTTCTCGCTAGGATATTACCTGCTCAACGGCTGCGGTGATATTCGGAACTTCAGGCACAACATGCTTGACAAGCGCGGCGCTGAACGGCATCGGTACGTGCGGGCTGCCAATCCGAACAACCGGCGCCTTTAAATCCCCGAAACAGTTTTCGCCAATCATCGCGGCAATCTCGGAAACTGAGCCCGCAAAGCTGGAATCCTCGCCGCAGACTACGGCTCGACCGGTCCGCCGCACCGACTCGCAAATCGTTTCGGTATCGAGCGGTGATAGGGTTCTCGGATCAACGACCTCCACATCGTAGCCTTCATCTTCCAACAGCACCGCGGCTTCCAGCGACTTTTGCACCATTGGGCCGACAGCGACGATGGTCGCGTCCTCGCCATCCCGCTTTATATCTGCCTGGCCGAACGGGATGGTGTACTCCCCCTCCGGCACCTCACCCTTAGAAGTGTATGTGCGCTTGTATTCGAAAAATAGCACGGGATCTGGACTGCGCACGGCGGTCTTTAGCAAACCCTTGCCGTCGCTCGGCGTTGAAGGAACAGCAACCTGCACACCGGGAACGTGCATAAACCAGGATTCCATAATTTGTGAGTGCTGCGCCGCTAACAACCGTCCGGCGCCGCACGGTAGGCGAATGACCATCGGGACGCTTGCCTGACCGCCGGTCATGTAGCGCATTTTGGCTGCTTGGTTGACCACTTCGTCCATAGCGCAAGTAATGAAATCTAGGTACATAATCTCGACTACCGGGTGCATGCCAGCCATCGCTGCGCCGACGCCTACACCGACAATTCCTGCCTCTGCGATTGGAGTCTCGAAGATGCGCCCGGGAAATCGTTCTGCGATGCCTTGTGTAACCTTGTACGGACCGCCGTGCGTAATTACATCCTCGCCCATGACAAACACGGTGTCGTCTCGTTCCATCTCCTCGTGCAGCGCTTCCCGCAACGCCTCGCCGAAAGTGATTGTTCTCATCATCCCGCCTCCTGTGCTGGCGCCAGGACATCCGTCGTAACTTCGGCGGCGTCCGGGAACGGACTCTCATCGGCGAACTTCACGGCGTTTGCAATCTCGTCCTTCACCTCGTCTTGAATCGCGGTGTCCTCTTGGTCGGTCAGCCACTGCCGATCCGCCATTAATGCGCGCAGCGTTTTTATTGGGTCATGGTCAGTTCTCCAGGCTTCAACTTCCTCAGGGGTGCGGTATTGTTGTTCGTCACCTAAACTGTGTCCATAGAACCGGTAGGTTCGCGCCTCGATTAACGTTGGCCCGCCGCCGCTGCGGGCACGATTGATTGCCTCGCGAGCGACTTCGTAAACTTCAATGGGGTCCTGTCCATTGACCGACACGCCCGGAATCGCATAGGCGCCAGCCATATCGGAAACCGAATCGAGCACAGCTACATTCATACGCGGCACCCACTGTTGGTACTGGTTGTTCTCGCAAACGTATACGACGGGAAGCTTCCACAAAGATCCCAGCCCGATGCCCTCATGGAAAGTGCCGCGTGCGGCGGCGCCGTCACCGAAAAAGCATACGGCTACCTGGTCTGTCCCGCGCATCTTGCTGGCAAGTGCGGCGCCGGTGGCTGGTGCGATGCCGGCGCCGACAATGCCGTTGGCGCCAAGCATGTTGAGCGAGAAATCCGCAATGTGCATTGAACCGCCTTTGCCGGCACAGGTCCCCGTAGCTTTGCCATAGAGTTCAGCCATCATCTGCCGAGAATCAGCACCCTTAGCCAAACAGTGCCCGTGACTGCGGTGTGTACCCAAGACGTAGTCATCCTTTCGCAAATTGGAACAAACGCCGACAGCGACTGCTTCCTCGCCGCAGTACATGTGAAGCGCACCCATCACGTTACCAAGATTAGTTTGGCGGTTAGCTTCCTCTTCAAAAAGCCGAATGCGCCACATATCTTTGTACATGGTCCGGCACAATTCCGCTGAAAGACTCATAAATTAATCTCCTGGAGTCAATATCGTAATAAAAAGTTTCAAGTAACAAGGAGGAGCGGAAAAATTCTTCACCTCCCCCTTATAACCCCGCATTCAATTTACTCTGGAGCGCACCCTACTGAAGCGTGGATTTGTACAAATCTCCAGCTTCCCTGCTCCCTCTCCAGCACCCCCGTCATACGCATCGAAAGTTCTTCAAATACGCCCTGCCACGTCAAACGCCACACCTGCCGTGTATAAAACCATGCGACGTTGCCGCGTTCTTGAACATCAAGATGTTCAAGTGCGATTGTGAAATCGGCTGCGCACGCGACGAGGTGTTTATAGTAATCAGCCGCGTTTTCGCTTCCTTCAACAAACTCTCCCGCATCCGTCCCGATTTTCACATAGTAACTCGCGGAAGACATCATCTCTATAAGCCGAGGCGCATCCCCCGCAGCAAGCGCATCAAAGTAGTTTTTGACTGTGGCGTGTGCATCCATCTTCGCGCAGGAGGCTTAGGGCATTTCGCAGGCATTCGCGCAGCCACGCCGCGGCAAATCAGGCGTAATTCGACTGACACGGCATCCTCAACTTAGCGGCGAACACAGTGGAAATGTCCGCCTCACACTGCAACACGTTTCGCTACGGGTTGTATCCCCGCTCGTTATGCTGAGTGAGGTCGAGGCCTTCAAGTTCTTCATCAAGATCAACACGCAACCCAATCGTAGCATCAATAATCTTGAGGATGACGAAAGAGAGCACGCCCGAATAGATTAACGTAAAGACTATGCTGATGAGTTGAGCCAAGATTTGCTTTCCGACGGTCACGCCTTCAGCAAGTCCGACGCCGCCCAATCCTTTTACGACAAACACGCCAGTCAACAAGCAACCGACAATCCCGCCGATGCCGTGGACGCCAAACGCATCCAGCGAATCATCGTACCCAAGTGATTGCTTGAGGCTGGTGGCAGCCCAGAAACAGATTGCGCCTGACGCTATACCAATGACGAGTGCGCCAATTGGGCCAACGCTGCCGGAGGCGGGGGTAATCGCCACGAGGCCGGCTACCGCGCCGGTAACGATACCGAGTACGCTGGGTCTGCCGTGCCTTGCCCACTCGACGAACATCCAAGCTAGCGCCGCTGCCGCTGTGGAAATCTGCGTAACAAGCATGGCATTACCAGCCCCACCGTCAGCAGCTAACTGGCTGCCCGCGTTGAATCCAAACCAACCGACCCAGAGCATTGAAGCGCCGACCACCGTTAATGTCAAGCTGTGCGGCGGCATCGGCCTATCCGGATAGCCGCGCCGTTTGCCGATTACGATCGCTGCAACGAGTGCGGCGATTCCGGCATTGATGTGCACCACCGTTCCGCCCGCAAAATCGAGAGCGCCCAATATATCTCCGAAGAAAGAACCGGCACCGCTCCAAGCCATGTGGCACAGCGGCGCATAGACGATAATGGACCAAATTCCCATAAACCAGAGCATCGCCGAAAACTTCATGCGTTCTGCAAATGCACCCGCAATGAGTGCGGGCGTGATTATGGCAAAGGTCATCTGGAACATAACAAAGACATTCTCCGGAATGGTGCCGGATGGGGTGTCTGGCGATATGCCTCGGAGAAAAACCTTGCTTAGGCCTCCAACAAATGAATTGAGGTTGACTGCTCCTTCTTTCATACCCGTTGTGTCAAATGCAAGACTGTAGTTACACACCAGCCATAAAATGGTCATCAGTCCGGTCAAAGAAAAACACTGCATCAATACCGACAGGACATTTTTCGTGCGTACAAGACCGCCGTAGAAAAGCGCAAGACCGGGAATCGTCATGAACAGTACGAGTGCAGTTGAAGTGAGCATCCAGGCTGTGTCGCCCGAATCGAGACCATCGTCTGCCAACGCAATCGTCGGAATTGCTAGCAAGGTTAGTGTCAATAGTACCGCCAAGCCGATTCTATGTTTGCTTAGACCTGAAAGCCTTTCTTGTTTATTTTGAAATTTCACAAATTCTGATGCATCCTGTTGCATCGTAGACCTCCATTTCAAATTGGATGTTGGGTGTATTGAAAAACTGAATACGGCAATAGAAAAGAGTGATTCTGGAATGCGTGCTGCGCAAAGAATTTATGTTAACATCGCTATCTTCAATCGCGTGCTTCAAAAACTATCCGTTCAGTCGCTGGGAGTTGAACTTGCTACACATTTTAGCACAATACCGAAATCTAATCAACCACAAAACTCTCAGTTGCAAACCACCATGCGGTAACAAAGCTATCCTGACAAATCAACCCGTAATCCGCAATTGAGTGCCGTCGGTTAAATCGCGCTAAATCACCGTTCCTTAACAATCGTAGCCCTTAAGAATCCGGTCTTTGCGCTGAACATCACCGAACCACAGCGAATTTACCGCTCGATGAAATCTTGCCTCTCCCCGCTGATATTGGCGCTTCAACGTGGTAGACATAAACCCCTGGGGCGATTAGCTTGCCTTCGTCATTTCGCCCGTCCCAATGTTCAACCGGCCCTTCTTTGGCGCGGTCGATTAACTTGACGAGGTTTCCGGTACTGTTGTAAATGCGGATTGTTGCGTGGCGCGTCAAGTTGTGAAATTCAATGGCATTGGCATCCGCACTGGGACGATACGGGTTCGGAACAACAATCACATTTTCCAAGTCCAATGGGGTAGCGGGGGCAAAGCTTTCCGGAATTTCGACGCTTGCCGAGGCGGAGAAGTTACTTCGTCCATCGAATTCATTTTTCGCATTAATTGCGTAGAAATACCTTAATCCCGGATACACATCGGCATCGACAAAACTGGTAGGTTCCGCGGGGACAGATGCTATCGGCGTCCATGGAGATTCTCCTGTGTGATTGCGGTTGATAATATACCCCGCAATCGGCTCGTTAGATTGCTTCCATTCGAGTATGACGCGATTCCTGCTAAGTGTTGCTGTTAAGCCCTCCGGCGCGTCCGGCATGAGATTTGGTATGACACGAACTTCGGGTGAGTCAAATTCGAACGGTCGTCCATTTAAATCAATAGGGCGAAGTTTATAAATGTGTTCCACCCCAAATTGAACGATTTCTGTATCATCTGACGAAATTCCGCTTACGGTTTTGAGTTGTTGAAAATCCTGTTCTTCGGCGGTTCGCCTCAAGAGCGCGTATCCGGCTACACTTGGGTTGATTGACGCCTCCCAATTTAACGCAACACCATCAGGGGTGACTTCTGCGCTTAACTCCTGCGGTGCAAAACTGATGTGCCGCGCCGCATCAATGTTCTTCCGGAGATCTGCTAAGTTTTCGCCCCCGACGAGGGCAAAAGTGACAGTAACGAACTTTTTCGCTCGAATGTCGTAAGGTCCTGCTGAAATTACCGACATGTAATCCCAAGCTGGAAACCCAAGCGCCTCTATATCCTGTCGGCTCGAGGCGAAGAAAGTAGGAGGCGCCAACAACACCGATCGGTTGGCATCAACGAAGATGGAGCTGAAAAGCTGACCGCTCGGGTCAAAAAATGGGACGATTTGTTGAACGCTGAATTTACCGTCAAGCAGCGCCAAACCCATGTGCGCCGGATTGATTCCGTCTGTATCGTCCCCATCGTAAGTCAATAACGTCTGGCGGCTTTCGTCCCAATCCACCCAATCCAGGCTCAACTGTCCAGCGCCGAGGTCTGTTCCATCCACATCCCAATTTGTCATCATGGCGACGTAGATACCGCTGAGATTAGCGTTGCTGTCATTGGTAATAATGAGCTTAATGACTATGAAATCGTCTGCATTAGAATAATCATTCGTGCTCCAAGAAAAACTCTGCTGATCGACTAAAATATTGAGCGGGAAATCCGGATTGCGTGACGAACTAAATTGAGAGGTCACGATTTCCCTGCCATCCGCCTCCACGACCTTATTAATTGCGCCGGTTTGGGTTGTCGCCCATTCACCTAAAAGAAATCGGTCGGTGAACTCCCATACATTGGCAACGTTTCCGTTCAAATCGCCAATCCAGATTTCCGATTGCGCCTGCAAATAATAAAAATCCTCGGTTTTTGGAAATCTGAAATTCGGGGCAAGGCTCCCATCTCTAACTGCCCCCAATGAACCAAAGTCTGACACGGAAACCTGCACATTCCCTGATGTATGGGACAGAAACGCATCGGCGTGCGCATGCATCTGAATCGTCAACAGCCAGACAAAACTCAACGCTATATTTTGAATTTTCATATCTCTCCCGGCTTATTCCAAAACAAAGCCGCACCTTCATCGCTCGGCGGCAGGAAACTAGCCTATCATAGCAAAAGCCAAAATGCCTGTCAAGGTAAAGATTGGCAACGGGCGGTTCGCAAAACAGGCCGCGCACACCGCCCGTGCCGCCTCTTGGTCAACCCTTCATTCTTAAATGCGGTGCCCGCAAATTTGACGATTTCGCCGGGATGATGGAAACGCTGCATCTTGACATAACTCCCAATCCGATGTATAATTCCGATTCGAGGAGGATTCCGCGGATGGCGCAGAATTTGACCGGAATATGTTTTCCTCCCGCCCAAAATTTGGAAGGTATGTAGATTATTGACAGGGGTGCACAGGAGGGGCGGCAAAGCCGCGGTTCGCACCTCTTCTGACGAACTAAGGGAGTAGCGAATGAAAGTAGACGGAATATCGGCGATTGTCACCGGCAGCAGCATGGGAATAGGTCGAGCAATTGCCGTCGAATTAGCCGGCCGCGGTGCACAGGTAGTTTGTACAGCGCGTAGCGAGGCGCGGCTCCGTGATACGGTCGACGCAATCAAGTCGGAGGGCGGGGTTGCGCTTGCTGTGCCTACCGATGTTACTGACACGAGTCAGGTGGAGCGGATGGCGGAGCAGACACTGAACGCTTTCGGCAAGATTGATGTGCTCATAAACAACGCCGCTGTTTTCCACGGCATCGGCGGATTGTGGGAGGTTGACCCGGACGCTTGGTGGGCGGATGTCAAGACGAAGTTGTTTGGCGGGTTTCTCTGCTGCCGCGCCGTGCTTCCCCACATGATGAAGCAAAACAATGGAATTATCATGAATATGGCTGGCGGCGGGTACGACCAACCCAACGTAGGGGGGACGGGTTATGCGAGCGCCAGCGCCGGACTCATGCGGCTGACCGATACGTTGGCGTCCGAATTAGGCGATGCGAACAACATTCAGGTTTACGGGCTGTGGCCCGGGTTCGTCCGTTCCGAAATGACTGAAATCTTGGCGACCGCCGAACAGGGGCAACGCTGGCTGCCGCACGTGAAAAAAGGGCTTTCCCTCGGTCAAGATCACGCGGCTGAAGATGTCGCTCTAGCTGTCGTGAAAATCATTGAGCACACCTGTCCCGCCTTGTCCGGCCGCATTGTCTCGTATGAAGAAGATTTCGAAAAAATTGTCGAACGTGCGGAGGCGATTCGGGAAAAGGACCTGTATCAACTGCGACTGCGCTCCGAGTAAGGGAACAAGCATTAATTTTCAATTTCTTAGCGTATCAATCCTGTCTCAATGCTATCGTATGTATTTCCATTATTTTGCTATCGTTAGTTTAGTCGAAACCTTGAAAACTTTTACTCTTTTTTTCAATACTAAAATGAGGTGATTCAATGGCGCAAAATCTGACAGATGGTTCCCAAAGCGCTATCAATTCCGGGAATCGGTTGTTTCCGCCCCACCTGCTTCACGCCAGGTGGCACGATTTTCAAGCTGAAGGGTATGCCGAACCCGTGACCGGCGTAATTTATCGCGGCAATCCCCGTCCGACGTGCGGCATGCCGCTGGGCGGTCTCGATACCGGTTGTATTGATATCGAACCCAACGGTATGCTGGGTTACAGTACAATTTTTAATCATTTGGTCAATCCTCGCCTGCTGCTAAACCTCCCCTTTTTGGGGTTGCATTGCGACGAAAAATCCTGGGTGCTGGTTTCGGATACACTGGGTAAGGACTATACGCCGAAGGACAGCGAGTACGTAGCGACCTTCCCGCCAATCGACTACACCCCCCGATTCACCGATATTGAACTGGAGGGAGTGGAAACCGCTGATTCCATCGACTATTGGGGGCATTACCCGATTGTTGACATGGAATTCAACACGAGCGCCGCCGTGGAAGTTGGACTGCGTGCATGGTCGCCTTTCATACCCGGTGATACAGCGATTTCCATGGCGCCGGGTTCGGTTTTCGAGCTCACGGTTCGGAACCCCGGAAGCGCGGAAAAAAATGGCACGCTCGCCTTCAGTTTCCCCGGTTTTGAACTATCCGACGAAGAGAACTCCAAAGACTCAGTCCGCCGCGAAGCGCTGAAAGGCGAGTTGAACGGCTTGCATGTTAACAGCGGTGCAAAGGACGATGCCTGGGAGATGGCGTATGTTCTAGCGGCAATTGATGATGCAGTTCGCTGCGGCGGACCGCTGAATACAGTCGGCGCCGCATGGGCTGGAATTGCCGACCAGCTTCCCGATGCCGGAGCGGGTGAAACCGGCGCGTCTCTGGCGTTCGATTTTAATCTCGATGCAGGCGAATCCAAAACCTACCGTTTCGTACTGGCCTGGCATGCACCGCACTGGAGAGCAGGAGGAGCGCCGTCGCATACTAATTCGAACCTGCTCACGCACATGTATGCCAAATACCACCCGGACGCAAAATCCACAGCAAATCTGTTAGCAAGCGACGCGGATTCGCTGCTAAAAAGAGTTATCTCTTGGCAAGAAGTCATATACCAAGACCCTGCAATTCCGGGCTGGCTTGCAGATTCGTTAATCAACAACCTTTACTTGATTCCCGAATGCAGCATCTGGGGTCAGGCAAAGTCACCGATTGGCGACTGGTGCGATCCCGACGACGGCGTTTTCGGATTAAACGAATGTCCGCGAGGCTGTCCGCAAATTGAGTGCCTTCCCTGTAGTTTCTACGGTAATATACCGTTGGTCTACTTCTTCCCCGAAGCCGCCTTATCGACCTTACGCGGGCAGAAGGCATACCAATACGAGGACGGGCGGCCGCCCTGGATTTTTGGCGGCGTCACCGCTATTGAGGAAGGAAACCGGCCGCCTTACGAGCTAAGTAAACCCGATGTCGGCTACCAGACCGTACTGAACGGAGCGTGCTACATTATTATGGCGGACCGGATATGGCGCGCCTCCGGAGATGATGGTATGCTGGAGGAATTCTGGGATTCCCTTAAGCGTTGCAACGATTTCTCAATGAATTTGCGGCCAGCCTACGGACTGTCGCAGGTCATTTCAATGCCAACCCCCGGTACCGACTCACACGGCCTAGGCGACACGGAATGGTTTGAAGCGCCCGAACCCGGCTGGAAAGGGTATGTGACGCATGCCGGGGCAGTACGTCTCGCGCAAGTGCAAATCATGCACCGTATGGCGGAAGCAATGAACGATCACGAATATCTCAAGAGGTGCGGCGACTGGATCGAAGCCGGTGCAGCGGCGTTAGAAGAGCACCTCTGGGCAGGTGAGTATTATCTGAATTTCAATGAGCCGGAAACTGGCCAGAAATCCGATCTAATCTTCGGCTATCAGCTTGACGGCCAGTGGATTACCGACTGGCACGGGGTACCCGGTGCGTTTCCCAAGGATCGGGTGGATCAAACGCTTGAGACGCTTCGAAAATATAACTGCACGCTCAGCCAGTCCGGCGCGCTAAACTACACGAGTGCAGACGGGCAGCTTGCCAATGTGGGCGGTTATGGCACCTATAGCTATTTCCCACCGGAATTATACATGCTTGCCATGACCTACATGTACGGCGGGCAGCAAGATTTTGGTCTTGAACTGCTTCACAAATGTATGAACAACATCATCTGTCGGTGGGGTTATACTTGGGATATGCCGAACACGGTACGCGGCGATGCCGACACCGGGCAAATGGCGTTTGGCGCCGATTACTATCAAAATATGATGCTCTGGGGTGCGCCGGCGGCGATTGCAGGGTCAGATCTCACGGGACCGTGCCAACCCGGCGGGCTCGTGGACCGCGTCATCCAAGCCGGCAAGTAATGCCTGAGACGGGCGAGAATTTCTACATCGATACTTGACTGTGAACGATGTTCCATAAGATCAGGCGCCCTAACCCTTCACTGTTACACATGAAAACGAAAAGCCCTCGACGTTACTCATGTCGAGGGTTTTCATGTTCAAGGCCTGTTACGACATCCGTATTAAACGTTTGCCGTTATTAGATTGTACCGTTATCGCACTAAGTTATGTTTTTGCGATAGTCTTTCTCGGTCTGGTTCAATTTCCATAATTTCTTTTGATATTTTTCGATCTCCTGCTCAATCTGCTCAATGTGTTCACGGACTCCTAATGAATAAAATTCAAAATCCTCTGGCCGGGGATGCTGCCCCCGCAATTCTAAGTATACCTGACGGAATTCCTTTAATCTTTGCTGCGATATTTTAAGTTGGTGTTCATTTTCAATCATAAAATCCGTTACAAGTCCTCGTAGGTTGGGTTTAGCGTACCTGCTTAATTCTACCATCAGAAACTTAGATCGTACCACCGCTTTGCATCAAAAATATCATAACGATACGCGGTTGTCAATGAATGTTACATAATTTTTGATTTTGGAATAAGACGATTCAACTGCGAGTTCATCATAAACTTTGTGCATGTGTTTTCGGTATGATTAGGGAGACATGTCACACTAAGCTAGTCCCTTGTATTTCGCTGTTACGGTACAATACCGTGAAGTCGTCTGCTGTGATTGTGAGTCTAGGTATCGCCTTTCGGTTGAGATTATCTGACATAAAGATTCAGAACGCAAAATGAATCAGTCAAGCGTCGAAAAACTAAACATACAAAATCGAGACGCAGCGCTGTCCTTGATAAACGACGCGTACGCCACTGTGCGCGGATTTCAGCCGCTCACGACAGCTGATTTGATCTCGCTAGCACAGTCGGGATTCGTAGCGCTTGGTTTAATGAATGGTAAGCCGGTCAGTTTCGCATGCGGCGCTATGGCGGCGGATGGTGCGGGAAAAATCTGTCGGGCGGGCGTCTCCGAAAAATACCGAGGGGAATGCCGCAGCCTTCCGCCGATGCGGGCATGTATCAACTTCCTAAAAAATAGAGGCGCAAAGCGGATCGGTGTGGAGAACTGGCTGGATGCGCCTTACCGACAGATGTTGAGCTATTTTGAACAAGAGGGGATCATAGTTGAACATGTGCATGCTACCCTTCGGCTTGACATGGGGGACTATACGCCGCATCCGCCCCTGATTAAAGCAGGCTATAACCTGCGAACCTTTCGAGACGGCGATGCGCAAACTTGGGCGGATATCCGAAATGCGGCGTTTGGCGATTCATCGAAAGCGGAGGAGTTTTGGACCCAAACCTTTTTGGGTGTCAACAAGAGAACAGACTTTGATCCGCGGGGATTCTTCTTCGCTGAAAAGGGAGGCAAACCAGTCGGCATGAGTGCAGGTATCGTGCTGCATGATCGAAAAAAGACTGGCGGAACGCTGCCCGGCGGGATTGGTTGGACAGGCGTCCATAAAGACCACAGGAGTATTGGACTAGGCCGGGCTTTGGTTGTTAGCTCCCTAAATTATCTGCACAACCGGGGCGTTGCCGTAACGGAAGTTGGCACCGAGTTTTATCGAACTGCAGCGGTGAATCTATACGAAAGTCTCGGTTTTCGTATTTACATTGCATGGTTTACTATTGTGTGTTAGCAGGTGTAGTCCCTGTACAAATCGGCCAGTCCTCGTAGGTTGGATTGCGCAAAACCCCTCAAGCCAACCCACCTATGCTAAGAGAACAACTATTTCACGATGACCATCCGCTTCACCGAGACATAGTCGCCGGCCCGGAGTTGATAGAAATACAGTCCGCTCGCAACCCGCTCGCCGGTCTCGGATCTCCCGTCCCAAAATGCCGCACGCTCCCTATCAATGTAATAACCTGCCCTCTGACGTCCCAAATTCAACTGGCGAACTATTGCGCCGTCGAAGTCATAAATTGAAATTTCCACCGATGCATCGGACGCCAATTGATAAGGGATCCACGTTTCCGGATTGAACGGATTCGGGTAGTTGGGCAAGAGTTTGGTTTCCTTCGCGGCACTTTGGCGTTGCGTTAACCATGCTCGCAGAAGATTCCGCGCGGTTATTGCCGCCGGCGATGGATTGCTGAGCGCTTCCAATTCGGCGAGTGCGCCTTGAATCGCAGCAATCCCGTCTACCGGGAGCGGTTCTGGATGTGGAATTTGTGGAAGTGTAGAAGGGATAACCCGCACATTGCTCGGCGCCGACGAAACCGCAGTGTTTTCGCCGAGCCGTTCGCTGATTTGAATTAGATCATCGACATCAACGGTTCCATCCCTGTTGACATCGGCTGCAGGGTTTTGGGGCGGCGTCTGCCCGAATTGCATACCGGCAATAACCAAGTCGGCGACATCAATGACACCGTCCGCATTGACATCTTCAGGATTGGCCGAATCCTGAGGAACCGTTTGTGTCCGTTCTATGAAGTCGGCGTATGACATTGCACATCGAAAACCGCCGAGATGTATGCGAAAATCCGGGGTGCTGACGTGGTTGTCACGATGGGCGCATCGGGTCACGTGCCTTTTATTCATCCAACATGCCCCGCGGAACGCGCGGTGTATCCCGAACGCTGGCCCCTGTGGGTTTGACCACTGCGTTGACGAAGAATAGTAGGCGTGATTATACCAATCTGAAACCGATTCCCAGACATTGCCGACCATATCCAGCGCTCCGTACGGACTTGCGCCATCAGGGAAACTTCCGACAGGCGTCGTTGTCCGGGGCCCAAGTTCCAAGGAATTCAAGCGTGTGGGGTCCCATTCATTCCCCCAAGGGAATATCCGGGCGTCCGTGCCTCTTGAGGCTTTTTCCCATTCGGCTTCTGTCGGCAATCGTTTCCCCGCCCATTTTGTGTATGCGACTGCATCATTGTAGCTCACTTGGACCACCGGGTGATTCATTTTGTCCCGAATCGTGCTTCCGTGCCCAAGCGGCGCCCTCCAGTTGGCGCCCTGGATTTGGGGCCAAACGTTTCCGCCTTCCCATACAAATCCCCAGTTTTCCCTTTCAGCGTCGGTGATGTAACCGGTCGCATTCACAAATTTTTCAAACTGCGCGTTCGTCACCTCAAATTTGTCGATGTAAAAGGCATCCAAATATACCGTATGCTGCGGCTGTTCATGCTTGAAAAGCTCTCGGAGTGCGGGATTACGCCGCGTAATCTCATCAAGCTGCGAGTCACTGGTACCCATGATAAACTCGCCTTCGGGCACGAGCACCATGGTTGAATCGTCCATTTGGTGAGCGATTTCAGTCAGCGGACCATCGTGGATAACGGTGTCAAGTGCGGGAAGATGCATAGATGCTCCCGTTCCGCTGTAGAATGGAATCTCTGCATTAACCGGACCGTTGTTGAAATTTGCGACTATCAAACGATCAGATTCCTCGGTCACCAATTTTACCGCTTTGACGAGACTATCGCTCGTAGCTAACCACTGAAGTTTGCCCACCATGCTTCGTGTCGCACCACTGTCGCCGCTGATTAAGAGATAACTGCCTTCTCGAACAATATCGCCTTGTTCGTATTCCCCCGCTCCCAATCGCTGTTTCGATGCCAGGACGTAATCGATCCGTTCAGTAATCTGTCCATTCCAAAGGTTTCTCTTTCCGGGTCGTATCCTAAATGCGCCGTTGTCACGTACACTGATGATGCCTAGTTTGTCGTCGATGTTTATCCACGCTGAATCAATTGTGATATCCTCGCCCGGGCTGCTCCCAGCCGACAACCTTACCGTGTCGCCCGCAGAATATATTTGCCTCTGGTTATCGTTAAAGATGTCGTTCGGCAAATGGTAAGTCAAACCGGCTTGCGCGGATACTGTAATTGCTTCGCGCGCCACGAGATATTCCATCATTATCGCGGTTCCGTCCTCGGGCAACGCCGTAAAACTTATGTAGTGGTCTAAACCGTCTGTATTGCCGCGCCTCCCCTCTCTTAAATGCCCTGTAGCGATGAAACCTCCTTCAATGAAGCGCTCATTATGATGTAGGAGTAAAGGGGGCGCGTCCGTATCTTTAATAAATACATTGCCGATGAAATTTCCTCTTGCCCATTCCACCATGTTGTCGTCTCCAGGCACAAATAAAGCCATTGGATAGTGTCCTGACAGATGCTGCCAACTGAATGACACAAACAGGTTTTCTGTGCGTGTGTAGAGATACTGGCAAAATTCGCTGTGAAAACTGCCTTCCACCTTTTTCCGAAAAGTGTAAAAGTTTTCGGCGCTTATTGTGGGCGAGAATTGGTGGAGCAGATAGGCTAACCCCATATTCGCGTAGCCATCTGTTTCGTAAATAAGGGGCCATCCCTGGCGTTGATTTGCGAACCGTGCCCCGAAAATACTCCCGCCGCTGTTCTGTTGCTGCTCCCACGAGAGAGCGCGAAAGCGGAGTTGTTCGATGAGCCGTGCGTCGGAGTCGCCGAGTTCATTTTCCAACAGTACTAAGGCAGGAATGATAAAGTAAGGCCCGTAGACGTGCCGCCCCCAATCCTTGCCCTGAAAATAGGCAAAACGTCCGGAAAAAAGATGTGTGCGCTTTAGCGTATCCCAAACATCGGTGAGATGGTGAAAAAGAGTTTGTGGCACTGGCTGTCCGTTGCTAACGAAAGCGTAGTATGTCCAAGCGAGCGAGTGCAGCGGAACCGCAATATAGTCAAACTGATAGGCGCCGTGTCCTTCCAGTGTGAAATCCGGATGCGCGTTTGTTGTATTTACCCATTCATTAACCGGTTTTCCATCGACTACTGTGGTGTCGTTGGAATCCGCCTCGACCGAAAAGGTGTTCATGAACAACGCTTGCGCTTTCGATAGCCACCTTTCTGCATTTGGGTGGGTTGGATACAGGCTGGCTGCCCAAGCGAGTACCTCGGCGTTCAAGGCGTTGAGTTCAGCTTGGGTGTCTTCGTATTCACGGGAAAACACCCGGTTTCCTAACTGAAAATCCGCTTCATGAACAACGACGCGCCGAATGGCATCAGTTTCCTCTTGGGTTAACTCATCCCAAATCAGGCGCGCCCCAGCCACAGCTTTAGAAATGACCCATGGCGACAACCACTGATGCGGCTGCGCCCCCCACTTTTCGCCGTCCGTACAGACGATGCCGCCGGTGACGTGCGTCGCCGTAAAATATCGAAGCGCCGCCCGGACACGATTCAAAAGCGTCTCTCGACTGATTTGCGGTGCAGTACGATTTCCTCCCGTTTCCGCAGCCAACAACCCGTATACGAAGATAAAATTAGCCAGTACGCGCATCTGATTGTGATCGTGCACGCCGTTGCTGAAATATCCGAGCTGGGAATCGCCCTGATAGCCGCTATGCCATTCTGATTCTGCGTAGGTCGGGAACCGTTCTAGAAATGCAATGTAATCCGCATGATTGGGAAAGTCTGCACTTGGGTAAAAATGCTGAATCGGCGGGATAGCCCAAAGATTGAAGGGAAAGCCAAGTAGAGATGCTAGTAAAACAACTAAGATGGTAGGTAGTTTAGCATGAGACGATTTACAGCAGGTGGTGCCGGTTCTCTTCAAAGATTGCATCAAGTGCTCCAAAATTTTATGCGCTAATCGGCTTATTCTTGCATATATGCCCAATAAAGTCAAGAATGGAATTCGGCTGTGTAGGTTTGCGCAGCGCAATCATGGACGATATTATTTAATGGTGATCGTGCACTCATAGGATTTGCCGCAATTCCCGATGCGCCAATCCCAACTTGCCAAGCTAAACGCCTTCATGCTATAATACTCCGCACATTTATCGCCAAGAAATTACAACCGGATTAGACCAAACTAAATGCGTGCGCCGAATAAAGTCATTGATGGCTCCGCCATATCGGAAGAATGAAAAGGTCGAATAAACTATGGGGCGGGCGGTTCCGCTCAGACCCCGCTACTAAAACTGAAGACTTCACGCAATCGATTGAAGTTGATTCTCGCTTGGTTGCGCACGACATCTGGGGGAGCCAAGCCCATGCAATAATGCTGGCGTATCAGGGCATCATATCTGATGTAGACCTTCAACATATCCTAACCGGGTTACACAAAGCCGAAAAAAATTTCCGCAACGGGACGTTCCGCCTCGAACGCGACAAGGAAGATGTCCACTTGAACGTGGAGGCGTACCTTATCAGTCAAGCTGGACGCGAATTTGGCGGAAAACTGCACACGGCGCGATCCCGGAACGACCAGATACTTGCCGATGCCCGCTTATACATTCGGGAGCAGCTCCTCCAGTGCCAAGGCGGTTTGTCTCGTCTATGCCGCCGATTCTTAGCAATTGCAAAAGCGCACCCCGAAACAGTCATGCCGGGCTACACCCATACGCAGCACGCGCAGCCAATCAGCCTCGGTTTTTGGGCAACCGCCTACGTCAGCATGTTTCTGCGAGATTGCAAACGCTTGAACGCTGCCTATGAAATCGTGAATGTTAATCCGCTCGGCGCATGTGCGCTAGCCGGCACGTCCTTTCCAATCGATCGCCGCTTGACAGCGGAGTTACTCGGTTTTGATTCCGTGCAGGAACACGCTCTGGATGTCATCAGCTCCCGCGATTTCATCGCCGAGCCGCTCTGTGCTTTGGCGGTGCTAATGGCAAACCTCTCTCGATTCAGCGAGGAACTTGTTTATTGGACATCTTACGAATTCGGCATGGCTGTGATTGATGATGCTTATGCGTCCGGCAGCTCGATTATGCCTCAGAAAAAAAACCCTGACCTCGCCGAACTCATACGCGGACGCACCGGCCGCATCTACGGTGCGCTTGTGGATCACCTGACTAACCTCAAGGCGTTGCCGATGGGCTATAACCGCGACCTGCAAGAAGATAAACCGCCGTTGTGGGATTCCTTTGACATCATCCAATCTTGCTTGGGAATACTGCCTGACATACTTGAAACGCTTAATTTTCAAACAGACCGAATGGAAGCGTTGGCAAACGCCAACTTTGCGACTGCGACGGAGTTGGCAAATTATCTAGTTGGTGAATGCGGCATTGCGTTTCGTGAGTGCCACGAAATTGTTGGCGGCGTCGTGGGCGATCTGGTGGGGATGGGCAAGCCTTTTCAAGACTGGGAGGAGACGCAAATACTGTTGCAACAACGAGGCATCAAACTGTCCATTCCAAAACTCCAAGCTATTCTCGATTCAAAGTGCGCGCTTCGTAATTACCAGAGCCTTGGGAGTGCATCACCCGATGAGGTTAAGCGGATGACCGAGGAATTTGAGGAAAGGTTGGACGTTATTGAGGCGAAAATTGAAACTCGGCAAGCTGCGATTCAGGCGGCGCACGAACGCACTCGCCAAATCGTCGAACGGGTGCTGGCAGGCAAGCCGATTGGGGAGGTCTTGCCCGAATAACGGATCGGCATTCCCGGACGAGGTGAACGCCTTCCAAATACAAACGCAAATCAATTGATGAAACCGGATACTGCTGAAAATAGGCTCATCGTCCCGTTAGATGTCGATAGTTTGGCGGATGCGAATCGAATTGTCGCACAGCTCTTCAATTGTGTGAGAATGTTCAAAGTTGGCAAACAACTCTTCACGGCTGCCGGTCCCCCCGCTGTCAAGAGACTGATTGAGGAGAAAAAGGATGTCTTTTTAGACCTTAAATTCCACGACATCGCCAACACCGTTGCGGGGGCGGTTGCATCGGCAACAAAAATTGGCGCAGAGATGATCAACATGCACGCTTCAGGCGGACTTCAAATGATGCGCGCCGCAAAGGAAACCGCTGAAAGGATAGCATCGGAACTGGATATTCCCCCGCCGACGCTCTTGGGGGTAACTATCCTCACGAGCATTGATGAGGCGGCCTTCCAGCGCGACTTTGGAACGAGTCGCAAGCTGAGAGATCAGGTCGCTTATCTCGCGGAACTTTCTCAAACCGCTGGCTTGAACGGCGTGGTCGCCTCGCCGTTAGAGATTGGGCGGGTTCGCGAGGTTTGCGGCGGCGATTTTGTCATTGTTACGCCCGGTGTTCGCCCAAAATGGGCACGGCGCGGGGATCAGCGGCGCATCATGACGCCCGTAGAAGCCATTGCGGAGGGCGCGGACTATATCGTTGTTGGGCGCCCAATTACTGCTTCCAATCGACCACGTGAGGCGGCAAACGCAATTATTGGTGAAATTAAGCAGGCTGAAGAAGGATGAAAGAGACGTGGATGTGAGATCCCCTTCCGTCTAATCTAATCATGTTCCTCCACGCCTTTCGTCAATCGGAGGTAAACTCCGGGAATAGGTGCTTTATTCAGCCCCATTACACTGGACAACTATGCTCAATCAAGACCGAGTTTTAGAAATCTTTCAATTTTCGGGTGCATTACTAACCGGGCATTTCCAACTTAGATCTGGACTGCATAGCGATCGTTTTTTACAAACTGCCGTTGTCCTGCAACATCCGGCGTATACTTCAGCAATTGGCACCGAGATTGCGGATCGAGTAAGGGGGTACCGCGCTAATATTGTGATCGGTCCCGCAATCGGCGGGGTGATTTTGGCGTACGACGTGGCGCGGGTATTGGGTGCCCGCGCCATGTTCGGCGAGAAGAACGGCGATCAGATGACGCTTCGGCCGGGGTTTAATATTGCACCCCGCGATCGGATTGTCGTCGTAGATGATGTTCTGACAACGGGCGGGTCGGTGTTCAAATTAGTAAATCTTTGCCGCCGATACGGCGCGCAGGTCGTCGTGACAGCATTTATCGTTGACCGCAGCAAAACGCCAATTGACTTTGGCGTTCCGACAATTTCCCTCGCGGCAATCAATATTGCTACGTATGCGTCCGATGAATGCCCTATGTGCCGGCAAGGCATTCCCCTAGTTGAACCGTAATTCCGGGAATAACCCCGCTGCACGGGGTATTATGGAAAGGTGCAATAACAGTATGAAGAAACGATTCCACCCCGGCCGCTATATCTTTGACATTCGCAATTCACGCAAATCCAAAACATGAAGCAGAGAATACGAAACTTTTGTATTTTAGGGCACATAGATCACGGGAAAAGTACTCTGAGTGATCGCCTTTTGGAATACACTGGTACCTTGACGCAGCGCCAGATGCGGGATCAGGTGCTCGATTTGATGGATCTGGAACGCGAACGCGGGATTACGATTAA
Source organism: Candidatus Poribacteria bacterium (assembly GCA_028819845.1). Classification (GTDB taxonomy): domain Bacteria; phylum Poribacteria; class WGA-4E; order WGA-4E; family PCPOR2b; genus JAPPKS01. Next base: position 85,576 of record JAPPKS010000018.1, on the reverse strand, counting down.
GGCAACCGTTGTTAGACTGGAGTATCGCGCCGCAGATGGGGAAGTCTACGAGTTAAATCTGATTGATACCCCCGGCCACGTCGATTTTACCTACGAGGTCTCAAGGAGTTTAGCCGCGTGCGACGGCGCACTCTTGATTGTCGATGCCGCCCAGGGGGTTGAAGCTCAGACCTTGGCAAATGCATATCTTGCTATAGATCAAAACCTTGAAATTGTGCCCGTTATCAACAAGATTGACCTTCCTATTGCACGGCCCGATGCCGTGAAACGTGAGATTGAGGAAATCATCGGGCTGCCCGCTGAAGATGCAATTTTAGTCAGCGCAAAACAGGGTGTTGGGACACACGAGGTGTTAGAAGCAATCGTTAGTCACATTCCGCCGCCCCAAGGAGATACGAATGCGCCCTTAAAGGCGTTGGTGATTGACTCGCTATACGATAGCTACCGGGGTGTCGTTATGTATGTCCGCGTTTTTGACGGCACGGTCAAGACGGGGGATGGCATTCGGTTGATGGCGACCGAAAAATCTTACGAAGTCGAGGAGGTCGGCGTATTTTTGCCAACTATGGAGCCGGTTAGCCAGCTCTCCACCGGCTCCGTCGGTTATGTAATCGCTTCAGTTCGGGAGATTGCGGATGCGAAGATCGGGGATACCATCACTCACCAGGACAGAGCGGCGCTGAAAGCGTTGCCCGGCTATCGTGAACTCAACCCCCTCGTGTTTTGCGGGCTGTATCCGGCAGATGCCGGTGAATTTGTCCCACTCCGGGAAGCGCTGGAAAAGCTAAGGCTAAACGATGCATCGTTCACTTTTGAGCCCGAAAGTTCCGTTGCGCTCGGCTTTGGTTTTCGATGCGGTTTCTTGGGGCTGCTGCACATGGAGATTATCCAGGAACGCCTTGAACGCGAATTTGATTTGTCTCTTATCCGCACTTCCCCCAGCGTCCGCTATCATGTCTTCCAAACAAATGGAAAACGCCTTGTAGTCGATAATCCCGCCCAAATGCCGGCGCCGGACATAATTGACCACATTGATGAACCGCACATTACCGCCGACATCATCGTTTGGAAGGACTATATCGGTTCAGTCATGGATTTGTGCCAGAAACGGCGAGGACGATTTATCCAAATGAATCAGCTCGACCAATCCCGCGTACAGGTGATCTACGATCTGCCTTTAGGCGAAATTCTCATTGATTTCTACGATAAGCTAAAATCTGCAACGCGCGGCTACGGTTCGTTAGAATATGACATCGGCGAATATCAGCCTGCGGATTTGGTGAAATTGGATATTCTGCTCCACGGTAAAGCGGTCGATGCCCTATCGACAATCCTTCATCGCGATTTGGCATACGCCCGCGGCAGAGCTTTGGTCGAGAAGTTGCATGAGGTGATCCCGCGCCAGATGTTTGAGGCGCCAATTCAAGCGGCAATTGGCAACCGAGTGATTGCTCGAGAAACCATTCGTGCTTTACGCAAAAATGTCACTGCAAAACTCTATGGCGGCGATGTGACGCGCAAACGAAAGTTGTTGGAACGGCAGAAGGAAGGCAAAAAACGCATGAAACAAGTTGGCAGTGTCGAAGTGCCTCAAGAGGCGTTCATGGCGATTCTTACAATCGAGTAGTAAGGAAGCGGACAGGAATACCAACACCCCGCTGAATCAGTTTAGAAGGGTTGCATGACGTTACTTTGGAATAGGTCGGTGCCAAAGTCATAGAAACTAGAAAGTCTCTCCTACGGTTAGAGAGGGGCAGAATCGGCAAATTAATCCGGTCGGAATTTGATGGCAGTCAAGAGTATGGAGCGAACACGAGCAAGCAATGGAAGCGCGGAGACGTGAGAGGCTAAAGTTCGTCCTTCAATTCTCACGGTTTACATTCCGCATCTTTCATAAACACCGGTTTATTGTATTAATTTTTTTTGCACTGATATTGCTTATTATTGGAGGAATTTTATTGATGAATACAGATACAAACGACACAAAGGAAAACCTTTCGCGATGGCAGCGATTCCAGCAGACCGTGGTATGGGAGTATCTACAAGTCATCATTGTCGCTTTCGTTCTCGTTTTTGGGTTTATTCGCCCCTTTGTTGTCGAAGCATTCAAAATCCCTTCGGGTTCAATGGAGAACACACTGCTTGTTGGCGATCGTATCCTCGTCTGCAAGTTCATCTACGGAATTAAAGTGCCCGGTACGGACATCGAACTCCTTAACTTTCATAAACCGGCGCGGGGAGATGTCTTTGTCTTTATTCCGCCCCACGAGCGGGCAAAGAATTTCATCAAGCGCATTGTCGCTGTGGAGGGTGATGAGATTGAAACTAGGGGGGACAGGCTTTACGTCAACGGCCGTGCAATCGACGATAGCAGTTACACCAAGCACGTTCCGTTTCCCACGCCCGACTTTCCACCGTTCCACGCAAAAGGGGTGAGAAGCGGTATGCTGTCCATGGATAAATTTCCAACCTTTGATGCCCAAGAAGATTTTGACGGTCTGTTTTCCGACTACAAGCTGTCACCGAATCAGTTCCGCATGAAGTTCCCGATGGGCAAACCGTTTAAGGTCCCAAAGGGTTATGTCTTTGCGATGGGTGACAATCGAGATCAGAGTCAGGATAGCCGTACGTGGGGACCGGTTTCTGTAAGGGACATCAAGGGTCAGGCGTTCTTGGTCTACTGGTCGCACGATAGCAGAAATCGTACAAAGCCTTGGCAGATTTGGAAGATTATCGGAGATATTCGATTTAGCAGAATCGGCAAATTAATCCGATCGGAATTCGAAGCGAGCAAAGAGTGAGACGGGAAGACTAGCGTAGGAAGATTCAAGAGATAAACGGCATTTCATGTTAAATGCAGTTCCGTTTCGTTCAAATTGGAGGCAAACGCCCATTGTCTGTTGCAGTCTGTCTAGAACGTGTTGTTAAAGCCTTCGATACCACCGTCGCCGTAAACGATGTCAGCCTTGAGATTCGAGAAGGCGAGCTGTTTTTTCTGTTGGGACCGTCAGGCTGCGGCAAGACAACCTGTTTGCGGGTTATCGCCGGATTCTATGAACCTGACGTTGGCGAATTGCGGTTTGACGGTCGGGTCATGAATAGCGTGCCGCCTCACAAGCGGAACACCGGGATGGTATTTCAAAACTATGCGCTCTGGCCGCATATGAATGTTTATGAAAATGTCGAATACGGTTTGACCATCCGTAAGGTCGATAAGGAAGCCCGCAAGGATAGCGTGGCGGAGGTGCTCAATGTCGTTCGTATGCCGGAGTATGCCGACCGCCCCGTCAATAAACTCTCCGGCGGACAGCAACAGCGGATTGCCTTGGCGCGTGCGTTGGTGGTGGAGCCAGACGTGTTGCTGCTGGACGAGCCGCTCAGCAACCTTGATGCAAAACTTCGCCTTGAGATGCGGCAGGAAATTAAGCGGATACATTCGCAAGCGAACATCACGGCAATCTACGTCACGCACGATCAGCACGAAGCCCTCTCCCTGGCCGATCGGATGGCAATCATGAATGACGGGGTAATCGTACAAATTGGCGCGCCGCGCGAGGTCTATCGCGCGCCTGCGAACGCTTTTGTCGCTAGCTTTATTGGCGAGACGAATTTCATTGAAGGCCGGATTAGCGCTCAGTCGAACGGAGCCGCCGAAATTGAAACGGCGGTGGGCATTCTTCACACGACAACAATCTATCACGAATTTGCCAACGGGGAAATCGTGACCTGTTCTATCCGTCCCGAATCCATCCATATCCACGATGAAATGCCATCGGGTGTTCCGAATCGTCTGAGCGCGAAGGTCGTTGAGGCAACCTATCTCGGCCGTATCGAGGAATACCAGCTTGCGCTCAACGGCAAATTTAAAGCCAAGGCAAGTCTGTACAATCCTGGGCGGCAAGGCAAGGCGGTCGGCGAGACAATCCATTGCTGCATCCATCCGGAAGATGTAATCCCGCTGCCAGTGGACGGACGGTTAAGCGATTCTTAACCATGGATTTGCCGAATTCCGAAAATCTGTGTAATTTTGTAATCGCCAAGTTGCATACAGAAACTTGTAATGCTTTACTCCCGCTCACTACCAGAGCAGAATGCAACTTGAAACCGAGATTTTTCTTGAGGACTCAGTTTTTTTAGGGAATTATATCGGATAGTGCCATGTTCTGACATTTTATGATTTTGAATTGTTCTTTCCCTTCCGTTTCAAACCAAACAACGCCCTAGCGACATTCTCTGGAGTGTCATCTATCGGTTCAATCCCCGGCAACACTTCCTTCTTTGCACGCTGGTTTTTCCCACTTGTTTTTACGATTTTCTTCCGCCTTTTTCTCACCATCGATGCCTTCCTTTCTGGATCTTTTTTCTTGACAGTCGCTCGAATATAGGCGATCATTTAGTCCATCGGCGAAACGGTCGCCGATACACTAAAACCCATGCCACGACTAGGTTCGTGGCGATTTTTTTTGTTAGGAAAAGTCAATACATGGAATATAAATGGATTGTAGGCTGTATTATTGTGAGCACGTTTATCATCGTATATGTGCAATGTCTTGCTGGCAGAAGTATTCATGATTTCATTGAAGAAGCACGGCATTCGCAACTGGAAGATTTAATGCGTGAACTCCATAAAATACATGCTAGTTTGGCTGCACAGCAATCCGATTCGACTTCCGTCGGAATAAACGACTTTCGCGTTGATGATGATACTGATGAATTTATTCTCGACGGGAATCGGATTAGCAAATCGAAATTTTATCTTGGCCTCTATACTTTCATGCAAAATCAACGCTTGCATATCAAGCAACGCCAAGAACAACGCAATACCTAGAACCCCTAACCCGCGGTGGGCGGTTCGCCGTCCGCCGCAACTCTCACATTCCACTATGAATGATAGACATGACCAACAAACAGCATTACGCAGTTTGCATAATGCTATCAGGAAACTGACGAATCTATTGGCGGAGATTGATTCGCAGGCAAAGTTTTATCTTTCGCCTCAAGAGATGGAGGACGCTGCTCGTCGTTTGAAAGCTCTTCATCGAACTTTGAGTCACAATTGGCAACGTCGTCGAAATCAAAGAGACGGCTAAACCTTTCGCACCATTCTTTCGTAAATACCTCAGTCATTACGCCACCAATTCCTGATATGTGAGTCGTTTGTTTGCGGCACATCGCACCCAATCTGCCATTTGGCTATGGGTATCAAGCCGTCGCCGATTGTGCCGACCAAGAAACTCGCTGATGTACCGGTTTAGGTGTTTAACACTCATCTTGTGGTAAACACCCTTGTATCCGCGTTTGAGCATTGCCCAGAACGATTCGATTCCGTTAGTGTGGCATTGCTCGCGCACATACTCTCCAATGGAGTGTGCAACAATTTCGTGTTTGCGCGGCAGATTGTCATAGGCGCTAGCTTGGTCGGTGTAGACCGTCGTGTCTGGTGTTGTATGTTTAACAATAAAACCATGAAGCGACTGTCGGTCTACCCCGTCCACAACTCGTGCCGTGACCTGATTTGTACCTCGCTGCCTTAGACCTGCGACCACAGTTTTACCAACCGTTCCTCGCCCCAAGCGAAGTTTCTTTTTGGAGTGTTTATTCGTCTCGCGTCCGCCGACAAAGGTTTCGTCTACTTCCACTTTGCCTGCGAAGACATCGTTAGCGCAATCGTACGCTTTGCGAATGCGATGAAGCATGTGCCATGCGGTACGCTGAGTGACACCTAGGTCTCGGTGCAACTTCATGCTTGACACACCTTTCAAACTCGTCAGAATTAGGTATATCGCTACGACCCACTTCTGATAACCGAGGTTGGAAGCGTGCATGACCGAATTGGTCTTGACCGAGAACCGCTTGCCGCAACTGCGACACCGATAAGGCATTGTAGCGTGCTTGGCATGGGTGTTGACGTTCTCGCTATCGCAGTATGCACACCGAATCCCGTGTTCCCACCTATGCCGAATAAACCACTTCTCTGCCGTTGGGTTATCGGGGAAACGCTTCAGTAGTTCTACTAGGGTAATACCATTCCGATAGTGTTTGCCCGGTGCATTCTTTGCCATCTTTCATTACTCCTTAAATGATGGTACTATCCTACCAAAATACATCGGACTTGTCAATATCGGCACTATCCGATATAATTCCCTTTTTTTACGGAGCAGTGTACGCAAACCACTTCTTTATGACCGTCGCCTTGCATTTCCGTGCCCAAATTTATACCCGGCGAATGTACACTTCGGGCAAGATTATTTGACACGTTACTCAAGTAAAAGTTATAATTCCATTGGGAGGCAATACCAAAATGGACCAATCAACGCTACAAACAATTGGGATTTTCTTATCGCCGGGTCTGCTGTTGTTTATTGCAATAATCGTCAACAAACGTATTGATGATTTGAGGGAAAATATAAAAGGATTTCGATCCGAGATAAACAATAATATAAAAGACCTTCGATCGGAGATGAAAATGGAACACGCCGCGCTCGCTAACAAAGTTGATTCACTGAGTCAGGATTTTACCAAGCACCTAATCGAATTGCATGGAAAACAAGAAAGTTAGATAGGCACTTCCCATACGAACACATCAACGAAATTTTCGTTTTTTTTGCGCTCATGAAATTTTCGCCGTGCCCGTCCGCTAAATTTGGCACTATACTTCACGCCCGTAAATACGAGTTCATTTTCTATCTCTTCGCTACCCTTTGAATAATTTACGTTGGATGGCCGCCGCGTCTTGTGTAATGAACTCTTGATTATATGGAGATCCCCTTTTTCTGGCAAACTCCGTGCCAAAGCGTTTTACTTCAAGAGCAAATCCCCTAGAGTGTGGACGCTCCTCGCACCTGCACACTAGCGAGGAACAATCTCCCCCAGAGCCTGCTGCAAGACCGCCAAATCACCCGGGCGTCATCGCTAATACGCCGAGCAAAAACCACGGACTTTCGCCAATATCCTGCACTACGAAAAACCCTTCAAAAAGGTTGAGGAGATGAATTACAGAGACATCATTACCATCGAACCGGGCAAACGCAGCGGGGAACCGTGCATTCGCGGAATGCGCATCACCGTGTACGATGTTCTTGAATATCTTGCTTCGGGGATGACAAACGCGTAAATTCTTTGCGAGTTTCCCGAACTGGCTGAAGCAGACATCCGAGCTTGTCTTGCGTATGCCGCGGACCGAGAAAAATCGCAGATGGTTGTTTACACACATGAAACTGCTATTCGATCAGAACCTGTCGGCCCAGTTAGCGACTCGGCTGGCGAATCTGTATCCTGATTCCACCCACGTTAAAGCCGTTGGTTAACTACTGCGTCAAGTATTGAGGTCGGGAAAATTGTGATTTTAACCCGATCCCCTCTTTCGACCCCAATCACCTCCTCTGACAACTGAATCTGCTGAATTTCCCCGCTGCGGTTATTAACCGCCCAGCCGTTGGTCACTAATCGGATTGTGTAGCACATCCTAGATTTCGCACCCCGAAACCTCCTCTATCAAGGTGAGCGTATGGTATCACCATGTTTGTCCGTATTGATAACATGTCCACCATTTTCATAGACACCAAGCTGTGCCATTGATTTCCCGTCATTCCCCCGCGCATATACGCGTCCGCCGTGTTCACCAATAGAAATGACGGTCTTCGCGTCATCGCCCTTACCAAAGACTCCAATAATGCCTCCGTTGTCGTTGGTTGATAAAGTAATCTTCGATTTGCCGTCCTTACCAAAGACACTGAGAATGCCTCCATTTTTGCCTTCGACAACAGATAGGACTATTTTCAATTTGCCGTACTCACCATTGATGTAGAAGAGTCCTCCTTTTTTGTTTGCTGATAAGGCAGCACTTGAAACGTTGTCCTTATTATAAATCCTGAGCTGACCACCTTGGTCAGATGCTGATAAAAGAATCTGCCTATTCCCTGTCTTATCAACAACCCTCAACGCGGTACACTCAATTAATCCATAACGATTCATTCGCGTTGTCAACGAAGTAGCCAACATCCCAACAACCACTAAAATACCGCCTAAAGCTATGTAGGCGAACTTCTTTTTTGTATTCATGTAAGAACTCCCTCGTAGAGTTGAAATTGGGCTAAGAACACATTGAAGAAAAATAAATACGCCAGGGCTCCATCTTAATTCCTATCACTTACGCCCCCATACAAACCTAACTACGACACCGATGAGAATCAAGCAGACGACCAGCCCAATCATGCCGAGTATGAAACCCAAAATGTTGAACATCCAGTGTCCGGCGGAAGAATGGCTAACTTCCCACAACAGCCATAACGAGCCGTATCCCACGACAAGGAAGAATCCCGCGGCGATCAAACTACCTAGAATTTTGAGAAGGCAACCGAGATTCATACCAACCCTCCAATTTAACCCGTTCTCAATTCTTCTTGCAACACGATTGCGCTATTTGCCAAAATGGCTTATTTTGACATCACAACAGCCATTTTGCTAAAATGAAACCTATTAGTAGTCCTAATATTAACCAGCCCCAACGAATTACCATCAATTGTGATATTTGGCTTGAAAAAAGTTGATTGGACTCGCTCAGCATGGATTTCACTTCGCCAATTAGAGTCTGCTGATCGCCGTCTTCAGATTCGACAAGTCGTTTGGAAATTGTATCTACTTTTTTCTGAAGAAACTCTAGGCGTTTATCTGTTCTAAGAACAGGGTCTTTAACTTCAGCCAAAGGGAGTTTCCCATTGTAATCTGGAAACCACTCTGGATGTAACTGTTTTAGCCGATCACATTTGTCCAAAAAACTTTGGAGAATGCCTAAATTGCCATAACCTGACGACGATTTGCATCCCTCCAAACAGCATTCACGCAACTGGCTTCTGAAATCCTCACTCATGAAGAGGTTAAGATTTTCCATTGCCGCATTAAGGAATATCTGTTTTTCTTTCTCTTTTTCAAAAAGTTCCCTAATTTCCTCTTGGTTTCTTGGTCTGAACCTTTGATAATACGATCGTCTCAAAGCAATGTCATCGCTGTTTTTTAACGACTTGAACTCGGATGTGTATGTCCCGATTAGTCTAGCAAGGTTATAGCGACACATTCCGAACTCGCCCAAATAACCTACCTCTATAGAGCTGTCTTGGCTGCTACCCTCCACATCCCATCTTCTTATTGTTGCCAACACATCCATGTCGTGGGGTTTTTCGGGAAGTAATTTTTCTCCGAGTATTTCAAGAACAAATGCTGATGTCTCATTGACCGGCAGCGTTTCGAATAGTTTCCATGCGGCGGCGAAAACATGGTGATATGACATGTCAGCAAAGAAATCCATCAGTCCGTGATATGGTGTATTTAGACGTGGATTAGAAATAGTGCGGCCTATCGCTTTGAGCCACTGCTCATCCGTTAATTCATCGAATGGTGTTTGCCTTTCGTATAAGGCCACTAGTAACTTATCCCCAATAAACTCATTTGATAAATAGGATTCTAGTATATCCAAATTTTCATCAAATGAGTCTAGAAGCCTATTTAATACGCCTTCCCACTCCTTAACTTGGAAGACAAGGCCACCGCGAAACTGATGTTGTATTGACCGCCCAGACATGACAGCCTTCTTTATCGTCCTGTCGCCATTCTTAAAAAGGTGTGCTCCTGTCTTAGCTTCATATCCCCACAATGCCAACCCCAGGTTGATTAACGGTTCATTGCGCGCAATCAGAGATTTTTCAATCTCTTCTTGATGATAAGAATCCTTATGGTCTTGATTTGATAACCACTCAAATACCGCGTCAGGACTAGAATGAGAAAGCCAATACATTTTGAACTCGTGATTTTCCATTCTCTTATCTTGATTCATCCTCTAGTCCCTCCTTAGTATTACGTGCTATTGTCCAGCATGTGAAACCCCTTTCGAGAAACACAGAAAAGACAGTAACCAGTAATTAAAGGTAAAAAAAATTCAGCTTTATTTCAAAAGAAAGTGAAAAACGGTTAGGAGTAACCGAATTTTTTCGGAAAAAATTCGGTTACTTTTGCTCTAAACATGGACCTGCCTTAAACTTGCTCTCGTAACAGCGAGACTGAACTAGGTATACTCAAAAGGTTCCGATGAAAAACGGCTGTGTCCACGCCATGCGTCCGCCGGCGCCGTAGCATTCCGCGCGGATATATCCCAACTGCGCGGCATCGTCCGGGCTTTCCGGTAGTGTGAATGTAGCTTCAGGGGCATTGACAGTGGAACGGATGACGCCGGCGTTACTGATGAAACGGATTCGCTGCGCATCTTCAGTTTCTACATGCACCGTTGTACCTTCCGCACCGACGCGGGTGACTGTGACACCAGTAGAGCCGTAGAAACTGCCGGCTTTGAGCGCCGATGTAATGTCTTCAACCGTGCAATTTTCTGTCTGTACCATGTTCCAAGCCAGTTCAACGTCGATCGGGAGGTGCGAATCGTCGTGCGCAAACCCCCAGATTTCCAGTCCCGTTGTCAGCAAACGATCCCACCGATCTGTCGCTAACGCGACGCCGGGCAGGCGTTCAATAACGCCGTTGTAGATTTCGATGCCGTGGTAGCCTTCTAGAAATTCCATCTGTTCCTGCGGAAAATGATTAAAGTGCGCTTCAAAGTTCGGGTGGTTCAGCACACTCACGCCACCCTGTTTGTTAATTTCGTCGATAACCCACTGTCGATTCGGGTGCGGCTCAATCCAGGCTTCCGCGTTGACCTGCAAAACATGGGGACCTCGCGCCGTCACTTCAACCGCCGGGATGAGCGTCATGGAGGTCTCTTTCTGATAGCCATCGAGTTTAACCAACACGTCGTGATCCGAGATAGCCAAGAAATCGTAACCTCGGCTATCGTAGTCGGCAATTACCGCTTCGGGCGGACGAGAGCCGTCGCTGCGGGTTGTATGGGTATGCAGGTTGCCGCGGAACCAGTTTGAAGCCCCTGTGTAGCTGCTCTTTAGCTGGATACCGTTATTAGACATTTTTGACTCCTTCTTCGCAAGATATACAGACATGTCCGCGATTAGTTCAAACAAACCTTTTAAACTTACTGGCCACTGGACACTGGCCGCTGATTCTGCGGTTTCAATCTAAGGAAGCGTAATATTCAACGATGACCTGCCACGCCTTCTCGCTCATGAATCCGTCGGGCGGGGATTCGCCGTTCCGCGCGTATTCACGCATCTGTGAACCTGAAACGAAAAGAAAATCCGCGGCGCGGTTGGGTTCAAAAAAGCCCATTTTGCCCGCGGCTTTGTCATAAGCCGCGACGCGGAACGGGACGATTTTCAGGCGTTCTAGTCCAACTGCCGCCTGCAACGCCTTCACTCCGTGCCAGGGATCATATAACGGGGCGGACTTGCCGCCGGAGTCGAGCCGCTCAGGATGCGGCATGCCTGCCGGGTCCCGCCCGACGATGAAGTAATCCGCGCCGGCGTTCATCCGCGCCTTCGCATGCCACTGCACCTCGGTTGGACCGGCGTAAAGCATCGGACTAGGAAAAATCGAGACGACTGTCGTGTCCGCATCCAGAACACCGTCTTCCAGAACTGCGTCGTGTTGGCGCATCCGCACCTGCAACGGCACATCGTCGGCTTTTGTCCAACCGCCGAGTGGATGGAGCAGGAGCATCGGGTTTTGATATCCCTGTTTTTTTAGCTCGTCCCGGGTCTCGTTCATCAACAGCGCATGACCGTTGTGAATGGGGTTGCGGAGTTGAAACGCATAGACAACATCCGCACCGCGCCGTTTGAATTCGGCGCGAATTTCCGCAGGACTCAAGCGATATTGATCCAGACCATCGTTGTAGGTGATTCGATCAAAAACTTCGAGTTCCCCGCCGACAAGGTAATTCCCCATCGCATTGATTCTCTCGATACTCGGGTGTGCAGGGTGGGTTAAACCGAATGTCCGTGCTGCCCGCTCCTCTTTTGGGTGCGGGTAAAACTCCGGGTCACGTAAGATTGCAACGGCATTTCCTTCGGTGTTAACCAGCGCCACTGCTTTCTGATTTTTCAAACGGTTAAAATTGTCGGTAGAAACGTCTAGCGTAATCGGAATGGACATATTCACACGCGTCCCGTCGTGCTGGCGTAGGCAGTTAAAATGAAGCGTCTGCAAAAATTCATCTTCCCGCATAAACCCGCGAAGCGGGCTCGCCCATCCTTCGCTGAGGACATGTATCCACTGGACATCGTAATCGGTAACCGGAATTTTTGGAAGGTCTGTTGCTTCGGCACGTTTTTTTACCCGTTGATTGTCGGGTACGATTAAGTCTACTAGAGCACCGCCGTCTGGTGCAATTAAGGACATATTTTCTCCTCATGATGAGTAAATTTTGGCATGGTAATCAGGTACAATTTGGGACGATTATATCACAATTGCGAGATTGGAGTCGAGGCTATTAAATTGTGTTGACATAAACCGCAGATCCGCATAAAATTAGAGATCGTAAATCGTTCCGGCATCTATAGGAGACACCGGTGTAATCGGAGGAGAAAAATTCACATGAAGGGACTAAGTTGTAATTCGGGGCTTTTGTGCAAATACAGCACAGAAGAGGCGATTAACGTACTCGCAGAACACGGCTATCAAGGTATCGACATAAGTCTTGAAATTGCGCCGCCGTTTTTGCCTATGCCGCCGCCCCACATGAGTCCGGATGACAACGCGAGTACAAGAAGGCGGGTGCGAAAAGCTGCGGAACAAGCCGGAATCACAATCGTTGCGTTGAACGCCCACAATAACCTGATTCATTCTGTGCCCGAGACTAGACAGGCGAATTTAGAGTTCGTTAAGGGCGCGCTGCAACTCGCGTCTGACCTTGAAGTCCAATGTGTGGTTGCCGGCTCCGGAATGAAAGAATTCTACGGATGGGAAAGCCTATACTGGGAATGGATAGTATATGCCTTGCGGGAATTAGTTTCGGACGCAGACCGCCTGGGAATTTCGCTGGCAGTTGAAGCGGGCGGGCTTCCCGGTATCCTTGTGCACAATTTGAGTCGTATGCAACGCCTGCTTGAATACGAGGGTTTAGAGTCGTTGGGCGTGCTGTTCGATCCCAGCCACTACTATATAAGAGGAGACGATGTACCCGAAGCCTTCAAGGCGTTGAGCCGACGCGTAGCGCACGTGCACGCCAAGGATGCCAAAGGATATGTCGAAGACTACGCATTCCCGCCGCTCGGAATGGGCGAAATAGATTTCGAGGCATTGGTATCGGCGATGGTGGCGTGTAACTACACAGGTTACATTTCGGTCGAGTATGAAGCGTTCGCTTGGGGATATGAAATGGAACCTACACAAGTCCTTTCCCAGGGCAAGATTCTACTAGACGGCATCATTTCCGCGGCTGCGAGACAACCGATTCAGCAATCACGCTAGAATTTCAGAGAAACTAACCCGCTAACCCGTCATGAATTCAAGATGAAGACTAGGGGGATTTTATCATGCTAGCCGCCGTTCTGAAAGAATTAAGCAAACCCTTGCGCATTGAGGAGGTGTCAACGCCGTCACCCGGTCCGGACGAGGTTTTGGTGCAAGTTATGGCTTGCGGCACGGATGCTACCGATTTAAAGATGATTGATGGATTCGGTTACGCACCCGATTTGCCGTTCATCACCGGCCATGAAATCGCTGGCGTCGTCTCTGAATTTGGCAACCAAGTAACCGATTTCAAACCCGGTGACCGGGTCGTCGCCCACAATTTCTTTACGTGCGGCAAGTGCTTGCTCTGCCGCACAAACCGGGAGCAGTTGTGTATCGACATGTCCGGTGTCATGGGTGCAAGGATAAAACACGGCGGCCACGCAGAATACGTCCTTGTCCCCGCTCGGCAGCTTGTTTCAGTTCCGGACGGAGTGCCTTGGCCGGATGCTGCGGTGTGCTGCGACGCCGGAATCACGGCATTTCACGCGGTGGATAGAGCGGAGGTAAGCTTAGGAGAAACTGTGGTCGTTATCGGAGTCGGCGGCGTGGGGTCTGTCGTTACCCAACTGGCAAAGGCGGCTGGCGCATATGTCATCGCCGTTGACCGATTGACGGTAAAGGTGGCGCGCGGCCTCAAAATGGGAGCTGATGTCGCGCTCAATGCCAGCGAAACGGATGTCGAAACAGAAGTCCGCGAACTCACCGATGGGCTCGGTGCGGACTGCGTGATTGATGTCGTCGGCAACAAAGAGACACTGACGTATGGGGTCAACACGTTGCGCCACGGCGGGCGATTGCTCGTCGTAGGTTACACGCCGGAACTATACGAACTCAGTGGTAGACAACTTGCCCAGAACGAGTTGATGCTTATCGGTTCGCGGTGCGGCCGGCTTCAGGATTTGGCCAATGCTGTTCGGTTGGTTGCGGAAGGAAAAATAAAATCCATCGTCACCGATTTGTATCCATTGGAAAAAATCAATGATGCGTTGGATGACTTACGCGCGAGCAAAGTGCTGGGGCGGGCTGTCTTACTCACACCCGCTGGTAGGAAGGCAATGGAACAGGTGTAAACGATGCGGGGACTCATGTTTACGTCGTCGAACTTAATCCTTCGCTGAGGTGATTGTGATGGATGGAACACGCGTTGATGACCGCGACTGGTCAGCTTTGACCTTGGGCGAACAGATTCGACAGATAGAAGTCGAAGGATATCTACTGTTACCAAACCTGTTGTCTCCCAACCAAATTGCTCGGCTCAAGGCAGAAACGGCAAAGTTGGAAACCAGCGCCGTGGATTACAGCGTGCACCAGCGGGGGCGCTCAAACATTCAGTTTCTCGGCGGAGCGATAACCGAACTCGCTGCACATCCGGCAACCTTATCCTTTTTGCGGAGGCTACTCGGTGATGAAGTAGTTCTCATGAGCTATGGTTACGCCCGTTCGGAACCCGGGCATCCGGGCATCAGCCTGCACACAGACGGACAACCCTATGGATCGCAGATTTTTGGATATGAGGGGAGTGTCCCCGTCATGGTACGGGTGTTGTATTACCTCGACAATCTTACGCCTGAAATTTCCCCGTTCCGTGTTGTACCCCGCTCTCATCTATGTATGCACGCCGACGCGAACCCCTACAAACGCTATGAATCCCATCCCGAAGAGGTCATGGTGCCAGCTAAAGCGGGGTCCGCGGTAATGATTAACCACCGAGTTTTCCACGGCAATTACCCCAACACTGGCGACCGTCCGCGGGAGATGTTGGCGATTGCCTATCGGCCTGCTTGGGCAAGCCCAATTAAGGATGTACCGCCTTGGGACGAAGCCGGTTTAACCAAACTGCCCGATTCGGTACGCCCGCTTTACGCCGACCGGAATACCCGTCATTGGGACTTTCATGGAGGCAATAAACCCCCAAATATGGCGTCCGAAGCGCCCGGCATGAACCCGAGCCGATGGATCGACTGATGGTTTGATTATTTCCGCTGAAATTTATATCACGATGAACAAGAATTGCGCAAATTCATGGCGCGCATTGACCGCGAAGCGATTTTTTGACGTTATGTTTTCGGTATTGGGCCTTCTCGCCGCGCTTCCCCTTTTTCTGATGATTGCGTTTGCTATCAAGCTCGATTCAAAGGGTCCAGTGTTCTTTAAACACCAGCGCATCGGATTAAATGGCATCCCTTTCCTAATGTACAAGTTTCGCACAATGGTGGCGAGCGCCGCAAGCATCGGCCCGGGCATCACCTATCACGAGGACACCCGAATCACCGCGCTCGGACAACTCTTGCGTAAAACAAAGCTAGACGAGCTGCCTCAAATGATAAATGTCTGGAGAGGGGAAATGAGTTTTGTCGGGCCTCGCCCAGAAGTGCCAAACTATGTTAAACACTATTCTCCAGAGCAAGTGCATGTCCTTACGGCAAAACCAGGTATTACCGGTCCTGCCCAGATTGAGTGGCGGGATGAAGCTTCATACATCCGAGATGTGGAAAAAATTGATGAAGTATATGTTCAACAGATAATGCCCAAAAAACTTGTTCTCGACCTCGAATACGTCAAATCGCCAATATCGCTCATGAAGGATGTACAATATATTCTCACAACCGTCAGAACGCTTCTAAGTTAGATTTCTCACGAACACCAAATCTGCCATGCTTGAATTCGGCGGATACCGTTGACGCTGAATCGCTGTATGCCGTGCGCTTACGGTTAATTTGGTTAAATCTCTCTGCCTTCCCAGTCTCGTAGGACTGCTCGAAGATCCTCTGTTCTATCAATCCACCAAAATTTTTCATTTTCGTCCATCCGGTAACCGTATAGATTCTGGCCTGATTTTAGTAGCTCGGGAAAGAGATGCCGCCCAAAATCACAGTTTTGGTTTTCCGGGATGTGTTTTAGGATGTCGGGCTCTAACACGTACACGCCGGCGTTAACCCAATGGCTAAAGGCCTGGTCAGGTGACGGTTTTTCCAAAAACCGCAGGATTCGGCAATCCTCATTAAAGTCAACAATTCCGACTTGAGAAACCTCCTCGCGCCAATGCAGCGCTATTGTAGCAATACCCCCTTTTTTGTTGTGAAAGTCAACAAGTTGGGCCAAGTTGAGATGGCAGAGATTGTCGCCGTACCAGAGGATGAATGTTTCGTCAAAAAAATCAGGGATTACCTTCAATGCGCCCGCCGTGCCCAGAAGCGATTCTTCATAAGAGTAACGGATTTTTACACCCCACTTCGCGCCGTCTCCAAAATAGTCCATAATGACACCCGGGCAGTAGTGGAGATTGATTGCGATATCCTTGATTCCGTATGCCGTTAGGCTTTCGACGTTATGCTCCAAGATTGGTTTTCCACCAATTTGCACCATCGGTTTAGGTATTTTGTCCGTGTAGGGTCTAAGCCGAGTACCCTGACCCGCGGCTAATAGCATCGCCCTCATTCGATATCCTCAATCTTGTATGTCAATAGAGTTGGTCATCTCGCCGGTTCACACCCATTCAACCATCACGGTTTTCGTTCGCTTAAACATACTTCCGTACATCGTCTCCGCTTTTCACTCTTGAATTTTGTTTTGGCATTGATTGAGCATCTGGTTTGCGATAAATAAGGATTCAAAAGTGCCGGCGTCAGTCCAATCGCCTTCAAGAATATCGTGCTTGAGTTCAGACCGCTTTATATATTCATTGTTCACATCGGTGATTTCGAGTTCACCTCTTTCCGAGGGACGCTGTTTTTCAATAAAGTCAAATACCTGCTGGTCGTACATATAATATCCGATGACGGCGAAATTGGTTTTGGGTTTACCGGGTTTTTCTATGATTTCAACTATATTTTCTTCATCCAGCGCGGCAATCCCGTACCGCGTCGGCTCGCCAACCTCTTTCAATAAGACTCTCGCCCCCCGTTCCTGCCGGCTGAAATTATTTACATAAGGTTTTATCGATTTAACCGCAATGTTGTCGCCAAGCACAACCACAATTCTCTCACCCTTGGCAAAATTCTCCGCGAGCAGCAGGGCGTGGGCAATCCCTCCAGATTTCTCTTGCACCTTGTAGCTGAAGTCGACGCCGAATTCGTTGCCGCTTCCGAGCAGATTGACAACGTCTCCCATGTGCTCGGTACTGGTCACTACCAAGATTTCTGTGATACCTGCCGAAACAAGCTGCTTAATCGGATTAAGAATCATCGGCTCTCTCCCCACGGGAAGGAGATGCTTGTTTGTTACCTTTGTTAAAGGATAAAGACGAACACCTTTACCGCCCGCCAAAATGACACCCTTCATTTCAAATACGTCCTATCGTACCCATTCTTAGTGAACCTTGGGCGTGCTGCCATTTGTAAAGCCATTTGTATTCGTAGGGGAGAGGTTTCCTCGCCCATTGACCAAGCTAGTTGGAAAATTCAAACCTTGTAGGTTGAACGATTACAAATGTTGGTTCAAATTCATATCTCGAAGCTGAAACGCTAACTCTGGAAAAATTGCCCCCCAGAAGCAAATATCAACAGAACCCATTGTTCGGAATATAAGATAATCACCCAGTTTCATCCACTGAAAGATTAGCATCAATGAAACTGCACATGATGTGACCGATGATGAGGTGCGCTTCCTGAATGTGCGCGGTAATATCGGAAGGTACAGAAATACATAAATCCACTATGTCTTTCAAAATACCCCCGTCTTTTCCCGTCAACCCAACCGTGAATAAGCCTATTTCCCTAGCTTTTCGCATTGCATGAAGGACATTCGCACTGCTGCCCGAAGTCGATATCCCAATTAGGAGATCGTCCGGACGCCCCAAGGCTTCAACCTGACGTTCGAACACCCGTTCATAACCGTAGTCGTTTGAAATCGCGGTTAACGCGGAGGTATCCGCAGTTAAAGCGATTGCAGGATAACCGTTTCGTTCTTTAACGAAGCGGCCGACAATCTCGGCTGCCAGATGCTGGCATTCGGCGGCGCTGCCGCCATTGCCGCAAAAGAAGATGGTGCGGCCGGTCTTCAACGTTTCAACCGCCTTTTCGCCCAATTGCTGAATGGGATCGGAATGCTCGCTACTCAGCCGCTGTATCACACCAATATGTTCTTGGAGAATTTCATCTATCATGCAATGTTCTATAGATGGTAATGTTCAAGAGGATGTTTTACCTACGTTGCTGCATTCATCGGAAAATCGTCCCCCTTGCCAAGGGGCAACTAAAAGGGGTCGGGTAGATTGCACTCCTGCCAAATCCGACAACTCGGCAAAAATAAATTTTCGAGGCCGCCTGAGACATTGTCGCCGATGTCAGTCACGTTTTTGTCGCATACACCATTTTATTTGGACCATGCAAAATATCAAAGCAGGCGTCAATTTCTGGTGCTAGGCATGGAATCGAAGCCAAGCAGCCGTTTTAATCTCGGTGCGGCGCGATTCAGCACTGTATCGGATGCAAGTTTTGCGTGGTCCTGCTGCGGTTTCATGAACGCTCGACAGAAAAAACCGAGCAGTGCAACCCGATCCCGATCCGTGCAATTCGCGGAGGATCCGTGCCAAGCAGAACCATTGACAATCAATACCGAACCTTTCGGGCCGGGTATTTGTACTTCATCGTCATACTCGACGCCGGGCTCCGGCATCGCTTCAAGCCGGCGGTGGCTGCCGGGGACGCAACTGGTCGCGCCGTTCTCAAGCGTAAAATCGTCGAGAAACCAGACGCTGTTGGCAACGATGGGGAAACTCGGACGAGGTGTAGGCATAGCACTCAATGGGTAGTCGATATGGAGGCCGCCATCCGGAGCACCGGGACCGATAACGTTGACCGAAAAAGAACTAAGTGTACAGTCTTCACCGAGCAGATACTCGATTGGCGCGAGAATGCGCGGATGCTGAATCGCATTTTCAAACAATTCTCCTTTGTTGACCAAGTTCCAGACCCGCTGGGCGCAGTCTTCAAAATACATAAAGCCGCACCCAGCTTCTCGCTCCTCCGAAGCAAGAGAAATTGACAGACTTCGTAATTGATCGACCTCGTCCTTCGTGATGACATTCTTCAGAAGGACATAGCCGTGTTCATCAAGTTGCCATTTCTCTGAATCTGCCAGCATTCAATCTCGCTCCAATAATTTGGATTTTTACCACTGCCTAGTTTCAAACGCCCTTTCAATTTGCATATTGATTTATTTGAGGCTCGACATTCTGTTTTGCTGGATTTTCTTTCAGGGACTGTTATCGGTATTGACCGGACCTTCATCATTGTTGACAAATCGATCCATCGTGTTTTGCGTAAATGGGGACGTTCGGAAGTCGGCGATCCACGGTTCACGAAAGTAAGCCTGTTTCTCCCGCGGCAGTCCCGCCAACACCTCTCGCGGGACGGTGAGGCGGTGCCAATTTGTGGCAAGGTGGGAATAAGCGTTGAACACAGCGATACGCGGCGTATCACGCTGCCAAGGGGGACCGGCGTGGCAAAGGCTCTCCGTGAAAATAACCGCGCTGCCCGCCGGACACTCGAAACTCCTCAAAAACTCGCTGCGCTGGCCCGGCTCCAACGACATATGATCCGGATGCATCGGGAAGTTTGCCTTATGGCTGCCAACGATGAAATGCGTCGCTCCATCTTCTTTGCCGATTTCCGTCAGTTCGAAAACCACCCGCACCATCCCGGCGTGAATGCGCCCATCCTTGACACGATACCCAAAAATAGGATCGGCTTGTATCGGCCCTCCGCCGTGAAGCGGTCCGGGCGACTCGCCTTTATTGCGCCAGATACAGAAGCTGCTTTCAATCCGCACATCAGGTCCGATGACTTCGTGAATTACGTCGATGACTTTCGGATGGTCAATCAGCAGGCTGGAGGGGCCTCCCGGTACGGCTCGATGTGCGGGAGGCAGTGATTCAGGGTCATGTATGATACGGTCAATTTGGTCAATGATTGCGTCAATTTCATCCGAAGCCAGAATTGCCGGGCGTATCAAAAACCCGGCAAGGTCAAACCGAAAACGTTCTTCATCGGTCATCGCCATGGTTCTATCCTCCAATTTATTGGGTTGTGAGACATGGCATTCGGACTAACTAGCGTCGTGCATCTTATTCTGCGCTAGATTCGTTTTACAGGACAAGAATTCGGCAATTCGATGCGTTGGTTTCCCGCCAATTGTTCAAACAAGCTCTGATGCGCCGCCGTGCTTGTCCAGAATTTCAGCGATGCGTTCACAACCGAAGTGCTTCGCCCACTGCAGCGGCGTTGCCTTAAATTTGGGGTCTCGAATGGAAACATCGGCACCGTGCTCAAGTAGGAAATTTACTGCCCCCAACCGTTGTTGTTCGACATCGCTAGGATTTGCGGTTGCTCCGAAATTGCCATTGGTTGCCAGCCGATGCAGGATAGTCCACTCACCTTCTCCTAAGTCTGGTACCATTGCGTTCACGTCCACGCCGTGTTGAATAAGGTGTTCCGCAACCTGCAGCCTATTATTTAAACATGCGTACAAGAGTGCTTGACTCAGGATATTTTCGGGTGACCGCTCACACCTATAGACAGTGCCATTGCTCCGTTTCCACTCATGTCCGTATGGATCAGCAAGTGCGCCTGCTCCCGGTTTCAGGCTGCCATCCGCTTTGAAGTAACTCTTGACCCTGTCCAAATCGCCGATACCGGCGGCAAATCGTAAGTCAATATTTGCACCCCATTCCACGAGTAACTCCGAAACCGTTGTAGATCCGAAGAATAGCGTATATGCCATCGGTACACCGTCGTTGTCCGTGCCGTTGACCGATGCACCGCTCTCAAGCAGTGCGCGCACAACGTGCGGCGCATTGTAGCTGACGGCGGCGGCGAGAGGATAACCATCAAAGAAGTCAACATCGGCACCGGCTTTCAACAGTGCTTTGGCCATGGCATATTCGTTTGTTCCCGCTGGAATTTTCCCCTCATATACTGCCGCTGAGACGTGTACAAGGAACATCGGCTCGTTCAACCAGCTCGCGTCTGTAATGGGTGGATCCTGACTGAGTACCTCCGTTACTCGTTCGATATCATTGTCTTCAATTGCCCTGATTACGTCACGAGTTAAAGGATTTTGATTTTGGTCGTTTTCCACCATGCACTCTCCGAGCAGGCTTAGAAGTCATGAAATAAAATCCCACCGGATTCCATAGCTACTCCGTTGCATTGAGAAATTCATCAATCCTAAATCGTGAGCATCGGTTGATACTAAACAGCGGGATTACCAGTCGCTCGGTTGTCCGGCCAAAAAGCTTTAACCATTTGCAGCCTGACAAACGACACACTAACGCGCAGTATCCCATGCCTCATACCATTCCGTAACGGCATCAAGATCGGCGGCTTCGCGATACAATAGTCGCGACCGTACAGAGATTTGTTCCCCGGAACTCACATTTTCGCCAATTAGCGAGAATGCTTGCCCGATCGGGAACATGTTGACCGAAATCGCGGGGCATCTCATAAGTTCGATCATTTGAATCAGAACGAACTTGGTGCTTTCACTCCTATAAACTATCACTGGCAGCGAATACTTCCGTCCGTCGTCGTTGGCACAGCGGCCGTAATTTTGAAGCCAATCCCACCGCCCATCCAGCATGAGCACGGATGCCTCATCATCGCGCGTAAAAAAGAGTTGTTCATTCGGTTGAAAATGTGGTCGTATCCACTCCTGGCCGACATTAAGTAAGGGGGCGTACTGCTCATCGAAGTAGGAAGAGACGACGGCTTCAAAACCCCCGTAGCCGCGAGAAAACTTAAAATCGAAAGTCACATCAATACAGTCATCGGGTTGAAAATCGTAGGTCAACACCGTATGGATGTTCCACGCGTCCATGTCGTCGAAGTCTACAGACAGCACACCTTCATCAACTTCATAGTACGATTCAACGATGGGGATAAAAAATCTCAACCTATCGCTACTTGAAAGGTAGAGTTCAAGGTTGATAGCGCACATTCCAAAGCGAGTGATTGGCGTGCCGTTTACCTCAAGGAAAAGTCCGTTACCGGTGCCGCGCGGATGTATGACTCCGTTCAGCCTCTTCAATTGAAATCCGTAGCCGCCATTTTCGTTTAACTTCAAAACCGACATCAATCAACTCCTTCATATCCAGAATCACAAATGTGTTACTAGTATTGAATCATCGATGGCTTTTCTTTTGAGAATTCACAACTCACGAATTTCTGCTTCCAGTGAATCAAGTTCCACAATCGCTGCGGTACACCTGCCGGTTGTCCAACCGCCGGTCTCGCCGGGGTTAAGAAGTAGTGAACATTGTCTGCGAATATCCACCTCATGGGTATGCCCATAAATGACGATGTCGTATCGGCCGCTTTTCGCGATGGGTTCGGCAAGTTCGGGGTAGTGGGTCGCCGCTATCGTGCGCCCTTCAATTTCAATGATGGCGAGATTTGGGTGAATCTCACCGATGGCTTCAAATTGTCTGGCAATGCCAATACGCTCCCCGTCGTTATTACCGAAGACGCCGACGACACGGCATTTCAGGTTATGCAACGCTGCTACCGCAAATGGGGCAACAAAATCTCCGGCGTGAATCACTAACGCAACCGCTTCATCGTTGAATAACTCCACAGCATTATCAATCATGGGTACATTGTCGTGGCTATCGGAAAGAACGCCGATTTTCATCGTCATCTCCTGAATTTTGCGCGGATAATGGCTCAGACATCAATTAATCGGGTTTCCGCGTTTTATTGCAAATCGGTTGTGCGGCCATCGCCGTTATGTCCAAGCCCCTTTCGCCATCAGACCGCCGTCCACGCATACGTACTCCCCCGTCATGAAAGAAGCCTTGCCGCTGGCGAGGAACAGCACTGCATGGGCGATATCCTCGGGTTGTCCAATGCGCCCAATCGGGTGCGCTGTTGCAAGTTTCGCTCTCAATTCCGCCTCGCCGCCCTCAATGATTTCCAGCGATTCCGCAACCAACGGCGTGTCGATTGTTCCGGGGTTGACCGCCAGTACCCTAATGTTGTCTTCGGCATACTCTAGGGCTAACTGGCGGGTCAGAGACAGGATGCCGCCCTTGCTAGCCGCATAAGCCGGTACTCCCTTCATGGATTGTAGTCCTTGTACGCTGGCGGTGTTGACGATTACTCCGCCGCCGTGTTTTTTCATCTCCGGGATACACGCCTTCGTCATCAAGAAAAAGCTTTTGAGGTTCACATCGATTATTCGGTCCCACAACGCCTCGGGGAGTTCATGGGCTGGTAAATAGCTGCTCGCCGGCTGGATACCAACGTTGTTGCAAAGAATGTCTACGCCGTCCCATGCCGACACCGTTGCCTCGACCAGCGCCTCACATTCGCAGCCTTGCGATACGTCAGTTTGGCGGAAGCGGATGGTGCCAGCTAGCGCCTTGCATGCGGCGGAAAGTTCGGCGCCGGCACTTTCGTCCACGTCTGCGCACATCACTTGGGCGCCTGCCTCGGCAAAAGCCATGCAAATACCTCGTCCAATACCCTTGGCGCCGCCTGTTACAATTACCGCTTTATCCTTGAAATCTGACATAATCTACATTCCTTCTGCAGGTAAAGAGGCAAATGCTCATGCTAAATTTTGGAATCAGCCCGTAGCCACCACCCAAAAGAGAATTATGGCGAAAACTCAGCAACGACAACTGTAACATCATCGTCAAACGCTTGTCCTCCGCGATAATCCTTAAGTTCCTCATACATGCGGGCAATCATTTCGCTAGGCGCCTGGGCGGCGTATTTGTACAGAAAACTCTCCAATGCATCGCCGCCAAATATCTGTTCATGCCGGTTTTGGGTTTCGATGACACCATCAGAATACAGAAACAGCCGGTCACCGTGCTCCCATTTCACCGTCATCTCCGCCGGGCGTTGACGGAGAAGGGTTCCCAAAGGAAGCGAGTCAATCTCCAGTGTTGTCCATCTACGCTCGCCGCGCCGGTACAAATAGGGGTACGGGTGACCGGCGTTGGTCAAAGTAAAGGTACCGTCGGCGGGGTTGAGTATCATGTAGGAAAACGTCATCAGAAGGCGGGTGTGGCGGTAGTTTCGCACGACTTTGTTTAAAGCAACGTGAACCGACTCGGGTGACGCGTCCCGCTCCGCCTGAAAGTGCAAGGCGCTGCTGACAATTGCAACTAACAGGCTGGAATGAAACCCGTGCCCGGCAACGTCACCAATTGCGACGCTGACGCACCCATCGGGCAATGGGAAATAGTCATAATAATCGCCGCCAACTACCGCAGCCGGTTGGCTTCTTCCGGTGAGGTGAACCCAATCCAGCGTCAGGTTGCCGCTGGGCAGCATCGCGGCCTGAATCTCGTGTGCGCGCTGGAGGTTATATTGGAGTTGTTCTTGTTCGTGGAGGATGGCGGCGCGCTGTTGCGTATCGCTCCGAATCTTCTGAACTAGCAGCCGGAGTAACGCACTCACAATCTGCGGTGAGGTCGTCAAGGCACGATGGAAATCCTCGCGGTAGAGTTTTAGGAGTACAGCATCAGTTATTGCCTCAACCGTGGCGCTGCGTGGAGAATCATCTAACAACGCTAATTCGCCCACATATTCCCCGGGCTCTCTCGTCCCGATTAGTACGCTGCCCGAATGAATCCCAAGCCTACCTTCTAAAATTAAGAAAAGGCCATCACCAGGTTCCCCCGCGTTAAAAAGAGCCGTTCCCGCGGACAGCCGCACCTCTTCCATCTTATCCCAGATGGAGGAGAGTATTTCGCTCGGCGCATGGGCGAACAACTCCATCGCCTTTAGGGTGTCCAGAGACTCCTTCGATTGCAACACGGTGTTCTCCCCGCTGTTCTTGTGAACAAAATTTTATCAACTAGCCGAACACGTGTCAATAAGAAACAACCCTTGGCTAGCACACAAATTTTCGCGATTCATATTGGAAGTTAGACATTTTTTCATAGTGAGTTGTATGCGGGATAACACCGAAAATGATGGGAAATCGAGCCGTGGAGAGAACCTCGAATTAGCGGGTGGTAGGCAATAGTTTTGGATAAGCGAACTCTATGCGTTTTGTCCGGCTGTGACAAGTTAACGTCCGTGAATCCGCTGGCGGTAGAGCAAATCCATCAACTTCTTGACATCGTCGTTATCCGGTTCTAAACGCATCACCTTTTCGCCTTCAGCGATTGCTGCATCAAGGTTGCCTACGTTGTAATATGCCCAGCCGAGGGCGGCGTGGATAACGGCGGAATGCGGATTTAAGCGCAGCGCATGTCTGTATTGTTCGATTGCCTTGTGAAATTGATTCTCCTTAATATAAATGTTGCCCTGTTCAAAGTATAGGTTGCCATATCCCGTTGTCATCGGTTCGCCCGCTTGTTGCGAGCGGTATGCGTTACCGCATCCACCCAGCACAAAAGCGCAAACCATAACCGCAGTGGTATACCGCATTTCTTTCATATGGATCCCCGCGCCAATACACAGTATTTTCACAAACCTTTCCGCAGAGAACCTAGCAACCACAAGGAATCTACGTTCGCTCGTTTAATGCTGACCGGAAGTCTACAGAAGTCGCGAACCTACCACACCCGGTGTTATGCATCCCTACGGCTGTCAATGCTAGCACCCGCGTGTCAGCATGACTAGGCGCGTGAAACACCCAAGCAAGAGTATACACAAGGAACTCAGCGTTTAATGGACGCACTAACAGTAAAGCGTTGAAAGAGAAATGAAAGCGCCTTCAAGCTAATCTCAGTGTAGGGAGTGCTTTACACGTAACGATTGCGATCTAAAACGACGCAATGCGAAAAGATTAGTATACGTCCGACCCCTTAAGCGGCAGCGGTACGGCCCAAACATCACGATACCGCACCTCATCACCATGATACTGCAGCAATAGCGGACCGGGCTCTAAAATATCTTCGTCCACCGCACCTGCCGAGGTGCTCGGAATATGGACGTTGTTCTGAATTACCAACCCGTTTTGCAACACAGTTACTCGAGCCGCCTCTACCTGATTGCCCGAATCATCGACTCGCGGCGCCCGGAAAATTACATCGTACGTTTGCCACTGAAGCGGCGGTTTGCATGCATTCACTAATGAAGCGTGTTCGTTATAAACTGCACCGCAGTCGCCCATGCCGGGTACTTCAATGCCGTAAGAATCCAACACCTGAATTTCGTATCGGCCTTGCAGGAATACCCCGCTGTTGCCCTTCGCTTGACCAGTTGCCTCCGGCATATCGGGAGTCATAAACTGCAGGTGCAGCATGAAGTCTGTAAATTTTTCCTCGGTTAGAATATCGGCGTCACAGGTGGTCATCGCACCGTCTGCGATCGCCCAAGTCGCTGGCGAACCATTGCGTTGCGTCCAATTGTCAACGTCTTGGCCGTTAAAAAGAACAACTGCTGAATCTGGTGCTTGTAGCATTGTCGCGTTCCTTTCTTGATTAGAGGTTTATCAGTTTTGAACCACGTATTCCCAACGCTGGCCCGCAAGCGGCGCGGGCATGTAAAGCGTTTCCTCAAAAATCGGATGACCCGACCCAATGCCTATTCCTCGCTGCATTGAAATCATGGGGAATCCACGGATTTCGTTTGTTGCAACACTTGGTGGTTAAGAATCCGCTGCCGGTCTACAGATCGTAGGAAGGGTTCTGCTCTGTGCACGAAGTCCTTCAGGGTCTGTTCTACGGTTAAGTTCGTTGTATCTATCGTAATTTTTGCATCGAATAGCGAATTCGTGAAATGTTCTTCGAAACGATCCAGTACAATCTCTATATCACTCTCTTTTATCGGGCAGTTCGGGAGTGGATTCCGGTGCATACGCTCACGGATGACGTCTGGTGACGCCTTCACCAGCGTCAAGAGCATTTCCGGTACCAACGCCTTTACCTCATGCTCAACAAACTGAGCAAGCCACTGGTGACCTGGTTCCCACGATGATTTAAAGTCGCCGTAATATAGCGGGCCATACACAGCGTCGGCATAATACCAGTTAACCAGAAAGAAATCGTCGCCTCGAAGAAGGTGCGGCTGTAGGTGGTAAAGGAATTGGAAACGCTGAAATTTCTCGACCAGCGAGGGAACCGTTTTGAGGAGTTCAATGATAGCCTCATTCTCCGCTTGGCTATCGGGCCCTTGGCCGACGTTTGGCAACACGAAGTGGTCGTGCCAATACGGATATGCGATAGGCCCCATCATTTCCTCATGCCATCTTGTGATGCCTTGGGCAAGCGTCGTCTTGCCTGTATATTCGCACCCGATGATGAGAATTTGCATTTGCAATCTCCTTATTCTGATTTAGGGTTTCTATACCTCGCCACAAGATAATTTGGCTCTTCAGGGTTTAGTGAGAAAATGGAATTAATTTAGAACTTGACACGTTAGGAGCGATCTCCGAATCGCGGCATATTCACTCAAAACCCGCACCAATTCAAGACTTAAACTCAATTCTGACTTCGTCAGATCATATCAGACGTTTTCAACGTCGAATTGACGCTTTCCGGCCGCCTGAATAATACGGTCAACCAACCCGTTCAATGCGCAGAACGCAGAAATGTCCTTGCCCTCCATAGCCGCCGGCAACGCCCAAAGCATCAAGTTCTGAACATAGTGCGCACCAAACAACCGGTCGCCGTTATCGCCGCGTACGAGATTCGGCAAGTTCCAGGTAGACAGCGTGTTGATGGTAAGATTATGAATACACCGGCGCGCCAGTTCCAGGCCAAAATCCTTATCCCCCTCGTACATGTAAGTCATCGCAAGCATGAACAGCTCGGGCGTGAAATATGCAGTTGGGCCATATCCCAAACCCTGGGAAAGACTTCCGTCTGGACGAGAAAAATTCAATGCGCCATAGGGGGTCAACGCCGCGCAAGTGTTTTTGATTGTCTCCAGAGTTTCCTTGACTCGGTCCGATCGAAAAACGCCCGGCAACCCGTGGAATCTTGCCATCCACTGCCCGTCAAGTTGATACCCAAATACATCATCTGATTTTCGGCCGGTTTTGGGCTCATTGTAGCTCAAGTAATATGACCCTGCCCACATCTTGTCTTCCATCGATTGACTCCCTTGCTCAAGCCAATCTTTGCATTGCCGGGCAAACTCGTCATCACCTACCTGCTCTGCCAGCCGTAGCGCCATTCTCAAATTCGCTAGGTGGATGCCTCCCACGTGGGATGTCATCCCAAACCACAATACCGCTTCAAACCATTCGAGGTGGTGTCCCGGCGGCTGATTAGGTCCGTACGGATCCAAATTCCCACTCGGTACACTGATGATACCGTCGGCGCCATCCTCTGGCCTGAGGTTCATCGTGTAGATTGTATTTTTCTTAATGGATGGGTAGAACTCTGCAAGGATTCCCTTGTCGCCCGTGCGGAGCAGGTATCGGTCAACTAAATCAACGTAGCACGGCCCATTGGTCGTCGTCTGATATCCCGGTGTTGGCATCGCAAACTCGGCGCCCATCGTCGGCTCGTAGCCGCCTATAGCAGCGCCCACAACGCCGCCAAATATCCACGGCGCTGCGCCATTCGCAAACTGGTAGGCTTTGTAGCCGCGCAGCGTTGAAAGGGCGAGATCGGGGAAAAAGAAAACGAGAGGTGCATTGGCGTAAAAGGTGTCGGGGATAGGCTCAACGGCTGGATTCTCCGTGATCCCATCAATCAGCCCAAACAGCCCTTCCTCCGGGTGACACCACGGTCCAATCGGAGGGCGCGCCGCTGCCCACAGGCCGTTGATAGCGAATAGGTGAAGTATATTTATCAGCGAATCTTGGAGCCAATTCGGGAGGTTCGCCTCCGTATAGATAACCTCCTGCCACGCTAGGACGCGCCGCAAAAGAGAGTCGTGTTCGCGGCTTAGAAATTGAGCCGCATCAAGGGCACTCTTGTACCGGGTAGTGTACATGTGCGTGAATGTGTGCGGACCTTCTCCTATCCACATGGGCGCATACCATGCAAGCACAAACCGAACGACTTTTTCCTCTCCCGGCGGCAGTTGGTAGCCGACGGAAATCGAACCGCTAAAGTCCGTTTCACCGGGTTCGGGAAGTTCAGAGCCAATTTTCGCCCAAGCTTTACCGCTGCTCATAGACGGGCTCCGAATCGCCAGTCCGCCGCCGATTTCGATTTCCGCCTCACCAACTACACCGAGTGCGTAGCCGATTTCTGGAACTTTTTCCGATGTAACAACCAACCCGGTAAATTCTCCGTGTACGGTTTGCCGCTCCGCCTTCACCGGTTCCGGCGCAAGTGCAATCCACGTATGGCCGTACGGCATCCGTGCTTTTTCACGCGAGCTGTGCGCTTCAATCTGGGCTTCAGCCTGGGTCGGCCCGGGAAAACTGAAAGCTAATCGCCCCTCCTGCGCCGTGTCCGTCGCATTGCGGAGATGTACTTCAAACACGATTCCGGGAGTGTTGGTGGCCCCAGAGTCTCCGGGGAGAAACGGCGCCCAGGCGCGCAGTCCAACATTGACAGGCGATCCCGGCATCTCGTATTCCAGGTCCGCTACGGGATAATGCCCCCAATAATGGATTTCACGCGGCGTCTGGATGCCAAACCACATGTAACCGCCGTACGCTTCCCGCGGATCGCTAAGCAACCAGACCTGTTCACCTACTGTCATGCCAAGAAACGGCAGTTCCAGCGGACCGCCTTCGGGACAGATGGAGTTAAAAATCGTGCAGTATCCGAAGGTTGCATCCGTGTTCAAATCGAGTCGTCCTGTGTCAATCCCGCCTAAAGGCATCCCGTTCTCAATTCGCTGTTTGCGTCTGTATATCACGCCGCATGCAGGTTCGCTAAACCCGTCCGCCGGGAATTGTGACCACTCAAGCACCGGCGCATCTGTAGAAAAAAGCCTCCGGTTGTTCCGATGACCGGAATTTCCTCCGTGCATACCCGCTATTGCAGTTGTGTTCACTTGTTGTTCTCCATTTACCTCATAAATTTTCTACTAGAATCGGCAAGAGTCCTAATGCACTTTAACTCCGATTTCACACGGCATCAAGGATATCGTCATTTCCACTCATATTTGCACATGTTTCCGCAGGCGCGGTTGCCAACCGCACTTACGGACTGGATAAATACCGGTTCGATTAGGAAACCGAACCTGGCGCAGTGTACAAATTATAATTGATTTAACTTTAACCGACGAATTTGCCTAGCGTTCTAGTTCTAGTTCTAAGTTGTATTTCTCACTGTATTCCAGAAGCTTGCTCCAGACAGTCTCCGGTAATTCAATCCCATCGCGCAACTGTTCTTGTTCAACCCTTCGTTCCAGGTCTCCAGGCACAAGTACTTCCGAAAACCCTGGCGCTGGCGGCGTGGACCGCATACCTTCAAGAAAAGCGCTGGCATTCTGCTGATAATCCTCAAGAGGCTGAAAGGCGCTCACATCAATCGCCTGAAAAAGCGTCCCGCCGATACCGCCTGATGGGCGGTTGAAGGCACCCCCAAGCGCCCCGAGAAGACATGTCATTAAAGAAATCGCATAGCCTTTGATACCGCCAAAAACCAGAAGTCTGCCGCCTTCAATGTAATCATCAGGCTCAATGCTTGGCTGTCCATTCTTATCTACAATACATCCGGGCGGCAGTTTCATTCCCTTCATTTTGTAGACATGGACTTTTGAATTCGCAAACACTGTTGTTGCGAAATCTGATATGAAAGGCTTCCCATCGGCACTCGGAACGCCAAGCGCCACCGGGTTTGTGCTCAGACGGTTAGCAATCACTCCATGCTCGGTCATTTCCCCGGGGCCCGGCGCACCCCACCCCTCGGTCACTATGCCGATAAACCCTTCCGACGCAGCTTGTTCAACGTATTCGCCCAATCTACCAATATGGTTCATGTTTACGAAGGTGACCGCTCCTATCCCGGTAGAACGCGCTTTCTGCATGGCGAGATTCATACTCCATTGTGCGGAATAGTGCCCCCAGCCTTTGCGTGCATCCACAAATGCGGTACTCGGGGTTTGCTGAAGAATCTCCGGTACATTGCTAGGAAATAAACCGTCGTGCTCTATTGAATGCATGTAATGCCTCATTAAGAACACACCGTGAGAAGTATGGCCTTTGAGGTCGGCGTTCACAAGGATTCTTGACACCGATTCCGCTATGTTGCGAGGGGTTCCAACAGTCTCACAAAGCTGCGCGATAAAGGTCTGAAGCTTATCGGCTTGTATCCGGCGACTGGTATTCATGCCTCTCTCTCCTCCAGAGTATTTAACATCCACGCCTGAGGTGCAGCGTCAATCATTTAAACCCAGAGATAACTGAAGATGAAATAAAATGCGTGTACTTATCCGTTGATTTGCACCAGGACGGACTCAAGCCGGTCGACTTGCTCTTTCCGCAGCCGGTTATACACCCGCTCAGAGATTTCGCGCGCTTCGTACAACGCTTCCAACCGCGTAATTATCTCGAGTCGGGCAACGCGCGTGCGCTCAAGGTCGGCAGCGTCTAACTTGCCCAGCCAACTTGCATCGGGTAATCCTTTCGGCTTCTGAGTATCGTCAGCAGTATTCAGTGTAGGACGCCGCATTTTGAAGATTGCCGCTACCAAAAAACCACCTGCAAGGGCGGCTGAGATGGCTATCAGCGCAATCAGCGTTGGATTTGACGGATTCCGGTTCATCGCCTTGAAGCGCAAATCTGCAATTTGCCCGGTTGTTAAGGGCTTTGCCGGATCCGTCGCATAAATCGTGTAAATCTGCTCGTGGACTTGCTCCCTGCGCCCCGCACCCAAAATTCTCGATTGTGATGTCAATGGGGTTCCTTCCGAAACAAAAACGTAGACCTCATCCGTATCAAATGTCAGTTTCCGAGATAGATCTAATCCAGAGTCAATGTGTACGACATAAGAAAACCCAACTCTTGAATTGCCCGGCTCCAGCGGCTGATTAGCAATCAACCGAGCCGTCTGGGCAGTCATATCCTGTTTGAAACCCGAATCGATCCGTAGTGCTTCGTACCCCTTCGGCAGATTAAAATACAGACCCGTCGATTGATTGTCAAGATCGAATCGGAACACTGCATCGCTCGTGTTTTCGACCCCAATAATCTCCATCACCGAAACGGCTTGGTGTTGAGCATGATCTGCCGGAGGCGGGGTAATAACAATTGTATGCTGCCGAATCTTCACCTTCGAGGGGTCATCGGTAAAACCTCCAATGTCAATATTTACCTTGACTCTAGGCACCCACTCCGACAGAACAATGTCTTTCTCGACATATTCCTCTCCGTCGTACGTGGTCGAAACAACGTAGTGTACATCGAAAGCCGTTGAAAGATTATCAAAGGCATAAGCCCCGCTGTTGTCAGTTTTAGTGTCGCGTTGCTGGACATCTTTGCTTTCCTGGTGAATCCGCAAAATTACTATCTGTTGAGATACCGGTTGATCCTTCCCCTTATCTATGACGCGCCCTTCGATTCTGCCGGCGGCGTTTTGTCCATCCACAGGAGACTGAATGATTGAAACCACGAATAATAAAAATAGAACCTGGGGAATAAACCGCAACATGCGCACGTTGGGCACCTTATTAACTACACGGTTGTCGCGCATGAATTTTTTCAACCCCGTGAATGCTTCTCTTGTTTGTATCTCTCGATTTCTTCTTCCACCGACACGGTGGCAGTCGTATCAATCCGTGTCATAACCGCTGCTGTTTCTTGAAGCAGTTGCGCTCGTAGGGTTTGATAATCCGCTTGCGATAACTTGCCCGTTTCATAATCTTCCTCAAGGTCTACAAGCGCTGAATAGCCGCGCTCACGCTCAAGGAATAGCGTTTGCATACGCGCCTCCGCAGGTTGAATGTCTGGCGAAATGCGGGGTTGAGACCAAAGCGGCAGACCTAGATAGACCAAAAGGGGCATTCCAAGCAATAATATCCATAAAAACACAAAAAACATAATTACTCCCGGCATATAATGCCCGACGCTACCTTTGCTGTTTGTATCGTTCCAATTCTTCCTCAATTTCAGCGTATTGACTGGCTGATTCCGACGGCCCCTGCTCGGTCGGAACTGTCGAATCGGATAATGTCGTGCTGCGCTTCGATCTAAGCACCAAAAAGATAATCACGCCGAGCAAAATGATGATAACCGCCGGCATCGCATATGCGACGATATTAAATCCCTTGGCAGGCATCAGAGCCGAGAACTGCGTTCCGTACATTTCAAGATAGTCGGTCCGAATCTGTTGAACCGTTTCCCCAGCGGCCAGGTGACTGCGAAAATCTGTTTCAATCTGTTGAGCAGTGCCGCAGACGCAATTCCTTATCGTTTCTCGCACGCAGCCGCAGTGGCAGTACACGCTTGTCATCAATTCTTCTAGGTTTGAATCGAGCGATGATTCGCTTGCGGACAATTGTTCTTGACCATCCTCTGCTGAAATTAAGCAGCCAAAGGACATTAAAATCAAGAGAACGGTGCTGCGGATTTTCATTTTACACATTGCCTTTTGCGTGCTTCTCACACATTGCGACGAAACCGCCAATCATCATAACGGCAACGCCAAGCCAGACTACATTGACAAGCGGATTATGGTAAACTTGGACAGAAACGATGCCTCCCGACTCCAAATGGGCTGGCACGTTTTCAGGGAGGGGGCCTAATGCAATATACAAGTCATTTAATCCGAAATGACGAATCGAAGATTCGATCGTATCTTGTTCGCCCTGCCCGGCTTTGTGATAAAATCCGCGCGCCGGCCGCATCGTTCCCATCGGCTTACCGTCTTTTTCAACCGCGAATACTACGCCTCCGAGCGAGAAATTCGGGTGCTCCTCCTGAAACGCACTTTCCACCGTGAGATTGAATTTCCCTATCTCCATTGATTCCCCATGTTGCAGCCCCTTCGATTCCAACAAATAATAACCCTTAGACCCCAGAATTCCAATGTATACAATTACGATTCCGATATGGACAATGTATCCGCCGTACCGGCGTTTGTTACGTTTAACCAATCGGAAAAGTCCATCAACGAAACCGGTTTCTTGGCGTTTGGCGCGCAATTTTGCGCCACGGTAGAATTCGTCAGAGATAGCCGCGAGGACAAATATACCGGCAAAAACGCATAGCACAGAGTAGACTGCTGAAGTGTGGCCATTCAAAGCAAGATATACCAACGCGAGCACGGCTCCGATTAAACCGAAGACTATAGGTTTGGCAAACATCCGTCTGAAGTTGCTTGGCGTCAACTTTTTCCATGAAGTGATAGGTCCAATACCCGTCAATAACAACAGGAGCAGTCCGGGAATAATGACAACCTGATTGAAGAATGACTCGGGCACGGCAACTTTCTCACCCGTAACACCTTCTGTGATAATTGGCCACAGCGTTCCCCAGAGTATTATCAGCGTCAATCCCACAAGCATCCAATTATTAAGCAGGAATGCGCTTTCACGGGAAAGCAGGGATTCGAGTCGATTTGGGCTTTTCAGGTCGTTCCAGCGGTATGCAATAAGCGCAATTACACCCAGTGTGGAAAGGCCTATATATATCAGAAAATAGTGTCCGATGTCGGACTGCGCAAACGCATGCACGGAAGAGACGATTCCGCTGCGGGTGATGAATGTCCCCAACAGTGTAAACTCAAACGCCAGAGTAATCAAGATGATATTCCAGAGTTTGAGCATATTCCGCTTTTCTTGAATCATCACCGAATGCAGATAGGCGGTCCCAAGCAGCCACGGCATGAACGAGGCATTTTCGACCGGATCCCACGCCCAATAGCCGCCCCACCCGAGTTCGCGATACGCCCAATTCCCGCCGAGCGTAATGCCGAGCGTCAACACGAGCCAGGATACCATCATCCACCGCCGAGATTTGACTATCCATTCGCCGCCTGTCTTGCCTGCGGCTAGTGCGCCGATCGCAAAGGAGAAGGGTACGGTTAGGCTGACGAAGCCGACGTAAAGTGACGGCGGATGAAAAACCATACTCGGCGTTTGAAGCAGCGGATTCATTCCGGCGCCGTCTAAGGCAGCTCTGTCGTTTGGAAAACGCTCCAGTGGATTATAGACGCCCTCAATTAAACCCGTTACAAGTATGATAAAAAAGAGCTGCACTATTGAAATTGGGATGAGGGCATAGTCCGCCAAATGATCTGCCGCACGCTGGCTTGTCCATACAACCAAGGCGCCAAAAAGCGTCACCAGCCAAAGCCAAAACAGCAGAGATCCTGACATTCGCCCCCACAACGCAGTGATTTTATACATCATCGGTTGATCCGTGCTGGAGACCTCGGCGACATACTTCATTGAAAAGTCGTCCGTCACAAAACCGTAGATTAGCGCGCCAGTTGCGAGCGTTATTAAAGCAAACGTGCCAACGACGCCGTTGCGTCCGCTGACGACGGCATTGTAATTTTTGCGGCGCAGTCCCATCCACAGCATTGCCATCGCCCACAGGCACGAAAAAACAGAAAGCCAAATTGCTGCTTGTCCCAATTCTGCCATTGTATGACTATTCCTGCGTATGCCTAATATTCGCCTTCACTTGGCTTGCTAGCTTGCGCAGTGACTCCTTCAACTGCTTCGTATTTCGACGCACACTTCGTTTGGAGTTTGGTGGCAACGATAAGATTTTCCGACGCGTTATAATTCCCCTGAACAAAAACGTTCCCACCATCTTTGAAATTATCCGGTTTGATTCTATTTGCATACAGGACATTTACTTCCGCTTTGCTTTCACGATCCCGCACGGCAAAGGTAAGCTGAAACGTCGTTGGATCCCATTCGGTTGTGCCCTCAGAAATCAACCCGTCGACTTGGATGCCCTTATTGTCAACTTCTTGTGCGTGCGCTACGAGCGCATCGGGCGTGAAATGCCGCATGCCGGTGTTTTTTACCCCAGCAACAACCAAGAACACCAGCGCGCCAGCGATGATTGCGCTCGCACAAATGATCTTAAATCTTCTTCTATTCACGATTTGCTCTCCTTGCCCGCGTAAAATATGGCTATTTCGTCCGCGAGGTTCTCAATTGTCGTTTCTCTCGCAACTACATCCACGCTTAACCCGCTCCGTTGGGCGGCTGATGCTGTTGAAGGGCCGATAACCGCGGTGTGGACGTTTTCAAGCAGCGCAGCCGGCGAATGCCGATTAAACATATCCAGAAAGTTTGTGATAGCAGATGCGCTTGTAAACGTGACCATGTCAATCCTTCCGTTGACCAGATTAGCTTCGATTTCCCCGCTTCGTTCCATGCAGGCTTTAACGGTATCGTAGATTGGAACAACATCGACAATCGCCCCCCGCTCGCGTAATCCGTCCGGAAGCTCTTGAGAAGCGATTTTTGCGTGCGGCACCAAGATTTTTTGTGCTGTGACCGGCTCCAACTCAGCGGCAATTGCCGCGCTGTGAGATTGCGATGGGACAAAATCTGTACGAATCCCAATGATGTCCAACGCTTTGACCGTTTTGGGGCCAACCGCACAGATTCTCGCCTTTCCGAACGATCGGGCATCACCGCCCAATTCTCGTAAATTGCAGTAGAAAACCTCAACCGCGTTGACGCTCGTGAAGATTATCCAGTTGTATTCGGCGAGTCCGCCGATTGCCGCATCAAATGCCGCATTGTCGTTGATTGGCTGAATCTCAATTGTGGGAAACTGAACTGTTTGTGCGCCGTAGGATTCCAATTTTTCTGCCAATTCGCTGATTTGCGCACGGGCACGCGTCACGACTATCGTTCGCCCAAAAAGTGGTTTTCGATCAAACCAACGCAGATCATTGCGGAGCGTGTTCACTTCGCCCACAACAATCGCCGCAGGCGAGCGGAAACCA
The DNA here is from genome assembly GCA_028819845.1 of Candidatus Poribacteria bacterium. Lineage (GTDB taxonomy): Bacteria > Poribacteria > WGA-4E > WGA-4E > PCPOR2b > JAPPKS01. Next base: position 48,435 of record JAPPKS010000018.1, on the reverse strand, counting down.
ACCGATTCCGCCTTGTGTGCAATATCCGAAAGTGTCCCCTCAAGGGTTTCTTGCTGCGGTGTTGTGCCCCAATGAATCAAGGCGGCAGGGGTTTCCGGTTTACGGCCATAATCAATGAGTCGCTCTGTAATTTGGCGCAAATGTCCGATGCCCATGAGGACAACCAGCGTATCGACAGCCGTTGATAGCTGTTCCCAACGAACGGGCGAATCTGACCCCAATGCGGCTGAATGTCCTGTCACAATGCCAACCGAAGATGCATATTCTCGGTGTGTCACCGGGATGCCAGCATACGCCGGCGCGGCGATAGCCGAGCTAATTCCGGGCACAATTTCGAAGTCAATCCCCGCATCTGCAAGTATTAAAGCTTCCTCCCCGCCTCGCCCAAAGACAAACGGATCGCCGCCTTTAAGCCGCACGACCGTCTTTCCTGCTGTCGCGTGCTGGACCATCAACTCGTTAATTTCAGACTGTTGACGTTCCTGCTCTCCCGCCATTTTTCCGCCATAAATCTTTTTGGCGTGAGGCGACGCGTGCCCAAGTAATTTGACGTTGACGAGGAGGTCATAGATTACAACATCTGCCTGTTGGAGGCATTCAATACCTTTGAGCGTGATTAGTTTTGGGTCGCCCGGCCCCGCTCCGACAAGGTAGACTTTCCCAAATTTAGCGGACATCATGCATGTGTTGCTTTCACCCTTTACCTTAGAAGTTTACTTGCCCCGCCTTGAATCAGTTTGCTAACGACGTTGGAAGCCAGTTCATCGGCGCACGCCGCGCTACCTGAAAGCCGCTCAAGAATGCGGTGCTTTCCGTCCGGGCTGCATACCGCGCCCATTAAATGAAGCCTATCGTCCTTCAACTCTGAAAATGCGCCGATTGGGACTTGACAGCCGCCGCCCAATTCCCGTAACACAGCCCTTTCCGCGAACACCTCGATTTCGCATTGATTATCGTTGATTGCGGTCAACAACGCTTTTATCTCAAGGTCATCTTCGCGTGCTTCAATGCCCAAGGCACCCTGTCCGGCGGCGGGTACCATCCGGCTAGTCTCAAAATACTCCGTAATAATATCACCGCCAATCAGCCGTTTAATTCCCGCCGCAGCAAGGATTACTCCATCAAGCTCGGTTTCGTGCAGTTTGCGGAGGCGTGTGTCCAGATTGCCTCGAACATTTACAACCTGTAAATCAGGGCGTAAGTGCAAAAGTTGGGATTTTCGGCGCGGACTCGCCGTACCAATTTTTGCTCTTTTTGGGAGATTATCGAGGCCAAGTCCGGATTGTGAAACTAGCACATCGCGCGGATCTTCGCGTGCAGGAATGGCGGCAATACAAAGCCCGTCCGGTAAATCTGTCGGTAAATCTTTCATGCTATGGACCGCGAGGTCAATGCTAGCGTCCAAAAGCGCAATTTCAATCTCCTTTGTAAAAACTCCTTTGCCAAGCCCGGCAAGAGAGCTTTCTTGGATTTTGTCCCCTGTTGTTTGGATGATTTGAAGCGTTACCCCGATGTCAGGGAATTGGCGGTTTATCCGCTTCTTAACATACTCTGCCTGCCAGAGCGCAAGTTGACTGCCGCGTGTGCCAATGGTGATGGTCTGTTTCATTAGTTGCATCCGTCCGTGTTTCAAACATCCGTTTCACGAGTCCGCTCCAAACCAAACAGCACCTGCAATGCGCGAACATACGGGACATGATCTTCATTGAGATTGTCCGCTATCTCAAGAGAATCGGAATCCATAGCAACCTGCCTCAGATGCGTCGTTGGTTGATGCAGTAACTTTTTAGTAATGGATTGAATCATGGATTCAACGATTTTCTGCTGCTGGGGTGACAGCGCCGCCTTGTCCAAACAGATTTCCAATTCTCTTGAAGCAATACCCTGAAATTTTTGGTATAAAGCCTTAATTATTGGGCTTACATCGTATGCTTGCAATTCTAAATGGAACTTTACAGCTTCTGCTTCGACAATTTGTGCCGCAATTTCCGCTTCCTGCCCCCGCTCTTTGAGGTTCGACGTGACCACAGCTTCAAGGTCGTCGATGTTGTATAGAAACGCATTTTCTACCGCTCCCACTTGCGGGTCAATATCCCGAGGCACCGCTATGTCGATTAGAAACATGTAGCGGTGTTTCCGCTTTCTCATAATTTCCACAAGTGCTTTGCGGTGGATTAAGTGATGCGAGGCGTTGGTTGAAGTAATCACAATGTCGGCGTCAACGAGGAAGTTCAAATTGACATCATAGGTTAATGGGGTGCCGCTGAATTTTTCAGCGATTTCCACCGCGTGCTCGTAAGTTCTGTTCGCAACGATTACTTTCGAAACACCGTTCTCCACAAGATGTTGCGCCGTTAATTCGCTCATTTCACCCGCACCGATAATCACAACCGTTTTGTCTTCAAGGCTCTGGAAGATTTTCTTGGCGAGTTGAACCGCGACAAAACTGATTGACACCGCACCGGCGCCAATTTCGGTTTCCGTACGAACCCGCTTCCCGACGCGAATTGCTTTTGTGAATAAGCGCTTAAGAACATCACCGCTAGCTCCAGCAGATAGAGAATGGTCATACGCCGCCTTTACCTGTCCGAGAATTTGCGGCTCTCCAACAACCATGGAATCCAGGCTGGTAACAACGTTAAAAAGATGCCGAACGGCATCGAGGTTCTGGTAATTGTATGTGAATTGCGCGAGTTGACGCCGATCGACTTCGTGGTAATCCGATAGAAAATCGAAAAGCAAGGTACAGCCGTCTTTGCTGTTTGCCGCCGCATAAATTTCGACCCGGTTGCATGTCGAGAGGATAACGGCTTCTTCAATCTGGCGATTATCCTTCAATAATCGGAACGCTTCCGCATATTGATCTTCGGAAAATGACACCCGTTCTCGGCAATCGAGCGGGGCAGTATGGTGGCTGGTGCCGACAACAAATATCTGGTTCATCATTTAGAATGCGTGCATACTAGGTAAAAACAGATTAACGCCGGCATACGTAAACAGCACAGCGGCAAAACCGACGATTGCTGAATAAGCAGTTTTACGCCCATACCAGCCGAATATTTGGCGAATACTGAGTTGCAAAACATAAATAAGCCATGTTGCGATGGTGAAGATAACTTTTGGGTCAACCCATTTCCAAGTGACCTCTTGGACATTTCGCGTCCAAAAAACTCCGATAATGATTCCAATGGTCATTAGAATCACACCGGCGAGGATACACTTATGGCCAATCCGATCCGACCTCCCAAGCGCGGGCAGAAGGTTATAAAGGAGCGTGTGCTTCTTTTCCCGTATCCGCTTTTCTTCAATTAAATACATTAGCCCAAATCCAAACGCCGCGACAAATGCCGCATAAGCCAGAAAAATGAAGGATGAATGGGTGATGAGCCAGTAATTCTGCAGCGCAGGGGAGACTGCTGCGTTCCCCTTCGGTAAGGTATAGGCGATTAGGTTTGCAATGAAGGCAGCGGGAACAACGAAACTCCCGACAGTGCGCAGGCGAGTCAGGTGAGCAATACACAAGTAAATCAAAATTATTGCCCATGCGAAAAATGAGGCTGAATCATACCAGTACGCCATTGGGAACTCCCCTTGGCGCAGCCAGCGTAAAACCAAATAAAACGAGTGCAGCGCGAATCCCCCGATTGTTATCCAATAAGCGAACCGATCAATTTTTCGATCGCCGGTAGTGAGGAATAGCGCGTGAAAAATACTTGCTGCCAAGTATATCAGTAGCGTCAGTAAAAATAGAAAGTCCATGAGCCGAAAAACGAATTATGTGTGTATCCGAAAAGCAAAAAGGAAACCGTCCGAGTACACGTCTTTAAATAATCCTTAGTTTATTTTTCGATCCCCAATTTGATGAAGAACGTGTTGGCGTACCCGATCACCCTGGCCTTGACAAACGAGGTTAAACGCGCATTCCGCCGAGCAACCAGGATTTTCAAAGCGTAAACAGCATTTCTTTCCTTCGCCCGCCCCCCGTTGGTGGAGTGGAACTTGATCGATGAGGTTCTCGAAAAACTCCTGCCGATACCGCTGAGTTGGAACGGCGTCCATTACGAGGGGGCGCAATGCTCCGAGAAAGTCAATGAACGGTCCGTACCCATTACTCTCAAATTGATTTGCCAGTTCCGTCTGTAGGTGCTTGGCCGTTTCCTGTGCTTTTTCGGTTGGCGTCTTAGCAGTAATGCCGATTATCATATTCCCGTCTACCACCAGAATTGGAGTGACAAACGTCCCCAACTTCGCGTTATTGAGGCATTCAAACAACTGAATCCGATTGGGCACTCTTGTCGCCCCATTCCCTGTTCGTGCGGCGAAAGCGCTGTCACCACAGTTCGATTCTATATTGTCGAAGTAGACTAGAAACGCATCCGATATTCGATTCAAATCCTCGTGCGCGGCGTCAATCTGTTCAATAGATGCGCCGCACTGCTTCAATAGATGCACGCGCCGCCCAATCTCCTCGCTCATGCTATTGTTGTTGCGGATGATTTTGCACCGGCGATTCTCAACCAAAAAATAGACCGGATACGGGTGGCTGTATTTCCCGCGCGAAGGTGTGAATTTAGCCTCAATCGGCGTTGTGTAAAGAGACTCGGCAGCGAACTTTGTTTCGAGATATTCTCGGATGCGTCGAGAAATCGCCGGACTCTTCCCGCTCGTGGAGATACTAATCGTCAGATCTCCGTGCGTCACAACTGACGCCGCCGCAAAGGTACATTCGGGGATTACATCGACGACGTTAACCAGATTAATGCCATGCTCCTCGTGGGCATCATGAAATACCCGTGTGTTGATTTCGGGGGAATCCGTTGCGGCACAAACAAGGAACATCCCTGCCGAGTCGCCCGGTTGAAATTGGCGTTGGCGCCATTGAATCCAATCTGCTTGTGACAGCTGGTAGAGCACAGTCGTCGTTTCGGGGCTAATCAGCGTCACCTGCCCGCCGCAACGCAGCAGGGAGATGACTTTTCGCTCGGCGACGATTCCTCCTCCGAAAACGAGGCATTTTCGATTCTGGAGGTTCAAATGTGCAGGGTAGAACATAGAGATTGTATTTAAACCGACAGTCAGCTAGGGCGCCTAAGGCCGTGCCGCGAAGTCATTACCGATCTCTAGATACGACATAATCTGCAAGTTGTTCAAGCGCGGTCTTGGCGGGCGCGTCTGGCAACCCAACCAAAGCCGCTTTTGCGCGATCCGCATATTCTTGGGCAATCTGGACGCAATACTCCTGGACCTGATACCGCCGAAGCAGTTTCGTAATCCAATCTATTGCCCAATCCTCGTCGGCTTCCGTGCTAAAGACTCGTTCTAACGTGCCTTTTTCATCCGAAGTACAGACGCCGCGTGTATAGATTATTGGAAACGTCAACTTTCCTTCACGCATATCGTTGAAGGATTCCTTGCCCAGCTTTGTTTCATCGGATACAAGATCGAGAAGATCATCGATAATTTGGAAGGCGGTACCAATTGATTCACCGTATTCTGTGAATGCATGTATGGTCTCCAAATCTTCTGTTCCAAGCATCGCTCCCATTTCACACGAAGCAGTGATAAGCTTCCCGGTTTTCAGTCCAATAATCTTCAGATAATCATCCTGCGCAACATTGAAATCCCCGTTTTTGTAGGCGTGAATGACTTCCCCTTCACACATTGCTTGAGTTGTGTCGGAGAGAATTCGCATCGCCGCGTCATCGGCGCGTCGAGCGACAAGCATTGAAAGCACTCGCGCATGAAGGTAGTCCCCCACAAGCACTGCAACCTTATTCCCCCACTTGGAGTGCAACGTTTCATGGCCCCGCCGAATCGGGGCTTCATCGAGGACATCGTCATGAACGAGCGAAGCAACGTGAATCAGCTCAGTAACGGCTGCAAGCGTGTGTGCGTCCTCGCCTTCATATCCGCACGCTTTTGCAGAAAGTACCAGCAGAATTGGACGAAGCCGTTTGCCGCCGCCTTCGATTACATGCTGAACGGCAAGATCGACAAAATCATAATGGCTCGTCGTTTTTTCGAGAAGCTTACTTTCGATTGCATCTAAATCGGCAGCAATAAACTGGCAAATCTCACTGAGGTCCGTTGTTGACATCAATCTTCATCCGTGAGAATAATTATTATCTTTTCGTGGAAACCACCATTGAATGTCGAATCGTACACGAATTTTGAAAAATCAGACGTTTCTGTTTTACCCATCTCTCCTCATTGCCGCACCTTAAATTCGGGACAACACTTCATCCGCGGCGCGCACGGTGCGTTCTATGTCGCTTTGAGAGTGCGAGAGCGAAACAAAACCTGCTTCAAATTGAGAGGGTGCGATGTACACACCCCGTTCAAGCAGTCCCGAAAAATAGGTGCCAAATCGATTAATGTCCGATGTTTGCGCAGTCTCGTAATCGGTGACAGCATTATTCGTGAAATAAAACATCAACATCGAGCCGACTCGGTTGTGGCAAGCATCAATGCCGTGCCGATCCGTCGCATCTCTTAGCCCTTCAGCGAGTGCTTGCGCGCGACCTTCGAGTTGTTCGTAAACACCGGGTTCAGCAAGTGTTTTCAGCGCGGCAATCCCGGCGGACATCGCCAGTGGATTGCCGGATAGCGTACCAGCCTGATAAACATCGCCGATAGGGGCTACGCTTTGCATGATATCTTTTTTACCGCCGTACGCGCCAACCGGCATCCCTCCGCCGATAATTTTGCCTAAACATGTCATATCGGGAATGGCGTCGTATCGGGATTGCGCCCCGCCGTACGCTACCCGAAATCCGGTGATGACTTCGTCGAAAATTAGGAGAATACCGTGTTCAGACGTAATCTCTCTAAGTTCAGCCAAATAGCCGTCATGCGGCGGAATCACGCCCATATTTCCTGCAATCGGCTCGATGATTAAACAGGCAACTTGACTGTCGTTGGCTTCGATTGTTCGGCGCACTGCGTCGGCGTCATTAAAAGGAACCACTAGCGTGTGACTCGTAAAATCCGTGGGGACACCCTCACAATCTGGAAGCCCAAACGTTGCAACACCGGAGCCGGCTTTGGCGAGGAGCGCATCAACATGCCCGTGATAACAGCCTGCAATTTTGATGACCTTGTCGCGCCCCGTATACCCGCGCGCCGCACGGATTGCGCTCATTGTCGCCTCCGTGCCCGAATTTACCATCCTAACCAATTCTATCGAAGGCACCGCATTCACGATTAGCTCGGCGAGTTCGGTTTCTAACGTCGTCGGCGCACCGAAACTCGTGCCGTTCGCCGTTGTGCCGTTGATTGCATCCACCACTCGCGGGTGTGCGTGTCCGAGGATTAAAGGCCCCCAGGACGCGACATAATCAATATACTCATTTCCATCAATGTCAACAATTTTCGATCCATTGCCGCTTTGAATAAAAAGGGGATTGCCGCCGACCGCGCGAAAGTTCCGCACCGGGCTATTGACGCCGCCGGGAATGAACTGTTGGGATTTTTGCCACGCTTCTAGGGACTTGGTGTTGTTCAACGGGTTCCTCCTCTGAGATTATCCTTCAAGCCATTCCACAACCGACTTCGCAAAGTAAGTCAAAATTATATCCGCGCCTGCACGTTTAATGCTTGTGAGCACCTCAAGTGCAACCTGCCGTTCATCAATCCAACCGTTATGTGCGGCGGCTTTAATCATCGCATATTCCCCGCTCACGTTATACGCCGCAATCGGCACCTGAAAACTCTCTTTCACGCGCGAAATTACGTCAAGATAGGAAAGTGCAGGTTTGACCATGAGAATGTCTGCGCCTTCGTCAAGATCCAACCCCACCTCCCGCAGCGCTTCGTCAGAATTCGAAGGATCCATTTGATAAGAGCGGCGGTCGCCGAACTGGGGGGCGGATTCCGCAGCCTCACGGAAGGGTCCGTAAAAAGCCGAGGCGTATTTCGCGGCGTACGCCATTATTGGAATCTGTTCGTATCCATTTTCATCCAACGCCTCTCGAATAGCGCCAATTCGCCCGTCCATCATATCCGAAGGCGCGATGACATCCGCTCCTGCACGGGCGTGGGACAGCGCTGCCTTGGCTAGCAGCGACAAAGTTGCATCATTCAGCACTTCTGCCTCATGAACAACGCCGCAATGTCCGTGATCCGTATATTCGCAGAGACAGACATCGGTCATTACGAGGAGATCCGGTACGGCATCCTTGACCGCTCGAACTGCTTGCTGGATAATCCCATCCTCAGCATAAGCTCCCGAGCCGGATGCGTCCTTGTATTGTGGGATCCCGAATAGGATGGTTCCCCGTATCCCAAGGTCCACCAAAGTTCTCGCCGCCCTGACGAGCCGATCGACGGAGTATTGGAAACAGCCCGGCATTGATGGGATTTCATGCGCGGCATCAACTCCATGAACAACAAACATCGGGTAGATTAAGTCATCCGTGCACAGTGCCGTTTCACGAACCAATCGCCGCAAGTTCTCGTTGGCGCGCAGCCGCCGTGGTCGGTAGATTGGAAATTGGCTCATCCTTTATTCCTCGATTCAGGGATTTCGGTGTAATCCTACTTGCGCATCGCCACGCGCCTTTCCGAAGTAAAATGTCCGAATCTCATTCGAATCGTAACTTGCCAATTTAAAATCTCCCGGCTCTACTAACTGATACGGTATCCATGTTTCAGGATTGAATGACTGTTTGATTCCTTTCATTTGAGTGTAAGATTCCGTAAATTAGACCGTCCTTGAATCATCGACTCTCTGACGCACATTAACCAAAACACACACGCATTCAGAAAGCGTCAAACGACTGATTTCGAAGTAGTATCGCATTCATGCTGCAAAAAGTAAGAGAGCCGTTCCAGTTCTATTGAAAAATCGACGTTCCTCAACTTGATGCGGCGAGGCGCCGACAGTCGAGCCGGAGCAAAATTAAGAATCGAGCGGACACCCGCTAAAACAAAAACATCTAGTACATTCTGAGCCGCCTGCGGCGGAACAGCAATTATTCCAATTTCTATCTGCTCGCATTCGACAATCTGAGGCAGCCGATCAGGATTATGGATGACCACATTGTTGATGACCCGATCCCATTTTCGTGCATCGTTGTCAAACGCAGCGACAATTTCAAAATTGTGTTCACGCAGAACCCGGTAACCGAGCAAGGCACTGCCTAAATTCCCAACGCCGACAAGCGCAATCCTTCGGCGGACGTGAACGCCGAGAATCTCGTTGATTGACCGTCCGAGCGCGCAAACCTCATAACCAATCCCCCGCTTGCCAAACTGGCCAAAATAGGCGAGATCCCTCCGAATCTGCGTTGCCGGAAAATTGATTCGTTCCGATAAATCACGTGACGAAACAACGGTGGTTCCCTCTTCCTCTAGTGTTGCAAGGAGTCGAGAGTATAGAGATAGCCGATGAATTGTCCCTTCGGAGATGGTTTCAGACTGAAAAGAACTTGTGCGCGATTCTAGCATTAGACCAAACATTAGACCAAACTTCAAGGCGAAAAAAGATTGGTACATTATAACTGATCTATACATCTAGCGCAAGAAAAAGCTGAAGTAAAACACGGAATCTCGTGAGTGGGTAAATCGGCGTGGAGAATGCCCGCAGCATCAACCTGCAGGACATGAAGTGAAGATAATGAAGTGGATAAAAGGGAAAGGATAACGGGGGAGATTACAAGCTGTTTACCATGAACGAATGCGAATCCGAGCGTTTGTGTAGCTCACGGTTATTTGCCATTGGAAGCCAAATTCCAGAGCCGTTCGACCAAACTTGCCAGCGGCAGACCGACCACGTTGAAATAACAGCCTTCGATGCGTTCGACAAATGCAGCCGCCCGCCCTTGGACACCGTAAGCGCCCGCCTTATCCAACACTTCGCTGCTGCCGGCGTACGCCAGTATCTCGCGCCGGTGTAACTTCCTAAACTGAACCATAGTTTTTTCCCGCCACACGATTTCACGCTTTCGATCGAGATCCACCAGCGCAACGCCTGTCATCACTTCATGGCGCACCCCGCTCAGTTGCATCAATATCTCAATCGCGTGTGCTTCGTGCTCGGGTTTGCCGATGACCTGCTGGTTGACGACAACAATGGTGTCCGCACCAATGACAAGCCCGTTTTGGAGGTTCGCCGCAACCGCTTTAGCCTTCGCCAAAGCCAGCTTCTGTGCACCATTGTCAGGTGACACGTGTGGGGTGTGCGATTCATCGACTCGGCTCGGACAGATTTGGAACTCGAAGCCAATCTGTCTCAGTAAGTTCGCACGGCGTGGAGACGCTGAAGCGAGCACGATTTCGGGAAAATGTTCGAGCAAGTCAGATTTAATCATGGAAGACGTTCAGTTTAACCGATACCACCGACGTTTGCCTTCAGCTCTAACCTGCACCAGCTCGGCTTTCATGAGTTCCTCCAAGCCCTGATCGATTTCTTCTTTGGATAGACCAGCAAACCGGCGCACCCGGTGATGCAGCCGGGGGGCGCGAAACCACTCCTGCGCCTTGGGCGGAACGTCTTTATCCCGAAAAACACCGAGCGCACTGTACAAGCAGAGCGCCGCTGAGGAAAGCTCTACCAACGGGTTAACAGTTGTGTTGTGGGGTTCGATTCCTGGCATAGCGGCCGTCACTTCCTTCCGTTGATTGCGTTGACATCGCACTTGATATACGTTCAAACCCAACAAACAGTTTCGATAAAAAGCGTTAAAATCGGAATTGCCCTACTTGACTTGGACGCAAATGTACACGATTCAGTTGAATCCGCTGATTTATTGTGTTAAAATTCCGTTTTAACTTTATATAATTGGACTTTTTTTGCGTGATTCGGGGCGGGTTGAAAATACCAATATATCCCTGCAATTCGGACAAGGAAGGAGGCAAACTGCAATGGCAAGCTTATCAAAGGAAACATGTGTCGCCTGCCGCCGTGACGCACCGCTAGTCACGGAAGCGGAGATCACCGAACTTAAACCGCAAATTCCCCAATGGCACCTAATCGAACGAGCGGGCATCAATCGGTTGGAACACACATTTCAATTTTCGAATTTCGCCCAAGCGTTGACATTTACAGGCAGGGTCGGTGAGTTGGCGGAGACAGAGGGGCATCACCCGGCAATCCTAACGGAGTGGGGCAGAGTCACAGTGACTTGGTGGACACACAAGATTAGAGGGCTGCATCGCAACGATTTCATCATGGCAGCAAAGACCGATCAGATTTATTCATCGTTATAAAATTAAGGCTCCGTATCATGAGTGTCTTCCGTGACCATTACATCGGCGGGTTAGTCGCTTACGGCTGGTTTTTCGTTATTTCAGTCGGCGCATCGTTAACTAGTCATTATTTACTTCAATACCCAATAGATTGGAATCCAACTATCTCTCTGGACCCCTGGAAAATTGGGGGCTGTTTCACCATTGCTGTGCTGTCGGGGCTGTGGCCCGATGTAGATATCAAGAGCAAAAGCCAATCCATTTTCTATCGAATTTTTCTTGCATTCAACCTGATTTTGATTTGGCGTGAACACTATATCGAATCGGCGTTTCTCGGACTCTTCGCGATGCTGCCGCTCATTGGAAAACATCGGGGCTGGACGCATTCTCGGTTTACCATGCTGCTACTACCGGCAATTTTTCTGATTATACCATTTTGTTTGGAGCGTGAAATTTTCAATCCGATGCAGCTCTTGTCCTCACTCAGCCTCGATCTGATTAAGGATGAACTGCCCTTCTACGCCGCTAGCGTCATCGGGTACGCAACCCACCTGCACCTTGATGGCATCCTTCTTCGTTTCCGCTAAGCGCAATGGCGTAGACGAAAAATCCCGCCATTTTCACCGTTGCTTGAGTTTCGCCCACATCATAAACCGCTTAACTCGCGGCTCCACCGTCCTTGGCGGCGGATGCGATTCCGCATCCCACGGTTTTGTTGGCGGGTCTGCGTTGAATTCCTCGTCGTTCGTGAACCCATCCCCGTCCGAGTCCTTCTGGCCAAGTTCCTTCGTATACCGGTCGCCTGCGGGGAGAGCAATTTCTCTGTAATCTTTGCCGAAGGCGTTTTGCGCCCCGCCCCCTGCCGGATCGTTGTGACATGTGGCGCAATTCCAATTTTTCCCTTTGTCCGGCAGCTTTTCTAGGCGGAACGCTCGGCTGCTCGAAACCGATACCCAAATCCACAAAAGGAAGCATGTCGAACATATTAATAGAATCAATAATGCTTTTATGGGTCTCATGTCTTCGTTCCTTATTTGCCATTTTTTCTGGCCATAGTAACTTATACAGCTTGTACCGGTAGTATACTATATTCTAGGCTAGAATTGTCTCAAAAAGGTGCGCGATCGTACTCATCTGACGAGAGAACCGCTCGGTATGAATGACTACGAAGCACGTTCTGCCCTACTCTATGGTCAACCGGATTTGGTATGCCGCCCTGCCAACGCCTATTAGACGGTATAATGCCAACTGGCACTTTGCATAGGCACACCGAATCTTGGGATAATTTTTCTCTATACGCTTCGCAATTATGCTACAATGTGATTTGTTGTGGGAGTGCGAGTCCATTCGGCAATGGATTAAATTGTTCATCGGACAAAATTACGTTCAATAAAGGGATTACTACATTATATGGCAAATGGCGAGAAATGTTCTTATCAAAATTCACGTATCAATTTCAAAAAATCTGCGCTAATCTTTGTAATTTTCAGCATTTTGCAAGTGAATCAAATGAATCAAACCTACGCGGACATCGTCAAAATCCAGTCAGGTGATTCGGTAAGCCGCGACAATTTGGGGCACAGCGTATCCATCAGTGGAGAATACGCCATCGTTGGCGCGCCGGGACAAATCGGTGATTCCGGCACGGCGCAAATTTTCTCTCTGAGCGAAAGAGGTTGGGCTAGGCAAGCGAAACTCACCGGCAGCGATCCGGCGCCCAGCGACAGATTCGGTTCGAGTGTCTCTTTGAGGGGGGATTACGCCATTGTTGGCGCGCCGGGAGACGCAACCCTAGGACCAGACGCAGGCGCAGCGTACGTTTTCATTCGCAAACAGACCGGTTGGGCACTACAGGCAAAACTAATCCCGTCCGACGGAGAGCCGGAAGACCTATTTGGATTCTCAGTCGCAATGGATGGCGATACCGTTATCGTTGGATCTCACCGCAGCAACGTGCCCGGCGCGGATGCCGGCAGCGCCTATATCTTTGTGCGCCGCGGGTCTGATTGGATTCAACAGGCAAGACTAATCGCCAATGATGCGAATGAATTTGAGTGGTTCGGTTACGCTGTCGCCATCAGCGGAGACACCGCCATCGTTGGAGCAATTCGATCCAATACAACAGGTAAAGATTCGGGGGCGGCGTATATCTTCGTGCGGAACGGCGACCTGTGGACGCAACAGGCGAAACTTGTCGGAGATAACACAGAACCGCGAGACAACTTTGGATTCTCTGTTGCTGTCAGCGGAGATATTGTTGTCATTGGTTCGCCCGGCAACACCTCTACGGGATCCGCATATATTTTTGAGCGTGAAGGCGCCGAATGGGTTCAGCGCAGGAACCGTGTTCGGCTTCGGATGTTTCCATACGATCCAAGAGGCAAGGGGTTGATCCAAAAGTCAGCGTCAGGCTTCGGTTACTCCGTTGCAATCACCGGAAAGAAAATCATTATCGGTTCGCAATCCACCAAGATAGGAACGGCGGCAGTGGGTACAGCGTACATCTTCGAGCCCGATGAAGGAACTTTTTGGAGACAATCAGAACAACTTGCCGCAAGCAACGGAAAAAGGGACGATAAATTTGGCGCCGCGGTTGACATCGGTGAAGACTATCTGATTGTCGGGGCGCCGTCGCACAGCGCCGGCGGGAGCGACTCCGGTGTGTCCTATATCTTTGCATCTCATGAGAACGGTTGGACGCAGCGCGGAATTCTTGTTGATGACGATACCGCAATAGATGACCGGTTTGGCGGAGCAGTATCTATCAGTGGTAACACTGCTATTGTTGGCGCACAAGAAAATGACGATGCCGGAAGCAACGCCGGCGCCGCTTATGTCTTCGAGCGTCAAGGCACAAATTGGGCGTTGCAAGCCAAGCTCTTTTCTAACGAGGCAACATTGGGTGAACTGTTCGGATGCGCCGTCTCAATAAGCGGTGATGTCGCGCTCATTGGCGCGTGCGGCAATGATGACAATGGTCCTAGCGCCGGCGCCGCCTATGTCTTCATGCGTCACGGTATCGATTGGATTCAGGCGGCGAAACTCATAGGCGGCGACACAAGGATGTTTGACCATTTCGGCGCTTCTGTTGCTATCGACGGCACAACCGCCGTTATTGGGGCATTTGGCAACGACAATGCCGGAGAAAACTCCGGTGCGGCATACATCTTCACAAGCAACGGAAATACCTGGACGCAACAAGCCAAAATTACGAGTGACGACGCCATTACAGAGGACCTGTTCGGATTCTCTGTATCGGTTAGCGGTGATACTGCCATCGTCGGCGCCCATCAGAATGACGCCGCTGGCCCTAATTCTGGCGCCGCCTACGTCTTCGCGCGCAACGGCACGCGGTGGCCGCAACAAACAAAATTGCAACCCAAAGATGCGGGAATCGGCGACGAATTTGGTTACGCGGTAGCTATCCACGAGAATTTGCTCGTCGTGGGAGCGCGCAAGGACGATCACGCGGAAATCGACGCCGGATCGGCGTATATCTTTATTCGAAACGAGGAAGGTTGGCAACAGGATGAGAAGATTGTCGCGGACGACGCCGGGTTAGCGGATGAATTCGGCGCAGCTGTCGCTATAAATGGAAATCGCGTTCTCGTTGGCGCGTGGAAGGACGATCACCCTTTACTCCGCGATACAGATGACCCAGCGGAGGAAATTGATAAAGGGTCGGTGTATCCCTTTTTGCGTAGCGGATTTTTCTGGACTCAGAAGGAGAGAATTAACGCGCTTAGTCCATTCCGCTATGAGCATTTTGGCGTGGCTGTCGCCATTAGCAGAAATTTTGCCATTGTTGGAGGACCCGGCAACGATGAAGCCGGAAATGACGCAGGAGCGGCATATATCTTCAATCCCAGATCGCTCAATTTTATCCTGCCCAACGAGTCGTTCGCCGTGGAACCGTCTTCGAATAAGATAACATCGCTCGGACAAATCAAACGCTCATCGCTCCTCCAGAATTACCCCAATCCGTTTAATCCCGAAACCTGGATTCCCTATCGGCTCTCAACGGCGGCAAATGTTGAAATTTTAATCTATGGTATTACCGGAAATCACGTCCGCACGCTTCAGTTAGGCAATAAAGCCAGAGGAGCGTATACTGTAAAGGATGAAGCCGCTTACTGGGACGGCCGAAATGATACGGGTGAGCGGGTTTCCAGCGGGATATATTTCTATCGTCTGTCAGCAGGCGATTATGCTGCTACTCGGCGGATGGTGATTGTCGAATGAACGCAGCGGTCAACAATCACCATGGAAACCGAGCCGTGTGAAGTTGGCGCGGCGGCGGGCCTCAATTAGCTTGTGTCTGTAATGATTAACGGCTCAAGCTCATGCGATGCTTTGATTTGGTCAATCAATTCCGCGGCTTCTTCCTTATCGCTAAACTGGCCGACAGTCACACGATACCACTGCTCAGAATCAATCATCACCGGAGCAAGATGAACTGCTTCCTCCAAGCCTAACGATTCCAATAACTCAACGAGCACTTCGGCGTTCTCTCGGCTTTTGAATGAACTCACTAGGAGAGTGAACTTTTGCGCGTACATGGATTCAGCTTCAATCGCATCTTTTTCGGTGTATTGCGATGCCGAAACCGCCGCGTTTTCCTGCACTTGTAAATCCGCCTCATCTTTGATTACTACAACTTCAACACGCCGATTTTTTTGTCGATTTGCCTCTGTTTCATTGTCGGTGACGGGCCGTTCTTCACCATAGCCGACAGCCGACAACTGCGATGGGTCAATATCAAATTCATCTACCAGATACGCCATGACTGCATTCGCACGTTTTCGAGACAACTCGAGATTGAATGCGGCATCGCCGCGGTCATCGGTGTGCCCTTCGATAACGGCTCGAGCGTACGGGTCAGTGTTGAGTGCTTCTGCCACCTTCTCAAGTGATGGCCGTGACGCATCATTGATTTCGAACGAGTTTGAGTCGAATGCCAATCCCGGCAACGACAGAATCCGTTCGCGCGCTTCAACTTGTGCAGTCACCACAGGTTCTTCGTCAAGCCCTCTATTCAAATCAATGAACGCGAAGGTCGTTTCGTTAGTTGAACGATTCCCCGCAAGGTCGTGGACCGTGAGACCGCATCTGTATCGGGGATCCGTGCCCGCGGGAAGGTCATGCCGGCGCCAGTTGTTCCAAACCATCGTATTCGGCGGAGTGCCCTCTCCCTTTATCTGGTCGATAGCGCGGCCGGCATCGTTGAAGAACTCAAATTCCCAATGCGTAATCGGATTCTGGTCTGAAGCCTGCACATGAACGGTCGGCAGGTTGACAACTAAGTCGTTGCTCGCAAATTCATCGTGAGGTTGAACCCCCGCCTGCGTCGACAGAATCAGCGGTTCAGCGGATACTTTCAGCACAGCAGGGGTCGTATCAACAATAAATGCCATTTTGCGCTGTGAAAGTCGATTGCCTGCCTGATCCGAATGAATGAGTTGCGCGGTGTACCGCCCATCACCCACTGGATTCCCTTTCACATCCTTTCCATTCCACTCAACAGCGTTCATCGGTTTTCCTGTGCCAGAAAACGTCTGTACCATTTCGCGAAATTCGTTCCGAATTTCCAATTGCCATGCGGCATCTCCAGTCACGTCAATTTCAAAGGTCACCACGTCCTTGACCCCATCGCCGTTTGGCGAGATGGCTTCTTCAGAAACCCGCAAACCTGTTTGAACCTGTTGCGGCATCAAAATCTGAGTCGGACCCTGCGGTTCCGCGGGTTTCATCGGTTGCGCTTCTGCCGCGGTTACCATTGGCGGTTGATGCGCAGGTGTGCTTTTGGATCCGCCCCAACGTATCGTCGCCGAAATCCAATGGATTCCCTGATCCAATTCATCTCCGCTGACATAAGCATAGTCAAGCTGCCCGGAATCACTGCGAACCCCAAATCCCCTCGACCATTCACCTTCTGTGAATCGGTCGTAGTTGGCGATTCCCGTATAGCCGATTCGGAGGCCAAATCGATTATTGAATAACCATCTCTCTGCGCCTAAATGCGTTCGAAAGCGATTCTGCCAATGGTCTTGTTTATCGTTGTGGAGGACGATATCGCCGGAAAAGATAGTGTTGCCGTCGAGGCGGTAGGTCGTTCCGAGCCGCGTTATAGGCGCTATTTTTTTGACAAGCTGACCGTTTTCAAAGAAATGCCCCCCCAACTCTTCGAAAGCTAAACCGAAGGCGATACGACGGCCTTCACGATGCAAATTCCGTGAAAACGAAAATCCCAAATCGAAACTCCATCCGAGCTGCGTTCGTAATGCAAAGTTTCGGCGATGATGGCGAATCGCCGCGCCGGCCGCAACATCCCGCCCTAACGAAAGGCCGTAACCGACCATCATGAGCCGGTTCACTTCAACATCGCTTCCCCATCCATCAAACCACGAGGATACAGACACATTCCCGATATTTTGCTTTGCAATTCCTAATTCCTGCGGATTAAGTGCAAATGAAAAGGCGGCTTCTCGCTTTCCAGCCGATTCCGAGAACGGTAACCCGACCAGCGTTGTCTCTGAACCGTTCAAATAGCCCAACGCTGAAGCATTCCAAAATTGGCTGTCACTTGACGATTCTCCAGCGGTGAATGCGCTTCCCATTCCGAGCGCCCTGACATTAGTTCCAACGAATATCCGGCGGCGATGCTCGAAATCTGAATTTGTCAACCCAATTGATGTGAGCCCAAAAGAGAAGATGAATATTGCCAATGCCAACTGTGCGTAAACTGTAAGATTGTTGTGAGTTTTCATGGTACAAGCTCCACTTCCGAGTTGTGTGTTGTATTGCGCTGCCGCGCCATACAGTATCCTCTATTATATGAACATTAACATCGCAGAACAATTTTGTCATACAAACGACTTTAATAGACTGATGGATACAAAAAAGGGGAAGAATCAATGTCACGCATGAGGTGGGGAGCTTGAATCGTTTCGAAGTGGCCGGTACTGCCGTGAAACGTCTAATGCAACAACTCAATGCCGCAAACGCAGTCAGGTTCGGCTATTGTGGTGAAAAGGGATTCATCTGTTACGTTTTAACTCGCAATAAATTCTTCAGCGAACGCAATAATCGCTTCTGCGACCTTGATGCCGGTCGACGCTTCGACCTCCTCAAAGCCGGGCGATGGATTGACCTCTAATATCAGCGGGCCCGCGGATGTTTGCAACAAATCAACGCCAGCGACTTCTAGTCCCATCGCAGCCGTGGCGCGGAGCGCTGTGTCAATGTATTCGTCTCGGAGATGAATCGGATGTCCTTCTCCGCCGCGATGAATATTTGTCCTGAACTCTCCGGCGGGCGCCGTACGCCGCATCGCAGCGACTACCTTTCCGCCGACAACAATTACGCGTGCATCATGTCCCGAAGATTCCTGGATAAACGGCTGAATAACGTAATCTTGATGCAGGTCGCACATTGCATCGACCGCAGAAGCGAGGGAGGTCTGCGTATCCAGAAGCAGAAACGCCTTCCCGTGCGTTCCTTCGAACGGTTTCATGATGAACGGGAATTCACCCGCCTCCCGGACGCATCGATCCAAAAATTGAGCTGAGCCGGCGGTGAAACTCGGCGGTACCGGCAAACCGTGTTGAGCGAGGATGCGGAGGGTTCGGAATTTGTTCCGGGCATTGGCAATCGATTGCGCCCGGTTGATTGCGGGGACGCCGGCCCATTCAAAGTGCGCAATGACCTCCTCGCCGTATTTCGCTGTGGAAGAACTCAAGCGAGGCAGGACGACATCGAAGTCGTTGACCGGGGAATCTTCGTAGTAAATCTGCCTCCCTTCGCCGCCAACGTGCAGGTAAAACCCGAACGGGTTGAGGACAAATGGAGTATGCCCCATCGCACGGGAAGAACCAACCAATCGGCGGGTCGCATAATTCTGGCTGGCGAGGGAGAGGATGGCAATTTTCATGTTTTCTTAATACGTAAGATGAAGGGACTGTGTCCGTTACGAAACACGGTAATAATAACACAGATTGACCCGAATATCAAAACCAAGTGTTCAGAGCGTTGTCACCCGCCGCACTATAGACTTGTACACCGCATGAGAAACGGTTTTTCCGCTTGACAGCCTCATCGGAATTGGGTCAAAATACGGCGAGTGACTACGGTTTTATTCGGGGCGCGACGGCATTTATGTGAAGCTGAGCGTAATAGTAATGACGGGGTCATTTCGCCCTTTGACCAACGCCGGTATCGGTCCGCCGCCCATACAGATTTGATGTGTGAATAGCGGGTTAGGCGCCCCAACCCCTACGGTGGATTGTGTGTCTTTGCGGTTGTGATTTAACGCCAACAGAGCCTAATGTCTGCCATTACCTCGGTCCCAGATGCACCATTTCCTAGCATCAGCCAATCTTTGAGCTGAAGATGACCTACTATCAACTGGTGCGTGAGTTTCTAAACCGCACAGGAACCCGCCCTAGAAAAAGACTGGGCCAGAATTTTTTAATTGACCCAAACGTTCTAGAAAAGATTGTCGCCGCATCGGAAATCACAGACGCAGATTCTGCGTTGGAAATCGGCGCCGGCTTGGGATTTCTGACATCGGCTCTGGCACTTAACGCCAAACGCGTCATTGCGATAGAGGTAGACAACGTATTATTTCGAGAATTACAGTGTAGGTTTACGGATTTTCCGCAGGTTAGGTTGATTCACGGCGATGTTCTCAAAGTAAACCTCTCCCCTTTGCTCGACCAATTCTCTCGCTCCAATACAAAAGTCATCGCAAATTTGCCTTATTCCATTACGACCCCAATCATCTGGAAGTTATTGAGTCACCACAGACACATTGGAATTTGTGTCCTGATGATGCAAAGGGAGGTCGCTGACCGAATTGCGGCGCTGCCCGACCGCAAAACTTACGGGGCACTCACAGTTGGAATTTCTTACTACGCCGAAACTGAGATTGTCGATGTTATTCCACCGGATTGTTTCTATCCGGCGCCGCAGGTCGAATCTGCAATTGTCAAGCTCAAGATACGAGATGCACCGAAGGTTCGCGTCGCTGATGAAGCCTTATTCTTTCGGATTATTCGCGCTTCGTTCCAAGCGCGCCGCAAAATGTTGCGAAACGCGCTGCTAAAAAATAACGTTCCTATCACCGCCGAAGCACTGGATTCCGTATTTGACAAACTTGAAATTGATCCACGCCGGCGGGGCGAAACATTGGAAATTTCAGAGTTTGCCGCCCTTGCAAACGGCATTGCGGAATTAACCGATGGCACAGGGCGTTAGCTTCTTACGATTGAGCGCGCAGCGATTTTACTGCAACCAGTATTGACCCTCTAAGACACATGCAAATCCGCAAGCCAAATAACAAACGTCCGCACCGAACTAAAACTGTACATTATGCAAAAACATTACATTTACGCTCTCATATTAGCCGCATTGCCGGTGTTTTCTTGCGCTCGCTCGAACCCTCCTCCCGAGATTCAGCCTCTAGCGGTACATGCCCCGGCGATTGACACAACATCCGCGGTGTACTCCAATGCTTCAAATAAACACCTGCAAATGGCTCACGGCCGAGTCCCGGTGTCTAATCAGGCATGGGTGTCCCTCATAGAGGAATTTCAGCGTGTCATTGACGCAGATGCAAAAGGTGAATGGGCGGACGATGCTCAATACGCGATAGGTTCATGCTGGATGTGGTTGAGGCAGGACGCGGAGTTGACGCCGATCCAGCGGGCGATTGGCGCGTTTCAAAAGTTGATTCAAGATTATCCCGATTCGCCGCATGTCCCTGAAGCGCACTACTGGCTTGGGCATTGCCACGCAGTTCTCGGCGACCATAATCGGGCTGCGGCGTACTACCAGAAGGTGATTAGCCGATACCTCGATCATCCGATTGCTGATGAAGCACTGTTACAGCTTAGCCAGTCGTATGAACACCAACGCCACTTTACCTTGGCAAAGACCACATACCAAGCCCTTTCCGAGCGCAGTAATAACCCTGAGATTATTGCCCGAGCTAAGGAACGCATTGCTAATCTGCAGTCTAAAGAGATTGAACCTACCGCCGCTAATAAGAGCAGTTTGCCGCCCAAACCAATCGAACGGGCGCCGGTACTTTCTAAGCCGCAACCACCAAAAAAGGCGCCAATATTACGAAAGACAGCGCCTACGCCTGTAAAAAAGGAGGCTGCTCCCGTCAAACCAATTGCCAATCCGTCATTGATTCAACAACTTGGACTTGATGTTAAAACCATCATCATAGATCCCGGGCACGGCGGAAAAGATCCCGGCGCGGTTAATCGGGCGAGGCAGGAAAAAAGTATTGTGCTAGGCATCTCAAAAATGCTCCGCGATCTCTTGGTGGAAAAGGGGTATAAAGTTCGTATGACCCGTGAGACCGATGTCTATATCCCGCTCGAAAATCGAGCAAAATTTGCAAAGAAGGGGCAAGGCGATCTTTTTATCAGCATTCATGCCAATGCCAGCCACAGCGCAGGGGCATCAGGAATCGAGACGTACTATCTCGCGCTCGCGTCCGATGAATCCGCGCGAATAACCGCCGCACGAGAAAACGCAGGTACGAATTATAGCATTCAAGCACTCGATAAGTTGGTAGGAGATATTCTCAAGGAAAGCAAGAGTTCAGAAAGCCGCAGCCTCGCACAGTTTATTCAAGAACAACTGGTTGCCGCAACGGGTGCCAGGAATCGCGGTGTAAAGCACGCCCCCTTTGTTGTACTGATTGGCACAAAAGTGCCGTCGGTGCTCGTCGAAATTGGGTTTCTATCGAATTCAACGGAATCGAGAAAGCTCGTTGCCAAGACTTACCAGCGTAAAATAGTCCGGGCGATTGCCGAGGGCATCGAGCGCTACGTCAGAAATTTTCCGCTCGCGGCGGCACATCTGAATCCTATAGCAAGCAACTAAATTACGAGGAACCCAATGAAGCAAGCTACTGCGCTGAAAATCCTAATCATCGACGACGAACCCAGCATCTGCGAATCGTTGCAAGGCGCCTTGCACGACGAAGGATATTCTGCAGAGACCGCGCTTAGCGGCGAGGAAGGGCTTCGCCGCGTGGCGACGAAACAAATCGACCTGGTGTTTTTGGATATTCTGATGCCGGGTGGAATTGACGGCATCGAGACGCTGCGGCGGATAAAACAACTTTCCCCTGACACTGAAGTCATCATGATTACCGGGCACGGCTCATTCGATCTTGCATTGGAAGCCGGGAAGCTGGGCGGGTTGGATTTTCTCGGAAAACCCCTCTCGTTGGACACGGTTCTGCAGAAGGTTGAACGGGAGGTTCAGAAGTTCGAGATTAGGCGGTCGCACGCTAGCGAAGGCGCCAGTCTTCAAATGATTGGGGACAGCGGCGCCATGCAGGGGATTATGGCGAAGATTCGACAGATTGCCCCAACTAGCGGAAGGGTGCTTATCACGGGAGAGAGCGGTACCGGCAAGGAACTCATTGCGGATTCCATCCACGAACTCAGCGCCCGAAATCAAGCCCCTTTGGTTAAGGTGAACTGCGCCGCGCTGCCCGATGAACTGATAGAGTCCGAACTTTTTGGGCATGAGCGCGGGGCGTTTACGGGCGCCGCAAATCAACGCGTTGGCAAATTTGAACAAGCCGACGGAGGTACTATCTTCCTCGACGAGATTGGAGATACAAGTGCATCAACTCAGGCAAAAGTGCTCCGAGTGATTGAGTATCAAGAATTCGAGCGAGTCGGCGGCGAAAAGACAATTCACGTTGACGTCCGCATCATCTCAGCCACCAACCAAGACCTACAAGCCTCAATCGGTGAGCACACCTTTCGAGAAGACCTGTATTACCGATTGAATGTTGTGCCCATTCATGTCCCGCCGTTACGGGAACGAAGAGACGATGTCCCCTTGCTAGTCAATTTCTTCTTAAACCGGTTTTGCCAGGAAAACCGTAAACCTGAGATGGCATGCACCGAACCCGCCCTGACCATTCTCCGCGGCTATGATTGGCCCGGCAATGTGCGGCAACTCCGCAACCTCATTGAACGACTCGTCATCTTATGTCCGCAACAACACATCGACGTTGAAGATATCCCCGAGGATTTATTTTACACGGATGCTGACGGTATCAATACCCAATCCCCGCTAAGAGACGCCCGGCATGAATTTGAAGGGCGCTTTATCCTCAATTGCCTGCAGGCGAACGATTGGAACATCACCG
Source organism: Candidatus Poribacteria bacterium (assembly GCA_028819845.1). GTDB lineage: Bacteria > Poribacteria > WGA-4E > WGA-4E > PCPOR2b > JAPPKS01. The sequence goes on along the minus strand of JAPPKS010000018.1, from coordinate 25,061 downwards.
AGACATCGAAACAACTCGGCATTGAACGTACCAATCTGCATCGCAAAATGCGCCATTTCAAACTTAAACGCGATGCGTAAACCGCACGTCCCTCACCCTCTCATCTTCAACCGCCATCAACACGCCGTACGAGCGATCTCCGAATCGCGACATTTACTCGCTAGTTCCTGTAGGTTGGGTTAAGCGGGTAACTGCTAATGCGTGCCATGCGAAAATTACGTTCCAGATCTGCGGCACCGTGCATCGCAGGATATCCGCAGCGAACCCAACGCTTTTCATATATCCCAACCGGTTCCGATAAACCAAATACTTTCCGACTAACCAAAAACATCGGGGGTACGTAAAGGACAAGCTGTGGAAAATGGCCGCTTTCCGGGTGAGCTGATGTTGATGGTTACCTTTTTCGAATTGCGCCGAACCCGCTTGTGGCGGGGGTTCATTGGAATCGTGAGGTAACAAAAAGGTAACCAAGAAAAAAAGATCTTTAAGTCTTTTGAGCGGATTAATATGCTAATATATTAGCATTAACAATGAGAGAGATTGAAGATTTTCACAGAATTTGTTTTAAATCGGACAGAATGTCAACGCAATCGCGACGCGAACCCAACGTTTTTCAAATTTCCGAACCGGGTCCGATAACCCAAATACTTTCCGACTAACCAAAAACGTTGGGTTACGCTACACGAACCATAAATCCTAACCCGTTCAAAACATCTAACGCACCCAGCATGCCCACCTCTGTTCACCACAACCGCTTAACCCAACCTACAAAGGCTTCAACATCGAATAATGATGCCTTCCCCTTCATCTTAGCCCATCATATAATCACACGAATCACAGTTCAGACAACACGAATAATTTCTATCGAACATCACGGCCTGGCAGCCGGAATCGCGTACGGTTCATGACCGTAGACGACTCTGCCCTTAAACCGGAGCGGATAGTTTTCAGAGCCGTCATGCGAGACCATCCAAAGCTGTCCGTTATTTTCGTAAATGATCATTGAACCGTTAGGCATCCAAATCGGCTTTTGCCCGCCGTACCGCGTCAATTGCCTTTCCGCCGGTTGCCCTTCCGAATTGAATTCAGTAATCCAGATTTGGCGAAACCGCCCGTCGGCGCGGGAAAACGCCAAAACGTTTGGATGGGATGGCGACCATGCCGGTTCCGTGTCATCATCAGGGCTGATGGTTACCGGTTCCAGCCGATGTGTTACCGTATCGTAGACATAGATATTCCGATCGTTCCCCGCTTCCGGATTTTCAATACTTCCTCTCGTGCTGTAGGCGAGAAGCTCGCCGCTGTTGTGCCAAGTCGGAGTAAACATCTCCCTCGCTGTTGACGGAAGAAGTATCTCCTCCTGGCTGGGCACATGCCGAATGTAGATGCGGCTGCGATTAACACTGCGCCTCGCGAAGGCGATGTAATTTCCGTCCGGAGAGATTGCGGCGTCTGATGCCAATTCACGCTTGCTGAGCAGCAAAATTTCTTCCTCGCCGCTAGAATCGCGCGCCATGACGTTCCCTTCGAGATCGATATAGGTGAGCGTATCGTCTAGTGAAGCCGTTGGACGCGTACCCGCACCGAACGGCTGCAGCACGTTGTTTGGCGCGTATCCCCAAATAATGTCATCATAACTATAGTAGACTATGGCGTCCAGTAGCCCTAGTTCCGGGTGCTCTTCGTTGGCATGAGAAGGGTTAGATGCCGTGTCCGTACTCCCATCTGCAGATTTTTCCGATGGAATTGCGAAATCGTTTTGAGTTTGGGGCGGGACCGATTTTGGCTCAAAATTCTGATGATTCTGCAACCTCCAGCCGCCGCCAATCGCTTCAAAGATAAAACCGACGCCTTGATTCCAATACCACCACTGTTCAATCTCGCGCCCAAAGCGTGTGAAGTTTAACACGTCTTCCGGCTCACCGTATTGGAACTTAATTTCCGATCGGTGTCCATCCTCGATTTCAGCCATGTTACCCTCTTCGTCAATGTACATGGCGAAGATTTCGATGTCAATATAGGGGGTCGTGTATCCGTTAAACACGGAAACCAATTGCGGCGTCCCCCGCACAGGAAAGCGTGTACCGTAGATGCCAACACCGTCTTGCAATCCCGCTTTGCGATCGCCGTCGACATCTACCATCGCCATCACATAGTACCCGCCGGGCGGCACCGTCACCTCGTAACGCCCATTGCCCTCCAAATTCAATGTAACTGGCATCGGCGATTCAAAATCGGGTGTTTTTGAAAGTGACAGTATACCTTCCCTGAATGCTTTTCCTTCCCAAATTACGCGCCCTGTTATTCCGCCTTCGGTGTTCTGGCTCAAGTCGTTCAAATCCGCTGTCCGAACCGCTTCGAGCTGGCCATCCGCACTGAAGCGGGCGGTAACGTGGAGTTTGATGTCAAAACTCTCCGCCGGTTTCAAAACCAGCGTGGATGGAGGCATACTCGTCATATCGTTGCTGCCGTACGCGCCGATGCCATCGCCTTGACTGTAGCTGCCGTCACCATCCGCATCAACATTAACAATAAGATAGTAGCCGCCCGGCGGGAGTTGTAGGCTGAACTTCCCTTCTTCATCTGCCTCAACCTTTTTCACAATTTTCACCAGCGCCGGGTCCTGGTACACATATATTGCACTCCCTTTGAGCGATTTTTCAGCCCACACGACTTCGCCCAACACACTCGCCGGTGCGTGTTCGGTTGCGCGCTGCGTTGGAAGCGTCTCCTTACCGAATTCCGCCAGCGGGACAATTTTCCCGCTCTCGGTCTGCTTCCCTGTCACCTCGATTTGAATATCCTTCGTAAATCTGTTTCCGTCCACCAAAATCGGCTGTGGGAATGCCCCTTGGTTACGCAGATCGTCAATTCCGTAGATGCCTAATTCATCACCGTGATCAAAAAGATTGGTACGATTTGCATCAATGGTTGCCATTAAGTAATACTTACCGGGCGTTAATTTAAGCGTAAAGTTCCCGTCGCTTTCAATCTGTGCGCTCCCAGCGCGAAATTTCCACGAAAGATCGGTATATGCCAAAATGAGCGCGTCTTCGAACGATTGGTTCCCCGTTCGATGCAGCTGCCCTTTGATGCCGGAGGTAATCTTTGTTACATCCCTCTTAAATTCTTCAAATGGATTTTCGCGATAGTCATACGCTGCAACTATCTTCCCTTTTCCATCAACGTTCTGCATTCTCGCCGTTATTTCGATTGCAAGCCCGCTGACTGTTTTGTGCGCACCGATGTTCACCAACTGCTTGCGCTGATTCGGATGATTCCAATCTGTTATACCGTAAATACCCATACCGTCGCCAATATTGAATTTTCCTGAGCGATCCAAATCCACGAAAGCAACGAGATAGTAGCCCCCCGGTTCGACGCGAATTTCAAACTCACCGCCCCTCAACCCCGTAACACCCGTATATAACGACTTCAGGTCCTCATCACTGTAGACTTGCACGGTTGCCTGCGACAAATCTTCGCCCGACCAGACAATCTCGCCTTTAAGTGTAGCTGTCGCGCGTCTGCCAAATTCCTCCGCCAATGCCTTTTCCGCTTCCGTTTGCGGTTTGTGTTGCGCCCATAGACCGCCGTTGCCAAGCATGAAAATTGCGATAGGTGTTATTATGAGGAAAATGCGTCTGCGTTGAATCGGTGTCATCCGATGTTCGCGCTCCTTCGTTACGGTTACTCGGTTAAAATACCCGATTACCCGAAGACCTCTATCGGCGCATTACTATTGGTAGCCGGTCAGTTCAGTATACCCCCAACCGCTTACCGGCGCACCGTTAAACTCTCCCTCGACTCGCACAGCACCTTCCCAGTAGGTGAACTCAGTGTGTAACTCTTGACTGGATATGAGCGGTTCAACGCTAAACTGGCAATTCAATTTGGGGAGTGCAACTCGCCAGCCAGAAGGATACCTTATGCCGGTTTCAGGGCTCTTCCAGTTGCGGGTAACGGTCAGTGTAAAATCCCCGGGGCGAATGGCAACCTGCACGCCGTCGGGGTAAGCCAATGTGCCTTCAAACGTTTGTGAATCGCGCGTCTGATCGGTTCGACGAAAGCAATACAGCATCAGGGCGGCGCCATTGTCCAACTGTACGCTGAACCAATCCCAACCCACCATGCCCTCGGCGAGGGCACTCGTTCCAAACTCATGGTCCATCCAACTGACACCGCTGACCGCCTCTTTTTTACCGTCAACGGTGACAAAACCTGTTGTGTTCAAACCCACAAGGCTGTAATAGTAGTTTGCGTTGCCCGGTTCGGGTGCCTTTTGGCTTAAACCGCGATCGCCGTGCAGCACCGCGGGGCGAGTCTCTCGCAGTGTTAGATGAATCCCCGCACCGGGATCGGTCTGATCATCGACCGCTGATAAGCGTACCACGCCCGAATCTGTTTCTCGCGCTGACCAGTCCTCAAGCCAAACGGAATATCTCGGTTCACCGGTCGCACCCGCGAGTCCGGCTGCACCCCGGCTAAAGCGTTCAAAACTGTAAAACTCGCCGCGTGACGCATTAGTCAACGCAAAGTGCGCCATATAGATTTGATTGGCGGAAAAGTTCGATGACCGTTCCTGTACCTTCGGCGTTAACGCACTGCGGAAAAACGTCAGTTGGTAGCCAAAATCATCGCCGCTGTCGGATTTTAAATTTCCGGTATAATACCACCATTCTATTTTATAGCGGGGATGCGGCCCGTGGTCTCGTGGAAATTCAAATTCCATCGGCTCAAACGCGCGGGCAAATCCCGCATCGGCGTCGCCGCGCATCACGCTGAGGAAGTTGGAGGCGTCTTCCGTTCCGGTTCCGAACGCTGAACAGAGACTCAATAAAACCGTTGCCAAAAATATGCAGAATATCAAACGCAAAACCTGACTACTGAATGGGGTAAATTGGATAGGTGGCATCTCAATCTCACGAAAGCTCCCGTGTTGTGCGTAAACCGTTATCTAATTCCGCCGCACCAACCGGAAGTGCATAAATTCTAATTATATCAAAATGCGGTTTCATGTTCAACCTCCAAACCGTGCCGAACTACCCGGCGTGACTCACAACACAATGGACGCCTAGGATAAACTTTTCGAGCCGCGCGCACCACGATTATTCAATTTACTCCCCGCGCTGCTCTGCGTGAACGCGCCGCACGGTTCCCATTCGCTTTTTTCTTGACACGGCACGGAATTCTGATAAAATATTTCCGCCTTAATTTTATGCTACGCCCATGGTACGCGGGGCATCTTGCCGCGAATTCGTTACGAATCACCGAAACACAACACATAACCGTGTAACTGCGTAAGGCCTTTTCAGACTTATTTTACTCAAAAAATTAGCTAAGGAATCTAAACATGAGAAAGTTTGTTGCAATATCAATACTCTTCATCTGGATTGTTGGCATCGGGTGCGAGCAAAAACAGCGCGTCGACAATCTCAAAGTTGGGCGCAGGAAGTTGCTTAATGCAGGACTCGCGCTCGAAGCCGTCGAACCGCTTAAAATCGCGGTTACAGAAGAATACGACAAAACCGAACCCCGAACCCTCTTAATCCTCGCCTACTACCATGGGCTGTCCTCCGGCAGCGCTACAACTCACGGCCTGGAAGAAGAGTTCAATCTCGAACGGGAGAAAAGGCTTGAAGCGCTCGGCGATGCGGAGATGAAATTCCTCCTCGACCTCTTGGTAAAACGCTCCCGCGTCCAGAAAGACGCAATGAAAGTCCTGACTGACAAAGGCGCTGGCGCTATCCCCCTGCTCATCAATGCACTAGGCAATGTCGAATATCAAAACATCCAAAACGATGTCAAAGACATGCTGGCAACCATCGGTTCCGATGCGCTCATTCCGATTATATCTGCGATTAGTAATCCCGATACAGCGCCATCCGTGAAGGTTTCGCTTGTCCGGTTGATTGGAAGGATAGGCGATGCCGGGGTCGTTTCTGATGTGGAGGCGCTCGGCGATAGTACGACCGATGCCGGCTTGAAGATGGAAATCAACGCAGCGCTCTATAAACTAGGGAAGAGCAACTATAAGTCACAGATTCTGAAAGGCTTAAGAGCTAGTGATGTGAACGTGCGCCGCGCCGCTGCGAAAGCGATTATTGATTTTGAGGAACATTCTGCGTCGGATGTCATCAAAGCGCTTGGAGATTCAGACGATCGGGTTCGTGAATATGTCGCGGCAGTCCTTCAGAAGCACCCGGATAAGGCTGCGGTCCAGCCGCTTGTAGGAGTATTGAAGAGTGATGCGGACCACGCCGCGAAACAGGCGGCGTTCGATGCGCTGAAGGTACACGTGGCGAACGGGTTGGCGAGGCGTTTGGCGGCGGATTTAATCCGAAAGGAGTTATTAGGCGGGAACATCAGCAATCCTGAGGATAGGCTTCGCATTGTTCAACTGCTGCGGGAAAAGGAGTTAATACGCCAAATTGAGGCTGCGCCCGTGGAGTTGCAATTGAAATATGACCTCGAACAATACCGCCAAAACACCGAACAGCATGGACTAGTGAAGAGCGAGTTAGGACGGCTGCTAGAGGTATTGAAGTAATCGCCGCACGGTATTAAGTCAAAACGGAAATACGTATATCAAGAAGAAATTCATGGTTGGCACAGATCGAAGCCCCCTTATGCAGGCTGAAAGCCGGGGCCACACACCCTATCGGGTCAGCGTTAATCAATACAGCGAATTTCGGGAACGCGGGTTCCTGACAGTGCGCGGCTTAATCTCGCACGATGATGTCCAAGAACTGAATAATCACATGGACGACGTGTTGGCAGGGCGTGAGTCGTTCCCCGGAGTCCCGCCGGCGCCCGAACACCTGCCGCCCAACGACATTGCCAACTACTGGGAGCGCGTCCACATGCTGCACCGGGTTTCGCCGCTGCACGAGCGGTATCTACTCCACCCCCGTATCCTCGACGTGCTTGAGGCAATAATCGGTCCGGATGTGCTCGCGCTCCAGACGATGTTGTTCTTCAAACAGCCCGGTCAACCCGGTCAGGGTTATCACCAGGATTCTTATTACATCCCGACGTTGCCGGACACATTGTGCGGAGCATGGCTCGCCCTTGAGCCGGCGACCGAGGAAAACGGGTGCATGTGGATGGTCGCCGGCTCACAATGCGAGCCAATCTACCCGGACTTAGATGGCGTCACCGAGAACGGCGACTGGGGGCTGCGCGATATCCAACCGATTGCAGCCGCCAGCCATCCTGACGAATCGCTCAACGGCTTGGCGCGGGTGGCGCGCAAGTATGCCGGGAAAGAGGTGCAAGTCGAAGCACAACCCGGAGATGTGGTCTTCTTCAACGGTCACATTCTGCACCGTTCGCACGCCAACCGATCGAAGACGCAGTCCCGCCACACGTTCGTCGGCCACTACTGCAACGCCCGTTCGCTAGTGCCCTGGAACTACAAGAAGAACTCCTACGAAGGCGAATCGGCAAACTATCTGCATATCCTCGCGCGCGGATCGACTCACCTGCCCTACGCGCAACCAAACTTCGATACCCCCTGCGCCGCGAACCGTCCCGACCTTTACGGCAAACGCCCCAGCCGCGTTCAACCTGTTTCGATGACGCCGACCGACAAGGGAATTACGGTGCTAGCGCCTGATTTGGAATGAGATATCGTCATCATCGCTTAACCCAACCTACAAAAGCTGTCGGGGCCGGCCTCCTGTAAAATCAATTTCCAAATCTCGACACCTAACTATGGCAAACCACCCCCCTTATAAAGGCTTACTATTACCGCCATCTTAATGGAGGGTGCTAGAAACAGCGCTCAACCCAACCTATAACCTCCCCTAACCCCTCCTTAGTAAGGAGGGGAATGATTATTGAAATGACCGACAGGGCGCTCTCACTGTAGGAGAGGCACTTAAAACTATCGCACTCCCTATTCGGTCGCTTGATTCTCGGCAATTGGGAGAAAGATTTTCCTCCCACAGCGTGGACCGCTGGGAATTTCTAGACTTGTGGGTAATAGTAAGCTTATAAAGGGGGGCGGTTAGAATGTATCCTCCCTTTTTTAAAAAACCCAAATATTCCTCCCCCTTACCAAGGGGGATCAACTGACTGAATAGGGAAGGCGATAGTCTTCTCCACTCCAGCTTGTCCGTAACGCTTCCAACAAACCAATCGCGCCGCAATATCCAAAAATTTCTGTAGGTTGGGTAGAGCGAATAATCTCAATACGGTTCTGGTAGTAATTAACCGTTCCAAATTCCTAAGGCTGCTGCTGTCAATACACGCGGAGCGAAACCCAACGCATTTGTAACCTCCCGCAACCCTAACGGGTTCCGACTTCAATACACCGCTCCGAATTTCAAATATTCCCTTTGCATTTCCCTGTTCCTATCGTTCTGCCGATGACGTCTACCGTTAGGCTTTCCGAACATTTCAAAAACGTTGGGTTTCGCAGAAGACTGGTGAAGACTAATGAAAGACTATCGCCCTCCCTTTTCGGTCAGTTGATCCTTCGCTATTCGGTCAGTTGATCGCTCTACCCAACCTACAAAAACCACGCGCGAACCTGCCCAATTTTCTAATGTCTTTAATTCACGCCACTAACGGTAATTGACATACCACCATAATATGTGTGAATATGAATGTAGATGACTATTACTGCCCCCGGAACGATATTATGAACCTGCCGAACCAAACACACACAAAGTTAACAAAAGCTTCTTGTAGGTTGGGTAGAGCGAATAATCCCAAAACGGTTCCGGTAGGATTTAACCTTTCCGAATTTCCAAGGATGCTACTGTCAATACACGCGGAGCGAAACCCAACGCATTTGTAACCTCTCGCAACCCTAACAGGGTCCGGCTTCAATACACCGCTTCGAATTTCAAAAATTCCCTTTGCATTTCCCTGTTCCTATTGTTCTGGCGATGACGTCTACCGTTAGGCTTTCCGAACATTTCAAAATCGTTGGGTTTCGCAGAAGACTATCGCCTTCCCTATTCGGTCAGTTGATCGCTCTACCCAACCTACAAAAACCATGCGCGAACCTGCCCAATTTTCGAATGTCTTTAATTCACTCCGTCATCGTTAATTGACATACCATCATAATATGTGTGAATATGAATGTAGATGACTATTACTGCCCCCGGAACGATAATATGAACCTACCGAACCAATCACACACAAATTTAACAAAAGGGCTCACTCTCCGAGCACTCGGCATCGGCATTGTTCTGATGGTTTTAAACGCATACTGGTTGAATGATGCCGCTTGGGGCGGTCGGACGTTGCACACCTACATCTCCTTGTTCGTCAATACGGTATTCTGCCTATTTGTGCTTGTTCTATTAAATCTTGCATTGAAGCGAGCGTTCCCCCGCCACGCGCTCCGCAACACCGAAATCTTCGTTGTTTACGTCATGCTGGTCACGGTTTCCACGCTCGGCGGAAACACAAATATGGGCTATCTGATATATCATTTGGCGCATCCGTTCTGGTTCGCCACGGCAGAAAATGACTGGCTACGGCTTTTCGGAGGACATATCCCCGACTGGTTCGCTGTCCGGGACAGAAACGTCCTACGCGGATTTTACGAAGGGGAGTCATCCTTTTTTGCCGCCCAAAATCTCTACGGCTGGCTGGTTCCGGCGCTCGCATGGTCCGCCTTTATACTGGTCCTCTACTTTGTCCTAATCTGCATGAATGTGATTCTCCGAAGGCAGTTCACAAACCATGAGCGGCTGACCTATCCCATCGCCCAACTGCCGTTAGAGATGGGTCGCACGCCGGCACGCTTTTTTCGAAACCGCCTGATGTGGATAGGGTTCGGCATCGCAGGGGGGATTGAGCTAGTCAACGGATTTCATTTCCTGTACCCCGCCATCCCGTCTATCCCTGTGGGTCAACGCGTGTTCTCAGGCATATTTCAGGAAAAACCGTGGGACGCTGTCGGCAGCGTGCTTTTTTCAGTTTGGCCCTCAGTGGTCGGCTTGGCGTTTTTCCTGCCCCTAGATTTAGCGTTCTCCGCGCTGTTCTTTTACTTTTTCGGGAAAATCCAACTCGTTGCATGCAATGCGTTCGGATGGCATACGACCCCTTACCTTGATGAACAATCACAGGGGGGCTGGATCGGATTGGGGCTGCTCGCCTTGTGGATTAGCCGCCGCCACCTGAAAACCGTCTTCGCCGCGGTGGCGGGTAGGCACCCCAAATTGCCGGGTATGCCTGACCTGGATGAAACCGTGAAGAGCGGGATAGACGATTCCAAGGAGCCGATGCCGTACCGGTACGCCGTCTGGGGTATGATAGGAGGGTTACTCCTTATCATGCTGTTCGGCTACAAAGCCGGGGCTTCGCTTTGGGCGATGGCGGTCTTCTTTTGCATCTATTTTATTATCGCCATTAGTCTGACAAAGGTTCGGGCGGGGCTCGGTCCGCCCCTGCACGAGATGTACGGAAAAGATCCCGGAGCCATAATGGTCACCGCCCTTGGTGCGCGGCACATCGGCGCAGCGAACTTAACTGTTTTGTCCTTCTTTTTCTGGTTGAACCGCGTCAACACAGCCCATCCGATGCCCAATCAATTGGAGGCATTTCACATCGGCCGTCAAACCGGAATTAACGGGAGACACCTGCTCACGGCGATGTTAATTGCGCTCGGCGTCGGCATACCGCTGACATTTTTCACCTACCTTCAACTCTCCTACAATCTCGGCGGTCTCGGCGCATTTCACACGCATTTTCCCATGGCTTGGGGATTCATTAGCTTAGAAAAGCGGCTGGTCCATCCCACGGGCACCGACTATGCCGCCGTGACCGCCATGGGAATAGGCTTCGGTTTCACCATGTTCCTCACCGCCATGAAGATGCGGTTTCTCTGGTGGGGACTCCATCCAATCGGTTACGTGCTCGGCACAGGGCGATGGGGCGGGGATATGAATTTTTTCTGGTTCCCTGTCCTTGTCGGCTGGGCAATCAAATCTATCGTTCTGCGGTACGGCGGTCTGCGCACTTATCGTAGCGCAATCCCGTTCTTCGCCGGGCTAATTCTTGGCGACTACGTAATCGGCGCCGTCTGGAGCCTCATCGGCATCACCCTCCAAATCCCGACCTATAAGATTCTGATTGAGTGATGGCAACGGTAAATTACAGCAACAACTTGCAGAAAAAACGGGCATTCAACTCATAGATTTGGCAACAATTGAAACAGGACAAGCGTCCGGATCTGCCGAATCGCTGAACCTGATTGCCGAGGCACTCAATCTTGATGCCGATTTGATTTCAATTTCATAGTCATGACGGTACTTGCCTCGTCTTTCCCGTCCCCATCGTGTAAAAGAACTTGCGGCAATACAAAAGCCGAGAGCATTCGCCCTCGGCTGAACGATTAGATGCGTGGTATTCCTAAATACCTACAAATTTTTTGAGCAGTTATATCAGCTATCTCAGTGTGCCGTGGTACAGTAGTTTTCAAATTAGATTCCGGGTTAATCCAAATAGAGTGGTTTCATCCTTCTCTATGCAATTTACAGTTGTTCGTGAGTCAATGCTTTAACAGTTTTTGTCCTTTCATTCATTAATCGACTCAAAGGTAAATCGGCACTTCCTGATAATCGTTTTTGGATATGTTTCTTCTAGGTTTCTCGCTATCACAGTCTAGAATATCCTCTAACCCCAAATGTAGTGATTCGATAAGCTCTTCATAAGTATGTTCTTGGCAAACTACGCCCGGAACTTCCTTAATCCAGCCTATCCACCATTTATCGTGTTGCTGGATAATGGCGGTATATTCTTTCTGGTTTGTATTTGTCACGCCACGTTACCCCATTTTTTTCTGCTGCACAATATTGCAATTATGCTGCATAATACGAGCATTCCCACTGAATTCTTTAGTATACTATATACATCTTTGTAAGTGTCAAATTATTTCTTGTGAACTTTCCCCCATCCTTTAGATAGTGATGAATAAGATTCAAGGCGTAATTGATGCGACTTCATCGCAGCCTGGTTATTTTTGCATAAATAGCCTACTCACGTAAAATCCCCCCCTTTTATAAAACGGGAGTCCGACGATACGCCTTTCGTAGGCAGGGATCAACTGACCGATCAATCGACTGAATAGGGAGTGCGATAGTTTTCTTAAGGATCAACCGACCGAAAAGGGAGGGATCAACTGAGCGGATAGCGAAGGCGATAGTCTTCCATCAGTCTTCCATTAGTCTTCACCCGTCTTCTGCGTAACCCAACGCTTTTAAAACCGTCCGCCTACCAAATAAATACTGAACCCAATATAACGCAATGGGTTTCAGAGAGCAAGTTATCCACTGAAAAGACACAGTTTTGTTGGTTGGGTCGGCCATAAAACTCCGCACACTTTACCTATAATTGGGTGTAATTTGAATTGCGCTTGATTTCCCCGCCTTTCATTGTGTAAAATCCCCTTATGTACGCAATAAAATCCCATAAATCAAATCTTTTGAGGCCTACCCACCTCAGATTATCAATGCCCGATCTATACGGCGCCGAGTGCGTGGCCAGACGCTACCCCATCGTAGGCGAGATCAACTGACCGAATTGCGAAGGATCAAGCGGCTGAACAAGGAGTGCGATAGTTTTCCAATAGTTTTCTGGCTGCCGCGATAGTCTTCCTTATAGTCTTCACCCGTTTTCTCCCAATTCCAAACCTTAGGCCAAGTAAAACGCTGGGTTATGGGTTTCGGAACGCATGCGGAAATCCTCGAACCCGAAAGCCTCCGTCGTGAAATCCACGACGAGGCAGAAAAAATGAAAAAATTTTACGCCAAAAAGTAACGTGCGCATTTATTGCACTCAATTTTAACATAAGCGAGAAAAACAATGCCTCAACGAATTGCAGACGAAAAGCAGATAGAACGGCAATGGTTTATTCTGAATAAGATCGCCAGACGCAACGGCGTCACAAAGAAACAACTGATTGAAGAAACCGGGGCCAGTGAACGCACGATCGAGCGGGACCTCCCTATCCTCATGCGGTATTTCCCATCAATTCTGGAAGAGAAGGAAGGGCGGCAAAAACGATATAGATTCAAGGATGACTACCAATTTCCCGCACTGGATCTATCCCTACCCGAACGGTTGGCATTGACCCTTGCACAAGACGTAACCACCTTTCTCGAAGGCACACCATACTTTGAAGCACTTACCAACGCCATGAAAAAAATGCACGCCACCCTGCCCGCTGAAGGTCAGGATTACTTCAACCGGATCCAAAACCTCCTCGCCTTTCGCCTCCAACCGGTGAAAGATTTTCAAAGTGTCGCACCACACATCAACCAAGCACAAAACGCTTGCGAAAAACGACAACGACTTAACTTGCTTTATCACTCTGCGAGCCGGGGCGAATCACTCCAACGCAAGATTGACCCTTACGGCATCGCCTATTCGGACAACGCACTGCGGTTAATCGGCTATTGCCACACCCGAAAAGCACTCCGCGAATTTGTGTTTGACGACCGGATGCGCTCACTGACGATCCTCGACGAAACCTTTGAAGGTCAGGCAGGCTTCGACCTCAACGAGTACATCGCACGAGGGTTTGGCGGTATGAAAGATCAACCTGTGCAAGCGGTCATCCGTGTCGATCCGCCCGCCTCCCGCTGGGTACGCCTCCAGAAATGGCAGGGTTTGCAAAAACAGATTGACCAAGGGAACGACCAAATTGAGCTGCATTTCGATACAGAAGGACGTGAAGGATTGATGCGTCAGATCTTGCAATGGGGCAGATGTGCGGAGGTGGTCGCACCAGCCGATTTTCGTCAGGAAATCACTCTAGAAATCAAAAAAATGACAAAAAAATACGAAAATCCCTAAAAAAACGTCAAAATTTCAGATCGCCGACACGTTCTGACGGTATTGATCTGTATAATTGGGGTAAGATTTGGACAGAAGTTGTCTGAATAACCAAGAAACCGAGTTTTCAAGAAAAAACTCGGTTTCTGAGGCTTTCCTTATCATCCCTTACATACCGCGATGAAAAGCGGACTAAACAATAACAGGACACTCCAATAAATATACTTCAGAACTTTAGACTCGCTCGCTACCGGGTAATCCTAACCGCACGGTCAACCGTCGTGATGCCGCCATACGCTGGCTCAACACTCCGCGGCGGATTCGGACACGCCTTCCGAAAAATGGTCTGCACCCAAGGACCGATCGACTGCCGAGATTGCGTACTAAAGGCAGCCTGCCCGTATCCCTACATCTTTGAAACGGCGCCGTTTGAGGGGGCGCAGCAGTTGCGAACTTATGGGGATGTGCCGCGACCGTTTGTCATCGATCCGTTGGATACACGCGGCGAATACCGCAAAGGCGAATCGTTCTCGTTCCAACTGACACTGATTGGTCGCGCCGTTGATTACCTCCCCTATTTCCTCGCCAGTTTCCGCGAGCTCGGCGAGATCGGTATTGGCAAGGGACGCGGACGATTCCTGGTGACCCAAGTCTTGACCGATAGCGGTGAATGTATCTACGACAATGAAACCCAGATGGTACACAATCGAAATAACACGCTCAGTTTCGGCGAGATTCGGCGCGAAGCCGTATCCCGACCGACCGACCAGTTGACCGTGCACTTGCTCAACCCAACGCGCATCACGCACAAAGGACAGGTGACTGATAAACTCCCATTCCACCTCTTCTGGCGGCGCCTCATTGGACGCATCTCAGCGTTGGCGTATTTCCACTGCGGTGAATCGCTCGATCTCGACTTTACGGGACTCATCGCACAGGCAGAGACAGTCGAGACAGTTGAGAGCAGCCTGCGATGGAAGGATTGGACACGCTACTCGTCACGCCAGAACCAAAAGATGCAACTCGGCGGGTTAGTCGGCAATGTAACCTACGCGGGCAATTTGGCGGCGTTCCTGCCATTTGTCGCATTGGGCGTTTTTCTACACGTCGGCAAAAATGCGACGTTTGGGTTGGGGAAGTATCGGGTTGAGTGAGGATCTATTATGTCAAAATTTGAGAGAGACAAACAGTATTGGGATAACCAATTTCAGGACATGTTTGGCGAGGGATTTGTTCCTTTTGAGTTTCAGCGTAAGGTGGCAGAACATATTTTGAATGGGCGCAATGTTATTTTGCAAGCTCCAACGGGAGCTGGCAAAACGAAAGCCGCCTTGTTTCCATATCTGTTGGCTCAACAGGAGAACATGCCGTTTCCCCGAAAACTACTTTACACGACGCCAATGCGAGTCTTGGCAAAGAACTTTCACACCGATTTCAAAGAATCGCCAGTAGGGCAACAGACGAGTCTCAAGGCAGAAATCCAAACAGGTGAAAATCAAGATGACCGTCAGTTTCGTAGCGACCTGATTTTCACGACTATCGATCAGGTGCTGAGTAGTTTTCTTAACATCCCGTATTCGTTGGGATTACGTCAGGGAAATGTCAACGCGGGTGCAGTTGTTGGCTCGTATCTGATTTTTGATGAATTTCACTTGTTTGACCCTGATACCTCTTTGGGAACTGTGATTGAAATGTTAAAGATGCTCAACGGTATTACTCCGTTTCTACTGATGACTGCCACTTTTTCAAAGGTGCTTCTTGAGCGTTTAAGCAAATACTTTAACGCGGAAATCGTGCCAGTGACAGAAGCTGAACTTAAACAAATCCCTTCTCAGCAAGGAAAACGGCGTGAGTATCGGGTTAACAAGGGAACGCTTTCGAAGAACGTGGACGCGATTATTGAACGACATCAGCAACGCAGCATTGTCATCTGCAACACGGTGGCACGCGCACAGGAGATATACCAGTCGCTGTGGGAACGCCGCGGTGAAACGGAAGTATTTCTATTGCATTCCCGATTTCGGAAGGAACACCGAAAAGTAAAAGAGGATATGATACGTTGTCGTTTCAAACAGGACGCGGAACCTGACAATGTGATTTTGGTTGCTACACAAGTGATTGAAGTTGGGTTAGACATCACGTCTGAAAACCTCCACACAGAGTTAGCTCCCGCAAGCGCAATTTTTCAACGTGCGGGGCGGTGTGCGCGGTTTGAAAACGAATGTGGAACAGTGGCAATCTATCCTGTTCCACCTAGCGCTGACGATTCACCAAATTATGCTCCTTACGACAAGGAAACCTGTGAAGCCACGCTGACCGCATTCCAAGAGCGAAACGAAGATGTGTTAGACTTTGCGGCTGAGCAACAAATTATCAACAAGGTCCACAGCGACGGTGATGAAAGAATATTGGAGGGCATTGGGTCGCGTCCAATACGCAATCATATATCAGAAGCGATTTCTGGACAGGAACTAGGTCTCGCCCGAGAGTTGATTCGCAAAAATGATTCACGTACATTGCTCGTGCATGATCATCCAGAAGAAGCGTTTCCAAAGCCATTTCGGGTTGAAGGTTTCAGCCTTTATCGCGGCACACTGTTTGGGGCGTGGGATGAGCTTCAACAAGCGGCGCAAGACAAGGGGCTGAATTGGTGTCTGAAGTATCCGAAGGAAATGGAAGACAACTCGCCAAACAGTCGTATTGTCATCGCCTACGAGTGGCGTGAGGCAAAACAAAAGAAAGACTTGGGTATTTCTCCACTGTTTGTAGTGCATCCAAAACTGGTTACATACAATGACAAGATAGGCTTTCGTCTTAAAGCAGGAGAAACACATTGCCCATTAGGCGTTCCAGACGATGAAACCACACAAGAAAACGAGCGCGGCGGAGGCTTATGTCGCGAAACATACACCCAACATATTCAACATCTGCTAAATACATATCAATCTGGTCTAGCGGCTGAACTGAGTTACGCTGCCGCGCGACTTGAGCAAAAACTTGGAGTATCCAAAGGTGCAATCGATCAGGCAATTCGGCTCTGCATTGCTCTACATGATGTCGGAAAACTCACTGTTAAATGGCAAGAATGGGCGCACCGATGGCAACAAGCGATTGATTGTCCCTTGGATGAAGACTACATGGCGGCGCATACCGATTACGAGCGAGACAATCTTGTGCAGCGTGAAAGAGAGAGGAACCTCCGCGTCAAACGGCCGCCACATGCCGTTGAGAGTATGCGTGCGATTGCGCCAATATTAGTGGACACGTTCAGTGGTGACCAAGAAGTGCTTCTCAAAGCTAGTCTTACTGCAATCGCGCGCCATCATGCGCCGAAAGCAAATCAATATCAAGCTTATACGCTTCACCCCGCGTCTCAAACCTCAATCGAAACCGCTTTGCAAATGATTGGAGAAGCGGGGGAGATTGCTCAAACTCACTTGGGGAAGATTTGTAGACAAGCGCAACCTCAGCCATTGACAGGGATGTTTGTATCCCCATACAAAGACATTCCACTGTTGACTTATTTTCTAATTGTGCGTGCTTTGCGACTTGCTGACCAAGAAGCCACCTCTCACGTCAGTAGATAGGGAGTGACAATCATGTATCAACAGACTTACTTCGTCGACAAACAGACTGGCACATTCGCCGATGTCTGTTCAGCCTATGGATTGGCTGCTATTCTAGATTTAGTATTGCAAGGAGTCCGTGACGTTCGCGATTCGCGAATTGTCCGATTAGTGGACCAAGGGGCAACATACGCGATTCAACTCAATCATGCGTTGAAAGAAGAATGGATTGAGAACGCAAAATTCATTGCACCGATTGACTACATTAAAACGAAGACGCCGAAGGTTGTTTCAGCTATGCCCGAAGGTATCAAATATGTTGATTATGAAGAGCAGAAAGAGGTTTATAATACCTACCGAGATGCTCGCCAAAACCTTCGTCACACGATGAATAGAGGTGTAGATGAGAGCGATACTACGCTACCCTCTAAACCTTCACCTTACTACCCGGTTTGGCAAAAAATCAATACAATGTCGGGGATTAGTACGTACGATTCAGCTGTTATCAACTGGTTTGTAAATCGCGAGAATGCTGCAGACGTAATTAAGTTGTTGCTTGCACTCCACGCCGAAACACCAAACCCAATTTCTGCCTGCGAGAAAAAATGGAAAATACTCAAAAAAGACAAGAACCTTGTTGGCGATGACCGCTTGACCATGCTCCAAGTGTTCAATCCGAGCACGGGAAAAGGGGGAATTGCTCCCAAAGCGGACAAGTTGGAAATGAAGTCGCAAAAGAAGTTCTGGCTATGCGAATACGTAAAGATGGTAGGTTTCTACCATTGTGCCGTGCCTCGATATGTATTGGTCAAACAAGGAGTACCCCCAAAGGACAGGAAAACATTCGCGCTCGCGCCCGTCAACATCACATTGGAGGAACACAATACAATCTTTGCAAAATTCAGAGATGAAGTAGGGAATCGTCACGCAATTAAATCGGACATCTTTGCCTCGCTACGGTACATGGACTGCTTCCTACAACACTGCGAAGCGGAAGCAAGCGCGTCGTTGGCTGTGCAGTTGCTGGGGCGTGCCCCAGAGAATTTCGTCGCAGGTCTCTACACTGCGTTTTATAAAGATCTCGGCAATTCGTCTGCCGTAATGAACCTTTCCTTTATTAATTTACCCCGCTGGATGAACGTCAATGATTCTGACGATGTGCGATTATACCAACAGATGATAGCCGAACACCTGAAAATCGTCGGCAGCCTAGAGGAGGAACGGAGCGAAGGTTATCAGCTACTTCAACATTATCGAGATTTTCTTTCCGCCAACGATATCATGGCATTCTTTGATTTCACAGCGAAATATCCAAACTATCTGCTTGACGCTTTGGCCGAATCTCACTTCTGGGTGAAGCCGTTGAGCACAACCAATTTGAGGAGGTTACTCATGAATACCGAAGAACGTCTCACGCCGATTATTGAAAGCGAGGGGTTTCAAAACATCGCCAGAGCCATCCGTCAGAGTACCGTGAGGCTACAATACCAGACAATATTTGCAAAAAAGCAGAAAAAACCAAAACCACCGTACGATGTCCGATATGGACTTGGTGAGAAACTGCGACGCAAGGCAAATTACCCTCGCGAGTTCATTCAGGAATTAAGCGATTTTCTTCATACTTTTAACGCAGAAAATGTCCGTGCTGAAGAAAACGCTGACGCCGTGGAGTTATCTGAACATTACCGGCGGAAAAGCGTCCGCGAAGACGACATCACCGAAATTGTCCGATTGATTGATCGTTACGGCCCCCAAACCGTCTGTCATTTGCTCGTAGCTTTCGGATACGCTTTAACAAGCCGCGATGCGGCTCCGGCAGACGATGTAACCTCCAACACCCAGCAAGGAGATCAAAATGAACGATAACAAAGCCATTTACTCCCTTACCATCTGTGGTCAAGCCACAATTGACATGCACTCTCTCAACAACGAGGGAAGTGAGGGCAACCAGATTGCAACCCGTATGGTCAACGTCTATGATCAGATGGGTAAGCTCGCTGCTGTTAACGCGATTTCAGGAGACATGTTCAAACATATTCAGGCTGAACATCTGTTTCACTTTAGTAGAAATAGCGGTCTGAATCTATGTTCAGGATGTCAAAAATTCAGCGCTAATCGCATCCTTGACGATGAAACCTTTCTCAATACATTCGACAAAAACACCCCCGACAACGAGATAATTACTACGATGTTACAAACTTGTACCATTGATGACGTTGAGGGGATCCTCGTAACAGCGAAAAACAAATCAACACCTCGCAAGTCAATCGTGGAGTTTGGTTGGGTCGTGGGCATACCAGAGTTGAACACGACCGATAACTACTTCCATGTCAAATATGTATCGGATAGTGGAGTGCAGAACGCAGATAGTAGCGGGAGCACTGGTGACAGCGGAACCCAGAATCCTAGTGACAACGCGAGCGATGATGACAGTGGGGCTAATCTGGGACAGAACATCTTCCATCGTCCAGCCAATTCCGGGATTTATGCGATTGTCGCAGGAATTGAGGTTTCACGGCTAGGCTTCAACGATATAAGTCAGGCTTACGCTATTGGTGAAGAGGAGCGCAATCAACGTTACAAGGCGTTAATTGAAAGCCTGCTTTGCACTTTCGTCGAGCCGAACGGGGCGATGCGAAGTGCACAGAATCCGCATCTCGTCAACTTTGAGGGAGTTGTTAGTCTCAGCACCAAGATTTTACCCGCACCGACGGTCAGCCCACTCAATAAGTGTTACAAGGAAGAAATCCAACGTATCGCCAATGCGCTCAACCAAATTGAAGCAGGAGCGATTGAATGCCAGAAGTTTGACACACTTGGCAATTACGCTGAACTGATGGCAAGTCTTGCCAATACAACTGAACCTTACAAGATAAGCTACAACGGAGGGAACTAAAATGTGGGTGTTAGCTACCTATCAACCCACCACGTTCTTTTCGCTCAAGCCGAGCAATGCTACATCATCAGGCGGTAAAACGCTGTTGACGCCAACACCTTATGCGATAAAGATGGGGCTGTTAGATGCCGCCATACGCACAGATGGAATCGGTTCCGGGGAGGAAGCGTGGCAGTGGATACGCGGCTTGTCATTCGCAGTACGTGTACCTGAACGTGCGTTAGTCAACAACGTGTTCACGCGTATTCTGAAGCCTACTCGTTCTAAGGGCAAGAACGGATACGATAGAACTATCGGCTACCGCGAATATGTCCATTTCGCTGGTAATATGAAGCTAGGTTTTGAAATTCACGACAATTCACAGATGGAATCGTTGAAACAGTTACTGCCTCACATTACATACTTTGGGAAGCGTGGTGGGTTCTTTCAATTTCTTCCGCCGATACAACAAGTTGAGGGGTTACCTTCTGACTTTACGCCTCTGGGTGAACAAGCGGATACATGGCATATTCAAAGTCAGTTACAACACTTGGATGATTGCGACGATATGATGACTTTCGAGCAAGCCGATATTTACAGCGGGAAGAACATCCGTGTTGGTAAGGAGCGGCGCACTTGCCTTGCCATGCTTCCCTACCGGTTGCGCAAATCGAGTCGTGGCTTTAGTGATTACGAACGTCTAGGCATTTGATTTCTGGCCTAATGTCGGGCATCACAAATACGCCCGAAATATATGCCGAGAAACCGATTTTTTGGTTCAGGAATGCTAAATCAAAAAAGGTAAATTGCTCCGATTTTCGTCAATCTCGCGTTTCTACGCCGAAAAAACTTGGTTTCTGTGCAAAAAACTCGGTTTCACGGCGGATCATTGTGTAACTGTGAAAGCGTAAAAATTTTGCAATAGCAGCGCGATTGATGTTTCAAACTCGGTTGAGAGCTCCCTATTGATGTGCTTTCATATACGCCCGCAACACGGCGTTCATGCGCGTCTGGTAACCTTTGCCCTGAGATTTGAACCACTTGAGCACATCGCTGTCGACGCGCAGAGATATGGCGTGTTTAGGTTCGGGTATCACAATCTCGGCATCTCTCCAAAATGCCGCATCAGTCGGCTGGGCGTCGGGGTCCGATACCGCTGCCGCGTTAATTTCGGCTTCGGTCGCTGCGGAATTGCTATCGCCCTCCTTATTCAGTCGGTTGATCGGTTTGCGTGTTTTTCGGGAGGTTATTGAGAGAAACTGTCACGGTACGTTCTTCTTTCACGGCGGATTGTCGTTCTTGGTTGGGCTGTCGCAATTAACATGCACCTCGTGCCTGCTTTGAAGTTACTATCGCCACTGATTGAGGATGTGAATTTCGTTGGCGATAGGCAAGTTCGAAGCCGACAGGTTTGCGATGGATCTGACGATGTCAATATTGTTCATATCCTTGCGGATGTTGTTGTCACGGTAGATAACAAAAATTCCTGAATGCGTAAATCCTCGATCCTGCCAATCACGGTGTAATCGGCGAAAATCTAAGGGGTTATGGGTAAGTACACAGTAACCATGAGCCGCGGCGTAACGGAGGTGGTCGCCATCGTCCAAGTCTTTGGTATTTGTCGATCGGGGTGATATAACGGTGTGTCCTGCCAGCGTGAGGGAATGGATTAGACGGTTATCATCAGAACAATCGTCAAGGTAGATTGTGAGAGACATGGCTAATCCAAGTGATAACCGAATTCTTCGGTGAGAATGCGTTTCTCCTCTTCCGTGTCGGCTTCGACAATGTCTTTGTGGAGGACATAGTAGTGTGTCGCTTCAAGGACAGCTTCAAGCGGCAACCCGAAGTTCTTAGCCGTTCCCTCAAGTGTCTCGCGTTCGGTGCGCATGGCGGCGATAAGGTGCCAAACGGTCATGTTTCTACCCTTTATCCAGAGTTGCCGGCGCCAATGATTCGGACGGGCTTCAAGAAATCTGTAAGTATCGCAATGTTGGCACATAAATTGGTTCCTTTGAATCAATCGTGAGTCGAAAATGGCGTAGCGTTGTGGGGCCGCTGCACGGGGTTCAACGATTGTTCAATCGTCTTTAAAGTATACCTGAAATTCGGCATACGCGCAAGAATTAAGAAAACACTTCGAGATTATTCTATGCAATTAGATTGAAAGGAAAGAGAAAATGAACCAACTCACTATCTCCGATTACGGCACCTATCTCGGCAAACATTCCGAGCGTGTCAGTGTCCGTTACCGAGACAAGGAGCGCAAAAAAGAGGAACACGCACTGATGGATCTCGACCAGATTGTTATTGCCTCCCGCGGCGTCAGCGTCTCCTCTGACCTGATTGAAGCGTGTACCGAACGCGGCATCGAAATCTCGTTCCTCAGTTTCAACGGTAAGCCGTACGCGAAACTCAATAGCCCATCCCTTACCGCCACCGTGATTTCAAGACGCGAACAACTCGCCGCCTACCACGACGCGCGTGGATTGGAGATTGCCAAGCGGTTCGCTGCGGGCAAGCTGAAGAACCAAGTAAACCTCGTCCGTTATTTCGGAAAATACCGCAAGAAACAAGCACCAAAAAAATATACTGAACTCATGGAACGCATTGGAAAAATTGAGGCGATTCTGTCGGAATTGAGCGCTCTGGAAACGCCCGCGGATACTACCACGCCCGTTGATGCGATGCGATCGACGCTCCTTAATCTCGAAGGACGCGCCGGCGCCCTCTACTGGGAATGCGTCCAACGGCTGTTGCCCGCCGGACGATTCAACACTCGAAACCATCGCGGCGCAGTCGACGACGTGAACGCACTACTCAACTACGGCTACGGGATACTCTACTCGCAAGTCTGGAGCGCGCTGTCACTCGCTGGACTCGAGCCGTTTGCGGGGTTCCTGCACGTCGACCGCCCCGGCAAACCGTCGTTAGTGTTAGACTTTATCGAAGAATTCCGCCAGTCCGTCGTGGATAGGGTTGTGTTTGCCATGATTAACAAAAGGTTCAACGTCGGGTGGGAAGAGCCAGACAGCGAAGCCGCAAAAGCCGCTCACCAATCCTCAAAATCCGATAGCGCGGCTGATACTCCGTCGCAGCGCCGGCTAAGCCGTGAAACCCGCCGCGCAATTGCCGACCGTGTGCTAGGGCGGCTACAGGAGACCGAGCGGTTCGAGCGGAAAGAACAGAAACTCTGCAACATCATTCAACTCCAAGCACGTCATCTGGCGATGTTCCTACGCCGCGAACGGGATTATCAACCTTTCATCGCCACATGGTAATGGGCAAATTCTTGAGACCGAGTTTTTTCCCCAAAACTCGGTTTCTTGAAATTCCAGCATTGTTTCCAGACGCGAGCTGCCACGTTTAGTGGATTTGAGGTTAAATCAGATAAAATCGATTCCGAAAGGCAAAGAAACCGAGTTTTGAAGAAAAAACTCGGTTTCTAAAGTCCATGCAAACCTACGTCATCTACGACATCGTCAATGACCGTATCCGCAAAAAAATCGCCGATGTTTGCCTCGATTACGGCTTACACCGAATCCAATACAGCGCCTTCCGCGGCGACATCAACACCACTCGGCGGCGCGCATTGGAGGAAAAACTGGCAGTTCAACTCGGCAAGGCAGAAGGAGTAATCGAAGTCATGGGTGTATGTGCAAAAGATTACGATAAACGAACGGTCATTGAGGAAAATGGCAAATGACATACACGCAAAATATCAATCAGCAGAAACCGAGTTTTTTCCCCAAAACTCGGTTTCTCCGTGTCTTTTGCACCGCGATTTTAAAAGGAACCGAGAATGAACATACGCGTCAGCGACATCAAACAGTATTTCTACTGTCCGCGGGTGGTCTACCACACCTATTTCACACCGGTCCACCGCCCGGTTACGCATCCAATGCAGCATGGCGCGGTTGAACACGAGGTGCTCAGCGTCTTGGAGCGGCGCCGGCTCCTCTCCCGTTATGGGTTGGAATCGGGAAACCGCAAGTTTCATGTCGCACTGAACGCGGACGCTCTCGGATTGTCTGGCGTGCTTGACCTGCTCATTGAGACAGAAGAAGGTGCTTTTCCAGTTGAGTTTAAGTCCACAAGGCAGAGGCTGAATCTAAACGCCAAATACCAGTTGACTGCGTATGCAATGATGGTGGAGGAATGCCTAGGTCAAACAGTATCCCAAGGATTTATCTATCGGATTCCTACAAGGCGCATCACCGCGGTACCGATTACAGAGGCGTTGCGGCGAAAAACCCTCGACAGTATTGATGAGATACGGACTATTCTATCATACGAGCGAATGCCGCCACCGACGCCGCAGCGCGGAAAATGCGTTGAATGTGAATTTCGTCGGTTCTGCGCCGATGTGTTGTGAGCGTTTCGCAAATCGGTTTTCTGCGGAATAATCGGGGCGATTTGCGAAAGGTTTATGCTAACGAAAAATCC
Source organism: Candidatus Poribacteria bacterium (assembly GCA_028819845.1). Taxonomy (GTDB): domain Bacteria; phylum Poribacteria; class WGA-4E; order WGA-4E; family PCPOR2b; genus JAPPKS01. The sequence continues at coordinate 377 of JAPPKS010000018.1, read as the reverse complement.
GGACGCCACGCGGATTGACAGGCTTTTTTTGAGAGTGTTGCCGCACGTAAACGAGATTAGAATTGCGGATTTAAGCCAACTTTAGCCCGATTTTCGACGGACTAGCTTGGCGTAAAACGAGTTCTGCCGGTATTCGTTAGAAATCAGTACATTTGCGAAAGTTCGAGTAAGAATGGCGTCAATACAGACAGTGACTTAACTCGCCGCACATAAACGCTATTCTATTGACTTAATGAGGCATATCAACCATGATAGGAGATGAAACTTACAAACGTGGACTACTGCTGTGTTTGTCCAATGCTCACCCTTCTACACGAGGTCGGTAACAACCTCTACCCCGATGAAAAGGGGACTGAAAGTGATGGTTGCCATTAACT
>JAPPKS010000016.1:98199-128002 GCA_028819845.1 Candidatus Poribacteria bacterium | reverse complement strand
TTTGGATTTCTGAGTTTTGTCTCCACGCTTATCTGGCTACGTTGAAATGTCAACAAAACCTAGTAACTCATATCAGATGGGGGAAAGCGATGTCCTCCTCCCCCATCTCTTCTGAGCAGCCAGTGAGCGAACACAGCATGGCACACAGCATCACACTGTGCAGTAGAATGTATAGTTTCATGTTTTACCTTTGTGTCAACTACTAGCTCATCGTTCGAAATTGAATCACAAGCGGGCCTTCTTCAGGGCCTCTCCCATGTCCCGACATGTCATAAAACGCTAACAGACGGACTTCATATTCGTTCCCCCGTAAGAGCCGATCATCTTCACTTTTAGGTAACAGAGTCGCCTTCGTCTCATTTGTCATAGCGTCATATACCCAATCAATGTTCCAGTGCAGTATCCTTTGACCACGTTCAAAAGCTACTGGATTAGGAAAACGATTGTAAACGACAATACGTGTTCGTTGGGTATCCATTTGCTTGTTGAAACCAATTTGTATTCCTACTTGGTTTAGCCGATTGGCATCCACATTGATTTCGTTATTCAATGGATCCGCGAATGAAATTACTGGCGGGGACGCAGGCTCAGCGTAAACCACTATCGTCACATCAAGCGTGTCTATATGAACACCGGTTTCGTCTTCGTAATGTATCGTCAAGGTCACATCCTTTTCTAGTTTAAGATGTGGGCCCATTTCACGAGCCCACACCTCTAGCGGCTTGATTTCTAATAGCCAAACCGTCGCTGTCGGTTCTTGATTAGGTCTAGCGTCAATGGTATTGATGCTAACCTGTCGGACAGGTTTATCAAAGACAAGCTCTATTGTATCCGAAAGCGAAATTTCCCCACGTCCATTTAATGGAAGCGGTTTGGTATTCAACTTCTGAAAATAATGATAGGAACTAGCTTCTATTATCTGTGCGGGTTGTATTTCATCATCCGCTGAGCAGCAAATGAGTAAACACAGACCACAAAACAAAACCGTGCACCGCAGCAAAACAAAGTGATTTCTTGCTAACTTCATTGTTATTGATCTCCTTTAACTAGAGCTAGAACGGGGATGCTCTAGTTGTAAAGGAAAAATTACCGAATGTAAAATTCAGTGCCAAATCTTCTCCCTCTATTTTAACATCATATTGTGTTGAATAATCTAATTGCTCAGTGTCGGCAAACTCCCAAGTAACAATCCCAGTGCAACTTTTGATGCTGTCATTTTCAATCCGAGCGGGGTTAAGTGTTATCGCAGGAGTAATCTCACAGAATACTTCCCCCATTGGCTTTTCAAATACAAGGCGAATGAACCGTGTGGTTTTTGGATCAACCTCATGCCCTGTTGGATAGTAATCAATGATTCGCGGGGGGCCGATATCATACAGTGACATCCAATACCACCCTACAAACGCATGGGGCTGAACGTCTCCATTAACGTTCTGGAAATCACTAACTACCAACGTGTCCGGTTCAAGTCCAAGTTGTCGAAAACATATATTCCATGTAATGGCATCAGTAGCGTCTGTGTCTTGGAGTTGGATCGCCGATCGACTGCCAAACTGACTCCCAATCATGATACGACCTGAGTTTGGGATGATTGGTTCGTTGAAAGTGATGCTAATCTCTTGCCTTAAAGTGAGTTCAACTGCTTCAGTAGGCTTGGAGCCGGGTTTTGGCTCAACTGCTATCACTCGCGGGGTGTTTCGCTCTTGCCGATTGTAGATTCCATCTTCTTTGTCGCCACACCCTATGATACCAAGCACGATGACTACAACCATGAGGCTTGTGGCATGAATGAGTTGGTTAAAATCAATGTATTTCAAAAGAGAGACCTCCGATCTTTAACTCCTCAGTCTGGACACCGACCACTGCTCACTGGCACTGCTTTTCACTAGCTCGCTGTTTGGAAGCTAATTACTAACTGGTGCTGCTCTAGTTGAAAAGGAATAATTTGCCAATGCAGAAATCCCCGTGAAACCGTCATCCACCTCTATTTTAACATCATATTGTGTTGAATATTCTAATTGCTCAGTGCTGACAATCTCCCACGTAACAACACCTGTGCAGGATTTGATACTATCATTTTCAATATGAGCGGGACTCAATGTTATTGCGGGGGTAATCTCACAGAACGCTATCTCCACAGGTCTGTTCGATACAACGCGAATAAGCCGTGTGGTTACCGGGTCAACATCTTGTCCCATTGGATAGTATTCAAGGATTTTCGCAGGGCCAAGGTCAACACTTGGCATCCTATACCACCCGACATAAGGATGAGGTTGAACATCTCCATTTACATTCTGAAAATCACGAACTACCATTGAACCTATATAGTCCAGAAAAAATGGTCGGTAGCATTGGTTCCATGTAATGGTATCAGTTGCTTCGGTCTCTTGTAGTTGAATAGTCGTAATATAAGGACTAGTGCCAAACAAGATACGACCTGAGTTTGGTATGATTGGTTCATTGAAGGTGATACGAAACTCTTGCCTTGGAACTTCTCGATAGGTTATATCAACCGCTTCAGTGCGTTGAGCACCGGGGGGTGGATCCACCGCTATCACTCGCGGGGCGTTTTGCTCTGGCGGATTATAGATTCTATCGTCATCGTCACCACAGCCTGTTATACCAAGCATGATGACTATAACCATATATTTCAACTTTTCTCACTGCTCCGTTGCTTGCCGTTCAATTACAATAGGTTCCAACTGTGATGCAGGCACATAATCTCCAATAGCGTATTCTAATCGCACTGGAGCCCCGGTCGAGTCGGGACGGAGAATAAATCGCATAGCTTCTGATGAATAGCTGTCAAGATTGTAAAGATTCACCGTGTACACCCGATTTACTTCCAACGGTTTGGCGGGCACCAACTCTTTGTAACCGGGCGGCACCTCCCCATACCGGATACAGTGTAATGGATGGCTTGTTTGTTTGTCTGTCGGTCGATACTGCATTCGCCAGAAACACTTGTCATGCCCCCTCCAAGGGGTTTTGACGCCCAAATCCTGTTGATTGTGTTTTTCCGTTTGCCAAAAACGAAATACAGCGATTTCACCAATATACAGCGGATCCGCAATTTGATACAAATGTTCGGATTTTTCAGATTTATCATGTAAACAAAACGTGGGGCGGGAAACCTCCGAGTGGAGAGGCACCGTTGTCCAACTTAGTAATCCGTTGCCGCAACCACTCAAGATTGCCGCTCCAGTAATTAGGCAAAACATCAAAACAAGCCGTCTCATGATTCTCCTTTTAATCGTAGAAGTACCTTTTGAAGACGTATTCCAATTTCACGGGCTTTCCACTCTCATCCGCACGGATAACAAAACGAATCGGACGTGATGGAGAATAATAACTCATGCCCCAAACATAAGCGATATAGACTTTTTCAGGTATCAAGGGCAAAGCGGGGTGTTTCTCCTTGTACCCCGGCGGCGCTGTTCCATACTCGATGGCGGTTACAGGACTCGCGGTGTGTGCTGAGGATTCAGGCTCATATTCAATAAGCCAGTCTATCACATCCTTGCTTCGTCCGGGTGGGAGTTCTGAATACCATGTATTGAGCTGAACTTCAATGCGTCGGATGCGGTCTAGATCGTCGGTGTCGCTTGTAGTATCTTTATAGTCACTGTTATGTTTGTAAACGCAAAATACTGGGGTTGTCACTGGTGTTTCCAGTGCGGGATGCAACCCATACACCCCGCTATCCCCCCTTGGCGGCACACAGCTAATCTGAAAACAAAAACCAATACTGACAGCAAGCACCACAATGAAGCGTATCATTGTGAAAGCCTCCTCTAAGGTTGAGTATCCGAGCTATTCAATTCATCATGCCATTGTTTGAACTCATCTACAAGAAATTGATAATGCTCTTTCATCGTATCGGTCACTGGTTGACTGCCTAAATTGAAAATCTTATTATTTATGGGCTTGCCAAATTCGGTAAATAAAACCAGGTAGGCATCTTGGAGGATCGCTGCCTGTTCTTCAAAACTGTAGTCTTGGAAACGTTTGCGATCTGGGTCTCCGAGAGGGTCAAGCTTATACTGGTACAACTCCTTACGCTGGCCGGTAACCGTGAATATAACATGGACAGCTCCAGCCGATACAGGTTCAATCCGCTCTTGCTGAAATTGCCAGACATGCACCAATTCATGGATGAGAAGGTCGTCACTCATATTTTTCCCAAAAATGGTATTGTTAACGGTCATCGCCATTTTTTTCTTACTCAACGCGCTTGAAAAGAAATGTTTATCTCTTATGTCAACCTTATCCCAGTCAATTATATCGCCGAAAAACTTCTTTGCCTTTTCTTTTTCGGTGGCACTCAATCGACGTAATCCGGTGGGGTCAATGAACGCCAACGGATTGTTGTCAACATAGGCATACCAGTTGATGCCGTCGCCTATCGGGTCTCGCTGCGTAAAGCGCCCGATATGCGGGTCATAATACCGTGCTGCGAAGTAGTAGAGTTTAACATCGGTCTCATACTCTTTACCAGTGAATTTGCGGGTGTTATCACTGGCGCCGACTTCGGAACGTACTGCGCCGAACACGTCGTATTCATAACGTACAAGCACATTCTTGGTATCGTCCGTTAAGACGATGTTGCTACCTAAAGCGTTGGTGTGGTGGTATTCATACCGCCCCATCTGATTGTTTGACAGGTTGGTTATCTCAGCGTCGCTTAGCGCAGTGTCGTAGATGGATACATCGTCGAGATAACCGTTGAGGTGATGACTGGTGCCATCGTAATATCCCAGCCACAACACCTCGGTCGTCGCCGCCAGCGACGCCGTTGAAGTTGTCGATGCGGTCTCTTTCGTACCGCCGATAAACACGCGAAGTTCGCTCCCGTCATACCGCGCCGCCACATGCTTCCAGGTGTTTAATGGAATCGTTGTTGCGCTGGTGACGGTCTTGGTTGTCCCGCTGAGCAGCACATCGAACTGAACCGCGCCGGTGCTAGTTAGCCAGAGCCGATACCCGTTAGAGGCGTCCGCCTTTTTGACCACATTCCCGCTCGCCGCCGTGGACCGCTTCACCCAGCAACTGAGGGTTAGTGTATTGCCCACAAGGTCTAAGGCATCACTGTCTGCGACTTTTAGGACATCGTTAGTTCCGTCAAAAAGGAGGCTGCCCCCGTTTTCAGTGCTCCAAGCAGGCTTTTTGTTTTCAGTGCCGCCGCCCAGCGTGCCGTTCTGGCTGCCGTCAACGTCATGCGCCACAGTGCCGGTGCCTTCATCGAAGTGCCAATGCGCAACGGCATTGTGTTTCCGGCGATATACAACGCCGTTGCCGCCATAGAAATAACTAGCCGTGATGTTCTTGCTGGAATCCAATTCTAGCACCGGCATCAAGCCGTCGTAAAGAAAATATCGGGTGCCCCGGCTATCGGTAACTTTCACGCGTTTGCCCCCGCCGTCGTAGGCGTATGTGAGCGTCTGCGTCACTGTGTTGTTTCGGGTCTTCTGAATCTGTTTCAACTGCGAACCGAACCCGTAGGTGAATGCGTCCGAATCCGTGCCTTCGCTCCGTTGCGTCAGTTTGCCTTCCGCATCGTAGGTGTAATTCATCGTCGAGAAGTCGGTATCTTCAGGAACCAACGAACGGCGGGTCAACTGGTTGCTGTTGGTGGCAACCGTGTAGGTGGTCGTGCCGTCAACGCTGCTGACCTGAGTCAACCGGTTACCCGACTTATCATAGGTGTAGCTGACTGTCTCGTTCCCGTAGTTGGCACTGGTCAAACGTGATATGTTATCGTAACCGAATGTGAAAGTCTTGCTCGACCCGCCGGCGCCGGTGTCGTCCCTCACCAACTGCGTCACATTCGATTTATCGTCGTAGGTGTAGGTTAAGGAACTAAGCGTAGTGGAAGCGTCCTTCTTGTACGTCAGCGTGCTCAAGCGGTTGATGTTATCGAGCGTCCGGTGCGCGGTGATGCCGTTTGGAACCGTTATTTTCTTCAACGCCCCGATGTCAAAGTAGCCGTAGCTTGCGGTCTTGGCAGCCAGTGCGTCCTTCACGCTGAGCAGCCGGTTCGCCTCGTCGTAGGTGTAGTTCACATCGTATAGGGTTGTGCCGCCTGCGGACGGCTGAATATACATACGTTTCCGCATTGAGGCGTCGTCGTATTCGTAGAAGGTCTTGTAACCCAACAGCGAATTGTTTTGGGTCATCACGCGGTTGAGTTGGTCGTGCGTGTAGGTGTAGGTATACGTATTCGTGCCGTCGCTGGTCTGCTGGGCGAGCACGTTGTCGCCAAGGTCGTATGTGTAGCTGACCGATTCGCTGGTCGAGTAACTGACTTGCGAGAGGCGGTTGAGGTTATCGTAAGTGTTGCTGACAGCCGGGCTGGTTTCAGTGCCGGTTTGGCTCGTCCACGCCTTCGTGACCTGATTGAGGGCATTGTACCGCGTTTCTACCCAATCACCGTCCGGAAGCGTCTGCTTGGTGACTCTACTCATGCGGTCTCTGGTATAGGTCGTTTTTAAGTTTCGCGGGTCTTTTGTCTCAGATACGTCGCCAAATCCATCGTAGATGGTTTCGGTGGAGGCATAAGGAGTTGTCCAATTGTCATTGAAACTGTGCGCTTTGACGGCGCGGTTCATGCCGTCGTATTCCGTCTTGGTCTGGGCAATCAGCGTGCCGGTCTGCCAGTTGTTCTTGCGGACTTGGGTTTGGGTGACGTTGCCGTTCTTGTCGTACGTCGGCACGGTGTATAGGTCATCGGCAACGCGCCGGGAGTATTTGAGTTTTCTATCCTTCCAGTAAGCGTATTCGGTACGTCTGCCCTGCGCGTCGATGTCCGCAGTTTTCAAGCCTCTATTCACGTCCCATTCGGACTTGGTTTTGATGGTATGCGCCGTACCGTCCACTGTAACGGTGGTCTTGACCTCGATTGGATAAGTGCTGTGAGTTGAATCGTAGACGGTCTCCACAACCTTCTCCTGAGTCGTGTCCGGCATGAAGGTGGTCTTGATGCGGTTGCCGTAGGAATCGTAGGTGTGTTTGGTGATGATGTCGTGGCTGACAGCGTGGGGTTGAGTGCCGGTATTGGCTTTGCTGCGCTGCTCGGTGAGGTTGCCTTTCGTGTCGTAGGTGAATGTGGTTTTGTGACCCATAGGGTCAATCTGCCAGATGGGGCGGTTGTACTTGGTCTCGTAGTCAGCTTCCCACTTGCGGAGAACTGTGGAAGTGGCAACTGGATCGACTTGTTCCCACTTCGTCGCGTTGCCCAATCGACTGTTGTGTTCGGCATTTGTGCCCGCATAGCTGATTCTGTAGTCGTACATCGGTTTATTGTTTCGACTACGACCACCGGTAAGTCTTGCCCTAATTACGTTTCTATTGGAGTAACTCCAACTGGATATAGAATCAGATTCGATTGTGCCCCATCCTGTGCGGTAATACTTGCGGTTAAGCCGCGTGACGTACTGCCTCGAGCCGACATAGTATTCATTATGATGCCTTTTGTTGCTAATATAACTTTTGGTGATGCCTGGTAATTTCACCGCCTTATTGTACGCCTCCGTTTGCCACCCGTAAATGTAAGAGTCAGCATATTCTCGGTGGTATATCATCTCTCCGTAAGTGCTGTCTCCTGTGGGAACATTTTGGACGGTGACACTTCTCACCTTTCCCCCATAAAAGCCAAATCCGGTTCGATTGCCCAGCGGAGAGACAATTCTTGAGAGATAGCCAAAGGCGGGGGTGCGACCATAGGTGTCGTTGCCGAGATATTCGTATTGCACCTCTAGATCGGTGCCGCGCGGGTCGCCGCTCCCCAGCTGATGCGCGGCGGAAGTTAGACAAGTATATCTGGCATCGGACCAGCTAGAACGGTAGCGAGCATAAGTAAATTTCACTGTCTGATAGACGCTTGTTAATGCTGTTTTGGAGCCCAGCCCGAACTCGATTTTAGTGATATAGCGTGGGTAAGCCGTAGCGCCTACCGCATAATCGTAGTAAAACTTCAGTATACGACCGAGCGAATCCTCGACCGCGACAAGCCGGGGATATGTAGCAGCTTGAGTTTGCAGGTTGCTCTCAGGTGCGTTCTCATAATGGAGTGTAAGTTTGTTGCCGTTCGGGTCTTTAATCTCGGTCAACACATGCCGCGCATCAGAGCGGGCGCCGCTCATCTTCTCAAACTTGTAACGGATACCCGCTTTGGTCGTGTAGATGAACACGTCGGCATCTTCCGACGTTAAAGTGGCTCGCACGCCGGATTCAGGGCGGTATACCGTCTTAGAATTAACTGTTTTTTGCGTAAAGTTCTGTATTGAACCGCTGCCTGTCATAACAGACCATGTCTTTCTATAATTTGTTGTGTGGTCTCCTACTGTTTTTCTTAGCTCCCATTGATATGAGTGAGACCATGCGTGCCCTATATGACTGGGGTCTGTCCACCGGCGAGTTACACCGTCGCTATTATAAGTTCGTGTGAAGTTTATCCCTAGCCCGCGCCCGGGAACAGCCAAGTCGGTTGCCGAAAAATAGACTGATCTGTCCATCATATTGACCATGCCGTCCATCTCTTGCGGATACCGCGGCACGGGATCACCAAACTGGCTTACAGCCGTACTCGAAAATCCAAATAAAATCAGACTCATAAACATACAGAAACAGAAATTTCTTTTCATGTTGTTACCTCCCTGAAAGTAGTGGTGAGTAACTAGAGGCGAGCGGAAAGTGAAAAATCCGACTCTCGTAACGATTAATGCCTAACGGGTAAGTTTTACGCTTTACGTATTACTCATTACGCATTACTCTGACTGTCTCTTCATTCCGGTGTCGGGGGGCTTGTGTTACCATTGCCGTCGTTGCCTCCCGTCGTTCCAACCGGCCCTATGTCTGCGCCCCGGTCCTCGAGTATTGATAGATACTCCTGGGCTTTTTCCGAATCGCCTCCGGCTTCAGACGTCCGTACCGCGTGCCAGAGCGAATCGTCTATCAAGCCGTCAAACCGCGCCTTGGCTGCCGCCAACGCCTCAGCACGCTCTTCCGCGTCGTCATACAGAGCGGAGAACACATTCGCAAACACCGTATCCTTACGCGTTATCCCCGCCGCTTCGGCGTATATCCTAGACGCGCTTAGCTGTACATCCGAGTTGTAGAAGTCCGCCTCCTTCGTCCACTTCGCCTTGGTCGCTAATTCCTGTACCTGCATCACATTGGCTTCAATGGCTAACAGGTGTGTTGGGTAGTCTATTAGGAATTGTGCGTAGGATACCGTGTTGTCAGTGGTGAAGGCGGTTCGTGTCAGTTCCAAAGCGTCGAACCACGTTTGACCGGCGTTGTGGTTGGAGATGCACCACACCTCCAATTTTGCTGCTCCGGTCGGCGGCATGGCGTTAACCGACATGCTAATCCAATCGGTATCGGTCGTTTGCAGCATGGGCGAGTCCGATGTATTTATCATATCGCCGTCTGTGTTGAACCACGCGATTGCAAGGTAGACCTCGCCGTTGTTGCCTATTGCTCTGACATTGCCCGTCAGGGTGTACCACTGAAAGCCGTCTCCCTCAACCTCCAGCTCGTCGCTTGACCATCTGCCGTAGTTCCAGCGCGAGCGGTGGATGGAGATGCTGTGGCTGCCGGCGGATTTGACCTCGGAATCCCAGATGTAGTTGTCGCCGACAAACAAGGTCAGGGGCGTCCAGTTGTTCGGCCCTGGTAGTTCCTTATTGTTGTTGCTTTCATCAAACGACGGGTTGGCGAGCGCAACAGCAACGGGAGATGCAGGCTGATCGGCATCACCAGGTCCCCCACCAGGACCGCCGTCGGTTCCGCCAGTCCCGCCGGTTTCACCAGTCCCACCCGTGTTCTCGTCTCCGCCGGGTATGGACGACGCGTGGAGAAATGAAGTGGATAATAACAGGAAAAGAACCGCAATAATGGTTAGCCCCCCTCGCGCTCCCCCTTGGTAAGGGGGAGAATTCTTCGATTTCTCAATTATCAATTGTCTCGACATGATTTGACCTCCTATAGAGTGAGATTGTAATTTCATTTGATACGGTGCCGTATCAAGTAAATGGAAGCTATGTGCGCCATAGTCTCATCGGTCTTAATATTAGACAAAAACCGTGCCAATGCGTTTTCGATGGCGAGAATTAAGGCTCGGAGGCGGATAAACCCAGTGATAGACTGATCTTTAAAGGATTCGGTCGGGCGGAGATATGGGATGGTGCGTTGGTGTGAGTGTCCCAAATTGAGACATTTGAGAGGGATTAAGTGGAAGCATATCGACGGACATCCAGCAATGACCTGGGATACGGAGAGTATTTCCCATAATGGGACGTATTCTCATTTTGGGACTGTCGAAAAAAGTTTGAGGGCCAGGAACATTCATGTGACATTTTACGTCAACTCGGTCAGCTGTTCGGGCACGTTCACGTTGCGCGCTGTCCCTGAGATGCGACCTTCGGAAATCAATAGCGTCAAATCAGTCCGCCGCAAAGGTGCAGGAGGCTAATCTCTGTAGACGCCGTCTGAAACGCGCAGTGTGAAGTCGGCGAATAGGGTGGGTAGGGTATTGTCAAGCGGTTGATTTCCAAGATTCACCGTGACTCGATCCGTCAGGTCGCAGGCGCATGTTATTCAGTATCTGCTTGGTTTACATTTCAAATGAATTCGCCATTTTTTCGCGTTGAAGTTTGCATAAGTGGTATGATATACTGTGGTTGAGTAAAGAAGGCAGTCGTGCAACTCATCCTGAGTACATTCACAGGACATGCGCCTCCTCAACCGACAAACTGACATTAGAATTCTAATAATATTTCGCTGCCTCTCGGTACTATACCGCCGCATCTGCAACGATTTAGAACGCAAAATACAACCACCACGGCGATTAAAGCGCATGAACTTGTCTACTCGAAGATGAATTTTACGCTTCGTGGAAATCAGCGATTGAACAGAACTGTATTTTGCTAGGATGCTGCGATTTCCGTCTTAAGGTTTTTCACCTCATAAGGGGAGGGTCAATTTGATCAACCTATATGGAAGAGAATTCGACAGGATCGAATTGCTTCGCCATGTCGGTGACATTTCGCAGATTGCCGGCGTCAAACAATTTGAATTAACCGCAGGCAATGAAAAGGGGGTTGAGGCGGTCAAGTTTTGGACAGGCGCTGGGTTAAATTTTACGGTGTTGCTGGATCGGGGATTGGATATATCTCATGCATCGTACAAGGACATCCCGTTAAGCTGGCAGTCGAGTACAGGAGATGTCGCTCCCACCTATTACGAGCCGGAAGGATTCGGTTGGCTGCGGGGGTTTTTCGGAGGTTTGCTGACAACCTGCGGTATGATGTATGCTGGCGCGCCGTGTGAGGATGAGGGAGAGGAGTTAGGACAGCACGGACGCGTATCTTATATTCCCGCAAAGAACGTTTGGGTAGATAGCCGATGGGAAGGCAATCGGTATACTTTATGGGTGCAGGGCAAAGTGACCGAGACTACAGTATTCGGCGGCACGCTCTGCCGAACGCGCCGCATCTGGACGGAGCTAGGGGCGACGAGTCTACACATTGAGGATGTCGTTGAAAACCTCGGGTATCAAGACACACCTCACATGTACCTGTTCCATATCAACGCTGGATTTCCAGTTGTAGCTGAAGGCACTGAATTAATTGCGCCATCGAAAGAAGTGCTCCCGATTGATGAGCATTCTGCTGGAGGCTTGAGCAATCACGCCCAGTGTGAGCCGCCGACAGTCGATTTTGGTCAACAGGTTTATTACCATGAAATGCAGGCGGACAACAATAACCACATTCATGTCGCACTCGCGAATCGATCGTTCAACAACGGGCAAGGGTTGGGGCTATACATACGGTATCACAAGACCCAGCTACCCAAATTTAACCAGTGGAAGATGAACGGTGAAGGAACATACGTCATCGGTTTGGAACCGGCTAATTGTTGGGTTGAGGGACGTGCGAAAGAGCGAAAACAGGGCACATTGCAGTATATCGAACCGGGCGGACGTCGGCATTACGAGGTGGAAATCGGTGTACTTACCACTAATGCAGAGATTGATAGTTTCGCGGAAAAGATAGAAGCGATTAAGGTTAAAAGTTCCTCCGCGTAGACGCAGGCACAACAACTGAATCGAGTGCAAATTGTTTGAAGGAAGTCAAAAACTCTAAGTTAGCCGTCTCCGCCAGGCATTATCCTCCATAATAGGCAAGATTAATTAAGCGGAAGACTGTATAACTCATTAGTGAGGAGAACAGATCATGAAAACGCAGGTGTTGTCAGCAAACATTACTCTGATTTTGACCATTTTGATAATGCTATTCGGTTGCGGCGGCAAGGAAGTTGCCGTTGGTACTCCCGCGGAAGCGGAGGACGTTTTGGACGTGGTTCCTGCAGATGTTGCCGGGTTCGTTTACACCCGTAGTTTTCAGGCGTTAAACGATGAAATCAAAGCCCTCGTCACGGCGTTGACGCCCAATAATCCGCCGCAGGAAGACCTCGCAATGGGATTGGTAGATTTCTTCGGGGCGGATTTTGAAATTCTGCAGAAGCTCGGTTTATTTGATTTAAGTAAAAACTTTGCAATATTTTTTACCGGTGTGAATCCCTCGGTTCCTTCCGCCGCCGCTTACCTGAAGGATGCGGAGACAGTTCAACAGCTTATCGAAACTGCAGCATTGGACCGTAGGTCTGTGACCTATAATGATGTGCGATATTACATAACGAATGATGGAGCCATGTTTGTACCCATGGGAGATTTCATCGTCTTTTCGGGTTCTGCGGAAGCTATTGAAAATGCGATTGATACCTATAAAAACACCATGCCTTCAATTGCTAGGGATGTCACCTACACCTCGTTTGGACTCGATAGGAAATCTGGCATTAACGATGTCGTCGGCTACGTTGAAATGGAATCGGTTATACCAGTCATCCGTGAATGGCTGACGGACTTTGGGGAATTGACGGCTGCAGGAACGCAAGACATGGGTGAAATGACCCCGCAAATCGGATCAACCTTAGAGATTACGGCAAAGATGGTTGACGGGTTTGACTGGGTGCTCAATCAAGCCGACGCATTGAGTTTCACGCTACAACTCAATGAGGGTGCATTACAAATCTCACCCGTCCTAAAGTTCAAAGCCGACAGCGAAATTCACGAATATATTCATGCGGCACAGGTGAATCTGACACAGCTCAAATATCTTCCGCCGGGAGCTATGGTAAACGGCGCGACGCGATTTCAAAAAGAGGACTTGATTAAGTTAAGCACAGCCATGATGACATTCTTCAGTTCGTCGGATTCAGAAGCCGATGAAGAAGAAAGCGAAGAAGCAACGCAGGAATTTACAGAATGGATGGCAAAGTTCTACGAACCACTGGGAGAGGAAATTGCTTTTTCGGCCGACTACAGTGGTAGCTGGATGCCTGATATGCTGTATATTTATGATGTGGCCAATGAAGACAAGCTCAGACGTTTCATGGATAGCGAAGATTACATCTCCTACCTTGAAACCGCTAATTTAATGTTTCGCACGATGGGGTTGGACGAGTTCTCGAACATCTACGCAGATGCATCTGTGGGACCGTTTGAGGTATATAACGGTGTGGAGATTAAACACTATAAATTGCCGAATATTCCCTCCCTTTTCGCTCAGACTTCACTAGAAATTGAAGGCGTGGAAGATTTTGAAAGTTTGGAAGCACTGGCGCCCAAAGAATTGAACATTTACTACGCTATTACAGATAAAAAACTAATTTATGCAATGAGCGCTGATGCGCAGCCGGTCAGGGATACAATAAATCGAATCGCAGGAGTAGCAACAGGCTTCGATAGCGCTGCAGGTTACGAAAATATCACCGGCGCGTTGACGCTGAAGAACAATTCTCTTTGGGCAATCTCCCCGATTACAGCGATTAAACGTATCGTAGAAATGGCTGCTCAAATTGAGCCTGCCGCCGGTATGGCAATGATAGTTCTAGCAAGTATGCCTGAGACCTACAGCATCGGAATCTCCAGTCAAGGGCGTGCAGGCAGCGTTGAAGTGAACCTGTTTATTTCGCTCGTTGATTTTAAGGAGCTGATTCAGGTGTTGGCAACCTTTGAAAGCAGCATGCAAGGGATGCCTTAAAGCGTGGCATGGAGCAAATTATCGATTTGACGAGCGCCTCTTACGTCTTCTCACAGGTGACCTGCTTGGGTCAACAGGTATCGAGTAAAGGTTTCAGATGAACATCCTCGGCATTGATACTTCGTGTGATGAGACCGCTGCTGCGGTAGTCGCTGACGGTAAAAAAATCCTCTCTAACATCGTGGCTTCACAGGTTGACCTGCACCAGAAATACGGTGGGATTGTTCCTGAACTCGCTTCCCGTAAACATGTCGAATCAATTAACTACATCATCGATCAGGCGGTGACCGATGCGGGCATATCTTTCGACGAAATCGGAGCAATTGCTGTAACAAATCGTCCCGGTTTAATTGGGGCGCTTCTCGTGGGCCTGTCGGCCGCTAAGTCGATAGCATACTGTTATAATCTTCCGTTTATGGGGATTAACCACATCGAAGGCCATGTTTATGCGAACTTTATGGCGCATGATAATCTTCCTTTCCCCAATATATGCTTGACTGTTGCCGGCGGACATACACTGCTGATTGAAGTTCATGCGGGGTGGAAATACAGCTTGCTCGGCACCACGCAGGATGACGCCGCCGGCGAGGCTTACGACAAGGTTTCTCAATACCTCGGGCTCGGTTTTCCCGGCGGACGCATTATTGATGAATATGCTAGTAAGGGCAAGGACACGGCAATTGGCTTTCCGCGTCCGCTTCTCAACAGCGGCGACTATCAGTTCAGTTTCAGCGGGCTTAAAACTGCTGTCCGATATTATGTCGACAAAGCGGGGGAGAAGCTGCCGCCAATCGAGGATATCGCAGCTAGTTTCCAAACTGCCGTAGTGGACGTGCTAGTACAAAAGACCATCCGGGCGGCGAAGGAGAAAAACGCAAAGGCAATCACGTTGACGGGCGGGGTAGCGGCAAATAGCCAACTTCGCCAAACCATGCACCAAGCGGGTGTAGAAATTGGCGTGGAGGTTTACTACCCACCGATTCAACTCTGCACAGATAATGCGGCAATGATTGCGGGCATTGGCTATCACAAGTATCGAGAAGGATTGCGGGATGGGCTAGATCTTAACGCCTATGCCACGGCTTCTATAGCATGAGATGCTCTAATACCGATTTGGAAAAAAGTCAACATTCAGGAATTTATTGTTTTTCTCTATGTCCTTTATGACCCCAGCCAAGGATTCACTGATTGATCGAGCTGTTTCCATTCTGAACCGCGGCGGGGTAGTCGCTTTTCCAACCGATACGGTATACGGTATCGGCGCCCATCCATGCCGCCCGGAAGCTGTACACAAACTCTATCAGGTCAAGGGACGCCCCATTGATAAACCAATCCCAATCCTCCTCGGTTCTATTGGAGATGTCGAGCAGGTCGCTCAGAACGTCCCGCAGAGTTTCTTTCAACTCGCAAATCGATACTGGCCGGGTGAGTTGACCCTGATTGTCGAGGCGAAAAACCTACCGCCTGAAGTCACCGCCGGGGGGAAGACCGTAGGTTTGCGAATGCCGAATCATGCGCTTGCACTGAAACTGTTACACAGTTTCGGTAGACCGATTGCAACAACGAGCGCGAATAAATCCGACGAAATGCCGGCGACTTCGTCGGAGGAAGTACGGAACAATCTTGGGAAACTGGTCGATCTGATTTTGGACGGTGGACAGACGTTTACGAAAACTGCTTCAACAGTCTTGGATCTCTCCGTCTGTCCCCCGCAGATTCGACGGCATGGAGGCATCCCGGCCGACGGACTCATGCCATACCTTGATGCGTAACCGCAATAATCGAACGTTCGACCGTTGAGCACTGATGAGGAGGAGTGATTCAATTTGTACTCGGAGGTAACTGAATGAGCAACAGGCGTAAACCTTATATCTATGTTACACTGCAAGGCCCCGAAGATGGCGGGGATTTTGGCCCCAACACGCCGGGAACCAAAACCAGCGGAATCCAAGAAGCGATTGACTTTGCGCACGAAAATTGTAGAGACGTTCACATCTTTGGCGGCAGAGGCGGCATGCACGATGGAAAAGGGTTGCCGGATAACGTGTATACGTTAAATGAGACGCTAAGAGTCCCTTGGAGCCAGGACCTAAAAGTGGACGGCGGCAATTACGTATTGTCATATACAAAAAATACCGGGCACGCAATCCAGATTGACAGCCAGATGAATTGCCGGTACAAATTTGGACTTATCGGTTCTCAATCCCGTGACGCTGTGGTTTGCATCAAACCAGAATCGCCGGGGCCTGACGATTTCGTCGTTATCACCGCCAGTATTTTTGATTTTTCAGCGATTGTCTCACATCATCCGGATAGTACCGCGATGTTGATAGACTCCTCCAAAGGGTTAATTATCAACAACAGGATTGTGGCAGAAGAGACTAACTCAATGGGCACGGGAGTTCATGTGACTGATGGCGCCGGCACAGGGCACTGGATTAGTAATAATGAGATTGAAGTGAGGTACGGCAATCAATACCACGCTAGGGAAAGGTGCGTTGGTCTCCGATTGGGCGATCCCGGGTCGACGAAGATAGTCCATAACAATTTTGATATGTCATATCATGCACCAAAAGGCGTGCATTGGGACGAACAGACAGGACGGTACGTTACGGCTGAAGATTTTGTGCCGGAAGAAGCCATCGGGGTGGACATCTTCGCGCAAAGGAACTTATTGAACCTTTCATTTTATGGCAAACGTGCGTTGGGCCACGACATTGTTTTCGAGCAAGACGCCCGAGACAACACCATTTTTGCCTTCAACTTGCCAAACGGTATCACAAACAACGCTGCAACCCCGACAAATCGAATTATCGCGAACTGGCCGGTCGGATTTGATGTTTCCACGCCGCCGGTTCCCGCCTCTGGCGAATTCATTATGAACACAACGCCTTATACGGTGCAAATCATTATCCTGACGCCGGGCATTGTGTCTAACTGGACCATAACGGACGCTGGCAGTACGCAGCAGACCTATCCGCGAAGCTTGAGCCTGGCGGATAATCTCAAGCGGCCGCAACTCACGCCGCCGCCTCCACGACCGCCAAGTACGCAATCTATCGCCGCCGGACTTTTCGCTGGCCAGACAGTCATATTAGAACCGGGCGAAGAGATACAGTTCACCTATTCAAACGCCCCAACTTGGAGATGGAAAGCGCTCCGATAACATCTATACTTAACCTCACAACTAAAGAAAAGGAAATCACGGAAAAAACAACTAATGGACTTACAACAGATTAACATTAAGGTCTTCGTTACGGAAGACAGTCATATCAGTTACGAGAACTTCATCAAAGTTTTCAACCGGTGGATGGAGGAAGCAGATCAAGACGACTACTTGAACTACGCCGACTATTCCTTTACACATGCAGGCCCCGGCGTGCTGTTAATTTCCAAACGTGCGAATTATAGCATTGATAACGCTCATAACCGCCACGGTTTACTCTACAACCGGAAGCACAAATCGGAAGGGAATAATTCCCAAAAACTGTATCGTGCGTTTGTCGAGACGCTTCAAAGGTGCCGCCGTTTAGAAGAAGCCGAAGAACTGGAGAATGAAGTTCGGTTCAATGGCAATGACATCCTGTTTATGGTAAATAATCGACATATCGCCCCGAATACGGATGAGTCATTTCAGGGAATTAGGCAGGAATTGAGTCTTGTGCTTCAGCAGATGTACGGCAGTGATGATTTCACGTTGGAACGCGCGTCCGAGGACACACGAGAGCGGTTTATGATTCGAATTTCTGCCAATGCAAAAAAAAGCGTCTCGGAACTTCTCGCAAATCTGGAAGACTAGTTTTAGCGCCTATTGAGATGTTTCACGAGGGAGTGATTTTCAGATGTTTAAGTTCAGCAACGAACAGATTGAGCGGTACAGCCGACACATTGTCCTTCCAGAAGTTGGCGGTATGGGACAAACCAAGCTCCTCGAATCGAAAGTCCTGCTCATCGGCGCCGGCGGTTTAGGTTCACCGGCGGGGCTATATCTAGCGGCGGCTGGCATCGGAACGTTGGGAATTATCGATCAAGATGTCGTTGATCTGAGCAACCTTCAACGACAAATTCTGCACGGCATGAGTGATATTGGCCGTCTAAAAGTTGAGTCTGCGAAGGAGACGATTGCCGATATTAATCCTGATGTACAAGTTATCACTCACACGGAACGCCTATCTTCGGACAATGCACTTGAAATTATTGGGCAGTACGATTTGGTCGTTGATGGATGTGATAATTTCCCCACCCGCTATTTAATAAATGACGCTTGTGTGATGCTGGGCAAGCCAAACGTACACGGCAGCATATTTCAGTTTGAAGGGCAAGCGACTGTGTTCTACCCGGGTAAGGGACCGTGTTACCGCTGCCTCTATCCCATGCCTCCGCCGCCCGGTATGGCGCCCAGTTGTCAAGAGGCAGGCGTATTTGGTGTATTACCGGGAATTATCGGGAACATACAAGCGTTTGAGGCTATCAAGATTTTGCTCGATATTGGCGAACCGCTCATCGGTCGTTTAAAACTATACAACGGGTTAACAGCAGAATTCAAAGAACTGAAACTACGGCAAGATTCAGAATGTCCGGTGTGCGGAGAAAATCCAACCATCCATGAACTGATTGACTATGAGGAATTTTGTCGAGTGCAGTGGTGACTTCATTGACAGTGCGCCGCCGGTCCTTACGCCGCATCCAAAAGGAAGCGTGGAAAATACTTGCCTAGTGCACAAAATTTTTGTAAAATTGTAATTTATCAGATTGGTAATGTTCTAATGTCCTAAGTATTAGACAAATTGACTACATAGGAGGATTCGCGATGGACCTACAAATTGAATACTGCACGGCTTGAGGTTATTTACCCACAGCCGTCAGTTTGACGCAAGAACTATTGGATAAATACAAGACAGATATTAAGGGACTTACGCTTGTCCCGGGCAGCGGCGGCTGCTTTGAAGTGACGAGTAATGGAGACCTTATCTACTCTAAACTCCAAACAGGCGAGTTTCCAACCACGAAGCAGATTACTTCGGCTATTGAAGCGAACTAAGAAACAGGTGTGTGATTGTTTAAGTTGAGTGGAACGTGTGGATCTCCTCCTGCGTTCCACAAACATCCACGCCCTTACTCTCCCCTACCAATCTCCTCCGATAGACATTTTCCATCTCCCTGATCACAGGTGCAAAGCGCTACTTTTAACCCCAACTTTACTCCACTGCGACGATGGACACATTCCATAGATCGGCTTGTCGGCAGAGCGCTTCCTGATTTACCACGAATGTACGCTTCGCTTCAACAGCTAGAACGCTGCCGTTGACTTCATGCAGCGCTTTCAGAGTTTCACTGCCGACAGTCGGCACATCAATTCGGAAATCGTGATTGGAAGCGGCGGCCTTCGCAACAACTATCCCTTTACCCCCAAGTTCCCCGCCCCGTTGAATCGCCGCATCCGTACCTTCAATGGCTTCTATCGCGATTGGCAGCAACGATTTGACGATTACGGTTTGCCCAATGTCCAAGTTTGCAACTTGGCGAGCAAGTTGCATACCGTACCTCAAATCCTTCCATTCCGACGCTGTTGGCTGCTTTTTCGACAATACTCCGGCTTTAGGCATTAAACCCTCAAGGAATCGGTGTTGCTCTATGACAGAAAGCCCTTTCGATTCAAAGCTATCGATAACCGCAGCGATGCTGGCGCGGATACCCTTTTTGCGTGTACTTGCAAGAATTTTTGCCGCTGTTGAATCTAATAGAAAGGGGCGAAGGAGCACGCTTTTATGGATTTTTCCAATAATCACAATTTCCCGGACACCTGATTCGAGAAATATTCGCGTAACCTTTTGGATTTGTCCAATACCGGCCGGATATATTTCGGAAGAGACATCCGCCAATCGCTCGGAAGGATTTTTCGTGATAGGGACGACAACTGGCGAGCGGCCGTAATCTATCGCTGCTTGCGCCATTAAAACGGGCAACTCTCCCATCCCGGCAACTATCCCGAGCTTCTCCATCCCGGCTCCCCTGCGTCTACTTTATAGCCGTTTTCTGATGCTTGTCGGTCTAAATCCCGATGCCTCGTTGAGAGTTCTCGATAAAATTCAGGAGATATTCCACTTCCTCATCCGGTTTGACTTCACTTCTGACCCGCCCAATTGCTTGGGTGAAATCAACCTTAGAACGAAACAGAACACGGTGTGCCTGTTTGAGATGCTTAATTGTTTCCGGCGAGAGCGTTGCCATCGGATGGATTCCAGAGGAGCCGAGACCAACGACATTCAATGCACGGACACGCGCAGGGTGGCCATCGGAAATGGTGAACGGCGGCACGTCCTGCACAAATTTCGAACATGCGCCAGCCATTGCCATTTTTCCAACCCGCACAAATTGATGAAATGCAGCGTGGGCACCGATTCGCGCGTCGTCTTCGATAATAACATGTCCGCCCAGCGTGGCGAAATTCGCCATAATCGTTCGATTTCCAACAACGGTGTCATGGGCGATATTCACCCAGTTCATTAGCAAATTGTCATTACCAACAATCGTTGCGCCATCCTCAACCGTAGATCTGGAAATTGAAACGTACTCTCGCAACACATTCCGATCGCCGACTCGGACATAGCTTCGCCAACCCCCGTATTTAAGATCTTTTGAAGGATTGCCGATGGAACACCCGAAGTAAATTTGGCATTCTTCGCCAATGATTGTCCAGCGATCAATTTGAACATGCGGGCCAATCACGGTTCCACGACCGATTTGGACCTCATCGCTGATAATTGAGAAGGGACCGACTTCGACGTTCGCTCCGAACTTTGCCGTTGGCGAAACAATTGCGGTAGGGTGAATATTGCTCACTCATCTTCTCCCTAATGGTAACAGCCGCGAATGCGCAGCGTGGATGTTTCTCTCCCTTAGAATCAGTGACCATCAGTTGCGGCAAGTGCTATGCGGCGCACTCCAAAGATAAGTTTGCTTCATTAAGGTCACGCCCCTACGCCGCCGCGTTCTGGTTGAGCGCGATTGCTAACTCTCCCTCGGCTGCAAGCGTTCCTTCGACATACGCTTTACCACCGATTCGCGCCCATGTGCGGCGCCTCCGTAGAATTTCAACTTCCAACCTGAGTTGATCTCCCGGAATAACCGGGCGCCGGAATTTTGCCTCCTTAATCGACGCAAAATATCCAAGTTGTCCCTCAACAGATTGTTCCTGCAGTAACAACCAGGCGCCAAGTTGCGCTAACGCCTCCATCTGCAATACGCCCGGCATCACCGGCTGCTCAGGAAAATGGCCCTGAAAAAATTGCTCGTTGATTGTGAGATTCTTGATACCGACTGCCCGTTTCCCCGGTTCAAATTCGATAACCCGATCGAGCATGCACATTGGATAACGGTGCGGCAGAATCCGATAAATCTCCAAGGATTCCACCGGGTCTTGCAATGGTTCTCCAATTAGTCTCTTTTCCGCTAGATTTTGAATCAGCTGCGCGTGTAAAGCGTGGCCAGACCGTATCGCGATGACTTGTGATTTAGGAAGCTGCCCTCCCAAGTAGAGATCGCCAATCAGATCCAAAATTTTGTGCCGCACGAATTCATCTTCAAACCTTAGCGCATCACTGGTGCGTCCACCTTCATCAACAACAACCACGTTTTCATGAGTCGCTCCTTTACCGATCCCCAGATTCTTGAGCGCCTCAACTTCATCGGCGAAACAGAAACTGCGTGCAGGCGCAATCTCACTTTCATAAATCTCTGGCTGGATGGTGTAGGTTGCAACTTGAGACGGTATTTGGGGGTGATCGTACGCGAAGGAGACTTGCATTGAATCCGATGGAAGCAAAATTAGTTGCTTATCATTGTCATAAACAGCGAACGGTTCTGACAGTTCAACCGAGTACCGCGGTGCGTTCTGTTGAATAATTCCCGCTTCTTTGATGAGATTTACATACGGCAACGCACTTCCATCGAGCGCAGGCGGTTCCGGCGCATTGATGTCAATGCTCACATTATCAATCCTCATACCCGCCAATGCCGACAATAGGTGTTCAACGCTGCTGATTGTAGCATCACCGCTGCGTAAGCTAGTACAGCGGGGAACCGCATCTTCATAGTTATCGGGGCAAACTTTAATCGAGGGGTTGCCGGGGAGATCGATTCGGTGAAAAACAACCCCGTAATCTTCCGGTGCCGATTTAAAGGTTAGTTCAACTGCTTCGCCCAGCATCAAACCACACCCCGAAATCGCCGCTTCATTTTGAATCGTCTGTTGCCGCTCCAAATCGAAGTCTCCCTTCCTTGTAGGCACACGAGTTTGAGCCTGTCAGTCCACACCTTGTGCTTTAATTTTGCGAATCATCTTTTGGTGTTCCTTTAAAGTTGTCGAGAAGTGGTGTTTGCCGCCGTCAATGGCTACAAAGTAAAGATGCGACGTGGAAACGGGACGTAAGGCAGCAAGGATTGAATCCAACCCCGGATTACAAATAGGCCCGGGCGGCAAACTCTTATGACGGTATGTATTGTAAAGAGAGTCTACTTCAAGATCCGCCCTTGTCAATTGGCGTTCGGGGTTGCCAAGCGCATAAAGAACGGTTGGATCTGCTTCCAGCCGCCAACCTCGACGTAAGCGATTGTGGTAAACGCCTGAAATTAATGGGCGTTCATGCGCGTGTTTTGCTTCCTTTTCGATAATTGACGCCAATGTAACCACCTCGTGCCTTGACAATTGCAGCGATTCAGCTTCATCGCTCAACTTGGATGTCCACAACCGGTCAAAAATTTTAAGCATCAACTCGATATGTTTTTCGGGTGGTGTTCCATCAGCCAATTGGAAAGTATTTGGGAAAAGGTATCCTTCCAACGTTTCCGCTTCGATCTTGTATTTTACCCGCCACAGCGGAGAACTAGCTGCCTTCGCGAACGCCTCCGCGGTTCCAAATCCCTCGCTCTCCCAAAGCTGCCCAATTTGAGCAATTGTCAACCCTTCGGGTACAACAAATCGGCACGTCTCTACCTTTCCCGCAGTTAGCTTTTCGATTATATTCATGGGCGTCATCGAACCGCTCAACCGGTAGATTCCCGCTTTCAAGTCGCGGCTAGCGCCGCTGAACCGGGACATCAACTGAAACATCAACGCACTGCGAATAAGATTTTCACGCGCAAGCTGTTTTGCTATGGCTTTTGAACTCATCCCGGTAGAAATGGAGGATATGCGCGGTTTAGCATCTCGACTGACCGGCCTCAGGCACATGACCGCAAAAATCGCCGCTATTGCGCCCGAGATAGATAAACTAAATATTGTCACGTAGATTATTGCAGGGGCATTCCGCGCCGCGTATTTATAAAGAATGCGTGAATTCATCGTATTTTATTTTGACACCTAACCTAATAATCGTTACTTGGCGTTCCCCGCTATTCGCGGTTTCGAAATTGCTCAAGGTAGCTCTCAAGTATCAATACGGCTGCCACCTGATCGATGATTCTCTTCTGCTTCTTACGGCGCTTTTTTGATTGCTGAAGTATCTGTTCCGCCTCTACCGTAGTGAAACTTTCATCCCAGAATGAAATCGGTAGATTGGATGCGCGCTCTAAAAACGCAGCGAATTTTTTGACCTTCTGTGCTTGAATCCCAACCTCACCATTGAGCCGAAGCGGCAGCCCGACGACAATCTGGTCTACACCGTGCGTATCAATCAGGGCATTTAACGCTGCGAGATCGACCTTACGATTCTTGCGCGTTATTGTGCAGAGCGGGTGTGCTGCCATACCGAGTTCATCGCTTATCGCGACCCCGATTCGCACATCCCCGATGTCTAATCCAAGAATGACTGCCATGATGGGTAATACCTGCCTCAAAATCGAACAGAACCAGAGATAGACAGACCGATTCTGCCGCTTTCAATAAAGGTTTCCCCAACGCTTCTTATCGATTAGATGGACAATTTCAGCATGAAATCAACGCATCGGGGGAACCTGAATCATCATCTTTTTCAGGTGAGAAGGGGTGGATAAATGTCTATCGCTTTGGACGTTGTTATTCAGGACGCAAGCCCGTCTTGACGCAACCTTGACCGCTTTAGATGATAGCATTGGTGCGAATTGATGTCAAGCACAAACTGCTGCTATCAGCGCCCTTTCGAGCCCAATAGAATGGCGAGGCGGCTTCAACGCCGCGGCTTTTGTTAAAACCGTAAACTCAGGTTTGATGGGGGACGTACAGTCATTTCAACAGCCCGCTGAATCTACTCGCAGCCGAATTCGCGGGAATTTCTATATGAATTGTAGAACGAAAATCCCACGACTTCGGGTGCGGCAATTCGAGTAGCGCCTAGGGATGAATATTGGCGAGAAATGATTCGCCTCCCTACAAAAATTGAGATTATGTACTAGGTTCTGTTGACATTTTGAGGCTACTGATTCGGCAAACGTTGTCACCATTGGATAATCTGATATAAGTAGCGCAAACTGTTAGTTTGCGGGCTCGGATCACAATCTAACAGATTGTGTTACAAAAGATTCCTTTGTACTTGATAGGGACTGCCGTTTAACCGTTCAATTCAACCTACGGGATGCCAAATGTCAACACGCCCTAGCTTCGCGGAAAACAAACTTCGCATCGCCGCTTTCATCGACAAAGTCGGCGTCAACGGTGCTGCCTTCGCGGAACTCGCCTTCAAGTATCTCAACAGCCAACGGGTTCAGGATATCCCGCTGGATGGTTCGGCGCAGCGGCCGTGCGCCGTATACCTCATCATAACCGCGAACGGCGATCTCTTCTTTGGCGGTCTCCGAGAGATTCAACGTGATATTTTTCCCCGCGAGGCGTGCGCTGAGTTGATTCAATTCGAGCGAAACAATCCTTTTTATCTCCTTGACACCAAGCCGATTGAAGATAATTAGATCGTCAATACGGTTGAGAAATTCAGGGCGGAAATGCTGCTGCATCGCTTCGGTGATCCGATTCCGCATTTCCTCAACGTCTAAGTTCCCCGCGCTAATCCACTGGCTGCCGACGTTCGATGTCATGATTACCACCGTGTTTTTGAAATCGACAGTGCGTCCATGTCCATCGGTCAGCCGTCCATCGTCAAGTAGTTGCAACAGCACATTGAACACATCCGCGTGCGCTTTCTCAATCTCGTCAAACAGCACCACGCCGTATGGGTGGCGCCGGACCGCCTCCGTGAGCTGCCCACCCTCATCATAACCAACATAACCCGGCGGTGCGCCGATGAGCCTGGACACCGTGTGTTTCTCCATGTACTCGCTCATATCAATCCGAACCATTGCGCTTTGGTCGTCAAACAGAAATTCCGCCAGCGCCTTTGCCAGGTGGGTTTTACCAACTCCGGTCGGACCCATGAAGACAAAAGAACCGATTGGTCGGTTGGGGTCCTGCAACCCAACACGGGAGCGCCGGATCGCATTAGAGACCGCCTCAACAGCCTCATCTTGCCCAATCACCTCTTCTTTGAGGCGTTCCTCCATGTGAATCAGCTTCTGAATTTCACCCTCCATCATACGCGCGACAGGGATGCCCGTCCATCTAGACACAATCTCAGCGATGGCTTCGCCATCGATTTTCTCTTTGAGCATCTGATTTGAACGCTGCAACGACTCCAAGCTCTCTTTGGCGTTCTGGAATTGCGTCTCAAGCTCGAAAAGTTCTCCGTACCGAATCTGCGAGGCTCTGGTGAGGTTCCCGCTACGTGTCGCCTGTTCCTCTTCAGTCTTCAGGGCTTCAATCTGCGCCATTATTTCTCGCATGCGGTCGATGGTTTCCTTTTCGTTCTGCCACCGCGCTTTTAGCTGATTGCGCTTCTCTTCCAGACCGGCAAGCTCCTCAGCGATTTTCGCCAACCGTTCCTTGGATGCATCATCCTCCTCCTTCTCAAGCGCCTGCCGTTCAATCTCCAACTGAATGATGCGGCGCTCAACTTCGTCAATCTCCTCCGGGACGCTGTCAATCTCGATTCTTCGGCGCGACGCGGCTTCATCGATCAGGTCGACAGCTTTATCCGGCAGGAACCTATCCGATATATACCGATGCGAAAGCGCCGCCGCAGCCACAATCGCATTATCCTGAATCTGGACGCCGTGATGGGTCTCGTAACGTTCCTTCAAGCCGCGAAGAATGGCGATTGTGTTCTCAACTGACGGTTCTTCCACCATGACCGGCTGAAAACGCCGTTCTAATGCCGCGTCCTTTTCGACGTACTTCCGATACTCATCCAGCGTGGTTGCCCCAATACACCGCAATTCGCCGCGTGCCAGCGCGGGTTTGAGCATATTCGAGGCGTCAACGGCACCCTCTGCCGCGCCCGCCCCGACGATTGTGTGCAGTTCGTCGATAAAGAGGATTATTTGTCCGTCAGACTGTTCAATTTCTTTGAGCACCGCTTTGAGCCGGTCTTCAAATTCGCCGCGGTATTTGGATCCCGCGATAAGCCCCCCGAGATCCAGCGCGACGAGCCGTTTATGTGCCAGATTTTCCGGGACATCGCTGTTGACGATTCGCTGTGCAAGCCCTTCAACGATTGCAGTTTTTCCAACGCCCGGTTCACCGATCAACACCGGATTGTTCTTTCTACGGCGCGACAGCACCTGCATCAGGCGGCGGATTTCATCGTCCCGCCCGATGACCGGATCCAGCTTGCCCGCCATCGCCTCCTGCGTTAAATCCCGGCTAAACCGCGTCAGCGCTTGATATTTGTCTTCCGCGTTCGGATCGGTGACACGCTGCCCGCCGCGGATTTCCACCAACGCCTTGAGAATCTTGTCTTTAGTGACGCCGTGCTGATTGAGTATTTTCCCCGCGGCGCTCCGCTTTTCACCCACGCAGCCGATGAGCAGGTGTTCCGTACTCAGATATTCATCCTTTAGGTTCGCCGCCTCCTTCCACGCGGTACCGAAGACCGTTCTGAGTTCGGTTGACAGGTGAAGTTCGCTGCCGTTGCCGTGCACCTTGGGCGCGCTTTCAAACGCCTGATCCAGATTTGAACGTATGGCGTGGACATCGGCGCCGACTTTTTGGAGGATTGGCGTGACAACACCGTCTGCCTGATCTATCAGTGCGGCTAGTAGATGTCCTGCGCCAATCTCAGGGTTTTCTGCTTGACTTGCGCAGTCTTGGGCGGCTTGTACCGCTTCCTGCGCCTTTATGGTGAATTTATCGTATCTCATTTTTTGTCCTCTCCTGTTAGGCGATTAGGTATTTGTATTTGACATCTTGCAGGATGAATGCCAACGCGAAAGGACATGCAGTTACGGGGTTCCGCGCAATTCAAACTTCCGACAAATGTGCCAGACTGACAAAATGGCATCTGGCATGGACAGAAGGTGTCGTTTTGACATATGGCGGGCGAAGTAATCCTATTGAGGGCTTTAACACACCTCTCCAGGGCAACTGAACCTCGATGGTCTTGTACCTGTCGGATAACCACTTTCGAGCAATAGCGCTGTCCAGTATTGGTTGGAATTTCATACGCATGGGTGGTATAATCAAACATATATAAATGTAACTATACACGGTGGCATTTCAATGCTGGCGCGCATCAAATCCGATGATTACAGCCACAGAGAGCGCTTAAGTCTAGACCGCCGCCGGCAACGCACGCGAGGGGCCGTGTTACAATTGGTCGCGGAGTCGAGTGGACTTTACGAATTTGAACGTTTGTGAAAAAATCTCATGCTAACATATACATTGATTGCAAATTTATTAGCCAAAACCAGATGCAAATCTCTTTGAAATTCCTTGGTTTAGTAAATTCAACCTTGAGAATTATTTCCGTCAACCTGAAAATTGACAGCGGCTTGGCGGCGCTGGACAAACTTACAGTTGAGAATTTGCTGGCGGACGCAATATATCAACTGTAGATCATGTAAACTTTGTTAAATTTTGTAAACTTTTGTAAACTTTTCATGAGCATGACTCATCAAATCTACCACAAAAAAACACGGCACACTCCTAATCATCTTGGCATGTAATCTCCTGTCGGATTGGAGTTTATATTATCGGGGACATTTAGTGGTTCGATGAAACGGGTTAAGGGCACGCCAGCGGGCAGCACAGCCAACACCAGATAAATAATTCTGTATTGCGACCGGTTATTCGTTAACTCATTTCATTTGAGATGCCTTCCTATACCAGACTTGAACTAGACTATGTCTGAGAAAGATTCAAGATGACTATGATAGTTCTGCGATGCGTGCTGATTTGCCTATTGGCTGCCAACGCCGCTCAAGTTGCAGCCCCAGTTTATAGAATGCCTTGGATGCCGCCTACCCACGTCCTATCTCCTGAGGAGTTAGCACCACTACTTCGGGAATGGGACGAAGCGATTGCCGGCGACAGATTTCGTGATAATGGGGGTGTGCTAGGGAAAGTAACCGCCAGCGTTCCTGAAGACATGCGCTATGCCGGTAAGTACTTTCTCTTCTATAGCAATCCGGAGATAAGAGATAGGGTGATTGCCCTCTACTTAAAGGAGACCACCAGACACGAAGCCGGTCAACCAATTAGCGCAGATGCAGGTGAAATATTCAGGCATCCCGAGAGCGAGGGCGGTGCAGAATACTTAATATTTCTCTCCACTCTCGCCGAATCCACATTCGACCCGCGTATCTACGAAGCCGTATCGCTCGGTCTTGGGCTTACTGGAGATTTTCGGCAGCTTTATCTAGCAACCGTCAATGCGGAGCGGACGCTGGACTTGCTGTCTGAAGCGAAACCGGGTCCCGAAGGTCGTATAGATTGGGGAGCCAACGCCGGCAAGGGAGGCAATCCACAATTCTTCTGTCATAGTGAGTTTAGGGCTATATCTGTAGTAGGTGCGTATGAAATCTAAATATTGATGACCGCACAATCCCCGCAAGCGCTACGTGCCAAGCGGTCGCAGGTGCTCTCCTTTATCGCCAACACTGTCAAACACTTCGCGAAGCCACATAAATTGTCGTATGAACCTAAACCGGTGTATTTTCGATGGTACGATTATAGTTTGCGCAGTGCAGCGCTTGATATTGTGGGTTCTCTAGGGACATCTGCCGAGGTTAGCCTGGTTGAGGAGATTATTCGTGACGCTCAGGATGTGGATTTGGAATATCTCAAAGACATAAGACACCTCGATCAGTATGAGCAGATTCGGGAAAAGGGGCTGCGTATCATCGCGCAAATTGGGGGGAAATCTCCATCGGGGAGATAAAATTGACGCCCTTAAAACGGGCAATATGACATTAATCGTTTGTCACGGAGTGATTCTTGGCTGGTGAAATAGTTCGATACGCAATGAGAAACCCTTCCGTTTTACAGGTAAAGCCCGTCACCGTACGGAAGTATTGAGACGGGCTATTTATTTTACGAATGTTCCCACCCTTGCCTCCAATGGTAAGGCTTTTTCGCCGCTACTCCTTTGATGATACACAATCTAAGACATCGCTCAGCAAAAATGACGACCAGTCGCTTCGTGACGGACAACGATACGCCTGCTCATGAGACTATGGTTACCACTAAAGTCGCCGTCATAACGGATACTTTCGAGGTCTATACTTGCACACAAACTGGTGGCAGTTTAACTTAAACGGGAATCACACGGCCGAGTAGGTTTGGTCGAACTTTGTGTTGGAAATTTGAGTAAGGAAATGTTATAATCAGAGCGAATAAGGAAGTAATGAGTAATGAGTAATGAGTAATGAGTAATGAGTAATGAGTAATGAGTAAT
>JAPPKS010000016.1:0-98099 GCA_028819845.1 Candidatus Poribacteria bacterium | reverse complement strand
AGTAATGAGTAATGAGTAATGAGTAATGAGTAATGAGTAATGAGTAATGAGTAATTCAATAAAATGATTTTAAAGGCGGAGTGCCGGAATCTTGAGCGAGTTTGGCTAGATTTAGAATAGGAGCGGTACATATGAGAATTATACAGAGAACGCGGGAATTCCGGATAATCTCCTTGGCGGCGATAACGCTGCTTGCATTTGGCGCGGCGGTTGAGGCACGCATCTCCACGAGCACGAAGCACCTGGATGAATATATCAACACCACCTTGAAAGAAGAGGGGATTAAGCCGTCGAAGCGGTCAAAAGACGCCGAGTTTTTGAGGCGCGTGCATTTGGATTTGAACGGAAAGATTCCCAGTGTCGAAGAGGTAGTGAGGTTCCTCGACGATGGATCGAAGAACAAGCGCGAGAAAAAGATTGACGAGTTGCTCGGCAGCGAACCCTTTCTTGACAACTGGACCCGGATTTGGGTGAACTGGTTGGTTGGGCGCGGCAATAGCGACCGCCGTTTTGAGTTGACGAACTGGGTTCGCGAGGCGCTGGCGCGCAATTTGACATACGACCGGTTTGTTGCGGCGTTAATCACGGCGGATGGGAAGATTACGGAGAACGGCGCCGGCGGCTTTTTGCTTCGATACGACCTATCGCCGATAGACTTGACTGCTCAGACGTCGCGGTTGTTTCTTGGCTTGCCGATGCAGTGCGCGCAGTGCCACGACCATAAGAGCGAGGAGTGGCTGCAGGAAGATTTCTATAGCATCGCGGCGTTCTTTGCGACTACGGAATATGAGCGAATCTACGAGAAGGACGAAAACGGCGAAGAAGAGGAGATTGATGTCGTTTTGAGGAATATTCCGCGCGGTTCCGTGTACATTCCGGACGCCGAACAGGAAACGCCGCCGCGCTTCTTGGATGGCGAACGCTACAAGGGTTCCCCTATGCTGCGCCGCCGTGCCTTGAGCGAATGGCTGACATCGAAAGAGAATCCGTACTTCAGACGTGCAATCGTGAATCGGATTTGGGCGCATTTTATGGGCAAAGGGTTCGTGGAACCGCTCGACGGATTTGGAGAAGAGTACCCGCCGACGCATCCAGAGTTGCTCGATTGGTTGGCGGATGATTTTGCGGCGCACAATTACGACCTGCGGTATCTCATGCGAACGATACTAAATTCTCAAACGTACCAGCGAACATCCGCAGCGAATAAGCACAACGCAGACGACGAGACCCACTATTCGCACGCCTATGTCAAACCGTTGAACGCAGAGCAGTTCTTTTATTCGATGATTGAAGCCACCGGTTTCGACCGGCTCCAGAAGCGGAGGGATCGGGGCGCGCTGGAACACATGAAACGCAGGTACCTTGAACGCTTCATATTCTTGCTCGCCAACGGGGAAATGGAGGAGCTCGAGGCGTTTAACGGCACGGTGCCGCAAGCGTTGATGATGATTAACGGGCCGTTGGTGAACGATAGCGGTGATCACAAAGCCCGCGGCAGTCTAATCAACGACATACTAAAACGGTGGCGCACCACAGCGGATCGGGTAGATCAGATTTATCTCAGGACGCTTTCACGCCCGGCGACAGCTTCGGAACAATCCTATTTCAAACGTTACGAGGACACGAGCCTGTACCGCGACAAGGAATTACCGTATGAAGACCTCTATTGGGCGTTGTTGAACTCGGCGGAGTTCTCGTTAAACCATTAGGAGACTTACGGCGTTTGAAGCTGAAAGCCGTGAAATGTTGACGAAAGGAAGAGGACATGAACACACAGCTATGGTTTCCGGAAAATAAAAGCCCAGAACCATACGATAAAGATATGTCACGGCGGAGTTTTCTCAAATTCGGCACGAGCAGTTTTTTGGGGATGATAGCCATGCAGCATCTGCAACTGCCGGCACTCTCCGCGATCGATGCACTCCCGTCGCAAGCGGAACACTGCATTGTGCTGTTCATGAACGGCGGTCCGAGCCAATTGGACACGTTTGATCCGAAAGCGGGCACGGCGAACGGGGGGCCTTTCAAGGCGATATCGACAAGCGCAAAAGGCATTGAGTTTTCTGAAAATTTGCCGCTGCTCGCGGAGCAAGCCCACCATCTCTCGATTATCCGATCTATGGTATCGGGCGAAGGGAATCATGAAAGGGCGCGATTCCTGCTGCATACCGGCTATGCGCCGACGGGATCCGTGTCGCACCCGACTCTGGGTTCAATCGCCTCGTACTATATGGATGACGAAGATTTTGAATTACCGAGTTGTGTGAACATCAACTCACCAACCTTTACGGGCGGTTTTTTAGGTGCGGCGCACGATCCGTTCTTGGTCAGCAATCCGATGGAACCGCTTGAAGATCTCAAGTACCCGCCGCAAATGGACCGCCATAGATTTCGCCAACGCCTCCGCATGCTGAAGGATTTGGAAAAGGATTTCCTCAAGAAGCGAGACACCCGCAGCACTGAAGCCCATCAAGCTATTTACAAAAAGGCGGATAAACTGATAAACTCGCCGCACGCAAAGGCGTTCAGCCTTAATGAAGAGCCGATAACGTTAAGAGAATCATACGGCATGAACCAATTCGGGCAAGGCTGCCTGATGGCGCGCCGGTTGGTTGAAGCGGGCGTGAAGTTTGTTGAAGTCTCGCTTGACGGTTGGGATACACACTCGAACAACTTTGAATCAGTGAAGAATCTGCTAAGCGTAGTTGATCCGGCTTTCTCGGCGCTCGTGAAGGATCTCGCCGATCGGGAAATATTGGACAAGACGGTCGTGTTATGGCTCGGTGAGTTTGGGCGGACTCCCAGGATTAACGAGAATGACGGGCGCGACCACTACCCGAACGGTTGGTCTGCGGTTCTCGCCGGCGGCGGTGTTCGAGGCGGGCAGGCGGTCGGCGCGACGGATGCGGATGGGATAGAGGTTGTCAATCGCCCGGTTTCCGTACCCGACCTATTTGCTTCGCTCTGCTTTGCGCTTGGAATAGACTATCACACCGAGAATTATTCTCGTATGGGTCGTCCGATTCGGGTCGTTGACAACGGTGCGGTGGTCAAAGAGTTATTTGCGTGAAGCGCAACACGGCGCTGAAAGGGCACGCGGGCAGTTGTATCGGCTAATCTGCATGCTTCGACTTTAACCGTGTGCGCAACGAAGCTTGAGTCTACGTGATTTTGTGAAATTCTAAATCGCAGCAATTTGATACGGAGAGCATATCTATGAAAATCCTCGTGACTGGTTCAAGCGGTCTCATCGGTTCGGCGTTGATTAGCACCCTCACCGAGCAGGGACACGAGGTTAAGAAACTCGTCCGCACCGATCCCGCCTCCGGACAAGATGAGGTTCATTGGTCGCCGGAATCGGGAAGCATTGATAAAGGCGGGTTGGAAGCGTTGGATGCGGTCGTGCATCTCGCCGGAGAAAACATTGCCAGCGGAAAATGGACGCCAGAGAAAAAAGCCAGAATACGCGACAGCCGCGTCGAAGGAACGCGTCTGCTCTGCGAAACGCTCGCCCAACTTGAGCGGCCGCCCAAGGTATCGGTTTGCTCGTCCGCTATCGGTTTTTACGGCGACCGCGGCGATGCGGCAGTCGACGAGGCAGCCTTTTCGGGATCCGGATTTCTCCCCGATGTCTGCCAGGAATGGGAGGAAGCCACGGGATCGGCGGCAGAAGCAGGCATCCGAGTTGTAAACCTTCGGATTGGCGTTGTACTTAGTCCGGACGGTGGCGCTTTGGCGAAGATGCTTCCCCCATTCAAGATGGGTTCCGGAGGGAAATTGGGGAATGGGAAACAGTACATTAGTTGGATCGCGTTAGACGATGTCGTTGGGGTAATCAATCACGTACTTTCTCAAGACGGTTTGCACGGTCCTGTGAATGCAGTATCCCCACAGGCGGTTACGAACAGTGAACTCACAAAAACCCTGGGGCGTGTGCTAAATCGACCTACCGTATTTGGCATGCCCGCCTTTATGGTTCGTTCCGTCTTCGGCGAAATGGCGGACGAAATGCTGCTCGTTAGCACCCGCGTGGAGCCCGCCCGATTGTCGGAAACAGGCTACACATTCCAGTATCCCGACCTCGAAGTCACGCTGCGGCACCTACTGGGAAAATGACTGGCGTAGAAGGACAAATGCTGCTACGCTGACACACGCCTACCCATTCGACGTTTGCATATTCCGACGATGACCGCAGCGCAACAACACCGTTCACGTATCCCACAGAATACCACTTCGCCGATTGAGGCGAATATTCAATATCCTGCTCTCGTTACAATCTCGCCCCGCCACACCTTCCTTAACATTCTCGCCTAAATATCTGCATGACATCTTTCCCAATCATATCTATCCTTGCCCATAGACACCGCCAGAACCGATCCATAGCGTGATTTCAAAGGCATGAAAAAATAAATGCAGGTTTATTAGCATTTTTACTTGACATGGCGAAATTGAAAATGCTATACTTTTAGCACAATCGATTTTTGATGTCAAAAGCAGCTCGTCAATCGGAGGTAATATGGACACCCACATACCACATCGCGATCTTAGCCGCCGCGAACGACAGATTATGAACATCGTCTACCGCAGAGGCCGGGCTTCGGTCGCAGACGTATTGGCTGAATTGGAAGATTCGCCTTCCTATTCAGCCGTCCGGGCGATGATGCGAATTTTGGAAGAGAAGGGACATCTCCGGCATGAAAAAGAGCGGGCGCGATTCATCTACACGCCTGTTTACCCGCGTCAGGATGCCGGAGAATCGGCACTTAAAATAGTGTTTCAGACTTTTTTCGACAATTCGATTGAGAAAACCATTGCCGCACTATTGAACGTCTCGGACACAGCACTGTCCGACGAGGAATCCAATCGTTTGGCGGCACTCATCGAACAAGCCAAGTCAGGACAAGACGAAAATTCATGATGGCACTTTACGTTGATCGAATTAATTCCACCGTAGCATACCATTACAAGGAGTATACCCCATGATGTCCCTGATTCCGCTCTTCGAGATTTCCGAACATTCGAGTCGTTGGCTAGCGGTGTTTTTGGCGGCGTCCGTAAAGGGATTTATTGTACTTGCAATGGCTGCGGGGTTGAATCTTGTGTTGCGGCGGAGTTCTTCGGCGCTTCGCCACCTAATCTGGTTACTAGCAATTACCAGTTGCCTCTGCCTACCCGTCATTTCTGTGATTTTGCCAAGCTGGCAATTGCCGGTTATCCCACAGATGCATACATTGACCGACGCATCGCCCGGTTTGGAAAGGAATCTGGACGCTGCAAAATCGTCATCCCTTGATAGCCGGTCCGTCACGCCGGGCGCATCGATTTCTCAAATTGATTCCAACCCCGAAACAGCAAGATTGCCTAGCACGGTTCGAGAGACATCCGAAAATTCCGCACTGCAGAAGTCGGGATGGTGGACAATGCCTGCCCTTTGGACCGGTATTGGGATTGTTTGGTTCATCGGTATGCTGTTTGTCCTCGTTCCACTGTTGACAGGATTGGTCGGCATTAGGAGGATTGCGCGGCGAAGTCAACGTGTCACAGAAGGCCCGTTGGCGGCGTTGTTGGATGAAATCGGGCAAGAGCTCGGCTTGAAGCGCCGTGTTTCGCTCCTACGGAGCGAGGTGAAGATGCCGATGACTTGGGGCATCATTCGTCCCCAAGTGCTGATTCCCGCTGATGCGGAAAACTGGCCGATAAACCGTCAGCGCGCCGTGCTGCTGCACGAACTCGCACACGTTCAACGGTGGGATTGGGTAACGCAGACGCTTGCCCATATCTCCTGCGCCGTCTATTGGTTCAACCCATTGGTCTGGATGGCAGATCGACGCATGCGCCTTGAGCGTGAGCGCGCCTGCGACGATCACGTCTTGATCGGCGGCTACCGGGCGACAGACTATGCCGAACATCTTCTGGAGATTGCCCGGAAATCGCGGTTATCTTACTCAACGGCGCGCGCTGCCGTGGCGATGGCACAGCCATCATGGATTGAAAAGCGGCTGCGGGTCATTCTGGCGGCGGACCGCAATCGGAGGCCTGTGACGAGAGCTGCAGTTATTGTCGGCGTTTTGACCGTCGCCTGTCTCGTCCTGCCGATTGGTATCTTGCGCCTCGCAGAAGCGGTTGAGGATCAGGAATTACTCCAGCAGATTAGAGAAGCAATATTATGGAGGCCAGAACCCTCCGAGAGTACGCCAACCGATGGCGTAATGGCCGTCATGATGGAACAGATGACGAAACGTATTGAAAACGGGCTTGAGCTTAGCGAACGGTTTATCAGCACCTATCCCGAAAGCGAGAAGCGTGATGAGGCATGGAGGCACAAAATCATGTGTCTTTTAGCGCTCCGCAGAGCAGATGAAGCCAACGCAGAAATGGGTGCGTTTCTGAAAGTGTTTCCAGAATCGAACTACACCTTAGAAATTTTAGCGAATAGAACTCACTTTCTGAGACTTGAAGGCAAATTCAAGGAGGCATTCGCCGCGCTAGACACAGCCGAACTAGACATAATTGATGACCCGGAGGCTCTGTGGCACGTGTATGAACAGAAAGCAAGGCTGTATTCAGCGATGCACGAGTGGGACAAAGCCGCCGAATTCCGCCTGCGCGCCGCAGAATTGACGTTGGGCAGACCCGCGCCAGATTTCACGCTGAAGGACATCAACGGTGAAATCGTCTCGCTCAAGGACTTTCGCGGCAAGGTCGTCTTGCTAGACTTCTGGGCGACGTGGTGCGGGCCGTGCATCCACGAGCTGCCGAACCTAAAAGCAGTTTATGACAAACACAAGGACAACCCTGACTTCGTTCTAATCGGTATCAGTTGGGATGACAACGACGACACGGTCGCAAGATTTGTCGAAAACAATGAAATGCCGTGGATTCACATCCGCGAGACCGAGGAGATACAAGAAAAATTCAATGTGAGAGGCATTCCACACTACACGGTGATCGACAAGAATGGGATGGTACGCGAAAACGACCTGCGCGGCGGCATCGAACTCGACTCGGTGATTTCTTCTCTGCTTGCCGAAATTCCAGGAGAACCAGATAAGACGAACATCGCCAAACTTCACAAGTTGCGGGGGGATTTACACCTTCGACGCGGAAAAAAGGAGAAGGCGATTGCGGAATATGAGCAAGCCTTTCGGATTCAATCGAACGACATTGAACTCATCATGACGCTCACCAATCTTTACAGAGAGGACCAAAGCGAAAAAGCGTTCGAACTTTACGACCGGGCTTTGGCGCTCCTCGTTGGGGCAAACCAGTCCAAAACGGAAGCGGAATTCCGATTAGCCGATGCTGCCTTTGATCTTGCCGGGTTTTATGGCGAACAGGACAACGCCGAAAAATGCTGGCAGGCGTTTGAGATTGCAGTGGAAAATGACACGAGTGGGCGGCTAGCGAAGCAGGCAAAGCGAATGCCGGGAGCCTTCTCTGCAATCAACGACAGATCAGCGTTTAAAGCGCTTACGGACGCCGTTCCTGAGACGAAAGCTGATAGACGGAACGATGAGATGAATCGCAAGTGGTCCACATTTAGTAATGAGCGAATGCAAGCCCGGAAATCCTGTGTACTTATCGAAGCTGACGGAGTTACATACATGGGCGTAATACTAAAATCAACGGGGTTGCTACTTGTTCCCGACATTGTCGCCGATGCCTCATCCATCCGGGCTAAAATTACTGATTATTTTCCGGCGCAGGTTATCGCTAGAGATTCAAAGGCGAGACTAGCTGTTCTAAAGGTCGAAGGCGCGAACTACCTGCGGCCTGTCGAGATGGGAACAGTTGATGATTTGAAGGAATACGCGCCGTTTGGCTACACAACCGCGGACGGCCGCCCGGGGAGAACGTACCCTACAATCGCGCAGATTACCGCCCGTGATCAATGGAGACAAAGCCACGGGGGACAAATTACCGTAAACGGCGGTGTAAGCGTCCACACGCTTGAAGTTGACAAGGCAGGAAACATCACCTCATTGCAAATCGGGGGGTTGGGCACATCGCCGATGAGCGATGCTTATGTCGACTACGACGGCAGCTTGCTTGGGTTCTGTGTTGATGATGAGGCCTTCTACAAACCGCTCGCAAATAACTTTCCTGGTCCGAAACATAACGTCCTGACAATCGATCAGATTCAAGCAAGCCTGGAAAGGATGGGTGTGACAAATCTGATTGGAAAGTAGTCGTTCGCAACATCCGGCGGGCCGCTGCGTTGACTTTGTTTGGACTTGCGTATTTATGTAGGGAACAACGATCGTTGTTCCCTACGGATTCTTTATGAACCCTCTACTGTAGTTGTCCGCTTCATCAAGTGTTGACAGCAAGGTCTTGTGGCGATAAATAGCCAAAATACAAGGCTTTGAGCGTTCAACTGCGTAAGTCCTATATGTGTAGGCAGGGGAGCATCGTTTTTCCGTCCCCTGCCTTCTTCATCTTCGCCGCTTAGTTGTTAACTGCGCGCGTTAAATTACGCCATCCCAATAATCTCTCTCGCTTCATCAGGCGACGCTATGTCTCTGCCAATTTCACGCGCCATGCGGACGGCTTTCTCCACGAGATGCGCGTTGGATTTTGCATAGGTACCGTCCTCCAAATAGGGGCAGTCTTCCATGCCGACGCGGACATTCCCTCCGAGCAGGATAGCCTGATTGACGATTTGCCAGTAGACCGGTGGATCCATGCAGCTCATGTTCCAGTTCACGCGCGGCGGCAGATTGTTAACGAGGTACAGCATGGCTTCAGCCTTCGGCGGTGTCCAGGAACCGCCGGGCCAACTGATGAACAACGTCACCCAGAGCGGATCCGGCAGCAGCCCCTCATCCTCACGCAGCTTTTGAATGTTCCAGAATGCGCCAGTATGGAATGCCTCGATTTCCAGCTTGACATTGTGCTCGTTTGCCAGCCGGGCGTACTCTTTGAGTTCGGAGACGGGGTGAACCGCATAAATTTCATTCGGGGGATAGGCTGGATCGGGATGAAAATACTCGTCGTGCGAGTTAAATGCAATGGCGCTCATGTCAGCGTTAATTGTATCCCACAGCTCTACCTTGTGCTCCAAGCGCATGCTGGCTAAACCAAGCTGAACAATCGGGTTTCCGCCGCCAGCCCGCATTCCGTCCACAATCTCGACCCATCCTTCAATGATGGGCAGTTGCAGCTTTCGGCCATCCGGCTGAATCTCCGGGTCGCTGGTATATGAACCGTGAGTGTGAGCAATAGCCGCGCCGGCATTGATGGATCGCACGTACTCCGCGGCAACGGCTTTGGTATCGCTCGGTTTTGGGCCGTAGGGATTGCCGGGATACGAGAGATCGGAGTCACAGGTGACAGTGATGATAAGTTTTTCCAATTTGCTATTCCTTTCTGGTAATGAATATTTACAACGGCATCTGCTTTAGTTAAGTAGAACGAGGATGGCGCAAGTTCAATAAGAGTTGAGTATCAGACCGTGGGGAAGACAGATTGCACCATTCTCGTTTTCATTATACCACATTCACACCTAATCTTCCACCCTGTGTAGGTAAGCGCTTTGGTTTTCGGGCTGGCGGCGAACAAGGCATCATCGCCTAAATCAACCTGCCGCTCAATTTTGTTTGACTTTTCAAGGAATCGTGCTATACTTTGCGGCAAGATTCGTGTAGTAAAAGCTGTTTGTCGAAATCCTAAATGGAGCACTGATTATAGAGAGAAATACGATGGAAATCAACGAGGTTAAAAACCGGTTGGCGGACGAAGGATACTGTATCTTGGAAAACCTGATATCGCCCGAAGAAGCTGAGCGCTTGGATAGTCTAGTACGCCCGATGATGGATCCGATGGGAAACGACTACATCAGTCTGGAAGGTTCGCTCAATCATTTTCCGGAACTCGCGCAGTTGTGCATTCATCCCTTAATTCTCGACATCGCCGAATCGGTACTTGGGGAAGGCTTTATAATCGCCAATAACGTCGCAATGAAATGGTGTAAGCCCGGAACCCCGCAACACGGACTACACGCCGACTGGCCGACCAGCGGCGCCTTGCGCGCTGGACCTGGTTCTCCTATACCGCCCTGGAACGGGCTTCAGGTTTTTTGGATGCTCACAGACGGCACCCCGGAAAACGGCGCAACACGGATAGTGCCTTTCAGTCACCATACGCAGCGCGCACCGAGCCGAGAGAGTTATCCGCAGGAAATCCCGGTGACCGGCAAAAAGGGGTCGGCATTTGTTTACCACAACGGACTTTGGCATCGGACCGGCGCAAACACGACGACCGACCAGCACCGCATGTTCGCCAACATATATTACATGCCCATGTCGGTACACCGCCCGGCTGCGACGTGGCCCCTAGTCAAGCGTGAAATCTATGAAACCTTCCCGCCGCGTTTGCAGGAATTGTTGGTGCACTCGGTCGAAGCAGTGTGACTCCTAGCAAGTCGGGATGGTCTCCTACGACAATTCCGAAGCAACCATGAACGCCCCGCGTTTCACCATCTACGAAAATCTCCCATTTTTGAAATCTTTCCAGACATTCTCCAATGGAAAACACACACCTTTCGTTTGTAAGATTGTCCGACTGTTCGAGTTTACGCCGAACAAACTGAGGGACACAATCTTTTAGATTGTGATCCGAGCCCGCAAACTAACAGTTTGCGCTACTTATATCAGATTATCCAATGGTGACAACGTGTGCCGAATCAGTAGCCTAAAAATGTCAACAGAACCTAGGGAAAAATTAGTTTTATTTCAATCCGTGTTTAACACGCGGTTTCGGCGAAATTAACAATGCCGTGATTGTTGCCGCATTGCAATGGAGCGATTCTCGTGGAATATGTAAATTTTGGGAAAGCCGGGGTGAAAGTCAGTCCGTTGGCGCTCGGCCTTGGATTCAGGAGGCAATCGGATTCAATCGCTGCCCAAAGGGTCATTGAACATGCCATCGGTTTAGGCATCAACTTCATTGACTGTGCGAACGTTTATAGCGTAGGAACAAATCAGGACGGCATAGTCCACGCGGAAACTGTGCTGGGTAAAGCCCTTCGGGGAAAACGGGACGATGTCGTAATCACCACAAAGGCAGCCAGTTCAGTCGGGTCGGGGCCGAATGATGCGGGGTCGTCACGGTACCATATCATGCGTGAGGTCGAACGGTCGCTCAAGCGTCTGAACACCGATCACATAGACGTCTACTTGATTCACGTATCCGATGAATCGACGCCGCTTGAGGAAACCATTCGCGCATTGGACGATTTAGTTCGCGCCGGCAAGGTCCGCTACATCGGATGCTGCAATTACGAGGACTCGTGGCGCATCTGCAAGGCATTATGGATTGCGGATAAAATCAATGCCACGCCGTATATGTGTATCCAGAATCAATACAGCCTGCTGAATCGCAGCCTTGAGCGCGAAATTTTCGCGCTAGTGCGTGAAGAGGGATTGGGTGTTATGGTGTACAGTCCGCTGGGAGTAGGGCTTCTCAGCGGTGTAAATTCGCCGGAATCGTATCCGCCTGAAGCGCTGTGGGCGAACCGAAACCCGCGATTGGAATACGGCAGGTCAATTCAAGAAGCAGTAAATTCCGTTATTTCCTCCGTAAAACAACTCGCGGGAGAACTGGGCAAGACTCCGGCGCAGTTGGGATTGGCATGGGTGCTGTCGCACCCGGAGATTACCGCCGCCATTATCGGCTGCGACACGATGGATCAGGTAACAGAAAATGTTGGCGCGCTAGGGTGGACGCTCGATGATTCAGTACGCGAAAAACTAGACGCGGTTTCGGCGCCGTTGACGTAAGCCAAACGAATTCACTTCGGGGAATGCCAACCTGAACAGAAGAAACTAAATAGCTTTGGATAACGAGATGGGAACAGAGAGAGAATTTTTTCAAAAGCGGTTCATAGCGGTCAGTGGGATGAGCTGCGCGGCGTGCGTGGGACGGGTCGAGAAAGCCCTGAAATCCGTTCCGGGCGTGTCGACCGCAAGCGTCAACTTCGGCACGGAACAAGCGGCGGTCGAGTATGACGAATCGGTTGTCGATTTTGAAACGCTCAAGACGGCAATTCGCGACGCGGGGTATACTGCGAAGGACGTACCCCAAACGCGGGAGGCGCAACTGGCTGCGAGAACAGAAACGCATCGGCGCGAGTTGTCTCAATTAAAATGGAAGATTTTCGCGGCTGCGTTCGTTTCTGCCATCGCCATGTCGTTGATGTTCTATCATCCAACCGCCCATGGCGCGGTGCGCCTGAAACTTGTCCTCCTCTTTGCTTTAACTACGCCGATTCAGTTTTGGTGCGGCTGGCAGTTCCACAAAGGGGCTTATGCGGCGTTGCGGCATTTTACGGCGGATATGAATGTGTTAATCAGCGTTGGCACTTTTGCCGCGTATATCTATAGCGCCGCCGTGTCAGCGGCATCTCTTTTTTCACCGCAGCCGAACTCGATCAACTACTATGAAACAGCGGCGATGATAATCACCTTGATTCTCGTCGGTAAATTCATTGAAACGAGGGCAAAAGGGCGAACTTCGGAAGCCATCACCAAACTAATCGGGCTACAGCCAAAGAATGCGCACGTTCTACAGGACGAACGAGAAATTGAGACAGCCATTGAGAATGTTCAGATTGGAAACCGGGTTGTTATCCGCCCAGGTGAGAAGATTGCCGTTGATGGGGTGATTTGCGAGGGTAAATCGAATGTTGATGAGTCAATGTTGACAGGCGAAAGTATGTTAGTTCCCAAAACTGTTGGAGATGCCGTCATTGGCGGAACAATCAACGGGTCTGGGAGTTTAATTTATGAGGCAACGAAGATTGGGGCTGACACCGTTTTGGCGCAGATTATTCGGCGCGTTGAAGAGGCGCAGAACTCCAAAGCCCCCGTTCAGCGGTTAGCAGACGTAATCGCCGGGATTTTTGTCCCGATTGTCATCGGGATTGCAGTGTTTACATTTGTTATGTGGTTGGCTTTCGGCTCCGGTTTCACGATGGCGCTGCAGAATTTCATCGCGGTCATGATTATTGCGTGCCCATGTTCGCTGGGTTTAGCCACGCCGACAGCAATTGTTGCCGGGATGGGGCGCGGCGCGGAGTTGGGCATCTTAATCAAGAGCGGTGAAAGCCTTGAGATGGCGCACCGCATTTCTACGGTGGTGTTCGACAAAACGGGAACCTTGACGCAGGGAACTCCAACGGTGACGGACATTATCACCTTTGAGGATTACGCGGAATCAGAACTGTTGTCAATCGTTGCTATACTAGAGTCTAGATCGGAACACCCGCTAGCGGACGCGATCATTCGCGCCTGTAACGATCGCGGGATACCGGTTCAACCGGTCGGCGAAGACGGATCGGCGGAGATACAACAGTTTGAAGCGGTTAGCGGTCACGGCGTTCGTGCAACTGTAGGAAATAACGACGTTTGTGTAGGCAGCCGCCGATTTATGGAGAAGAACGGCATGGAACCGCGCACGCACGATATTGAGATTGAAGCGAAATTCTCAGATGAAGACAAAACCCAGATTTGGGTCGGTATTGACGGGCGAATTGTTGGACTCATGGCTATCGCGGATGCTTTAAAACCGACCTCCGATAAAGCTGTGGACGCTTTGCACCAGTTCGGGCTTGAAACGGTTATGTTGACAGGCGACATGGAGAATGCTGCACGGGCGATTGCCCAGCGCGCTGGCATCAATGAATTTGTGGCGGAGGTTCTGCCGGAGGACAAAGCCGAACATGTGCAAGCGTTGCAAAAGGCGGGCAAGCGCGTTGCCATGGTCGGTGACGGCATCAATGACGCGCCCGCGCTAGCACAAGCCGATATCGGGATTGCAATCAGCACCGGTACGGATGTCGCCATCGAA
The DNA here is from genome assembly GCA_028819845.1 of Candidatus Poribacteria bacterium. GTDB lineage: Bacteria > Poribacteria > WGA-4E > WGA-4E > PCPOR2b > JAPPKS01. The sequence continues at coordinate 84,251 of JAPPKS010000016.1, read as the reverse complement.
ACCGCTGATATTACGTTGCTCAAAGAAGATTTAATGGGCGTATCAACCGCGATTCAGCTCAGCCGCAAAATTTTCCGCACCATCCAGTGGAATCTCTTCTGGGCGTTTTTCTACAATATACTTGGCATCCCAATCGCCGCCGGTGCCCTGTATCTGTTGGTTAAATCGTTGAACATTGGCAATCCGGAACAGTTCTTGCTTAATCCGATGATTGCAGCCGCAGCGATGGCGTTTAGTTCCGTGTTCGTGGTTACGAACTCACTTCGCTTAAAGAAACGGGGAAATACGGTTTTAACGCAGAGCTAAGAAGTGATTCCGGAGGCTTCCAATCCCTCGGTCAATAAGAGAAACTAGAACGAGGTTTCTCAATAGTTAAAGATGATACGAATCTAAAGTGACAAGTGTAGGCGGCATGCGGCGGTATGGGTGGTTTCATTCCGAAAGTTTCTCTACGTCCGGCAAGATTGACAGTCGGTCCCAATCGTGATATAATGCGTTTCATCAATGCTCGAAGGTTATTCGATTAACTCGCGGGAATTCATCCTCAGAAATTTGGAAAATTGTAAGGAGACTAAGAAATGGCAAGACCTGTAACACTGATTACTGGGCAGTGGGCAGATTTACCACTTGAGGATTTGGCGAAAAAAACCAGTCAATGGGGATATGACGGCTTAGAGCTGGGATGCTGGGGGGATCACTTCGATGTTCAAAAAGCGCTTGAGGACGACAACTATTGTCAGGGGCGGCACGATCTCCTAGCGCGGTACGGACTCAAGGTCTGGGCAATTAGTAATCATCTGGTCGGGCAAGCGGTGTGCGACAATATTGATAGCCGTCACGAGGCGGTTCTTCCGCCCTACGTTTGGGGAGACGGGGATCCAGAAGGCGTTCGCCAGCGGGCGGCAGAAGAAATGAAAAACACTGCGCGTGCAGCCGCTAAACTCGGCGTGAGTGTCGTTAACGGGTTTACCGGCAGCAGCATCTGGCATCTGCTCTACTCTTTCCCGCCCAACAAGCCCGAGATGATTGACGGCGGGTTTCAGGACTTCGCTGACCGCTGGAATCCAATTTTCGACGTATTCGATGAAGTTGGCGTTAAGTTCGGCCTCGAAGTGCACCCAACCGAAATTGCTTTTGATATCGTCACTACAGAACGCGCCATGGATGCCGTCAACAGACGCGAGGCGTTCGGACTAAACTACGATCCGAGCCATCTTGGCTATCAGGGTGTTGACTACATCGACTTCATAGACCGATTCGCAGACCGCATCTACCACGTGCACATGAAGGATGTCTGGTGGTCGTCAACGCCGTGTCCCTCAGGCGTGTTTGGCGGACATCTTGACTTCGGTGACGCGCGGCGCTACTGGGATTTTCGGTCAATCGGACATGGCAATATAGAATTCGGAGAAATTATTCGCGCACTTAATCGCATCGAGTATGATGGACCTCTTTCAATTGAATGGGAAGACAGCGGAATGAATCGCGAGCGCGGTGCGGAAGAATCGTGTGCAAGAATCAAGGCTATCGATTTTGAACTTCCCGCGGCGGCATTCGATGCAGTGTTTGGAGAAGAGTAAATTCTTGGAATAAGGAGATATTTTACTTTTCAGTGAACCGCGCCGCAACTGCAGCTCAAAGAAAGGAAATTAATCGTGTCCTCCAGGTATAGGGTTATAATAACCGATTACGGTTGGCCCTCTGTCGAGTTGGAGCGTCAAGTCCTGGCAGAAATCGGAGCGGAACTGATTGTCGCCGAGACCGGCGCGGAGGATGAACTCGTCGCCCTTGCGCCCAAGGCTGATGGTATTCTCACCAACTGGAAACCGACGACCGGCAACGTCATTCAAGCCGCCAGCGAATGCAAGGTGATTGGTCGGACTGGCATCGGCGTTGATAACATTGATGTCGAGACTGCAACGGCGTTGGGGATCGTTGTAACGAACGTCCCGGTTTTCTGTGTTGATGAGGTCTCCGATCACGCAATGGCGCTGTTGTTGACATGTGCTCGAAAGGTCGCGTTGTTGGATCGGGGTGTGAGAGATGGTGAGTGGGACCGAGACGTGGGATCATCAATGCACCGAATGCGCGGCCAAACATTGGGTATCATCGGGCTTGGAAAAATTGGCGAAGCCATACCGCCGAAGGCAAAAGCCTTTGGACTAGAAGTCTTGGCATATACGCCGCGGTTGACGCCGCAGATTGCTCAAAAGTACGGCGTGGAGTGCACGAGCCTTCAAGAATTGATTGCACGTTCAGATTTCATCACTATCCACGCACCGCTGACGCCCGACACGGAAGGACTGATTGGAGAGAAGGAACTTCGCAAAATGAAGCCGACCGCGTATATCATCAACACGTCTCGGGGTGATATCATCGACTCAACTGCACTTCACAAAGCGTTGACTGAAGGGTGGATTGCCGGCGCGGCGCTGGATGTACTTCCTCAGGAACCCCCCGCCGACGATTATCCCCTTCTCGGCTTGGACAACGTCGTTATCACCCCGCATGCCGCGTTCATGTCGGAGGAGTCCATTTACGATCTTGAGGTTAAAGCGGCAACAGCGGTCGCACAGGTTTTAACCGGGCAGATGCCAGAATCGATCGTGAACCCGCAAGTCCTAGAAAACCCCGTGCTGCGAGCTAAACAACTGCGATGAACCTAAAATTCTCATTATAAAGTGCCATGCATTGAGGAGGACTTTGAATCGGATACGGATTCTCTATGTTATCGATTCAATGGGAAGGGGCGGCGCTGAAACGCAGTTGCTCAGGACTCTATCTCGGTTGAACCGGGATAGTTTTGAAGCCTTTGTCGTATTGAGCCGGGAGGAGGGAAACTGGCTAGACCGCTTGGAAAAGCTCCCGATTGTCGAGAGAATTACCGTCCTGCGGAATGGGAGGCGGCGTTCTAAATCGGCTTTAATCGCAAGGGTCTTCAAACTCGCGGCGATCGCGAAATTAGTTCAGCCATCAATCATTCACAGTTGGCTCTGGTATTCCAATTTCCTCTGCGGGCTAGCACGTCAGTTCGCCGTATTTCCTGACATCCCATTCATTGTTTCACAGCGCGGCGACTACCATGCGAGATACGGGGGGCTGCGGCTCTGGTTGACGGAACGAATCATCTACCATCAAGCGGACGTTATCCTGACCAATGCGGTTCGCCTCCAGGCCAATCTTCGAGCGCGTTATCCTGAAAAGCGAATCCTGGCAATTCCGAATATTATCCGTTCACCGAATTCATCGTCTCAATCGGAAAGTAAACTTGGGAACGCGAATCGTCCTGATTTGCCAAAACAACACATCGTGAGCGTGGGCAGATTAGTCCCCGAAAAAGGCTACCGGTACCTAATCCAAGCATTAAATCTGCTCAGCACAAATTTCAATTACCCAGATTTCACGGCGACAATCCTTGGAGAGGGCGAATCAAATGATGAATTAAGCCGCATGGTTGATAGGCATCATCTTTCGGGTCGCATACACCTACCCGGCTTCTGTGAGGAAATCTTTCCGATTTTATCTAGCGCCAATGTTTTCGTTCTGCCGTCGCTGCATGAAAGCGCGCCAAACGCACTCATTGAGGCAATGGAGATGGGGCTGCCCTGCATCGCTTCTGACGTGGGGGGCGTTTCCGACTTAATCGAAGACGGAAAGAGCGGGTTGCTGGTTCCAGCCGCGGATTCCGAGGCGTTAGCACGGTCAATCTACCGTGCGTTGACAGACGCGGCGCTCGCCGACGCCATGGGCGAACAAGCGCGGGCGAAGATTCACCGGCTGTTCGATAATGAAAAATCTATCCGGCAATTGGAAGCTGTATATCAAGAAGCTCTCAATCACCCCAGTCCGGGCAAATGAACCGTCCCAAAACTCGCTTTGCGTTCAAAGATCTCATCTCTCGCTTCCAAATCTCCGCGCCCCATCAATCCATCCTCAAAAACCTCCTAATTGTAACCCCGGTAAGCCTGATGAGCCGCGGCGGCACGCTGCTGATTTACGCTGTTCTCGCTAACTGGTTCGGCGTGAATCCGGAGATGGATTTTCTCTATTACTATTGGGGGATTGCAGTCTTTCTTGTCCAAATCCTGAGTTCAGCTTCGGCGTATTCAATACTGATTCCATTGGTGGCGGAGGAACGCACAAAAAGTCAAGCCCATTCAAACGCGTGTCTGCGGGCAATCTTTTCGGTCTATCTCGTCGGCATGCCCAGCATCTGCTGCGTGTTATTTACCATTTGCTATATTGTTTCGAGCCTCTTCCTACCGCGTCCGGACATCCCCGATATCATCACCATTGGTATAGTGTGCGGATTTGCAGTTTTCACAATCTCGGCTTCGATTCGGTGGCTGTTGAAAGGCGTCTTGGATGCGTATCAGCGTTTTAGTTTGCCGGCAATTGTTCAGGCGCTCGCTGTACCTGCCGTCATCGGGTTAACCTACGCCCTTAAGCCATCGATTGGTTTGAGTAGCATTGTCTTCGCGCTCATCATCAGCGAACTATTACAAACAACTACGTTGTTCATTGTGTGCCGGTTCTCGCTCAAAATTAAGGGATTGTTTAGCCTTGTCCACGCGCAGCGCCACTGGCGGGCGTACTCGAAAACGAAACGGTTTGTCAAGCAGTTTTTTCTGATGATGGGCACTGCGATATCCGCCGGCGCCAATCCTGTCGTCGATCGAGGGATGTCAAGCTCCTTAAGCGCGGGTGCTGTGTCCAAGTTGGATTATTCCTTCAGACTTTGCACGATTCCTGAAACCGTGGCGGGCGTTATCATGCCCGTACTGCTGTCTCACTGGTCGGCAATCTCTGCCGACGCCAACATTCAATTCCTGCGGCAGAGCGTCTGGAAAGGCGTACTCGTAATTGTCGGCGTAATGGGACCAATAATCTATGGGTTTTACTTTTTCCGCATCGCCATCGTAGATTTGCTGTATGGACACGGCGCAATGTCTGAACCCGAACGGTTTCATGTTGCGTCCTTGCTTGGGATTTATCTGATTGGGACGCTGCCCCGCTTAATCAGTCGGCTGTTAATCCGCGCCCACCTTTCCCTTCAAAACGTGACGTTCGTCTTCTCGGCGACGCTGCTCCGAACAGCCTTCAACCCAATTTTGAACCTTATTTTCATGAAGCGCTGGGGCTTGGAAGGCATTGCGCTGTCCACAACGCTGCTATCTTTTCCCTCAATGGTATACATCGGGATTGCGTTCCTGATTGTCAGCCGCCGGCGAATGAATAGCATGAAGATAGATGAAGGCTGAGTTCATGCTGACGCAGCGCAATCTATGTCGGCACTGCGTTAACCCATGAGTTTTAAACAATTTGCCTGAAATTAAAAAGATATCAGAATAACAAGGAGAAAAAATGAATGTAGAAGCACTAAAAGGTAAAACTGTTGGCGCCGCTGTTTCCGGCGGGCTTGATAGCTGCACCATCACACGATGGTTAGTCGATAACGGCGTCAATGTCGTATGCTTTACGGCCGACCTCGGACAACCTGACGAGGAGAATGTAGAGGAAATATGCGAGCGGATGTTGGCGTGCGGCGCCCAAGACGCAGTTATCGTTGATGCCAAAGATTCCCTAGCCATGGCGGGCATCAAGGTGATTCAATCGCAAGCCAAATATGAAGGCGGATACTGGAATACGACCGGCATCGCGCGCCATGTAACCGTCGAAGCGCTGCTTCCGGAGATGGAGAAGTGCGGCATTTACATCTTGAGTCACGGCTGCACGGGCCGCGGTAACGATCAGGTACGTTTTCAACTCGCTGCCAATATGCTTAATCCCGAATTATCCGTATACGCCCCATGGCGGGATGCGATTTTTCTGGAGCGGTTTGGCGGAAGAAAAGAGATGATCGATTATTGCAGCGAACACGGCCTGCCGATTCGGGCAACCCATGAAAAACCTTACTCGACCGACGCCAATCTGTTGGGCTTAACACACGAAGCCGGCAAATTGGAATCCCTCAAAACCCCCGCTAGATTTATTACGCCCGGAATGGGCGTGCACCCAACGGATGCTCCTGATGAAGTTGAGTATTTCACCGCCGCATTTTCCAACGGGATTCCCGTTGAAGTCAATGGAAGTCCAGCCAGTCCGCTTAGTGCCCTTATTGAAGCCAACCGAATTGGCGGGCGTAACGGTGTTGGTATCGGCATCCACACAGTCGAAAACCGATTTGTTGGCATTAAGAGCCGAGGCGTTTACGAATCGCCCGGGATGGAACTGTTAGGCAAATGTTACGAATACCTGCTTCAACTTATCTTGGATCGGCGGGCAACACGTGTTTTCGAGCAAGTTTCCGCAGTGGTCGCCGAACAAATCTATCAGGGCTACTGGTTCGACCCTGCGACCCAATCGCAGCTAGCGTCAATTGCCCCATTTACGCGCCTAGCGCAAGGGGTAGTTACCGTCGCGCTGTATAAAGGCTCTGTCGCCTTCCATGCCGCGGGTGAGGCGCCCCACTCGCTTTATTCCGAGGAAACTGCTTCAATGGAAGACGTTGGCGATTTCAACCACGCCGATTCCGAAGGGTACGTATCGGTTTTGGGTGTCGGTGCGCGGGCGCTGGCTGCCGCGGGGCAGACGACGAAGGAAGGATTACGAATTCGGCCAGAGGCGTAGGTGCATTTCCGCCAATGCCAATAGGAAACTCGATTGTATACACTAATACAAGGGTCTTAATCCAACGGCCATGTCGGTCAAAATTTCTAGGTTTCAGAAGTGTGCCATATTAGGAGGTAGTTAGGTAATGACACAAAAATCCTATGTTGACGATAATCCCAAATATTGGGCTGGGTATACTAACCTTCAGCGGGTAAAGCATAAGTTAATTCGAGAGTATTTGAATGGTTGGTTGCCAAAGTTAGGATACTGGGCCGGTCGTATTGTTTATATTGATACCCATGCTGGCCGTGGAAAACATGACCAAGGCGAGTTAGGTTCTCCCCTCGTTGCTCTAGATACTTTTTTAGAACACAATCACCTGAAACAAATCTTGAAGCGTTCCGAAGTCGTTTTCTGGTTTATAGAACGTGACGAGGAGAATCTCAAATCCTTGAATAAAGAGATAGCTAAGCGAGGGGATTTACCCTTGGGAATGAAAGTTCATAGTCAAAGCGGGAACTGTTTTCCTATCCTTCGAAAATTGATTGAATCTTTGCAGGCGGAGGGAAGTCAACTTGCCCCCGCCTTTATCTTTGTGGATCCTTACGGGTTTGGGGTACCGGGTAGTGTGTTGCGGGAATTAATGCAATTTCAACGAGTTGAACTTTTTTTCAATGTGATATGGAGAGAACTCAATATGGCTTTAGTCCAGGGCAACACCAATCTAGGGATGGCAAATAGTCTGGATTCTATCTTCAATGGACCACATTGGCGTCACAAGATTACCTCAAATGACATTGATTTGAGAGTCGGACAAACAATAGATACGTTTAAGGAGATGCTAGGGGCCAAATGGGTAACACCCATTCATATGCTTGGAAACAACGAAAAGACTCGATACGTTCTTGCCCATTTCACGAACCATAACCATGGACGAGATTTAATGAAAGACTGTGTCTGGAAGGTATGTCCGGATGGGAAGTTCCGCGTGAGAAAGTTTGACAATCCCCATCAACTGATGCTTTTCTCTGAAGGACCAGACTGGAATTCGCTGAACCAATGGGTTTGCGAACAATTGCACGAACGTCCCCATCGTTGGAAGGAATTTCACGAACTTGTTCGACCTCTCATTTGGCGTGTTCCGCACGTAAACAAGGCAATAAGTGGTTTGAGGAAAAACAAGGTCATTTTAGCATCTGAGTATGAAGGACGTTGTACACCAAATGCTAATCCTCAATTGTCGCTGGTTCAATAAAGTGAATTCGTGCTCAATGAAAAATGTGCAGATAGTGTTTTTATTTGTAAACGTAATATATGTATAGTAAAATACATAATAAAATCCTATCATAGAGGTTAAATTCGGTCACCAAAATCCTATAGCAACTGAAACAATAGTTTATAATATTCAGTTCTCACGGCATTTGGCAAGGGAGGGATAAACGATGGGAACCAGTTCAAACATCGAATGGACGGAATCCACGTGGAACCCGGTGCGAGGTTGTAGTCGCGTTTCCGAAGGCTGCCGTTTCTGTTACGCTGAGAGAATCGCTACTCGATTTTCGGGTAAAAATATGGCGTATGAAGGATTGGCGAAAATGACATCGAGCGGACCGAGATGGGCAAATCAGATTCGGGTCGTACCTGAACTTCTTGAAGCGCCGCTTAACTGGCGAAAGCCACGATTAATTTTTGTCAATTCCATGAGCGACTTATTCCACCAAGATGTGCCGGAACCAACTATTCACCGAATCTTCGAGGTGATGAAACAAGCCCATTGGCATAAATTTCAAATATTAACCAAACGATCTCGGCGATTATTCGAACTGACTCGTGAAATATACTGGCCTCCAAATGTGTGGATGGGCGTCAGTGTCGAAAACGTGGATAACACCGATCGTATTGAACATTTGAAACAAACCGGTGCTCACGTTAAGTTCCTTTCTCTTGAACCACTGTTGGGACCTTTACCGAGCTTGGATTTAGACCAAATAAATTGGGTGATTGTGGGCGGGGAATCCGGTCCCGGCGCGAGACCCATGGCGGAAAATTGGGTAATCGAAATACGCAATCAGTGTATGGATGCCGATATACCATTTTTCTTTAAACAATGGGGTGGGCCAAATAAGAAGCGAACCGGGAGGATACTTCAAGGAAAAACGTGGGATGCCTTGCCTTTATAAAACGTTTAATGACAATCCGAGGTGCGCATACACATTGTGAACAAATCTAAAAAATAGTGACACCGTTTAAGAACACAGCCGATTCGCGTAGAATTGGACATTATCCCAAGAATTGTCGGCATAAATTAAGTGTGTATGAACGCACAGTTAAGCGATGCACAATGAGTCTACGATTTCTGATAGACTGAGAATTAAGGGGAGAAAAAGATGCACACATCCGCTTGGCAACAGATTCAAGACGGCGTCTTTATGTTTCAGGATAGTTGCCGCGTATACGCAGTTCAATGTCCTCAGGGGACAGTTCTAATCAATGCAGGAACGGGTTTAGCAGCGAACCATCTCGGGGAGGTCGTTAAAAATGAACCGCTGACGGTTCTGCTCACCCATCATTTCAGGGACCATACGGATGGCTCAATTCGGCTGCACGCAGCCGGGGCAAATATATTGGGACCTTACTGGGACGCAGAATACTTCTTGGACCCCGAACAGCACTTCCGCGAACGGCAAATCTGGAATTCGTATGACAATCGCTGGGACCGGTTCTCGCCAGTTCGCCCAATACCGGTGACAGACTGGATGATGGATTACGAAACGCGAAACATCGCGGGTTTAGCGTGGGAGGTCATTCCCACACCGGGCGCCACGAATGGAGCGAGTAGCTACGTCGTAACACTGAACGGGCGGCGATTGGCTTTCGTTGGAGAATTAATCTGCGGTCATGGACGAACCGCTCGATTGGCGCCGCTCCAATACAACTACAATGACATGAGCGGGGCAGTGAACCTCTGGCATAGCTGCTCGCGCTTGCTTGATGCCAAGCCAGACATGCTGCTGCCCAGCCTCGGCGATCCCATAGATGACCCGACTGGCGCAATTGGCGCTTTCAAAAATAATCTCAAACGCTTGGACGTGATTGTCCCCGGCTTCGCGGCTGCGCTGAACGAACCTGATGACGACGACATCGAACAAATTTTGCCCCATCTTTACCGCTCCAAATACGCATCGGCTCATACGCATTTTGTCATCAGCAAAAGCGGAAAAGTGATGTCGCTGGATTATGAATACAACACCGCGGCTTATCTAGCACCCGGCAAGCAGCACGTGTCTAATCGGCGCCCATTCTTACACGGACTGAGTGGGCTAAAGAAACATTTCGGCACCGATCGAATAGATACGGTTCTGGTTACACATTTCCACGACGACCATGTGAATGGTATACCGCTGCTTCAGCGGCTGTTTGGTACCACCGTCTGGGCTGGGAAACACTTTTCCGACATCCTTGAGCGGCCCAACCGCTACGATCGGCCGTGCCTTTGGCACGAACCGATTCAGGTCACCCGGCACCTGCCCGACGCTGAGACCGTGTATTGGGAAGATGTGCCAATCACCCTTTACCCGATGTCGGGACACACGCGTTTTGCGACCCTAGTTTGCATGGAAATTGACGGGAAGCGGGTTGCGCATACCGGAGACCAAATCTTCTTCGATACGGAAGGTAAGGATTTTGAATCCGGAGCGCGGTTGTTTACCAACCACGTTTACAAAAACGGCCTTGATATCGGTTGCTACAAGCAAACACTGGAAGACCTTCGACGCTTTCAACCGGATTTGATATTGACCGGACATACAATACCCTACCAAACCAGCGACGAATGGTACGAGGTGCTCGACCGCGGCGCCAATGCGTTCGACGACATCCACCAGTCCCTGATGATATTAGGAGATGGAGATGTCCATTTTGGCGCCGAGTCTCAGGGCGGGAAACTCAAGCCTTACCGTCTGCATCTTCCAACCGGAGGAACCGCAGAGTTTCAGGGATGGGTACTCAACCCCTTTCCGTCAGCGTGTAAGGCAATGGCTAGATTGATTGGTCCGGCGGGCTGGGAAAGCGAATCCATTGAAATAGAGCTAGCCCCTCGGGAGCGGAAAGAGATCCAAATCTCTATTACAGCTCCGGCCGGCACATGCTGTCGACGCCAACCGGTCGGTTTGGACATGACGGTCAATGGACGCGCTTTCGGTCAGGTGGCTGAAGCGCTGCTCACCATTGGACATGCCAGATTTTAGAGATAACTCCCACGAACTAAAATAAGTACGAGGCACACAGAAATGAAAATAAAAAAGGGCAACATCACCAGCCGTATCGAACTCTCGCCGGGTGAAGATATAGGCATCCATCCGATTCACACCCTTAATTTTACCAATGTAGACGCCCTAAATATTCAGGACACCTCCGGATTCCCTTGGCTGCGCTTTTTCAAGGGCTATCAACACTCTGAGCATGACCCCTATTGGCATGAAGCCTATTTCGTTTCTAACGGGGGCTTTACGTTCTTGCTTAACCTGATGAACACGCGGGATGATAAGGAGGTGGGCATCCGGCTGTGGAAAGGCGACCATCCCAACCAGTGGTGCATCCTGATTCCGAGCCAGCCGGGATACAAGTTCGCCATCATTCGGGACGCGCTGATTGACGCTTTCGTCCTTGATGAGGACGGCAGGCTCATAATCGGAAGGCTTCCTCCAAACGACTACGGGCCTCCCGAAGGCAGATTTCACGTCAGAGGGATGATTGATGAAATACAGGCTATCGTGGAGGCTGCCGCCTCGCAATCCGACGACATTTTCGAGGTAACAAGCAACGGTAGAAAATGTAAACACTTCGTCGTAAGTGCGGAAGGCAACGTTGGGGTTGGAACTGATACGCCTCGCGCTAAGCTGGACATCGGTGGAACAGCGCACCATACAGGGTTGGCGCAAGAATTTCTCTGCAACGGCGACCTAGAACCAGGGGAAATTGCGGTGATCGACACAAACGACAGATTGAAGGTAAAGCGGGCCGAGAAGGCTTATGACACCGCCATAGCCGGCGTCGTCTCAAGAAGTCCGGCGATAAGGATTAGTCCGCAGCATTATGAGCGGACGGCACCTTTGACCCTGTCCGGAAGCGTTCCGGTCAAGGTTACCGATGAGAACGGCCCGATTGAAGTCGGCGATGCGTTAACCTCCAGTTCAACATCAGGCTGCGCCATGAAATTCCAGTTGCTGGAAGCGAGAAGCGGAATGGGAAGCGGCGAAATCATGGAACTCATCAATGAGAATGAACGGCGGCGGAGTGCAATTTTGGGCAAGGCGTTGGAACCCTTTACACAAGGCACAGGCGAAATAATGGCATTGGTATCGTAGAGCCGCCTTCACTGGTTGGGTGTATTGTCCAACTCATAGGTTGGCAAATTGTCAGTCCTTCGACACGGCGAAGTTACGTTCGTTTGATGAGGACTTCTGCGTTATTGGAGAGATACCTGAAGTTCCTTCACTAACTAATAGCCTAAACAATCTTGCAGCCAGCGCTACTTCGCCCTAGCCGGTTGACAAAACCTAAACCACGAATTATAATACGCATCATTCCGACTAACGAAATAGCACGTCCGAATGGTAACTGATGGTTAAGCGTTGTTGTATCGATAGTTATTTCAAGTTCGCTTGAGGTGGCGAGAAGAACTGTTAGCAAACTCCCTCGGAATATTGGTGCAAGAATTTTATGTAGAACAGGAGATGTCTTGTGAAAATTATTTTAAAAAAATATTTTAAAGTTTTCGCTCTTTTTGTAGTAGTGTTGATGTTGAGCGTTCCCGTAGTCACACTTGCCCAGAGGGATATTCATTTGGAGGCGAGGGTTGCCGCTGAACGCGATGCTGAAACTGATACGAGTCAGTTATTATGGATTGGCGGCAACTTTTGTTTAGCTGCAGTTGGTGGCTGCCTGCTTGGTTCGGTCGGACTACTTGGTGCGATAATCTATGATCCTCCTGTACCATCATATCGCTTGCTCGGAAAATCGCCTGAATACGTCATGTTTTACACACAAGCCTACAAGGAAAAAGTAGAAAACCTGCAATTGAGATCGTCGTTTTTGGGTTGCCTCGGTGGAACAGTGGTTGCTGTAATCATATGGACTCCGTATTATTCCCGATAACAATTGGAGAGGAAGTGATAGCAATTGTTAAAAACTTGCCACTACACTGTTCATAGTAGAATGATGTTAATACACTTCGTATTCTTCATCACGCTTTCACTTGTATTCGCGCTCACTCACGCGCTCTACGCATCCCCACTGAAATCCCTTTCTCTAGACTTTTCACGCGAATTAACTGAAAATGAAAAAACGGAGCAAATAACAGGCACCTTGCACTACGATGCAAACGCAGCACGCGTTGTCGTTGAAGTGATGAAACCGCTCCGTCAGATAATGGTTGTGACAGACAACGTCCTAGAAATCTATTACCCTGTAGAGCGGCAGGCGTTCCGAATTATGTCTAAAGGACGGGTTCCGCTCCCGTTTGTCGAATCCATCATTCAGTCCGCTCAAGCTGAGTATCGCTTAACCGCGATCGGCTATTCCCTTGACAAACATGAGATACAGGATGACATGCTCTATACCTATTGGATACCGCCGGACAAAGCGAAAGACCGAATCGGTGCAGTCGTTCTCGGTATACACGACGATCGCATCCTTTCTACCGAAGTTAAAAACCCTAAGGGAGACACAATTGCTAGGTCGCAATATCAAGACCACAGCAAACTTGGCATTAGCTTCATTCCGATGACGGTTACCTCCAAGACGTATGGGGCAAAATCTGAAGTTTTGCAACATGAGCGGATATTCTATAGCAACCCACAAGTGAACGCGGAGACGCCGAACCCGATACTATATTTTACAATGCCGGAATCCGTAAAAGTTAAGATCGTTAAATGGTAGCTTATCCCAGATTATCCAGATTCGTCGGTCGGGGTTCCTGTGTATCTGCCCGAACCATCCGTATAGTCCTCCACATTGCATTCTGTTTGTCATTCGTTTTCCTCGTATTTCCCACACCCGCAGATGAAGCCGCCGACTTAGCATTCATCCGAAAGGCAAATCCAATTTCAACCCTCAAACCGCAGGAGGCTGTCCGCTTTAATCTTCAGGAGACCTCGGAACTGAAACTCACCGCGGCTGGTCTGATTCGCTTGTATCAGAAATTTATCTCTAGCCAAGACGGTCCGGCGTGCAACTTCGTACCGAGCTGTTCACGTTTCGGCATGGGGTGTATTCAGGAATACGGCATGCTGCGGGGATTGTTGCTTACCAGCGACCGGTTGCTTCGATGCAACGGCACGGGATCGACACATCACTACAAAGATGAGACCACTGGCAAATATATAGATCCGGTATTAGATTATGCAGCTTGGTAATTGTTAATTTAGCAAGTTTCGAGTTAACACAGCTACAGGTCAACCGAAAGGCGGATGATTTCGTTTCCATTATATGCGACTACGGCGATTCACGCTTATTTTCCTCCTTGGTACCACGTGCCTATCGGTTGCAAATGCTGAGAAGCCCCGCGACTACTACAGCCCCGAGAACGTCAGAAAATTCGCCGATTTTCTATACGAACAGGGCGACTACCTCCGCGCCGCAAGTGAATATCAACGCTATCTGTTTTATCAACCTGGAGAAAGCGATCAAATACATTATCAAATTGGACTATGTTACCGTCTTGGCGGCAAATCCGAAAAAGCGATTCGGACATTTGAGACTTTTCTGCACACCTATTCAGATAGCCAGTTGATTTATAGTGCACACTACCAGATCGGCGTCGCCTATTTCCTCACGGAGCAGTTTCAGCAATCCGTAAACTACCTGGATGCAGCCCTGCCGCACATTACTGATTTATCGTCTCGTACCGTATCGCAAGAACTAATCGGACTCTCTTACCTGATGCAAAAGCGGTGGCTTGAAGCCGGCAAAATTTTCGATGGGTTGCAGGAATCGGAGGTGGCAGAGGTCAGGGAAAACGCAGCGCTGTACCACAATTACGCAATGCGGGGGACGCAATTGCCAAGCCGCAGTCCATTTTTGGCGGGGATTCTCTCCACAATTGTGCCCGGCGCTGGTCGGCTCTATACAGGACGTATCGGCGATGCGCTGACTTCACTGTTTACTGTCGGTTTAACGGGTTGGCAAGCTTACGACGGCTTTCGTCGAGATGGGTTTTCATCAGCAAAAGGCTGGGGATTTGGTGCGCTCAGCGGAATCTTCTATGCCGGGAACATTTACGGCTCCGTAATTTCTGCGCGTATGTACAACCGGCACGCCGCGGACGAATTCTTGGGGTCGTTGTCCATAAAATTGTTGTATTGAGTTGTCCCTGACTCGTTGTTAGCTAATCAGTTGGAGTTGCAATGAATACCAGGCGCGTTGTTTTTTCCCTTCTTGCCGCGGCGTTTTCACTTTTCTGTGGCCCCACAGCAACCGGGGAAGATACTCCGCTTTCTCTGGGCTCCCATTTTTTCAAATTGGGCAATTATGATGCTGCTCTTACTGAGTATAAACGTTTCCTTTTCTTTCATACCGACGATCCCCGTACGGCGGAAACATACCGAAATATCGGCATCGCTTATCGAGAACAGGGGCATTGGGGTGAAGCTGTCGCTGCGATGCATGCGGCAGTGCAATACGCTTCAAATCCGGAAGAAAAATCGAAATATCGATTAGAACGTGCCGTGATATTCATTGCGGCGCAGGACTACGATCTTGGGCGGCTTGAATTGATAAAGGCGCGGATGCAGAACCCGACAGTTCCGGTTTTCCGACGCACGCTATTCTTAGAAACTGTTGCCTTTATTTACCAGTTTCAATGGGCGGAGGCGCGTAGCGTGTTGCGGCACTACACCATGGACGAAAAGCTTGATACCCTTCTTGAGAATGCGGTCAATGCGCCGCAGAAATCCGCTAGACTAGCGAAGGTGCTCTCGGCAATCCTACCCGGTGCGGGGCAAGTCTACGCAGGAGATTGGCGAAACGGGTTAAACGCGCTCGCGCTGAACGGTGTTCTCGGTTATCTCACAGTTGATGCGGCGCTAGCCCGGCATTACGTGGATGCAGCGCTGTGGGGAGGGTTGATTTTCTCGCGTTATTACCGAGGCAATATCTTCCGCGCCGACGAAGCCGTGAAGCAGTTCAACACTCAGCAGTCTCGCCGAGCATCTGAAGCACTATTGCAGCGTCTGCAAGAGGTTGCGCAAATCCAGCAAGAAGTGGAATAAAACAAGTGGGAAGCCTTTCGTACGGTGTAAAAACGAACTTGGACGACATTTGAAGCTGCAAAAACACACTTGATTTGGAATGATAATCACTAAAAAGGAGATTGCAAGATGTTACATCTGAAAAAACTCTGGAGTCACTTGACCGGTTTTGTTATACTCATTTTAACGGTCACGCCTGCATTTGCGCAGTTTGATACTTCAGCACCTACCGCTGTATGTCTGGTTGGCAATAATCCGGGCATTGACGACACGGACTCCGAGACTGCGGCGATGTTGGTGTGCGATGAGTTGCGCAAGCAGGGAATTTCCGTCAGCGATCCTGTTTTCGAGGCACCGGCTTCCGTGAATGTCTACCGCGTTTCGTTGCGTCGTTTGGGGGAGAAGATTTTTGTGCGCTTGAGTCAGGAAAACCCCATCGGAACCGTCATCGCCGAGCGGCAGATGACCTTAGCAAATATCGAAGAGATGATTCCCGCGGCGCCGAGGTTGGTTGATGCGCTTGTCCACGGTAAACCGATAGATGCTACGGTTGACATGGAAACCGTAGCGGAACAGGAAGCGCGTGAACTTCGAAAGATAACCGGTGAGTCGCTTTGGAATGTGGGCATCTTTGGAACTACCATACTTCGCACTGATATAGTTGCCGAACCCGGGTGGCAGTTTGGTTGGACCTACCAGACGCCTTCTTATTCTATCGGGACCGAAGGGCGGTTTAGCGGAAACGAAGACGAAGACGACGGCGACGGGTTTACTTTTTTCAGTTGGTCAATTGGTGGACGCTACTTTATCAACAAACAGAACATTTCACCTTATGCGGGCGGCGGACTCGCCATTGTCAATGCTAGTTACGTAACTAGAGAAACTGAAGAACACAAAACTCATAATCCTTTCCGTAATGATTGGGATTACGAATACCACGACTATTACGATTCGGAAGATGATTCTGGTTTAGGTATCTACGGAGTCGTTGGAATTGAGCTTCTGCGCCTTACCCAGAGCCGCCTTAACCTTGAAATGCGAGTGGACAGACCGTTCTTTATTTTGGATAGCCAAGACATGATGCCCATAACATTCGGAATCTCCTTTTCTCGGAATTACGTTCCCGGTAGTTCCTGCCTGTTTTGATTTAAGCATCCCATCAACCGCTAAAATGATCACGCGAAGATGCCTTCATCCGCTTGAGACTCATTCATTTACAACCCTTGATACCTATATTTGGTGCGGGGTATCACGACTCTCTGCGCCTAGTTTTATCGAATTCTTGTAAACAAAAGTGTATTCCCCTTCCATAACACCTAAACATTTCCTCCCCATACTCAAAATTTTCTGAACTGCCCGCATCCTTTGACGCATCAGGCTTTCCGAGTCCAAACCAATACAATATTGAATGGTATTTATTGCATTTGGCACATTATTTGCCTCATCCCATTTGCCGCAATCCATCTAACGTACCAATCAAAACATTACTGCGGGAAATTTTGGCTGTACGACTATCTTAATAATTCAGTCGGGCAGAATGTCAAAACCGATGGTAATTACCGGCGCGTTACGAAGCATACAGGGCATTTCTGTTGACACCAAAGGTGGGTTTTGGCAAAATACGTCACCTGTACGTTTTGATAAACCTGATTTAACTATAACTAAATGATAACGGCTTAAGAGGTGCGGTTACTATGAAATTTGCGATTGTTTTCTTTACGACGTTTTTCCTGTTGTTCAGTTTGATTGCTACCATTCCCGATACGATGAGCCAAGAGGCAGGGCCGGGGGCACCGGTTGTTTTATACGGAACCAATGAAGATGCGAATACAAGCGTACCTCCGCCGCCGATGCAGACACCGCCCCCACATGCTCGCCGGTTTAGAACAGTAAATCCACAGTTTATCGTAACCTATCACGGATTTACGGACGAAGCGCGGGCGGCATTTCAATATGCGGTTGATATCTGGGCTTCGCTAATCCGGTCGCCTGTGACCATCCATATAGACGCAACGTTTGAAGACCGCGGCGGATGGGAAGATGGATCTATCATTTTGGGGGGTGCAAGACCCGGAAACTGGTGGAACTTCGCCGGAGAGCGGCTGTGGGTTGCTTTCGCCCTCGCTGATAAGATTGCCGGTAGAAATCTCAGGAGCGGTGAAGCAGACATCATTGTGAGATTCAACAGCAACGAGGAGGTAGGTTGGTATTTTGGCACTGATACCAACACACCATCCGGCAAGTACGATTTTGTTAGCGTTGTGCTTCATGAAATTGGTCACGGTCTTGGTATTTCTAGCACGAGTAGAATGATTGAAACCGGTTTTTTTAATTTTGAAGGCGCCCTCAGAAGCGGTCCATCCCACGCCAGATTCCCGGAAGCTTACGACGAATTTGTAGTCAACGGCGCCGGTACTGCGATTACGGAATTTTCTGACCCATCCGCCGCGCTGCGAGAACAGTTCACAGGTAACAGCCTCTTTTGGAATGGTGCAAATGGGAAATTTGCATACAATGGAGCCCGCCCAAAACTATTCGCGCCGACGTGGTGGATTCAAGGCTCGAGCTTCGTCCATTTGGATGAGGAGACGTTTCAGTCGGGCGATCCGAACTCCTTAATGACGCCGTATTTTGATAGAGCGGAAGCGATTCACAGCCCCGGTGCCATTGCACTCGGCATGCTTGATGATATCGGGTGGACAATCAACAAAGCACCCGTGTTTGCCGAGGACCGCACTACTCGTTCCGTGGCGGAGAATATTGCTGCGGACGTAGATATCGGTAACGCAGTAACCGCTACGGATGCCAACAATGCCGATACAGATGATAACACAGTTGACACCTTGATATACGCCTTGAGCGGTACTGATGCGTCATCGTTTGACATTGAACCCTTCACCGGACAGTTGAAGACACGAGCCGCGCTCGATTTCGAATCTAAGTCCGCTTATACGGTAACAGTCATTGTCTCCGATGGAAGCCTTACGGACTCTACGGCAGTTGATATCAACGTCACCGACGTAGACGAAACCCCCGCTAACAGTGCGCCAGTGTTTTCCGAAGGAAACGCCGCCATCCGTACAATCGCAGAGAACACTAGTGCCGGTGAAAATATCGGAAGCGAAGTGACTGCCACGGATGCGGACAACGATACCCTAACCTACACATTGGGCGGCACGGACGAATCTTCGTTTGACATTGACAGTACATCTGGACAGTTGAAGACAAAGGCAGCACTCGACTATGAAACCAAAACATCGTACACGGTTACGGTGAGTGTCTCCGATAGTACCAACACAGTCTCCATCACGGTGACTATCGCCGTCAGTAATGTAAACGAAGCTGCACCGGTGTTCTCCGATGGCGCCGCCGCAACCCGCTCAGTGGAAGAAAATACTGGAGCGGGTGAAGACATTGGCAGCGAAGTGTCTGCTACAGATGCGGACAGCGACGTCCTAACTTACACATTGAGCGGTATTGACGCCTCATCATTTGACATTGACCGCACATCAGGCCAGTTGAAGACCAGAGATGCACTCGACTACGAAACAAAAAATGTCTACACGGTAACGGTTACGGTTTCAGACGGAAGTCTTGAAGCTCGAGCTACGGTCACTATAAACGTCACCAATGTAGACGACGACATTGTCATGGCAGATTGTCAGGAAGGGGATGTTCTTTCACCAGGAGAAGGTTGTATTTACCCTGACACCGATACCGAGTTTTCTGTGCTTGATAACGGACAAGCGAGCTTGGACGACCCGGATTTTCCCTCGTGGTTCAACCAAATATCCGTCGGCGGTTCGTTAAATGTAACCGCAACAGTCAATGGTGTACCCTATCATTTGGCTGCCACGGAACTCACCGGCGGCTCATGGAAAATTGATGAACTTGGGGAAATCGTCGTTTCGACAGTAGATCCTGCCAACCTGAATCTTACCGCTTCACCGTCGCTGACGGAAGCGACTCTGAATGGCGGCATGGTGACCCTGACGCTTACCGGCAGCGCTTTCTCGCGATTTAGTTTCGATCATGTAACTGTGTCCGGAATCACCGGCGTAACAGCCTCCGATGTGGATCGTGTTAGTGATACTGAGGTGAGTGTTCAACTCGCATTCAGCGGCAACATGGATGCCGATGGCACGCTGACTTTCACGGTTGGTTCGGACGCAATTGCGGGCTACGACGGCGCTGCGCTCACTGCCGAAATATCCGTCACGGCGCTTGCAGAATCGGTGATCGCTTCAACATCCGCTCCATTGACAGAGAGGACGCTGAACGA
Source organism: Candidatus Poribacteria bacterium (assembly GCA_028819845.1). GTDB lineage: Bacteria > Poribacteria > WGA-4E > WGA-4E > PCPOR2b > JAPPKS01. Next base: position 64,109 of record JAPPKS010000016.1, on the reverse strand, counting down.
GGGCGTAGTTACGCTGACGCTGAACGGCGGCACTTACGAACGCCAGACCACTGTCAGAAATAACCTGGCGGCATCAGGTATTACCGGCGTAACGTTCAGGTCTCTTGATGTGCAGCGTGTGAGCGATACCGTAGTAACAGTCGAACTGTCGTTTGACGGTACTGACTTCGACAGCGACGCGGCCTTTACCTTTACGGTTGGAGCCGATGCAATAGCCGGCTACGAAGGTGCCGCGCTCACCGCCGGTATACCCGTCACCGCATTGTTGGAATCGGTAGCCGCCTCGACAACCGCCCCGTTGACTGAAGCAACGCTAGATGAGAGCGTGGTTACACTTACATTGGACGGCTGTACCTACGAAACGCAGACCGCCGTCAGAAATAACGTGATGGTATCCGGTATTTCTGGCGTAACAGTTGGAACTTTCGGTATTGGGCGTGTTAGTGATACTGTCGCAACGGTCGAACTGACATTCGACGGTTCTGAACTGGACGCCAATGCCTCCCTGACCTTCACAGTCGCGGCTGACGCTATTGTGGACTATAGCGGTTCTGCCCTTTCAACCCAAATTTCCATTGCCTCACCATCGAACCGTGCACCGGTGTTCACCGACGGCGTCACCACTGCCCGCTCAGTGGCGGAGAATACGGCAGCGGGCATAAATATCGGTAATGCTGTGGCGGCTACCGATGCTGACAACGATACCCTTACCTACACCCTCGGCGGCACCGACGCGTCTTCATTTGACATTGAGCGTTCGTCCGGGCAGTTGAAAACGCGAGCGGCGCTCGACTATGAAACCAAACGCGCTTATACCATAACGGTCACGGTCTCCGATGGCAGCCTCACTGACGCTATCACGGTCACAATCACCCTCAGCAACGTAAACGATGCACCAGTGTTTGCCGAGGGTAGCGCCACCCGTACAGTGGGTGAGAATACGGGGGCAGGTGAGAACATCGGTCGTGCGGTAACGGCTACGGACCCCGACAACGATGTCCTAACCTACACCCACGGCGGCACTGACGCCGCTTCGTTTGATATTGACCGCACATCGGGGCAGTTGAGAACGAAGGCAGCGCTTGATTACGAAACTAAAACATCCTATATCGTAACGATTACCGTCTCCGACGGCAATCTAACGGACACTATCACGGTCACTATCAATGTGAGCAACGTACCTGAAACTCCGACGAACAGAGCGCCAATATTCTCCGAAGGCAGCCGTACCACGCGAACAGTAACCGAGAATACGGCGGAGGGCGCGAACATCGGTAGTGCAGTCACGGCTACAGACCCCGATAACGACGCGTTAACCTATACCCTCGGCGGTATTGACGCGTCTTCGTTTAACCTTGAACCGTCATCCGGTCAGTTGAAGACAAAGGCAGCACTCGACTACGAAACCAAAACTGCCTACATGGTAACTATTACCGCCTCAGATGGTACGCTCTCGGACTCCATCACCGTAACCATTGATGTGGCGGACCTAGACGATCAAGCGAGCCCGACAATAACGTTAGAATCGCCATCTTTAACAGAATCGTCGCTAAACGGGAGTGTAGTTTCCCTGAAGTTGAGTAACCGAGTTTTTGAACGATGGCTGAGCGGCCTTGTGACCGTGTCGGGTATTGACGGTGTAAGTGTTAGATCGTTTGATTTGGAACGTGTGAGTGATACTGAATTGACCGCCAAACTTACGTTTGACGGCACGGATTTTGATTCCGACGCTACCCTTATGTTCACTGTTGACGCTAGGGCAATAAATAGTTACAGCGGTCCTTCACTGACCGACTCCCTACCCGTCGCCGCAAATCAGGAATCGGTGGTCGCATCCCCTACCTCCTTAACGGAGACGGCGCTTAATGAGAGCTCGGTGACGCTGACGTTGAGCGGGCGCGTCTACGAATCGCGGTTCACGGTTGCAAATAACATTACTGTGTCTGGTATTGACGGCGTTACATTTCGCACGTTTGACCTGGAACGAGACAGCGATACGGTGGTAACGGTTGAACTACGGTTCGACGGTACGGACTTTGACACCGATGCCACTCTCACCTTTACAGTCGGCGCGGGTGCAATAGTAGACTATAGGGGTCCCGCATTCACCGCAACAATACCTGTCACCGCCGTGGTGGAAGCCATCCCAACATTGACCGCATCGTCTTCACAACCGCTTAATGAAGGGACGCTAGATGAGAGTGTGGTTACATTGACTTTGTCATCCGGTGCTTACGCACAATCCAGTTTCGACATCAGCCGTGCTGTCACGGTGTCAGGGATTGCTGGCGTTACATTTCGCAGGTTCGATATTGATCGGATCAGCGATACGGTGGCAACGGTTGAGCTGACATTTGACGGTACGGACTTTGACACCGATGCCACCCTCACGTTTACAGTCGGGGCGGGCGCAATTGAGAACTATAACGGCGACGCACTAACTGCGGTAATACCTGTCACAGCGGTTGTGGAGGAAGACCCAACCATAACTGCAACAACCCCGCAGCCGCTTACAGAAAGCACCCTAGATGAAAGCGTGGTTACATTGACGCTAAAAAACCGGACTTACGCACAATCCAGCTTCGACATTAGAGATGCCTTAACGGTTGACGGTATTGTCGGTGTTACTATTGGGACATTCGGCGTAAACCGCGTGAATGACACGGAGGTGACCGTCGAGCTAACATTCAACGGAGATATTGACACCGATGCTACCCTCACCTTCTCGGTGGAGGCAGACGCCATAGCGAACTACGATGGACACACGCTGGTTGCACAAGTTCCTGTCACAGGCGGGCAGGAATCGATAACCGCATCAACAGCGGCGCCGTTGACAGAAGCAACCCTTGATGGCAGTGTCGTCACACTCACACTAAATGGCGGTGTTTACGAACAATCTACCTTTGGCCTCAGAGATGCCGTGACCGTCTCCGGCATTGACGGTGTCACGATTCAAGGGTTCGATTTGGACCGAGTCAGCGATACGGTGCTTACTGTCGAACTGACATTTGTTGGAAATATAGACACCGATGTTGTGCTCGTCTTTTCCGTCGGTGCCGATGCCATAGCGGGATACAATGGCCCCGCGCTGGACACACAATTACCCGTCACAAGCGGGCAGGAGTCGGTAACTGCATCAATAGAGGCACCCTTGACGGAAGCAACCTTAGACGGGAGTGTCGTTACATTGACGCTAAGCGGCGCGGTTTACGCCCGATCCGTCTTCGACATACGAGATGCTGTAACTGTCTTGGGCATTGAAGGTGTAACTATACCTTGGCACCAACCCGATCGCGAGAGCGACACCGTAATCACCGTCGAACTTGAATTCAACGGAAACATTGACACAGATGCTACCCTCACCTTCTCGGTCGGAGCCGATGCGATACAAAGATACAACGGAGAGGCATTCACAGCGGAAGTACCCGTCGCTGCGTTGAATGAATCGGTAACCGCATCGACGGAGGCACCCTTGACGGAAGCAACATTGGCTGGAAGCGTGGTCACACTCACGCTTAGCGGCGCTAAATACGCACGTTCAATCTTCGACATCAGAGATGCCGTGACCGTTTCCGGCATCAACGGCGTAACAATTCCGTGGCACCAACCTGACCGTGAGAGCGATACGGTAATTACTGTTGAACTTGAATTCATCGGCAACTTTGACACCGATACCACACTCACCTTTTCAGTCGGCGCCGATGCCATAGCGGGATACAATGGCCCCGCACTGGTATCACAAGTACCTGTCACTTCGGGGCAGGAGTCGATAATCGCATCGACAGAAACGCCGTTGACAGAACCAACCCTAAATGAGAGCGTGGTCACACTGACGCTTAACGGCGCTAATTACGCACGTTCTATCTTCGACATTAGAGATGCGGTGACAGTTTCCGGCATTGACGGCGTAACTATTCCTTGGCACCAACCCGATCGTGATAGCGACACCGTTATTACCGTGGAACTTGAATTCACCGGTGACTTTGATACCGATACGGCACTAACCTTCACTGTGGGAGCAGAAGCCATAGCAAGTTACGACGGCCCCGCATTCACTGCCCAAATTCCAGTCACAGCGAGCCTGGAATCGGTGGTTGCCTCTTCTGATTCCCCGTTGACAGAAGTAAGCCTTGATGAGAGCGTGGTCACACTGACGCTTAACGGCGCTAAATACGCGCGATCTAGCTTTGACATTCGAGATGCGGTGACAGTCGCCGGTATTGACGGTGTGACAATTCCGTGGCACCAACCTGATCGCGAGAGCGACACCGTAATCACCGTTGAACTTGAATTCAACGGCAACATTTCCACGGATGCTGCGCTCACCTTCACCGTGGGCGCGGACGCCGTTGCGAACTACGTCGGGTCAGAACTCACAGCCGAAATATACGTCACCGCAGGCCCTGAAGGAGACGCAAACCAAGATGGTGTGGTGGACCTAGCGGATTTGGTGGCGGTCGCTTCAAACTTTCAACAGACGGGACCGAACAGTGCCGATGTCAACGGAGATGGAGTAGTGGATGTTAAAGACCTGCTCCTAGTTGCGGGTGTGCTGGAGAACACACCAGCCGCGCCTGGCGCACATCCACAAACACTGACGATACTCACCGCCGCAGATGTTCAAGATTGGTTGTCACAAGCGCGGCAGTTAAACCTAACGGACGCGACGTTGCGAAGGGGTGTTCTCTTCTTGGAACAACTCCTCACGGTTTTGATTCCGAAAGAAACAGCGCTGCTGCCAAACTACCCCAATCCGTTCAACCCTGAGACGTGGATACCGTTTCGGTTAGCAAAGGGCGCTTTCGTGACGCTGACCATCTATGACCAGAGCGGTCAGATTGTCCGTTCGCTTGATATTGGGCATCGGACGGCCGGATATCATGAGACGCGGTCAAAGGCTATCTACTGGGATGGCACAAACGAGTTCGGCGAACGAGCGGCAAGCGGTGTGTATTTCTATCACCTGTCAGCCGGAGATTATTTCGCTGTGCGAAAGATGCTTATTTTGAAGTAACGACTAATTCGAATAGAGCAAAATCGGCGTTGGTTACAAAATTTCATTTTGTACGTTTCTTAAAAATTGAAACTAATTCTAACGTATACGGAGAACAAAAATTGTTCGCACAATTAATCCGCAGTTTGTTGTGGTTATCTAGCTTTTGTATAGTCCTCATTGTCGTAACCATCGGTTGCGGTGGCGGTGAGGAAGATGATAATGAGTGGGTCGGTACATGGGAATGGGAATCCGTTGACGGTGAGAGTGTTGAACAAGCCTTTGGAGAAGAAGGGGTAGATGTTTCAATTGTTACCAATAACTGGACGTTTGATAGCAATGGAACGATGGAAGTGGAAATTGCTATGAAATTTGAAGCGAAAGAGGAGGGCTTGGAACTTTCAGGGCAAGGTTCAGTAAAAATGACTGGAACTTACACCCTATCTGGCTCTAATTATACACTTACACCTATAGAAGTCGAAGGAACCGGTATATTTAAAGAAGAGGTAGAACCAGTCGGTGCCACGGACGAGGACGCCGGTACATGGTCGAGAAGTGTGAATACTCTCACGCTAATCAGCGAAGATGGCTTTACCATAGTCTTTAAAAAGAAATAAAGTCCAACCCGGCTTTCTCCATTAACCCATTGCAATTGATGCAAACTACACATCACGGAAGTAACCAATGAATTGCACGGTGTTAGTGAAGTGATTCGTAAAATTAATTAGCACAATTAGGGCAAAATGCCACGCCCTTTCTCTCAAATGTCAACATGGCCTAGCTATGGAGGTTACGCATGAAGCTACGTAATACAGTCTCGATTTTGATGGTTTTAATTTTTATTGTGGTCGGATGTGCCGAGGTAGATGAAGAAGATCTTGATATTTTGCGCGAAGATTTCCAATCCGAAATTAACTCTTTAAGAGACGAGCGGCCCAATCTTGCAGACGAAATTTCCACGTTGCGTGGCGAACAGTCCGACCTGCGGAGAGACGTTGAAGGCGCTATTTTCAAATCGCGTATGGCGATTGAAGATCAGATTTTTACGTTCAGAGATGACGTTGACAATAGGTTTACGCCCTTAGAAGAATCGTTAGGTTCCGGCGGGCCTTTCGTTTCACGTGTGCCCGATCGTGTCACCATCACGGAAATTGCGGTTACGAACGAGTATGAATTCGGTCGGCTTGAAATTGAGGTTCACATTTATGACCGCGCAGATAACTTTATTGCGTGCTCCGGTCAAATTAACGGATTAGAACATGTAGACGGGTCGGACAGGCTCTACTCCGTGGGCGCCTTTTTCAATAAGTCCGACGGCGGTTATTTAACATACGACGATCTGCAGGATAAGGTGATATATCTTGTCGTTATTGAGGATGATTCTTATCCATGCCCAACTCCAGGGGGAGATTTCTTTCCTTTTTCGGACGACTTTGTCGGTAAGACCGAAACCTTTCCGGGTCGTGACATTGCCGGGACAAAAGCCATGCAGTTTGACGATGTAACCCAGTTAACCGTCACCGTATCGCTAACATGGAAACCCATAAATGATAACGGCGCAAAATTCTAACAATAACAAAATCTCCTCATTAGATGCCGCAAATGTTCGAGAATGTGTCCCAGATGTTAAAATAGTCCGTCGTCTGCGTTTAATCTGCGTTACAGTAGATATTTAAGGAAATTCGGAAATTTTTTCTGAAAAATTCATTAAAAAAAACTTGACAAGAATATTCACGATGAATTATACTATCGCGATTTTCCGAATTGTTCGTGGTTTTGTAAGTTTATTATGATATTGAGTCTCAGTTACAATTCGGATTTTATGGTCTCAGCCAGTTTTGGCAGTTTTGGACGGAATAATTTCGTGCGTTTTTATTTTAGAATTCATTGAAATCGAGTCTCAATATCAATAAATCAACAGTGAGGTAAAATTGCGAGGTTTTTGTTTTGGTGTATTTCTATTCTTGATTGCCCAAGCCGCACCGGCTGATTCCGGGCGGCTGCAAATCTCCGGTTACGGGGTAATCAACTACGCGAACTTTTTTTGGGAAACAGATCCAGAGCGGCGCGCACATATTGACGTCGAACGGCTTGTCGTCGCGCCGAAGTACCAGGTCAATGACACCATCCGGCTTGAAGCGGAGCTTGAGTTTGAACACGGCGGCACCGGCATCACAATGGAGTTCGACAAATTTGAGGAGTTTGGCGAATTTGAGATGGAGGTTGAAAAAGGCGGTGAGGTCATCGTTGAGAAACTAGCGGCAGTCTTTGAGTTTCGTCCAACATTCAACCTGCGAATCGGTCACATCATCGTGCCGGTCGGCTTAACTGCCAAACGGCATCGACCGCAGCACTACTTCACGACCACCCGCCCTGAATCCGAATCAAACCTGATCCCAACCATCTGGCATGAAAACGGAATTGAGATTTTCGGCAAATTTGGAGGTTTCAACTACCAGGCGCAGGTCGTCAACGGCTTGGACTCCACCGGATTCAGTTCACGCCAATGGATTGTCGGCGGCCATCAACTGCGGTTTGAGGCTGCAAATGCCGAGGATTTCGCGCTCGTCGGCCGTGTAGATTACACAGTCACGGACGGAGCCGTTCTCGGATTCTCCGGGTACTACGGCGACAGTGCGGACAACCGTCCGAAGCCGGACTTCCAACCGGATGCCCATGTTTCAATTGTCGACCTGCACGGCTTTTACGAGGTCGGCGCATTGAAAATTCGCGGGCTGTTCCTGTACGGAGCGCTCGAAAATTCCGAACTTGTCTCCAAAGCCAATCGAAATCTCTCAAACAACCTGAACGTAAAGCGGACGCCTGTCGGCAGCCGAGCACACGGCGGTTACGTCGAAGTGGGATACAATGTGTTAACGTTCTTCAAATCATCGTTGAACACGCAGGCGGCGCTTGACCTGTTCGTCCGTTACGACAACTATGATACAATGGCTGAGGTTAAGGGAGACATTTTCGATAATCCGCGTTGGGAACGGAAGGCGTGGACGTTTGGCGCCAATTATCACCCGCATCCGCAGATTGTCTTTAAAGGGCACTACTCGGCACGGAGGTTGGGCACCGTAGTCGAAAATCAGGAGAACACTGCCGCATTTGGCTTCGGCTTTCAATACTAATTCAACATCACATCAAAAAGGAGGAATCCAATGAGATTCAATCAACACCTAGAAAAATTCTATTGCAGTACGCTATCGACGCTTCTGGTTTTATCAGTCTTTCTCATCGGCTGCGGCCTCTCAGGTTGCGGTGAAGACGAGGAAATCGATCCGGTCACGGGAGCCGCATTTGATGCAACCACTATTTTGAACGACTTCGCCAACAAGGTCGTGCTTGCCACCTACACCGACTTGGACAATAAAGCGAGTGACCTATTAAACGCCGTCAACGCATTAAATGCAGCCGCCAACCAATCCCATTTGGAATTGGCGCAAACAGCTTGGAAGGCAGCCAGGGCACCGTGGGAACAGAGTGAAGCGTTTTTGTTCGGCCCTGTTGATACACAGGGGCTCGACCCCGCGTTAGATAGCTGGCCCGTCAATAGAGTAGACCTCGACGCGGTGCTCGACAGTGACCAGGATTTGACCTCGGCGTCAATTGACGCGCTAGAAGACACGCTGAAAGGCTTCCATACTATCGAGTATCTCCTCTTCCGCGAAGGAGACCAGAGAAAAGCTGAGGAAATTACGCCTCGTGAGCTTGAATATCTAATTGCAACGACGGAGAATCTGAAAGCTAAAACTGGCCAGTTGCGTACCGCGTGGGATGCGTCGGGTGAAAACTACGCCGGTGAAGTCGCTAACGCCGGCACTTCGAGCACAATTTATAAATCACAGAAAGACGGTATGCAGGAGATGGTCAACGGCATGATTGTCATCGCCGATGAAGTCGCTAACGGTAAAATTTCCGATCCGTTCACCGAGCAGGACACATCTCTCGTCGAGTCGCAATTCAGCTTCAACTCAATTAGCGATTTCCAAGACAATATCCGCGGTATTCAGAATGTCTACATGGGGAAATTCACTGGCGATGGCCAAGGGCTTAACGAATTTGTTAATGGCGTGGACGCCGGATTGGACGCAAGATTCCTAACGGAAGTCCAAACCGCCATTGATACCATCGGTGCGATTCCGGATCCATTCCGAGATTCTATCACTTCCCATCGTTCTTCAGTCCAAGCGGCAATTGACGCAGTAAGTACGGTTCAGCGGACACTTGAGAACGATATCTTAAAGTTGGTGCTAGACGGTAACTTCAATTGATAAGAGAAACCGAGTTTTTTCAAAAAACTCGGTTTCTTAGCATAAAACAAGAGGGATTCTAATCGATCTGCCACGGCACGACGTGCAGATCTGGGAACTGCAATGATATCCACTGGGGAAAATTTGATTTCGAAAAGCGACTTTCCACACCTGTTTGGACCCACCAGTTGGGGTGCTGTCACCTGTGAGTTTAAATATCTCAACGAGATACCGCCGCTCAACCTAATCAGTAATGTCAACCTTGTTCCGTTCATAGAGGATTTGTGGCTAATGCTTCGCATACAAACAGGGGAATGGGAAGTTCCGGGCGGCACATTGGAGCCGGAAGAAACCTATTCGGACGCAATTCGCCGTGAATTGATCGAAGAGGCCGGCGCGCGTCTGATAACCTACGAACCTCTCGGTGCTTGGCACTGTTTTTCGACCGCTCCAAAACCCTATCGTTCGCATCTGCCGCATCCCGAATTCTATCGGATTGTAGGATATGGAGCGGTAGAAATCACTGGCAATCCCGAAAACCCTGTGGGGAGCGAACAAGTTGCAAGCGTAGAATTAGTCCCAATTGAGGAAGCTGTTCGTCGATTTCAGGACATCAATCGGTTCGAGTTAGCGGAGTTATACCAGTTGGCAGCAAGAGTTCGTGAGTCTAAACCAGAAAACCGGCGAGAAAGGGCAAATCAATGAAGAGGTGTTTGTTCCCTTTTTTTTACCGGACAAAAAATTATGAGTTTGGAATCATGAAATCAAATCATCTTTCACACACTCAATTTGGTATGATGCTGTTCTGTATGTTGATTGTCGCTTGTGATTCGGACAATTTGACTAAACCAGAAAATATGGACGTTTTGGATAAAAGGCTTTCCGGTGGGGAAACCACGGTTTTTGACGCAACCAGCCATGCGTTTTCGACGCCCGCCCCAAATCTTTCGGAAGACGGGCTAGCAAAACACCTCGACGGTGACCTTGAATTTGAAGCCGTGTTTGTCACCGTACCGGCGGAGGTCAACCCGGGGCTCGGTCCGGTTTACAACAATATCTCGTGTATCAACTGCCACGCGCGGGATGGACGGGGACGTGCGCCGACATCCGGTGAAAAGCTGACGTCAATGCTTTTCCGTGTGAGTCTTGCAAATCAGGTGGATGACGTTACACACGGTCCAGCGCCAGTTCCCGGTTTCGGTACTCAGCTAAACAACCGCGCAATCTACGGTGTGCCGCCGGAAGGAACGGTGACAATCAACTATACTGAAGGCGAACTCACGACCAGCGACGGAGCGAAGGTGTATCTCCGCACGCCGAGCTACAGCATTGAAAACACATATCAACCGTTACCGGACGATGTTGAAATCTCGCCCCGCGTTGCCCCTGTGGTGTTTGGTTTAGGGTTGCTTGAAGCGATACCTGAAGCGGCCATCCTCGCCTTGGCAGATGAAGACGATCAGGATGGTGATGGAATTTCAGGGAAAGCGAATTACGTCTGGGATGTCCGGAAGAACGGGTTAAGCCTCGGTCGATTCGGATGGAAGGCAAATCAACCGACGTTGCTTCAACAGGTCGCTTCCGCCTACCACGACGATATCGGTATTACAACCTCGCTTTTGCCGACCGAGAGTTCGGCCGGGCAACCGCAATACGACGGACGGGGGGACGACCCGGAACTCAGCGATGAAATTATGGACGTGGTGACGTTTTACATTCAAACCCTTGCTGTGCCTGCCCGGCGTAACGTTGACGACCCAGTTGTACAGCGCGGCGAGGAACTCTTTGATAGCGCGGGCTGCACCGGATGCCATATCCCGAAGTTGCAGACGGGAACATTGGCGGATTTACCAGCAGTTTCCAACCAGACAATTTACCCGTATACCGATCTGTTGTTGCACGACATGGGGCCCGGGTTAGCGGACAATCGCCCCGATTTCCTAGCTAGCGGATCGGAGTGGCGTACACCGCCGCTGTGGGGTATCGGGTTGGTCAAAGTGGTCAACGGACACACCAACTTTCTCCACGACGGACGCGCAAGAGGGTTGCTGGAGGCAATCTTGTGGCACGGCGGGGAAGCAGAACAATCGCGTGATCGAGTTCAGCAGATGCCGGCAAGCGACAGAGACGCGCTCATCGCATTTCTGGAATCGTTGTAAGAATGAGGGTCTCTCATCCTTTTAGGCTTTCGACAATTAGTTTTAATCTTTATGGCGTTGATTATGTCAACAAAACTAGAGGAAAATATGACGTTGCAAGTTCAAGAGGTACCAAATAATTCGCGAACCGCTCGATTCATCATGGCAGCCAAGACAAACGATATTAGTCCGGGCGGCTGTATTGACGCGAAGCTAGAAGGGCATTGCATTGGTATCCACAATGTCGATGGACAGTATTACGCGGTCGATAACATCTGTCCTCATGTTGGCGGGATTTTACACTCAGGCCAGTTAATGGATGGGGTTATCGTCTGTCCAATTCATCAATGGAAGTTTGATGTCAAGACGGGTGAGTGCATCTGGCCCGGGAAATGCGAGATTGCGACCTATCCCGTGAAGGTTGACGGCGATCACATTTTCGTTGATATCAATTCACCGAGCCGCCCAATCCAACATAACCCCACTCGAGTCTATCATTCGAAAGCAAAACGGAGGACAAAACGGTGATAACCGTAGCGAATCGAATTTTCGTTGATCCCGAATACCGAGAAGCCTTTGAGGCGCGTTTCCGCAACCGCGCCCGCCTGGTTGACGGCATGCCCGGCTTCATCTCAAACCAGGTGTTGCGTCCGGTAAATGACGATGACCCTTACGTCGTGTTTACACTTTGGGCATCGCGCAATGACTTTGAAAACTGGGTGGAATCGGATGAATTCCGGAAGGGTCATGCGCAATCCGGTACGTTGCCCAAAGAGGCGTTCACGCAATCGAACAAGTTAGAACTTCACGAGGTTTTTCTCGATTCCGCCCGTCCCGATCTTGAGGAAGAACCGTACGGCGGACCGTTCAATGTACACTAGTACGTGTGATGAATTATGTCCGCACTTTCTGGATTGATAATTTCAAAGCTGGGAAAGGCATTCCACAATCTCATGCTGGTGGATGTGTTTCTGTAGGAGCGTCAACAGATGCTTACATTTGGCTCTTTTAGCTATTGCGACTAAAAATAATACATTAACTCATTAGTTTGTGGGAGAGGCTTCCTAGCCTCGATTGTCAATCGGTCGATTCCTCCTTGTGTAAACATGAACCGAAATGACAATAATGCGGACCGCATCAACTCAGTAGACATCTTTCCAAAATCATTCCACCGCCCGATAGCCCCAGACGGGATCTTCGATCGTCAAATCGAAGATAGTTTTTTCAGTAAAATAGAAATCACTGTTACACATCAACATCTAGCCCCAGCGGGGCGGCAGGTGTAAAACGACTACCCTCACACTGGTCTAATACGTTGTAGGGCAACCCTTGTGGTTGCCCTCAACGCTTCGGTATTGTCAACCACATTGAGTCAATTAGGAAAGATGTCTAGTAAAATACAAACGTTAATCCAGCCATTCAGATACACGTTCTTGATTTCCGCCCTACAACATTACAAGCAATCGCCTGCCGCGCGTCAGGTGACGGCTACACGCCCTAATCGAAATATTCATCCTCCCTAAACGTCGTCCACGAGTTAAACACGGGAAACGGTGAGGGTAAACTCTCATCAGGGTCATTCAGTTTGAACGAAATCTTTTCGCTGTCGAAAACGTTCCTTACCGAAATAGAAATTCCCGATGTTTCAATACAATCGTCGCATCGAGTTGGCAGTATTCTCTCCGAACGCGGTTCGTTGAAATAGATTTTAATCTCGGAACCGCTCTCCTTCTGCTCAATGCGATAATTTTCTGCGCGAATCTCCCACTCGTTGATTGCGTGTTCGCCCTCCGAATATTGCGCCCAGAGACTAATCCCGTCGAAGAAATCCAGAATTACTGCTTTTCTCGGACTCGCATCTATGTCGTCAGGATCAAATTGGCGGAACGACCTATCCTTCAACGCCGCCTTTATCTCGTCTTCTTCCGATTCGCCAACCGGCAGAAATCTGCCTTCAAACCCGCACGACGATGCGCTAAGCAGCGCGAGTATGAGAATAATCGGCGTTAGGTGGGATTGTACAGTTACGGTTGACACGATTACCTCCACTATATCAAATCGGTTTTACAAGCGAATCTGTTTCTAGTCTAATGTACTAGGTTCTGTTGACATTTATGTGATGCTGCCTGTAATCGTAGGGGATCAACCTAGTGAATAGCGAGGGATCAAGCGACTGAATAGGGAGTGCGATAGTTTTACTTATAGTGTTTATCTGGTTACCTCGCCCATTGACCAACGCGGGCAGGGAACTTCCAACCATACAGATTGAGTCGAGTTTGGTCAAACAACCTACAGCAGTCCGAAATCGTATCTGATTGTGAAAAAAGGGTTGGGGAACCCAACCCCTACGAAGCGTCATGTGTCTGTGCACCGTTCTTGGTTTTCCGGTTGCGATAGAATGTCAACACGCCCTAGTGTACCACATGACAGGACAAGAATCAAACCGCTGCAATCTGTGCCTATTCGAATAAAAGCATGTTTTTTAGGTTGGAATCGACTAAGTAAGTGGCGAAGGATCAACTGCGCGAAAAGATCAGGCGAGTGGACAACGCGCGCGATAGAGATCCCCGTTCCCAACCCAACCTACAATATCTTAACCGTTTCCGCTTTACGCATTACGCATTACTCGTTACTCGTTACTCGTTACGCTTTACGCTTTACGCTTTACGCTTTGCCGTAGGATCAATCTCCGTATCGCGGCACACATGCCCTTGGTAGCTCTACCCAACCTACAATAGCCGGTCATGAAAATGCGCCGGCGGCTGCGAGGATTTTACACGATGGCACAGATCCGGTTTCGTGGATAGAAGTTTGATAATGCACCGAGAAAAATGGTATGATAAATGAAATTTGATGATTCTTGTGTAGATTCTATTATGCAATCCTTCACCACGCACCAATCGAAAGGGGATATCCACTATGAATCGTTCATATTTCAAATCCGGCATGACATCAGTCACCTGGATTGTGGTGTTGTTGCTAATCTCCGTGTCGTTTGGCATCGCCGAGGACACCTCATGTACGCTATCCGGTCACGTGGTTGACATCAATGGCAATCCAGTCCCCGAACTCTCCATAGCTGTTGTACCGTTTACGAGCGTCTATGGCGATTTGGGGCCTGCGTTCCTTTTAAAGGATTTCATGCCAGAGTCGTATATCCCTCTGATTAAATCGACAACCGATGCGGCGGGACAGTTCTCCGTCACTGGTATCAGGCCAGGCCCCATTGAATTCGTTGCACCGGCTGGGCATCTTCCTGACGACGGCGCACTGCCGCCTGATTTCAACGAACTTCAGTCGGATGCCGAGGTTCTATCTATCCGTATCGGCGCGGTAACCCTCTATCCTTATCGGTTGGGCGGCTTGCCATTCGGTGAACTGACGTTCTCCATCGATCCCGGGGTGCACCTCGAAAATGTAGAAATCATGATACGATCCCGAATGCGAATTCGAGGACAAATCGTCTTTTTAGACGGGACGTCCCTTGCAAACGCGCAGGTTCGGCTTGAGGTGCGGCGAAAAGATTTCGACGGCTCAGGCACGGGCAGCTCACGAAGCAATGCCGAGACAGACAATGCGGGCTACTTTACGGAATATGTGAATGAGCCGGGGTACTATACGGTTGCCGTCGAATTTCAAGGACTTTCGGTAATCTCGGAAAAGTTTCGCCTTGAAGCTAAGCAACGGCGCGATGATCTGGTTTTGATTTTGGGGGTCGAACCGATTCCCATCAATTCAACGCCCGATTCGGTGAAGTGGGACGACATAACGGACTGGGTGGCAAACCCGGAAACCGGTCACAGTTACAAGAGTATCCGCTGCAGGAATTGGAAGGACGCCCAAGCGAAAGCCGCCGCCGAAGACGCCCACCTGGTCTCCATAAACGACGCTGCGGAGCAACAGTGGCTCGTGGGAACCTTTGGCGCTGGCCCCTATTGGATTGGGCTGACTGACGCGGAATCGGAAGGTGTGTGGCGATGGACTAGCGGCGAACCGGTCGCATACACCAACTGGGCGCCCGGCGAACCGAAGACAACCGGCAATAACGAAGCCGATTACGCTTTCATGTCGCGCCTTCAAGGCGGAAACTGGTATAACGTTGGCCCCGAGGGATCGGATTGGGAGAGTTCCGGCATGGCGATTCTCGAAAAGGGACGTTTGCCCGGCAAGCCGCCCGTAGAAGAGAAATAACCCGAGTTCTGACCGCTTCATTGACGCTATCCAATTATCACAAAGCTACTCAGAAGGAGGATTAACCATGACGCTTTCCTGCCGCAGACAGACTTTCACGATTTTAGCTATCATTGTTTTATTCATGCAAATTGCAGCGACTCTCGCCGCCGCTCAAAAGGCTGCGTGTACACTATCGGGCATCGTTCTTGATGTGCAGGGAAATCCGGTTGCCGGGTTTACGGTAGGTGTTCAACCCTATGAAGAGATTGACGGTGTACAACACATGTTTGGGCCTGCCTTGGAGGCGCGGACCGACGACGCGGGGCGCTTTTCTATCACCGGTATCGTTCCGATTCCGATTCGAATTGGGGGTACCTCACAAGCCGAGTCTAACATGGGTGAATACTTTGAGCGCGGCAATGAAATCCAAGCCGTCAAAATCGGGGCGGCGACTATCCATCGCCATCCGTTTGACGGTGGAATCAGGTTATCCATTGAGCCAAGGACACACGTCTCGGACACTGAAATCAAGGTGAAGCCCCATGCGCGAATTCGGGGGCAAGTCGTCTTCACCAACGGGTCGCCCCTTGCCAACACAAGGATTCAAGTTTCAACACAATACCGCTCCCCGGATGGGATGAATACCGGCAGCACCGGTACAACGCCCATGACGGACAACTTAGGTTATTTCGCGGAAAAGGCAGCGACGCCTGGAATCTACAGGGTAACGGTTAACTTCAAGGGGTTTTCCGTAACGGCAGCGCCGTTCCAACTGCAAGCGGGTGAAACAAAAGAAGATTTGGTCTTCACCTTAGCGAGCGATCCGATAATGCCGGATGTCGCCCCGGAAGAGGGGGTAGCGCGCCCGCCTACGGCGTCTGCGTCCACATCTCCGTTACCGCTCGGCGCAGGAGTATGGGTCGTGAATCCGGCAAATGGGCACGCCTACAAGAGCATCCAGTGCGAAAGCTGGGACGATGCGAACGCCCAAGCGGTCGCCGAAGGTGCATACTTGGTCGCTATAAACGACGCGGAGGAACAGAAGTGGCTGGCGTTGACCTTTGCCATGAGTTCCTATTGGATCGGGCTGACCGATCATGAGAACGAGGGCGAATGGAAATGGACGAGCGGCGAGCCGGTCACATACACCAACTGGGCGCCGTTTGAACCGATGGATGCAGACGCCGGCGACGAGGACTATGTCCGCATGGACAACGTATCAGACTGGTTCGATGTTGACCCTGAAAATCAGGAATGGCAACCCACCAAACTGGCTATCATTGAACGGGCCAACCCACCCGCCAAAACGCAGGCCAAGGAGGAGTGATACAGTTTCTGTAGGATCAACTGAGCGAATGAATCAAGTGACTGTATGAGGATTGCGATAGCCGATGTTGCAATCTTAATTCCCCTCCTTAACATGGAGGGATCAACCGACCGAATAAGATCAACTGAACTAAAAGATCAAGGGCGTGGACAACGCACGCGATAGAGATCCACATTCCCAACCCAACCTACAATATCTTAACCGTTTCCGCTTTACGCTTTACGCATTACTCGTTACTCTTTATCTTTACCGTAGGAGCGATCTCCGTATCGCCACTCACATGCCGTTAATCGCTCTACCCACCCCACCAATGCGAGTTTCTTCGATTTCGCCGCGGGGAACGGATTACCGATTAGGCAATCTGCGCCGCAAGAAGTAAAATTACCATGCTATAACATAACCCAAGATGTTAGAATAGGAGAATAACCGAGTTTTGCCAAAAATGCTCCGTTCGTAGCGCTTGCTTTATCAACTAGCGTCTTGCGTTATTTGCGCCTTAACTGCGTGTCTCCTAACCGTTTCAGGTAGAAAGGGAAACACAACTGTATGCAAATGCGGTCTATCACGGCGAATCCGTCTCAGGTCATGGTCGAGCAACTTGCGGCGCTGGATGTGAAATATCTGTTTTATAATACAGGCTCGCGCGAGGCGCGCTTTTTCGACGCACTGCATGATCACCCGGATATACACGGCATTTTGGCGCTCCATGAGGGCTCCGTCGCGGCACAAGCTGGCGGTTATACGCAGGCAAACCTCGAACCCGCGGTCATGGTGGTCCATCTCGCCGCGGGGCTTGCCCAATGTTTAGGGCAGCTAATCAACATTTGGTCTGGCGGTTTACCTGTCGTGGTCATCAGCTTCGCAGGTGACACCGGCAGTTTCGCGGATCGGATTGAACTCGACCTCAGTCACAGTTTCGGGCCGACATCCATCGCTGCGCCTTTTACAAAACAAAACTGGACCGTGATCGACCCCGAAGGGCTGCCCCAAGCCATTCACCGTGCGTTACTGGTCGCCAAAACGCCGCCGGTCGGGCCCGTCCATCTCGCTGTTTATGATCGGGCGCTTGGGCACGAGCAGATAACCGCGAACATTATTGAAAGTAGTATCCCAGACCTCCACGCGGGTTATCCATCGGATAGCGATGTCGAGAAGATTGAATCTGCTTTGCACGATGCGAAGTCCCCCCTGTTTTATATTGGAGATGGTGTCTGGAAAAGTGGTGCGGAAGACCATATTATCGCTGTCGCTGAACACTTCGGTGTTCCCTGTGTCAGCAGCTACGTCCCTGTCGGCACTTGGGAAAGAAGCATCGCAACGAAACATCCACTCAATTGCGGCCGGTTGGATCAGGTGGTAGATGTCCTTCAACCCGACCTGATCGTATGTATCGGTATTCATCATCGCGGCGTCGGAAGGTCCGGGGATTTCGATGTATTTTCTAAAGCGCGGCAGGTTATAGCCATTGGATCCGATATTGAACATATCAAAAATATCCCGCATCTGTCTACGGCGATTCTGGCGGATGAGCGCCGGACCTTTGAGCGGCTTATTGAATTGGCGTCGAGCCATTCAACCCCGAACCGTTTTGACGAGCGGCGGGCTTGGGTAATGGAACAAGCCGCCGCGCTCCACGTCCAGCGAATAAATGAAGTGTGGAAGACCGAGACACGGCCAAATGAGATCCGGCCGTGGATAGTGGCAGAGACGCTCGACACTGCCCTAGAACGTCGCGGCGGCGGGTTGGTGATGCTCGAACAATACGCGGTCCCGTGGGACACCGTCGGCGGATATACGCTTTCATCAGACACCGTAGACGCAACAGACACCGGTAGGAACAGATACATCCGGGCTGCCGGCGGGTCTGAGGGCTACGGCGTTGGGGGCGCCATCGGATTGAAGCTCGCGGCACCTGAAAAGCCGGTTGTCGGGCTGGTCGGTGACGGTTCGCTGCTGTACGCGGAGTCAGGTTTGTGGACCGCCGCACATCATAGCATACCGGTCCTCTACATTATTCCCAACAACCAATCCTACGGCGCGGTTGCGTCCTCCTTCGCAAGCGTGGATGGGGTGATGAAGGAGACCGGGGAATATGCTGGCGTCGTTCTGGACGGCATTGACCCCGTAAAACTCGCCGAAGGTGTGGGTGTGGAGGGGTTGCACGTGCAAGCGGAGCCTCGCCTGGCGGCGGCAATTGAACATGGATTGAACGTGGTTGAAAGCGAAAACCGCCCATTTCTTTTGAACATTCGCTTGCCGCTAGGACTACCGGAGGGCGGACGCCCCGCGGCGCAATTCCGGCTTGCGGATACTATGTCCAAAACTCAGAATCGTGCAGATTAGCCGCCAACTAACTATACGAGGGCCACGCAGTTGGACCCTCAAAGTTCTTGCAGGTTGGGTTAAGCGATCAACTGACTGTATGAGAGATTGCGACAGCGATATTGCAATCTTAATTCCCCTCCTTACCAAGGAGGGATCAAAGGAGTGAACAGCGACTGCGATAGTTCTTGAGCGTCTTCACTACTCTATTTCGAAACCCAACGATCAAGCTGCAAAAATTTCATAGTTTTCATAGTTTTCCGATGTGTCGTGAGAATTTGATTAAGCCAAATAAGGGCGTGAATTCAGTCTACCACTGATCTTCGGGACGTTAGCGTCGAAGTGACTGATGAGTTAACTATGAAAATTTAGTGTTGGTTGCAGTGGCGGAAGACAGTGCCGACAGGAAAGACGAAAACTCCTCTTAAGGCTTCGCTACTTGGGGATGTCAATTCAAAATCGGTATAACAGGTTGGATCTAGCGGAAAAACCCATCGTCGGAAATCTAGAAATCACCCCTCCCCTGTAGGAGCGATCTCCGAATCGCGACACATATTCGACCTATAACTCAACCCAACCAAAAAAGCGCACCCCTCGTCACCCTCACTCTCCACCACCGCTTTTCCTCTCGCGCTGTTTTGTCCAAACATATTTTGAATTTACGGTTGACATAAAACGAACTATTTCGTATTATATTAAGTGAATATATGTATAGATTGTATGTTGGGTTTTGCAAAGTGAAACCCTATCTACAAACGCTTTACCAGCGTTTGCTGACCACTGGCGACTAGACACTGGACACTGCTTCCCAATAAAGGAGAAATTGCAATGATCACGAAACACTATCTGGTTATAAGCGCAATTATTGGTGGGGTCATCGTGAGTTTGTTGACGGCGTTGTTAGATTCTCCAGTCACGGCGCACAAAGGATTTTATTTAAGCAGGGATAAGTTTGACACGTTTACTTACCCCCAATAATCGAGCCGCGCAAAATTAGTTTTTGTAGGTTGGGGAAAGAAAATGACATTCTACAAAAAAAGGAGGGTAAAATGATCGTAGGCAGACGACCTAAAAGAAGATGGTGGGAATGGCCGATTTTGCTGCTAATGGCTTTTCTTACGTATTACTTTTGCGCTAGATTTATCATTTACACCACTGAATTTTTTAAGGAGGGCTGGCTTACCGTTATTGCCGGGTTCCCTTCGTTTTGTATGTGCGCATGGTTCGTATGGGGTCTTAGGAGCGATTTGATGCGCCAAAGCCACCTTGCTGTTTTCCACATTGACGTCGGTATAGAAAAGCCTTATCCATATTTGAAACTTCATCCGTACGGATTTGATCTTTACGAGAAAGGACCTTGGGACGGCGTAAGAATGAACGTAGACGGGCTTGAGTTCCGCGATGACAGCGAATGCGTCCGTGCCAAGTTCGGCAAAGACGGGTTGACAATCTACGATGAAAATGAGATTGAACGCGTAAGGCTGAACGAACACGGGCTCACAATCTACGACGAACATTTAAGAACGTGGACACTGCCGGAAACGGGAGGGAGGACAATAACATGAACCGAACCAATCCCGTCGAATGGCAACTATAATTACCCCCAAAAACTAGACAGTGTCTTAAGGTGGATTTGTTGCTGGCAAAACGGTCATGTTATGAGCCATAATAAGGCTCAGCAATGCCAATAACTGCGAAAGGAGTTTGTTTATCATGGCTCGTAGAAAGCAGTACGATAACCGATTCAAAGCGCAGGTGGCGATTGAAGCCATTAAAAATGAACGCACCATGGCGCAGATTGCCAGTGACTACGAAGTCCACCCGAATCAGGTCAGGCAGTGGAAAAGACAGATTCTGGAGGAATCACCCCAGCTTTTTGCGAACGGACACACTCAATCACACTCCGTAACTCACGCGGATGATTGAAATTTTGGTTGTCTACACCGCGCAACCCAACCTACAAAAACTGAACCATCGAATTACCGCGCCCGCCGAGAACGCACACTCTCGGCGTTTTTATTGTCCAATCATTCAAACACTGCTATAATCCTCATACAACTTTAACCCAACCCTCGGAGGTCATTTTGATGCTCGCAAAAATTGCAGACGACGAAATCATCAACGCCGATTTAATCCACTATCTTAAACTCAAAAAAGACGGCTCAAATTGGTGCATATTCATCCAAAAGAAAGGAGCTGGAGGGACCGCCGCAGAAGGAAAACTAGTAAGCATAAAAATTGCCAATTTCGATAACGAAGATGCCGCTACCAGAAACTTCAAAAAAATCGAATCTGATTTGAGAAAGGCCAACTGCCTAATCAATCTCACTCCGTAAATAGCGATTTACTTCTAATTGCGATACCTTAAAGAGGTAAAATATTGCACGCGCTGACGGCAAGAGAGTTCGGAAATACGCAATTGATTATTATGCGACTGAATGTTAGCCGCCAAGTTCCGCCGCTTGGTGTGGTTTCAACAACTAAATCATGGTTACCAACGAGTCGCGGATTGATGCGTCGCTCAATACTAAAACACCTCACGACGGGTATTTCCCACAATATTTGGTGTTGAAGCGGAGCCGGATTGCGTAGCCCTTTCCCCTTAATTGACAAGCATGACTGTCCAAACATTGGGGGTAAGTTCACGAGAGGAGGTAGCATGCAGAGCGTTCAGGGATTCGGTGGGTTCTTCTTTCGGGCAAAGGACCCGCAAGGACTTGCGAAATGGTATCAGGATCACCTTGGGATCAATCCTGCTCCGACGAACATGGAGATGGCGCCGTGGGTGACCGAGTCCGGGGTCACCGTCTTCTCGCCTTTCGATGCTGACACGGACTATTTCGCAGCAGACAAGACTTTCATGCTGAATTTCCGCGTGGCCGATTTGGACGCGATGATTACACAACTGAAGTCCGCAGATATCGAGGTCAGCCAGGAAATCGAGATGGAGGGCATCGGCCGCTTCGCCCGCATCCACGACCCCGAAGGAAACGCGATCGAGCTTTGGGAACCCGCGTCATGAGATTCGAACTTCTGTTGTTGGACGCGACTGGATTGGGCGGTTGTCGAACTTTCGAGTCAACATCGCTGAGGGCCAGTGCCCGCTGGCACGGCTGAAGCTTACCGAGCTTAGGAGAAGCCGTTCGCTCTGGAAGGTGTGGGTAGGCAACCCGGGTCTGACTTGGGGTTGGCGGCGCGTAACCCGAGTTCGCTCGCTTGGGCACTGCTCCGAGGCAACTCCACGGACGCTTCCGACACGCTGTCCGAGCGCCACCCAAAGCAGCGCGCGGGGAGCGCTCGGCCCCCAATCCCGGTGGCTTGGCCGCAAGCCGACGAGGCCGGTCCGGATCGTTGAGTCACGGACCTCGCATGCACCGGCGCAGAGGGCTGGCGAGAGGCACGCCCCTTCGATCCCCAAGAAGTCACGCGCCGATGCGCGCAGGATCGCGGGCGATGGGATTCACCGTTCTTATAACCTTCCGCCTGCCGAATAAACACTGAACCCGACGTAACGCCATGAGTTTCCGAAAGCAGATTGTCCACATGTATTTGTAGGTGGGTTGAGCGATTAACTGACCGAATAGGGCAGGCGATAGCCTTCTGCGTAACCCAACGCTTTTCCTATCGTTGCCGAATCGCTGCCAACTCATCGCAAATTGCCAAGTTTCAGCCAATCAGACTTACTTCGATCCCACCGCCACGAAGACAATTCACCTTTGTAGCCAAATTGTTTTAGGCTGAATCCAAGCTGCATCTGTTCCGCGCCGTCAGTGCTAAACACACTGACTAGTCCCCCGTTCTCATCGGCATCAAGCCCGGCCCTTATTTTCCTATCTTCACCTAAGATTCCGACATACCCTGTGAGTTCGTTGGCGCCAACCGCCACCGAATGGCCATTTTCACCATATGCGCTGAAAAGCCCGCCGTGTTTGCCGATACCGAGATCCGCTCGTGATTTCCCGTCCGTGCCAAAGGCGCTTACACCCCCGCCATGCTCACCGACACCGAGAACTGCCCGCGATTTCCCGTCCTTGTCAAAGGCATCGACACGCCCGCCATGTTCGTTGGTACTGAGTACCGCTGTTGATTTACCGTCCTTACCCACGACTTCAACCACTCCGCCATTTTCATTGACACCCAGAAGCGACATTGAAGGGATATCTCCGCCGACGGCAATGACACGTCCCCCGCCTTCTTCGTGTATAAAAAGTTCTGCACTACTACTTAACTCTTTGTTAAAGGCAGAAACACTCCCGCCGTGTTCAAGTACGACGAGGTTAACGACGGGTGTGCCCGCTTTATCAAAGACGATGACCTCGCCACCATCGACTGCGGATCCCACGGTGACAACCGTGTTGCCCTCGCCGTCAACAATATTGAGCCGTTCACAACTAAATGTCTTTGCACTGTTCATCGTCCGGCTACACCCGCTCAACACCCCAGCGACTACAATCATGCATCCAATCACCAATATTACCAATTTCTCACTCGTTGACTTCATCGAATGTCCTCCTTGAGTTTGCGATTTGCACTGTCTACTGCCGATTACCGTGTTTATCCCGTGTAATCACCTCACCGTTGCCGTATTCGTTGATGCCGATGGCAACCCGTCCCTTGCCTTTTTTGCTTTTTATCCCTACATACCCCCCTTTTTCATTGACGCCGAGATCCAGCTGGCTGAGTTGTACGTTTTTCTCGAAAGGAATGTCGTAATCAAGCTCAAGAATGCCACCGGTATCTTGTCCCCCAAACAAATTAGCACCGCCGCCACCTACCTCGTAAGCATCCTTGCCATTGTACCGCAGATACACCGAAGCACCGTGTGGAAAGGCTTGGAATGTCCCATTGGCATTGCCTTTTGAATAAACCTCAACGTAGCCCTTTAGTTCTCTATAGTCAGGGGGCACTGCTTCCCCTTGTTTTTCTAGTTGTTTTGCTAGCAACCGTGCTAAAGCCATCGACCGTCCGCCTAGCGACACCATAGATTCGCCACTGTCGTCATACACATGAATCGAACCGCTTCTGCTGCCCGAAAAGATGGACACTGAACCGTTTTTGCCTTCTTCGCCAGACACATGCAAAGATCCCCTCCCGGTGGCTGTGATTAGTACATTTACCTCATCATAATCATAATAAGGTCTCCGAGCGGCGTCCCGGTAATCGGTAGTAAGTATAATTCTTGCATTACCCGCATCATCCACAACACGCAACCCCGTACACTCAATCTCCCCAAACTTATCCCGCTGCGCCGTTACTGGCGAAACCAACAACGCCGTCAACAAACTCCCGATGACCCCGCCAACAATCCCGCTCATAACCAAATAGTGTTTTGAATTCACTGCAAATCCTCCTTTGTGGAAAAACATCCGCTAAAGCCCGGCGACCCGCTTGTTTTGACATTGTCTCGCCGCCGCCGTTGGCGCTGTTTGAAATCTCCCTGCGAAATTAGAAAGTTAGTTTTATCCGTCCACGGAAAATTATACTATACAAATGTTTAGTCTGTCCACCTGATTTTCATTTTCTTTCGGCATCACTGTATGCGGTGTCGCTTTCGTAAGTTGCGCCAATCTCATTTCCTATCATTAATCATTTGGGAAGCCGGATATGTTTCTATTACTTCGACATGTTCAAATACCCGATTTACGGCTTTGGTTATAATTGATTCTAGGGCTGGCCCCACGTGGTATGTGTATTTGGCAAGTGGAGCTGCCCTATCTGTAAGGGATAAGGACTTAATTTCATGTGTTATAAAGAGATCAGCTATGAATTTTATTGGATTTGCAATATTGGTTGTTGGTTCTATGTTAAGGTTAATGGTTTTGTTGTAGGAACAGCTGGATATTAGCAGGCATACAATTATCAATGCTACGCGTTGATTCGCCTTTGATTGGAACATGTGAAACTCCTATAATGTAAGAGTTGCCAGTGTAGGCGCGGCTTCTAGCCGCGCATCTTGAGCATATAAAAAGCGCCTCGATGTCCAAGCCGAGGCGTGTTGGTTAATGGTTACTTGTTAAGTAATTTGTTCTGCATTGCAATTTCATGAGTGATTTGACCAAGTATTGTGGAAACGGCCAGAATCTCTCCAAGCACGGTAGACCGTCGAAAAAGTATGCTTATTTACTGAAGGATTCAATTATCACTCGACCGGACCAGGTGTGGGCAACTAATATCACCTATATCCGCTTGACCACCGGCTTTGTGTATCTAGTGGCGATTATGGATTGGTACTCTCGATATGTGTTATCATGGGAATTGTCAAATACACTAGACGTTTACTTTTGTCTATCGGCACTGGAACGGGCATTGAGTTGTTCTCGGCCTCTGATATTCAATAGCGACCAGGGCGCGCAGTTCACGTCAGATGCCTTTACGAATCGGTTAACATTCGCATCAGTTGGACTGATGCAGGCAGCGTGTTTGACAACATTTTCATTGAGCGGCTTCATACGTCGCTCAATACGAAAACACCTCACGAGGTGTATTTTCAAAAATCCTAGGTGTTGAAGCATAGCCGGATTGTCTACAATTACACCTTAATAGACTGGCATAACTGTCTAAACATTGGGGGTAAGTAAAAACTGCCAATCCCCTCCCCTGCAAATACCGAATGATTATGTGCTCTCATAATCATAGCCCATCATTAAATCACACAAATCACAGTGCAGACAGTGCCTGTAGTGGAACGAACCTCCGTTAATCTAGAATCCCACCTCCAGTAGGAGCGATCTCCGAATCGCCACAGATATTCGGCCGAAAGTAAAACCCATCCTTCAAAAGTTCATCTCTCTCCTCGTCATGCATCACCCTCTACATCTTTTTCCCCACGGTCACTGTTTCACTTCCCCAATTTTTAAATTTGAGGTTGACATGAATCGATTTATCCTCTAATATATTAAGTCAATATATGTATAGCATTTATGTTTGCGTTGAGTTTTACAATGTGAAACCCTACCTACAAGGGTTGTGAGCGGCAATTACTGACCACTGGCGACTAGCTTCTGGTCGCTGCTTCAAAACTAAGGAGGAATTTAAAATGTACACGAAACACTATCTGGTTATAAGCGGTATTGTTGGCGGAGTCATAGGGAGTTTACTGACAGCGTTATTGGTTTCACCCGTAACTGCGCAAAGAGACAAGTTTGACACGCTTCAGTGTTCTAAGTTAGAAGTGGTTGATGCGAACGGGGTGGCGCGGGTGGTTCTCAAAACCAATGAAAACAGCGGGGATATCGGCGTCTATGGCGAGGACGGTGATGAGTATGTGTCAATCAATAGCAACCATAACAGTGGGGGCCTCTACCTCCAGGACTCGAAAGGCTATTACGCGTCGCTCCATTTCACTGGCGTTGGTGGGAAAATGCAATTCGGCGAGCCCCAAGGAAACCCCGGGTTTCTTGGAAGAATGTTGACGCTCGGCTTACTCGGCAGCGCCGCGTATCTCCGTACTTTTAGTGACGAGAAAATAGGTATACAACTCTCGAACGCCTCAAGCAGTGGTGTTTTACAAGTCTATTCCTACGACGATAATGGGCTTATTGGTGAGGTGGAGTTATCGCACGATCCATACGGCGGGGCTGTCATTGTCATGGGCGAGGACGGGAAATTAGCGTCACTTTGTACCGATCACAATGGCGGAGTTGTAGTTGCGCTTGGCAAAGCAACACACCCAGAACACCTGCCACTCGCGCCGCGTGACAGAAACAAACTTCAATCCTGGCTAGAGAACATCCCGGGAATAGAGATAGTGGGGCTGTGGAAATTAGGGCATTTTTCAGAGGGAGCAGCGCGACTCTATATTGATGGACAAGGCAAGGGCGCGGTGGGGACGTGGAAATAAAACGGCTTTAGACAGCGGCCAGTTTTTGTAGGTTGAGTCTAGCGGAGGAACGCATCGCATGGAATCGGAATTCCCGCCTAACGGCAAACCCCTGTAGCAGCAATCTCCGAATCGCGACATTGTTTGTTAGGTTTATCCTCCCCCTTACCAAGGGGATAACAACAAAAATTCTCCTCCTTTACCAAGGGGGAGCTAGAGGGGGTCATACACGCATCGTCGCGAATCGGAATTCCCTCCTACCGACATCTCCCTAAAAGCGCCCTAAAAGAGCCCTCCCCGAATTGCCTTATTTTCTCCCACAATCGCAGCCCAACCCTCAACCACACAAATCACACTTCAGCCCTCTGCACTCTCCACTCTCCACTAGCCACTGACCACTCGCCTATCACCACTAGCCACTGCTTTTTCTCTTGACACCCTGCACGTTGCATTTGTATAATCTAATGGAATTGAAAATTCCGAATTAACGAAAGGTACTCATGTAAGACATAAACTAGCGGTCAGTGGCGGGTAAAGTCTGCGACTACCCGGAGAAGCAATAGTAAATTAAAAACTTGTTTTCTCCGCTTGTTACTTTCCACTGATTATTATTTCACCAGAAATTTAAATTAAAAAATATGTTACGGCGAGGCGAGGGCGCTGTATGGCGTCCACCCTCGCCTTTTTTTAATCCCACTAAAAATTTACACACTAGATTGTGGGAGTGGCTTCCTAGCCTCGATTCTCAATCGTGCCGCCGAATCTGAAGGAAGGCAACATGGCAGCAAAAATTAAACTGACCGACGAAGAACGCACGGACGTTGTCGATTTATACGCAATCGGCTACTCCACCACCCGCGTCATCGACTATCCGCTTTCAACCCATCCGCACTGGAATGTTGCGCCGAGGTATCAAATAAAAGACGCAATCCGGACGTGCAATCCGTACCATGTAAAGTGTTCAAAAAATGGAAACTCCGGTTTGAGGACACAAAAGGGCACTTTAGGACACACCGAGACCAACTCATTGAAGCCGGCGCCGGACACGCCGCCGAGCTAGTGTTTGACGTGTTTCTGAAGCAATCCAAGATACTGAAATCAATCAATATTTCACCGGTGGATGTGAGTGCCCCCAAGGACGTAATCGCATTCATGGGGACACTTTTGGAAACCGTCACGGTCATGAAGTCAATTGCGGATCCCACCGCAAGCAACACGACGAATTCTTCAACGCCATCCCGCGAGGCGCGAGAGGCAAAAAGGTTTTTGTAGGTTGGGTTAAGTGGTAATGAAGAGGAAATTATTTTTGCTACATGTGTTTCGCGGTCAAAAAACGTCAGAAATTATGTTAAGATGTAGCATACCCAACCTACAAAAACTGTCTAGTTTTTGGGGATAATTTCAGTTGACAACTAAGCGTAAAGGCGCGTATGTTAAAGAGAATGCAGCGAACTCGGTTCGTCTCACAATTTTAAGGGATTCCCATGAAAACCCAAGCATTTCATTTCACACTTATCCTATTGAGCATCCTGACCTTGTCTACGTTTGCCCCGGTTGCTGACGCGCAAATTCAAAATTATTCACAGGTGAATTTACCCGACGGAGCGGTTGCCCGCTTGGGGAAAGGCGGGGTGAGTTTCAGCGACAGAAGTATCGCGTTTTCGCCCGATGGAAGCCGCTTCGCAGTAGCAACCAGCATCGGCATTTGGCTTTACGATGCCGAGACGCTTAGTGAAATTGCGCTGCTAGCCGGGCACAGCGAAAAGGTGTCCACCGTGGCGTTCTCGCCCGACGGCACTAAACTGGCTTCAGGGCCTGGTTCCCGATTGCCCGGAACGCTAAAACTTTGGGATGTCGAAAGCGGACAGAATATTGCTGCATTCCATGTAGAGAGAAGTTCAATCAATTCGCCGGCGTTCTCGCCTGACGGGGTAAAACTTGCGTGGGCGGATAAATTGTGGGATGTGAGGACAGGACAACAACTCGACATCATCCAAGATAAGGGGTTGTACAAGGTCGAGTTTTCACCCGATGGTGTGATGTTAGCGGGAACAGACATGAGCGCCGTTAATGGGAAACGCGCGGCGGTTGTAAAGATATACGATATCGAAACCGGAAAACACCTTAAAACGCTAAATCAAGGTACAGAACGGGTCTCATCCATCGCCTTTTCGCCTGATGGGCATCTGTTAGCTTCAGGCTCGCCATCCGATGGCACAGTCAAACTGTGGGATGTAGATTCTGGGCAAAATACCGCCGTATTTACAGTGAAACCAAATGACGACAACGCAATGTGTGTTGTGTTCTCACCCGACGGCGCAATACTCGCTGCGGCGTCAGCGGAGGGTATCACGCTGTTGGAAGTTTCGACGGAGCAGCATCTCTATACACGGCAACACATCGATACCGGCAAACTAGAGATTTCAGTGGACGTTTTCTCTGTCGCGTTTTCGCCTGACGGGACGAAACTTGCCTCTGCGTCATGGGATGGTGTCAAGCTGTGGGATGCGGCGACCGGGCAAAAACTCGCCGCCATACCCGGCCATGCACGGGTGGTTAATGCTGTTGCGTTCGCCCCTGACGGGTCGGCGCTCGCGTCAAATTCGATAAGCGGCGTCCACGTGTGGGCGGTTGCCGCCGGACGGCATATCGCCACGCTGGCAGGACCTCCGAATTTTGCCGCCTCCTTTGCGTATTCGCCAGACGGCGCAACACTCGCCGCGGGTTCAGTAGATGCAAGGAATGCCGAGCATACAGTTAAAATCTGGGACGTAGATACGGGGAAAAATATTTATACCCTACAAGGGCACTCTGACTTAGTGACCGCGGTCGCGTACTCGCAAGACGGAACGCTGCTTGCCGCAGGGTCAAAAGATAGAACCATCAACGTGTGGGATGTCAAAACAGGGCAGAGCGCCGCCAGATTGCGGGGGCATAAGAGTTCAATCAACACTGTCGCGTTTTCGCCCGATGGAACGAAACTAGCTTCCGGCGCAGGTGATACGTCAATTAGGTTGTGGCAGATTCCGAATGGCAAAACACTGCATACACTAGGCGGGGTAAATAGCCCCCAAACCCCGGCAAAAGTGCTGCCCGCGCCGCGCCGAGGAGAGGACATCAACGAAGTTCAGATGGACAGTGACGGTGATGTTGAACCCGAGATTATCAGGGGTTCTGTCCTATCTGTCGCATTTTCGCCGGACGGGACGAAACTCGCCTCTGCGTCGATGGATGGCGTCAGACTGTGGCATGTAGAGACGGGGCAGCTTCTCGGGGCGCTTACGGACGGGGAAGCATCTCCGGGTTTCTCCGTTGCATTTTCTCCGGATGGCGCAAAACTCGCTTCAGGATCCTGGGATGACACGGTAAAGCTGTGGGATGTTTTGACGCAAAAACATATCGCCGCAATTCAAGGGCATACCGGCAACGTCTGGACTGTGGCGTTTTCGCCCGACGGCACAAAACTGGCTTCAGGATCAGATGATGGAACGGTGCTGCTGTGGAATGCACCGGAGTAAATCGGCGACCGAATCGTTTTGACGATCGGACAAAAAAACACCCGTGAGCGGCAACATCGCAATCTCTTCGACACGAGTGGAAATCCGTCACCGTACCGGGGAATGTGGTATAATGTAGATGAGTCAATGGTGCTCGCCACTCTGTTTTCGTCAACCCGATGACTTTATAACAATCTGTATTCCTCAATAAATAGCGATTATTACAGTAGTTTCATTCGAGTCGTATTAGCATCCCGGTGCTGCCGTTAAGGAGTATTGCATGTTAAAAATTTTTGAAGCCCATACCGAAGAAGCGCAAGAGTTCATAAATCGGTTAAACCTGCGCGGACGACTCGACGATGAAGTAATTTTGAAAACGGTACGCCGCATATTACAAGATGTTCGTAAAAATGGGGACGCCGCCGTAATCAAGTATACACGCAAGTTTGATGCGCCGAGAATAGCCGTAAAAGACCTACGGGTAAAAGCAAAAGAATTCGACGACGCACAGTCGCATGTCGATCGGGAATTCATTGATGCGGTCAGGCTTGCCCGGCAAAATATCGAAAGATTTCATCGGAAGCAGTTACGAAATTCATGGTTCACCGCCGAAGAAAACGGTGTCCTTTTAGGGCATATGATTCGCCCATTGAAGCGTGTCGGCGTATGCGTTCCTTCTGTAAGTCAGCTGTTGGTTTCGTCGCTCATCATGAACGTGGTGCCTGCAAAGGTTGCCGGCGTTGAAGAGATTGCCGTATTCATGGGGCCCATGCGGAATCGCAAGATTAATCCGCATATGCTTGTTGCGGCGGCGGAATGCGGCGTTCAGGAGGTTTACAAGTGCGGCGGCGCCCAAGCTGTCGCGGCAATGGCTTATGGAACGGAAACTTTGCCAAAAGTAGACAAGATTGTCGGGCCGGGAAACTCATTTGTCCAACTCGCCAAGAAAGAGGTCTACGGTATGGTCGACATTGACAAATTGGCGGGTCCGAGTGAAGTCCTCGTTATCGCCGACCAGAGCGCGGAACCGGCTTTCATCGCAGCAGATTTAATCTCTCAGGCAGAACACAGTGAAGATAGCTCCGCCATTCTTGTGACGCCGTCAAGAACGCTCGCAGAACAGGTTCGAAAAGAGGTAGAATTACAGACGAAAGTACTGCCGCGCCAGTCTGAACTTACAGGCGCGTTTGAGAACCACAGCGCCGCGCTGGTCGTCCCCGATTTGGCAGCAGCAATCAATCTGGCAAATGCAATCGCTCCTGAACACATTGAGTTGGAAGTGGAGCGCCCATTTGAGTGGATTGGCGAAATTCGCAATGCAGGCGCAATATTGGTGGGACCTTACACACCGGAATCCGTTGGCGATTATATCGCAGGACCCAATCACATTCTTCCTACAGGGGGTGCAGCGCGATACGCTTCTCCGTTGAACGTCGACGATTTTCTTAAGAAGACCAGCGTCATCTCTTATACCGAGTCGGCTCTAAAAAAGGTGACCCCCGCCGTGGTCAAACTGGCGCAGGTGGAAGGCTTGGACGGACATGCAGCCGCGATGACAACACGGTTTGATAGAAATCAAGACTAACTAGGGCGTGTTGACATTTGTATGAATCCCACCGTAACCGTAGGGGATCAACCGAGTGAATAGCGAGGACGATAGTGTTTATCAGGTCACCCCGCCCACAGATCAACCGCTCGCAGGAAACTCCCACCCATACAGATATGATTGGGAATAGAGGGTTGGGTAACCCAACCCATACGAATAGTCTTGGGGCTGTGCACTGCCCCCATGATTGTTCAGTTGTGATGAATTGTCAACAGAACTTAAACCTTACAAGCGTCACTGATGGTGTTGCCTCTGCATTTTCGCGGACGCGGTTTGCACAGCGCCGTTTTTGCTATTCCACGATTGCCGTCACGACCCCAATGCCAAGCTTCACTCCCATCTTCTTGAGGTCAAACCTCGCACCTACGGATAATGCCATAGGGGTGTCAAGCGTGATTTTTACTGTCGCGTATTCACCGGGGTTAATAACAGCAACGTCCGGCGGCAAGCGTAGATGTCCGGTAATGTCGATAGTCCAGAGATGGATGTCCGGTTTATCATTTTCTACAAGCGGGATGTGAACGCCGCATTCCTCTTGAGTCATGACATAAACCGCAGCTTCAAAAACAGTATGCGACTTCATGCTCTTCGGATCGGATACAACCTGC
Organism: Candidatus Poribacteria bacterium; assembly: GCA_028819845.1. Classification (GTDB taxonomy): domain Bacteria; phylum Poribacteria; class WGA-4E; order WGA-4E; family PCPOR2b; genus JAPPKS01. Next base: position 31,370 of record JAPPKS010000016.1, on the reverse strand, counting down.
CCGGGCGAAAGCCAGCCCGGTTCCGAATCAACCTGAATGACCTCTTGGTTTTCAACCGATTGATCGGTCTGTCCATTGCGCGGCGAAAGGGAAAGTTCTGCATGGGAACGCATGGCTACACAACGCGTTTTGATGAGATTTCCCTTGCCGACGATATGTACTGAATGGCCCACTGCAAGTCTGCCTTGAAAAATCTCTCCATGAAGTGTTGACATACCGGTTTTCGGATCATCGGTCACTTCTCGAATCGGAAAAATCAGCGGCAGATCTGAGGTGTTTATCGGTTGCGGAATGCAACGGTTCAGTGCAAAGATAAGGTCCACAATTGGTTTCCAGTCACCGGAACTCAGATTATTCCCGTTATATCTTAAAGCTCTCTCGGCATCTCCAATGATTATCGGGGATCTGGCTTCTACATAGCCATAAGCGGTTAGCGTTTCGCGAATCTCCATTTGACAGATTTCGATTAGCTCCGGGTCTTTGAGAAGCTCAGCTTTGTTTAGAAACGCAATCACCGCCGGTATTCGGGTTTGGCTTGCAAGGCGAATCTGCGATTGTGTTTCAGTCGTCACGCCGTCAATCGCACTCACAACTAGAATCGCTCCTCCAACTTTCGGTGAACCGCTTATCAGCATCTTGACGTTATCCGCGTGGCTGGTTGCGTCGATGTGCGTGTAATGCCTGCCGCTTGTCTCATAGTCAACTGCTTTATAACTAACGCCTAACCGCCCCCCGATTGAGTGGTGAATCGGTTGTTGTGCATCCAGATCAGGCGCCAGAGATTGTGTCGAGCCAACCTTTGATACCACGTTTATGGCAGCAGCGGTCAGGGTTGTTTTGCCGTGACCCGCGCCCCCAAGTGTACAAATTGTCGATACTTGATGCCGGTGGTGCTTTTTTGTCTCCATATGGCTATCCTCTCATAACAAACCGTGAAACCAATATAGATGACGTGCGGTTGGATAGTTAATTGGCATGTTCCTTCGCGGAACATGTGTTACCGGTGATTCTTCGTATCTCTCTCATTTGGTTGCCTTATTTTTGTCCTTAGGTAGTTCTCTCTACGGTTAGCAATGATGGTCTGTAGTTTACCAGAGATAACAGTGGACATCAATCACAATCAACCGTTTGCAGGTATTCCGGGCGGACGGATTTTTATTGACATTGCCCAAAAATATTGTTATTATTCGCAAGTTGTGTCTTGGCAACTACGATTCAAATGGGATTTGAATTTTCCATCAAATGAATGATTTAGAACGGCCTTATTCGATTCTACGAATTGCAGATTGAATATTGAGGTGATAGTTTGAGGAAGTTTTTTTGTTGGCTGATAATAGGTGCATTCTGCTCGATTGTAATGCACGCGGCAGCGGAAATTAAGTGGGACGCGGCGAAATTTATGCCCTTGTCAGAAATTAAACCGGGCATGAAAGGAGAAGCATACACCGTTTTTTCGGGAACAACTGTCGAAAGTTTTCCCTTTGAAGTTGTGACCATAGAATACAATTTTTTGCCGCAGTGGCACGTGATATGGGTTGAAGCGAGTGGAAATAATTACGAGAAGACCGGTGCGGCCGGCGGCATGAGCGGCAGCCCGGGTTATATCAACGGACGACTAATCGGCGCCCTTTCCCTCGGTTACTTTTACCAGCGGGAAGATTCAAACCTCGTCGGCTTTACGCCCATTGAATCTATGATAGAGGTAACGCGGCGCGGTATGCAACCGAATATGAGCTATTCCGGAGGCGCACGTTTTGACGTTGGCATACATACCGCCTGGAAGCCGTTCGAGCCATTGCCTTCAGTTTCCAATGAGTTCTTTAATACTAAGGAGTTTGTGGAGACTCGCCCCATTCCGACGGTAGAAAGCGGTTCACCTCTGCTTCAGATTCCGATGGCGTTGTCTACGATGAATCCTCAAGTATTAGGATTCCTTAAACCGATGTTTGACAAACATGGACTGATGCCAATGCGTGGAACGGCTGGAGGAGCGCCAGTTGATAGCGCACCCATTGAGCCCGGCCAGATAGTCGGTATGGAATTTTCACGGGGAGATTTCACAGCTTTTGGTTACGGTACAATGACCTACATCGAAGGAAATCAGGTAATCGGTTTCGGTCATTCAATGTTTGGAGAAGGTCATGTAAATCTCCCGCTTTCTGGAGGGTATGTCCATTTTATTCTACCGAGTATTACTCGATCCTTCAAGGTCGCTTCCCCAACTAAACCGATAGGCACATTGGTGCAGGATCGCCAAACAGCCATCGCGGGTTTAACCGGAGCACATCCCAGTTTTTTGCCGGTAAGCGCCAGCATTGAAACGACAGACGGGCAAACCCATCCAGTCCGGTATGAGGTGCTGCGCCATCGCGACTTATCAGCGGCACTCGCCATGACTGGAGTTTGGAATAGCATCAGTGCGCTTGAGATTGACAGCGGCGATCATACCATCAACATAAATACGACAATTGCGCTCCAAGATCAGCCCAATCTCTCATCTCAAGAGATTGTGCGCAGCAATGTTTATTCATCCAGTTTTTCACCAGGGTTTTGGGCGTTTCAGGCTTTTTCCCCGTTAGCAAGTCTAATTGGTAATCAATATGAAAAGATTGTGGTTAAAGGCGTTACCGTTGACATCAAAATTGAGGATAAGCGCAAAACGGCGGTTATTGAAGCAGTTCGGATTAATAAAAACCGGTATCGCCCGGGTGAGCAAATTGAGGTGATGGTGACCCTTCGCCCTTATCTTGAAGCGCCAATTATGCAAGTGGGGCACATCACAATTCCGGATGACGCCCCTGAAGGATTATCTACACTCCTTATTGCAAGCGCGGTGTCCCATGAAGCCTGGCAGCGAACCCGCGCGCCGCTGAACTACTACCCAAAAAATATCAATCAACTCATCCAACTATTGCAACACAACCCTAGCAATAATAATATTATACTTGAGATTTTTATCCCGAAAATTGGCATGACTGTTCAAGGGCGGGAATTCCCGGAACTCCCTTTGTCTATGCTCTCGGTCATGAGTTCGCCCAGCCAGTCTGGTGAAGGAGGCTATACGCGCGGGACTACTTTGCATATTGAAGATGTCCCGACGAAGTACGTTATCTCTGGTGGACAATTTGTACGATTCACCGTAGACCGAAACGCCCCATAATACATTGCCAATCTTCAATTAGCCATTAAGAGGAGGAAGTTTCTTCATGAGGCATTATCGTGTTCTTTGTCTGTTGGGTTTCATAGCCATACTATTGGTTGCCGCAATCGGATCGGCGTTTGCAGTGAAAACGTCCGTTTGGGAACAATACCGCCATCGTGATTTTGAAGCCGGTACCGGTAAAGATGTATCGATTTCAAGCAAAAACGAAGTCGTTTTGTCCCCTAAACTGGACGCTGTTTTCACAGATATAGAGCAAATATACATTTGGTGTCTAGCCGAGGATTCTAAAGGAAACATCTACGCGGGTACTGGCAATCAGGGGAAAATTTATAAGATTAATCCCGAAGGTCAATCATCGCTCTTTTACGACTCGCCAGAGGTCGCAATCTTGAGTCTTGCAGTAGACACAAATGATAACATTTATGCTGGAACCGCCCCTGATGGCTTAATATATAAAATTTCGCAAGAAGGTGTTCCACCAAATACGCTTCTTAGTTCCGAGGAAAAATTCGTTTTTGCGCTGACGTTTGATGATGCCGGAAATCTTTATGCAGCGACGGGAACAAACGGCAAGATTTACAAAATCACGCCTGAGGGTGAAAACAGCGTCCTGTTTGATTCTGAAGAGAGTTCCATTATGTGCCTGCTGTACCACCAAGGCGCTCTGTACGCTGGAAGTGAGGGTAAAGGTGTCATTTACCGAATAACGCCCGATGGAGCGGTTTCAGTTGTATTTCAGACGGGACAAAAAGAGGTCCGCACGCTGGTTGTAAATACCCAAGGCACCATTTACGCCGGTACCGTCACAACTTCTCCACCGAAGCCGGGCGCACCGCCAAGCAGCCCTCCTCCGCCAGGCGCGCCGCCCGAAGAAAAGAAGTCACAGCTTTATCAGATTAATTCTGACGGCGTGGTCTCCGTGATTTGGGCGGCACCAGCCCCATTGATTCTGTCAATGGTTGTCGAAGCGGATAATCAACTCTTGGTTGGAACCGGGGACGAAGGAAAGATTTTTCGAGTCAATACGGAAGGGGACTTTACGTTATTGGGAAAATGCGATGCAAGTCAGATTCTTGCGATGCACCAAGGAAAAGATAGCAAACTTACCTTAGGAACAGGCAACCCCGGTAAATTCTTTGAACTGAAAGTCGATCGCAATTCATCGGGAACGCTTGAATCTGTAGCTCATGATACGCGACTCATTTCGCGGTGGGGGAAATTATCGTGGGAAGGACTTTCGGCGGAAGGTACTTCAATATCGTTCGCTACGCGTACTGGCAATACCGGAAAGCCGGATAACACTTGGAGCAATTGGTCAAGCGAACTGACAATACCGGAAGGTTCTCAGATTACAAGTCCAACAGCACGATACATCCAATGGCGTGCAACACTTACGACGAGCGCTCCGTCAACGACTCCAATCCTAAAAAGAGTAGCTGTTGCATCTGTCCAATCAAATGTCGAACCTCGATTTACTTCAGTTGAAATTAATCGCGGTGATAAACCCAAAGGCTCCGGCAGACCCCCTGATGTAAGTCCACCGGGAGAAAACAGAGCCCAAAGCCAAGCTGAAAGCAACAATGGCAAACGGCGGGCGTCATGGAAAGTAGAAGACGCGAACAATGATACCCTGCAGTTCACCATTTACTACAAAAGCATTGATGAGACTAATTGGAAACTTCTCAAAAAGAAACTGGATCAGCCCAACTACACTTGGGATACGACATCAATGCCCGATGGACGCTACACCCTGAAAATTCAAGCGACGGACAAGCTAAGCAACCCGCCTAACTTAGCAAAAATTTCTGAGAAAATCAGCGATCCCTTTGACATTGATAATACACAGCCAGCAGTAGGCAATATCGCTGCGACCGCCAATGGAGATGATACATTTCAAATCGTTTGTTCGGTTGAGGACGCGATGAGTTATATTCAAAAGGCGGTTTATAAAATCGACAACGATGAACATTGGAAGGTCATGTTTCCGGCGGATGGAATCTTTGATTCCAAACGGGAAGAACTTATGATTCAAACGGAGACACTGCCGGCCGGTGAACACACCATAACAATTCAGGCTACTGATGCAGAGGGAAACACGTCTGTTGGGCGGGGGAAGTTCTGATATTCATACTATCGGAGCAAAATGAAACGCAATGGTACAATTCTGCTGCGTTTTTGTGTTGCATTCGTACCTGCTCGAACTCATGATTCTGACGCCAACCAACCTTTTCATCAACAGTATCAATCTTGGCTTCGAGTTTATCAAACCGCTGCTCCGACTGATCTAACCGTCTCTCGATTCGCTTTACTGATGTCTCTAGTGTAGTTGCTAAACTATCCAACGTAACCATCGTTTATCACCTCCTTTTTATACCCTAACGTTAAAGGAGGTTAAACAGTTCCACAATTAATGCACAAATTATGCACATTGGAGCATTTGAGATGGCTGACTCAGAGATTTGCGCAATGATTGAAGCACAACGAGAACTCAATGAGAGTTTTGTAGCCGAATACCAAAGACTAATGGAGATTGGCGATCCTCTTCGTAAATTCAATAACGCGAACGAGACAAATGTTACGACAGAGCAGTAGGCGTCGTTAGTCTCCTTCTCTACATCCTACTCCCGTGTTTACTCGATAGCCTTTTTGTCGCCCATGATCTTATAAAACCGTTTTTCTTCATGCTGATGGCCGGAGTCGTACACGCCGGCTGGAATTACCTTCGAGTTTCACGGTACGATAAAGCTATACAAAGAGCCAAGTACGTACAACTGAAAATTGTTTGGGACAACGGCGATGAACAGACAAGGCGCGTGTTGAAGGGTTGTTCGTTCAAGATCTCCGTTGAATGGTTACAATAGTCTGAAACCTTTATTTCTTGACTCCCGTTCAGTTACGCACAACAATAAATAAAGGAGGGTTTGTTCAATGACAATTGATGACCTTGCAAAGCAACTCGAAACTACAGAAAACACTTTAGCGAATCAAATATCAGATTTGCGTTCTGAAATGAATCACCGTTTTGATGCCATTGACAAACGTTTCGACAAACTTGAAGATTACCTTGCCGGGAAAATCCCGCATAGAACTGCTGCCCAGCAACTCGCCAATCGATAATACCCTCTTATGACGGGCAGTGGCGTTGTATATCAGTGATGGGCAACGGTGCAAACAATAGGCGGTGAACTAGCAAAGACACACAGGATTGACTTGGATGCGTTTGCACGTTCAAGCCCTGTGTTGTTCAAGGCAATAGCCTATTCCGTTGCCCGTCACCTTCAATATAGCGGGCGGTGGGTCTAGTGCTACATCGGCTATGGAGTGTGTAGTTATACGCTCCGCGCTCCATAGCCGATGCCCATTGTCCGCCTCACCCAAAACAATCTCGCAAATTAAGTCACGCAAATTCAGGTGCTTTCAAGATTAGGACACAGACAGATTTTTCCGAAATTTTCTCTATTTTCAAGGAGACGATGCGCCTCTGCTGCCGCTTGTAACGGCAACACGCGGTCGACAATAGGAGATAACTTTCCGCCCTCCGCAAGACGAATGATTGTGCGCAGTTCAGATGTTGAACCTAACGCCGATCCAAGAATGGTCAATTGCCGCTGATAAATCTTGCGAATATTAATGCGTGCGATATTTCCCGTCGTAACGCCGCACGTAACAAGCCGCCCATTTTTCGCAAGGCTCGCCATACTCTCCTCCCATGTCGCCGATCCAACATGCTCAAATACAATGTCAACACCTCGATTATCTGTCATTTCCCGGACGGCTTTACTGAAATCGGTTTGTGTATAGTTAATCGTAAAATCTGCTCCCATCTGCCGCGCGCGCTCGAGCTTTTCATCCGTGCTGGCTGTAGCAATAACGGCAGCGCCGCACAACTTGGAAATTTGCAGCGCTGCGCTGCCAACGCCGCTTCCGGCGGACAGAATAAGTACGCTTTCACCGGGTCGAATCTTCGCCCGACTGATTAGCATGTGCCATGCGGTAAGGTAAGCCGTTGGAATTGCGGAAGCGTGCGAGTAGGAGAGCTCTGATGAGATTGGAATCACATTTTTGGCGGGGGATTTGACATATTCTGCATAGCCGCCATTGGATTGAAAACCCAAAATTTCTTGGAAGTCACACATATTCTCGTCGCCGTTGAGACAATCGCTGCACTCGCCGCAAGAGATGCATGGAGACAAAACAACACGATCGCCGACAGCAACATTGCGGACGTTCGCACCTACCTCGACCACGTCGCCGGCAATGTCCGATCCAAGAATGTGCGGGAACGGCTGAACCTCCGGACGATCGCGGCGCACGGATATGTCGAGGTAATTCACCGCGCATGCTTTGACTTCAACCAATACTTCTGATGGGGCGATGACCGGAACAGGAACATCTTCATAAAGAAGTTTGTCTATGCCGCCCTGTTCGTGAAAAACGACTGCTTTCATATCGATCATTCATCAACCATATGCCCCGCGCTCAAGGAAACCGAGGAGACGGCGCAGCCGTGGATTTGCATCTGAGTAGATATGCTCAGGCATGGTGTAATTCATAAACGGGTAATATTTGTGTCCAATCATTCGCCGGGCATAAGTAACCTGTGTGATGTAGCGTGTCCGTTCACTTTGATTTGGCCCCCCGCGATGGCAAACTTGGTTGTTGAACATCACTACGCTGCCAGCTGCTCCTAGATTGTAGTGAATCCGACTTTCCCATTCCGTGCCTTCCAACGCGGCAGGCAGCTGGGCGCCAAGCAGATGGGAACCTGGAATTACCTCTGTGCCGCCGTATTCTTTTGCGGTAACATCAGTCAAATAGTAATTTGCCGTAAAAAAAAGGACTGGCAGGTGCACGTTCGTTGGCGGCTCACCGTCATTGACAACATAGTGGGGAGCGTCGTCCTGATGCCAGTTCGTAATACCGCCCCCCGGAAGGCATCGAAAAGAATTATTGTGGATGACGTGACAGTTGGCAGCAACAAGCGCCTCGGCAAAACTAACAATGGGCTCAAGATCGAACAACCTGAGATTGGCTTGACTGTGTTCGAACATCCGGTGGCACAGTTGGATTGTCTCGCTAGTGATGTTAAGGCCGTCCGGGTTTTCTTGCAGCGCCCAGTCTAAATCTTTGCGCAACTCGGCGCACCACTCTGGCGGCAATACATTCTCAATAAACAAAAATCCGTTTCGGTGGAACTTTTCAACCCATTCCTGAATCTTTTCCTCACTGGCAATTTGGTTGGCTAAGTATGTTTCAGGCTCTGAAATTGCGCGCATTTGAGATTCCCTTATCCGAATTGGATATGATTGTGTGCTAAATCTGGCAGGCTAGGGTTTGGGTAATGAGTTGCGAATCGGCATTAAACCCGATTTCGTGCGCCAAGAGGATACCATCAGATCCGGAAAATTTCAACAGATTTAATGATTTAAGCGAGACGCTATTCAATAAACAATCTGTCTTTCTCATCGTCTTACAAAAGCAAGTGCACCAAGATCCATTTACGTCGACGAAGGAATCGAACGATGATAGAACGATTAAACAAAGCGCGATCCTCTCGTGCACTTCTCATCTCTTTGGCAATTCATCTTTGTCTACTCATCGCATGGACAATTGTAATTTATCGCCAGCAGGAAGAAGATTTGAAGGACGCAGTTGCCGTAGAATTCGTCGATGAAGAAAACTTGCCAAAGCCGCGTCGAAAGGTGCTTAAACCCTTACCACGCCTTTTTGTCCCGCGTCAAGACCATGCACCGGTGCCAGACCAACCGCAAACCGTCAAGTTGCAGGCTACCCAACATCCTATTAACGAAACCTTAAATCTATCAGATCGCGTTTTACAGCACAGCGCATCAGTCAATCAGAGCAACCCTCAAGACAGATTGCCCGATGTCATGACAGCAACGCAGCAACTCAATAGCCGCGAAGTCAGTATCCCTTCGGTTTCAACCCTCGCCCTACCTGATGATGGGGACGGCGTAAAAAGTTTCCGCCAGCGCGTTCAAGGAAATGGCTCCGGCGGCCTTGATATGTTTGAATCGACAGGCACGGCAGATGTAGGTCCGATCGGAAGCCGCTCCGGCGGAGGCGGCATAGTACCAGACGAAAATCCTTTCGCAGAAGCGCTGCGCGAAATCGCAGAGCATGTCATCAATACACGGCAAAAAGATAAGGTCAATGTCGTGTTTGTGCTTGACACCAGCGCAAGTATGCGGGATAACATTCAGCAGGTTGCAGATCATCTCTTTGCTATGACGGACGCATACACCGACATAAATCTCGAATATCATCTTGGTATGCTAGAATTCAGTGTGAAACAGGGAGCACAGGTCGTAAAAACAAATCCGCTTTTGCCGGATGTAGCGATGCTGCGCCGCCGAATGAAGAACCTTCCGCTTAGCGGCGACGAACGCGCGCTCGACGCATTGATGTCAACCTTGAGTTTTATTCAATTTCATGAAGACGCTGACAAACATTTGGTGTTGGTGACAGATGAACCTGCCACCACGAGTTTGCGAAAAGCCGGTGCAATCAAAGAGATGCGTGAGAAGGTGTTATACAATTACACATCACAAGACATTCACATTAACGTTCTGGGGCACACCGACTCATTTCAACAACGCCTTGCGAAAGCAACGGACGGGCTCTGGCAAGAGATTCCGGGCGGAGTTACTCAACCCGGCGGTTTGCCGGCGTCACACCATTCCAATGAAAAGCTACTCAGCAGTGTGCGAAAAATTGCAAAAGAGATTGCTCGAGGCGTTGTTGGTTCCAACCCTGAGGCACGTGCACAACCCTCTCCCCAAAGTGAGGATGGGTTCCCGGTGTTGCCGGATGCGCTGAAGTTCCAAGCGAATGCAAAGGGAACGCCGCCGACAAATGTTCCTGCAAAAAGGGCGGCGCCGAAAGCAAATCGCGCAAAGGTAGATATCGTTATTATGCTTGATTACAGTCGCAGTATGGGTGGAAAATCGGAAGCAGTTATGCTCAGCATTAGTGAATTTCTCGGCAAACTGGAACTCTGGCCGATTGACTATCGGATCGGGTTGATTCGTTTTGCGGAAGCAAAGGACGCTATCAAATCAATTGATGGAACGGTTGTCACGCATATGCCGATTAGCGAAGGGTTGATAAAAAGACTTACGAATCTTCCCTTTGGAGGCGATGAACATTTTATCGACGCCATCGTAGAGGGGTTACCCCAGATTCGCTTTCGTTCCGATGCGAGGCGTGCTCTTTTGGCTTTTACAGATGAACCCAGCACAGGTAACCATTCCCCACAACAAGCGATTGAAATCTGCCAATCCTTGGGCGTTCGGGCTTTCGTCATCGGCATCACCGATGAGGGCAGCGATTTTCAATCAATGCTAGCCCAAAAAACGCATGGCCTCGCCTTTCCAATGCCCAATGGCTTCTCGAAACCATATCCCTACCAATAAGCCTTCACAATCTTAACAAATCCATTTAATTTGACACCTTACCGTAAAAATGCGAGGGTTGCGAATACCGCGTTATTTTAGCCACGCTTACGTGATTAACGAATGACTACTACTCCCCAGAGGCATGCAAAAATTGCACAATTATGAAAATTTTGCACCATGAATTCAACTCTCATCGGCAATCGGAGGTCATGCATGAAAAACCAACTTCATACGTTAGGAGTATAAACAGGAGCCTACCCAATTGATACCGTGAAGGGCGCCCGTATCCATCACGCATAGTGTTTGCCATTGGTAACGGTACGAAAAATAACGCCATTCCTAAAGCGCAAAACCATCCCCTTTGAACATGGAATGAAATTGACAATCCCCGAATTATGGTTATTGGCATAATTCTTGCGCATTCATGATTTTAAAGTCAGCGATCTTTAGCGGAAAAGGTGACCATAAATGGCGCAGGAACTACAACGCAAGGGCATTCACCTGATTGGACTAATCGTCCCTATTGTCTATTCCTTCACCGAACAACGTACAATAATCGGCATTGTCGGCATTCTTACTCTCATTGCGCTGCTGATTGAGCTGTTGAAATGGCTGTCGCCGTCGTTTCTCGATTTATTCGTCCGGATATTTTCCCCAATGTTACGCCCTCAAGAACGAAAAGGAGGGATTACCGGCGCGACATACTACCTTATTGGCTCGTTTGTTTGCGTATTTGTTTTCGATAAAACGCTTGCTATCGTTTGCATCTGTTTTCTCATTTTAGGGGATTTGTTTGCAGCCATAATCGGCAAACAATGGGGACGAACGAAGCTTATTTCGCAAAAAAGCTTAGAGGGTAGTCTCGCGTGTTTCGCGGTGTGCGCATTGATTGCACTATTGATGAAAATCCATCCGATTATCGCGCTCACTGGAGCTGCCGTGGCGACACTGATTGAACTCTTCCCGCTTGGATTGGATGATAACGTGGCAATGCCATTAATCTCGGGCGTCGTGATGCACCTGATGATTAACAATTGGCAGTTTTAAATTCTGCGCACACTTGCCCTTACTCCACGCTTCGCTTCCTCCCCTGTTGCGTTTCCTCCGTTTTCCTCAACCGTTGACCGGACTCGCGCATTCACCGGCTTGGCAGAATACTAGCGAATGAATTCCCCAAACAACAAATGAAGCCGCCGATTCGGACCGGTTGGGATAATCCGTCCTACCATTTCGAAATTCTGTTTTCAATTACGGCTATGCTATGTTAAAATGTAGCTGTTCATCTCCCGCAGGGAAATCCCAACCCAAGCTGTATACCCGCATTTTCGTGACGCCGCACTGTTCTTCATGGCAAAAATCGATCTTGAACATATCACAAAACGCTTTGGCAACGTCGTTGCCGTCAATGATTTAACCGTCGAAATCCATGATGGGGAATTTTTCTTTTTACTGGGACCTTCCGGGTGCGGCAAGACAACAACACTTAGAGTAATTGCCGGACTGGATCGTTCGGATGAAGGCGCTATTTTCATTGATGGGAGACAGGTAAATCATCTGCAGCCAGCGGATCGAGACATCGCTTTTGTATTTCAATTTTACGCGCTTTATCCACACCTGACCGCCTATGATAACATCGCATTCCCGCTCAAAGCGGTAAAAGTGCCCAAACCCGAAATTCAGAGCAGGGTAGGAGAGGTCGCATTGACCTTGCAAATTGAGCACCTTCTAAACCGGAAGCCGGGAAATTTGAGCGGCGGCGAAATGCAGCGAGTCGCACTTGGCAGAGCGATGGTACGTCGTCCGAGAGCGTTTTTGATGGATGAACCCATGGCAAACCTCGATGCGAAGCTTCGGGTCGACACGCGTTCAGAACTCAAGCACCTACAGCGTGAAATCGGAACAACGACGGTCTTCGTCACTCACGATCAGGTCGAAGCCATGTCAATGGCAGATCGAATCGCCGTCATGCACGAGGGCGTGTTACAACAGCTTGGCGCTCCACAGGAAGTTTACAACCAGCCGAAAAGCTTGTTTGTCGCTGAATTCATGGGAAGCCCATCAATGAATTTGATTGATGGAGAGATTCAATCGCAAGGCGGAGAATTTATCTTGCAATTAACCCACACCGATATCGGATTACCGATATCCGGCAAACAGATGGCACGAGTTCAGCGCGAAGCCGCAAACAACAAACTGGTTTTCGGTGTCCGTCCTGAACACATTGTTGTATCCAAAGAGCCAATCAATGGAAGAATTCAGGCATCGGTACATCTTGTAGAATCCCTAGGGTCAGCCAATATTGTTGATACTTTCCTCGGTGAGAATTCAGAAACGGGCAATTTGATAATATTTAGAGCACGCACTCATCCCGCATTTCAAGTAGAAACCGGACAATCTGTTTGGCTGGATTTTGACGAGCAACACACCCACCTTTTCGACCGGTATACGGGCAAAGCAATCCGCTGATTGCCACTAGGGTATTCGATTGGTGTGCATGAAAAACGCCCGTTACGATTGAAATTTAACGCTAAATTATTTAGTGGGAGCGGGGCGTGTTAGAGGATTGCGGACAGATATGGGGGAAACAAAAGGGATACAAAAAATGGAAAGAATTCCATGTAGTTTAGTTGCTGTGGATTTGGACGGAACGCTACTAAACGACGATTACATTATTTCCGAGCGGAACTGTAGAGCACTTCGGGCTTTAACGGCGCAAGGAGTTATCGTGGTGCTTGTCTCAGGTAGGATGCACCAATCAATCTTGCCAATCAGTAATCAGATTGGGTTAGAGAATCCGATTATTTCATACAACGGCGGGATGGTTAAACATGCCACAACTGAAAAGGTTCTTCATCACAGCCCTATTCCTGCGAAAATTGCAACTGAACTTGTTGAATATTGCGATACTCGGCGGTTGCATTTCAATTTTTGCTTAAACGATAGGTTGTATGTTAAAACGCGCAATCAGTGGAGTCAACTCTACGAGGAAAGAACGGGGGTGGCGGCTACGGTTCTTGGCAATATCCATCAATTGTACGGGGAAACCCCCACCAAGATGCAGGTAATAGATACACCGGAAAGAATTAAACACCTTCGGATTGAATTTGAAGAACGCTTTGGAGAACGTCTGTACGTTACACGAACACAGGTTGAATATATTGAGTTTATGAATCCTCATGTGTCAAAGGGACGGGCATTAAAAACACTTGCGGCTCAAATCAATGTCCCCATGAAACTCGTTGTTGCTATCGGCGATGGCTACAACGATGAAAGCATGATGAAGGCCGCGGGATTTCGTATTGCGATGGGCAATTCTGTGGACGAGATAAAAGCGTGCGCGGACTACATTACAGAAACTAATCAAAACGACGGCGTCGCGAAGGCGGTTGAACAACTCGTACTACCCGAGGCAGTTGGAACATAATACAACTTGTCCATACTCAAGCCTGTAGAGGGCGGCGAATTTTTAGACTGGAGACCGGAATATTTGCAACGAGCGCCATCGACTGCCCCTCCCGTTGCATCTCCATCTCAATTCCGTCTTGTTCAAGTTCAAAATATCTTGACAATAGCGCTGTCATGTCCGTCTGCAAGGCTTGCATAAGTTGTTCATCAATGCCAATCCGATCTTGAACCAAGATTAATTGTAGGCGGCTCTTGGCAACATCTTTGCTTTTCTGGTTTCGACGCAATAGTCTCACCAATTGCTTAAGCATACCTTATACCCCTTTTGAACTCACTTGAACGAATTGAATTTGAACAAGTTTCCCAACCAACTACCGGGTTTAAACTCTGGAATCGGTATGTCTTCTCCATCGATCCGCCGTGCTATGCGCCTGTAGGCTTGTCCGGCTGACGATTGGTGGTTGTAGGTCGTGGGTAATCCTCGGTTGGTCGAGATGACAATTTCTTTATCCTCCGGAACGACGCCAATGAAATTAATTGATAAAATATCAATTATGTCATCCGGATTCATCATATCACCCGATTCGACCATTTTAGGCGCAAGGCGGTTGATAATCAACCCCATGTCATCTATTTCCATGTTCATCAACAATCCGATGATTCGATCGGCATCTCTGACTGACGCAACTTCCGGTGTTGTTACGATTATTGCTACATCAGCACCTGCTGCCGCGTTACGAAACCCCTGTTCAATCCCGGCAGGCGAATCAACAAGAACATAATCGTACTCTTCTTTCAACTCAAGACAAATCTTTTTCATCTGTTCGGGTTGAATATCATTTTTATTATTCTTCTGAGAAGCAGCTAGGAGGTGTAAATCCTTCGTGCGCCGATCCTTGACAAGCGCTTTGTCGAGATCGCAAGTACCCTCAATCACATCCATTGAGGTGTAAACCACACGGCTTTCCAATCCCATAATGACATCGAGGTTTCTTAACCCAATGTCCGCATCAACAACAACGACCCTTTGGTTCAGTAAGGCCAAAGCAGTTCCTAGATTTGCCGTGGAAGTACTTTTGCCAACCCCACCTTTGCCGGAGGTAACCACAATTACTTTCCCCATGGGTTTTACCATCCTTTCATTCAATTATTCTCATTAGTTGCTCGAGGAAATTAAATTCCACCTAAAAATTGGATGTATTCATGCAGATTACAGTCCACTGTAATCCTCAACGATGATGGCCTTTTCGCGAATCCGGGCAATTTCCACTTTCTGACGCGACGCTTGCCGTCCACTCGGCGGGCGTGTAATGAATTGCCCAATTCTTAATTGGGTCGGTACCAGATTTAAAGCGATTATTACCGATGAGGTATCACCGAGCGCTCCCGCATGAGCAACACCGCGCAATACTCCAAGCACGATGATGTCGCCAGTCGCTATCACTTCCGCTCCGGGGTTTACATCGCCTAAAACAATCATGTTCCCCTCTAAGAAGCGTTCAACCTGCCCGGATCGCAAGGTGTGCCGGATATACCGAACTTCCTCTATTTTCGGCAAAAAGTTATTCTTGATGACATTTTCTTCGCGATGGAGCGCAGGGGCGCCCCTAATCTTTCGATTCGGCGTCGGTTCATTTGCCCAATCTGCGACTGTCTCATGTATCTCATTGTCCGCCGGTTCATTTTCACGGCCCATTCCATCCAAAAGCCGTTCAACTTCTAAACCGTAGGTCTCATGCAGCAGCATTTTGACGCGATTCATCTCTTCATCACTCAGGGTTTCGTTTCGAATATCAATGTTCATCGTTGTTCCAGCAAGGGAATACCCCAAGTTTGCCATCCGCTTCTTTATCGCGAGTTCTACCTGCTCTATAGATGCATCTGGTGCAATGATTAACCGTAAGCTGTCACGGAATCCTTTTAGTTCGACAATTGGGTGTGACACGTTCTTCACTGGTAGTCTCCCTGTGCAAAAAATCGCCAATTAACGGGGTAAGGTATACTTACGCCCTATTTAAGACATCTTTTCAACTGTTGCCAAAACGTAGGGACCGTCTGGTATCGCCGCAATTTTAGCGTCCGACCCGTGTTTTGAAAGTATGAGCTCAATTCCTTCTTCAAGGGTTGCTACCGGACGCACAAAGAGGTTTTCCATTTGATTGTGTGGAATCCCGCCGGCATAACAATAAATTGCAGCTTTTCTTACGGCCTTTGCCAGTTCTTCAAGCTGCCACTGATCGATGATAAAGTTCGCCGAGTTGAAAATACCTTGAACAAACTGTTCAAGGTCCTGGGTTTTCAGGATGAGGTCCGTAAAGGATTCACTACCGATACCCTGACTGCATTCAGCCACAAGAATTATGCTTCCATCGGGCTTGACAATCTCCGCGGCAGCCAACACGCCCTTAATCCCTTGATAAAATGTCGCGTCTAGTGGATAACCGGCACCCGACACGACTACCGCGTCTACTGGACGCGGCAGCGTAGCTTTCACTTGTTTCTCAACGAATTTGGCACCGGCTAGGTGTGCTTTAACCAAATCGCCGGCAAATACGCCGGTTAAACTTCGCCGACTATCAATCGCTACATTGACACTGAAATCGACACCCGCCATCAGGGCAATTTCTGTGGCTTCGATATGAAATGGATTGTCCGCCATCACGCCAACAGATGCTTTTGGATGCTCAAGGATTTTCGGACCGTGCATAGTTTTGATCGTTTCGACCGAAACTAAACCTGGACAGACCGCCTTGCGTCCACCAGAATATCCTGCCATCAAATGCGGTTCAATCAGAGAGGTTGTAATCTTGAGATCGGATTCCAAATAGGTTTTATCAATATGAACGGGTGTGCCATTCCGTGTTAAACCGAGGTATTTGTGTGTTTGGGGTTCTAGAGCAAGATGATTAACAATCCGGTAGGTATTTAAGATATCGCACCCAACCATCTCCTCCAGCTCTTTCCCTTCATTGGGGCGATGGATGCCTGTCGCAATTAAAATTGTAATTTTTTCACGCGGGATGCGTTGTAGTTCCAGAGTTTGCAGGATAGGCGGAAGAATCAATTGATTGGGAACCGGGCGTGTTACATCCGAAATAACCACACAAGCGGAGGTGCGATTCGCCGCTAATTCGCTCAATGGCGCTGAATCAATCGGCGACTCAAGCGCTTCCCAAATTGATTGTTCTGCATCGGCAAGCGGTGCGGACTGTTGGACAGTTAAAACCCCTGCCAAATTTTGGTCAGGAATTTCAACTTGCAAAGTTCCTCGACCATATCTCATGCCGACTCGCACTGGTAAAATCCTCAATTCTGCTTGAAAAACATAATGCCGTTACAAACCGGATTGGCGTATCGCGCTAGTCATTTTGAGAAATATATATTTTCACTATAACGTAACATAACGCTTAGAGTTTTCAATTGGATTCAAAAAAAACTGGAATTTAATTAGAAAAACACAAATTAATTCCGAATTGAGCTATTGTTAGTAAGTCCTTTGGCATATTTTCGATTTTCGGGTGAGCACAATTCGATTTTTCAGCAACTCTCGCCGCAGGTGGGGTATTTTGCACCTCATCACTCTCATTGTACAACTGCGTTAGTCCTAACAATTTTTATTTTAGAGCGTTCGCCGCAACAGTTGCATTTTCACATTTCAGAAAGATAGCTTAACACATCCTCAATATATTTGCAAGTTACAGGCGTGAGTACCTAGATTGAACCCTGTTTAGAACCGTAATCGGCGGCTCTGCCAACCGCGTGTTCAAACTGTCCGCGCAATTTCGTTTATGGATGATGACCCAAATGACTCAACGCTTTTCAATTCCATCAATCCTCGACTTTCCAAAGACGAAGCTTAATGATGAATTTAAAAATGCCTTGACAAAACAAGGTAGAATCGGCAAAAATGCAGTATGATACAATTTCATCTGCGCCAATGTTGAAAACCGTTAACACGAATACCGGTTTAAGAATCGCTTGGACGGAGTTGGCAAAACATGTTTCCCTTGGAAACCGCCAACTACTGGGTGCAAGAGTTTAAATTCAATCGCGGCGAAGGTAGTCGTTTAATACCAACCCCAAAGGGGAAGACAATCTTAGGGAGAAACGAAACCGTGCAACAGGTAGTTGTTACCACTAAACCGAACGGCGCTGGGCGCAGTTGGTTGGAGGTCGGTAATTTTGAGACCGATCAATTCAACCGCAAACAGTGGGTAAAACGAAACGTGCCGTATCAGGATCGACGTTTGAAAACCGATCGTCGATACTCGGATCGGGGCGAAACGGTTGATTGGATTATACTCATTCCGGACGATTATCCGATGTCCCTGGTTAAGGTCAATTATGACAGGTTAAACCCTAGAAACGTAGAAGTTCTCTGGGAACCGGCCAGTACCTCAGATGTAGACCGCGAAACAAAAGTAAAACGTGCTCTTGAGCTCGCGGCCGGGAATGAGGAGTTGGAAAACTTACTAAAGGAATTGCTCGCCGCGCAATGACAATCCGGTAATCGGAGAGTGGATGCAATTTGACACCAGCGAGTTACACGTTCAACAACTTTTGTATTAACGGATCCGGAAACATCAGTAAATTTCTACCGCACCCCCCTAGCGCGGCAGATGGCGGAAATTTCAATCTTCACGGAGTTCCGGATGTCAACGTTTCAATTCAACGGCATCAATCCATTTTACGATTTCGCAAGGAGTACATATGAATGACATTGTGACCCGGGAGGAACTTTGTCGAAGTATTGAACTGGTTCCTCAAGTGGACATTGGTCACTTCCCAACACCCCTAGAAGAATGCCCCCGCTTATCCGAGGCATTGGGCGGGCCTCGCATTTTTATGAAACGGGAAGATTGTTCAGGGCTTGCGTTTGGAGGAAACAAGGTCCGACAGTTGACTTTCACAATTGGCGAAGCAGTCCATCGCGGTGCAGATACCATCGTTCACGGTGCAGCGTCACAATCGAACCACTGCCGCCAAACTGCCGCTGCCGCCGCTCGATTGGGATTGAAGTGTTACCTGCGGTTGTCACGAGGGCAGAAAAGCACGCTGCAAGGAAATCTACTCTTGGATTACCTCGCCGGCGCGGACGTTGAACTCGTCGATCCCCCTCTCGGTCCGGAATTGGATGCGATCAAATACGCCACGGCGGAGCAACTGGAAGCAGCGGGTCTCAAGCCATACGTCATTGCACACCCCCGATCGACTGCCCTGGCGGCTGTGGCATTTGCGTGGTGTGTCACTGAAATTCATGCGCAACAGCAGGAATTAGGAATTGAGGCAGACTGGATTTATGCAGGATCAACCGGCGGAACCCAAGCGGGGTTAATCCTCGGATCAAAAGCGTTAGGAACGAAATTGAAACCCGTGGGAATCACGCCGATTCGTTGGGATGATCGGGTCGAGCGAATCCGAAATGCCGCAAATGATGCCGCGAAGATTCTAAATTTAAACCTTCAAATCGCCGATGATGAGGTAGAAAACTCAGACGATTACGTCGGGGAGGCATACGGCGTAGTCTCCTCCGAATGCATTGACGCCTTGAAATTGGCCGCGCGGACCGAGGGCATCTTTCTGGATCCGGTGTACACCAGCAAAGCCTTTGCCGGCTTAATTGACCATGTTAGAAAGGGCAAGATTACTTCCGATGAAACGGTGATTTTCTTGCACACCGGGGGAACTCCGGCACTATTTGCGTATAATGAAGAGCTATTTGCTACAGATAAACGAGGCAGCCTAATCGAGCTATGGGATTGAAAATTGGGGAAACACATACTCGGAAAATCCAGTTAGAGGATGGCGCTATGCTGCGCACGGAGTTCTCGTTTGACACTGGAATAGGAAAAAATGGATTTCACCGTACGTCCCATAACGCCAGATGAGATTGACCGTGTCCCACTGCGTTGTTGGCCGGATCGCGATGCGTTAGCAAAACTCTTCATATCGCAAGAAACTATCGGCATGGCTGCATGGGACGGGAATCGGTGTATCGCACAGCTTCACTGCTACCGGATTGATTGCCCCGACGATCTCGTCTCCAACTGGCCCAGATGGAATCGGCCGTGGTGGACGGAGAGTGTTCAGAAAAGTGAAGTCCATCTACAGCTCCCCGCTTGGTGCCATGCATGTTTCCATGTGGGACGAACACTGCAGACCGCCCAAGAAGAGGTTTTGGAATTGGTCCATCGGTTTGCTCAACAGTCCGAATGGGATGTCGATCGGATCCATGAAAAACTCAACTTGTTCGACGCCGTCTATCTGAGCCGGAAGGAGGTGGAAAACGCGGTCCACGAATTGTTCATTTCAAAACGCGATGGTTTCGACACGGAAGCGCCAGAGTATCGCGGTCGTGGAATTGGCACGGCGATGTGCCAAGAATCTATCAGATGGGCAACAAACCACGGCTGTGCGGTTGTTGTCGGCTCGGGAGTTCCCAGCGGTATCCCGGTAGCCGCTAATCATGAAGGGGCGCTGCCTTGGACTACCTATGCGCGACTCGGCTTCCGCAACAAACTCCTGCAACTTATAGTGGACGACCATGCCCCCATTCGCCAGGCTAAGGAAAGAGCTTTAAAGTCAGGCCGGTCGCAGGAGGATGTCTGCCACCGAATGATGGTATTTGATGTATAAGCATCGCGAAGCATGATTGTGAATACAAACAAATTCAAATCTCTTCATTTTCGATTGTTTATGAATTGATCCATTCATCTTCCGATTCTCGCAAATAAACCGTTCTCATTGTTGAATCTGATACCGCCGGGCGTCTGCGGCTTCGACTACATCGCCGCTTAGAGAGACATCCAACTTCTCTGCCCATCCCTGAATCTGCCGAAAGATGGTGTGCGGCACTTCAACTCCCTGAACTAGCCGTTCAACCCGCGAATTGTATTCAAAATCTCCAGGCACCAATACTTCATCAAAGCCGCGTGCCGGCGGCGTTTTCTTGATGTCGTTTAGAAACCCGCGAACACGCTGCTGGTAGACCTTCAACGGTGCAAAAGCGGTCGGGTCAATTACTTGCATAAACGTACCGCCCATTGCTCCCCGCTCAGCGTTGAAGCCTTCAGACAATCCTCCAAGCAGGCAAATTAGGAGCGAGAGCGCGTAGCCCTTATGTCCGCCGAACGGCAGTAGGAATCCGCCGTCATAATAGTCCTCCGTTTTGACGCTTGGGTTGCCATGTTTATCAATTATGCAACCCTCCGGTAGATCGGAGTTTTTGCTTTCGGCGACCATGATTTTGCCCCCGGCAATCTTCGCTGTGGCGAAATCAATGATGAAGGGCACGTCATCACCGGTTGGGACCCCTACCGCAATCGGGTTGGTTCCCAACATGCCCCTTGCGCCGCCAAAAGGCACAATCTTTTTGCCTACCAGTTCGCCTCTGCCATAGGTAATGATACCGATGCATCCCGAATGTGCCGCAATTTCTACATATTCCCCCAACCGCCCGATATGTCCGGTGCCAACAAATCCTACACAACAGACACCGGTTTCCCTTGATTTCTCAATTGCCAGCTTCGTTGCTTTTCTGGCAGTGTAGTGTCCAAAACCCCACTGCCCATCAATAAAAAGGGTGTTGGTAGTCTCTTTGACTACCTTTGGTTCCGAAGCGGGATGGATTATGCCTTTTGAAATATCGGACAAATAGTGGGGCACACGGAGCACACCGTGTGAGTCATGTCCTGAAAGGTTGGCGTTGACCAGAACCTCTGCCACGACCTCAGCAACGTGACGCAGCGTGCCTGCTGCCGTCAACAATCGCCGGGTAATCGCGTGAAGATAGCTGGCTTGAAAGCAATGATTTTTTTCCACAGCTTCCGCTCCTACTCTGACCGAGCATTTCTGCCGCAAAACGGGTAGCTAACGCGCAATTATAGAGGCATTAACAGTGGTAGGTAGTATGAAATCCGCTTGATAATTAAGTACCCATTAGCCTAGGATGATTTGAGTTTCGCGCAGCAAATCGACTCGCACAGCGGAGTAGGAACGGACTTTACGAACATCATGCTGGATTTACACTAGAAACAAGGAATAATGCCCAATCTGTAGTGAAATTTACACTATGCGCGTTACAAGTTGCCTATCACGTTCACGATACAAGATATCGATCTACATCGGCGGCTTCGACCACTTCCTCACCCAGAGTAACACCCAACTTATCCGCCCATTCTCGAGTACGTTTGTAGTAGATGGCGTCCGGTACATCAATGCCGTTAGCCAAGCGGTGCTGACGCGAACGGCGCTCAAAATCACCGGGTACCAGGACCTCGTCAAAACCGGGTGCCGGCGGCGATGCCTTGATATTGTCCAGGAATTCACGAACATTCCGCTGGTACGCTTCCACAGGCGCAAAAGCATTTATGTTAATCACCTGCATGAATATACCGCCGACGTAGTCCTCCTCGGCATCGAAGTCTCCATGCTGGAAGCCAAGCAGACAAGTCAGCAGTGAAAGTGCATAACCCTTGTGCCCGCCAAACGGAAGCAGCGCTCCGCCATCCCAATAATCCGCCGATTTGACGGTTGGATTCCCGTGTTTATCAACAATGCACCCTTCGGGAAGATCTTCGCCTTTACTGTCCGCAAATTCAATTTTTGCGCCGGCAATCACGCTTGTAGCAAAATCAATGATGAACGGCGTATCATCACCGGTCGGAACACCTACGGCAATCGGGTTGGTCTCAAGCGCACCCCTTGCACCCCCGAAAGGCGCGACAAACCCCTTGTCTATCCCGCTGTAACCGACCGTGATGATGCCAATGCACCCCGCTCGCGCAGCAACCTCTGCATACTCTCCCAGCCGGCCGATATGCCCGGTACGCAGGAAACTCACACAGCAGACATCAGCTTGTTTGGCTTTCTCAATAGCCAAATCCATCGCCTTCCGTGCAATGTAGTGCCCAAAAGCCTTGTTCCCGTCAATGTGAAGCGTGCTCGCTGTCTCTTTGACCACTTTCGGTTCGGCATCCGGGTCAAGCCGCCCTTCTGCGATGTCCAACAAATAGCGGGGGACGTGAAGCACGCCGTGTGAATCATGACCGACAAGGTTGGAATTAACCAAAATTTCGGCAACGGTATCGGCAATATGACGCGGCGTGCCTGCCGCCATGAATAGCTGCCGCGTGATCGCGTGAAGATGGCTCGCTTGAAAGTGATGAGTCGTTTCCATATCTTTTAGCGCCCCTTACCATGATTTCAGCTTAACCTGTAAAACTGGATAGCGTTGTCGTGGAATAACTTATTGATTTCATCCTCAGAATAGTCTTGCACCGCCCACTTCAGCGTATCAACCCACCGCGGATACTCCGTTGCGGCCGTCGAAACAGGCCAATCACTGCCGTACATCACGCGCTCAAAACTGAAACATTCTATCACATGCTCTATGTACGGCTTCATATCGTCACGAGTCCAATTCTCGTGATCGGCTTCCGTTGCTAAGCCAGAAATTTTGCAGACGATATTCGGAAATTCGGACAGTGTTTTTAATTCGCGCCGCCACGGATCGAAGATTTGCCCTTTAATATCGGGTTTTGCAATGTGATCCAGTATGAACTGGATGTTCGGACACTGCTTCACCATTTGAATGGTATTTGCCAACTGCGGGTGACGGATACAGATGTCAAAGCTGAAACCAAATTCTTCAAGTATCTGCACCCCTTTTACGAAATTCGGCTGTACGCAAAATTCAATGCTTTCGCCTTCAATAACGTGTCGGACGCCTTTGACTAATTGAATATCAGCCAGCTTTTCGAGTACTGGTCTGACTTCCTCCCCATTATAGACAGGTGCTTCCGCTACAATTCCTTTAAGCCTAGCATCGTCTCTTGCCAGAGAAGCCACCCATTCCGCTTCCACGACTCCATCATACCCGCCGCATTGCACAAAGACCAGCGCTTCAATATTAATTTCTCCATGAGCGGCTCGATATTCCGCTAACGCATGTGGACTAGCAAATGATGGCGGAGCATCTTCAAGCCACGGATATCTCAACGCACCTTGATCCCATAAGTGAACATGGGTATCAACAATTGGTATATTTTTCAAATTTCAACCCCTTCCTGAGTAGAATGATTTATCCGTCTCACGATGTTAAAATCTTCGGGAGTATTGATGTTAAAAAACGAATGCCCGTGCGGATCAAATTGCCGCCATTCAGAGGGCGGGACAACACGAACGGAGATACGATTGTATAATTCATGGACGCGCAGTTCACCCTCGGCGAACATCTGCTTGATGGCAGACAAACACTTCTTGGAATAGACGGCTGACAGCGTTTGAAATTTTGGGCCAGTGGAATCCGGATTCTCAACATACGGAACAACGGCATCGTCTTCGCCCAAGATTGTGGTCAAATAAGACAATAGTCTCGGCTGCAGCAGCGGCATATCACATGCAACACAGATTACGGCGGGATTGTCTGCATGGGTGAGCCCGGTAAATATGCCGCCCAATGCACCCATGTTTGGAACAAGATCTGTATACATCCGCACGCCTAGATGCCCAAACTGCGATGGGGTGTTCGTAATCAGTAGGAGATTAGTCGTGACCAATCTCATTTGATAAAGCGTGTGTTCAATGAGCGTGGCACAGCCAAGCCGCATTAGCGCCTTGTTCTGCCCCATTCGACGGCTGCTTCCGCCAGCGAGGATGATTCCTGTTGTGGAGTCCTTGACGGTTTGCATGATATTTTATCCATCATATCATTCTGGCCTAGCCGCGTCAACAGAAAATCTAAAATTTCAGAAATCATCATTGACGGATTACAGCTATTCTGATAGGCTGCAACTGCCTTGATTTCTGAGTTCAATCCCTCTTTGTAAAGGAAGACTAATGCAGATAGGAATTTTCGCGAAGACGTTCATTCGCCCGACGCTTGAAGAAACCTTGGATGCTGTGAAGGCATACGGTTTGGGCTGCGTGCAATTCAACATGGTCTGCGCCGGGTTGCCGTCTATGCCTGACCGCATTGAAGTTGAACACTGCGACGCCATCCGCCGGGAGATGTCATCGCGGGACATTACGATGGCAGCAGTGTCCGGTACGTTTAACATGATTCACCCCGATGTTCAGAACCGCCGCACCGGGCTGCGGCGGCTGCGTGAACTCGCGTCTGTGTGCAATCGGCTTGGCACATCGGTGATTACGTTGTGCACAGGCACGCGGGATCCCGAAAACATGTGGCGCCGCCACCCTGAAAACGATTCGCCGCGGGCGTGGAAAGACCTGATCACATCAATGTGGGAAGCGTTGCAAATTGCGGAAGAACACGGCGTCACACTCGGCTTTGAGCCCGAAGTGTCGAATGTAGTGGATTCAGCGAGGAAAGGCCGCCTTCTGCTTGATGAGATGCAGTCGCCGTATTTGAAAGTGGTGATGGATGCCGCCAACATCTTTCACACTGGCGAATTGCCGCGCATGCGCGAAATTCTTGACGAGGCGTTCGCTCTCTTAGGCGAGTATATCGTTATTGCACATGCCAAAGACTTGAGCCGTGATGGCGAAGCGGGGGATGTAGCCGCCGGTCGAGGGGTTTTGGATTACGATTTTTATCTGTCCCTGCTACACAAAACTGGATTCGACGGCCCCTTGATTCTTCACGGCCTCAAGGAAGCAGAGGTTAAGGAGAGTGTAGATTTCCTTCGCGGGAAACTTCGGAGTGTAGATAAGAATTGATTCTCTCTTGTTTTTTCATTTATGAATGTATTTGCCCCGTGGTTGAAAACCGCACCTACCGAAATGTGTGTAAGGAGTTTTCGGCTAGCAGAGCGATGCCGTTGAGTCATCATTCGGTTAATCTAACATAAAATACGGCAATCACATCTACACATGAATCGCCCCGTCAATCGCTCTTTTTCATAGTGATTCAAGTAATATTACGTTGAGATTTGCGCGCCGCCGGTTTTTCCTTGACACACAAATCCCGGTTATGATACCCTTTAGCAAATAGCAGCGAAAGGCAAGGCTGATGAAATTTTCGAATCTCCTCCTCCATTCCAATACGGCAACACATAACTGGCATTGGTGGCATTCAATCTGGAGTGGGAGGAGTATGCCTTTGCTGAAATAGAATTCGCATTCATTTGATAGTTTTAAGCCGTAGGCATACGTCCCGTTGTCTACGGCTTTTTTTATGCCAACTGTTAGGAGGAAAATCTCGATGCAAATGCTTGACGAACTCAAATTCGATTCAAACGGACTCATCCCGGCAATCATACAAGATTACGAGAACAACGACGTACTGATGATGGGTTACATGAACCGAGAAGCGGTGCGGCGAACGCTTGAATCAGGGCGCGTCACGTTCTGGAGCCGCTCCCGCCAGAAATACTGGGTAAAGGGGGAGACTTCGGGGCACACCCAAGATGTACGCTCGCTAGCTTTCGATTGCGATGCGGACACGCTTCTCATCAAGGTCGTGCAGAAAGGCGGGGCATGCCACGTAGGGTACCGCTCCTGTTTTTTCCGGGAAGTCTCCCCCAACGGCAATTCGGCACGCATCGTTGGTACGAAAGTTTTTGACCCGGGCGCAGTTTATTCGTAACCGTGTGGTTGCGGTCTGATGGCCGCAACCAATGCCGTCATTTGACGGGGCGCCCACAGTTAGCAAGGAGACTTCTCAATGTATTACCCGACTTTGAAAGATTTTCGGGAAAAAGCGCAATACGGTAATTTGATTCCCGTTTACAAATCCATCTTGGCGGACATGGAGACCCCGGTATCCGCATTTTACAAGATTGGCGGCGATGAGTACGCATTCCTTTTGGAAAGCGTCGAAGGCGGCGAAAATCTCGCTCGTTACTCCTTCCTCGGCGCGAATCCGTCCATCCTGTTTCAGAGCAAGGGGAAACAGGTTAAAATCACGGAAGTGCGAACCGGCAAAATCGTCGAGTGTGAATCAAGGGACGCGCTCACGCAGCTTGAAGCGCTGATGAATCGCTACCAGCCGGTGCACGTCGAAGGACTGCCTCATTTCCACGGCGGGGTTGTGGGCTACCTCAGTTATGATGTCGTGCGGCTGGTCGAAGAATTACCCGATTGCACCGAGGATGACCGGGATTTACCCGATTGCTATTTCATGACCGCCGATACGCTCTTGGTCTTCGATCATGTGAATCACCGGATTAAGGTCATCGCCAACGCGCATATTGACGGTGATGTTGACGCAGCGTATGCAGACGCAATCAATCGAATTGACGTGTTGATTGCGAAACTCAAGCGTCCGCTTCGCACGAATCCCGGCAAGAAAGCGCCAGAGGATAACACCCAAAAACAGATTACATCGAATTTCACGAAAGCAGGTTACGAATCTGTCGTCCTTCGCGCGAAGGAGTACGTCGCCGCGGGGGACATCATTCAAGTCGTTCCGTCACAACGGTTCAGCCGACCGATTTCTGTCGATGCCTTTGAAATTTACCGGGCGCTGCGCACGGTCAATCCCTCGCCCTATATGTACTATCTCAAATTCGCCGGCCTCCAAATCGTCGGGGCTTCCCCGGAGATGATGGTGCGTGTAGAGAACGGGCGCGCAGAGACCCGACCAATCGCCGGAACGAGACCCCGCGGGCGTACCACCGCCGAAGACGCTGCACTCGCTGAAGAGTTGCTCGCCGATCCGAAAGAACGCGCCGAACATGTGATGCTCGTCGATCTGGGGCGAAACGACCTCGGCCGAGTCTGCGAATACCACACGGTTCGCGTGAGCGAGATGATGGTAATCGAACGCTATTCGCATGTAATGCACATCGCTTCGCACGTCGAAGGGCGACTGCGCGAGGGACAGACCGCTTTTGACGTCATTCGCGCCTGTCTCCCCGCTGGAACGCTGTCCGGCGCACCGAAAATTCGCGCTATGGAGATTATTGAGGAACTCGAGCCGACCCGGCGGGGACCCTACGGGGGCGCGGTCGGTTACTTCAGTTTCTCCGGCAGCGCAGACACGGCGATTACGATTCGTACCCTCGTCGTCGTGGACGGTGTTGCCTACATCCAGGCTGGCGCCGGGATCGTTGCGGACTCTGTACCCGAATTCGAATTCGAGGAAACGCTGAACAAGGCGCAGGCGGGATTGAGAGCCATTGAATTTGCGGAGGCGGGATTGGAATAAGCGTTTTCAAATCAGAAAAAAGATGTGAGAAACTACAGGCATACTTAATTAAGGAAAAAACCATGGTACTCATGATTGACAACTACGACTCATTTACTTACAATCTCGTCCAATATCTCGGTGAACTTGGTGCGAATCTTGTTGTCCACCGCAACGACAAAATTACTATTGAACAGGTTGAAGACATTGCACCTGAGAAGATTGTAATTTCGCCGGGCCCCTGCACGCCGCGCGAGGCAGGCATCTCCTGCGAGTTGATTCGTTATTTTGCCGGCCGTTTGCCGTTGCTCGGCGTCTGCTTGGGGCATCAGTGCATCGGCGAAGCCTTCGGCGGCGACGTTGTCCGGGCGGAGCGGCTGATGCACGGTAAGACATCTATGATTCACCACGACGGCGAGGAAATATTCAACGATCTGGAAAACCCGTTTGAGGCGACGCGCTACCATTCGCTCATCGTGAAAAAGGAGACGCTGCCAGACTGTTTTAAACTCACGGCATGGACCGACCAAGACGAAATTATGGGAATCCGGCACCTGGAACATCCAATCTGGGGTGTGCAATTTCATCCGGAATCAATTCTAACAGACGCCGGCAAACCGCTATTGCAAAATTTCTTGCAAATTTAACATGAAGCTCCGAATGTTTCTGGATTTATCACCGTTTCTTTGGTATAGTATCATATACCTTTGTTACCTAATCTTCCATTCAGTGACGGATTATACAGATGCCGGACCTTAGCAACATTGATGAAAACCTCGTTCAGAAATTATGGAATGATCGACGCTTTTTTGACTTTGAGTTGAAGGCGACGGACGGACGTACTTTGCAAGTGCTGAAAACCGGGCAGTGGAATCATAACGAGGGGCCCGACTTCGCTGGAGCTGAAATTCTAGTCAATGGGAAGTTGTTAACGGGTGATATTGAGATTCACGTTTCTTCGTCCAATTGGTACGATCACAAGCATCATCTCGACTCAAAGTATAACCGCGCCGTTCTGCATGTTGTTTTTTGGGATGACGATATCAATCTGCGAACCCGGACTCAAAACGGCAATCGGATTCCGACGTTAGAACTGTCTCGCCGGCTAAACGCACCGTTGGTGGAACTAATCGACGAATACAAAAATCCGAAAGCGGATCGGCTAGAATGTCGAATTACAGGCAGAAGGCTGAAGATTGAACCGCTCAAATCGGTTTTCGATCAACTCGGACAAGAGCGGCTCATCGCGCATAAAGAGGCGATGCAAGCGCTGCGCGTTTCGGTCGATTTTGAGCAGTTGCTCTACGCGGGAATCATGGATGCGCTGGGGTACAAATTAAACCGCGAATCCTTTCGGGAACTTGCGCAACGCGTTCCCATCTCGCAACTGATGGGCAAGTCGAATGAGGAAATTCAAGCGATACTGCTCGGGGTTGCGGGCTTACTCCCCTCGCAATCTAGGTTTCCCCATCCCGGCGAAGCCGATACACCGTTCATATCTCAGTTAGAAACACTATGGGCTGCTTCTGCGCAATACGAGAATTCCAATCAAATGTCGGGGGATGTGTGGCGGTTCGGAAACACGCGGCCGCCGAACTACCCCACTCGCCGCATCGCCGCGATGGGTATGCTGATTAATTCCCGGACGGATAGCTTGATGGCGGAATTCGTTCCCCACATCGAAGCCGCAGCCACGACTGACAAGAGTGGCTTGCTACGAATACGGCGTGAACTGTCAGCGTTATTAATGATTCCCGCCGCCGGTTACTGGTCGAGCCATTCCCATTTTGGGAAAGGAATTTCACCGGCGGGAACGGCAATGATTGGGAAACCACGGGCTTCTGACATTATCATCAACACGTTGCTGCCGCTGGCGCTTGTATGGGCGGAAGAGTCGCAGAGTTCCAGATTGTCTGACGCGGTTCAAAAACTCTACGACCGCCATCCAAAACTTCAGGACAACCGTATAACCAAAGACCTTACCGCCCAAATCTTCACCGAACAACAACCTATCCAGAGCATCTCACCCACCGCCAAAAAGCAACAGGGAGCAATCTACCTCCACGAAAACTTCTGCAAAAGCCAACTCTGTGAACTCTGTCCAATCTTCAACAGCGGCGCGGTAGACGACAACGTCGCCCCCAATCCTTAAAGTGCTAGTAGGTTGGGTTCAGCTATCAGTTGAGCGGATGGGGAAGGCGATAGACATAATTGCGCAGTCCAAGGGGAATTGGAATGATAGCGCTGCCGACAATTCAGTGTTTAAAGGGAGCGACACCGCCAGGTGTCTCCCCCTTTTTTTTTCAGGGAAAAATTAGAAAAGAAACGCAATGAAAAATTGGCGATTTACGGGCGAGGCGAGGTTGGTGGTTACCTTTTTTCGAAATGCACCGGCCCGCTTGTGGTGCGGGTTCATTGAAATCGTGAGGTAACCAAAAGGTAACCAAGAAAAAAGATCTTTACGTCTTTTGAGACGATTAACATGCGAAATTATTAGCATAGTATATAGGAGCAATTTAAGGCTTTCACAGGCAGCGGATTGAAGGGTATGTCAAGGCAATCGAGACGCTAAAAGGGCGGAGCGTCCTACCCCGCACTTTGTAATGAAGCGTCGAATGACAACGCCCCATCGTGCAACAACGGAAGCCGCCGTTGTAGGTTTCATTGTGCAATCAACTGACCAAATAGGATCAACTGAGCGGATAGCGAAGGCGATAGTTTGCCGGCTGCCGCGATAGTTTTCATGAATAGTCTTCTCCGTGACCGCCACCAGTAAACGATTCCAAACGAAATGGCAGAAACTATTGTAAATAAGAGGTGAAACGATGAAGATTATTCTGCCTATTCTTATGACTGTTTCATGTCTTGCCTGTAACACGCCGCAAATACTAATGTATGGGATTGGCGGTTTTGTAGGCGGATCGATTGCGCTAAACGTCCTTTCAAAAGACGATAAGTTACAATGCGATGTCTGCCGCAAATATGACTTCGGCAAAGCCGACAAAGACGGTAGTTTTGTTTGCAAGTCGTGTAAACAACAGTCTGAGAATAAATGAGCCAATGAAAGGGGGAGGATATTACTAGGGTAGACTATCGCCTTCGCTATCCGCTCAGTTGATCCCTCTCTATTCGGTAAGATGATCCTACAAGAACTGACTCCGTTTGAATGTTGAACTTTAACTTATCGAAAAACCCTCACCCTACCCGCCTCGTCACCAACAGCAATATACTAGGTTCTGTTGACATTTCAACGTAGCCAGATAAGCGTGGAGACAAAACTCAGAAATCCAAA
>JAPPKS010000024.1 GCA_028819845.1 Candidatus Poribacteria bacterium | reverse complement strand
CAAAATACCTTCTTAACATCGGCAATTTCGTGTCCAAACAATTGGGGTCACTGCCTCTCACCACCTAGCCTTCCTGCGATTTTGCTTTCCACTCTCTTTATTTCATCCTACATAAACAATGGCACTAATGTAATACCGAAAATCATTTGTATGCTTCGGTGGGTTCGATTGCCCAATCGAACCGGTATTAATCCATGCCCGTAAGTCCGGATGGAAACCGCACCTACCGAAATATGTGAAAATATGTATCGAGTTGACTATGGTTAAATTTAAAGGTCATGAGTCGGTTTCCTGATTTGCATTGTAAATCGGGAAAACAAACGGTTGCATTGAGCAAAACACAACAATCAAGCGACCGAGACTGAAGTATTGACAATGCCCAATCCCAATGGCATAATCGCAAGCACCACGCAGTGCGCTAATAGTGTCTACCTACCTGACACCAAAACACGCAGCTTACGGAGATTCCATTGTGGACGCCGAACCCACAGCATAGTAGATATAGATTGTCTAATGCAACCAGTTTAAGCATTCTTGAATGTTTCCCAATCTATGCCTTACTGCCTAATTACATTACGAAGCGTGCCAATTTTCAGATCCTTATTGCCCCAGTCAGGGATGACCGCTTCGTCTCCAGTTTTGGTATAAACCCAGGTGCGGTGAGATTCTGACTTGCGCTTAGGTTTTTCTTTACAACCAAGCCGCTTTAATTTTTTGGTTGTGTTTCGATACTTCATTGAATGCGACTACCGTTTCAAATGAGGGCATAGAATCTTCAGTCAATTCATCACCTGAACATTTAATAGCATTAGGGAGCGGACGATTATTGTGTTCATAAAGCTCTACAACGGCAGCAAAAGCATCAATTACGTTGGCTTCCATTTCATCTAATGAATCACATTCGGTTATCAATTCGGGTATTTCTTTACATGCTATGGTAAATCCACCTTCCGGCTGTGATTCAAGGCGGAGGGCCAAAACACATTCCATATTTTTAGCTATCCTTTCGTTTGCGAGTGATTAGGTGTGTGCAATAAAATCATATTCAATTATTGGTGGTATGAATAGTAGGTCCACTCACCATTCCCACGAAGCGAAGAAACGCCACAAGCGAATACAATAAAAATCACGTAACGATGGTCTGGAAGCAAATTATAGCATATGACCTCATAACCCATGTCAAGCAAAAAACGTGGAAAAATGCGCTACCGAAGCATCAGTCAGCAGTCAAAACCATGAGTCAAAACCATGTACGAATCGCTCACAGCACGCATCACCGACCGCACCTTACACAAATCTTAACCGTTTACGCATTACGCTTTACTCGTTACTCTTTACCGTAGGCACGATCAAGCGAGTGGATAGCGAGCGCGATAGAGATCCCCTTTCCAACCGCGCACGCAGACTATATACTCTTTTCCATTGACAGAATTGGGCGATATGATACTATTATTCCGTAACCATCCCCGACAAATCCGACGAGGACGTCCGGACGCACTGCCCGATGAAACCATCAACGCCGCAGCGTAGTCCGAAGTGCACAAGCTAACTCATGAACTTGATTGATTTCCGATCGTGAGCCGCCAAGGAGAAGGAATGGCAGACACAAAGATTTTAATTGTTGAGAACACCGGCGCTTTAGACCGAGAGATTGAGAACCGATTAAAAACGCTTGGATACACCGTTTGCACCTCGGCTTCATCTGGGGCGCAAGCCATCGAAGAGATATCGGAAATGCAGCCTGATATGGTCATGGTCAAACTGGGACTCGAAAGTGCTATGTCTGCCGTCGAAGCTGCGGAGGAAATATACTACCAGTTCAATATCCCGGTAATGTTCTTGATTGACTCGATAACGGAAAATGTATTGGAAAAAATAAAGCGGGCAGGTGTATTTGGTCATGTCTTTAAACCGTTCGACGCGAATCAATTATACTTGGGCATAGAACAGTATCTCCACTGGCATCACGATATCACCAAATATGAAACGAACGAAGTGCAATCAAATAAAACTATCAGTGAGTTGCGCCATCAAACCCAATTGATGAAAACCGTTTTTGATAGTATGTATGACGGTA
The DNA here is from genome assembly GCA_028819845.1 of Candidatus Poribacteria bacterium. Lineage (GTDB taxonomy): Bacteria > Poribacteria > WGA-4E > WGA-4E > PCPOR2b > JAPPKS01. The sequence goes on along the minus strand of JAPPKS010000024.1, from coordinate 31,802 downwards.
TTGTCGTCCTGAGTTTAGCAGGTGAGATATTGTTCATCAACCCAAGTATACGACAATTGTTCGGTACGGTGCCCTTGGGTGAATTACGCAGCGAATGGTCTGAAAGGCACGGTGTATTTTATCCCGATAAAGAAACACGTCTTCCAATCGATCAGATTCTGTCCACACATCTCGCCCAAGGTGTAGCAATTAGGGATGAAGAGCTTTTCATTCGCAATGAGCAACGGACGGAGGGAGTCCACATCAGGGCTAGTGCCATCCCTTTATTTGATGAGAATCAAAAGGCTGTCGCCTGTGTGTGCGTAATTCGCGACATCACTAAGGACAAATTAGCAACCATACAGTTGGAACAAACGATGCAGGAATTGGAAAATCAGGTTCAGCTGACGAATACCATTTTTAATAGTATGGGGGATGGCGTAATCGCTGTTGATGCAAGAGGCGCCTTCAAAATTTTTAATCCTAGCGCCGAACGAATTCTCGGAAACGACCCATTAGATACATCGCCTGATGGATGGAGTAAGAACTATGGTTTCTTTTTCCCTGATAGAGTTACACCCTTTCCATCAGATGAACTGGCACTTGCACGTGCCCTTAAAGGCGAATCCTCGGACGAGGTAGAGATGTTCGTACGTAACCCGAAAGTGCCGGAAGGCGTTTTTATCAGCATCAGTGGAAGGCCGCTGTATGCCGACGACAGCACTGAGAAAGGAGCCGTGGTCGTTTTCCGCGATGTGACGCATCGAGTGGTTGCCGAAGAAGCGTTGACGCAAGCATTCGCGCAAGGAAGGTTGGAAATTGTCGAGACCATCCTCCACAATATCGGCAACGCAATCAATAGCGTAATCGTAGGAATTAACGTCCTCCACGAGCATTTAGTCGAAAATCAGCTCATCTACCGCTTCTCCGCACTTACCGACATGATTAAAGCACATCAAGAGGATTGGGTTGATTACATCAAAAATGACCCGAAAGGGCAGCAAATTCTCCCATTTTTGATCGCGCTTGCCACAGATTTTGCCGATCAAAATAAGAAGGTAGCTGAGACACTTGAGCGTGTCAGGGAAAGAGTAACGCATATCGTCGATATCATCCGCACGCAAAGATCCGATAATCAGTCTAGTATGACCTGGAAAAATATCGACCTGCGACACACAATCTTGAGTACGGTCAAATTACAGCAGGATTCGATTGACAAAAGAGGTATCCAAGTTCATATTGACTGCGAATACGCGCCCCAAGAGATTCGCATTCAGGAGAGTCAATTTCATCAAATGTTGGTGAATCTGGTCAAAAATTCGATTGAAGCGATTGATGAACGTATTCAATCCGATAGATTCGATGAAACACCGAGCATCAGCATCAAAGCCTATATCAACGAGGATTTTCTGTGCCTTGATGTTGCCGATAACGGCATTGGCATTGCACAGAAAAACTTGAAGTTGATTTTCACCGCTGGCTATACGACGAAGCAATCGGGGACTGGGTTAGGCCTTCATTCAAGCGCCAATTTTGTGATTGGATCCGGTGGGAAAATTGTTCCATTGAGCCAGGGTATAGGCAAAGGCACAACCATCCGAATCATGCTCCGCTGTTCCTCCGTTATTCCGTAAGCGATCAACTGAGTGAATAGCGAAGGCGATAGTTTTCATCATGTTCCCCACCCCGAATCTCACAAGGGCGGAGATCGAGCGAGTGGATAGCGAGCGCGATTGAGATCCCGTTTCCCAACCTCGCCGATTTTTAGAATAAACGCAATTTTAAATTCAACCAACTAGGATATTTAAATGGAATCAACAGAACATAGGAATAATCGCGTCTTAATTGTTGATGACGAAGACGGGATTCATAGCGACTTTAAAGATATGTTGAATCCCACACGCGCGTGGGCATTAACGGATCAGTTTGCAGAAACCCTCCTTGACGAGGAGACTGAGAATAATACCTCTTTTCTGCCCGATTTTGAACTTTTGCACGCGACAAGCGGAGAGGAGGGGTACGATATTATTCGTGCGGGAAAGGAATCAAACTGTCCGATTGCGGTCGCATACATTGATGTCAGAATGCCCCCGGGCATTGACGGGATTGAAGCAATCCGTCGCATCAGGAAGATTGAAAAGGACATTGAACTGGTCATAATGACTGCTTACACGGATAAACCGCTGCCTGAAATTGTACGCGATATGGAACTGCTTCACAAACTGCTCTATATCCGAAAACCATTCGCGCCGGAGGAAGTTCAGCAAATTACACTCGCCCTTGTCCAGAAGTGGAACATCGAACGTGAGTTAGCCAAAAAACAGCAGCAAGTCATAACCGATCATCATAGGCTTGAAACCATACTTGATTCTACCCCCGATGCGGTCGGAATGTTCGATGACGAGGGAAACCTATTGTTTGCAAATCAACACTATCAGCAGCTTTTTGACTTTACAGAAGAACAGTTGAGACAGATGTCCCCTAACGAACTAAAAACACGTATTGACGTCCGTTTCCGAACGCCCGAACTTTCCCAACTAGGGCATGCGCCGCCCTCTGATAACCTTGAAAACGTAGTCGAGGAGATTGGAGATACGAGCCTATCAGGTCCGAGGTTATTTTATCGCTCGATTACTCCGGTGGGGAATGATCAATGCGATTTTGCCGGTAACGTTGTCAGTTACCGCGATATGTCCAAAGAGCTTGAGATGCAACAGATGAAAACTGAGGTGCACCGCTTACGCGCGGAACTTAACACCGTTCACTCCTTTGATGAAATAGTATGCAAAAGCCAAATCATGCAGCGGATGTTCGCATTGATGCAACGTGCTGCTGAAAGTGACATTAACGTACTTATTTCAGGTGAGAGTGGGACTGGTAAAGAATTGGTTGCACGCGCAATCCACTTTAATGGATGTAGGAAGACCGGCCCATTTGTTTCAGTTAATTGCGCTGCCATTCCTGAAACTCTAACTGAAAGCGAGCTATTCGGACATGAACGAGGGGCTTTCACCGGCGCTGCAACCAAGCGTATCGGCAAATTTGAACATGCAAATGGAGGAACTATCTTTTTTGATGAAATTGGCGATATGCAGTTAGCGCTGCAAGCGAAATTGTTGCGTGTTCTCCAAGAACGGCAGATTCAACGCGTCGGTAGTGCAACCAATATCCCAGTCGACATTCGCGTAATATCGGCGACAAATCAGGAATTGGACGCCATGGTGGAAACGGGATCCTTCCGGGAAGATCTATTCTATCGAATCGCCGCTTTTCCAATCGAGGTGCCGCCGCTTAAAGACCGGCGCGAGGATATTCCTCTTTTGGCGCGCCATTTTCTGAAGACCTACGCCGAAAAAACGTCGAAATCCATTAAAGCCATTTCCGCCGATGCGTTGCAATTGTTGATGCGATATGACTTTCGCGGAAACGTACGCGAGTTGCAAAACATCATTGAACGCGCTGTTCTGCTTGAGACCACAGAACTGTTGCAATCGAGCAACCTACCACCGCAGATTTCTTCTCAACCCATCTTATCTTCAGCTGATTCAACAACAGTCCTGCCGTTGGAAGAGGTCGAACGTCAAATACTAGCCCACGCGCTCAAAGCGACAGCTAATGATGTCACGAAGGCTGCCCAAGCATTGAAAATCGGCCGATCAACCCTTTATCGGAAATTGAAGTCATATAAACTCCTCGGTTCGGATTAACGCCCCTAATGGTTGCACAAACGCATAATCCTCCGTACCGGTTGTGGTTCCAATCCGTCATTCATCTTGGTACCAATCAACCTTCGTATGGAATCAACCGTCCGAACGTGGAGGTCGATAGTCTTTATCAGATTTCAATAACCTGCATCTCAACATGCGAAGATCGGCTGGCATTTTCAAACAAATGTCCCGCTCTCTTCTTCCCTCATTCCTCGTCCCACAATGGGACACATTCCCATTTTGAGAAACTCGCCCGAATTTCCCGTCTTTACGAACTTCCCCACCGATATTCTCTATTTCTACCCATGTAATCTGTCTCATTATGAGACTTTTTCAACCTACGCCCTGTGACGCTTACTACCCGTCTGTCTCCTTACCCTTATCCATTAAAGCTAGGCTACCAAAGGATTTCTCTGTCTTTACATAGTTGAACCCTTTCCTTAGAACCGGCGTTGGCACGGTTTATGCTAAATTGTGAGAGACAGTTTACTGTTCTGTGAGAGACAGTTCGTCTTTCTTTTATCCAGATCCGGCTGGTTCAAAGATTGACGAATCCAATAATTCTTACCGCGGCAGGAGGCGGCATCACGGCTACGTGATGGCTGCCGCTCCCTTTCGCTGGGGTATGGAAGGTGGGAAGGTATTTCCCTGTTTTTATTGAAATTCACCTCAAGAAGTTGGTTCTGTTCGAGCTGGCGATAGTATGTCGTTGCCTGCTCTAATCGTTGTAGCGATTGGGCTGTAACGCAGTACAGCAGCCCCTTTGGCAGTCTCGCGCGCCTAGTCTCTACGGTGCCAGTTGTGATGAAAGTGTGCACCTAGTTATAACTGATAAACATAACGTTGGCGGAGGGGATTGTGCTAATTCAAATAAATATCACGGCGGCGTAGATAAAACAAACACCAACCACCTAAATCTGATCGCTTAAATCAACTCCAAATAGGAAGCAAGAAAAATGAGTCCTTTAGCAATCGTAATTCTCACTCTGATTGTTGTGCCGTTAATAATAATTTTCTTCATCGTGAAAAGGGCTAGTCAAAAGGACTAGAAGGGGAAATTCAGATGATCACTTAAACAGACATAGAGAATAACGTCATTGAACAAATCAGCAGCAATGAACACAACTTAGGCAAGGCGAAAGAGGATGTAAAGGAGGGGTTACAAAGTGTCCATGAACGGCGACAAGGATAGCGGCCAGTCCAGCGTGATGATACGGTTGACAGAACGGCAGGAGACTATCTCAAAAGAAGCCAAGAAAGCGACCGGCGTTTCGCTTGGCTCGCTTATCCGAAAGTGCATCGACATAAATGTCGAATACCTTCGTAAGTTGACGATTAACCCAAAGGATAAGGATTGAAGCATTCACACATCCAATCAATTCGCATTTGCAGTTTCGGTCATCGGTCTCATCGCGGGGCTTTGCGGGTGCGATATAGTAAACATCGTGAACTTACTCGACGACGCGCAGGATAATATTGAAATCCTTGAGCAGCCTATTCCGATGGATTTCGGGTTGGAATTGCCTATAACTGGAGAATACGCAGCGCCTTACGGACAGTCGATGGGATGCGGTTTCTTGCTTGCTCGTGATTAAATCAACACCAGTCCCTTCAGCCCATTTACGATTAACTTCATCACCGAGGATGACATGAGCACGGCGGAGGGCACGGTGAGTGCGTTTGAGCGATTGGTCGCTGCTGACGTTTCGGCGATTGTGGGCATCGTAATTTCGACTCACGCGGGACAGGCTTTTCCTATCGCGCAAGAGAATCACGTAGTGACTTCCAGTTCGGTCTCCTCGGCTGCCGGTCTGAGTAGCATCGGGGACTATATTTTCCGCGCAGCCTTAGCCACGGACAAGTTGAAACCGGTGGGGGTGAACGCTACTCATGCCACCCTCGGATATGAGCGCGTGGCAATCATTTATGACGATGCCGATGTCTGGTCTACGAGCAGCAACGAGCACTTAACCGCAGCGCTTTTAGCACTGGGCGTAGAAATATTGGCGGCCGAGACCTTCCACACGGGTGACACCGACTTCACAGTTCAATTAACAGCGATAATGGAGCTGAATCCGGACGCGCTCTTTATCTCCGTATTGTCGGCAGAAGTGGTGAATGTCTTGGTTCAGGGACGTGAGATTGGAAATGAGCCGCAATTCATTGCCGCTGAATAAGGCATGAATGAAATAGATCTGGCGGGTGCCGTCGCGGATGGCGTCATTACCTATACTAGTTGGTATAGTACATCCGACAATCTGTTAAGTAAAACCCTTGTTGGACGGTATCAATCGGCATTCGGTTTCGCCCCCGACCCGTAGGCAGCACAATCATACGCGACGCTTCATATCCTGTTTGCCGGTAAGGTCACGATACTGGGAACGAACATTGAGGCGCCGGATTCTACGGTGATTCGTGACGCCTTGGTTACCGTCGAAAACATGAACACCAATTTAGGCAACTTCTCGTTTGACCCGAACGGCGAGTCAGTTTATGATCCCGTCGTGCTGACGGTTCGGAACGCGAACATAGAACCGATGTTCGGCGATCCTGAAGCACTGTAGCCTACGGTCGGATACACTCCATGACGCGAGTTTGTGCAGACTGAAATAGACATGACAATTCAATTTACCTAGTCAGATAAATGGAAATCTTGATTCAAACTCACAACAAGGAGAAATTATGCGAAAGCTGAAATGGATAGCCGTGCTGATTATGTGTTTCTCCCCTCTCGGAGCAAGCGCACAAACCAGTTTGAAACCCTACCCGGACGGAGGCCGGCGCTCGGGATTGGCATACACGGTGACAGGGGAATTAAATTACTCGGCGCTTTTTAATACGGTATTTCTGACTATTCAAAAGTAGCTCCCGAAACGGGTTTTCATTGGCGCGATTACGGTGTCAAGGAGCCTGATATTGACGAAGATTTTGATGTCTTGTTCCCCGCCTTGTCATTATTACGGATAATGGCGCTGTGGAAACCAGGATTCGAGTCGTTCACGCCACTGAGATTCGATGTCAATTACCGAAAATATACGGTTAACCCCACTGAGCAAAACGTCGGTAATTCTATCTCGTGTGATGAGCGGTCTGTTGGACTTGACGCCGGCGCGGGGATCTTGAATATACCGAAGACAGCTGCGCAACGGGAGTTCTCTCTGATTTTGGTTTTTCTTGACCATCACCGATACCGACTCGCATGTCGGTGTCCACTACATTAAAGATATGGAGAAATTTATATAGGAGTTAGCACTTCAGTTATTAACCCGCTTCATTGGGCGTCGCGCGACATGCTCAGACTTCAAACCCATGGTGGGCGGAGATTAACTGACCGAATAAGGAAGGATTAAGCGACTGAAAAAGGAGCGCGATGGTCCTCTCTAGGAACACTCTCCCCCTTGACAAGGTGGACCCGACACTACACCCGCCGAATGCGGGGCATCTTGCCCCGCGTTGGTGATGAAGCATCAAACTACAACACCTCATCGTTCAACTGCGTAACTGCCAATGAATGAGGAAAAAAAAGGAGAATTTATGTTGAATCCAAAGTTTAGATACATTCGCAAAAATCTTGTGCCTTTAAGCACGATACTGTTAATTCTTTTCTGTTTAGAAACGCAGGCAAAACCGGGCGCTTCCCCATATCACCAACTAAGAGTCAATGTTGCGCGAGAAGTTAGCTTTCCATCGACAACCACTAATGTAGGGCAAATAGCTGTCATTCAGGGTAACGAACACCTCGTCCAACCTACAAACTTTTTCGATTTAGCGAATAGCAGTTTACGATTTACCCCCAAGGCTGCGGGCGGATACGATGTGTCTAGTCCCGATGCGGTTGAATTTGAAGCGGCTTTCGGTCAAGTATTGGATTTGACCGATGACGACAGCCGAAAGATTGCCATCGCATTCCCGTTCACATTTTTCGGACAGGCATATACCGAAGTCTTCGTCAACTCTGATGGAAACTTGACATTCGGTACAGGGGACACCAATCCACGCGCAAGGGATTTGCAAAACTTCGTGGGAGGCCCGCCTCGTATCGGTGCGCTTTATGCGGATTTGCACCCTGGCGCGTTTACATTTGGTGATGAAGCTACGGCAGTCGAAGTGAAAGACACTCCGGGCAAAATTACAATCACTTGGTTCAATGTTCCATCATTTGAAAGCTATGATTCCGAGATTACGATGCAAGTAGTTCTATTCGACACGGGCGTCATCGACATCCGTTTTGAATCGTCCAAGAGCCGAACAGGCATCGTGGGGTTATCCCCCGGCGGGCTTAACAACGCCTTGCAGACGACTCTGGTGGACTATTCTGATGATTTGCCGGTTGAAGGATCGGCAGGTGCCATCGCCGAAGTTTTCGTGTCGGAATCTACAGTCAATATCCAGAATGTTGCGAGAGAATTTTATAAGAGCTACGGCGACGACTTTGATAGTCTGGTTCTCTTTACAAATTTTGAATCGGATTTAGACCTCTTTGGTGTCCTCGCCTTTGCCGTGCCCGTCAAGAATGATGTTTTAGGGATTGGCAGCGGTTATGCCGGTAGTAATATTTTCCCGATTTTCGATCATACCGATGATTACGGCAGTCAGGGCAGGCTGAGAACTTTTCTCGTGATGAAGAACTTAAAGGTGTGGTCTGATAATCCATTGGAGAATGTCAGCGGCGCTGCAACCTCTACCTTGAGTGTGGTATTGCACGAGTTCGGACACGGTTGGGGGGTTGACATAAATCCGGTCGAGTTGTTAGGACGCGACTTCACGCATTGGAACTTCTTCCTGCATACCGGCGGTTCCGTTATGGGAGGCAACGATATTCGCGATAATGGGGATGGAACCTTCACCACGCTAACCCCGAAAGATATATTCGGCCCGCTCGATTTATATTTGATGGGCTTGTTAAGGCCGGAGGAAGTACCGCCGACGTTCCTAGTCGTTAACCCCCATGATATAGATATTCCACCGCCGTTCGACGATCCGTATTTGTGGGGTGATTTGCAGTTTCTAAACCCAATGGCAGACGTGTCATTCCGGGGCGAGAAAGACGAAGTTACCATCGAAGGCATTGTTGCGGCAAACGGAGAGCGAATTCCGCATGCTGATACTTCCCAAAAGGATTTTCGCGTCGCATTCATCCTTCTGACATCGGGTGAATCGACACCGGCCACTCAAGAGATTGAGAAGGTTCAAGCCGTCAGACGATTTTGGCCGCCGTTCTTTCACCGAGCGACGAACAATCTAGCGACCATGGTCAGTACGTTAGACGGCTCTGTTGAAGATGTCGTGTTGCCAGAGGAAGCTACCGGCAAACTCTCGTTCACGGTGCCCCTAAACAACGGCTTGAACATTATTTCGCCGCCTCTGCGTCCATTGGAACCGTTTACCGCTCAAAGTTTCATGGAATTCATGAACGCGACGATGATAATCAGTATCTCGGACGAAGGCAGATTCGTCTCTTGGACACGTGACACTCCAGGCGACGGATTTCAGATTGAGGGCGGACGCGGTTATATCGTCAATACGCCGAATGGCGGCGATGTCAAGTTCACGGGAGCAGGCTGGAGCGATTCACCGGATGCGGAAGGCATCGCAGCCCCGTCGGCAACGCCAATACCGCAAAATCTATGGGCGTTTGTTGTTGACGGTGTCATAGACGGAGAAGGTTTCCCCGGACCCTACCATGTTTCGGTGAAAAACCTCAGAACGAACAATCTGCTCACAACCGCAAACGTGGAATCAGGGGCCCGATTGACGTTAGGTTTCGCCGATATGAACCGGAACCCATTAGTCCACGTTGGAGATACACTGCGTTTGACTGTGACGGATGTCACTTCAGGCGAACCATTTGGAAAGATAGATAAACTGGTTACGCTGGAGGATATGCGGCGGGCTTACTCAACACTGCATTCGACGCTTGCCAACTTGGTGCCGATGACCACTCAAGTGCTTCAGAATTACCCAAATCCGTTCAACCCTGAAACATGGATTCCGTATCAGCTCTCTGAAAATAGTCCTGTATCGGTATCCATTTATGACCCAACAGGTCAGCTTGTTCGCACGCTTTCACTCGGTTTTCAATCCGCAGGTTTTTACAATAGTCGGAACCGCGCTGCATATTGGGACGGCAAAAACACCCTCGGTGAGACTGTTACGAGCGGTGTCTATTTTTATCACTTGTCCGCGGGTGATTATTCTGCTACCCGCAGGATGCTGATTTTAAAGTAGTAGGCACACTCCGTGTGCTGTCCAATACGCTTTACTTAGATGCTGTTTCATCAACTCTGGCTAGGTTAAAGAACCTCGCCTAACATTTGAGTATAACCCCGGTAGGTGCGGTATCCAACCGCGCCTTACACAATACATAAATTTTCGTTTTTTCTGAATGGATAATTCGCAAAGTTGTGCCATAGAACCCTCACCACGTACGGGTTTATGGCACAACACAACCCTTGATTTTGGCAAACCAATTTCTAATAAAATTGTAACATTCAAGTTTCTGTGGGAGAGGCTTCCTAGCCTCGATAATCGATCGGCCGATTCCTCCTCCTGAAAATATTAACCGATTATGACAATAACAAAATGCGCTGGGTTACGCCCCATCAATCCTATTTTCTAACGCATTCAAACCGCGTTACGCACGCGGCACAATGGAATTTTTGTCGTATGCACTGCTTCATCCTCATTACAAATACTGAGGACGATATGCCGTTCTGATGTCGATTGGGCGTGCCTACGCACGGTTAATCATGAGTTTAATCAATGTTGTCAACAGAATGGACGTGTTACCGTTGCGTTCGGCCGCTAGTTATCTGCAGTGCGGCTTCCGAGGAGGCAAAGATGATGCAAAGATTGGAGCGATGACTAGACCGATTCGGCTTTTGACTTTTTTGTTGCTGGTCTGCGCCGTGGGCGGGGTATACCTGTTGCCATGCGGGAATGCCGAACCGGACGAGCCGGTTTTCAGCCTGAGTTGCCGCGACGCCGGATTACGGGACGTATTGGGCAATCTAGCGAACCAGAAGGGTGTGAACCTTGCGGGACTGGATGTGATAGCGCCAAGCGTGACGCTCACGGCGAACCTGAGCGTCGTTCCGCTAGAATCGGGGTTGCGTGCGTTGTTGGAGCCTCGCGGTTTTACGCTTGAGAAGCGCGGCGGCATCTACTTTATCGGTCAGGACGCACAAATGGCTCGCGGTCTATCGTTGAGCGTTTCCGAAGGCCGCCTGACGGTTGACGCAATCCGTGTTGATGTGAATGATGTGGTTCGTGCTTTAGCGTCGTCGGGTATTAGCATATCGAGCGCATCCAACTTGACTGGGCAGGTGACTGCGCATCTGCGTTCTGAACCGTTGGAATCCGCGTTGCGTGTGTTGTTGGCGGACTTCACACTTCAGGATTTAGAAGGCATCTACCGTGTCGAACCACCGCGTAAACTGCGGGAATCGGGATTGACGATGCTGATTACGGACGGCGTTGTTTCGATTGCGGCTGAAGGCGCTAGTTTGAGTTTGCTGCTGTCGGAGTTGGCTGCGCGTACAAGAATTAACCTGTCCGTTGTCGGGGACATGAAGCGCCAAGTTACGTTGCGTCTGGATAACCGAACCGTTTCGGAACTATTAGCGGACTTGGCAGTGATGACGGGCTTTACGTATCGTCAAGTCGATGATTTGCACTTCTTTGGCAAACCTGAAATTAAACCCGATGTAGTGAATCCGCTGATTGAGCGCAAGACTATCTGGTTAAAGCACCTTGTGGCGGACACGGTTCTCAACCTGCTGCCGATTCACATCCCCAAGCAAAATGTCGTGGTGTCGGCGTCGCACAACACGGTGACAGTTGTGGGGTCACGGCAGTTGGTAAGCGAGGCGGAGCGGTTCTTGCTAGAACTGGACACCGAGGACGATGCGATACGCGGTCGAGAGGGGAACGGCGCCATAGCGGTCGAAGTGGACAGGGAGACCGGACGGCTGAGCGTAGACCTATTGAATGCGCCTCGTTTCGATGCGGTGCGCGAGCTTTCGGTCGCGGCGGGTTTTGATATGGTGTTTTTGGACGGTTCGGATTTGGAACCGGAGCCGTCAAATTCATCGGGGTCTACGATTCAGCGTAGCGTTCCCGACCCGCCGCCGAGTCCATCGACCGAGACAGTTACGTTGCGCCAAATGGGTGCGACGTTGGATTCGGTCCTGTCGGCGCTGTTTTTGGGGTCAAGCTACGAGTACAAATGGGCGGAATCAAATCCGCACGCCAAACAAATGCTGATTATCGGATCTGAAATGAAAGCGCCCTTTTCGGAATCTGCGTTGATTGCGCTGAACTATCTCGCAGTTCCGAAAGCCATGGAATTGTTGCCTGCGCCTCTGAAAGTGAACATCAGCCCGCTTACGGACAGGAGCGCGTTGCTAGTGACGGGTTCGGCTGCGCGGATTGACGCATTTCGGAAATATCTGGAAACGATTGACGTGCCTCAACCGCAGGCGATGATTCAGCTTTACCTCTTGGAATTGACGAAGGACAACCGCGATGAATTAGGGCTTACCGTCGGCGCGGTAGACAACCGGACGTCAATTGAAATCAAGGATGGATTTGGGTTAAGTTTTGACTCGATGGCGAGTGTGCCTGCGGCGTTTAGCGCGAAACTGGCTGCGTTAGTTGAACAGAACCGTGGCAAGGTGCTCGCAAATCCGTCGCTGGCTGTGGTGAATGGCGAGAAGGCATCGATTGATATTGGCGGGAAGCATCTGTTCGAGACTAACAACCCAATCTACCCGACGATTGGTGTTGGCGAGCCTTCGACAACCCCGGCGGTTGCAACTTATGGCGGGTATGCGCCTTCAATCTATCGCAGCCTGTTCACGATTGAAACCGGGATTCTGCTGGAATTGACTCCCGTTATCGGCGCGTCCGGAGAAGTCACGATGGCAATCCAACTTGCTATTCGGAACGCAGACCAGGTATCTCGGGAAGAATCGTCGTTGGATCAACGCCTGATACAGACGACAATCAGCGTCGCCGATCGGGGTGTTGTCGTGATTGGCGGGTTGCTCCAGGAGAAGGAGATACAAGAAGTTAGCCGTGTTCCAATTCTGAGTCGAATTCCGTTGTTGGGCGGGCTCCTGTTTACGTCAAAGGAGACCACGGTTGAGCAGACGGAGTTAATTGTGATTATCCAACCGAAGGTGATTAAAAGCGATGAATCGCATCTGTTTACAGATAACTGATAGGACAATTCGAAAATCCGATATGGTGTGGGGCAGTGGACGTTGGACGTGTGTTCAGTCGGATTCGCGGCAATTGACCGCGGACGACGCAATAAGTGACCCGTTATCTTACCCCGACCTTGCGGACGTGGTGCGTGAGTTGCTTGCGGACGCAAAGTCAAAACCGGTATTAATTTCACTGTCGAGCAGCGAGATACTGCTGAAATGGATTGAGTTGCCGAATGCAATCCCGCAAGCTGATCCACAGATGCAAAACCTTGCGGTTAAAACTCTACTGGAGAATGAGACCTACATCCCTATCGCGCTTGGTGGAGCAGCTTACGATTTTCAACTGTTGAGCCCGAAGACGCTCTTAATCGCTTGGATGCGGAAGGGCAGGCTCGTGTCATTCTTCGAGCAGCTTGCCGGAGTTGATTTAATCTATCTTAGCCCGCAATCGGTGACGGTAGCGAATCAACTGCTCTGGTATGGTTCGAATCGAATGTGCGGCGTGCATATAGACGGCGCTATGTGTGATTTGGCTGTTGTCGATTCGGGCGACCTCTGCTTAGGACGCAGCTTTTTTTTCGGAGATGCCAGCCAACTGTTGCGGACGATTCGGCAAAGCCTTGTCAACTGTCCGAATCCGAGGGATGCGCCTCTGACACGGATTGTCCTGTTTCGCGGCTCATCCGTATTAACCGCCAATCAGCTGGCGGAACAGTTTGGGGTTGAAGTTACGGAATCTAGTTTCGATTGGGCGGCTGCACTATCGAAACCGATGCAAGAATCCGGACGGGCGGATTCGATTCGGTTGAACCTACTCGAGCCGGTGCTTGCCGCGAAAACTTTGCAGCAGAAGCTAAGGCGAAAGCGTCGATTGATGCAAGCGATTCCAATCGCAGCGATGCTGATGCTAGCCGGTGCTAATGTAAAGCTTTACGATTGGATTCAATCAAAGCATGCAAATATCCACACGATGCGTTTAGACCGGTCGGCGATGAAACGATTACAGGCTGAAACCGAATCGTTGGGTGAGCGACATGCCGCTCATCAGAAGTCGCTTGCGCAACTGGCGTGGGGGAAGCGTCAATTTCCGCCGTTGGCTGAGCGGTTGGTTCAGTTAGCCAATCCAATCCCGGCGTCGGTACGGCTCACGGAAATCAAAACGGTTTCGCAGCCGAAATCGTCGAAAGCTCGCGCCGATTTTGATGCTCGCAAAGAGCTGTTGGTAGTGGGAGTTGCGCCAAGCCAAGCGGAGATAAATGCGTATCGGGCTGCCCTGGTCACACAATCGCAATTCGCATCTGTCCGCCAGGTCAAGACTGAACCGACGCTTATCGACGGCAATCGGAGGTTGGAGTTTACACTGGCTCTGACCTCTGTTGAAGGAGAATAATAATGTGCGGACGAATGATGGTACGGTCAAGTGCCCTCTTTTTAGCAGTCGTTATCCTGTCTGTCACGCTGGTGATTCAGTTTTTCCGATGGCAGCGAGCCGTCGAGACGGAGCGAGACTTGGCGCAAGTCGAGACGGCGCATATTAAAACTGCTTACGAAAAGAGGCGTGGGCAAGTCGCCGATGCCGAAGCAAAGTTGCGCGCATTAGAGACCGAGTTGATTTGGAAGAATCCGGATCAGCTTCTACCGGCGATTGGGACAGTTTCGGATAAGTTGTCGCTGGCAGAAGATTCGGAGCCTTCCGCCTCGCTTGTCGGCGTCGAGGAATTGCGCGAATGGCATCGCGGCGAATATGGCGCGCTTCCGCGGCAATTGACCGTCTCAGGCAACTACGCGGGCTTTTTAACCCTTCTGTCGGTCGTAGAACGGATAATCCCGAAGGTGCGAATTGAGGAGGTACGGCTCTATCAACGCAAACGGCAACTGACCCCGTTGCGGATGAGTTTGACGATCTCACCGATGCACAAAAGAGACAGTGGAGAATGGAGAGTGATGAGTGGAGAGCAATTCCTTAACTCTCCACTCTCCACTAGTCACTCGCCACTGATTGAGATGGCAGCGATAGAGAGATATTCCGTCAAACGCAATCCGTTCGCGTTTGACGCGACTGCACCGCAATCGAACACAGCCGAAAGCCCTGTTACTGAAACGCCTTTACCCACATTGACCGGCATCTTATGGAACGAGGTAAACCCGATAGCCATATTGAATCACGGCGGCAGACGGCTGTCGGCATCTGTCGGCGAAGAATTTGCCGGCACAGCTATCCTCTCAATTCACCCGCAGCGTGTATTGGTGAAACGCGGCACGCAACGGCATGAATTGAGATTGTGGTCGCCGGACAACGGCGCAACGTTAAAATAGGAACAATTATTTCACTAACCACTAAACACGATTTTGGAGGTTTAACCATGCTATTTCGTTTCTTGACAATCATTTTACCTTTGACCCTAATTTTTTCGTCCTTGTCACTCCACGCGCAAGGCATTCCCGGCGGAGAGGATAACGGCGGCGGCAACACTGGTACAAGTGGAGGAGGAAATGTCAACCCCGGTCAAGAAGATTCAGTGAATCCGATACCGGAGAGTGCCGCCGTAGACCTTCTCAACGCTTCATTCGAGACGGGCACCGATGCCCCAGACAACTGGACGCCGTTAGCCCCTGATGTTGGTCATCACTACAATTGGGACAGCGAAATTGCCTTGTTGGGAGAACGCAGCATCTCTGTGGGTTTTACCCGCTATTTCTACGGCAGATGGTCGAGCGACGCGCTTGCGATTGAGGGCGCAGGATTTCAGTGGTACACGCTGACCGGTAAAGTTGCTACAGTGGCAAACAACGGCGAGGTCTATCTTGCAATAGCTTGGCTCAACCAAGATGGAGATGTACTCACCTCGTCCGATTCGCGCATGCTGCCGGTAGGCGACAACGACTGGTCAACTGTGACTGTGAGTGCGTTGCCGCCCGCAGATGCGGCGCAGCTTAGGGTGTGGTGTGTCTGCAACCACAACGACGGAGAGGCGTGGTTTGACGCTTTGGAACTGACACGCACCGCCTTTACCGCGGCTAACGCGGTCTCTTATGCGCAGTTTTTGTTAGACTACCCGACGCACCCGTTGGCGATTGAAGCCAATGTTATGCAGGTGCAAGAGTTAATGACTGAGGCGAAGTGGATTAAGGAGGACGGCTTCTACGTACCGGCGGCGCAGTTACGCGCTTCTGAGTTATACGCACAAGCCGCCGGCGTGGTGCGTGAAGATACGGTGTTTTCCGGCGTGTTTGCCGCATTGCATCCGGACGACGAGGGACAGCGTGCCGAGGCATTGACGGCTGCCCAAACCCGATTCGACGGGTTAATAGACCTGGCGTTGTGGAACGCGGTGCAGACCTCGGAGTCCGGCGGCGATACCGAACAGGCGGATGCGTTGCTGTTAATACTTGAGGATCGCGGTTCAGACTTGATAGAACCGGTCGGAACCACGAACGGCGGCAACGGCGAAAACGGCGGCGGAAGTCCCCCGATTCCGGAATAAAGCAGTGGTCAGTGGCCGGCGGCCAGCAGCCAGAAAAAGCGTCTTAGGGGTTACTAACCCCTGGCTACTGGCACTGCATTTAAAGGAGGAACAACATGGCAAGAAGTATTTTTACGTTAGTAATTTTGTTGTTATGGGTTTTTTCTAATACGGTCGTCGCACAGTTTGGCGACCCCGTACCGCGTCGCCCGCAGGAGATAGACGGCATCGTGAATATGCTGACCCGCGGCGTCTATTTTTCGCATACGGATTTGGCTGTTTCCGGGCGCGGGTTGGGGCTTGCGTTTACGCGGACTTATAATTCTCAAGGGGTGAAGCCGTATGATACGGCTGAGTTGGGGCATAAATGGCGGCACTCCTATCAATGGGATGTCCGGTATAGCGGGTCGAGGTCTGGTTATGCCCAGACATGGAACTCAGAGACTAACTCATACACTCGTGTACGGAGCCCCTATACGGTCACGATAGTTACGGGCAGCGGAACGAAACAAAGTTTTGAGGCGTCCGGTTCAAACCTCAATGCAGCGGGTTGGGAGAGTCGGGCGACATTTACCCCGAAAGTTGGCGTGCGTGCCAAGTTGAAGTTTGAGCAGTCCGGCACGGAATGGGCGTATATCTACACCGCCCACGGCGGTATTCGCCACAAGTTTGAGAAGGTTGCCAACAGCACGAAGTATGTGTTGACGGAGATTTCGGATCCGCACGGCAATAGTGTGAAGTTGCATTACGAAGCGTCGCCTGAAACGCCGCACAACACTGGTCGTTATCCCCGATTGGTCGCGGTTGAAGATACGCTGGGTCGAATACTAAAGTTTTTCTATGGATACAGCGTAGGAGGCGCTGTCAACCCGCGTGATTACCCGCGTTTTGTTACTAAGATTCAGTATGGCGCGGGCACGCCGCAGACGCTAACCACTGTCTATCAGACAGTCAATTACAGCTATACCCGCCATAGCCGCAGGAACAGCTACAATTCGTATACGTATTATAATTGCCTTACCGGCGTGTCTTATGAGCTAGGGACGGGCGATCCGCGAGGTAGCACCGTGTCGCTAACTTACGAATACAACCTGTCGAGTTCAAATAACTACCGCGAATTTGCCTATATTAAGGCGATTGTGGATGCGCTGGGCTACCGCACCGAAATTGACACATATTACGGCAAAGGCAGTAAAGTGCGCGTCCGGGGTGTTCCCGCCGCGGGTGATACGCTGGGCGCCATCGTATACGAGCGTCGATACGGGGGCGGCACCGGCTACAATAATGCGCACACGTACAACCATTTGCCCGCCAACGACTTAGAGCGGCGGCATCGGACAAAGTATTATTACAGCTATACGGTGAGTTCCGGCAGTATCACACAGCGCGGCAACTCCAACACGGGGACCGGGTGGGAGCGTTCTCGGTCGCAATGGTCTTACTCAAATAGAAACGTTATTCAAGCCATCTACGGCGTGTACGGCAGCAGCACTCCGAAATGGCGGTACAGAATCTACTATGAAGGTGAGAATCCAGACCATAACCGTCGGATGGGCAATGCCACAAAGTGGGAACAGTTTGACCCCACAGACAGCCGCAATGTGTTCCGCAAGTGGCGGGCGGACTACGAGACCACGTATAACCGCCCCATCTGGCAGATAGATGCGATGGGCCGCAGGACGGAGTTTAGCTACGACGACAAAGGCAATCTGACGGAGCAGCGCAGCAAAGCCGATACCGGCATTCAACCCCACGCAGTTGACCGTGACATTGTTACCACGCACGAATACGACACCTACGGCAACCGCACCAAAACGACGTTCATGCCGGGGACAACGCAAGAGAAGGTAGTCGAGACTGTCTATGACGCGACGCACCACGCCTATCCAATCACGTTTAAGACCACCGTCACCGTGGACAGCGCAGAGCATATTATCCAAACCCATTCGGAATGGGATATGAATCTCGGTTTGAAAACTGCGGATATCGACGCGCAAGGCAGACGCACGGAATACGCTTACTGGCAGGACGGCAAGCTGAAATACACCCGCCGCGCCGCCGATGACCTCTACACGGTACCGACATACGACAAGAACGGCAACGTCGTCCAGACGCAAGTCCGTCAAACCAACTGGCAGACCGGTACGCTGATTGCGCAGGCTAAGATGGAATACGACACCATGAACCGCGTCGTTAAAACGCACAGTTTCAACGGCGATGAATGGACGACGCCATACGCCACGACCACAACGGTCTACGACGGGATTGGCGATGTCTCGCAGACGAAAGACGCCCGCAACTTGATAACCAACTACACCCGCGATTTTTTGGGCAGGGTGACGAAGCAGACGCTTTCGGACGGCGATTGGGTGGAGACGCGCTACAATGTGCTGGATCAGGTTACGAAGGCGTGGACGAGTCAAACCGGCACCGAAACTGACCCCGCCGTCAGCAACACCTACGATATTTATAACCGCGTCTCGCAAGTCAGTTACAAGACCGGTGAATCCGTGGGCTACACCTACGACCGCGGCAACAACGTGCTGACCCAGACGACCAACGACGGCTCGGAGACGTATGCCTATACCTACACCCACGACCAGCTCAACCGTGTGGTGACCCAAGATAATTCGCTGTTGGGTTACAAGACCTTCTACGAATACGACGACGCCTCAATGCGGACGCGCATGTACATCCAACCGTCCGCAGGTGGCGGAAAGGTGTACGATGCGAGTTATACCTACGACGAGGCGAACCGGCTGCTCTCCGTGACGGATGCGCTGACTGTCAAGAGCGCCAGCTATGACTACTTCGACATCGGCGCCATTAAGACGGCTACCAACCCGAACGGCATCACCGCACATCGAACGCTCGACACGCTCAACCGTTTGGACACGCTGAACTACAAGAAAGATGAGGCCACGGTGCTGAGTTCGCTCGACTACAGTTACGATGTGAAGTCGAACGTGACCGAACTGGTGCGGAACGACACCGGCGCCGGCGGTACGAGCAAAACCTTCATGTATTGTTACGACAACCTCTCTCGCTTGACCAAAGCCGACTACGGAGACGGGCAGGTTGACTACACCTACGACAAGTCGAACAACCGGCTAACACAAATAAGCAGCATCGACGGCACGACCGCCTACACGATTGCAGCTGACAGCAACCAGTTGACCTACCGGTCGCTTGTTCCGGAAGATAGCGACTTTTCGACGATGAGTTACACCTACGACGCCGAGGGCAACCTGACCCAACGGAACGAAGGCACGGATTCCGACGCATTCACTTACGGGTTCGGCTCGCAGTTGAAGCAGATACAGAAAACCCGGAACAACGCAGTTACGCAGACGATAAGCTATGCTTACGACGGCGGCGGGCAGCGTGTGAGAGTGGCAGATAGTCACGGGACGCGCTATTTTCTCTACGACGGCTTGATGCCGGTGCTGGAGTTGGACGCAAACAAGAAAATCACCGCCAGTTACCTCTACGGCGCCGATGGAGTGGTCTACCGCCGTAAACACGATGCCGTGGCGTACTGGCATTTCGATAAGGGAAGTGGCAGCGTTGCCCACGATATTGACGGTTATCATCACGGCTCGCTTGGCGATTGCAACGCCTACGAATCACAGATGTGGAATACCGAGAACGGTGGCAGTCTCCTCTTTGATGGGACGAACGATGCCGTGATAGTGCTTGACAGTGACGCCTTAGACCTTGTGGGCAATACGCTCACCATAAGCTGCTGGGTGAAACGCTCATCAACGGACGGCGCATATTTGGTCAAGAAGTCGAATCCCACTAACGGGTACGAACTCCGGATTACCGACAGTGGGGCGCTGCAATTTGACTTGCTGTTTGATGGCACGACTAAGACTGTCACTAGCGGCACAACCATCCCGCGGGACGAATGGAAGCATGTGGCGGCTCGGTACGACGGCAGTGATTTGAACATCTTCATTGACGGAACTAAAGAGTCGGAATCGACGATGGCGACCGAATCGCTAGTGGCGACGCACGAGGCGTTATGGATAGGATATTTCGGTTCACTTCGTTTACACGGCTACCTAGACGACGTGTCAATCTATGACCGCGCCCTGAGCGACGCTGAGATAACGGATTTGGCGAACAATCGGGTGGGACGCTATGAATACCACCACGCGAACGCACTGGGCAGTAACATCGTCTTAACGGACGATAACAAGAACGTGCTTGCCCGCTACGAGTACGATGTATTTGGCGCTGTGCGTTCTGAGGTTGGCACAGGCGACACGCCGCGAAAATTCACTGGCAAGGAGTATGAGAGCGATGTTAAACTCTACTACTACGCAGCGCGATACTATGACCCGTATATCGGCAGATTTACACAGCGTGACCCCGCCGGAGACGGCATCAACTGGTATGCGTATGCCTACAATAATCCGCTTAGGTTTATTGACCCGTTCGGTCTCCGCCCTGTGAATAGTACTGAGGCGTCAGCCTTGATATTCACGTTTGGCGAACAAGTGGGAAATTTCCTGATTGACATTATAGATGTCCAGATTCAACCTCCCTCATGGGAGGGAGGCGGTCGAGTTGAAAATGACACTGACATTAAATTACATGCCGATTATGACCCGGAGGAAAGCCTCGGCTGGTTATCGGTTTTTATTCACGAAGCAACCCACATCTGGCAAAGATGGACAAACCGTCACCGAGAACGCAGTTATGGGGATTACGATTATACAACCCAACAATTAGACACCTTAGAACTCACAAACGAGGAACATGCACAAGCAGTGCAAGACTGGTTTTTTGTGAGTTGGGGGATTGCCAGTGGGTCGATTACAAGCGCGATTTCTGGTTGGAACTGGCTGGCTTACCATAACCTCGAAATTAAAAAACTTAAACGCGACGGGGAAATTACCCAATCCTCCGCATGGAATGATCTCTCGTTTTTGGGCATTTGGGTTAATGTACACTATACTCGCGTGCTTGCCGAAATCCGCAATCCAGCCCTACTGCCAGTTGCTTTGCCAAACTACCCCAATCCACTTTAACTAAAAGAGGCACACAATTATGATGAGGCATATCCTTTTATTAATCATTTCATTGTGCTCTGTCTGCTGTAGTGAGGATATAAATCAGGAGGAGCCGAACAATACGCCCAACAATACGCCATACGATGTGTTTTGGATTAAGGATTTTGCAGTGTCGGGAAATTCCGTCTATGCCGCCGCTGATTTCGACGGTGTTTTCCGTTTGGACGCTGGAAGCCGTTCGTGGCAGCGTATCGGAAGCATATTTTTTGTTGAGTCGTTAGCCGTGTCCGGAACAACCATCTATGCTGGCGCCACGAGAATCTATCGCTTAGACAAAGATAACGACACATGGGCGAGAATCTCCGAGACCGACACTCCCGTCTCCACGACAAAACGCTGGGGGGGAGCATCACCAGTGTCATTGGTGGCATCCGATGATAACATTTACGCGGGTATGAGTAATGGCAGGCTATACTGTTCAGTTAATGGCGGGCATACATGGAATTATATCAACCGCGAGTGGCAGAAAGATGGACTAATCACAGCTTTGCTCGGCCCGCCGATTAGTGCATTAGCCATATCTGATGCAACACTCTATGCTGGCACAGAGGGCGAAGGCGTCTTTCGCTCGCTTGACAGTGGTGATTCATGGACGCCCGTAAACACCGACTTGGCGGAACAAAATGTCACGTCGTTAGCGGTCTCCGGAACAACCGTCTATGCCGGCACGCGGGACGGTGTTTTTCGCTTGGCAAACGACGATTCTTGGACGCATGTGGGGCTATCCGGCTCCAGTATTGTATCGTTGATAGCGGAACCGGGCACTAACGGACTCTATGCCGGGACTTCGAGTAATGGTGTCTTTCACGCACCGGACGGTGTCTCATGGCAAGATTGGGGATTACGCGATTTACCCATCACCGCGTTAGCGGTATCGGAAAAATACCTGTATGCCGGCATATTTGGTAACCCATTCGCAGAAGAGGGTAGAGCAGGAATCTTTCGCAGACGAACAGATTCCAGTGCACATGATCTATGGACACCTATAAATCAAGGTCTGACAAAGATTCGTTACTAACAAGCGCGGGTGGATATAGCTTCGTCAGGAATGTACGCTCCTTACCCCGAATCCTTTATGGTTACAACATGGGGGGGAATTAGAAATTAAGTGACAGCTTGGAGGGTGCTCTGTTGAAATACATTGATTTCAACCCGATTATCTATGTTACAAGCCTCATGGTTATAGTCATTATGCTTGGTATCATAGGGTGTGGTGATGATGAAAATGGAATCTACAAACCGCCAGAGCGAAACGCCCCGCGGGTGATAGCAGTTAATCCAACCCCCGGTGCTCAACGCACTGAAGCCGTTAACCTAAGCAAGCTAGGATTTCCAACGCAAGAGTTTCGTATCACTTTCAACGAACCAATTATCCCAAACTCAGGTCGTATCTTGTTTGGCACTAGTCCTTATATTGCGACTATTCAACTTCAAGAGACCGAAGCCACTGATACCATTACATGGAATCAATGCTACCGAGCATTTTTTCTGGACAATATAGGTTCAATGGTCATTCGTGATTTTCAGAACGTCAATGGAGATGTCCAGCCTCATCCTTATGTCGGGTGGTATAGGATGCCTGATGTTGACCTTGGCCCCCCAACAATCCTTGAATACTACCCAATAGGACAAGACGTTGACCCGAAAACCACACGGTTTATTCGCGTTGTATCGAACAGACCAGTGGAGATGGTATTCTGCGAGATTACCCCCGAAATAACACTGAGTCCCGCTCATATTGAAAATGATAGCATCAAAAGTTGCACTGGTGCTGTTACTTGGGATTTTGTCGGCACTGAGCAGTTAGATTATTCTACAAAATATGATGTTAAAATTGGAGTAGACGATTTCGGGGGGATTCCTGCATTGGAAAATTATTCCTTTACAACTAGAGCAGCCCCGCGCTAGATAGAGGAGACTTTCAAAATGACACGCTTCATTGTGATGCTCGCTGTCAGTGTTGGTTGTTGTTTTCACAGTGGCTGCGTGCTACTCGGTTCTACCAGTATGCAGGGGGGTTATATGAGTCTGCAGGGGATGTCTCCGGCATTAGAATCGACCGTGATCCCCCCTGTCTTCTGTGTTCGCAAACATGAAGCCGCCAAAGACGAGTTCGACCACATCCGAAGGCTTCAGGTTTATCTCGATACAGGATATTCAGAACTCCCGCCGGGGCGAAGCGAGGATGTGATAGATTGGTTTATTGAATATCAGCCTGATTCCTCGGCACACACGGCGAGTCCTGTAACCGCCATCGAGTATGGAACAGTGCCGCCGGGGTACAAGGAAAAACACCCCGCTTTGCCCTTGATACCTGAAAAGGTCTATATAGCCTATGCTTGGGGGTTGAGCTATGATTATCCAACAGGCGGGACTCGTTTTGTTATCCGTGCGGATGAGAGTGGCAAGCCGGTGAAATTGGAACCTGTCTTCTCAAGGTACTTCGTTGATGATTAGAAGGAGAATCATGAAAAGACTTGTTTTGATTTTTTGCTTAATAACTGGAGCGGCAATCTTGAGTGGTTGTGGCAACAAATTACCACGTCGCATAACAGTGCATCCCCACTCGGAGATTTCCAACCCCACGTTCTGTTTACACAATCAATCTGAAAAATCCAAGCATTTACATCAAATTGCGGATCCGCTGTATATTGGCAGTATCACCGTATGGCGTTTGTGGCAAACAGAAAAACACAATCAACGGGAATTGGGCGTCAAAATCCCTTGGCGGGGTGATGACAAGTGTTTCTGGCGAATGGAGTATCAACCGAGAGACAAGCGCGCGAGCCATCCATTACACTGTATCCGGTATGGGGAGGTGCCGCCCGGTTACAAAGAGTTGGTGCCCGCCAAACCGTTGGAGGTAAATCGGGTGTACACGGTGCATCTTTACAATCTTGACGGCTATTCATCAGAAGATATGAGATTTATTCTCCGTCCCGATTCGTCCGGGGCTCCAGTGCGGCTAGAATATGCTAATTGGGATAGGCATTATTCACGGTTGGAACCTATTGTGATCGAGCGGCAACCAAAGGAGCAGTGAGGAGGCAAATGATGCGTTCAGCAATAACTAGGCGAGCCGTGCTTGGCTCGCTGTTTATTCTGTGTTGCTGCGCCCCGGTTTTCACCGCCGCGGCGCAGCAGATCCGCTTCCGGTTCGACCCGCCGGACGACTTTCCCGCCTATATTTCAACCTTCAAGAGCATGCGAACAACTGACATGGGCGCACTTGGCATGCGCACTGTCACCAGCGAAGGCAGAGCCAAAAGTACGGTGGACAAGAAACCCGACGGATATTCGATCATCTTTGCGCCCCTATCATTTACAATGACCGAAAACGGACAGCCGGTGAAAAACCCGATCCTCGATTTCGTTCAGAACATCTCGGTAACATACGAACTCGATGCCGACGAACTAAAAGCGTTTATGGGCGACCTCTGGGAAGACCTCGCCGACATGGTTGGAACGGAAGATCTGCCGGGAGTGTCCGACTCGAAGATTGTGGGAGATGGCGAACGCATCATCGACCCGACAACCATGCTCATCTATTCCGAAACCGGGCATCGCACATGGAAGACCACAGTAAAAATCCCGGGGCGCGGAGCGGTCGAGATGGTCATGACCGATGAACGGGAATACGGCTGCGAGAAAATCGCGCCGTAAAAACGCCCCGCCGCCCAAATCGCACTGGACAAATATCTATATCGGTCAAGGCAGTTTTGTCAGCAGCATACTCTCGACCCTTGGACAGAATCTTTATGTAATTGAGGAACTAAAGCAAGCCTTTCAAAGTGAGGGGGTTGAGGGCGTTGAGTTTGAGCCGACCGAAATTGTTGACGATGCTCGCCCAAGCAAGGACAAAAAGAAACTACCGCTTGAGCAGATTCCGCAATTCTATCGGGTCAAACTTCTCACCGCCATCCCATTTCATCAAGATTACATGGATTTTTTCCTATGCAGTACCAAACTCTGTCCTGAATGCGGGAAACGAACTAACATAGGCGAATCGAAATTTTCTCGTAAACCGCTTATTCTAGACAAGAACTGCCACCCCGGAACCGATTTTTTTGGAGTGGATTATGGCGATGGAAAACCCCGGTGCCACCTTTGCACTGCGAGGGGGAAGGCGTTTTTGGAGAAGTATCCGAAAACTTACTGTCGTTTTCATACGGAAATTTATAACATGATGAGAGGAATACACTTGCGGGAATGAACCTGCAATCGAACAAATGACATCAAAAAGGAGAAGAAGCATGACAAGAAGTATTTGCGCATTAGTAGTATTGTTAGTATTGATGTTTTCTAGCACGGTCGAAAGCCAGTTTGGAGACCCGGTGCCGCGTCGTCCGCAGGAGATGGACGGGATAGTCAATATGCTAACCGGCGGGTTGTATTTTCCGGAGCCGGATTTGGCTGTTTCAAGCCGCGGCTTAGGCATTAACTTTACGCGGTATTATAATTCTCGCGGGGTATACCCGTCGAGAACGGGGCCGTCTTATATGGGATATAGATGGCGAAATTCCTATCAATGGGATGTACAGTTTAGCGGGTCGAGGTCTGGTTATGTCCGGGTGTGGAAAGACGGTCAAATTGTCTCGGAGCGGCGTCCCTTTAAGGTTACCATAATTATCGGCAGTGGAACGAAAGAGGGCTTTACAGCTTCCGGGCCTAACCTCAATTCAGACGGTTGGGAGAGTCGTGCGATATTTACCCCCGAATCTGGGGTGCGTGCCAGCTTGATGTTAGAACAGTCCGGCACGAACTGGGCTTATATCTACACTACCCGAAGTGGTATCCGTTACAAGTTAGATAAACCTATCGCCACGTCCGATAAGTATGTGTTGACGGAGATTACGGATCGGAACGGCAACATTGTGAGACTGCATTATGAGGCTGCGCCTGAAGCGCGAGCCTCACGTTCCTACCATCCGCGTCTGGTCGCCGTCGAAGATTCGCTGGGTCGGATACTGAAGTTTTCCTATGATTTCAGCGTAGACGACGTTGCGCTCCCGCGTTATATCACCAAGATTGAGTTCGGTGCGGGCACGCCGCAAGTGCTAACCAGCGTCTATAATACGGTCGAATATCGCTATACTCGCTATCAAAAAGGTCATACTTGGAGGCGTTTAGGTTATTCCGATCACCTATCCGCAGTGGTGTATCAGCTAGGGACTGGCGATCCGCGCGGCATCGAGTTGGTCACGCAATACGAATACAGCCGCTCAGAAACTGAGAACTTCCGCGACTTCGGCTATCTGTCCGCGATTGTGGCGCCGCTTGGGTATCGAACCGAAGTGAGCATTACTGAATATCAGGTAAGGCATGTTCGCGTCAGAGATGTTCCCGAACCCGATGAAACCGAGGGAGCCATCGTATTTGATAGGCGATACTCTGGGAGGAGGTACACCTACAGTTCTGGGGACAGCACTAGGACCAACCGTTCTGCATACACCGAAAACCCTTCTAGGGCTAATACGCAGCAGGCACGCCACAAGTATTATTACATCTATTATCAAGGCTATGGGAATATCGCGCGGGTCGCCGATTCCAACACGGGGACTGGGTGGGTACGTTCTCAGTCGGATTGGTCTTACACATCGAATAGAAACGTAATGATCGCCAGCTACGGCGTCAGGTACAACAGCACTCCAAAATGGCGGTACAAGCTCTACTATGAGGGCGAGAATCCGACCCACAACAGTCGGATGGGCAATGCCACGAAGTGGGAACAGATAGACCCCGCAGACAGCCGCAATGTTTTCCGCCAGTGGGAAGCGGACTACGAGACGACATACAACCGCCCCATCTGGCAGATAGACCCGATGGGGCACAGGACGGAGTTCAGCTACGACGACAAAGGCAATCTGACCGAGCAGCGCAGCAAAGCCGATACCGGCATTCAACCCCACGCCGTTGACCACGACATCGTTACCACGCACGAGTACGACGCCTACGGCAACCAAATCAAGACCACCTTCATGCCGGGTACGGCGCAAGAGAAGGTTGTCGAGACGGTCTACGAATCGACGCACAACGCCTATCCAATCAGGTCCAAGACCACAGTCACCGTGGACGGCGCAGACCACATTATCCAAACCCGTTCGGAATGGGATGTGGATCGCGGGTTGAAAACGGCGGACATTGACGCGCAGGGCAGACGCACGGAATACGCCTACTGGCAGGATAGAAGGCTGAAATACACGCGCCGCGTCGCCGATGATGTCTACACCATCCCGACATACGACAAGCACGGCAACGTCATTCAAACACAAGTTCGTCAAACCAACTGGCAGACCGGCACGCTGGTTTCGCAGGCTAAGATGGAATACGACGCTATGAACCGCGTTGTGAAAGCGCACAGCTTCAACGCCGGTAACTGGGCAACCCCATACGCCACCACCGAATCCATGTACGACGTTTTTGGCGATGTCAGTCAGACCAAAGACCCCCGCGGCTTGATAACCGGCTACACCCGCGATTTAATTGGCAGAGTGACGAAACAGACGCTTCCAGACGGCGATTGGGTAGAGACGCGCTACAATGTTATGAGTCAGGTCACAAAGGGGTGGACGAGCCAGGACGGCAGCGAAAGCGATCCCGCCGTGAGCAACACCTACGATAATCTGAACCGCGTGTCACAAGTGAGTTACAAGACCGGCGAATCGGTGGGTTATACCTACGATAACGCCAACAACACTTTAACCCAGACCACTAACGACGGCTCGGAGACGTATACCTACACCTTCACGCACGACCAACTAAATCGCGTGATTACCCAGGACAACGGTCTGTTGGGTTACATGACCTTTTACGAGTACGACGACGCCTCGATGCGGACGCGCATGTTCATTGAACCGTCGGCAGGCGGCGCAAAGGTGTACGATGCAAGCTACACCTACGACGAGGCGAGCCGGCTGCTGTCCGTGACTGATGCGCTGACTGACAAGAGCGCGAGTTACGCCTACTTCGACATCGGTGCGCTCAAGACGGGTACAAACCCGAACGGCATCACTACGCATCGAACGCTTGACACACTCAACCGATTAGACCTGTTAGAGTACAAGACAGACGCTACCACAGTGCTCAGCTCCCTCGACTACAGTTACGATGTGAAGTCGAATGTGACCGAACTGGCACGGGACGACACCGGCGCCGGCGGTACGGACAAGACCTTTATCTTCTGTTACGATAACCTGTCTCGCTTGACGAAAGCCAACTATGGTGACGAGATGGTAATGTACACCTACGACACGTCGGGCAACCGGCTGGCGCAGATTAGCAGCATTGACGGTACGACCGCCTACACCATTGCGGCAGACAGCAACCAGTTGACCTACCGATCGCTTGTACCGGAAGATAGCGATTTTTCGACGATGAGTTACACCTACGACGCCGAGGGAAAACTGACTCAACGGAGCGAAGGTACGGACTCCGACGCATTCACTTACGGGTTCGGCTCGCAGTTGAAACGGATACAGAAAACCCGGAACAACGCGGTCACACAGACGATAAGCTACGCTTACGATGGCGGCGGGAGACGGGTGAAAGTGACCGATAGCGATGGAACGCGCTATTTCCTCTATGGCGGCTTGATGCCGGTGCTGGAGTTGGACGCGAACAAGAAAATCACCGCCAGTTACCTCTACGGCGCTGATGGGGTGGTCTATCGCCGCAAACACGATGCCGTGGCGTATTGGCATTTTGATGAGGGACAATGCAGCGTCGCGCACGATATTGACGGGTATAACCACGGCTCGCTCGGATACTGCAGTGACGGTTCGCTGACTTGGAGCGACGAGAATGGCGGCAGTCTGCTGTTTGACGGGGAGGATGGCGCCCTGATAGTGCTCGACAGCGATGCCTTAGACCTTGTGGGCAATGCGCTAACCATAAGCTGTTGGGTGAAACGCGCCTCAGTGACCAGCAATGGGTATCTGGTCAAGAAGTCGAATGCTTCTAACGGGTACGAACTCCGGATTACCGACAGCGGGGCGCTCCAATTTGACTTGCTGTTTGACGGAGCGACTAAAACTGTCACTAGCGGCACAACCATCCCGCAAGACGAATGGAAGCATGTGGCGGCACGGTACGACGGCAGCGAGCTTCGTGTCTTTATCGGCGGAGCGAAAGAGTCAGAATCGACAACGGCGACCGAATCGTTATCGGCGACGCTCGAAGCATTGTGGATGGGATACTACGGTTCACTTCGTTTTCACGGCTACCTAGACGAGGTGTCAATCTACGACCGCGCCCTAAGCGACGCGGAGATAACGGCTTTGGCGAACAATCGGGTGGGACGCTATGAATACCACCACGCGAACGCGCTGGGCAGTAACATCATCTTAACGGACGACCACAAGAACGTGGTTGCCCGCTACGAATACGATGTGTTCGGTGCCGTGCGTTCTGAGGTCGGTACGGGGGATACTCCGCGCAAATTCACGGGGAAGGAGTATGACAGCGATGTTAAACTCTACTACTGCTCAAGGCGGTACTATGACCCGTATATCGGACGGTTCACACAGCGAGACCCCGCCGGCGTCGGCATCAATTGGTATGCCTATGCGTATAATAATCCGATGAAGTATACGGATCCAACCGGCAAAGTGCCTGTGCAAGATCAAGCAGGGAACGTTGATGGTTTTATGGCCGACTTTTTCC
The DNA here is from genome assembly GCA_028819845.1 of Candidatus Poribacteria bacterium. Taxonomy (GTDB): domain Bacteria; phylum Poribacteria; class WGA-4E; order WGA-4E; family PCPOR2b; genus JAPPKS01. The sequence goes on along the minus strand of JAPPKS010000024.1, from coordinate 1,698 downwards.
CTCAAAGTGTTGTTCCTCCTGAGTTATCAGATTTCGGAACGCGAATCGGCCTTGATGGTCATCACCCTAACAACGAGGAAGTATACGGTAAGTTCAAGAATGCTGAGGGAACCGAAAACAGATACATCCATACAGAGACATACGGTTGGATAGATATGAAACATTTTATGGCTGCGGCAGCCGTCGCTGCTAAACACCGGCAGTATACTGGCGACCGAACGATGGCTTATCTCGTATCCATACATATGGGTGAAGCTGTGGAAATTGCACAATGGCTCAGGGGCGGCGACTACGCGAACAGCGCATTTAGTTATGAAGATTTGCCGAGTAATAAAGCAGGCGCTACCTTTGGTGCTTACGATTACGATCCAAGCAAACCGCTGGGGCCACAGATTAAAGATTTTCTAGACAATGCGAAACCGACCGCAGATCCTAAGAAGGTTACGAATTACGAGTTTTTAGCTCCTTCAGAGGGCGCCGTAAATGATTCGCACATCCATCGGCACCTTCTTTATACACCGTTCAATCTCGACAAATTAAAACCAACAAATTAAGATGGGAGAATACCAATGGACACAAAGATTAGGCGTTGTTTTTCTCACATCCATGTGATAATGCTTCTCATCAGTTGCTTAACTGTGATGGGGTGTTACCCGATGGGGTGTTACAATCCGGATTGGTCGGATAAGGATGCAGATTTCCTGATAACTCAACTCAAAAACAATCGACATGAGCAGTTGCGAAAAAAGGCAATTGACCTGTTGGCGAGCAAGGCTCAACAAGAGCGGGATAAAGTCATTCCCGCCTTGACACACGCTTTGTTAAACGATGAATATGGCCGTGTTCGAGCAGCTGCCGCAGACGTGTTAGGTAGTATAGAACCGCCTGCGGTCTCAGCCATCCCCGCACTGATAGAGACATTGCGGGACGAAAATACGGGAAAAGTATGGGGCCTCGATAGTGAAGGGCCTAGAGTTCACGAGACGGCGATAACTTCATTGGGGGAAATGGGGCCTGACGCTGCCGAAGCCATACCTGCCTTGACAGAGCTTTTTCGTGACGGGTCGAACTACGCAGGGTTGGCAATTCTCAAAATCGACCCGTCTATGCACGCCGTGAAAGAAGAACTCATTGAAAGGTGGGCAGCCCGGCAGTTAGCGGAATTAGCCGAAGCGGGTGATGTGTCTCTGGTTCCCGTTTTGATTCAATTGTTGAATGATCCGGATCCTCCAGATGGTGCTACACATCATTATGCCAAGCGCGCATTAAAGGACATTGGCACGCCTGAAGCGTTGGACGCCGTGGTTGCCTATTATATTCAACGATTGGATTCTCGATACGCTTGGATACGTGCTCACGCCGCTGCAGAATTAAAGGAAATTGGCACGCCTGCAGCGTTGGAAGCCTTGGAAGCCGCCGTTCCCGCTTTTATTCAAGAGTTGAATGATCCAGAAGCTGAGGATAATGTACGTAAACACGCCGCTCGCGCATTAAAGGAAATTGGTACTCCTGGAGCATTGAGAGCCGTCGAGGAATCGGCAAATCAGTGATTGGACACAGATTATAAACGACATCAAAAAGGAGAAGGCATGACAAGAAGTATCTGCGCGTTAGTAGTTTTGTTAGTATTAGTTTTTTCTAGTACGGTAGTGGGTCAGTTTGGCGACCCGGTGCCGCGGTATCCACAAGAGATGGACG
>JAPPKS010000008.1 GCA_028819845.1 Candidatus Poribacteria bacterium | reverse complement strand
TCAATTCCCTCAATCACAGCCCATCATTTAATCACACAAATCACAGTTCAGACAGTCTACTCTCCTTCCCAACACACTACCTTCAACCTCTGCCAACAACCCGTACGGTCAATCTCCGAATCGCGGCGCACTCAACACATACGCCGTCAATCCCTCAACCCAACATACGAAAACTCGACATTTTGGGCGGCATTGTGGTATAATATCATGAAATGGAGGTAATCGGAATGAGTTGGATCGACGTTGTCAAAATCATCACGGCAATTGCGGTGCCGATCGTTGCGGGCGGCGGGTTGGTTATCGGCGTATTAAACTTCTTTTTTGGACGCCTCGATAAACGGTTTGAACAGTTTGAAAACTCCTTAAATGCTCGCTTAGAAATATTCGACAAATCCATAAATGATCGCTTGGAAATATTCGAAAACTCCATAAACGCTCGATTTGAGCATGTTGACAAATCTATAAATGATCGCTTGAAAATATTTGAAAATTCATTAAATGCGCGATTTGAAATATTCGAAAACTCCATAAATGATCGGCTTGAAATATTCGAAAATTCCATAAATGCTCGTTTCGAGCATGTCGACAAATCTATAAATGATCGCTTGGAAATATTCGAAAATTCCATAAATGCGCGTTTCGAGCATTTCGACAAATCCATAAATGATCGCTTTGAACTGCTCGTAAATTCCTTAAATGCCCGCTACGAGCAACTCGACAAATCTATAAATGATCGCATTGAACACTATGAAGAAACGTCAAACAATCTCATTGCGCATCTCGATAAATCTTTAAATGACCGGATTGCAGACTCTGAAGAATCGACAAACAAACTCATCGAACAACTCGATAAGTCTTTAAATGCTGGGATTGCACACTCTGAAGAATCGACAAACAAACTCATTGCCCAGCTCGAAAAATCTTCAGATGATCGCATTGAACAACTCGATAAATCGTCAATTGCGAGATCTGAGCATTTTGAAAAGCTGCTTGATGCGAAGTTTGCGAATGTGCCAACCAAGGAAGAAATGTATGCGGCGTCGACAGTCATGCGTGATTTCCTAGACAAACGCATTGATGGTATTGACAGTCGGATTGATGAGACTATCAGCCGAATTGACGATACCAACAGTCGGATAGACGACCTCCGCGAAGAAATGAGTGCGGCACAACGTAAACTCACCGAACAGGTGAATGCGATTGACCAGAAAATTTCGGATCACATCAACGACCCGGAAATACACACATTAAGCGCCTAACACCTTCAGCGCCGCCAAAAAAACAACCCCGCTCCCTTGCTTAACCATCTTCAATCCCTTGCAAGTGGATATTCTTCTCCAATCCCCAACACACCATCCTCAACCTCCCCTAACCCCTCCTTCGTAAGGAGGGGAATGATTCGACACCGCGCACACTCTCCTTCCCCTTTACCAAGCCGCGCACCTAAACCTCCCCCCTTACCAAGGGGGGACTGAGGGGGGTCAACTGAGCGAATAGCGAAGGCGATAGTCTTCACTTCCAATCTCCAACTCGCGGCTCACTCATCTCGGACATCGCATCAATTCATCGATTACTCAATTCACAAAGAGAAAAAACAAGCCGGTGGACGGCAGTGATGTGGGAAGTAATGGCGAGAATAGCAATTACAGCGATGAGAACCAGCCCGCTTGACTGGACGACTTGGAAGTGGTTTCCGACAAGACCCTGCATCAAAGTACCGAACGCCAAGACCGCGATTCGCTCCGGACGTTGCATAAATCCAACCTTGCATTCGATTCGCAGCCCTTCCGCACGGGCGCGGACGTAGCTCACAAGGATTGATCCAATCATGGCGGCAAAAACCAGGACGACGCCGTTAAGCTTTTCGTTTACATAGAAGTAGATGAGCGCTCCGAGAAAGACCGCTCCCTCCGAATACCGGTCAACCACCGAATCCAACAACGCGCCCGATTCGCTAGATTTGGGCGCCGCGCGAGCCGCCGCGCCATCCAACATATCGAAAGTGCCGCCGAACAATATCAATACACCCGCAAGCACAAGCCGCCCGGTCGCCAAAAAGAATGCCGCAAGTACATTAACGCAAAAGCCGATCAAGGTAATCATGTTCGCCGTCACGCCAATTGATACCAACTTCCTCGCAACGAGCGAAAGAAACACACTGATTTTGCCTCTGAACATACGTTCTAGCATGAGAGGAATCTACCACTTTCCCCAGTGGAAAACGGAAATAAGGATGCGAATCATTGGGTTTTCCGCAACCTATTGCGACCATCTTTGAATGTCCGCTTCGGCTACGCGCGGTTGTAGGGGCAACCCTTTTCGACACCCTAACCGCGCCACCTATGTTAACACAAATGCACCCGTAATTCAATCTCTTTACATCGTGATTTTCCGAATCTGTTCGACGCGCCGCCGCTCCAAATCCACCCCGCCGATTTTCGATACCCCTTCAAAAAGCCCCAAAATTTCCTGCGCCAGGTTGTGTTTCCCATTGCGAGCCATGGTGATAGGCGGCAAATCTTCGCTTATTGAGGCGAGCAACTCCGGATGATCCGACACAATCACCGCGCCATCAACCATGGCGATCTCCGGCGCCAACACAACCGGAAAGCGTTCCTTGAAGACGCTAATGACTGGAACGCGCATCCTTAACAACGCCAATTTACAATCCTGAATCGCCTCGTTAATCACCAGCGGCTGCTTTTGCAACGCCGTCGCGACAACCTGCAGCGGCATATCCCACAGAAGCACCGGACGCCGAAGGTGTTGCGCCAGCGCTGCCAGCCGAGACATGCGCCGCCAATCCGCCGCATCGGGAGCATTTTCCCCGCCCGACGCGAGCAGCACGAATTTTTCGCCGCCTATCCACGCCGCCCCGCCGTGCACGCCATCGCCCTTCTGCCCGGTGCGGTCGCCGTAGAGTTCAATGAATTTTGTGATTGTGCAGTCTAATCCTTCCGAATGCATTCCGTCCCAATACCTATCGATTTCTTGTAGCATTCCCCCCCAAGACCATTCGTAGGGGTTGGGTTACCCAACCCTCTTTTCCCAACCATATCTATATGGTTGGGAGTTTCGTGCCAGCGGTCGAACTCTGGGCAGGGTGACCTGAGAAACACTATCGCCCTCGCTATTCACTCGGTCGATCCCCTACGACAGAGGGTTCCACACACACGTCAACACGCCCTAATACTACCATAATGCCGCCGGCGAACAGCCTCCCACACGAGGCGAGGCATCCTACCCGGCTTTCCCGATGAAACATCGAACTACAACACCTTACTCCCATCGTAACCGAGGCATCTTGCGCCTACGTCAACCGTAGGCGGGGCATCTTGCGCCTCCTCCCACCGTAGCCGGGACTTCTTGCCCCTACTCCAACTGTAGGCGGGGCATCTTGCCCCGCTTGCGTCATGCAACGTTGTCGCCGGTTAACAGGTAAAAAAAAGCAGGGACAACGCACCCGAGCACATCCTCATGCCTCCGGCACCGCCCCTGCAAATTTTTACTGGTGTAATACTTCGCCTTAATCGAGACTTTCACCGAGCGAATTCAGTGTAAACACTGCAATCCCGCCAGCCAAGATTGCTAGCGCGCCCAGCGTACGTTCCGTGCTCGTTGAATCTCTGTATTCACCTCTCCAGTGGTGAAGTTCCGAATGAATCTCATCAACGCCGGCTTGGAGCTTGTCGACCCGCTCCGCATTTTTGGCGAATTCGCTGTTCATGGCTTCCGTCGTCTCGCCGAGCATCATCATCGTCTTTGCCTGCTTCTCGCCCAGCTTCTCAGCCTTTGCGTTCAGGTCGTTGTTCAAGTCTTTAATCTTGCCCTTAACCTTCGACAACCCCTTCTTGGTCTCTTCAGCGTGCGACATGGCGGCTTTACTCAACCCCTCTAACGCTTTGTCGTGCGCCTTAAGCATACCCTTGATTTTGCCGACATCGCCGCTCAGTTTCTTGTGATGTTCGTGGGATTCACCCGCCTTGTGCTTGAGCTTCATTATCGTCTTGGACATAGAATCCAACTTCTCATCCATGCTCATCTTGAGCATGTCCATCTCGGACGGACCCTCTTCCACCATTGGCGGCTCTTCCATCATTACCGGCTCATCGCCGGGGAATCCCCAACCGTTTTTGACCTGCAGCATTTCCTTCGGATAAATCAGATTCGGGTTGGTAAAAATGTTATATTTCTTGAACTCCATCCACAACAGCGCATCTTTTCGGTATTTTTTCGCGAGATGCCAGAGTGTATCGCCTTTCTGAATCTCGTAAAAGTGTGTCGGTTCATCCACATCTATCGGCGTAATCTTTGCGGAAGCAGTGAGTACGAACGGCGCACCCGTCAGATAGACACAAAGATAAAGAATAATCGCCAAGCTAAAGGTGGATTTCATCATCTTCATCGGGCATTCTCCTTTGTACGTTAAAATTGTATCGCTATAAGAACGTAAGCACACCTTTCACGCCGAGTTGCGATGAAATTCGCTTGCGTCTATGTAAAAATTAATATCCGTAAGACAGTGACACGTAATGGGTTTCGCCCGCGTCTTGCAAACTGCGGCTCGCACGCTCCAAAGCCTTCAGTGCATAATCGAGTTGGAGCCCGCCAACGTCAACGCCAAACCCGACAAAGAGCGCTTGGCGGTCTTTGGACGCCTGTGTACCGCCGCGTACCGCAAAGGTTCGCGCAATGCGGTATTCCGTACCCATTCGAACGCTTGTGGGGCTTTCGTCCAGAATGCCGATTTCGTGCTCCACATCGCAGGCTATCGTCGCACGGTGTCCTTCCAGTATATGAAAGGCAACCCCGCCGCCAATGAGAATCGGTACGCTCTCGTCTCCAACCACACCACCGAGGTTCCTAAGTGCCAAGCCGTAGCTGAATGACGTACCCGGGCGCGCCAACATACCCACATCTACGCCGCCAAAACTCGTCACCCCATCGAATGCATCCAATCCGACCGCATCGGAAAGCACGCGCACGCTCGCACCAAGATTAAAACTCTCCAACGCATGCCCGAACGACAACGCCAGCGCATTCGAATCGTAGTTAAAACGATTCCCGGTAATTTCGTTGTTCGAGTTGACCTCCATGATATCGTCAACGCCGACATTCATCCACGAAAAACCGATTGAGGTGTTTTCGCCCAGCCCTTTAACAATTGCCATGAAGTTCTTTGTGCTATCGAACGCCATCGGTACACGGGACAACGTAAAATCGAGCGTCTCAGTCGCCGGTAAGCCCGCAGGATTCCAAATTGTGGAGGTGGCGTCGTCGGCGATGGCTGTAAACGCGCCGCCCAGCCCAATTGACCGTGCGCCGACGCCGTCCCGAAGATACGGGGCAGCATTGCCGCTCGCAAGACAAATCGGTGCAAAGGCGAGTAAGAGCGCCATAAACCCTACTGCGCTAATAATCAACTTCTGCTTCATTTGAAACATGTTTTCCCCCTTAACGTATTGCGTATCTACTTTTCATGATTGCAATTGCGGGAGCGGGGTTCAACCCACTCCCGCAATCACAAAGGAATCCTTTCGGATCACTAGCGCAACAGCGCCATTCTCAGGACAATTACCTCTGGCCTCGGTTCGCTTGTCACCATAACCTGAGCGAAGTACACACCGCGAGCCAGCACGTCGCCTGCCGATGTCTTACCATCCCACGGAAATTCATTATGACCGGCTTCTCGAACCTCGTCTTGCGCCAAGACCCGAACCAGCCGCCCCGTGACATCGTAAACTTCAATCGTCAGCGTCGCTTCACGCGCCAGCGTGAAGGAAACGGTCGTACTATCCTTGAACGGATTCGGGTAATTCCGCAGCACGCCGCGGAAGATTGGCCCCTTGCCGTCCTCAAGCACGAAACTCCATTCGTGCACCGCCGTGTTTGCAGACGGCTGCGCAATGTCGGAGACTTCCAACCGAACCGTGTGACGGCCAAAATCGAGGTCTGCCGGCGGCATGTAAACCGCTTGAGTCGCCGAAACCGAAGTTGGCACGATCGGGTTTCCGTTGAGCATCATCACCACGGAACTCATATCAATCCCCGCACCGGCGTCGGTATAGCTCGCCGTTATCATCGGTCTGCGTTCTTCGGAGACCCGCGCTTCGCCTTCAGGCGTTACGCCCGTGACGCTCGGCGGTGTCGTATCGATAATTACCGAGAAACTCCAGTTCGCCGAGGACTCGTTCCCGCTCTCGTCTTTGACAGTTGCATTGACGGAGTACGTCCCGGTGGTCAGCCCCGCCGACGGGACAAAGGTCGCAGACCTTCCGTCATCGCTCGCCTCGGCATCGCCGCCGACCCGAACCCCTGCGCTGTCTTCGACCGAAATTCTAATCGCAAGCGGTCCGCCGCGGTTATCGCTCGCCGCGACTGAGATTTCCGGATTCTCGACAAGCACTGTGCCGTGCGGCGATGTCGCCGAAACTTCGGGCGGGGTCGTATCCAAATCAACCGTAAACGCCCAGCTATGCGTCGAAGTTCCGCCGGCGCTCGTCGCCGTTACCGTCACTGTATGCGTACCCGATTCCAGGCCTCTGGCTGTGCGGCTCGCACGTCCGTTCGTCACCGTCACGGTTCCAGCGGAACCGCCGTCAATCGCAATCGTCGCGTTCGTGATATCCGACTGCTCGTCACCGATTGCGGCTGAAATCCGCGCCGAATCCTCTCGTATAATCCCTTGCGGTGAAACCGCCGAGATGACGGGCGGTGTCGTATCCAATTCAACCGTAAATTTCCACGTATGCCTCGACGTACCGCCGGCGCTCTCTGCCGTCACCGTCACGGTGTGCGTTCCCGGAGTAAGCCCGCTAACCACCCGGCTAGCACGGCCTTCCCGTATTGAAACAGCCCTTGCGCCGGTGCCGTCTAAGTCAATGTTGACACGCGTTACATCCGACTGCTCATCGCCGACTGCCACCGAAATCGTAGTGGACGCCTCTTTGATGACGCCCTGCGGTGCAACCTCGGAAATGACAGGAGGTGTCGTATCCAACTCGACCGTGAACGTCCAGGTATGCGTCGAGGAACCGCCCCCGCTCGTAGCGACAACCGTTACCGAATGCGTCCCCGGCGTCAGTCCGCTGACGTTACGGCTCACACCGCCGCCGTCAACCGCAACAGACTCGGCACTGCCGCCGTCAAGCGCTATCGTCACGTTCGAGACATCCGACTGTTCGTCAGTCACTGTCGCCGACAATGCCGCCTCGGCAGATTTAACAATGCCCTGAGGCGCAACTGCGGAAATTACCGGCGGCGTCGTATCCAACTCGACCGTGAATGTCCAACTGAACGAACTTTCCAGACCGGCGCCGTTCGTGGCGACCGCCATAACCGTGTGCGTCCCCGACTCCAATCCGCTAACCTCGCGGGTCATGCCGTCAACGGCGTCGCCGCCGTCAAGCGCATACGATACATTGGCAATTCCGGATTCCGGGTCAGAGGCTGCCACGGACAACGTCGCGGACGCAGACTTAATAACCCCTTGCGGACTCGCCTCCGTTATCAGCGGCGGCGTCGTATCCGCAGTCTTGACCGTGAAAGTCACACTGTCGTCATCCGTATTGCCTTCGGCATCGGTAACGGTAATAGCCACCGTATGGTCGCCCTCCGCCAAAACGCCAGGCGTATACTCCAGCCGATTTCCGCTTATTGCCGCATCCGTGATTTCCTCGCCGGCGTCAATCGTGAACGATGTCACACTTGCGCCGATGCCCGAGAACGCCGCGCTGATGAGCGGCTGTGACACGCCGACGATTTCGCCCGGATTCGGCGAACGGATAGCCACAGACGGCAACGTCGTCACCACCGTGAAGTCAGCCGATGCTTCGCTCGTATTGTCAACGATATCAGTCACCGTGACCATCACCCGGTATACACCAGCCGGCAGCATTTCACGCCGCGTATACACCAAATCGGTCAAATCCGTCAGAACCTGGTTGCCGACAATATCAACAGCCGTCATATCCGGCGGCGTCAACCTCATCAAGCTAATGGTAACGAACGATAGTTCAATCCCCGCGCCTGCGCCGTCATGATACGCCGCACGCGTCGTCGGCAACGCACTGACCTCGTCGTTCGCTATCGGCGAATTAACCGCCAACTGCGGCGCTTCATTGTCAACAAACAGCGGCGCCAACGGGAAACTGATGCTGCCGTTCCGCTTCGTAATCTGCAGCGCCAACTCGTGATAGCCCAACGCATACATGGTCGTGTCGAGCGTCAACATAAACGTGCTAGACGCGCCCTCTTCGATCGTATCGACCGTGAGCGCCCCCATTGCATTCGCGGACGCCCCATCGACGAGGACGTCGATATCGCCGGCGTTCAACGCAATGCCGCCCGCCGTGAATACGTAATCCCCGGAAACTGGGAATCCGCCCGGATACGCTTCCGTAAACTCCTCAACCGTGCTTCCCTCAACCGGCTGCCTGCTCAGCGTCTGCCCGCTCAGATCGATAACCGGCGGCGGAATGAAGTTGGCTACATGAATCATAGCCGCAAATGCGATGTCTCGCACCTCTTGATTCCCGACCTCATCCATCGCCAAAGCTTGGAAGAAATACGCACCGTTCTCTAGGGCTGATACATCAACCGTAGCGGTGTAATTCTCCTCGCCCATCTCCGCCTGCATTTCGCTGACCATGTCGCCGAGACTGCCATCCTCATTGCGGCGGTTAATCAGCAGATCGACCCGGTTATATGTAATCGGAGGGGCTATCGGCACGGACACCACCAATCCGAACGGCGAGTCAACGCTTTCGTCAACGATACCGCCGACCGTATACACGCCGTCAACCGGCTCAATCGCCCCCGCAGCGTCCGAAATTTGGGTAATCGCCGTACCTGTCAGCGGCGGCACATCGTCTATGTTATCCACCGAGAAACTCTGTGACATTTCTTCCGACGATGCATACCGGGCGCCAGTGTCGTCAACCGCCACCGCGCGCAGCACGTACGGATTCTCATCCAGTGTCATGTCTCGTTCGGCGGCGTCGCCCACCATAATCGTATCGTCAATTGCAGTGCTGTCGAATTCAAGCGACCATACACGGCGAGTCGGTACGAATACCGCGCTGTCCTCGCCCTCGACAACCTCTTCCAACGCCTCTTCAATGGCTTCAACAATGGCTTCTTCGACAACGCTGTCCGCTATCGCCACTTCGCCGATTGCCTGCCACTCCTCGCCTTGCGTGCGGCGCACTTCAAAAACCACGCTCGCCGTGTGCGGCGATGTCAGTTCGCGCGTTACCGCCATGAGCGAAATCATGCCGCGCGGCGCATTGCTGTCGGGGTTGTGGTCGTTAACCGTGTGGTTAAGCGCGTGAATCTCCGCCTCGATTGGGCACGGATGGTCTTTCACATTCAGCGCCGCTTCCGCAGCTTCATCGTCCGATATGGAGAGCGCATTCGTGACAACCGCGCGCAGCATGACCGGCATACCCGCCTGAATCATAACGCCCAAATTGTCTATGCTCCACGCCATATCGTACTGCGAACCCTCGGCAGCGCCAGCCACCATCTCGCCTTCAAGCATACCGATATCCTGCCATTCGGCGTCGCCCGTCCGGTACTGGAACAAGATTGACGTAATCGGGTGAACCTGCTTCGTCACCTCTGCCGTCACCATCACGTTCGGCGTATCCGAGAACAGAATCATGTCCGCAGGAGCGCCAGTCTCATACAGGTCGTCCGTATCGCCGTCGCCGTTGCAATCGCCGAGCGATATCCGCACCACCATCGCCTGATCCGGATCCGGCGGCACAATGTTCAGCCGTATCGGCGCCGTATCCGTCGACATATTAAACACCGTATCCCGCGCCGCAACGCGTACGCCGTATTCACCGACAATCAACGCCGGGTCGCCGTTCGCGCCGCGAATCATCATCGCCATCTGCGCCGGCACGCCGCCGTTAACCGCGGGTGCGTTCAACGTCAGCAGATCCGGGAACGTCGTCAAGAACGCCGTGAAATCGTCAAGCGTCAGCCCTTGGAACACAAGCGCCATTTCGCTCGAAAGGATGTTTACCCAAGTCTGCGACCCTTGCACAGCCGGATCGTCGCTGTACGGAATTATCTGGTACAACCCTTCCGCAACATCGCTAACGTCGCCGTTCGGGCTTGCAGATAACAGCAGCGACGCCATCGGGCTGCCATCGCCTACCGGCGGCAGACCCGTCGAAATCAACACGCCGTCATCGCGCATATACATTGACGAATTTTCACCCGGTGCAACCGACACACTGTATGCCGGCGCCGCCCTGTCCAGCATGAACGTCTTGCCGAAAACCGGGCGGTTATCTATCTGAACCCCTTCAGAATCAAAAGCGTTCGCGTCAATTGTATGCATCCCGTCAGCGAAAGCCGACAAATCAATGCTTGTGTGCCAGAGCGACTGCGCTTCGTTCACCAATGGAACCGTAAACACGGAAATCATCTGCGAATCCAGCGTCTGTGCCATCTGCTCGACCAACGGTGCCGCAGCGTTAAGAATCGCGCCCAAAATTTCGAACAGCGACTCCGGCGTAAGCCCCGCCGCAACATCGTCCACGGTCGCAGGCTGACCGCTCAAAATTCCCGCTATGACCGGGTTCAGCAACGGTGCAATCGCCGCCTGAAGTTCCGGTGTGAACAGTGCCTCAACCAGACCGCGGTCCTGCAACTGTAGGTTGCGCGGATCCGGCATGGCGTATTGCGTCAACTCTGCGCCCAATTGCGTTTGGATCGGATACGCCAGTTCAACAGCGTAATAGTAGTAGTAGATTTTTCCGGGATCGATATCGACCTGGACATCCCAGACCCGCTTCCCGTTAATCATCCGCGGGCTCATGGACGCCGGTTCGTAATCGCTCGTATCCCGGTAAGACCATGCGTTTCTCGAAATCAAATTGTGGTATGCCGACGGAAGTTCCTCGGACGCCAACATCAGCGTCACCGCCGCGAACGCGCCGTCAGAACCGGAACCCGGCCACGAGGGCAGCAGCAGTATCGCTTGCTCCTCTTCCAAGTGGAAGGTGTGCGGCAGGCTGTCGATAACCTCTTCCGCATCGCGCGTCACCTCGTCGAACCTGAAGGTAACGTGCCCGACATCTGCGCGCGGCGTGGCGAGGTACAGGTCCAACTTGTCGCCCGTCACCACCCTGGTCAAGCCGGGCGTCGCCGACCCCAAGATGCCGCCTTCCGGGCCGACTCGCGCCGTCACCGCATTTCCAAAGTTCTCTAAGTCAATGTTCTCATACTGCTCGAATATCAGCGGCAAATCGTCAGCGAGTAGCTGCGCCGGTATGAGTCCGGGCGGCAGCGAATCGCCAATCGCCGCAATCACAGCCGCTTGAAGCGCGGGATTCCCGCGTATCATATCCAGAACCGCGTCAGAGCCGCCCTTCGCTATCGCAACATCAGTCTGCGCAATTGCCAAGCCGATAATCTTATCAATCACTTCGCGTGCATGGCGGGTGTTCACCGAAATACCGCCGAGCCGTACCGTGCTCACCCAGATTTCGCGCTCCGCCGTGCCGAAGTTGCCCGCAAGGTCGGTAACCGTCAGTGTCACAAGGTACCGCCCCGGTTTCGAATAGGCGTGCGTCGCCGTTATACCGCTGCCAGTCGTGCCGTCGCCGAAATCCCACACATACGTGTCTATCAGTTGGCTGTTCAACGGGCTGTCCGTCGAGTGGCTCGCATCGAACGTTGTCTCCTCGTTCGTGTCGAGGAACCGCTGGCTTACCCGTGACACCGCAACCGGACTCTCGTTGTCCGGTATCAGATTAACCGTAATCTCGATGCGCTGCGCCAAAACGTGGTGCGACGCCAACTGCATCGACATATACGCAGAATCGCCGTTGCTGCGGTTGACCGCCTGAATAATCAAGTTGTCGTATACGCTCGCAACCGGTGTGTCCGAGTTAAAATACGTCCCGCTAAACCCGCCGTTCTCGTAGGTCTCCAGCGCCATCGGGTCGTGTCCGCCCAAAGTTACGCGCACATTAACGCCTTGGCCAACAACGTTGCCGGCAGGATCTATGACCATGCCGTCAACCAAAAACGCATGCGTCGGGTCTGCCACTAGGCTGGTCGTAATATCAACGCCGTCTCTTCTGTTGGCAACCACGTCTGCGGATGTCAATGTAATCGAAGTCTCGCCGACCGAAGTCTCATCGGCAGCCAATACGTACACGTCGAGGTTCAACACGTCCGCAGTCTTCACTGCCGCCGCCTCGGTCTCCAAGAACGTCACAACGTATCCGCCGCCCGCAACCGTCGTTCCGCTGGCGTTAATCCCCCGCGTCTCGTTCACGACCTTAACCGTCAATCCAGCCGGGGCGCCGCTAATGCCGTCTTCGAGGAAAACCGTGCCCGACACCAGGAACGTCGGCGAAACCGCCTTGATGTTCGTCGGTACATTCACTGTCGCGCGCTGCGCGTCAACCTCCGACGCCGCCAGGGTATGGTCGGCGCTGCCGCTGCCGTTCTCGCCGCCATCCACCGTAACCGTCAACGTGTCGCCCGTTTCCGCAACCGTCCCGTCGGGGTTAAAGAACGTCACGCTGAACGTCCCGTTCTCATCCGTCATCCCTGAGGCTTCCATCCCGTTCGCGTTGTTCACGACCGTAACCGCGTTGCCTGGACCGACCGGAATCATGCTGCCTTCGTAATACGCCGTACCCGTCACGACCAACGACGACGTGAACGCCTTTACGCTCGTCACCACATCCACTTGCGCGCGCTGCGCGTCCACTTCCGCCGATGTGAGCGTGTGCTCCGCAGTGCCGTCGCCCTTGTCGCCGTGCACCGCTGTCACCGTAATGATATCTGCCGTTTCCGCAACCAGCCCTTCGGTGCTCAAGAAGGTCACGCTGTAATTGCCGTCTGCGTCGGTCGTGCCGTTGGCTTCCTGCCCTTTCCCGGCATTCATTGAGGTGACCGTCACACCGGCGCCGACCGCAATCGTACCGTCCTCAAAGTAAACCGTACCCGTCACCACCAGCGTGTTCGTCGACGCCTTGATGTCCGTCGGGACGTTTACCGTGGCTCTGCCGTCTTCAACCTCTGCCGATGACAACGAATGCGCCGGGCTGCTCCATTCGCCTCCCTCTCTAGATGCCGTTACAACTATCTCATCGTTCGTCTCCGCCACAACATCTGTGCCGAAGAAGGTGAGATTAAACATCCCGTTTCCGTCTGTCGAACCGGACACTGCCGTCCCGCGCGTCGTGTTCATCACCGTAATCGCAAACACGTCGTCAATCGGTATCGTGCTCTCTTCGCGGAAAACTGCGCCCGAAACCACCAACGCATTCGTCCGCGCCAAGATATCGGTATTCACGTCACGGTCGATATTCGCTGCGGTATCGTCGCCCAGTTCCTCGTTCGTCAATACCGATTCGTCGCGTCCGCGTTCCCCGGTGTCGTCCGTGACAACGACGGTGACCATATCGCCCGTCTTGCCCGCAACGCCGCCCGGATTCACGATGGTAACGCTGTAGCCCCCGTTGCTCCCCGAGGTCGTCGTCTGTGACGCCATACCGCCGACCGTAACCTCGACGTTCACGCCGCTGACAGGTCCCGTACCGTCCTGCTTATAAATCGTACCGGAAATGACGAGAATCTGGACTTCCTTGGGCGGAACCGGCGTTAAACCAATCTCCACCGTACCGGAAATGTCGCCGACGCTAACCGTGACCGTATCCGTTCCTTCTGCCTCAACCGTGCCCGCGCTGTACGTCGCGCTATAACTTCCGGCTGTCGTGCCTTCGCTGAATTCGCCGACCGTGCCGCTCTCCGCCGAACCGCTCGGCGCCAATCCGCCGACGCCGTTCCCGGAACCGTCCATGACCATCGCCGTTAACACAGCGCTGCCGTTGCTTGATACTGTCGGCGGCGCCGCGCTGACCATAATTGCCGCCGCCGGTCCAGCATTCACGCTGACGGACGCCCTCTCGCGCGCGCCCGAAACCGCATCCGTTGCGGTAATGTTAACTCTGCCCACCGTGTTCGCCGGTGTGTATGACGCGCTGTAAGCGCCGCCGCCGTCGTTTGCCACATCAGACGCCGCCCCGGCGTCCGCGCCGCCGTCCGCGCGGCTCACGCCGAGTGATAGTTGCGCGTCCGCCACAGCGTTGCCGCCGCGGTTCACGGAGATGGAGATTGCGCCCGTCTCGCCCGCGCCCGCTGTGAATGCGCTCGGCTCAACCGATATTGTAATTACTGTCGGAACCGGCCGCAGCATTACGGTCACCGACTCCGAATCGCCCGTCGTGTCGGAACTTACCGTAATCGTGTCCGTCGTCGACTCACTAATCACCAACGCCGGCGCCGTATACTCAACCGTATACGACCCGTCGCCGTTATCCGTAATCTCGCCGATACTGCCCTTCTCGGATGTCACCGTCGGAGGCGCACCGCTCACCGGCTCACCGTCGGCGTCTACTATCATAACCGTTATGGTCGATGTCGAGGTGCCGTCCGCCGGCAGTGAATTCTCCCCCAACGCAACCGTCAATCCGGAACTCGTCAACTGGATATTGTGGCTGCCGGTGCCTATCCTTGGCGCGATATCTTCCGCGCTGATGGTATACGACGATGTCGATACAACATTCCCGTCCGGATCCTTCACCGTTATCTCAAATACATCGCCAACGCTGACCGACCTGTTCAAGTCGCTGTAAAGGATCGAGTAGTTCCCTTGTTCATCCGTAACCGAAGTGCCAATCCCGAATGTGCTGGCTTCAGCCATTGGCGCTTCCACGGTGTACCCCACGAGCGCGTTGCCGTCGCCATCCATTAGCGTCCCACTCAATGTGAACACGAACACTGATTGGGCTTGGACCGACTGCGCTCCGCTCATCACCAAACCGCTCGCAAGCGTAACCAAAACCAGATACCTTGCGAGTCTTCCCCTACTCATGATATTTAACACTATTCAACCTCCCAAAAATTTCGCTCATCACTAATTCGGCTCACACGCGGGTTTTGATATGTAAGCCCGACCCAAGACCAACCACACCACTTCTCTTAAAACACAAACAAAAAATCAAAATTGTAACACCAGACCAAATTATATTTTATAAAGCCATCGAATCATATCTATTATAGCATAGCCAACAACGGTTTTCAAAGTTGTTTATTCGATTTTAACAAAAAATTGATTGCCTTACCCTGTGGGAGAGGCTTCCAGCCGCGATACAACACATCTAAAAAAAATGCTTTTGTAGGTTGGGTAGAGCGGGTAATTTCACAACCGTTCCTGTGGTGAAAACGGTTCAGATATCTGATCGATGACGACATCAAAATACGATTGATTGTAGCGAAACCCAACGCTTTACGAACGTCTCGAATCTCCAGAGACTCAAAAGCGTTGGGTTTCGCTACAATCAATCGTATTTTGAACGCTATCAATCAATCCAAGCATATCCGAATTAGCTCACATGTTTTAACAATACCGCTCTACCCAACCTACAAAGAAAATACGCTCTACCCAACCTACAAAGAAAATACAATGATTCAACAATCTAAAACAAAAAATTAGCTGCTAGGCAACACAACTAGCCCGCCTAGCAGCTAATAGATTATTCTGCGGCGAACACTTACTTCAGAATCACCATCCGGCGCGTCGATGCATAATCTTCGCCCGCCGTCAAGTGGTAGAAGTACGTGCCACTGGCAACGCGTTCACCGTAGTTGTTGCGACCATCCCAGTAAATCGCCGATGCACGTGATTCGTACACAGCCGCTGGTTTGAAGCCGACATCTATGGACCGTACCAAGGCGCCGTTGGTGTCATAGATACTCAACGTCACTTCGGCAGCTTTCGCTAACCGGTACGGAATCCACGTTTCAGGGTTAAACGGATTCGGGTAGTTAGCCAACAGCTCGGTCTCCGACGGAATCTCATAGAGTTCCAAGTCGGGCAGACTGATACGGCTCGTCAACACCTCTTCCGCGCTAACGACTATCTGCGGTACCGGACGTACACCGACGTACGGGTTCGGTGAATGCGCTACGATTTCCAGCACATCGCCAGCCTTGGCGGCATGGCGTCCGAACTCAACAAACGTCGCGCTGTACGATGCTTCCGATCCGAGAACCGTATCCAGCGAAGCGCCGGTAGACAGGTTCTTCACAGTGACACGAAGTTCGGGAACCTGTGCCAACATGTCGAACTCATCCATAACGCCGCCGTCAACATGGAGAACCGGTGTCTGCGAACCGCTGAACACCACTGCGGGTGCTGCCGCGGCGCCTTCGTTCTCCCATGCGGAACCGATGACCGGAATGCTCGCCGACGCCGTAGCCACAACGATGTAACCCACGCCGCCTTCAATAGGACCGTCGCCCATGTCGCCGGCTGCCGTAATCCTATGGAATCCGTCGCCTGCAGCGTTGGATACCGCGATTGCCTGCACGCCTTCGACCAGTGCGTCACTAATCATCATGTCGACCGCCGGATCAAGCGGTACACCGACGAGGTTGTTCCCGGCTTCAATGCTAACCATGGAAACGCCGCCGGTGCCTAACGCGTCACCGACCAACTCTAACGTCGCAGCGCTCTTCATCACAACAATCAGACCCGAATCGTCGCCGATAGCCGCGTCCGCCATGCTGCCCGCACTATCGTCGCCGAGGTAGCTCATCCAGCTTCCGTCAGCGCCGAGCGTGATGATGAAGTTGACCGCATCGCCGAGCGCGTCGTAGACATCGCCGACCGTCTCAATCATGCCGTCTTCGCCGTTAATCATGTTAACCGCCAACGGGATATGTATGGCGTGCGTACCCGCCGGAATCGACAAGGTGAACATGTAGCCCGCAGGACCAATGTCCAGCGAACCTGCCATAGTCATCGACTTCGCCGGATTGTCGTTCATGGTGACCGTCACGTCGTACATGCCTTCGGTATGGACATCACCCACGACGTCGAAGGTTCCGGTATACGTTCCGTCCGGTCCTTCCGTCATGGCTTTGCCGTCAGGCATCGCCGTGCCGTCGGAGGACGTTACGGTGAATTTCACCATCTGCCCCGCCGTACCCATCGCGGTAATCGTGACCATATCGCCCGGTCTGAACGTATCGTCCGGTACCATTACGCTGTCAAGCGTGCTCGGATCGTTCTCCAAGTTGACCATCGCAGTCGCCGTGCTGGCGTCGCCAATCATGGCTTGCGCCGAGAACGTGACCGTCTTTTCGCCATCCGCACTTTCGTTGTCCATGCTGATGGTGTAAACAGCGATATATGTGTTGTCGGTTCCAGCCTGTTTCCCCAACGGAAGCATTTCCGTGCGCGTTGAGTCAACCTCGCTGAGATCCGCCATCACTGTGTCGTCGTCAATCGGATTGCTCTCGCTTGCCGCGACAACGTCCACGCTAAGCGTCAGCACGCTGCCGTTCATAATCGTATCGGTGTTGGACAGCACACTGGCGTTGCTCAACGTCGGCGGTGACTGGTCGTTCAGCACCGTAATCGAAATCGTGCCGGGTTGGTCGTTAATCATAACGTTGACCGTGTATTCGCCGTCGACAGTGGAATCCGGCAGCATCACGTCTCGCTGGAACTGCTGGTCGCCGTCGGGATCGACTTCGCCAATCGGATCTAGCGCGCGCGTCAGCCCGACCTTATTGCCGTCGGCATCCTTGATAGTCACGGTACCCGTACCGGCTTGACCGATTGCGCTCACGGTGAGCATTTGACCGGCTGCGACAACGATATCCGCTTTCTTGCCGTTAACCGTCAGATCGCGAATCTTCGACTTAATCGTAGCTTCGACGGTAACCGCATCCAAGTCGCCTAATGTAGCGGTCAACGTATACGTAGGATTACTAGCCGTGCTGTTCGTATAGGTGGCGGATCCTTCACCCGTGTTATCCGCAATCGTGATTGAGGCGGGCATGAACGTACCGCCCGCGTCTCCGTCGGACAGCATCACAACCTGGTCGCCCAACGCCTTGCCCGCTTCGGTTCCAGCCATAAGCGACACAGTGAGCGTAATGGACTCGCCAGTGAACACCGTTGCCGGATCGGGATCGGAAACCATCGCGATAGCGGTGACAGACTTCCTGACAGTCAGGGTCGGCTGAACTGAAACTGGCAGCAGCCCCTGATCCGCGGTAACAGACGCCATCGTGGTGAACGTATACACAGCTTCCGCCATCGGTACGGTCACGTCTTTGTAGGTGATAACCAGCGTTCCGCCGGATTCTATGACAGCATTCACCGTCGCGGTTAGCACCCACGGCGTCGTCCCGCCGCCAGAGACTCCAAGGTCAGCGGAACCCGTGAGCAAGACCTCACCCGCATCATCAATACCGTCGTTGTTGTCCGGGCGCACCGATGTAAACGCCTCCGGAATCTCGACCGTAACCTTCGAACCGGACTGCATCTGCGCGCCTGCGGTGAAGGTAATCGTCAGGTTATCATCAATGAACGTACCTGGCTCTGCAGAGGTGGTGGACAACATCACCGTTCCAGCCGTCACCTGGTTAATGGTAATCCTAGCAGCTCCGCTCGAAAGCGCCGTCAGCGTGCCGCTCGGCTGAGCTTTCGACTTCGCAGTGTACTCGTAAGGCCCGCCCGACGCAGGCGTAACTACGCCGGTGATATCGAACACAAGTGTGCCGTTATTGCCCAATGTGTTCGCAACCGTGGCGGTCATGGTCCTCGCCGTTGATGTCAAGGTCGCCGCAACGCCCTCTTGTCCGATTGCCACATTTCCGGTCAGATCGGGAAATCCGTCAGGGATGGTTACCTCGACAGCCGACCCGACAGGCATGTCGCCTTGCGATGTGAAAGTCAATTTCACGTCGATCGTCGTGTTGGAGTTCGCGCTGTCCGGCGCAACCGCCAACGTTCCGCTGCCGTCCGCCGTGCGCCCGGCGCCGATTTTATGCATCTTTGTGTGCAAATTTTCAGTATCACCAGTGCCAAAGGACCGTGACATTGCAGTAAATGCGAAAGGCTGGTTAGGGGCGCTATCCGGCCCCTTCGGAACTTTGACGTTCTTGTATGTCACCTTAATCTCGTCGTTCATGTTCCAAGCCGCGTTCCCTGTCGCGGTAATGGTGCCGTCGGCGTTAATGACAAAGTCGGCTTTGCCGCTAAACGTCACCTCGCCCACATCGGGGGTGCTGTCGCCGTTGTCGTTACGGGGACGCGGCCAAGGCAGCGCCGGCGACAGTACCGGATCCGTGTCCGCATTAGTCGGAACTGCAAAAACGACCACGCCTTTAGGCATATAACCGGCGGCGGTGAAGACCAATTCGAGAACGTCGTGCTGTGCCTCGGCTGTAGTCCGAACCAACGGCTGGCCATTCTCCTTAACCACAAACGTACCGCTGTCGTGCTTCGCCGTGACATCAATGTACCGCGGATAACCGTCGCCGCCGACATCCATCAATCCGCCGTGCGGCCCCGTGCTGGTTTTGAACCCGAAGACGTGCCTGCCCTGCGTCGAAATCGGACCGGCTCGGTATTCTACTGCCGCCGTAAGCGAATTGGTCGTCTGAACGGCCCAAGCCCGAAGCGGGCCACTTAGTGTCCGTGCGCCGCCGTCATGCTTTGCCGCATTCGTGTGTCCGACAACGTTTACATCAACAGTGCCGCCGATGGGCGCAATTGCCATCGTCGGCGCCGGGAAAGCGCTCGGAAGCTTAATTTCATAACTGGCGCCTGCGCCAAGAGAATCATCTCCGGCAATGGTAAATGCCAACGTCTTGAGGTTAGTGCCTTCCTGCACGGCTTGATTCGCAACGTCCGCGATACTAGGCGGGTCGTCGGCAGGATCGCCGGTGGTCGCCATGGCTAGTGTACCGCGCCCCGATGGGCCGGTCGTAGTGAAAGGAAATGCGGCGTCTGCGACATCTGCAAATACAACCGGATCCGCAAAAACTCCCGATGCGACTGTAAACGAATGAGCGGTATTTGGCGCCGCAGCCACAGCGACCTCAGGTGCCTTCAGACCCTTTATGGTTATGGTAATCGAACTGCCCTTCTCGATCCCGCCATCCGCTTTGATGGTAGCGGTCACGGTATCCGCCGCCCGGGCAAGCTCCGGACTGCCGGCGCCGCTCACCGACGCGGTGCTGTCGTCGTTGGGACGATTCCCGAGCATAAATGCGTCACCAGCCATCGTGACTCTCACCTGCGAATCCTTTGGCATGGATCCCAATGCTTCAAACCTAAAAACGGCGTTGTTTAACGGCTGCTCGCTGACCGCAACATACTGGTTGTTATAAGCGTGATTGACATCGCCTTCCTTGAGCTCGCCCTGCTTGGCAACAGATGACGTAAAGGTCACCTTACCCGAACCGTTCGCCACATAATATACCGAAACCTGCACAAAGCTGACATCAGCATTGGTGATTGGAAATCTGTAGTCGCCTTTGCGGTGCGGTATGGTTGCGTTGTAGTAAACGACGGTGTATGTGCCGTTACCGGCGGCGCCTTCCGGAATCTTAATCTTCAGGTTTCGGCCCGAAACGTAGCCGACAGTTCTGCCGGTGTTTGTGCCGTCGCTAAACGTCACCTCGCCTGCATCCGCGGGAGGATCTGTGTCGCCGTTGTCCTCAATCGGTCGAGTCGTCCACTCGTGCGGAATGGTAATCGTGACTTCGCGCGCCGCTGTAGACGCCGGAGGATCGGGCGAATCCTGCGTTCCTTTATCCTGCCGTTCAGCAACCGTGAGGGTAAACGTTATCGACGTTGCAGTGCCCGCTGCGCGTAGTTCACTGGGATCGGTAGCGTGGTCCGGACTCGATGTCACGGCCACGCCATACGTACCCGCCGCCTGCGCGAACGCATCGTCCGCCGTCAGACCGAGCACAAGCATGAGCGCAACGATACCGAGTACACTCATTTTCGAAATTCTACTCAACATGACTTTATGTTTCCTCCTTGCTTGTTTGTATGTTGAAGAATTAAATTTTAGTCTGTTTCGCTTGCTGGATTCGCAAGCCCTAGTTGAACTATCCATAATCGGTTAGTCGTCCTTTCCAAATAAACCATAAAACAGAATCAACAAAACCCCGAAACCCGCACGTCCGGATTTCGGGACTCACTCGTGAGGGCAAACACACCCTCCACACACTGACTGAAATGTTGTCCTCACTCAAAACGTGTCTCCGGAGGGTGCCGCTTGTTGATCCTCTAGAGAATAGTTGTCTAGAATGAAGCCCGTACTTCCCGCGCCGCACCCGGACGCCCGGCGTACCCGCCGCGCAGCCCTGACGCAACACATAACTATAATATAACAGATCCCGCAAGTTGTCAAGACTTTTCTTGGGACTTTTTTCACCTTTTTCGCCCCCGCTCAACCGAGCCGAAACCGCCCCAACACCCGCCTTCAGAATCCGCTACATAGTACAACAGATTTTAACATCTGTCAATACTTTTCTGCCAAGGTTCATAGGGTACCAAAAACCGATTTTTGACTGCTAGAAACCAAGTTTTTGGCCGCTTGAAACCGAGTTTTTTCTTCAAAACTCGGTTTCTTCGATAACCCACCAAAAATCGACACTTCCATCCTAAACCTGACACTGTACGCAAATATACGCCTCCCCCCAAAACCCGGTTTCAAAAATTCTCTTTTTGGCTGCTTGAAACCGAGTTTTTAGCCGCTAGAAACCGAGTTTTTTCTTCAAAACTCGGTTTCTTCATAACGAAAAGTAGCAGGCACACTCCGTGTGCCGTCCGCAAAGTACCAACTCTTGTAGGTTGGGTTGAGCGGTCTGCACCAAATGACGTAAAATTTCACGCGGCGCGCTAGAAAACCTAGCGACATCCAATATTCGATAATTCGTAGGGGTTGGGTTTCCCAACCCTTTGTTCACACATCATATTGGTATGGTCGGGAATTCGCCGCCTCCGGCTGCTCAATGGGCGGGGGAACCCCGCCCCTACGAGACGCACGTGAAGCAATCAGGCGACAAAAGCCAAATATCAACAGCGCGACATTCAATCGCACAATTTTCAATCAAAATTACAGTTTTTACAGTCCATAAAAAAAGGGGGAAACTTGCGTTAAAGAAACCGAGTTTTGAAGAAAAAACTCGGTTTCAAAATTGAGATTTTTGATTTGAGCATTCTGTGAGCATTTGGAATATGCGAAAATAAGCGAAAATGGGCACAAAGCTAGACAGGGAGCGGGGTTGCGGGGTTGAGCATTTGTGAGCATTTGAAAAAATAAGTTGAGAATGCTCGTTTTTGATGCCTTTTTCGGGTTATTGGATTCAGTTATCTCAGTCATCATAAATAGCTCCTTACAACATTCATCATCGGGTCGGATTCATCGTCTTCCGAGTCTTCCAGCATTCCGTTCGGAAGCCGTTCGGCGGGGAAACGGGTAATGGGCAACTCGGCTGCGCCTTGCAGGGCGTCGGGGCCGTCGCAGAAGTCGCCGGTGGGGAATTGCCGCATCTGGCGCATAAACTCCTCGGATAGCGTCTCGTTGAAAGCAATCCAGCCGTTGGTGATAGGCGGTTCCAAGGCGGCGATACGGTCTAACTTGCGCGTGCTTCGCCGGTGGTACTGCATGCGGACGAGCGAGGTCATCTGGTACTCTTTCCGCGCAACCTCGAACGCCCGATTAATCATGTCGTGCATCGCGTTGCCGGTGTCTTTCGGGATGTCCTCGACTGCGAGCAAGATGGAATCGAAACGAATATGCGGCACCGCACTGACGCACCGCTTAATGAGTTTAAATGTCTCTTCTAATTGGGCCGTGACAGGCACTTTGTCCATCCAGACATCAAGCACGTAGGCGTGGGCGTTAGCGAGGGCGGTGAGCGGGTCGCGGCGGCGTTTCATATTCGCGTGGGGCAGCGGCACCCACAAGACGAACACGGCGGCGGCAAAGCAGGAATCGTAAGCGTCCTTGCCGCCCGCCCAATCGAGGAAAACTGTGGCGCCGGCGATATCGCTCCAGTGGACTATGCGTCCGTCGCTTCTCAATATACCGTCGGGCGTGATTTTGAAGCGAATGGCGCTCTCCATGTTGAAAATTTCTTTCGAGGGGTCGCGCATCGAGTTTTGGCGCTCGCGCATGACGGAGATATATCCTTCATTGCAGATAAGACGGCGGATTTGTAGGTAGGAGAGCATTTCCGGCCAGAGTTCTTGCACGCCGTCCAGCATTTCACCCTTGTGTGTCTCAAGAAATGCGTGCGCCCGGCGGTCGCGCTCGTCTTTTTCGAGCGTCATGTCCGTATAGATTTTTTCCCACGCTTCCCACAACGGCTCGGCGGCGGGGTGGCGCAGTTCTACGGGATTCTCAATAGCACGGTAGAATTTGGTGTACCAGTCTGGAAGGAGTTGCAGGCGTTTGGATATGGCTTCTTCGTGTTTTACGGTGTCGATGTGGATGAAGTTTGTCTTGCCGTCGATACGACCTGCAGGCATAACATCCTCGTTGAACCATTTCCAGTTTTTATCGCGGATTTTGGGGTTTTGGATTTCCTCACCGTTTTCTACATCGTCGAGGATAATGAGGGTGGGGCGGGCAAGGTCTTTGAGTTGGCCGCGGATTCTGCCGCGCCTGCCGACGGGCAAGATGCGAACGCCGTTTGCGGTTTCGAGGAGGTCAGCGCTCCAGTTGGCTTGACCTTTTAAGTGGCGGAAGGGGGGATGGTCTTCGATTTTGATACGGATGTCGCGCAGGCGGTCAGTGGCAAGTTCTTCAGTGCCGCTCACGATTAGAATGAAGCTATCGGGCATTAATCCGCGGCGCTCGTATTCCTCTTTGTAGTAGACACAGTGGAGTACGTAGATGACGGCGATGTAAGTGCTTTTGCCGCATCCTCTGGGCGCAATGATATTGGCACGCCTTCCGCGGTCACCGGCGGGAATGCAGTTTAGGATAGGAGACGCGTGCGGACCGCATTTCACCGTGAATACGTCCGGGAAATGGGTCTTGGCAAAGACTAAGACATCATCAAAACCGCGGAGATAGATGTCTTGTTCCTCTTCTGTTCTCTCGACGGCGTGCAGTGCGCGGGCATTATGATTTGCGCGATAGATTTTCAGAAACCTACTGTGGTTGCTGTAAATCTGGCTGCGTTTCGCCATGACGGAAAGAACTATCTCCCGTATCGTCAGCTAAACATGCGCGTTCGATCCTTTCTTGTAAGTTTAAGTTTTTGTTTTCGATAGCGAATCGGTTTTCGGCTTCAATGACCTTGAGCGCGAGCGACGGCGTCATCTCTTCATACAACACGTCAACGGCGCGGTAATAGATTCTCTGTTTATGCCGCGAATAGATTCCGTCGGGTTGATGCCTGTTAATGAGATTGTGATTGCGTTGCATTCGATAACGCTTGCGGTGCTGCTCTGCGCAATCCTTTCTGTTGGGATTAAAGGTGCGGATTTTGTTTGACAACAGTTTATGGTTACTTGCGTTGTCCGCTATCCCAAAGTACTCACACAAAAGCTCAATGACGCGATTGGCGTTGGCTTTGCCGCCGCCGTAGTGCGCGAAGAGATCGATTGTGAAGTCAATGTCCGATTCGCTAAAGCATAATTCTTGCTTTAGCATGATGGTAAAATTATGGCATATATAGTAACAAGTGTCAAGTGAAAACGTAAAAACCGAAGGATATTCGCTGTATTGACGGGATTGTAGGTGGGGTTGCGTTAAAGAAACCGAGTTTTGAAGAAAAAAACTCGGTTTCAAATGAATTCGGTCAGTCGATCGCAACCTACAAAAACTCGTCGAGGGCATCCCACCTTGACATAAAATCTTGCCTAAAGTATACTTTTATCCGAAAGGAGATATACTCTTGGAAACACCACTTGTAGCTTTACTATCATTAACTTTGTTGCCGCCAGCTGTCATTGTTGCCGTGGTACTGTGGGCGACTAACATAACCAACAAACGCATTGATGATTTGCGTTCTCAAATGTCGCGAGAACACGATACACTGGCGAACAAAGTTGATGAAACCAATGCTAACCTCAAAGAGGCCAACCGCATTCTCATCGAACACATCACAAACACCAACATACACGTTACCAAATAGCCATGTCTCTTTTATGACGCTTTATTCTCGCATAAGGAGCAGTTCCCTGCACATACCTCCGATGATCAAACCGTTATGCGTGCCCATTACCCACCACCTGTAGCCGCGGCTTCCAGCCGCGATAAAGTAGCAGGCATTCTCCGGTGTACAACCGTCGCGTTGAAGAAACCGAGTTTTGAAGAAAAAACTCGGTTTCAAATGCATTCGCTCAGTCAATCCCATTCCACATAAAAAGCCGCTGGCATATACCAACGGCTGGCGGTGCGATACAGGTCATTTCTTGCACAAGCTGATTAACCCGGCTGCGCGGGTTTAATGTTATGCTCTGTAATCAGGTGATTCACATACGATTGTTGAAGCGTATTGACATCCCGTTTCAAATCGCTGATTTCTCCCTTAATCTCGGCGAACTGTTGAGTCACGTGCATTTCAAAACGATTCATTCGGTCGTCAAGCGCCCTGATGTCATTTCTCATGTCCTTGATTTCATCTCTCATGTACCTGAATTCCTCTTTTATCTCCCGAATGTCTTCTTTTATGTCCCGAAGTTCTTCTTTAGTCGCCATATTCGCCACTATATTATTCAGATTCCGAATGTCTTCTTTAGTCGCCATATTCGCCACTATATTATTCAGATTCCGAATGTCTTCTTTAGTCGCCATATTCGCCATTATATTTCCATACTTAATCCCCAAATCTCCATATTGCATGGTCGTCCGCCAATAACCGGCAATAATGGCTAACACGATAAGAACGACGGGAATGTAGCTGGCAAAAACTTCCATTTGTCACTCCTCAAATCCAAAAGCGGCCCTTCCGCAACTAGCCTTATGGTTGCGATTATACCACTGCATTTGGTACAATGTCAACTCAAATCCAAGACCTCACAACCGTCAATCACCCATGAACCACTCCGTACACCGCCACCTCGGCATTGAAATCCGCACTTACGACGAAAAGATTCGCCGCTTCATTCCGGGCTACGAGACCATGCTCGCCGTTGCCGCGCGCGAAATTGTCCGCACAAAACCGGACTTGACGCTCGACCTCGGCGGGGGCACCGGTGCCCTGTCCGAGGCGATCCTTTCGGCGGACGCCTCCGGAACGGTGGAACTCATCGACATCGACCGCGGCATGCTGGCGCAAGCCCGGTCGCGGCTCGCACGGTTCGACGAACGCACCCGTTTCACCGAGTCGTCGTTCCATGCGCCGTTGCCGCCCTGCGATGCGGTCGTGGCGTCGTTGGCGCTGCACCATATTCCGTCAATCGGCGAAAAGCGCGGCCTGTACCGGCGGATTTACGGTGCGCTCCGAGCCGGCGGCGTCTTCGTCAACGCCGACGCCACGATGCCAGCCGCACCCCCGGCACGCGACGCGGCGTGGCGAAGCTGGATTAATCACATGGCCGCTTCAGGCATCGAGGAGCCGCGTGCGCGCGAATATTTCGCGCAATGGGCGGAGGAGGACACCTATTTCCCGCTTGAGGCCGAACTCGACGCCATCCGCACCGCCGGATTCGACGCCGAGTGCGTTTGGCGCCGCGGCCCCATCGCCGTCGTCGTCGCCCGTAAGCTCTTGTAGGACCAATCTCCGAACCGCGACAGTCATTTAAAACCGAGTTTTTTCTTCAAAACTCGGTTTTTTTAACGTAACTTCAACACCAAATCACCATGTTCCCCCAATCATAGCCCATCAATTAACCAAATAACCCACAGTTCAGACAACTCTTGTAGATCGGCTTGCATCGAAATTCACAATCACGCCCCTGTGGGAGCGGCTTCCAGCCGCGATAAAGTAGCCTTAAAGAAACCGAGTTTTGAAGAAAAAACTCGGTTTCAAATAAAAGACTATCGCCCTCCCTATTCGGCCGGTTGATCCCATGATTGCCAGCTTTTTCGCATTTGGTTTTCGTTGATATACGTCCTTCAAATATGGCATAATATTATCCTGAATTTTATGACCGAAGGGATTTAACAGATAAACTGAGCAAATCATGAGCTTACCCAAAAACTATAATGATAGTGTTTTCCTCAACTGCCCCTTTGATTCACTATATAAACCTCTGTTTGATGCAATGGTGTTTGCTGTGCACGATTGCGGATTCATTGCCCGTTGCGCTCTTGAAGAAGTAGACGCCAGCGAAGTTCGGATTGATAAAATTTATAACATTATCGAAGATTGCCGGTACGGGATTCATGATATATCGCGAACGGAATTGGACAACGCTTCAGGTTTTCCTCGATTCAATATGCCTTTGGAATTGGGAGTTTTTCTTGGTGCAAAAAAATTTGGGCAACTGGTACAAAAAAGGAAATATTGTCTCATATTGGATAAAGAACCCTATCGTTACCAAGCATTTATTTCGGATATTGCAGGGCAAGACATTCATGCACATAACAACGATGCTGAGGAAATCGTAACCATCGTACGGAATTGGCTTACCACTGCTTCAAGACGTAAGAGAATTCCAGGTGGAAGGAAGATTTGGGAACATTACCAAGGTTTTAAAGCGGATTTACCTCAACTTGCCCAAGAGTTTCAGTTGGAGGCTGAAGCACTCATTTATAATGATTTTGTTTACATGATTGTAGAATGGTTAACAACCCAACCGAACGATGATTAAAACATTGTGCAAGGAGGTGATTACGTGGCAAGACCAAGAATCGTCAAGTATCCACCCAAAAAAGGTAAGCTCAAAAGAAGCGAAATCAAACGAGCCGTACGAGAGGTCGTTTACGGCAAAAACGGCGGCGGCAAGTCTTCGGCGAACCATGGTGTAACGACCATTAAGGTTGGTCGCGACGCAGCAACGGGCAGGTTTATCAGTTGTCAGGAAGCCGAACGCCGTAAGGATACGGCAGTGGTTGAGACCATCACGAGGCCGAATAAACGAGGATAACAGCCCTTGTAGGTTGGGTGGATCGGGGTCATCGGAGTCCATAGCGACAGCGTTAGTCTTCCCCGAAATCCATCCTACGGCAAACGGATATTTTTTACCCCCATTGAGCCCAACTGACCGATGTTTAAAACATAATTCAATAAGGTGATAATAGTGGGACGCGAAAGAACCGTTAAAGACCCGCCCAAACGCGGCAAACTCACAAAAAGACAAGCTCAACGGGCTGTTGAAAAGGTTGTTGGCGGCAAGCGAGGCAGCCGCGATGCAAAAACTGGCAGGCTCATCAGTCGGAAGGAAGGCGAGCGCGGCAAGTAAACGGCGGTGGTTGAATCCATCGCCGGGAATCGCAATCCCTTACCCCGTAGGACCAATCTCCGAATCGCGGCCCCCATTTAAAACCGAGTTTTTTCTTCAAAACTCGGTTTTTTTAACGTAACTTCAACACCAAATCACCATGTCCCCCCCAATCACAGCCCATCAATTAACCAAATAAATCACAGTCCAGGCAGCTTGATTTACACCGTCAAATCTAAAAAAATGTAACCCGATTGTGGATAAAATGTGGATAACTAATAACCGCCTCTCCATAGGTTCCATCACCGCTAAACCGGGAGAACGCGTGGAAGACTACATCACAGTCGGATCCTTGCCGGACGGCACGCCCGTGCGGCTTCCCGTCGTTCTCATCAACGGAAAACACGGGGATAAAACGCTCTACCTCCAATCCATAAGCGACGGCGACGAACTCAACGGTATCGCAGTTATCCACGAGGTTATCCGCAAAATTTCCCCAGAGCATCTGCGAGGCCGCATTATCGCCGTGCCCATCGTCAATTTCCACGCATTCCACGCCCAACAAGCCCACAGCCCCGTCGATCAGATGAAGATGAACCGGTGCTTCCCCGGCAAATCTGACGGCACATCGAGCGAACGCATCGCCCACCGGCTCTTTAACGGACTCGTCCAACAATCGGACTACTGCATCGACCTCCACCAAGGCGGAATCGACCCAATGATTGACGAAGTCCGCGTCCGCGTATCGCGGAACCACCCGCAGCACGAAGCCTGTCTGGCACTGGCTCGAACCTTCGGAATCGGCTACATCTTCGATAAAAAAGGACCCAAGGGGCAACTGGCGCAAGCCGCGCCGGAGGTCGGTATCCCAACCATCGATCCCGAACTCGGCGGCTGCCGCGGATGGAACCCGGCGAGCATCGAAAAAGGCGTGCGCGGCGTGCTCAATGTTCTCAAACATTTCGGGTTCATCGACGGCGACCCCGAAATCCCCGGTCAACAGGTGGTCATCGATCGGTTCGTCACCCTCTTGAGCAACCGCGGCGGATTCGTCCACTATAAAGCCAACCTATACGACTGCGTCGAGGTATACCAGCCCATCGCCGAAATTTGCGACGCCTTCGGCCATCCGCAAGAGACTATCCGCGCCCCGGAGAATGGCATCTTCTGGTCTCACCCGGGCTACCCAATAGTCGCCACCGGCGCATCCGTCGGAAAAATCGGTATTCCAATTCAGCACATTTGAGGTATAATGGGGGCAACAGGCATTAACGCGCCGCGGCTTTAATCATACACACTTGGCGAGTTATCCACAAATTATCCACAAAGATTTGCACAGGCAATCTGGACGCACCATAGCCGGAAGGAGCAGAGAAATACCATGCAAAAAATTAATGTTGGCATCGTTGGCGCCGGCGCAATCGGGAAAGCGAAACATCTGGTGAGCCACCGAGAAGTCGAAGGCGTTTCCGTCATCGCAGTATGCGACATAGACGAAGAGCGGGCGAGGTATTGCGCCCATGATTACGACATTGAACACGTTTTCACGGACTACCATCAACTGATTGCGATGCCTGAAATTGACGCAATCAGCGTTTGCACCCCGAACAACTTTCACGCCGCGCCGACCATCGCCGCGCTGAACGCGGGCAAACACGTAATCTGCGAGAAGCCACTCGCTGGGAACGCTGAAGATGGGCAAGCCATGGTCAATGCCGCGCGCGCATCGGGCAAAATCCTGCAGATTGGGCTGCAGTCCCGTTTCGGCAAAGGCGCCAGAACCCTGCGCAAACTGTGGGAGGAGGGGCTTTTCGGCCATGTCTATTACGCCCGCGCCGTCACCATGCGCCGCCGCGGCATGGGGCTTTCGCCGACATTCATGGTAAAGTCCATTTCCGGGGGCGGGCCGCTCATCGACATCGGTGTGCACGAGCTTGATGTGCTGTTGTGGATGATCGGCTGCCCCAAGCCGGTTGAAGTCTTCGGATCGGTCGCCCAGAGATTCGGGCACCGGCACGATATCGTAAACCCTGTCGATTGGGACCGCGCCAAATACGATGTGGAAGATTTCGCTATGGGCACCATCCGATTCGAAGACGGGTTAACCGTGACATTGGAATCCGCCTGGGCGGCTCACATCGAAAATACCGGCACGACATTCTTCATGGGCGACCTGGCAGGCGCAACCTACCACCCATTGTGCATCTATACCGACAAAGACGGGCACCTCGTCGAATACAAACCCGAATTCGCCCCCGACACACCCGGCGAATTCGAATCTTTTCACAAAGCCATCCGCGAAGGATTGCCGTCGCCCGTCCCGGCGGAAGAGGTGCTGCTCACCACCAAAATTTTCGACGCCATTTACGAGTCGGCTCGGATTGGCAGATCGGTGCCAATCACGTACGAATAACGCCTAAATGCTTCACCTCAAAGTAGCAGGCACACTCCGTGTGCCGTCCGCAATGTAGCAGTTCTTGTAGGTTGGGTTGAGCGGAATTCACCAATTAACGTACAATTTCACGTGGCATACTGGGAAACCCTACGACATTCAAAATCCGGTCGTTCGTAGGGGTTGGGTTCCCCAACCCTTTGTTCCCACATAATTTTTGTATGGTCGGGAATTCGCCGCATGCGGCTCATCAATGGGCGGGGAAACCCCGCCCCTCCGGCCACCTACAGTTCTTGTAGTTCTCGTAGGTTGGGTAGAGCGGAAAACACGAATAGACATACAATTTTACATTTCGTTGCGGTAAACCGACCAACGTCCAAAATCCGATGAATCGAGCGAAACCCAACGCTTTTAAAACCTCCGGCAACCCAAACGATTACCAAACACAAATACCGCCCCGAATTCCCAATAACCCTTCTGTTTCTTCTATTCCAAATCGTATTTATCATTCCGCCCGACAACCGGCAACCGAAACCTCTCAAAAACGTCGGGTTCGCTCCGCTCTAACAATTACCACACGTATTCAAATACCGATATCCATTCGACATTTATCGCGTCTCTCATTTACTCCGCTTAACCCAACCCCAATCACCCAGGAGACACAATCATGGTCAACGTCGCAATGTTGAGTTTCGCCCACACGCACGCCAGAGGATACGCCAACGAGGTTCAAAACAACCCGGACGCCCAAATTGTTGCGGTGTGGGACGAGGAGGAATACGGCGGGAGAGAAGCCGCGAGCGACTTTAACGCCCCCTTCTACGCCGACCTCGACGCCGTCCTAAACTTGGACGACGTGGATGCCGTCGTCGTCAATGCGCCGACGTCGGAACACCCGCGCGTCATGATTGCCGCGGCGGAGGCTGGCAAACACATCTTCACCGAAAAAGCCTTGGCAATCACGGTCGACGAATGTGACGAGATTATCGCCGCTGTCGAAAATGCGGGCGTTAAATTCATGATTTCGCTGCCGTCGCGTTGCAACGCCGGGCTGCTATTCGCCAAACGAGCCGTCGATGACGGGCTGCTGGGCGATTTAACCTTTGGCAGAGGACGTATCGCACATCCCGCCGCGGTCGATGGATGGCTCAGAGACACGAGCCTCTGGTTCGCCGACGCAAAACGCGCCGGCGGCGGTGCGCTGTTTGACCTCGGCTGCCATCGAATGGACGTTGTACCGTGGCTCATGGGCACGCCCAAGAGCGTTATCGCAAAAATTAACAACCACCGCGGCACCTACCCCATCGACGACAACAGCGCCTCCGTGATTGAATTTGAGAACAACGCGCTCGGCGTCGTTGACGTCTCTTGGGTGCATCGGCACGGCCCAAACATGCTCGAACTCTACGGCACCGACGGCGCCATCGTCAGCGGTTACGGCGATAAACACTTCGAGACGCTTCATTCCATCGCCGTCGGACAAGAGAATGTCCACTTCGAGACGCGCAACCTGTCCGACGACGAAAAAGCGGAATACGCCGCTGGCAGCCCTCCGCCGCCCCCGCCGCCGATGCAGCAGTGGTTTAACGCCATATTGCACGGCGAACCCACGACCATCACCATACAAGATGGACGCAACCTGACTGAACTCATGCAAGCCTGTTACCTGTCGGCTGAACAGGGCAGATCGGTAGACCTGCCGTTGTAAAATGCAAGTGGGGGACACGGAGCGATGCTATTCTCGTTCATACGGTACGGCGAGCGCGGCTGGCTGTTTCGCCTGTCCGACAAACCCCGTGAGCACCAGTAGCGTCAAGATGTAGGGCAGCATAAGAAAGAACTGGTAGGGAATAAAACCGAGATCGGGAATCGCCTGAAACCGATTCAACACGGCGTTGCATAGGCTAAACAATAGCGCGGCGCCGCAAGCCTTGACCGGGTGCCACTTGCCGAACACCACGATTGCAAGCGCAATAAATCCGCGTCCGGCGGTCATCTCCGGGCTGAAATACGGCACGTCGACCAGCGAGAGATAGCCGCCGGCAATGCCCGCCATGAACCCGCCAAAAAGCACACATTTCGCTTGCAGTCGGGTCACGCTGACACCGGCGGCATCCGCCGCCCTCGGGTGTTCGCCGCACGCCTGAATTGACAATCCGGGATAGGTGTGAAACAGGTAAAAGTAGGCCGCAGGCACCGCCAGAAAGGCGCCGTAGACGAGAATATTGTGCTGGAACAAGATGCCGCCGAGAAACGGAATGTCCGACAACACGGGGATATGCAGCGGTTCAAAAATAGCCACCTTGAGCGACCTGCCCGTCGCGCCGAATATGCGGCGGTACAGCACCTCCACGAGTCCGAACGCCAACAGGTTAATGCCAGTGCCGGTCACAATCTGGTCGGTTTTCAAGCGCAGCGCGAAAAAGCCGAAAAAGGCGGCGAGCAACACACCGCTGGCGCCGGCGAACAGAATACCAGCCCACGGCGCAAGCGCCGGCGACGCGCTCTGAATGGCGTACGAACCCAGCCACCCGATAAATGCGCTGAAAATCATGAGGCCCTCAAGCCCGATATTGATGACACCCGACCGCTGAACAATAACCTCGCCGAGCGCCACAATCAGCAGCGGCGTCGCCTGCCGCACCGCCGCCTCAAAAATATCCTGTACCATACCAATCCCCTAACCCCCGCAGGAGCGATCTCCGAATGGCGACCTTTACTTTATCTGAAACCGAGTTTTTTCTTCAAAACTCGGTTTCTTCATCGCAATCAAATTTCAAAAACTGTCTGAACTGTGATTTATTTGATTAAATGATAGGCTATAATTAAAAGAAATCATCTCACTGTAGGAGCGATCTCCGACTCGTGACCCTCCCCCTGTGGGAGCAGCTTCCAGCCGCGATAAAGTAGCAGGCACACTCCGTGTGCCGTCCGCAATGTAGCATCTCTTGTAGGTTGGGTAGAGCGGAATTCACCAATTAACGTACAATTTCACGTGGAGTACTGGGAAACCTTACGACATTCAAAATGCAATCGTTCGTAGGGGTTGGGTTCCCCAACCCTTTGTTCCCACATAATTTTTGTATGGTCGGGAATTCGCCGCATGCGGCTCATCAATGGGCGGGGAAACCCCGCCCCTACGACCACCTAAAGCTCTTGTAGTTCTTGTAGGTTGGGTAGAGCGGAGTAAACCAAAAATCACCCAATTTAACGAACCATGCCCGTCAACCCTACCACGCACAAAATACTATGAATCGAGCGAAACCCAACGATCAACCGACCGAATAGGGAGGGCGATAGTCTTCAGTCTTAAAAACCTCTCCCATCCCAAATGACTCCCAAACACCATCACCGCCCCGAATTCCCAATAACTCTTCTGTTTCTCCTATTGCCACACACTAAACAATTACCGCCGACAACCGGCAACCGAAACGTCTCACAATTAAGACAAGACTATCGCCCTCCCTATTCACTCAGTTGATCCCCCCTTACCAAGCTTACTATTACCCACAAGTCAGGTAATCTGGAAGGTGAGCGTTTTTTTGC
>JAPPKS010000010.1 GCA_028819845.1 Candidatus Poribacteria bacterium | reverse complement strand
CCTATGTCACACCAGTTACTAAACCGCTTGTAGATGGAGTTCCAATTGCCATAAGTAGTTGGTAATAATCTCCATTGCGCACCACTGCGAGCCACCCACAGGACGGCTTCGACGAATCGTCGAGTTCCGGCTTCGTTGTGGACATAAATGTTGGAACAACCTAGAAGAAATTGGTAAATCTTTTCCCATTGGTAATCAGGTAAGGTTATCGGCTTCATTCTTAACATTATGCCACAGCCTTATAAACAAATGTCAACAAAACCTAGTTACGGAATCTTTGGAGGAAACTCAAGATTTTCATTACAAAAGTCGGATTAGCTGCGGTCAATATTTTGTACAAGGCGGCCTGGTTAGTCTTTAGGGTTTTCGTGGACAAAACTGCCAGCCACAGGTGTTCCAACAGGAGGAATGTAAGGCCGACGTTCTTCCCGAGAACCGGAAAGCACATATCCATGATCGTCAGATGCAACAAGAAGTTCAATCCTCGCAGTACCGTCATTCGCAAAAACGCATACTCCACCACCGTATTTATCTACGTGAATCAATACGGAGCCTTTCCCATCTCGTGATACGCTAATGAATGGGCGACCGTCTGGAGCAAATGACATTTCAATAACAGCACCATCATTGTTTGTGACAGTTAGTTTGTTACATTCAACATGCTCAAAATTTTGCTTTTCCACTTTAAGAATCTCATTTGTATAAAGTGATGCAGTAACAGCGAACCGCCCACCGCGGGTTAAGGGTTATCTGTTCATATCCTTGTCCATTAGTATGAAAATAAGGCCCACTAGATTCATGAATTGCAAAAAAACCACTTTACTATTCCAAGCGTTTTATCGTCCGTATTTATCCCATGTGTAGACTACGCCGTCGCCGTTAGGTTTTACACCTAATGCGGCTTTCTGCTTTTTGTTAGATATGATGGCTACAGATGGACCTGTAGACAGAATATTGAGCATTACCGAGTTTTTCTTGTCTGTGCTTAAAACATGTATCTCACCGCCATTTATTGTGTTTGATAAGGCGATGACGTCATCCACAAATAAACCGCCATTGAAAGTTACAATATTGCCTTTAGCCATAATGTTTCCTGAGACAGCTAAATGTCCATCGCTACCCATGACTATTTTATTATCGCCAACGGTTAGTTTATTACACTTAATTTCGTCAAACGTATCTCTATACGCATTGAGTGGTACAATTAAGGTCGCGCATAACATTCCAATGAGCATCAAAAAAGCGCCAAACGCCGTATATCCGAATTTCGTTCTTGTTTTTATTGAGGTCATAGTGAATTAGTCTCCAATGGATTTACAAGTTAAAGGTTTTAAGTTGGATTGAATCAACGATGATACTTGACAACTAAGTGGCTGGACAGGGAGCACATTAGTTTTAGAAGCCTATCGCCAAAGATTCAAATGAAAAACTACAAAACTCTCGCCCTCATTATTCGGGCGGTTGATCACTTATCAAGAGGGAGGATTTTTTTGGGGCTCCTCCAGCTTCCTCCTTTGCAAAGGGGAGGACTACGCGACAATATCAGGAAACAAGGGAATCATCGCTTTGACGAAAAACAGGATGTGAATCAAAGTCCAATTGTTCTTATTGAGACCTGCCTCTGGCGGTGATTTCCCAGATGGATTCGACGGTGTCGTTTCGGAGGGCGTAGTAGCGGTTGTGGAGGTTTACGGTAGTGCAGCAGTGGGTGGGTACAATCTCGATTTTGTCGCCGGGTTGGAGATTGACGTCCCCTTGCGCAGTCATTTTTCCGTGTTCTTCGGAAAGCCCAATCATCTCCAAGCCTGCAATCCCTGCGGGCTGCGGGATTCCGAACTCTTTAGCCAGGACTTTCAGCCCGGCATCAACAACTACGCGCGACGGATTCGGACGACTCACGACAGCGGTCAACACCGTCAACGAACTGGCGAAGCGGTCGCCAATCCCTTCGACATCACCGTAAGTCGAATCCATGAAGATATAAGATCCCGCTTGGATTTCGGTCATATCAGGGTGTGCGCCGGTAATTGCATAGGTGCCCGTGCCTCCGCCGCTCATAATCTTGACCGGTACGCCGTTCCGTTCGAGCACGTCTTTGGTCTCGACGAGTAAATCGACGGATTCGTCCGTCTGTTTTTTCCGTTCAGTGAATGACGGTATGGCGACGGTATGCCCCTCGTAACCCATCAACCCTTCAAATTGAAGCCCCTTGGATTTTAGGACGAGACGCGCCAAGTCGAGCGTGGGTTTCCCGGGTTCCGTTCCGCAGCGGTTCATACCGGTATCGACTTCGATTAGTATTCGCAGCGTTACGCCTTTTGCTTCCGCCGCTTCAGAGAGTTGAGCGACGTTATACGGATCGTCGACAGCGACCATAATCTCCGAGTGGCCGGCAAGGTTGACCAGCCGGGCAATCTTCGCCGCGCCAATAATCTGATTAGCGATGAGCACATCGCGGATGCCTGCGTGGACCAAGGCTTCAGCTTCACCGAGTTTGGCGCAGGTTATACCGATCGCGCCCGCTTCGATCTGTTTGTGTGCGATGATTGGGGTCTTGTGCGTTTTTGCGTGTGGGCGGAGATCTGCATTGACGGATTTGAAGAAGTCCGCCATCTTCCGGATATTCGCCTCCATAATGTCCAAATCAATTAGCAGCGCCGGGGTGTCAATTTCCGATTTGGGGGCGCCAATGAGTGTATCGAGATGCGGTGACGACATCAATTCGTCTCCTTAGAGCTGTTTAACGGGATTGGAGAGTACGCCGAGTTCATCAACTTCGATTTGAACGACATCGCCGGGCGCCAACGGCAACTCATTCGGGACGATGATGCCGGTGCCGGTAGAGACTACGGTGCCGATAGGGATGGGGTTGTCTCGGCAGAGAAATTCGGTTAGTTCTTCAAACTTCCATTTGATTTGAGACGTGTTCACGCCGCCCTCGTAGAGCAACTCGCCGCTGCGGATAATGGTGCATTTGATATTCAGATTGTAAGGGTCGTCGATTTCCGATGGTGTGACGAACATGGGACCCAGCGCGCAGCAACCGTAGAATACCTTCGATGGAGGCAGGTAAAGCGGATTTTCACGTTCGATGTCCCAAGCGGAGACATCGTTACAGATTGTATATCCGACGATTTCTCCGTCCGCGCCAAGGATATAAGCCAATTCAGGCTCGGTTGCAGTGAGTTTAGAGTCGCTCCGAATAGCGATAAAGTCGTTCGGGCCGGCGCATCGGGACTTCGTTCCTTTAAAGAAGATTTCCGGGCGGTCTGAGTGATAGACGCGGCTGTAAATGTCCTGTTCACTGTCATCATCGCGCATTTCGGCGCTGCGTTTGTAGGTCACACCGCAACCCCACACCTCTGGCGGATCAATCGGCAGCAAGAGGTGAGGCACGTTCAAATCTGGCGTGGTGTTGAGATCTGATAGTTTGAGCGTATCTTTATCGCGGCTAGCCCGGTTAGGAAGAACGGCTTCCGTTGAGCCGCTAGCGAAATGATCTTGAATATCTGCCAGCAGAACGCCCATGCTGACTCCCTCTTTGTAGGAGAGTTTAATCAGTTCAAGGACATCCGGCGCTTCGCCGCTGGTAACATCAATAATTACTTCGTCCGGCTCTAACCGCCGCGTCATCAAGCCGCGATCGCCGTCGCTGGCGATGTCGGTAGCCAAGTCGCCTCGCGTTACGATGCCGACGCGTTTGCCAAGGCCAGGTTGATAGAATTGTATCAGTTTCATCTTATTCCTTAAGATTATGAGGAATTACGCAAATTGAACAGAGTTCGCTCAGTCGATACTATACGGTCGCTTGATTCCACCAAATCCCTTACTCCAGCATTGCGCGGGGCAAGATGCCCCGCCTACAGGGCGTGCTGGCGCGTGCGGGGCAAGATGCCCCGCCTACAAGGCGTGGTGGCACACGCGGGGCAAGGAAGATCTCTATCGCACGCGCACGGGATTTACTATCGCCTTCGCTATTCGCTCAGTTGATCTCCATCTGGGGCTGTATAAAATGAATTTTCAAATAGATTCTAAAGGTATTGCGCCCGATTTTGCCAGTTTCTCAACGCCTTTAAAGAATTTGCCAATCGTCATTTTGGCTGCCCCAGTGATGATTCGTTGACCCACGCGGGCAAGTTTTCCGCCTACATTCAATTTTCCATCAAGTTTGACTCCGGTCTGATTTTGTTCGTTCTCCTTCAGTGTAAAATCGCAGAAACCGTTGATGAATCCAATCTTGCTTGCGCCTTCGACGACAAGCCGATATGCTAAAAGCGGTTGTTTGTTTTCCATCTTCACAATGCCGGTATACACGCCTTTGATTCCAGCAACGCCGACATTGAGTACCGCTTCGTAAGCGTCATCGCCAATCGATTTGAGTCCTTCACATCCTGGGATACACTGCTGCAGGTATTCAGGATGTGTAAGATACTCCCAAACTCTTGCCGGAGCCGCAGAAACTGTGTATTCGCCTTTGATTTTCATGGTTACATTGCCTCAACCGGCACTGCAACTGATACCGGTACTGGCACCGGTTCATCCAAGTTCACTAGATTGTATCTAGCTTGGCGGGGAACTGCTAGTGCATTCTCATACTGCTAAAGTTATCGGCTTTACCGGTGGATAGGGCAGTACAAATATCAAGAGGCGGCGCTTTCGATTGCGCGACGGGTATATACTTTCGCCAAATTCTTGCGGTATGCCTCGCTGGCGTGGATATCTTCTAAAACATCATCTATACCATCGACAGCTTTTTCTGCGGCTGCGGCAATGTTATCAGAACTGAAGGCTTTACCCCTCAAATCTGATTCAACGCCCGCCGCCCGGTAAGGAACACTAGAGACACCGGTAACGCCGACAGCAAGGTTTTGGCAGATATTTTCAACCTGCGTGAGAATAACCGCAACTCCTGCGAGGGCAAATCCGGATGCGATCTGAGGGAGCTTGAGGTATGTCCCTTTAGTATTTGCGCCGGGTATGGGCACGTGAATTTCGGTAATAATTTCTTCCGGGTCAATGGCGGTCGTATACAAATCTTCAAAGAAATCGGACGCTTTAATTGAGCGTTCACCACCTTGGCCGACGGCTTTAATTTCAGCGTCGAGCGCGAGAATCGCAGCGGGCCAATCGGCAGCCGGATCGGCATGCGCTAGGCTGCCCCCGATGGTGCCTTTATTGCGAACCTGAACATCGCCAATCGCAGCCGCGGTTTGTGCAAGCAGCGGAATCTTCCGATGCGCTAAATCTGACGTCTCAAGTTCATAGTGCGTCGTGAGTGCGCCGATAATCAATGTGCCGCTCGACTCGGATATCCCCTTTAAGGCGCCGATTCGATTTAGGTCGACTATTACTTCGGGCTCAGCCAACCGCAACTTCATGGTTGGAATTAGACTATGTCCTCCGGCGAGCAGCTTTGCGCTCTCTCCATTTTCTTTCAAGAGCGCCAAGGCCTCATCAACCGACGAAGGTGCAATGTATTCAAAACTTCCCGGAATCATTACTCACTCACTCCTTTCTTTGCGTCTTCAATCACCTGCCACACGCGATTCGGTGTCAAAGGCATCTCAATATCCTTAACGCCCAATGGAGACAAGGCGTCCACAACTGCATTGACGATGCACGCCGTTGATGCAATTGTTCCGGTTTCACCCACTCCCTTGACGCCCATTGGATTTGCGGGAGATGGTGTCACGGTGTAGTCATTTTCAACACTTGGCACTTGTGTGGCTTTAGGGACAGCGTAGTCCATCAGCGATCCGGTCAGGAGTTGACCGTTTTCATCGTAAACCGCGCCCTCGTACAACGCCTGGCCTAACCCTTGTGCGATGCCGCCATGTACTTGTCCGGTAACCAGCAGCGGATTGATGATATGTCCGATGTCATCCACTGCAACATACCTCTGAATGTCGATTTCCCCAGTGTCGGGGTCAACCTCAACAATCGCAATGTGGGCACCAAACGGGTTTGTAAATTTTTCCGGTTCAAAGAAATGCGTCGCTTCAAGTCCGGGCTCGATATCCGGCGGTAGATTCACGGCGTTGTGAGCCGCAGCAGCAACAGTTGCGAACTCGACAGCTTGCGCGGGCGAACCTTGGACGAAAATTTTTCCATTTTCGAACACAAGATCGTCGGGATTCGCTTCAAGCAAATGCGCCGTGAGTTTTGCCATTTTATCCTTCACTTGGCGCCCCGCGATAAGCATTGCTGTTCCGCCGACGGGGGTTGCCCGGCTGCCGAACGTCCCGATTCCTTGAGGCTGCCGGCCTGTGTCGCCGTGGATAACCGCAATATCATCGATATCAACTCCCAACTCATCGGCCATGATTTGGGCAAAACTGGTTTCCTGCCCTTGCCCGTGCGGCGAAACACCTGTCAAAACAGTTACCTTTCCGGTGCGTTCAATTCGAACGGTACTGCTTTCCCAGCCGCCGCCGGCTACGCCGATTGACGGCCCAAATCCGCTGATTTCCGCATAGGTGCAGATACCAATTCCGACGTATTTTCCCCGCTTGCGACGCGCCGACTGCTGGTCACGCAGGTCGTCATAATTGATAATTCCCAACGCCTTGTTGAAGGTTTCCTGATAATTACCGCTGTCGTAGATGATTCCAGTCGGAATTTCAAATGGAAATTCGTCCGGCTGCGGGAAGTTCTTGAATCGGATATCTTTTGGATCCATTCCCAGTTTTTGTGCGGCAAGGTCTACCATGCGTTCGATGATGTAGGTCGCTTCCGGACGCCCTGCACCGCGATAGGCGTCTGTCGCCATTTTGTTCGTTAAGACGCCAATCAATTCCAATTTGATATTCGGAATCTTATAAGCCCCCGGAATCATGAGATATGTCAAAACAGGAATAATCGGTGTGAGCAACTGATAGTAGGCTCCCATATTGGCGAGCAGTTTGGCGCGAAGCCCTGTGATGGTCCCATCGTTATTGACTGCGATTTCAACGTAGTTGATTTGATCCCGCCCGTGAATGGTTGATGTGAAGTTCTCGCCGCGTTTTTCAATCCATTTCACAGGTTTGCCGAGTTGAATCGCCAAATATGCTACCACTGCCTCTTCCGCGTACACATTGAGTTTACTGCCGAAGGCGCCGCCTACCTCAGGCGCGATGACGCGGATTCTGTGTTCAGGAAAATCTACAAGAAGCGACAGGAATGTTTTGAGATGATGCGGGATTTGGGTTGACGACCAGACAGTCAATGTCCCTTCTCCGCGAAGGTATTCGGCTAAAACACCACGTGGTTCCATTGCAATCGGGATAAGTCGTTGATTCACAAGGCGATGCGAAATTACGTGGTCTGCTTCGGCAAAAGCCTTGTCAACATCGCCGGCATCCAATGGCATGGTAAAAGCGATATTGTCACCAAATTCTTCGAAAATGACTGGCGAGTCTGGTTCGATAGCTTTATCCATATCTACGACAACGGGTAACTCTCGGTACTCAATTTCAATCAGATCCAACGCGTCTCGGGCGATATAGGGGTCAGTTGCTACGACCGCTGCAACAGGTTCACCAACGAATCGCACGCGTCCAACAGCTAGAGCGGGGTGATTGGGAATTTTAAGACCCTCAATTTCCGCGGCGCAGGGAACTGAAC
Source organism: Candidatus Poribacteria bacterium (assembly GCA_028819845.1). GTDB lineage: Bacteria > Poribacteria > WGA-4E > WGA-4E > PCPOR2b > JAPPKS01. The sequence goes on along the minus strand of JAPPKS010000010.1, from coordinate 26,789 downwards.
TGACTTTTTCCCTAATATCCTCTCCGGTGATTACCGTAACAACACCGGACAAACGCTTCGCTGCTTCCGTATCAATATTTTCGATTTCTGCGTGCGCGTAGTCGCTGCGGAGAAATGCACAGTGCAGCGTATTTACCAATTTTAGGTCATCGACATAATGAGATAATCCCTGGATTAACCTTGGATCTTCGCGCCGCTTAATGGGAGCGCCAATCAACCGGCTGGGTCCTGCTAGAGTCGCCATCAGCAAAACCTCCTTTCATTCTTCATTAACTCTGCATTTTCTGTGCAGCATATTGAACAGCATTAACGATATGCTGATAACCGGTACAGCGGCAAAGATTTCCTTCTAATCCGTGCCGAATCTCGGATTCCGTGGGATTGGGATTACGCTCAAGCAACTGACTTGCCGCCATAATCATGCCGGGTGTACAAAAACCGCATTGTAAACCGTGGCATTCCCAAAATCCTTCTTGGATTGGGTGCAAATCTCCGTTTTCCGCCAAGCCTTCAATGGTGTTGATTTCCGCGCCGTCCGCCTGAATTGCCAGCATTGCACATGTTTTGACAGCCATGCCATCCACGATGGCTGTGCATGCGCCGCATATGCTGGTTTCACATCCAATGTGTGAACCGGTCAGGCCGGCAACGTCTCGGATGAAGTGGATTAACAACATTCGAGGTTCAACCTCAGCGGTGTAGTTCGTCCCATTAATTTTCGTGTTAATGACTTTCTTACTCAATTTCTAACCTCACTTTCTTTCCGATATGTCTCCAGTGAACGAGTTTTTGAATTACGCCAAAAACCGAATTTGCAATCTTCACCGCATAATTTAGGGTACTGTTTTGGCTGACACAAAAAGATGTTATGGCTCGTTGAGTGACCCACAGAGAAGCAAGTTTCTGGTTTGGCCAAATGATAAAAAACCTTTAAGATCCTCTATTTCCTTGCACATTAACCGCCAAAGCTATGTGCGGGCATACGCTATAATTGACAAATATTTTCGCGGGATTTTCAATGGTAAGTACTCTATCTGAATTCGGTGCATTGTATCATAAACCGGCGATTTATATCAACAACAAAAGCGGCGTGGGTTCTAGCCTGCTTATTCTTTCTTTGTAGTCATTGAGGAATCGACTGACTGACAATCGAAGGTAGGAAACCTCTTCCACAGGTCCGATGGTGCAATCGAGGCTGGGAAGCCTCGCCCACCAAATCCGATGGTGCAATCGAGGCTAGGAAGCCTCTCCCACAATTCCGATGGTACAATCGAGGTTAGGACGCCTCGCCTACAAATCCTAAGAGATAAGATTAGGCCGGTGCGGTAGCCGGGGAGTGTGCAAAAAACGCTTGCTTCTTTTTTGTATCTGTTATATACTATCCACTTGACTTTGTGACAAAAAGATACAAGCTAGGCGTAGGCAGGGTTCTAACTGAACATCGAAGTTAGGGCCCGCAGGATTAAGTGTGGGGATGGCAATTGCTACAGAAACAAGCGTTTGCCTTATGCGGTTAAACTGATTGTTCTGATAGCTGATATGGTACTGAATGCTTCAATGTTTGCGCCGTTGCCTCAACTGCACCACATTACCAACGACGAACGGCGTCCCTCAAGAATTGGATAGGTATGGCTAATTCAACCAAAAATAGTACATATAGGATTAACACGATTGGTAGTAGCGCCGTTGATTGCAGTTTTTTGTTAGGATTGAGATTCGCTTGAGCGAATATGTCGCGATTCGGAGATCGCTCCTACGGTGAAGCACCAAGCAGCGTGACATAACACTGGAGTGAGGGATAAAAGGTGAACACCCTCTGGCCGCTGGCGGTATATTTTGCAGGTGTTATTTTATTGGTGGCACTTGGCATGGTCGGCCTGTCTTTCCTGTTGGGGCAGCGTCACAAGGATAGGGCGACCGGTGAACCGTACGAATCGGGCATCATGTCGCAAGGAACGGCTCGAATCCGCCTTTCCGCCAAGTTTTACCATGTTGCAATGTTCTTCGTAGTTTTCGATTTGGAAGCCGTGTTCATCTTCGCCTGGGCGGTTGCCATTCGCGACTTGGGATGGCCGGGTTATATAGAAGTCATAATTTTCATCGGTGTTCTGTTTGCGGGTCTTGTATATCTGTGGCGAATGGGTGCGCTCGACTGGGGCAGCAGACCGCGGATACAAATCCCTACCGAGATGAAAAGCGGTCTGAAAGAGAATTAAGCTTATGCGATGGTGGTTTAGCAAATCGACTGATTTACGTCAATCCCCTGAAATTCAGAGCGGGTCCCTCGAAGAGGCTGTCCACCGCAATTTGCTTTTGGCGCGTTTACAGGATTTGCTGGCTTGGGGGCGCAAGAACTCCATGTGGCCCTTCAACTTCGGTCTGTCGTGCTGTTTCGTAGAGATGGCAACTAGCATTACGAGCAAATACGACATTGCACGGTTCGGCGCGGAAGTGATTCGCGGCACGCCTCGCGAGGCCGATGTCATGGTGATTGCCGGCACCCCGTTTATCAAAATGGCGCCGATAATAAAGCGGTTGTACGAACAGATGATGGAACCGCGCTGGGTTATTTCCATGGGTTCATGCGCCAATTCCGGCGGAATGTACGATATCTACAGCGTGGTTCAGGGCGTTGACAAGATACTGCCGGTTGATGTGTATGTACCGGGCTGCCCACCAAGGCCTGACGCCTTCATGGAAGGGATAGTCGAGTTGCGGGGTGCAGTTGGGTCGGAACAGCGGCCGCTGAGTTGGTTTGTTGGTCCGCAGGGTGTGGTAAAGCCGGACATGCCCGCTCGACGTGATTTGAAACGCGATGAGCGGCGGCAAGTTGATGTGCTGCGTTCCCCTAATGAAGTGCGGTAACCACATACGGCGCGGAATCCCGACTATAGAATTTATAGTAAAACCAAAAATTATTTATGCAGTCCATAGGCGCGGTTGGAATCCGCAACTGCCGTGACGTGTGTAAATATGAATGGAATAGACTATAACTGCGATGAGCGATTCACCCCTCCTTATTGAAGAACTTCAAGGCAAATTCGGAACTGTTTCAGCACAAGCAACGGCTGACGGCGTGCCGCTCCTTTGGGCGTCGAAAGATACAATTTGCGATGTTCTGCGCTATCTCAAAACAGAGGTGGATAAGCCGTACCGCACGCTGTACGATCTCACGGCTATTGACGAGCGCGTCCGAACCAACCGCCAAGATCAGCCGGATAGCGACTTCACGATTGTATATCACCTCCTTTCCTATGAACGCAACGAAGACATTCGTCTCAAAGTTGCACTTCAAGATGAATATCCCTCCATCCCGACGGTGACCGATATTTGGCCCTCTGCAAATTGGTACGAACGCGAAGTTTGGGATATGTTTGGCGTTACATTTGAAGGGCATCCCCACCTGAGACGAATACTAATGCCTCCAACTTGGGAGGGTCATCCACTCCGCAAGGAACACCCTGCGCGCGCTACCGAGATGGGCGAGTTTGAATTGCCGGATGAAAAACAGGACTTAGAACAAGAGGCGCTTCAATTCCGACCAGAGGATTGGGGAATGGATCCGCAGGGGGAAAACGGGGATTTTATGTTCCTTAACCTCGGTCCCCAGCATCCGGGTACGCATGGCGTGCTCCGCTTTGCGCTTCAACTCGATGGGGAGGAGATTCTTGATGTGGTTCCTGATATCGGTTACCACCATCGAGGGGCGGAGAAGATGGGCGAACGCCAATCTTGGCACACGTTCATCCCGTACACGGATCGCATTGACTACCTCGGCGGCGTCATGAATAACCTCGCCTATGTGTTGGCAGTGGAAAAATTGGCGGGGATTGAGGTGCCTGAAAGAGTCAAAGTTGTGCGCATAATGATGTCCGAAATATTCCGTATAGCGAGCCATCTGGTCTGGTACGGCACGTTTGCTCAAGATATAGGTGCACTGTCACCGGTGTTCTATATGTTTAACGACCGCGAACGCATTTTTGAAATTGTTGAAGCGATTTGCGGCGGGCGGATGCATCCCAGTTGGTTTCGCATTGGAGGTGTGGCGCAAGATTTGCCCAATGGTTGGGACAACTTGATTCGAGAATATTTGGACTATTTACCGCGCCGACTCGATGAATATGACAAGATGGTAATGCGGAACCGTATCTTCAAGAAACGGACGCAAGGGGTTGGCGCTTATACCGTGGATGAAGCGATTGAATGGGGTGTGACAGGACCGGGGCTGCGCGCCTGCGGCTTTGAGTGGGATTTCCGAAAGAAACGCCCGTATTCCGGTTACGACCAGTTCGAATTCGATATACCGACCGCCCAAGCCGGGGATTGCTATGATAGAGCAGTTGTCCGTATTGAAGAGATTCGCCAGAGTTTACGGATTATCGAACAATGTATGAACAATATGCCTTCGGGGCCGTACAAGTCTGACCATCCACTGACAACGCCCCCGCTCAAAGAGCACACAATGGAGGATATTGAGACTCTGATTAACCATTTCCTGAATGTGAGTTGGGGTCCGGTTATCCCAGCAGGCGAGGCTTTTTTCGGTATTGAAGCGACCAAAGGGAATAACGGCTACTACCTGATTAGCGATGGCAGCACTATCCCGTATCGCGTACGGATACGCGCGCCGTCGTTTCCTCACATGCAGATGCTGCCGCTAATTAGCCGGCGTGCGATGGTTCCGGATTTATTGGCGATATTGGGCGCTATGGATTTTGTGTTAGCGGACATTGACCGTTGACGATAGAAATTTTAGCGGGCAAGATAATAACTTGCCATTCCGTATTGAGATAACGCAATGCTGACAGAAGAAGAACGGCGAGAAATCGAGGAAGAGTTTGAGCATTTTGATTATAAGCAGGCGGTAAGTGTTGATGCATTGAAGATTGTCCAAAAACATCGGGGCTGGGTATCGGATGAAAGCATCAAGGACATCGCTGAACTTTTGGAAATGTCCCCGGCAGAGTTGGATGGTGTTGCTACATTTTACAATTTAATTTACCGCAAGCCGGTCGGAAAGCATGTGATTCTGCTATGCGATAGCGTGAGTTGTTGGGTCATGGGGTGCGATCGGATGCGTGCGCATTTCACAAAACGCTTGGGCATTGATTTCGGAGAGACGAGTGAGGACAATGAGTTTACGTTGTTGCCGATGCAGTGCCTCGGCACCTGCGATCATGCACCAGCGATGATGATTGATGAAACGCTTCACAGGGATTTGGATGAAGACAAGATTGACGGAATCATTGAGCGTTATAAGGGGTAGTCGGCATGAGTGAACCTATCAGGGAAAAACCGCTTACGAAAAACTTTTCACCGGGCGAGGCGCCGTTCGATTTGAAACAATATGAGAGCGGCGGCGGTTATCAGGCTGTCCGCAAAGCAATGACGGAGATGGCTCCAGAGGACGTTACCGGGGTTGTCAAAGAGGCGAATTTAAGGGGCCGCGGCGGCGCGGGATTCCCGACGGGCATGAAATGGAGTTTTGTTCCTATGGGGGATAGGGCGCCTAAGCGCAAGTATCTCGTTGCCAACGCCGATGAAATGGAGCCGGGGACTTTTAAAGATAGACTTCTTCTAGAAGGCGACCCGCATCAGTTCATTGAGGGGATGATTCTAGCCGCTTATGCAATCCAAGCGGACGTTGCTTACATTTTTCTTCGGTGGGCTTACAAAAAGGCGGAAGCGTTATTGGGAAAAGCAATCGCTGAAGCGTACGAGGCGGGATACCTCGGTAAAAACATCCTGGGATCGGGGTACAATCTAGAGCTTTACCTACACACAAGCGCTGGCCGCTATATCTGCGGCGAGGAGACAGCGCTCATGAATGCATTGGAGGGCAAGCGGCCGATTCCCCGTACCAAACCGCCCTTTCCACAGACCAGCGGATTGTGGGGCAAGCCGACGATTGTACAAAATGTAGAGACTCTCTGCAACGTACCGCATATTGTTGCCAATGGTGCTGATTGGTATAAGAGTTTGAGTTATAGCGGCAACGGCGGAACAAAACTCTTTGGCGCAAGCGGCAAAATTAAGCGGCCGGCGATTTGGGAACTTCCCCTTGGAACGCCGATGCGAGAGCTACTGGAGGAACATGCGGGTGGAATGCAGGATGGATTGAAGTTTCGCGGCGTGTTGCCCGGCGGTGCCTCCACGGATTTCTTGGTCGAAGAACACTTGGATTTGCCGATGGACTACGAACCCGTGATGGAAGCGGGAAGCCGATTGGGGACCGGTACCATGGTTATTCTCGACGATAAGACGTGTCCCGTGGGTATGATTCGCAACCTTGAGCTCTTCTTCACGCGTGAATCTTGCGGTTTTTGCACTCCGTGCCGTGATGGCATACCTTGGACGCATCGTCTATTGGATGCCATCGAAACGGGGGACGGAAAGCCTGAAGATATCGACAACCTTGATTTCATTATTAATACAATTACTCGAATGCTTGGGCGCACGTTTTGCGCTTTTGCGCCGGGCGCCGTGGAGCCACTACAGAGCGGGTTGAAGTATTTCCGAGATGATTTTGAGCAACATATCGGTGAGAAACGGTGCCCCTACGCGTCGTAGCGGCTAACAGTTGACGTATACCTTTCATATCCTAAGCTGATTGAAGAATCGATTATGGCGACGATTTATATTGACAATAAACCTTTTGAAGTTGCCGATGACCAGAACTTGCTGCAGGCGGTGCTTTCTTTGGGGCTGAATCTCCCCTACTTTTGCTGGCATCCTGCATTGGGTTCGGTTGGCGCGTGCCGCCAGTGCGCAATAAAGCAGTTTCGTGATGAAGAGGATTCGCGCGGCAAGATAGTCATGGCTTGTATGACGCCGGTGAATTCCAAGAGCCTCATTCCTCCGCTCAATGAGACACGTATTTCCGTCGATGATGAAGAGGCGGAACATTTTCGAGAGAGCGTCATCGAATGGCTGATGGTCAATCACCCGCACGATTGTCCGGTGTGCGATGAGGGCGGAAGTTGCCATCTTCAGGATATGACGGTGATGACGGGACACAATTATCGGCGCTACCGATTTAAAAAGCGCACCCACCGGAATCAATACCTCGGCCCCTTTATCAACCATGAGATGAATCGCTGTATCGCCTGCTACCGGTGTGTCCGTTTCTATCGGGATTACGGCGGCGGGGATGACTTGTCAGTGATGGCGTCGCGCGGAGAGGTTTATTTTGGCCGCTTCGAGGACGGTGTTTTGGAAAGCGAGTTTAGCGGCAACTTGGTTGAGGTGTGCCCCACCGGCGTATTTACCGACAAAACGTACAAGGAACACTATACGCGGAAATGGGACCTTCAGACTGCACCGTCTATCTGTTTACATTGCAGCCTTGGTTGCAACACCATACCCGGCGAGCGTTACGGCGAAATTCGGACGATTCTTAGCCGATACAACGGGGAGGTCAACGGCTATTTCTTGTGTGACCGCGGGCGTTTCGGCTACGGTTTTGTGAATAGCGGCCGGCGCATTCGCCAACCCCTGATTCGCAACGATGCAGGCGGCTTAGAATCGAGCACACCGGAGGCTGTAGGCGATAAGCTCGCGAGCTTTCTGTCGAATGGAGCGAAGATGATTGGGATTGGATCGCCGCGTGCATCGCTGGAAGCCAATTTTGCATTGCGAACGCTGGTGGGCGCGGATCGATTCTACAACGGCATGTCCGCGGACGATTCCCGGCTGGTGGCAAGTGCAATCCGAATTCTTCAAGAGGGACCTGCGCGTACACCCACGCTTCGGGAAGTAGAATCTGCGGATGCCGTATTTGTGCTCGGAGAAGATTTGACGAACACAGCACCACGGCTGGATTTGGCAGTTAAACAATCGGTGCGCCGGAAACCTATTGAGCGTGCGGCTATGCTTAGAATTCCAGAGTGGGACGATGCATCGGTGCGCGAACTTGTTCAAGATGAAAAAGGTCCGTTTTTCATTGCTACGCCAAACCCGACAAAACTGGACAATATTGCCACCCAGACTTACCGTGCAACTCCCGACGATTTGGCGCGTTTGGGGTTTGCGGTCGCTCATGCGCTTGACCCTGCTGCACCGTCCGTTACGGACTTACCTGACGATGTCGCTCAACTCGCCGATAGCATCGCACAAGCGCTCAAGGAATCAAAACGCCCACTGGTTATCTCGGGCACCAGTTGTGCAAGCGAAGCGGTCATGCGAGCTGCGGCGAATGTAGCGTGGGCGTTGTGCCAAGACGAGCGTGCCGGAGAGGTCTATTTTGTCGTACCCGAATGTAATAGCACCGGTGTAAGACTCATGGCGGAGCGCGATGTCGATGCCGCAATTGAGGCAGTGCAGGCGAACGAGGCAGATACTGTCATTGTCTTGGAAAACGACCTCTACCGACGAGCGGCAGGTACATCAGTTGATACACTCCTTGATACCGCCGAGCATGTCATCGCGATCGACCATCAAACGCACCGAACGACTGAAAAGGCCGAAGCGGTGCTTCCCGCGGGGACATTCGCGGAGTCGGATGGAACGTTCGTAAGCAGCGAGGGACGCGCACAGCGTTTTTATCAGGTGTTTGTTTCTAACGGGGACGAACAGGAGAGTTGGCGGTGGCTGCAGGAATTGATGGGAGCCGCCGGTCAACTTGAAGCGCCAGCGTGGGAAAATCTGGATGACATCACCGCCGGGCTGGCACAAGCCTACCCGATTTTTGAAGCCATTCCAAAGATTGCCCCGCCTGCAGGATTTCGGGTTGTAGGCCAGAAGATACCGCGCCAGTCGCCTCGGCACAGTGGGCGGACATCCGTACTGGCAGATGTGAATGTCAGCGAACCCAAACCGCCGGCGGATTCGGATTCACCTTTTTCCTTCTCAATGGAAGGTTACACGGGTGCGCCGCCTTCTGCGCTAATCTCACGCTTCTGGTCGCCGGGCTGGAATTCGCCTCAAGCGATTAACAAATTCCAGATTGAGGTGGGCGGCCACTTGCATGGCGGCGACCCCGGGCGTCGTCTCATCGAACCATCGGATGATGCGAAACCCGAATACTTAAACGATGTTCCTGCCTCGTTTAAACCGCGGGACGGGGAATTGTTAATTATGCCGCTTTACCACATTTTCGGATCCGATGAGTTGAGCATCCTCGCCCCCGCCGTCGCCGAGCGGTCACCGCAACCTTATCTGGCGCTTAACCCAAATGCTGCTGCTAGTCTTCAGGTGCGTGATGGGGAAGTTGTTGAAATCACCTTGGACGGCGTTGCCCAACGTTTACCTGCCAAGATATCACCGGAGTTGCCCGAAGGCACCGCCGGGTTGCCTGTCGGTTTACCTGGGCTATGCGGGGTTACCCTGCCAGCGTGGAGCCGCGTCAAGAAATAAAATTCTCGATTTGAGACATTGGCAGAGGACGATAAGCGTTCATCATTTTTCAAAAACTTCCACAATCTCTTGTAGTTCTATTCTTCTATAGATGAAGTGCACGATATGATCCAAAGTATTCATCCGCTCATTATCACGATAGGTATTTTATTTGTTGTGGTGAACACTGCTGCTCTGCTTATCTGGTTAGAGCGGCGGCTGCTGGCGCTTTGGCAGGATCGGTACGGGCCCAACCGCGTCGGACCATTCGGGCTTTTACAGGTTCTTGCGGATATGATTAAGATTTTCACGAAAGAAGATTGGGTGCCGCCGTTTGCCGATAAACCGGTGTTTATCTTGGCTCCGGCGGTGATAGTCGTCGCGGTCCTGATGTCGTTCGCTGTCATCCCATTTTCACCAGATATCTGGGTTGTAGATCTCAATATCGGGCTGCTGTTTTTCTTAGCGATGTCGTCAATGGGCGTTTACAGCGTGGTGTTGGCTGGTTGGGCTTCCAACAACAAATACTCCCTCCTCGGAGGTATGCGGGCTGCCGCGCAGATGTTGAGTTACGAAGTTTTTATGGGTCTGTCGCTCATGGGCGTGGTGATGATGGCGGGTTCGTTTAATTTGCGCGAGATTGTAGAAACGCAAAAGGGAATGTGGTTTTTCATTCCGCAGATTTTTGGACTTGTGGTCTTCATGGTTGCCGGCATTGCCGAGACGCACCGATTGCCGTTCGACTTGCCGGAGGCAGAGAGCGAATTAGTCGCGGGGTATCATTCCGAATATTCCGGGATGAAGTTTGGCATGTTTTTCGTCGGAGAGTACCTTGGCGTCACGCTCATTTCAGCGTTTATTACCACGCTATTCTTCGGGGGGTGGCTGGGGCCTAGCTTCCTCCCTCCGATTGTCTGGTTCATTCTTAAAACATTCGTCTTCATCTGTTTTTTCATATTGCTCCGCGCCTCTCTTCCACGTCCGCGCTACGATCAACTTATGGCGTACGGATGGAAAGTAATGCTGCCACTGGCATTGGCGAATCTGATAGTCACCGGCGGAATTATTCTTGCAATTGGCTAGAATATTTGGGTGGCAAGGATTTCAAGTTCTCAACTTGGGGTTGACTTGACAAATTTTACGGGAACGAACCGAGAATTAGGTGTACCGATTGAGGTTACACATTATGTTTAAGGTGATGTGTAGTGGGGAATTATCATGATTAGCTTGCTTAGGAGTATTTGGCTTGTCTTCTTACACATGTTTCGGAAACGGGTAACAATTCAGTACCCTGATGAAAAACCGAATTTGCCGCCTCGGTGGAGAGGCCGTATTGTCCTTACGCAAGACCCTGACGGCGAGGAACGTTGTGTTGCCTGCTATCTATGCGCAGTGGCGTGTCCTGTTGACTGCATTGCTCTTCAAGCGACGGAGGATAATCATGGCAGGCGTTATCCCGATTTTTTTCGTATTAACTTCTCGCGTTGTATTTTCTGTGGCTTCTGCGAAGATGCATGTCCTACCTATGCTATACAACTCACTCCTGATTTTGAGATGGCTGAATACAATCGGCAGAGCTTGGTTTACGAGAAGGAAGATTTGTTAATCAATGGTCCCGGCAAGTATCCCGATTACAACTTCTATCGGTTCGCCGGTATGTCGATTGGCGGGAAAGATAAGGGTGAAGCGGAGAACGAAGACCCGCCCGTGGATGTGCATAGTCTCATGCCATAGTGCGCGATAACGTGACAGTTTTGGCCGTTGCGTAAAGCGCGAATTAGAGAATGGAAAACATATGACCGTTGTATTCTGGATATCCGCTGCGGTTACTGTCATCTCGACTGTTATGGTCATTACACGGCGCAATGTGGTACATGCGCTGCTTTATTTAATCGTGTCGCTGTTGGCGATGGCAGTGATTTTTTTCTCGCTGGGGGCTCCCTTTGTTGCGGCGTTGGAAGTAATCGTTTATGCCGGCGCTATAATGGTGCTCTTTATCTTCGTGGTCATGATGTTAAACTTAGGCGCGCGGGCGTCCCAGCAGGAGCGTCAATGGTTAAAACCGCGGATGATGATAGGTCCGGCAATTTTGGCAGCCATCCTAATGATTGAGTTGGGGTATGCGATTTTCGCCGGCGGTGGTATAGAGATCATAACGGGCGAACCTGTAGGTGCGAAACAGGTGGGGATGTCACTCTTCGAAACCTATCTGTTGGGCGTTGAACTGGCGTCTATTCTGCTGCTAGCCGGACTGGTCGGCGCATATCATCTCGGTCGGCGCGATAGAAGCGAGGAGGAAGAGTCGTAATGGCGGCAGTTTCTATGGAACATGGATTAATTTTGGCAGGCGTCCTCTTTGCGTTAGGGCTTATTGGTGTCCTTGTGCGCCGAAATATTATCTTTATGCTAATGTCGATTGAGGTCATGTTAAACGCATCGGGCTTAGCGTTTGTCGTCGCCGGATCTAATTGGGGAACGGCGGATGGACAGGTGATGTTTATATTCATCTTGACAATGGCGGCAGCAGAAGTTGCTGTCGGTTTGGCGTTGGTACTTCAACTGTACCGCCGATTCAAGACGCTGGATGTCGACGCAGCAAGCAAAATGCGGGGGTGATATGCTGGAATTATTGTGGCTGATTCCAATTTTGCCATTCATCGGTTTTCTGGTGTTGGTGTTAATCGGCACTCGACTTTCCCGCGCGGGTGTTGCAGCTATCGGCGTGGGCTCGATAGGGATATCGGCGGTAGTGTCTTTGCTGTGTGGCTTTAGCTTTATGAGTTCACCGCCGCCGGGCGATGCTTTTTCACAAACGCTCTGGACCTGGATGAAGGTCGGCAGTTTTGCGCCGGGGATAACCTTTCATCTGGATGCGCTCTCTCTGCTCATGACCCTCGTCGTAACGGTTGTTGGTTTCCTTATTCACCTATATTCGACCGAGTATATGAACGACGAGGATGGATACAGCCGGTTCTTCGCTTACATGAATCTGTTCGTCGGCTCGATGTTGACCTTGATACTCGCCGATAATCTGATACTGCTTTATCTGGGTTGGGAAGGGGTCGGCCTCTGTAGTTACCTGCTGATTGGTTTTTGGTATAAAGACCCCGCCAATGGGCTTGCGGCTCGGAAAGCCTTCACGATTACTCGGGTAGGCGATACGGCGATGGCGCTCGGTCTTTTTCTTCTTTTTGCCCACTTGAGAACGCTAAACATCCACGGGGATGGAGGCATTTTGGCGTTGGCAATGTCGCAGTGGATGGAGGGTTCCGGTTTAGCTATTGCGGCGGCGGCACTGCTACTCGGCGGGGCGCTGGGCAAGTCTGGCCAACTTCCATTACAGACGTGGTTGCCTGATGCGATGGCAGGCCCGACACCTGTGAGTGCGCTTATCCACGCAGCGACCATGGTAACCGCGGGTGTCTATCTTATCGCTCGCACCTATGTCCTTTTTGAACTTGCCCCAGCCGTACAATTCGCCGTGGCGTTGATTGGAACGATAACACTGTTTGTTGCAGGATGCAGCGCGCTGACGCAGCGCGATATGAAGCGAATTTTGGCGTATTCCACCATCAGTCAAATCGGCTACATGTTCCTGGCGCTCGGGGTGGGTGCTTGGTCTGCCGCTATGTTCCACTTTATGACGCACGCCTTTTTCAAGGCGCTCCTCTTCCTTGGCGCTGGCGTGGTGATATTGGCGCTACATCATGAACAGGACATCTTTAACATGGGAGGCTTGCGGCGTGCGCTGCCTTTAACCTCCAAAACGTTTATTATCGGCGCCGCGGCGTTAGCCGGTTTTCCATTTATTACCGCCGGTTTCTACAGTAAAGATTTGATTCTCTGGAAGGTGTGGTCAGCGCATCAACCGTGGCTTTATATAGTGGGGCTGGGCGGGGCGCTGCTCACCGCTCTTTACTCTTTCCGATTGGTATTCATCGCCTTCTTTGGCGAGGCGAAAAGCCATGTGGTCAAAAAGCCGGGTGCTTGCATGAAGATTCCGCTGACGATTTTGGCGGCGTTAGCAATTATCGGAGGCTTAATCGAACTACCTCATGCGTGGGGAAATTGGCAGCCGTTCTCGAAGTTCATGGAATCCGCGTTCCCATTGACTGCCTCAGTTGAGCATGGTGGACACGGCAAAGCGGCGGCGGAATTGATTCTACAGGGCATCGCTGTTGTCGTTTCAGTCGTGGGCATATCCTTGGCGTACCTGTTCTTCCTGCGCAAACAAATCTTCGTTGAGGGTGTTGCAGGCTCGTCCGTCGGCGTTGCCGTGCACCGTTTTTGGTTTGCGGGATGGGGCTTTGATTGGTTATATGACAAGGTATTCGTCCAGCCCGTGGTCTGGGCAGCGCGCATCAACAAGAATGACATCATTGATTTTATCTATCGTTTATTCGCGGGAATTATACAGATTTTCCACTTTATTTTTTGCCTCACGCAAACCGGGCGTGTACGATGGTATGCGGTTGGAATCGCGTTTGGCGCCGTCGTCATTGTGGCGATGGTTGTGTTGTCTTAAATGCGCGTGGATGGTATGCGGATGAGGTAACGTAGGTTACGTTGATAGATTTGATCAGCCAACTACCTAACATGTCTTTTATTCGGTGTTTCCCCTATTGAACCAATCTGTTGGATTCGTAATTAGCGATTACTTATGATATTAACGTGGCTCATTGTCATTCCACTTATCGGCGGTGTTCTGGCGTGGATTTTGGCTCGCCAAAATTCTTCATTACCACGCTGGATTTGCCTGCTTGCTCTAGCGATAGACCTGGTTTTGGTATTGGGGCTTTGGGTACAACATTCTGATCAGGTTGCGTTATCGGGCGGTTCTGATTGGTTGGTTGAATTAGATGCACCATGGATTCCCATTCACAAAGGCACAATCCACTTCCACCTGGGTATGGACGGTCTGAGCCTTGTAATGATTGCGCTCACCGTTTTCTTGGGAATTGTGAGTGTAGGCGCCTCGTGGACCGAGATTAAGGAGCGCGTTGGCTTTTTCCACTTTAACCTGATGTGGATAGTGTCGGGGATTATGGGCGTGTTCCTCGCGCTGGATCTTGTGCTCTTCTATTTCTTCTGGGAAATGATGTTGATACCAATGTATTTCTTGATTGGTATCTGGGGACATGAGAACCGCATCTACGCGGCAGTTAAATTCTTCATTTTTACGCAGGCGAGCGGCTTATTTATGCTGTTGGCGATTGTGGGATTGTATTTCATTCACGGGGGTGCCAGCGGCACCTATACGTTTGATTATACACAGTTGCTTGACAACTCGATATCAGCGTCTACAGCGAAGTGGTTGATGCTGGGTTTCCTCGTCGCTTTCGTTGTGAAACTACCTGCCTTTCCGGTGCATAGCTGGCTGCCTGATGCGCATACTGAAGCACCCACGGCGGGCAGCGTTATTCTCGCCGGGCTTCTGTTAAAGACCGGCGCCTATGGGCTGCTGCGCTTTGTGGTGCCGTTGTTTCCTGATGCTGCCCGCGACTTTGCTCCTATAGCGATGCTGTTTGGCGTGATTGGCATTTTGTACGGCGCCATCCTCGCCTTTGCGCAAACCGACCTGAAGCGGTTGGTGGCGTACACGAGCGTGAGCCACATGGGATTTGTACTTTTGGGCGTCTTCGCCTGGAATGAATTGGCGCTGCAGGGCGTCGTGATACAGATGATTTGTCACGGCATCAGTACCGGCGCACTCTTTATTCTCGTAGGTGCACTTTACGAGCGGATTCATACTCGTGACTTAAATCGAATGGGCGGTCTTTGGGCAGCAGTCCCGCGTATGAGCGCAGTGGGGATGGTCTTCGCCATGGCGTCACTTGGGTTGCCGGGATTAGGCAACTTTGTCGGTGAGTTTTTGGTGTTGATGGGAGCTTACCAAGTCAACATCACAATGACTGCACTGGCGGCGGTCGGCCTTGTCTTTGCTACGGTATATTCGCTGTGGATAATGCAGCGTGCTTTCCACGGTCCTATTCAGGAGGATTTGAAACTGCCGGATCTTTCAGCCCGCGATATGGCGATGATGTTGGCTTTAATCGTTGCAATCGTTTGGTTGGGGCTTTATCCCCAGCCGGTACTCAACACAACTAAACCCGCGCTAGAAGAACTTCAGGAAAAAACATCTCAAAGAAACGGATTACTGCCAAACCGTGAGATGGACGGTACGAAGTTGGAAAAGCGCTTCATGGGCCGTTGGACTCATCGAAATTCTGTGCAATCTGTACAATCATCACCACCTGAATTCCGTACCTGTGAATTCACCTAACCTAGCTGAAAAAGGTAATTCGTGACGACGACAGACCTCTTAGCGATAACTCCCCTCATTATTTTATCGGCTGCTTCAGTCGTGCTTCTGTTAGTGACTGCCTTCTACAGAAATCACAAGGTAATTGCCGTATTGGCATTGATGGGGATTGCCCTAGCATTTGCGTCACTTCCAATGGTTTCCTCCGAGGTGTCACTGCCATTTACGGTAACACAACTTATCATCCTCGACGGTTACGCCCTGTTATACATGGGGCTTCTCTTTGCGGTGAGTTTTGTTGTGATTCTGATTGCCCATGGCTACCTTGAGAAACGCCAAGGCAATCACGAAGAGTTTTATATTCTTGTACTCCTGGCGACGTTGGGTTGCGCAGTATTAGTTGCGAGCAGCCACTTTGCATCTCTCTTCTTGGGATTGGAAATCCTCAGCGTTTCCCTTTATGTTTTGATTGCATATTTGTACACCGATGAGCGGAGTATTGAGGCGGGGCTAAAATACTTGGTGCTGGCTGCAGTTTCTTCGGCGTTTCTCCTCTTTGGAATGGCGCTGGTTTATGCTGAACTTGGGACAATGGAATTCACTCAAATGGCGTCTCATGCTAATGCCGGCAATCATAGCATGTTGTTGCTCGCGGGCATGGGGCTGATGGTCGTCGGCATAGGGTTTAAGCTCGCAGTAGTGCCTTTTCACCTTTGGACACCGGATGTGTACGAGGGTGCGCCGGCGCCGGTAACTGCTTTCGTTGCAACGGCTTCCAAAGGCGCCGTGGTCGCACTACTCATGCGATACTTTGCTACAGCGGACAGCTACGCCCACAGTTCATTATTCCAAGTATTTACTGTCATCGCTATCGCTTCGATGTTTGCTGGAAACCTGATGGCGTTACTCCAGAATAATGTCAAGCGTATCTTGGCTTACTCGTCGATCGCACATTTGGGTTATGTGTTGGTAGCCTTTATTGCTTTCCGAGCAGACGAAATGATGGCGGTAACGGCGGTAACATTCTATCTGGTAGCTTACTCTGTGACTACCTTAGGCGCCTTTGGTATTATCACAGTGTTATCCCCGGGTGACAGGGAGGCGGATGCCATTGATGATTATCGAGGACTCGCTTGGCATCGGCCGTGGCTCGCCGGTATATTTACGGCGGTGCTGTTGTCTCTGGCTGGTATCCCGCTCACGGCGGGCTTTGTCGGAAAATTCTACGTTGTGGCTGCGGGTGTTGGATCCGCCTTATGGCTGTTGTTGGTGCTGCTCGTGGTGAATAGTACCATTGGGCTTTACTATTACCTGCGAATTGTTGTTGCGATGTACCGAACCCCAGAAGACAAAGCGGGTGAGGCAGCGACCGGGCTAACGGCTGCGGAATCACCGACTACGCCTGCCTCTTTGCCGTTGATTGGCGGCGTAGTTTTGGCGGGTCTCACGCTACTTATAGTCTGGTTGGGGGTGTATCCAGCGACGTTGATGCGCGTGATAAAGGTGGCGGTGGATACGCTTGTTTAAGTGGATAAGGGTTTGTACTTTATAACTTGCACGGCAGAGAGTGAGCGGTGTGGCAGACAATTGTGAGATAGACGAGTTAATTGAACAACTGGGTGAAGCAGATACAGAAACCCAATCTACTGCGGTTTCAGAACTGGTTGAAATTGGTGAGCCCGCTATACCCGCATTGATAGAGGCATTAGCCGATGTCATTTGGGATGTATGCGATTGCGCTGCTGATGCATTGGCTCAGATCGGCGTCCCTGCCATCCCCGCACTAATAGAGGCACTTGCAGATGAACAAAAGAATGTGAGGCTAAATGCCGCGGATGCACTAAGTCGAATCGGTGCACCGGCAGTGCAGGCGTTAATTGAAGCGCTCAGCGATACGTACCAGCCTGTGCGAGAAAATGCGGTTCGCGCCTTGAGTTTAATTGGTAAACCTGCGAATGAAGCGGTGCCGGCTTTAATTCAGGCGTTGCGCGATGATGACACAGAGGTTCGCGTTTATGCAGCGGTCGCACTCGCAAATATTGGTGAGTTTGCGAAAGATGCAATCCCCGCGTTGATTGGCGCGTTACGCGATGAGTCCGAGCGCGTCTGCCAGCACGCGGCTTTTGCACTGCAAAAGACCAGAAGCCCGGAAGCAGAAAAAGCGTTGAGTCAGTTGTAAAAATTGGAGGGTTTTACGTGCAAAATAGAATTCATTTGAAAAAAAAGGCTTTTTGTGGTATCCTTTTGTGAATGTATTCCAAAATGTCCTACCTATTGTTTTTACCCAGACCTGAAAATATAGACGCGACGCAGCAGTTGGCGAATACCAGGAATTTTAAAAATGTTCAGCGGTACTGACGAATTCCGAGATTTGATTGGATAAAGAGTCAGTGGTTTGCTGAACTATTTTTCATCTTATGTCCTGAAATTTCGCGGCTTTTCGAGGGCCGCTCAAGATTGAGAAGTTCAGATAAAAACAGAACACAAAAATGAAACGCCTCATATTTTCAGATAATTGAAGTCTGCAATAAAGAGGAATAAAATGTCAAAATTTGATTTTGTAATTGCTATGGGCGGCGCGCCGGGTCAGGGACTTGAAAGTGCAGGTCCCGTATTGATAAGGATTTGCGCTCGCCGCGGGCTTTCTGCATTCGCTTACAGCGCGTATCAGTCGCTGATCCGCGGCGGTCATACCTTTTTGACCATCCGAATTTGTTCGGAACCGGTCGCTAACCATGGTGATAGGATAAATATGGTCATTGCATTGAATCAGGATGCGATGGATAAACACCTTCAGAATATTGCTCCGGGCGGGGTGATTCTTTATAACAGCGATAATACCTCCCCGCCAAATAATACTCCCGAAGATGTCCAGCTATGCGCACTCTCCTTTAAGGAACTGAGCAATAACAGCCGAAATAGAGTTATGCTAAATACGCTAATGCTTGGCGCTACGCTCTACATAACAGGCGCTGGCTTGGAAGAACTTGAAGACATCTTGACAATTCAATTCAAGCGAAAGGGCCAGGAAGTTGTTGATGAGAACATTGGTATTGCCCGCGCCGGTTATAATCATGCTGCCGAACATTTTACCCCGTTTTCAACACCGTTCCCATATCAAGATAAGCCGCTCGCCGTGACGACTGGCAATGAGGCGATGGCGATGGGCGGTGCGGCAGCGGGAGTCAAATTTTACTGCGCTTATCCGATGAGTCCGTCGACAGGCGTTCTACACTGGATGGCGGCGAACGCGAGAGATTTGGGCATTATGGTTCGTCAGGTTGAGGATGAAATCGGGGTTGCTAATATGGCGATTGGTGCCGCCCATGCGGGCTGCCGCGCTATGTGCGCAACTTCGGGCGGCGGATTTGCTTTGATGAGTGAAGCCGTCGGCAGTGCGGGTATGATGGAGATACCAACTGTTTTTATAAATGTGCAGCGCGGCGGTCCTTCAACCGGGTTACCGACCAAGACGGAGCAGGGCGATTTATGGCAGATGCTCGGCGCCAGTCAGGGAGATTTTCCAAAGATAATTGTCGCGCCGACCAGTATTGCCGATGGTTTCCACACAATTCCCGAACTTTTTAATTTAGTGGATAAATTCCAGTGTCCGGGAATGATCATCTCCGATCTCACGCTTTCTATGGGATACACGACCATAGATCCTGAAGAAATCAATTGGAATCCGGAAATAGACCGAGGCGAACTCATCGCCGATGACAACGTCAGCGGCGAAAAATACCTGCGCTTCAAGGTTACTGAGAGCGGAATCTCTCCGCGCGCATTGCCGGGGACAGCTGGACACGTACATGTCGTAGCAACTGACGAACACGATGAAGATGGCGGCTTGATTACTGATGAATTTACAAACCCGCACATACGCCGAGAGATTATGGAAAAACGGCAGCGCAAAATGGAAGGCATTAGTGCGTTAATGCCGCCGCCGGATCTCATAGGCGCTGAAGACGCCGATATCACATTAATTGGCTGGGGTTCTACGGAAGATGTTATTGAGGAAGCCGCCAGCTTGTTGAGAACGGCAGGATACAGCGTCAATCATGTGCATTTCAAATGGCTTTACCCGATAAATGAAGATAGGACTAACCAGGTACTGTCCAAATGTAAACGAGCAATTATTGTGGAATGTAACTACACAGGCCAATTTGCACGCTTCTTGCGTGGTGAAACCGGCTTCAAAGCTGATGGGCATATTCGCAAGTATGACGGAGAGCCGTTTATGCCGCACCATGTAGTGGATGGTGTTAAAGAGATTGAGGCTGGTAAAACAGATTTGTATGTACCGTATCAAGAAATTGTGGTATAAGGAGGAATCACATGGCAAAGGATGATAAACCCATTAAAGCCGCACCAACAGCGAAGGATTTTAAGGGAAGTGTATCCCCAGATTGGTGTCCAGGCTGCGGTGATTTTGGGGTATTGAGGGCGCTTGAGATGGCGTGCGCGAAAACCGGACGCGAACCGCACGAGTTTGTGACGATAAGTGGAATCGGATGTTCTTCCAATTTGCCCGGCTTTTTTAATACTTATGGAATGCATACGCTTCACGGCCGATCGCTTGCTGTGGCTACCGGCGTCAAACTCGCCAACCACAATCTCAAAGTAATCGTGACCGGCGGGGATGGCGATGGTTTTGGTATCGGCGGCAACCATTTTATGCATACCATGCGCCGCAATATCGATCTCCTATACATTGTGATGGATAACCAGATTTACGGATTGACAATCGGTCAAGCCTCACCCACGAGCCGAATGGGAATGAAGACAAAGAGTACCCCCTTTGGCACCGTCGAACAACCTATCAATCCGCTCGCGTTAGCGATTGTTTCAGGCGCAACCTACGTTGCGAGAGGATTTAGCGGTGACACGAAGCATCTCACCGAACTGATGTACAGAGGCATGGAACACGAAGGATTCGCGTTTGTAGATGTTTTCAGCCCGTGTATTACCTTCAACAGAGACAACACATTCGCATATTTCAAACAACGTGTGAGGAAACTCGAAGAAACTGACCATGATCCCAATGATATGCAAGCAGCGATTACGCAAGCCATGACATGGGACGAGGAAATCCCCATCGGGCTGTTTTATCACGACACGAGTCGTTCGTCTCTTGAAGAACTGGAGCCAGTCCTTCATGAAGGTGTTCCGCTTGCACATCAGCAACTCGGCATTACAAAGGAGCAGGGAGATGCCATCATCAGAAAGATGATGTAATCCGAGTGCGCTAGCTAGTCAGGTTTTTGAGCAAGTGCGAGAATTTGTCTTGTTTTCTCCGAAACAGCCCCGATTGCTGATTGGGGCTGTTTTTATTTGTGGGAAAAGCCTTAAGACAGTGCCAGTGGCGTGTGTCCTGTTGCCAGCAAAAGCGTCTTTACTAACCATCAACTGCTAGTCAATACTTCTACTTACGCGGGTATTTTAGTATGAATTGTGAAGTTATAGACAATGAATCATCGGAAATGGAAATTGCTGAACTGCACGAATGGTTCGATTCCTTGGATTATGTCTTGCAGCGTCATGGGCCGGTGAGTGTCCAGCGTCTATTACGTACATTAAACATCCATGCGTTTGAGCAGGGCGTTCGATTTCCTTTCACGGCCAATACACCCTACATCAACACCATCCCGGCAGAGCAGGAAGTTCAATTTCCGGGGAATAGAGAAATTGAGCGGCGAATCAAGAACATCATCCGTTGGAATGCAATGGCGATGGTGGTGCGTGCCAACCGCGATGACAGTTCCGTCGGAGGACATATTTCAAGCTATGCGTCCGCGGCTACATTATATGAGGTTGGTTTTAACCACTTTTTCCGTGCTAAGAGTGAAGACCATGAAGGTGATTTGATCTATTTTCAGGGACATGCCTCACCCGGGATTTATGCTAGGGCGTTTTTGGAGGGCCGTCTGTCCAAACAAGATTTGGAGAACTTTCGCAAAGAACTACAACCCGGGGGCGGCCTCTCATCGTATCCTCATCCGTGGTTGATGCCCATCTTCTGGCAATTTCCCACAGTTTCCATGGGACTTACGCCGATTATGGCGATTTATCAAGCTCGGTTTATACGCTATCTTGAGGATAGGGGATTAAAGGCGCCGAGCGATGCAAAAGTGTGGGCTTTCCTTGGCGATGGCGAAATGGACGAACCGGAATCCCTCGGGTCAATCTCTCTGGCTTCCCGAGAAAAATTAGACAACCTAATCTTTGTAATTAACTGCAACCTACAGCGGTTGGATGGTCCCGTGCGGGGTAACGGCAAAATCATACAAGAACTAGAAACTGTCCTACGGGGCGCTGGGTGGAATGTAATCAAAGTTATTTGGGGGGACGACTGGGACCCGCTGCTCGCTGAAGACCACGAAGGGCATTTGTTAAAGCGGATGGAAGAGGTTGTTGACGGGCAGTACCAAAAGTACAAGACGGGTTCCGGGGCAGAATCCGGACGGTATATCCGCCAACACTTTTTTGGTGAGGCGCCTCGCTTACTGGAACTCGTTAAGCACCTTTCCGATGAACAGCTCTACAAGTTGAGGCGGGGCGGGCACGATCCCAAAAAAGTGTATAATGCATATAAAGCCGCATTCGATCACAAGGGCGCCCCTTCTGTTATTTTGGCGAAAACAATAAAAGGATACGGCCTCGGTGAAACCGGTGAAGGCAAGAATATCACTCATCAACAGAAGAAGTTGAACGAGGAGGAGCTTCGTGAATTTCGAAGCCGTTTTAATATCCCGATTTCGGACGATGAAGTTGCCGAAGCGCCGTTTTACAGGCCGCCGGACAATAGTCCGGAAATTCAGTATTTGCACGAACGCCGGCGGAAACTCGGCGGCTACGTACCTAGGCGTACGGTAATGGCACCACCCCTTAAACGCCCGCCGGAACTTCTGTTTGCAGAGTTTTACAAAGGATCGGACGGTAGGGAGGTTTCCACGACAATGGCGTTTGTGCGGATGCTAACGAAAATGCTGCGGGATAAGGAGATTGGCGAGCTAATTGTGCCGATCGTGCCTGATGAAGCTCGCACTTTCGGAATGGAAGCCCTGTTCCGCCAGGTTGGCATTTACTCGTCCGTCGGGCAACTTTATGAACCTGTTGACGCCGACACGCTGCTCTACTATAAAGAAAGCAGAGATGGACAAATCCTAGAAGAGGGACTTACCGAAGCGGGTTCTATGTCTTCGTTCATGGCCGCGGGCACTGCTTATGCGACCTTCGGCATCAACACTATCCCCTTCTTCATCTTCTATTCCATGTTTGGGCTTCAGCGGATTGGCGATTTTATATGGGCGGCTGGCGACATGCGTTGCCGGGGGTTCCTTATCGGTGCAACTTCAGGCCGTACCACGCTCGCTGGCGAGGGGCTGCAGCATCAGGACGGACATAGCCATCTGCTGGCATATTCCGTCCCAAACCTCCTCACATATGACCCGGCTTTCGCTTACGAACTGGCTATCATCATCCAAGACGGTATCCGCCGGATGTATGAAGAACAGGAAAGCATCTTCTACTATCTAACCGTAGGAAATGAACCGTACGTTATGCCGCCTTTGCCCAATGAGGAAGTTAAGGATGGCATCCTCAAGGGGATGTACAAGTACAAAGGGACAAAGTTAAAAGGGGCGAACCTGCATGCTCAACTTTTGGGGAGCGGTTCTATCTTGAATGAAGTTCTAAAGGCGGGGCAGATTCTTGAAGATCGCTACAACGTCGCTGCGGATGTGTGGAGTGTTACGAGCTATAAACAGTTGTACCGCGATGGAGACTCTGTCGAACGTTGGAATATGCTGCATCCGTCCGAGTCATCGAAGATTCCTTATGTAACCGCATGTTTCGAAGATGCCCCCGGTGTTTTTGTGGCGGCTTCGGATTATGTCAAAGCGCTTCCGGATTCGATTTCTCAATGGATACCTAGACCGCTTGTTACCTTGGGTACAGATGGATTCGGCAGAAGTGATGACCGAGCCGCACTGCGAGATTTTTTTGAAGTGGATGCCAAGTTCATTACGCTGGCGACGCTAAATGCGCTTGCCTGCGAAGGCAAGATTTCATTTGACGTCGTAAAAGCTGCGATGCAAGAATTGGAGATAGACTCGAAAAAACTCAATCCTATGGATGTTTAATAGTGATTAGTGACGGGTGTAAAGGCAGCGATTCGTGGATGGTGATGAGCAAACGCCTTAACTTACCACTGAACAAAAACCTGTAACAGCTTGGTGAAAAGAGATGGAACAACAATTTTTGCTTCCCGAACTTGGTGAAAATATAGAAGATGGCGATGTTTTGAGCATCTTGGTATCAGTGGGGGATACCATTGATGAAGAGCAGCCGGTACTGGAAATCGAAACGGACAAGGCAGCCATTGAAGTTCCGTGCTCGGTTAGCGGTGTTGTCAAAGCGATTCATGTAGAAGAAGGTGGTAAGGCTAAAGTTGGACACCCCATCCTGACTGTGGAGACGATGGGTGAGGGTAAAGCCGTTGAGGTCGAAGCGCCTACGGCGACAAGCGTAGCTGATGATGAAGATACAATTACGCCTGAAGAATCACCTCCGGAGGCAGCGCCGGTAGTCGCATTGGAAGCCGCACGCCGCATCCCCGATACGCCGCCGACAGAGGTAATTCCTCGTGACATTGCGCCGGCATCGCCATCCGTTCGCCGATTTGCGCGTGAAATTGGAATTGATATCAATCAGGTCACTGGTTCAGGACCTGGTGGACGAATTTCTGTTGAGGACATTAAGAATCATGCATATCAGATTAATGCTGAGCCAGCGGCACACAGGACAGCTTCCCCGGGTGCTGCGAACCAAATTCCCGCGCCGCCGCTTCCGGATTTCTCGAAATGGGGCGAGGTGGAACGAGAGCCGATGAGCAGTGTGCGCCGTGCGACCGCGGCGCACATGGCGACTGCCTGGTCGGCTATCCCCCATGTGACTCAATCCGATAAGGCTGATATTACCGAATTAGATAAACTGCGCAAGCAATTCCGCGCGAGAACAGAAACAGCGGGCGGAAAACTGACGATTACCGCTATACTGCTCAAGATTGCCGCTTGCACTTTGCAACGGTTTCCGCAATTTAACGCAAGCGTCGATATGGCGAAGCGAGAAATTATCTATAAGAAATATTACCATGTCGGCGTAGCGGTTGATACGGATCGTGGACTTCTAGTACCGGTCATTCGGGATGTGGATCGGAAGAGCATCATCGAACTTTCTGCCGAAATAAGCCAGATTGCCGAAAGGGCGCGCAGCAAGAAACTGACTCCTGAAGACATGCAGGGCGGAACGTTCACCATTACGAATCTTGGGGGTATTGGCGGCACTCACTTTTCTCCGATTGTGAATCACCCTGAGGTCGCGATTCTCGGGGTTGCCCGCGGCCGTATTGAGCCAGTTCTGATTAACGATGCGTTTCAACCGCGGTTGTTGTTGCCGCTCATACTGTCGTACGATCACCGGTTAATTGACGGTGCGGATGCGGCTCGATTTTTGCGCTCAATAGCGGAAATGCTTGAAGAACCTTTCTCGTTTGCTCTGGATTTGAAATGAGCAACTAAGCAAGCAGATGAAACGAGAGAAAAGCTAACGATCAACCGAGTGAATAGCGAAGGCGATAGCCTCCACTCACCACTGCGCTTTTCACAGTCCTTGAGGATAGAAATTGGGTTACGATAGTTCAACGCAAGTTGCTGTAATTGGTGCAGGACCTGGTGGATATGCCGCCGCATTTAGGGCTGCAGATTTGGGGATGCAAGTTGCCCTGATTGATTTGGAGCCCAATCCTGGCGGCGTCTGTCTTTACCGAGGATGCATTCCGTCCAAAGCCCTATTACATATTGCAAGGGTGCTTACAGACGCACGTGAAGCGGTTGAATTGGGAATTGAATTTACTAAGCCGGCAATTGACCTCCATCGGGTGCGCACCTGGAAAGAGGGTATGGTACAGAAAATGACGGCGGGGCTTGCGGAACTTTGTCAGCATCGTAATGTCAACTATATCCAAGGTAGAGCCAGCTTTTTGGATGCCAAGAATCTGAGAATTCAGACCGATCTGGGTGCAGAAAACACACTGTCGATCGACCATGCAATTTTAGCAACCGGCTCCCGATCCGCCACCGTACCTAACCTGCCCCTACAAGGGTCTCGCATTCTCGACTCAACGTGCGCCTTGGAACTAAATGAAGTTCCAAGAAACATGCTAGTGGTGGGCGGCGGCTACATCGGACTTGAGCTGGGGAGTGTTTACGCGGCACTCGGAACAGATGTCTCTGTCGTGGAGATGTTACCCGGTCTGCTAACGGGCGTTGACCGTGATCTCGTCAATGTCATCTCCAAGCGGCTGGAAAAGTTGTTCAAATCCATCGTTACCAATACCAAGGTTGCGCACATGGAAGAAACCCCAGAAGGTATTCGGGTACGACTTGAAGGTGAGGACATCGAAGCGTCGGAACAAGTATTCGAGACGATTCTCATCGCCGTCGGACGGAAGCCCAACACGAGCGGTTTGGGTTTGGAAAATACAAGCGTCGAAATTGATGGGGCGGGATTTGTCGTCGTAGACGCGCAAAGGCGGACGAAGGAGCCTACAATCTACGCCATCGGAGATGTGGCTGGCGAACCAATGCTTGCCCACAAGGCATCTCATGAAGGTTTAATTGCGGCGGAAGCGATTGCCGGTCACAAAGTTGCGTTCGAGCCCCGGTCGATACCCGCTGTTGTTTTCACGGATCCGGAGATTGCATGGTGCGGCTTGACCGAGACGCAGGCGAAAAGCGAGAATCGTTCCGCAGAGGTCGTCCGATTCCATTGGCGTGTTTCCGGTAGGGCGGCGACGTTGGGGCGTAATGACGGCCTCACCAAACTGCTCATTGATCCAGAGACCGAGCGGATATTGGGAGTGGGGATTGTCGGCGCCGGCGCTGGCGAGTTAATTGCAGAAGGCGTACTCGCCATCGAAATGGCGGCGACGGCATCCGACCTCCAATGGACAATTCATCCGCACCCAACCCTATCGGAAACAGTCATGGAATCCGCCGAAACCTTTTTTGGACACAGCTCGCATATGTACCGGCCTAAGTAACGTTGTCCTCGCCCTGTAGGGGTTCTACTTAGGTTTCTTGGAATGACCCCTAAAAACTGGACAGTGAGCTAAGAAGGATTTTATAATGAGTAA
>JAPPKS010000021.1 GCA_028819845.1 Candidatus Poribacteria bacterium | reverse complement strand
CTTGTGGGTAATAGTAAGCCCCTTGGTAAGGGAGAGGATTTAACTGACAAAACAGTTTTTGTAGGTTGGGTAGAGCGGGGCTGATGAATCATGTGAATTATGAGACATGAGGTTGGGGAATTGATTGCGTTCAAGATTTGGTAGCGCGTAGCGAAACCCAACGCTTTTGTAACGTCGCAAGGGTTTCAAAGCGTTGGGTTTCGGAAAGCCTATCGCCTTCGCTATTCGCTCAGTTGATCTCTACCCAACCTACAAAGACTGTATGTATATGACCCCCTCTAACTCCCCCTTGGTAAGTGGGAGGATTAAACTGAAAACCACCGCCGCGATTCGGAAATCGCTACTACAGGGCGTTGAATGCTGGTAGGCGGGAATTCCGATTCCCGACGATACGTCTATAACCCCCTCTAGCTCCCCCTTAACTAAAGGGGGAGGATTTTTCTGTATCATTCCCATGTGCGATTGATTTGGACATATTTACGCATTAAAATCTCCGCGTTAGCGGTTACCGCCGTACGTCAGAAAGCCGAGTACCCGGCATGGCATAGTATTCGCCATTTGTCACTTCGGCGACTCGGCGCTGAAAGACATCCCTTTCGGTTTGCCGCGGGTGTACGAAACCGCCGATGACGTAAACAATGGCACCGGCTTGGCGGCAAACGGCAATTCCCCCGCCGGGGGTGTACCCTTTCTCCCGACGGCGGCTGGTTGCTTCGTCGGTTACGATAATCAATACAAGCTGGCGATGCTCCGGCGTGTCGAGCTTGGGGACGCCTTCCATTATGGCGTCGAGCAGGTGTTCATCGCCCTCCTTCGGAAGCCGAAATAGCTTCTTGACCTGCTCGGCATCCAACGGCGGTTTCGTCACTACGATTGAGCTTTCTCCTCCGCCTACCCGCGCCCAAAAGCGGATGACACCGAAACGATAGTCGAGCCCGTTCTCATCAAGCGCATCCGCCAACCTATCGACTCCTATACATATTTCATCAGTATTAAATCCCATGCTGAAACTGGAGTCGAAGATGAAGACAATATCGGAAGGCGACTTCACCGTTTCGACGAAGTGTTCGCCCATGAGTTCGAAAATCCCGGCGATCCTGAGAATCCGCTTATCTGTCATAGAGGTTGGCCACCTTCGCTGCTGATATTCATCAATGGGGCGCCACTTGCCTCCGGTTTCCTCAGCCAATTTCATCTGAACCGCGTTATTTACCCCAAAAACGTCAATGTGAATCTCCTCCTGCTTACACTGTTCAACAATTTTACTTGCAAGCTGCTGTATAGCATTCTCCGCGTCCCACGTGGTTTGCAGGGGCGAATTTGTGACGACAATCAAGTGTTTGCGGGCGTGCGATCTGAAATTCAACTCCCTTAACCCCCACATTATTGCGTCAAGTCCATATCCGGTGGAGTGGTCGTGCCGAAAATCGTCGTAAAGACCTTCATGTACTGCACGCAGGCTGTCAATGAACGGACTGCCTTCGAATTTTGGGCCTCGATGATTTTGAAACCAGATTGGCGCTAACCGAAAATCGACTCCCGACTCATCGAACATACCCACTAATTCGCCGAGATGTCTTTCAATTTGAACTATTGACGTTTTCATTTTTTCGCCGCGTTCGATGACAAAGACGATATCAACCAAGTTATTCTCACTTTGACGGCTGGCGCCGCGAGCGATGCCGACAAGGCTTCTGCCGACATTTACCTTGGTTACTTCCGTTTCTTCCACTTTCGATTCTCTTTTCGGGTTAATCATGATTTTCGATTGCCGGCGCGGCGGTTGGACTTGCGCCCCAGCGAACGCTGCTAATGCATCAACGACTATCCAGATAGTCAACACCATCAAAGCAATCCCCGATTTCGAGGTGCATCGTTTCAATACAATCATTGGATTTTCTCCTTTCTTGCTACGCCCAAGTCTTAATTGTGAATGACCCGTTGAACTGACTAACCCAACTGACAAGAACGGCAACCTAAATTTCCGTTCTACTTGACAACCACCATCCTCCGCAATGCAGTGTATTTGCCCGCCCGGAGTTGGTAGTAATAGGCGCCGCTCGTGACGGGTTCTCCGTTTTGGTTTCGGCCGTCCCAATACGCGGCTTTTGCTTGATCTCGGTATAATCCCGAAATCTGATGCCCAATGTCAAGGATGCGGACGATATGCCCGCTCTGGTCGTAGATGCTTAAGGTTACGACCGAATCGTTTGCCAATTGATACGGTATCCAAGTTTCGGGGTTGAATGGATTCGGATAATTCTGCAGCAGCGCCGTGCGTTTGATGTTTCCAAAGGTTGTGATGCGTCGTTCCGACGGTTCCACCGCTAATTGGATTGAAGACTCAACTTCCCACAGCAATACGGTGCCGTCGCGACTCCCGCTCGCGAGTATCCGTCCATCAGGATTGTATACGATACTCCAGACATCATCCGTATGCCCGTTGAGCGTTCGCAGAAGTTCTCCCGTATCGGCGTCCCACAGACGGACGGTATCGTCTGAACTCCCACTGGCGATAGTCTTGCCATCGGGGCTGAACGCAACGCTATTGACGAAACCCGTTTGCTCGCCGAGCGTGAGTCGGTGTTTTCCCGTATCGGCATCCCACAGACGGATGGTATTGTCCTCACTCCCGCTAGCAATCGTTTCGCCATCGGGACTGTATGCAACGCTCCTAACTATATCCGAATGTCCGTTGAGCGTTCTCAGGTGTTTCCCAGTATCGACGTTCCACAGCCGGACGCTATCGTCCAAACTCCCGCTGGCGATAGTCTTACCATCGGGGCTGAACGCAACGCTACCGACTGAATTAGCATCCTCATTAATTGTTCTTAGACTTTCTCCGGTATTTGGGTTCCACAGTCTTATTGTCCCATCCGTACTACCACTGGCAAAGGTGCGCCCATCGGGACCGAACACAACGCTAAAGACCCGTTCCGTATGCCCTTTTAACTTTCGCTTTTGTTTTCCGGTATCGAAGTCCCAAAGCCGTATGGAAGAGTCTGAATTTCCACTGGCAATTGTTCTGCTATTGGGACTGAACACAACGCTATCGACCGAGACAACACTCGGTACGGTGAGCCCTCGGTCTTGTTTTCCAGTATCGCTCCTCCACAAGCGGATGGTAGTGTCCAAACTGCCGCTTGCGACGTAACGTCCATTTGGACTGAACGCAACACAATTGACCGACCGCGTATGCCCTATGAGTGTTGGCAGGCTTTCACCTGTGTGCGCGTCCCACAGACGGATTGTAGCGTCCCGGCTCCCACTTGCTATGGTCTTTCCGTCGGGACTGAAAGCAACGCTATAAACAAAATGCGTATGCCCTCTGAACGTACGCATATGTTTTCCAGTTTTGGTGTGCCAAAGACGGACGGTATCGTCCCTGCTTCCAGTTGCGATGGAACGGCCATCCGGACTGAACACAACGCTAGCGACTAAACCCGTGTGTCCTTTGAGAGTTCGGAGGTGTTCTCCTGTATCGGCCTCCCACAATCGGATAGTTGCGTCTCCGCTTCCGCTAACGATGGTCGTGCCATCCGGACTGAACGCAACGCTACGGACCAAATTCGTATGCCCATTGTGCCCCTTGAGTGTTCGGAGGTGTTCTCCGGTGTCGGCGTCCCACAGACGGACGCTTGCGTCCTCATATCCCCCGGCGATAGTTCCTCCATCGGGACTGAACGCTACGGTATATACCTTAGACCTGAGTCCGCTAAACTTTCGCAGTTGTTCTCCTGTATCGGCCTCCCACAATCGAATAGTGACCCCACTCGCACTAGCGATAGTTCCTCCATCGGGACTAAACACCACGCTATCAATCGAATTTGTATGTCCCTTGAGCGTTTGCAGTCGATCTCCTGTATCGGCGTCCCACAGACGGACGCTTGCGTCCTCATATCCCCCGGCGATAGTTCCTCCATCGGGACTAAACGCTACGCTAACCACCGACGTATTCCCGGCGAATAGTGCGACCTCTCGATGGGACACCGTATCGTAGAGCCAAATTCCGATACTGCTGGCAACTGCAAGGCGCGTACCATCCGGCGAATATTGTATTTTGCTTAAACTGCCTTTACCAAGGCGGAATTTAGCCCCTTCGGGCAGCCCCCATTGCGGAAAATCTTGGGCATAGCTGTGCGGATATAACGCGTACACAAAAAGCAATATGTTAAACGCCAAAAACATGGCTTTCTTCATTGGTAAACCTCTACGTAATTCAGTAAGGAGATGTAGCTCCTTTGAAAATAAATTAGGATTGGGCGTATTTACACTCCCAACACAAGATGAAGACTTTCTCTTGCGCGCGAGCGCGATAACATAGCCTATATGGTGGATACACATGCAGGTGACAACTACATCCCAATCCGACCGATTTATTGACATAAGAAGTGATATGGGTTTTGACAAAACTTTCGTTTCAACTCCAACCGCATCAAGGCTAAAGAAATACCTGTGACAGTCTTTTTAAATACACCAAATGTATGTTCATGCTGGTGCCTTCTTTGCACGCAGCACGGACGGACTTCGGGAATTCGGCAATTTTTTATTGAGTTCAACCATCTCACCTACAGTAAGGAACACGTGCACGGTTACCTGGTTGATTACAATAGTCAACAAGGATATCCTTAGGTTTATAACCAGACTTTCTATAATCAACTAACTTCAGACCGGGGTACTGCGCCATATATGCGCCTTCACCCGTCATCATCTCTTTCATCTCCGCCTCGGTAAGATGCTTAAACTCATCTCCATTTACTTTACTAGTGAACTTAACCGCATCTCGAGCTCCGATTGCGAAACTGATATACTTCAAAAGTTCACCGTCAGGTCCCGGTTCTTTATGATCTCTCCACTGTACATAGACCACCTCCGGATAGATCGGATAAACCTTTCGTAACGGCAATCCATCACCGACGACGTTTACAAAATCGTGGTCCCCCTGATTCCACAACTCTATCAAGACACGGTACATTATTTCATGGTCCGGCTTGTCTCCTTTTTGATAATTGGGTGCGAGCCAAACTACAATGGACTTCAGGTCTGGGGGAAACCCTTCAGGTACTTCAGGGAAAGCGCGTTCCCCCTTGACCGGTTCCACTGTTTCTACACGATGAATTATGGGTGAACCTTTATCGCCACTATTGTTGCTATCTCCAAAAGCCAATATGGCGATCAAAACAACCGATAGCATGAAAATGAATTTCATGGCTGTTGGTCCTCCAAATTCAGTATGCCAGTGGCCAGAACCTATTGTTCCGTTCTGGCCACTAGCTGCGTTATTAACTACTAGTCGGGAGAAGGGTAGTAAGTCGCAAAATCTGTCTTACTACGAAATTCTCCGGCCTGCGGATCCGTGCCACTGATGTAAGCCTCCGCATAAACACTTTCGTCATCATCGTTGCTCGCCGAAACACCCTCAGAAAGGTTGTTACCATTTCCATACGGGCCGTGCTTGTGGTCATCCGGATCTTTAAGTTCACCATCAATCTTCACTAGCACACTGTATGTGCCATTGACAAGACCCCAACCATTAACTCCAGCACCGCCACCGCTCTCACTAGCATATGCGTAAGCGTTATACGCATAGACACTTACGCAAACAATAAGAGTCGTCAACACCAAGAAACTACCCAACATAACCAACGATTTCGTTTTCATGATACTCTCCTTTTTCATTGTAGTCAAGAATAGCCGCGGATTTTAATCCTGCGCGAAACCTTGATTCAGCCAAAACATCTTTAGTGACTGCAGACCGTTCTGCAGCTTGTGATATTGTCTATGAGCAAAATGCATGCCAAAACCTATATTCCCTTTCATTTTAGATTCGATTTTGGCTAATTAACCCTGATGTGTCAAGGGATACGGGAAATTTTATTTTTTTTGGTTTGGGACGGCATGGCTTTGAATGCCTATGGCAAAGGGTGCGACATTTGTTGACACAATTTAGGGAAATTTGGGGTTGCCGGAGCGTGAAGCCTTGCCACACCAGGGTTTTGGCGGATGTGCGACAAAAGTTGACAAAAGCAAAAAATGTCGCACCCTATTCTTGAAACGGGGAAGCGAATGCAAGAGGGACATAGCGTAGAATGCTAGGGTTGAAAAAAGCAATCGCCGCTCCGCATTTCATTCGCTGATTCACGGCAACCGAATGAACGCCGGCACGTCGCATATCTTGACCTCCCCAAGAGTTTGGCGCTAAGCGTCTGGTTGTCATTGACACGCATGAGGTAATCGAATATCAAAACGCGCACTGCTGCTTTCAAACCGGAAAGTTCGGTTAGTCCCGCCAATTTATTCGCCAACGCAACTGCGTTAAGCGTCCTGTTCTTCCGGCAATCGAAAGATTGCATGTCAATCTCTTGCCGGGCTTTTTTTGTACCTGTTTTCCAATAACCCTTCCCAATCTTGCTGCCAAACCCGATGCTCCGGCACCTGCATTCGCCGTAATTCGGGGCACACTTCACGCCAGTCTGCCTCGGAATCTTGAAACCGTTTTGAAAATAAAGTGATATACTTGATATCAACTCCAAAATTTTCCCACGAGATGAGCGGCATTTAGTATCATAAGGCGAATACGCTTGCGGCGGTATAGTGACGCGAAACGAAAAAATATGAAGATTGAACCGTTTTAAAAAAATTTTTCGACTCATCGCCTATAGCCTTTATGTGTTAATCGTCAAAATTCAAAGCGTCGAATTGAAAAAAAGAGCGTATACTATCGGGAAAATAGAAAAATCCTAGGCACGAAC
Organism: Candidatus Poribacteria bacterium; assembly: GCA_028819845.1. Taxonomy (GTDB): domain Bacteria; phylum Poribacteria; class WGA-4E; order WGA-4E; family PCPOR2b; genus JAPPKS01. Next base: position 135,090 of record JAPPKS010000021.1, on the reverse strand, counting down.
TGTCGGTTGATTTACAGAGGGATTTGTCATTTCAGTGCAACCGGCGCACAAAGACGCTTTAGTCAAAAAACTTACCCACCCGTATGAGATGAAAGAACGTTGAAACGACCGAGGAAAATTTCCAGGCGCGCATTCCTGCAGCAGTCCTCCGGCGCGATTGCGATGGGTTTCGCAGGATTACATAGACTCTTTGCTGATTCCGCATCAGGACAGGGTTCAGGCGGTTTAATTGTAGAGCGGTACGGCAATCTGATCGCTGATCCCGACGGAATTCTTGACCTGCCGCCAGGATTTGCTTATCGGGTGTTCTCCAGGACAGGCGATCTCATGGATGATGGCTTGTTGGTACCGGGCGACCACGACGGCATGGCTGCCTATCCGAGGCAAGACGGAAAGACGGTACTTGTCCGCAACCACGAGTTAAGTGCTGACGAGATTGAAAAAAGCCCATTCGGCACAGCGAATGAACTTGTCGGCCAGGTGCCGCTCGAAAAAATGTTCGACCCGGGCCTCCCGGACATCGGCGGTACAACAACCATGGTTTATGACACTCGCACCGGAACGCTGGAAAGCCATTTCTTGAGCCTTGCCGGTACGCTTCGGAATTGCGCTGGAGGACCGACGCCTTGGCATAGTTGGGTTACTTGCGAAGAATCCGTCCAGAGAGCGGTAGACGGCCATGAGCGAGACCACGGTTATAATTTCGACGTGCCCGCCGACGCCGCCGAATTAGTAGATCCGGCACCTCTGATAGATATGGGGCGGTTTTATCATGAGGCGATTGCTGTAGATCCAAAAAGCTGGATTGTCTACCAAACCGAAGACCGAAGTGATGGACTCATCTATCGCTTCATTCCGAATCAACCCGGTAACCTCGCCGCGGGCGGCCGGCTTCAGGCGCTGACAATTAGAGATATGCCAAGCGTGGACACTAGGAATTGGGTGCGCCGCGCCGTCCACGTCGGACAGACTTTAGAGGTCTCGTGGATTGATATTGTTAATGTCGAATCGCCGGAGGACGACCTGCGCCACCAAGGCTTCTCAAACGGTGCCGCGATGTTCGCGCGGGGTGAGGGTATGTGGTACGGCAACGGCGCAATTTACTTCGCGTGCACCAACGGCGGCGCCGCAAGGGCCGGGCAGATTTGGCGGTACGTTCCCAGCCGGTTTGAAGGCACAACGGCAGAGGATATCTACCCCGGCCAGCTTGACCTATTCATTGAGCCGAACAATAGCAATCTTTTGGAAAATGCCGACAATGTCACCGTCGCACCGTGGGGTGATTTGATTCTGTGTGAAGATGGTGTCGGAGTACAGTTCCTAGTGGGTGTAACACCAGAAGGCAACCTCTACAAATTTGGAAAGAACTCGCTAAACGATTCGGAATTTGCGGGCGTTACGTTCTCGCCGGACGGCACAACCCTGTTCGTCAACATTCAATTTCCGGGTCTGACACTCGCCATCACGGGGCCTTTTCATTCAGCACCGGTTTTAGGTGAATCTGCGCGGAAACCCGCCGCAACCTTCGGCCAAATCAAGCGCGCCGAGCTGTTCCAAAACTACCCCAACCCCTTCAACCCTGATACATGGATTCCCTTTAAACTCGCCGAGGCTGCCGACGTAAGAATGGATATCTTTAGTTCGACCGGCAGCCTGGTGAGGCGGTTAAATCTGGGATACCTACCCGCCGGCGACTATCGCCATCGTTCTAAAGCAGCGTATTGGGACGGCCGAAACAGCTACGGAGAAAGAGCATCAAGCGGACTCTATTTCCTGCAGATGCACGCCGGTGATTATACATCCAGGCAGAAACTAGAGGTCCGGCAATAACCTCCCAAAGCTTGTCAAATAATCGTCTCAAAATCTCCATCGCTTTGTTGCAATCCCTCCAAAATATTGTCACATTCCAGCTGTAAAATAAATTAAAAAACTTGGGCGTGTTGACATTTCATCACAACTGAACAATCATGGGGGCAGTGCACAGCCCCGAGACGATTCGTAGGGGTTGGGTTACCCAACCCTCTTTTCTCAATCATATCTGTATGGTTAGGAGTTTCCCGCCAGCGGTTGATTTGTGGGCGGGGTGACCTAATAAACACTATCGCCCTCGCTATTCACTCGGTTGATCCCCTACGGTTACGGAGGGATTTACACAAATGTCAACACGCCCTAATATATGGCTCTGTTTTAATCGTCGATCCAACCTTGGCAGATATCTATGATGCCATAATTTTCCCCGTCCCAGCCCGCCGGAAACCTCGCAACTCGCCGCCTCGCATCGAAATTCCTTTTTTGTTGCGCCAGCGCCCGAAGTGTGCTAAAGTAAAATACATGACACGCATACGTACCCAAATTACGGCTAACTTAAAATCGTATTTCAGGCGGGGCGCAAGCCTGCTGATAATACTTCTGCTCGGATGCCATTCGGTCACGTGGGCTGATGACATTAGCGGTTACTTCTTCGGCGATTACTACTACACCGCTAAATCTCACGATTCAGCCCTCGAGAATCGAAGCGGATTCCAGTACCGCCGCATCTATTTTACGTACGATAAAGGCATGTCGGATGAGCTCTCAACACGGTTGCGGCTTGAGATGAATAGCCCCTCTTTTCCCTCCGCCGGTGAAAAAAAACGTTTAGAACCGTTTGTCAAACACGCCTATCTCCAATGGAAAAACCCTGCATGGCGAACCGCATCCTACTTCGGTCTTTCCGGCACTCCGACCTGGGCAAATATCGAAAAGGTATGGGGGTATCGCCACGTTACGAAGACCTTGCTCGATTTACAAAAGCTGGCAGGCAGCACAGATTTCGGCGCGGCGGTCAAAGGGAACATTGATGCAGAAAAGAAACTTAGCTACCATCTCATGGTTGCAAACGGAATGGGTACCAGCGGCGAGATTGACCAGAACAAGAAAGTCTATCTTTCTGTGGCTGCCAGACCCATCAGCGGCGTAGTCGCGGAGGTTTATGCGGATGTTGGAGATACCGAAGGCGGCCTCAATCAGCGCACCGTTCAAAGCTTTTTGGGTTATCAGCACGATATTTTCCGGCTTGGCGTCCAGGCCGCAAATCAAACCCGTGAACAGGACGATAATGCAGAAGATTTGAATCTTACGGGAATTTCGGTTTTCGCCGCAGCGCAGATTACGGAAAAAACGGTATGGGGATTTGCACGATTTGATAGGATGTTCTCGGCGAACCCTGACGGTGAAAGGATTTCCTATACGCCTTATAGCGATACAGCGAAATCAAATACGATTATCATCGGGCTTGATTGGACAGTAATCCAAGACCTTAATATTATCCCGAATCTGTTCCTTGTTTTCTACGATCAACCCGGCGCGGGCGATAAACCAAATACAGATATTATGCCGCGTTTAACAGCGTTCTTCAGGTTTTAACCTTTAGGGAATGAGTAAGCACGCGCGACCATTGGGAGCAAGGAGATATAACTAGACATCGGCCTGATGCACAGTCAGAGCATGAAGTTGAGCGAGTTGATAGAGCTTGAGTTAAGAATTTGGGTGGATGCGGCGCAAAACGAAAGCCGCTGCTTGTCTTTCGCGGTTGTCCCAAAAAAATCATCAATTGAGCGGATAGCAAAAGCGATAGTTGCTCCTAGTTGGGCGATAGTCTTCTAATGGCAAACCACCTTTACGACCTCATCGTCATCGGCGCCGGGCCGGGCGGTTATATCGCGGCCGAGCGCGCTGGCGCCAAAGGCAAAAAAGTCCTGCTAATTGAAAAAAGCAATCTCGGCGGCGTTTGCTTGAATGAAGGATGTATTCCGAGTAAAACGCTGCTGCACTCCGCAAAGCTGTTCGTCCAAGCCTGCAACTCCCAAGCCTACGGTGTCACGGTTGAAAACCCGCAATTCAACCTTGCGGACGCAATGTCGCATAAAGGTGAAGTTATTCAGAAACTGCGGGCGGGGGTCGCCTATCAGATAAAGCAAAACCGGGTCGAATTGCTTCACGGGCAAGCCCGCTTCGCCAACCGAAGTACAGTTCACGTTAACGGCAAGCAATTTCAAGGCGAGAATATAATCATTGCGGCGGGTTCCTCACCCGTCCGTTTGCCCATTCCCGGCGCGGATGCGGCGCATGTACTCACCAGCACGGAAATCCTCGAAATTGAAAATTTGCCGGAAAACCTAGCCATTATCGGCGGTGGTGTCATCGGCTGTGAGTTTGCATCCTTTTTCTCCAACGTGGGTGTGAATGTTTCGGTCGTCGAAATGTTGCCGGAAATAATCCCGACCCTAGACCCCGAATTTGCCCGGATGCTGCGGAAGTCGATGGTGGATGTAGATTTCCATCTTGGCAGCATTGTGGAGTCTATCGGCGAAGATACGGTAACGTTTTGCCAGAATGGGGAGTCCACTTCGATTCCTTGTGACCACGTCCTGATGTCCGTTGGCAGAAAGCCGAACATAGAAGGTTTAGGGTTGGATGAGATTGGGGTTGACCACAATAGCCGCGGTGTGAAAGTCAATGAATTCATGCAGACCAACATTCCGGGCATCTACGCTATTGGGGATGTCACGGGCAAATCTATGTTAGCCCACGCCGCCGCGCGGATGGGCGAAGTCGCGGTTAAACACATCCTCGGCAAATGGGATGTCATGCGGTACCACGCGGTACCTTGGGTGGTGTATACATATCCGGAAGTCGCTTGGGTCGGGCTGGCAGAAGCGGATGCTGCGGATAAAGGCGTATCCGTGAAATGTGCGAAGTTGCCCATGAGCGCCAACGGCCGTTTTCTAGCTGAAAATCTGGGAAAGCGCGGCTTATGTAAGGTAGTAATTGATTCCGAAAGCAATGCGCTGTTAGGCGTACAGATGATTGGCGCCGCATGTTCCGAGATTATCTACGGCGCCGCAGCCATGATTGAAGATGAATTCAGGGTTCAAGACATTCAAGAGGTCATTTTTCCGCATCCGACCGTATCGGAAATATTCAAAGATGCCCTTACGGCAATGCACGCCTAAAACCCGATAATTGCCCGACCTGTATAATCTCGCAGACGAATAGCGAGCCATCAACCGAGCGAATAGCGACGGGATCAACCGAGTGAATAGCGAGGGCGATAGTCTTAGCAGTACCGATAAGGAGAAGGAGTCGATAGGGGAATGCCCAGGTCACTCACAATAGACCCGTCTGACGTTCGCAAAAAGTCAGTCATAAAAAGCCAAGAAATACCCGTAAACGCCTATGCAGCGGATCCAAAACAGGAGGCTGCACAGTACGGTTCGGAAAACCTAGTACGCATCTATAGAGATATGCTCTATATCCGGGAATTCGAGGCGATGTTGGACGCAATCAAGAAAGAAGGCGTTTACCAAGGTATCCAATACAATCATAAGGGCCCCGCGCACCTTTCCATCGGCCAGGAAGCCGCTGCTGTAGGCCAGTCTTACCACCTTTCCCCGGTGGACTTTATCTTTGGTTCTCACCGCAGCCATGGCGAGATTCTCGCCAAGAGTTTCGCCGCCATTGAAAAATTGAGCGAAGCAGCGTTGATGGATACCATGGAATCTTATATGGATGGTGCTCCGCTTCGCGCCGTAGAGACGTTTACTAAGGGAAATGCCAAAGATCTCGCCGTCAACTACACCCTCTACGGCACGCTCGCCGAGATTTTTGGCAGAGAATACGGATTTAATAAAGGCATGGGCGGATCCATGCACGCCTTTTTCCTTCCGTTCGGTGTTATGCCCAACAACGCCATCGTAGGCGGTTCCGCCGATATCGCCGCAGGTGCCGCACTCTTCAAGCGCGTGAACCGAAAACCGGGAATGGTCATCGCCAATATCGGCGACGCCTCTTTGGGATGCGGCCCAGTTTGGGAAGCCATGATGTTCGCCGCTATGGATCAGTACCGTACCCTATGGGACCCGGATGTAGGAGGAAACCCGCCAATATTATTCAATTTTATGAACAATTTTTACGGGATGGGCGGCCAACCAAAAGGCGAAACCATGGGCTTTGATGTGCTAGCTCGCGTGGGGTTAGGTGTCAATCCGGAAGCCATGCACACGGAGCGGGTAGACGGCTACAACCCGCTCGCCGTGGCGGACGCGGTTGCTCGAAAACAGAAGGTGTTGGAAGCGGGCAATGGTCCCGTCCTGTTGGATACGGTGACCTACCGATTCTCCGGGCATTCACCCTCTGACGCCTCCTCTTATCGAGACAAATCGGAAATTGATCTCTGGAGCCAACAGGACTCACTGGCAAATTACGGGAAATATCTCAAGGAAAACGGCCACGCGGATGATAGCCAACTTGACGAATTTCGGGTTGATATCGGCGCGCGTCTAAGCAAAGTGTTGGAAGCCGCTGCCTCCTTGGAAATTTCTCCCCGCATAGATGTTCAAGTCGACGCGATTGGCGATGTGATGTTCTCCAATGAATTCAAAGACCGCATGGACGAACGCGAGCCGGAGGTGTTAATTCCCAAGGAGAATAGCCGCCTCAAAACGACGTTGAGTAAGAACCGGTTTGGATTGAAAGATGGGCAACCGCTGCCTAAACTTCGGACCTTGACCTACGCGGAGGCGCTTTTCGAAGCCATGATTCACCGATTCTATGAGGACCCTACCATGATCGCCTACGGCGAGGAAAACCGGGATTGGGGCGGCGCTTTTAGCGTCTATCGCGGTTTGACCGAGTGCCTGGCATATCATCGGCTATTCAACTCTCCTATTTCCGAGGCGGCGATTGTAGGAACAGCCGTTGGATACGCCCTCTCCGGCGGACGCGTGGTGGCGGAGCTAATGTATTGCGACTTTATGGGGCGCGCCGGAGATGAAATTTTCAATCAGATGGCGAAATGGCAATCTATGTCCGCCAATGTCTTGCAAATGCCGCTGGTGTTGCGGGTATCTGTCGGCTCGAAGTACGGCGCGCAGCATTCCCAAGACTGGACTTCAATCGTAGCGCATATTCCCGGCTTAAAGGTCATGTTTCCGGCGACCGCATACGATGCGAAGGGTATGTTGAACCTGGCGCTGCGCGGCACCGATCCGGTTGTTTTCTTTGAGAGCCAGCGGCTGTATTCAGAGCCGGAAACCCTCGTAGAAGGCGGTGTACCAACCGAATACTATGAAGTAGAGATGGGCGAACCGGCGCTCCGCCGCCAAGGGGCGGATTTAACTATTGTCACCATTGGCGCGGCGCTCTACAGAGCCATTGAAGCGGCTGACGAACTCGAAGAAAAGCACAGCATCTCTACGGAGGTGATTGACGCCCGCTTTCTCAACCCGCTGAATTACGAAATTATCGTTGAATCCGTGAAAAAGACCGGGCGGGTCGTCCTAGTCTCAGATGCCTGCGAACGCGGCACTTTTCTCCACACTATGGCGTCGAATATTTCCCAGTTGGCATTTGACCATCTGGACGGCCCCATTGCCGTGGTTGGCGCCCGCAACTGGATTACACCGCCCGCAGAGCTTGAAGAAGCCTTCTTCCCACAGAAGGACTGGATCATTGATACAATTCACGAGCGGATTTTGCCGATTGCCGGCCATAAGGTAACCACTATTCAAACCACCGGAGAGATTCTCAGGCGCAATCGGCTCGGGGTATAGGGCGGGGCAATCAACCGACCCAATAGGAAGGGCGATAGTCTCGTTCTCGCTAACCAACGTACAATAACCGCGATGGTCTTCGCTCTATGGTTAGCATAAGACTATCGCACTTACTATTCGTTCGTTTGATCGTGGTGCAAATGGTTACGTATCTTATTGGAACCGCATATTTTTTCCTTATTGTAGAAATCTTAATCATCATCAAATCATTCGTCTATGCACGTCATGAAAGGAAAGCGAAAAGACCCGATTTTACGCCAAAAGCAGCCATAATTGCGCCGCATTACGGATGGGATACACAGACCGCAGAAAATGCGAAGCGGTTATTGGACCAAGATTACGGCGGCGATTATGAGGTTTTATTTGTCACACATCAGACGGGAACATCAGGATACGATATATCCTACCCGCACCTCCTTGAGATCGCCGAGGATAGAAATAACGCGCGTGTGCTCCTGGCGCCGAACATCATCGATAAATCGCTGCCGCGGTCCCAGAAGGTGGAGAATCTGATGACGGCGATCGCCGAATTGCCGGACGATGTCGACGTAATCGCCTTTGTTGATGCAGATTCAACGGTTCAAAAAGATTGGCTCCGATTGCTCGTCCAGCCTCTACAGGACAAAGATGTCGGCGCAACAGTTGGCGCACGGTTTTATGTGCCGCAGCGATTGAATTTTGCTTCCCTCGTCGAGACTATCTGGATCAATTTTCAGATTGCCCTCCAAGGCGATCACTCGCTTACTATGGTTTGGGGCGGATCAAACGCCATTCGGCGAGACCTCCTTGATGCCGGGTCAGTATTGAAACGTTGGGAAAATGCGACTATCGAAGATCACAACCTGACCCACACCGTGAAAGATCTCAAACTCAAGGTGCATTTCGTTCCAGACTGTATCGCCGTCACGCATACGGATAACCGCACATGGAGACAGATTCTTGAATTTACCAACCGGCAGATGGTCATGACGTTCAGGATGGGGCTCAAAGCACAGTGGATCCTCACCCTGTTGGTATTTTTGCCGAAAGCGCTAATTGTGTTCGCATCTATCCCGCTCGTGTTTCATTATAATCGTCTCATTCTTGTGTTTTTGGTGCCATTTATCGAAATTCAAAGCTATCGGCTTTTCTCCAAAAATCTACCGCAATGGTTAAAGGATGACCCGCAGGTGCATGAAAAAATCAGAATATCCTCGTTCGCTGCGCCAACATCGATGTTCCTTGCAGGGCTGAATGCCGTGTACGCCCTATTTCAGAACAAAATCGTCTGGGGCGGTGTACGCTACGAAATCCTTTCAGCCACAAAATGCCGTATCTTGGGAAGAATACACACGAAGTGAAACTAGTACCCAATATAAACAATCTGTAATGGTCATGTAGAAATTAATTCTTGAATCCGAGGTTTTTTCTTCAAAACTCGGTTTCTGTAACTAGTTACCGCAAGGCGGATAAACTTGGAAAGGAATTTTCAATGCCTGAACGCAGTCGAATATCGCCGCGTTTTTTTGTTAATCAGCTCGCCTCCACACTGTTAGAAGACTGGTGGACCTCCTATACGTTCGTCAAATATCAAATCGCAAAAGAGAGTTTTAACTGGCGGCACCCGTTCGGGGCAAAACACGGCCGAGGCGACGCAGTACAACTGGTCAGCCTGCGTATCACAGATATGTGCAATCTGCGCTGTCACTCCTGCGGTCAATGGGGCGATAACGGTTACCTGCTCGGGAGTTCACTCAAGGAATTGAAACAGCGCGAGGTACCCGTCGAAACATACAAACGGCTCGTCGATCAGATTGTTGATGCCGGTTGGTCGCCGCTATGGTATATCTGGGGCGGCGAACCGATGCTCTATCCCGGCTTAATCGAGTTGCTGTATTACATCAAAGAACGGGGGATGCCAATTTCGCTCGTGACCAACGCCACAAACGTCGCCAGACGCGCAGACGATATTCTCGACACCTGCAAAATTCTCTACGTGAGCGTTGACGGTCCCAACGCGGACATCCACAACACGCAGCGCCCCGGCGTTTCCGAGAACTATGACAACTTCAAGGATGTCAAAGCGGCGCTCGAAACCATCAGCGAAGAGAAAAAACGCCGCAATCGGAAATTTCCGTACGTTGTTCCGTTGAGCTGCATCACACAATACAACATCGACGAGGTGGTAGACCTCTACGGATTCACCAGCCAATACGCAGACACGCAAATCTTCTATCTCACGTGGTGGATCGATTCGCAGTCCGCACAAGAACACTCGATGGATTTCGAGCGGCGGTTCGGTTTTAAACCGCAAACCCATTTCGGTTGGATTGGCACCTGGAAAGATTTCGATCACGGCGTTATCCTTGATAAGTTTGAGGAGATGGAAAAAATCTCCAATACACAGGGACGGTGCCCGCCCATGATGATGCCAAAGCTTAACACGCGCGACGATATCAACCGCTACTACACCAATCACAGCGATTCCTTCGGATATAACCAGTGCGTCAGCATCTTCATGACGCTGGAAATCGACAGCAACGGCGATGTCAGCCTCTGCCGCGATTATCACGATTACATCATCGGCAACATCAAAACCGACGCCGTCACAGACATCTGGAACAACGAAGCCGCCGTAAAGTTCAGACACTCCATCAGCACCGAAGGCATTATGCCGGTATGCCGCCGCTGCTGCGGGTTGATGGGTTATTAACCAGTGTAAAGAAAATGGTAGGAGGGACATCCCTGTCCCAATAATCGGGGTAGTGTTTGTAGGTTGGGTAGAATACTAGAGAAACCGAGTTTTTTGGAAAAACTCGGTTTCTTAAAGAAAGACTATCCCCTCGTCATCCGCTAGGTCGATCGTTCAAATAGAAAGGAAAATCCAACAAATGAAAATAGGTTTACGCATACCGGGCGCAGGCGCGCAAATGCCCTTTGATTCCTTCTGCGGTTGGTGTGTAGACAACGGCTTCGAAGCAGTTGACGTGGGCACCGTCACGCCCCAAATCGCAAAAACCGCAAACGACGCCGGCTTGGTCATCGGCAGCGCAGATATACAGGGTGTCGGCGATCTGCTGAGCGTCGATAGATCCAAGCAGAAAAAAGGTGCAGAAGCCGCCAAAGCCTCAATTCAGGCTGCCGCTGACAACGGGGTCTATATCATGTTCTGCGTCCTTGTGCCCGAAGATGGAAGCCTCGGGCGAGTCCAAAACTTTGAAATCTGGAAGGCTGTGTTTCCGCCGATTGTCGAATTTGCGGAGTCCAAGGGTGTCACCATCGCGCTCGAAGGCTGGCCCGGCCCGCCGCCGCACTATCCTACACTGGGCTGTACCCCTGAAATGCTGCGTCTGATGTACACCGAATGTCCATCCCCATCGCTCGCCCTAAACTACGACCCATCCCACATGATCCGAATGGGTGTGGACTACCTGCGCCTGCTCAATGAATTCGCCGCGTACGTCCGGCACGCGCACGGAAAAGACACGGTTTTCGATCCGGAAGCCTACTACTTGCACGGCAATCTCGGCCCCACCTTCTACGAACCCCAGACCTTCGGTGAAGATTGGTGGCGCTACTGCATCCCCGGCGAGGGCTTGACCGATTGGCCCAAGGTAATCAAACGCCTTGAGGACGAGGGCTTCGACGGCATCATCAGCGTCGAACTGGAAGACATCCGCTACTATAACGATTGGGAAGCACAGGCTGACGGCCTCCGCCGTTCACGCGACCACCTTGCACAATTCATGCGCTAGCACAACCGTACCCCGCCTCCAAAGCATGTAGGAGGGAATTCCGATTCCCGACAATGCGCTCATCCCTTTCCTTACTAAGGGGGGCGGCACTCATCCCCTTCCTTGGCTAAGAAGCGGGCAGCATTCATCCCCCTCCTTACCAGGGAGGAAGGAGGTTGTAGAGTTGCAAACCGCCGGCACGGTGGTAGGATCGAAGATGCCGGCACACCACACCAAAGCGGAACTCGCAGAACGCGGCGCCGTAGCTAGGTTGCGGTATGGGAAGTGAAGTAGCAGTGCTAGTGTCCACTGCTGCTTGCCAATCGCATCATCCTGCCAATCCCGCATTTCAACTAGCGTAAAATCACAGCATGTTTAGCGATACTTTCGCTTCTTTTGATTTATTAAGGGAGAGGCGGGTCAATTAATTCAATCTGATTGATGAGAGAAGGCAAGGTGAATGAACATTTTAATTGCTTCAGACGGTTGAATGGATATTGGTGAGTGTATCAGGTATTTCGTGATGCAGTTTAGTCTCGGATAATATTTGAGTTTTCGATTGCATCATAACCATTTGTTTTAATAAATCCCTTGTTGTTGTCACCAATGCCCAAGATGGCAACGGCTTTCCCGGTGTTTGCGGTTGCGGTAACAGTTCCGCCGGTATCGGTTGTGTGTAAGTCGATAACGGGCTGCCCGGTTTTATCGTAGATGTGGAGCCTGCCGGCGTTATTGATGCTGGACAAAGTTATGGTGGGTATTCCTTTTTTGCCCCAAAGACTAGCGTTGCCCCCATTGTTGGCGTCTAAGAAAACTGCAGGCCTGCCTGTTCTGTCAACAACGATTATCTTGTTACACACGATTGTCTTAAACGTCGTAATATGCTGATGGTCCCCTTCAGTGCTTGCCGTTTGGGAATCAGACTGTTGGGCAACGAGATTAGGCAAGAACATAGTCGCCGTTATCATGCCGATTAGCATTAGGAAACCGCCAAGAGTCATGTATGCGAGTTTATGCGTGTATTTCATGGAAAGAATCTCCAGTTTACAGTTTGGTGAAGCCAGATATGAAAGAGTGAAGGGTAGAAGGTCCCTACCCTTCACCGCGTTAGAACCGATGGTTATCGGTTATGGATGGCTCTCGGAATCACTAGCAGATTGATATTGGCCGCTTGCATCATAGCCGTAAACAAAAGCATTTGAGTAACCTCCATTGGAAATACTGCCCGTTGAAGCCACAGATCGAGAGTATTGTTGGTTGCCAAAGTTATTGGCTTGTGTGATAGGATTAGTAACTTTAGCATATATAACATACATGCCGTTAGTGAGATTGTGATTATTCATTGCGCCACGCATGGTAAGCGAGCTTTGTTTGATGGTCTTGCTGCAATAGGCGTTATAGGCATATGCAGCGAAGCAAATAACGAGAGATGCTAACAATACGATGCTGCTGAACATAACCAATTTTTTAAACATGATAATCTCCTTTAGTAGTCATCAATAGTCATTGAGGACATTTGCAGGGTGATACCCTGCACTGTTATAATCAACTAATTTTAGACCTGGATACTTGGTTAAATAAGCACCTGACATTATCTCTTCCTCGGTAAAAAGATCTTCGCCTGCATCGTTGAAGGAGCCGACTGTGTCGTGAGTACCGAGGTTGCTGCTGAGATATTTGACTTCGATAGGTTCTCCGTTGGGACCTTCACGAAAATAGCTGTCCCACGTAACATATACGACGTCGTGATAGAGCGGGTACACCTTGCCGGTGTCGGTATCGATACTACCATTTACAAAATCGTGGTCTCCCTGATTCCAGAGTTCTATCAAGACGCGGTACATTGTCACGTGGTTGGAAAAATCGTCCTCGTCAAAATAGTCTTCAAGCCAAACTGGCTTGAGGTCTGAAGGAAACCCATCAGGCACTGGCGGGTATTTACTGGATTTGGTTTCCTCCTGTTCGAGCGCCTCGGCAAGGGCGGTGAATTCCTCATCGCTGAGCGCCGCCAGTTGAGCCTCCAAGTCTTCATCAATTTGAGTTGAGTCAGATTCAGTTGCCGAATCGGTATCGCTGAATGATTGTTCAAGTTCTGATACCCAATCTGCTCCTGAAACCGATGGTGTACCGCGGGAAACTGAGGTGAAATATGAAGGTTCCGCCGTCAATAGGTGTTCTGGTGTAGGTTTAATATCGGGACCAAAGAGCCAGCGGCTTCCGAAATAGCTGCCCGCAACCAGTAACACGGCGACCAAAACTGCGACGCCCACCAAAATTTTCTGTTTACTCGTAAACATGGTTATCACCTTTCTACCGCTGTCACTTCTTGGTCGAGAGGGATTTATGTGATCACTGCGGACCGTTCCGCAGTTCAAAGTGTTACTTAATGGCTATCTTATAAGCAAATTGTGTGCCAAGACGAATAATTCCCTACAATTTGGCAACAGATTAGCCTCGGAAACCCTGATGTGCTAAGGGATACGGGCAGATAAATTTTTTTCGGTCGAGAGTGGCAGCAGTCTGGAGGCGTAGGCAAAGGGGAGCAACATTTGTTGACACAATTCGGGAAAATTGGAGTAAAATCGTGCGCGAAGCCCTGTCAGGCAAGGGTTTTGGGGGAGGTGCAACAATAGTGGACAAAAGCAACAAATGTTGCATCCCTTTGAAGGAATGGTTGTCGGCAGGAGGAATTCAACCGGGTGTCGTTCAAAAACTTTTAGTAAAAGTCGTCAGAGGCTGCTGTCGGCCTTAGAAATAGCCATTATAGCGTCCATCCAGAGTAAGATAATTCCAAAAGCCGTAGGAGTTACACACTTGATCGAAGCGTATAAAGGGGTTGAGCCAAATAATCACGGACAGCCTTTCTGACAATTGAGAGTTTTGCTTCAAATCAACTGGTGCCGGTGTGATAACCGTAATGCTCAATTCTCAGAAAGGCTCTCAGCGCTAAGCCGACGGGCTCCGACATTCACGCGACCACCTCGCACAATATATGCGCTAACACAACCGGCTCCCCCGTCCAAAGCATGTCAACTCTCATCCCCCTACTTACCAAGGATGAAGGAGGTTGTAGAGGTGCAAACTGCCGGCAGGTCGCAGGATTCAAAGATGACGGTGCATTACGCCAAGGGGGAACTCGCAGAACACGGCGCCGTAGCTCGGTTGAGATATGGGAAATGAGAGAAGCGGCGACAGATGAAGGAATATTTTGATTGGTTCAGGCGGTTGGATGGGTATTGTTGAGTGCACCAGGCATTTCCGAGAGCTAGATGCAATTTATTTATAGACCTGAAACGCGAAACGCTTTAATACTAGTACTTGTCACTGCTTCTACGGCGTTTGTTGCGTTTTTTGATAGTCAGCACAAGCTATTGGGTGTGTTGGCTGTGCGCGGAGCATAGAATGTGGTTATTTGAAATAGGCGGTGAATCCGTGAACATTCGCTTTGCGTGGGTTCGGTAGTCTTGCTAGTGGTCTCGAAACAAGAAACAAGCGAGGGGTATTTAGATTAGAAACCCCGCCCACGAGGACATCCGTGGACGAGGTATAGCTGCTGGAACATGTCAATCGTCTAAAGACAGCTTCATGGATGGGTCACACTATCAAATTTCGAACAAAAGGTGTTAACCACATTTATACCATCCACATAAGCACTTCCATAACCGTACTGGGAAATGCTACCTGAAGCCTTCAAAGATAAACTTATATCCTGATTTCCATACGGATTCTTTAGGGTTGTGCCAGGCGGAGGGCCAACCCGAGCATGTACAGAATAGTATCCGTTATCAAGACCTGTATTATTCATTGATGACTTAATTTCAAGCTTGTTATTGCTTACCGACTTGCTACAGTACGCGTTATACGCATATACACTGACACAAATAATAAAGGTCGTGAGGACCAAGAGACTACTCAACATAACCAATCTTTTCGATTTCATGATATTCTCCTTTTAATAGTCGCCAAGAAGGGTAGTCAGGTCATACCCTGCATTATCGTACTCAACTAATTTTATACCGGGAAACTTTGTCTTATAAGCCCCCGACAGTATTTCTTCCTCTGTAAAAAGGTCCTCATCGCTATTCAATAGAGGATCAACTGTGCTGGAAGCCCCAAGCCTAGCGCTGATATAAGGCACCTCAATAGACTCTCCATCAGGACCTTCACGGGTATAACTATCCCACTTAACGTATATCACGTCCGGATAGATTGGGTAGACCCTACCAGTGTCTTCATCTAAGGTACCATTCACGAAATCGTGATTACCCCGATTCCACAATTCTATCAACGCACGGTATAACGTGACGTGGGCGGAAAAATCACGTTCATGAAAATAATCTTCCAACCACACCGGAGTCATGGGAAACCCATCAGGTACTTCAGGATATTTACTAGATTCCGCTTCCTCCTGTTCCAGCGCCTCAGCAAGAGCAGTTAACTCCTCATCGCTAAGCGCCGCCAACTGAGCCTCCAAATCTTCATCAATTTTAGCAGAGTCAGTTTCAGTTTCAGAATCATCGGCATCACTGAGTGATTGTTCAAGTTCTGATACCCAATCTGTCCCTGACACCGATGGCGTATCTGGAGAAACAGAGGTGGCATAGGAACGTTCCGCCGTCAATAGGTGTTCCGGTGTAGGTTCAACATCGGGACCAAAGAGCCAACGGCTACCGAAGTAACTACCCGCAACCAGTAGCACTGAAAGCAAGACTGCCCCACCTAGAAACAGCTTCTGTCTAATCGTAAACATGGTTATCACCCCCCTCACGCTGTCAATTCTTGGTTGAGAGAAATTTATGTGATCACTGCGGACCGTTCCGCAGTTCTAAGTGTTACTTAATGGCTATCTTATAAGCAAATTGTGTGCCAAGACGAATAATTCCCTACAATTTGGCAACAGATTAGCCTCGGAAACCCTGATGTGGCAAGGGATGGGGACAGTTAAATTGTTTTTCAAATTGGAGTGGCAGCGTCCTGACGAGATTTGGAAAGGGGTGCGACAAAAGTTGACACAATTCAAGGAATTTTGGGAATACCAGTGCGCTAAGCCTTGCCACACAAGGGTTTTGGGGGATGTGCGACAAAAGTTGACAAAAGCAAAAAATGTCGCACCCCTTTGAAGGAATGGTTGTCGGTAGGAGGAATTGAACCGGGCGTCGCTTAAAAAATTTTAGCAAAAGTCGTTAGATGCTGCTGTCGGACTTAGAAATAGCCATTATAGCGTCCATCCAGAGCAAAATAATTCCAAAAGCCGTAGGAGTTACACACTTGATTGAAGCGTATAAAGGGGTTGAGCCAAATAATCACGGACAGCCTTTAATCACACAAATCAAAGCTCAACCAGCTCCTATAGGTTGCACCTAGCGGCGAATCGTTCCGCCGCCAATCTAGAATCCAACCCGGTAGGCGCAATCTCCGAATCGCGACACATAACTCTACGGCAAACTGAACGCTTCAAATACGCCGGATACAAGTCAAGACTACAAGTGCTGAAGACTATCGCCCGCCCTATTCGGTCGGTTGATCCCTAAATCATAGCCCATCATTTAATCACACGAATCACAGTTCAGACAATATCCAATCGGCGCCTGCATTAGCTCCCACACAGAACTTTGTCGCAATTTAAGACACCCTACAAACCGCCCCCGAACCCGCATCACAATACCAGAAGCAATTATCCCAGCGGGTCATGCCGTGCGGCTCCGGATGCGGTTCGGGTATTTCAATCTTGTCAATGATTGATCCGTCCTTGAGGCTCAACCGATAGAACGCCCGGTGATTTGTTTCAACGCACCACAAATCGTCTCCCTCCCACGCAAGACCGTGCGGACGGTCTCCCGGCGCCGGGATAGAATGCAGCACGGCAAGATTATTATCCGGATCCAACTGGTAAACCGCCGCCGAAGGCGGCACCGCCATCCATAACTTGCCGTCGCGCCATTCTAATCCGTGCGCCCCTGACCCCTGGGCGCCTGGTGTCGGATAGGAGGCAAGCGTCTTCCCGCTTGCCGGGTCGGCTTTTAGAATTGCAGGTCCATCGGCTGCTATGCGCGTCGGCGTTAGCGTTGATGCAAGCCAGAGGTACGTACCGTCCAAGGTAATGCCGCTCCCGTGCACGGAATCTGTGTCGATAGTCTTCAAAACTTCCCCTGCATAGGAGACCAACATGGCTTGATTTGAGACCTGATCCAGAAACCAAATCCCTCCTTCCATGGCTTGCATTCCATTTGGTTGGCGTCCCGGGAAGTCAAACATTTTCTCTATTTTAACTTCCATAAAAATCCCTCATAACGACGCGCACCTGCCGTGTAATCTGAGGTACTAATCGAAAAGTTTTGACTTCGCTTCAATGATTTGTATCCGGCGTTGGGCTTCGGCTATTAAATCTTTCAATACGGCATTATCGCTAGCGAGACGGATAAACGACCTGTAATGGGCAATCGCCTCTGCATTGTTCCCCTGCCGCTCATAAATAAACCCAAGATTCGCGTATGTCTCTGCCAAGTTCGGGTTGATGTGAATCGCCTCCATGTACGCGGCAATCGCCTCGTCCCATCGGTTTAAATCCTCGTAAACATATCCGAGATTGTTGTGCGCCTCCGCGTAGTTCGGATTGAGGCGGATGGCTGTCTTGTACGCCTCAACCGCTCCCTTGAATCTGCCTTGTTTACGATACACGATTCCCAAATTCGTATATGATTCTGCGTAGTCCGGGTTAATCTCGATCGCCTTCTTGTATGCGGAAATAGCGCCGTCGAATTTGCCCTGTTGCTGATACACAATTCCAAGATTGGTGTGCAGCACCGGACTGTTCGGGTCAATTCGCACTGCCGTTCTGAACGCGGAAATCGCCGCTTCAAAATCACCCTGTATTCCATACGCTTTACCGAGATTGTTATACGCCGCGGAAAAGTCTGCCTTGATACGGATTGCCGCTTTGAATTCAGGGATAGCTTTGTCAAGCTCCCCCATCTGCTGATAGATAATTCCCAGATTGTAGCGCACCGATTCATCGGTGGGATTGACCTCGACCGCCTTCTGCCATCTGGAGAGGACATCACTCAACGCCTTTTTTGCGTCGGGCGTGTCTATCCCCCCAAGCGCAAAAGCGGCGGCGCTCCGATTCAACGCCGCTTTATCATTCTGCAGCATCTCTGTTAATGCCGGAACAGCCGCGTGAGCGAGTGCCCCCATCCCGCCCAACGTAATCGCAGCGCGCCGCCGAACGGACGCGTCCGCCGCGTCAAGCTGTTTTATCAGCGACGCTATTCGCGGTTCATCGGCGCCGAACAAGTTTATCGTGGTACCCAAAAAACATAAAAGCGCAAAAATACTCGTCCTGCGTCTCACTGGAAATTTTTCCTATCAAGTCAGGAACAAATGAAAAGTATGTATGCTCTGGAATGAATCTGCACACCCTACGGCAAATTAGCCGTCAACCTTATGTTCGGAAATTTCTACACAGTTGTATTGGCTCTTCTTTACCTAAATATTGTTATTTGCTGCGTCCAACCTGCTTCAGCCAACCCCAAGTCAGCGCCTGCTTGCCGGCAGGCGACACGGAGAAAAACGTCACAAATTCAGGGTCGAACCACGCTGCGGCGCGGTTAAAGTTGCCTATCGTTGGAAGTTCTGTGCGATTTCCTTTTCCATCAGCATCTTGAATGATAATCTTCGCTACGCCGCCCCCGAACGTAGTCGTAGCAAGTTCTTTGCCGTCCGGTGACCACTCAGGGTCTCTACAACACCCGATTTTTATCTGGTTTTTGCCATTTGCACCCATTACAAAGATTTCAGCATGCCCGGAACGTTCCGTAATCCAAGCGATTTTTTCATTGTCCGGCGACCATGCAGGGTGCGAGTCCTTGGCGCGGTGATTGGTCAGATTTTGCAGATTTTCTCCGTTCGCGTCCATGAGGTGGAGGTCTCCAATCGTCTTACCCCGTTTCGAAGAGAAGGCAATCTTTCGGGCGTCCCGCGACCACGCGGGTTGGATGTCGTCAGCGGGGTCGTTTGTAATATTCTCAATGATTTGCCCTGCCGCGTTCATGGTGTAGATTTCAAAGTTCCCGTCGCGGTTTGAGGTGAAGGCTAGCTTCCCACCTCCAGGATGCCAGTTCGGCCAACTGTCTTCTGCGGCATCGTCGGTGAGTCGTTTCAGCTTCATTCCATCCCCATTCACAACGTAGACATCAATGTTCTTCTTCGATTCAGTGTGGAACGCCAACCTTGTGCCATCCGGCGACCACTCCAATCCCAAGGGTTGCCCGTTTACCAACAGCAGTGCACGCTGATTGTTGCCGTCGGGGTTCATCAACCAGATATTGCCCTCGTCCGCGTTAGTAGAGACCGCGAGGGTTGGATTGTTCGGTGCTTTCGACTCGGCGCGTGACAGGAACATCGCACCCATTAGAAAAAGCACAACCAAACTAATTTTCAAGATTTCTGTTTTCTGATTTTGGATAGCCCTCACCCCCTGCAATACGTTAGATAAGATAGTTCTCTCAAATCAAATCGGGCGGCAACTGAAAACTCTGGTATAGTTTATTGTTCGTTACGCGCCGCCTTCTTCAACCAGCCCCAAGTCAGCGCCTGCTTCTGGGCAGGCGACACTGAGAATACGGTCACAAAATCAGGGTCAAACCACGCGGGCGCACGGCTGACGTTACTGACCCCCGGAAGTTCCA
Organism: Candidatus Poribacteria bacterium; assembly: GCA_028819845.1. Taxonomy (GTDB): domain Bacteria; phylum Poribacteria; class WGA-4E; order WGA-4E; family PCPOR2b; genus JAPPKS01. Next base: position 115,098 of record JAPPKS010000021.1, on the reverse strand, counting down.
GCTGAGGCCCTTTTCCGTCCGCATCCCGGATGAAAATCCTTGAACCGCCCCCAAATGTCGCGCCGGCAATCTTTTCTCCGTCCGGAGACCACTCCGGATCGCGGCAACACGCGATGGGTACCTGATTTGCACCATCGGCAGCATCCATCGCATAGATGTTGGCAGCACCCGTTCGGTTCGAGATAAACGCAATCTTCCGCTCATCGGGCGACCACGCGGCATGGGTATTCGCGGATCGGTTTTTCGTCAGATTTCGCATGTTCTCCCCGTTCGCGTCCATGACGTAAATGTCCCCAAGCGTCCTCCCCCGTTTGGAAGTAAACGCCATTCTTCGTCCGTCCGGCGACCACGCCGGATCGGTGTCCTTGACCGCGTCGTTCGTAACGTTCTTCAGTGCCTGGCCCCCATCCGTCATCGTGTAGATTTCAAAGTTACCGTCCCGATTGGTCGTGAAGGCAATCGTTTTGCCGCTCGGATGCCAACTCGGCCGGCTGTCTTCCGCAGCATCTTCGGTGAGCCGTTTGAGGTTTTTCCCGTTGGCATTCACCACGTAGACATCAATATTCTTCCTCACCTCGGTATGGAACGCAAGCCTTCGCCCGTCTGGCGACCATTCCAGACCCAACGGCAGTGGATTAGCGTCAATCGCCAACAGCGGGCGGACATCTTCCCCTTCCAAATTCATCAACCAGATGATCGCCCCTTCGCCTACACTGGAAACCGCAAGCGTTGGCTTCTTAGGCGCTTGCGCATGGACGTGCGTCAAAAGTACGCCATTGACAAAAAGAAACACGCCGACAAACACAACATAACGCCGCATTTTCTGAATTTGCATAAATTGCTACCTCACTGTTTGATATCCGGAATCTGACTGATGGTTAAAACTCCAATACCAAAGCGTATTAGTCATCGCCGCCAACCTGCTTAATCCAACCCCACGTTAATACTTGTTTGTCAACAAGTTCAACGGAGAATTCAACCACGAAATCAAGATCGAACCACGCCGGCGAGCGGTTCTGCAAGCCGATGTTTGGGAGATCATTCCAGTTCAGATTGCCGGTCGCCGGGTGGATACGGATGTTCGCTTGGCCGCCGCCGAGCGCCGCCGCAGCAATGTGTTTCCCGTCCGGCGACCAACTCGCCTCCCTGTTGGGGAAACCGCCCGCCTTTGGGTCTTGAAGGTCGCTAATCTTCAAAATATTCCCGCCGTCCGCGGCGTCCATTGTCCAAATCTCATCATTGCCGCTTCGACGAGACGTCCAAGCAATCATTTTGTTGTCCCACGACCATGTCGGTTGGATATCCTCGCCTCGAACATCAGTAAGGTTCTGCAGAATCTCCCCTTCACCATCCATAAGGTAGATGTCTCCAAGGGATTTGCCTCGTTTCGACGCAAAGGCAATCTGCCGCCCGTTTCGCGACCATGCCGGATACTGGTCCTTGGCTGGATCGTTCGTCAGGTTACCCAAAATGTCACCCCGCGTATTCATCGTGTAAATCTCATAATTCCCGTCACGATTAGTTTGGAATGCCATCCTTAGGCCGCTAGGATGCCAGGTGGGCCAACTGTCTTCCGCCTCGTGGTTGGTAAGTTTTTCGAGATTTTCGCCGTTGGCATCCACCACGTAGATATCAATGTTGTCTTCCAATTTGGTGAAGAACGCAATTTGGTTGCCGTCCGGAGACCATTGCAAGCCCGAGGGTATCGGGTCTCCGTCAATTTCTAGAATCAGCCGCGGGTTCTTCCCATCGGGGCTGCGCATCCATATACCTACCCCTTCACCCGCATTAGTCGTGAGTGCGATAACTTCCCTCGCGGGCGCTTTTGCACCCGCCCCCACAACTAATACTGCGTTGCTCAATACCAACATCCCCAATAACCAGACGCACATCAACACTATTCGATTTTGCACCGTAATCACCTCATTGATTAAAGGTTTATGCGTAACCGCGTTTAAGAGTGTGAGGTCTCACATATCAATCTAGCAAGTCAATCATCTTGCACTATTTGCTTTACCCATCCCCACGTCATTGGACGTTTCTCGACTGGCGTAACGGAGAACTCAACTACGAATTTCGGATCGAACCACGCTGGGGAACGGTCTTGGGCGCCGATTGCCTGCAGGTCCATCCAATTCAGGTTGCCCTTTGCCGAATGCACGCGAATAGTCGCGCTGCCGCCCCCAAGCGCCGCCGAAGCGATGAGTTTGCCATCCGGCGACCAAGAGGGTTCCCGAACTCGAAAGCCTGCCGCTTTTGGATCCTGCAGATCGCTAATCTGCCTTGTATTCGCGCCGTCCGCGTCCATCGCCCAAATTTCTGCTGCGCCATTTCGAGCAGAGGTCCACGCAATCTGCTTGCCGTCCCAAGACCACCTGGGTTGAAAATCTTCACCCCGAACGTTCGTGAGATTTTCCAAAATCTCGCCATTCTGGCTCATCAGGAATATATCGCCCAGCGTCTTCCCGCGTTTGGAGGCAAACGCTATCCGTCGAGCGTCCGGCGACCACGCCGGATAGTGGTCCTTGACAGCATCGTTGGTCAGGTTGTCCAGAATATCCCCGCGTGACGTCATTGTGTAAATCTCAAGATTGCCGTCACGGTTGGTGTGGAAGGCTATCTTCTGCCCGCTGGGGTGCCATGTGGGCCAGCTGTCCTCTGATTCGTGTTCCGTGAGCTTACGAAGGTTTTCTCCGTCGCCGTTAACCACGTAAATATCAACGTTTTTATCTATCTCCGTGTGAAATGCTATCATTGTTCCGTCCGGAGACCACACCAAACCCGACGGCATAGGATTGCCGTCAATCGGCAAAATGAGGCGGGCGCCACCGCCGTTATCATTCATCAGCCAGATGCCTACGTCGCCATCACTTGCAACCGCAATGGTCGACCGATTCGGCGCTTGTGCTTCTACGTCCATCGCAAGTACCGTGCTGTACAAGAGCGGAAGACAGAAACAAATTACACGTGATAATGTTTTTTGTATTTCCATAGCTTACAACCTCCTAACGAAAGCGTGCGTGTACGAAGGAATATGTGATGCCGCCCTATCTACGCCGCTGCCCATAATTTCCAAATCGGTTTTCAACTGAAAACGAATATAGGTAGTTAGTATTCGTTATCGTCCTGCCAGCTTCAACCAGCCCCAGGTCAAAGGCTGTTTCTCCGCCGCGGAGACGGAAAATGCACCCACGAAGGTTGGATCAAACCAAGCCGGCGACCTATCTTCACCGCCCACCGCCGGTAAATCTTGCCACTCCAGATTGCCATCCGAAGGATGGATTCGGATGTTAATTACTCCTCCCTGTCCAAACGCCGTCGAGGCAATACGTCCGCCGTCAGGCGCCCACGTAACATCCCTATTTCTCACTCCCGGCGCTCTGGGGTCCTGGAGGTCGCTTATCTTCATCGGATTCGCTCCATCCGCCTCCATTGACCAAATCTCCCCAGCACCGTTACGGCGAGAGGTCCAAGCAATTCGATTCCCGTCCCGCGACCACTTGGGTTGAATATCTTCGCCGCGAACGTTGGTGAGATTTCGTACGTTCTCACCGCTAGCATCCATCACAAAGATGTCCCCTAGAGTCTTCCCCCGTTTGGAAGCAAAGGCTATCGTTCTACCATCTGGCGACCACGAGGGGTACTGGTCTTGCACCGAGTCGTTCGTGATATTTTCCAATGCCTCTCCCGACGACGTCATTGCATAGATTTCAAGGTTCCCATCGCGATTCGTGGAAAAGGCAAGCCTTTCCCCTTCCGGGTGCCAAGCCGCCCAGCTATCTTCTCCCGGATGGTCCGTCAGTCTGCTGAGATTTTCCCCGCGGGCATCCACAACGTAGACATCAATGTTCCCTTCTAATTCGGCATGGAACGCAATCTGTTTCCCGTTGAATGACCAAGTTAAGCCCGACGGCAGCGAGTCCTCTCCAACCTCTAAAACCAACCGAGGATTCTCTCCTTCGGGAGTCATAAACCAGATGCCTACCCCTTTCCTCACGTCCGTAGCAAACGCAATTGTCGGCTCGTCCGGCACCTCAGCCGGCGCGTTCCCGATGAGTATCGCACTCAGTAGTAGTAACAGCCAGACCGAATATACCGCACATATCAAAAATTTCTGAATGCACATCCTGTGGTCCCTTTTGTGGAATTGAAAATTCGCGGTGTGTGTCAGCGCGTCATTCCGCCGCACACACAGTCCATTGTTAATTGTCCAATCGCACCTGTTTCACCCATCCCCAACTCAAGAGCCGCGCCTTGATAGGCGTCACGGAAAACTCCGGAATAAACCCAGGGTCGAACCAAGCTGGAGACCGATTCGGGAAACCGATGTCCGGTATCTCTTTCCAGTCGCCTTCTCCGTTGGGGTTGCTAGTAAAAACTACAGCCCTGCCGCCGCCAAAACCCACACCCGCGACCCTTCTGCCATCTGGTGACCACTCAGGATCACGCTTCACTCCCGCATAACCGATTAGCTCAACTATGTTCCCGCCATCCGCAGCATCCATCACGAAGAGTTGACCGTTCCCCGGCCGAAAAGAGATCCATGCTATCTTCTCATTATCCGGAGACCACGCAGGTTGGCTGTCTTCCGCTTTATGATTGGTGAGATTGGTCAGGTTTTGACCATCCACATCCATGGTGTAGACATCTCCCAGCGTCCGCCCGCGCTTGGAGCTAAACGCAAGCTTACGGCCGTCCCGCGTCCACGCCGGATGGAGATCGTTGGCAGGGTCATCTACAAGTTTCTTCTGGATAACTCCATTCGGCGTCATCGTGTAGATGTCAAAGTTTCCGTCACGGTTTGTTGAAAATGCAATACGTTGACCGCTAGGATGCCAGTCGGGCCACGCGTCCTCCGCCTCGTGGTCGGTGAGTCTTTTGAGGTTCGCCCCATCGCCGTCGACAATGTAGATATCAGTGTTCAACTTCAGATGTGTATGAAAAACCAGTTTTTCGCCGTCCGGCGACCAGTTCAAACTCAAGGGAACTGGATCGCCGCCAACTTCAAGGATAGGGCGTTGATTTTCCCCATCAGTATCCATCACCCAAATATTCCCGCCCGCTGCATCGCTAGAGACCGCAATGGTCGGGTTTTTGGGCGCCTGTGCCTCAACACTCACGATGCACCCTATTCCAATCAAAATGAACATACCGATGTACAGGACATATAGCTTCCGTAATTGCATAGCCGATAACCCCCTTCCGGTACGATTACGGATTATTCTTCGCATCGTTAATCGAATCGCTCCGTTTGTGGAAAGGTTTCACATACTTACCGTCACACTTTGCTTCAAAATATGCGCCGAATTTATGCAAGCCCCGTCAGTTTTTCGCTTAGCTCCCAAAGCCCCTTCTGTAGTTGCGTATCTTTAAATTTGGGCGGTATCGCTTTGAGCTTCTTTTTGTCAAAATATCCGCCGGTAACCCCTTGAACCTCATCGGAACTCGCCAAATAAATACTGGTCTGCGCAGCCTCTTCCGGGGAATGGGTAAACCGTTTCATGATTTTACTCATCAAAGGTTGGTACCACTTCTGCGGATGCACATTCCAAATTTCAGTAGAGGCCTGGCCCGGATGCAATGCGTTTGCCGTGACGCGTGTATCTTTCAAACGCTCCGCAATTTCCATGGTGAACAGAACAACAGCCAGTTTGGAAGTTGCATACGCCTTGAAACTCTTATACTTCCTTTGGAAATGTGGATCGTCAAAGTCAATTTTGCCCTGAACATACGCATTGGACGCAACATTCACAATGCGCGCTTCGGGCGCCTGTTTGAGCATTGGCAGCAGCAAATTCGTAAGGAGAAATGGACCCAGATAGTTAACTCCCATGGTCGCTTCACATCCATCCGGAGTCTCTTCCCTTTCAGGGCGAAAGATGCCCGCATTATTTATTAACACGTGCAAATGGTTATATTTCTGCGATAATTCATCGGCGAACTCACGAATGGAAGCGAGCGATGCCAAATCAACCTGCATCATCTCAACCTTCGTGTTCCCGCTTTCCAGTTTAATCGATTGGTACACAGGTCGAGCATCGTTTAGATCGATGCATGCCATGACAATGGCCGCACCTTTTTTAGCGAGAGCTTTGGTAATTTCTCTCCCAATGCCGCCGTCAGCGCCGGTAATCAGTACCGTTTTTCCGTCCATCGTTTGCGTGCTTTCTGAAATGAGTTAATTGAACATCTCCTGTGCAATGCTGTCGATCAACGCGCGCATCGTTTATCATACGGCAAATTGTCAATTACCATGAACTACCCGCTTTAACCAGCTCCAAGTTAAAATGCGTTTAGCCGCAGGGGAAACGGCGAATGCGCCGATGAAGTCGGGGTCGAACCATGCAGGTGACCGAGTTCGTGCACCAATCTGCAACCGCCCTTGCTCTGCTTCATCAGCCCCGGCGATAGCCAAGATAATGAAACTATCCCCGCCCCCAGCCGTCACGTAAGCAACCATCCCCCCATCGGGAGACCAAGTGGGCTCAAGTTCCTCCCAATGGTCGCGTGGTGCGGCGAAGGCATTGAGTTTCGCAGCATTCCCGCCGTCGGCGTCCATTAGAAAAATATCACCCGTTCCATCGCGATGGGATGTCCAGAGAATTTGCGAGCCATCCGGCGACCACTTGGGTTGCGTATCTAGAGCACGATGGTTGGTGAGATTAAGCAAGTTTTCACCGTTCGCATCCATCACGAAAAGATCGCCGAGCGTTTTCCCTCGCTTAGAAGAGAAGACAATGCTTCGGCCATCCGGCGACCAGGCGGGGTCAATGTCAATGACTGGGTCATCTGTTAGGTTTTCAATGACTTCACCCTCCGCCGTCATCACGTAAATTTCAAAATTGCCGTCCCGGTCAGACGTGAAGATAATTCGCTGGTTGCCGGGGTGCCATTGAGGCCAACTGTCTTCTGCAGGCGCTTCGGTGAGCTGTTTGAGATTACGCCCATCGGCGTTCATTACATAGATGTCAACATTTCCATTTACTTCCGTGTGAAACGCCAGTTTTCGGCCATCCGGCGACCACGCCAATCCTAGCGGCAACGGGTTTCCACTTATGTCTAGAATGGCGCGTTGGTCCGCTCCATCGGGGTCAATTAACCAAATCGTGCCTCCCTCGCGCGGGTCAGCGGAAACCGCGATAGTCGGTTTGTCGGGCGCTTTCTGTGCTAGCGCAATCGCCGGCAGGATGATGGTCGCCAAGAAAACCAGACCGGCGCATACTTTCCGCATGGTCGAATTTCGGAGGTCTTGCATCTGCGCATTCCCTATCTCGCCCGCGTTAGCCCAACGCCAAAAAGCCTCACCTTCCCGCCGCAAGCCGCGGGGAAGTTTCCCCAGTGCCCCATGCACGCTAGCACCAGCGGTCATCAATTGCCTCGTCTTAACTTTTTAAGCCACCCCCACGCCAACGGGCGTTTCTCAACCGGTGAAACGGAAAACGCTCGGACAAAATCAGGGTCAAACCAAGCTGGAGAGCCGTGGATTACCCCGATATCCGGCAACATCGGGTGTGCAACTAGCTCATCATCCTTGTCTACCTCCGCGATAAAGATGGGACTGCGGCTGATGTAGACTACCTTTTTACTGTCAGGCGACCACGAAACCTCGCGGTCATCCCATTGTCCAATAGCGTCTTTCCGAACCCCGGAAATCTGCCTGAGATTCTCGCCCTGGGGATCCATCACGAAGATATCGCCGTTTCCATTCCTTTGCGAGGACCAAACAATCCACTTGCCGTCCGGTGACCACTTCGGTTGAATTTCCTTCCCGCGAGTATTCGTCAGATTCCGCGGCTCATCTCCATTCGCTTCCATCGCCCAGATGTCGCCAAGCGATTTACCCCGCTTGGTAGCAAAGGCTATCTGCCGGCCGTCCGGTGACCAGGTGGGTTGAGTGTCCGGGGCGGGGTCGTTTGTGAGGTTTTCCAAAACCTTACCCACTAGATTCATCACCTGGATTTCAAGGTTTCCATCCCTGTCGGACGCGAACGCAAGCCGCTTGCCGCTAGGGTGCCACGTCGGCCAGCTATCTTCCCCCTCATGGTCAGTTAGTCTTTTGAGTTTTTCGCCGTCGCCGTCCATCACGTAGACATCCACATTCTTTCCCACTTGGGTGTGGAACGCAATCTGGCTGCCGTCCGGCGACCACTCCATCCCCCAAGACAGCGGAGCGCCTTCGATTTTCAGAATTGAGCGCGGGTCGCCGCCATCGGGGTCTATATACCATATTGCATTATTGCCTCCTGAATCGCTGGAGACTGCGATGGTCGGTTTTTCAGGTGCCTGCGCTTCGGTACCCGCCGCGAGCACGGCGTGAATCAACAACAGTATGCTGAAGTACACAGTCGGCATTGACGCTTCTCGGGACAGCATTTTTATCACCTCATTACAGATTTTCAATACGCGGCTTTTAATTTCCTAGCCTTTGACCTTACCGGTTGTGGACATTCGGCCTCTTCAGTTCAATTTGCCAGCACAAATGTTGTCAGGTTTGGCGCTGCACGCGCCTACTCAAGACTCAAAGTGAGCGCCCCTAGCTCACCTCGTTATCATCCAGCACACAACCAATTACCGCCGCCACCAGCGGTTCATCACCTATCGCGGTGATGTCGTGTTCGACCTTCGCCGGCATGTATGCGGAACTGCCCGGCCCCACAATCTTTTTCTCATCACCCACAGTAATTTCCGCCTTGCCCGCGAAAACGTAATAGCACTGTTCCCATTTGGGATGGTGGTGACTGCCGTGTGTCTTGCCCGGCGGCCATGTATGAATGCCAATCATCAATCGATTTGTCGAAAGCTGATTCAATTCCTGCCCGTATAATTCATCAGGCCCCGCGATAATTACCGAATACCCCGCCTCTTCATGAGCAATCCCCGGGACCGTGTCATCGCCAAATCCCGTGAAAGTGCCTTTTGAATCCTCTGGAGTGCGAATGTATTTCATCTTGATTCTCCCCCTTGTATACAGCAAAATCCATCACCACAACCAACCCACTGTAGAAGCAATCTCCGAATCGAGACAGCTCCGCTCATAAAAACCTCGCAGCCGCCGCTCGGCACTTGGAAATGTCAAGCATACAATTTAAACGAATCAACCGTGTAAATAACAAGGGATCAAGCGAACGAATAGTGAGTGCGATAGATTTCCACAACCTTAACTGCCAGTAATTACTATCACGCTCACCATCCATTCGTTTAATTGGTTAATCCCGGTTCTGTTCCTGTCGTGCCTTTTGAATCGCTTTAAGACCCTCTTGATAGGTTCGGTTTTCCGGCTGCAAGGAGAGCGCTTGTTGAATGGCGTCCTCCGCATTCGCATAGTCGTCGTTCCGGTAATGCAACCACGACAGCGTATTTAAATAACGGGCTGAATCCGGTTGAAGTTCGACAGCCTTTTCCGCAAGTGCTAACGCCTTTTCGAGGTGCGCGTCCCGGGACCCGTATAAATGCGCCAACCGTTCATATGCAGGGTCAAAAGCAGGGTTCAGTTCAATCGCACGCTGATATGCCTGTTCTGCCAAGCCAACCCGGTTCTGCCCTGAATGGACTAGACCGAGGTAATAGTGCGCCTCAAACATGTCCGGTTGCAGCGCTACCGCAGTATTCAGGCGTTCCGCCGCCGCATCAATCTGATTTTGACTCAAAAAAATTCTACCGAGGAAATAGTGCGCCTCAATCATTTCCGGCTGTAACCTCACCGCGGCCTCGAAGCTGTTCACCGCTGCATCAAATTGACTCTTATCCAGCGCGATGAGACCTAGTCTATAGTATGGCTCCGCGAGACTTGGGTCTTGCTTGATAACTTCCCGGTAATGACCCGCAGCGAGCTGAAAATCCCCCTGTTTAAAATAAGCATGCGCCAGTCTTAAGCGAATCTGTAATCGATCTGGTTCAAGAGTCAGAAGTTTTTCGTAAGCCGCTTGAGACTCCTCGAATAGTTCAAGTTGAAATGCGATACTACCAATATTCAGCCACGTCTGCGGGCTGTCCGGCTTCAACCCGGCCGCCTTGCGATAGGAAGAAATCGCCTTTTCATAGTCTTCTTGCCGGTCTGAACTTTGCGCCTTTTTAAGCCAAACCAGCCCCAACCCACTGTGCACTGAAGCCATATCGGGCTTCAACTCGACCGCGCGCTGCTGCGCTTTAAGCGCCTCTTCCAGTTGTCCTCGGGTAGCATAGATATAACCTAGTCCGTTATGTACTGCTGCGATATCCGGATCGTGCCAAAGTGCTTGTTCAAATTGCTGCAGCGCCGCATCGAGTTTTTTTTCGTGAATGTATTTCCAGCCCAGATTCGACAACGCGGCGGCTTTTTCCCTCCCTTGAGATGCACGCAGAACCGCGAGTTCATCTACCTGATCGTCCCGCAATTGCCGGAACTTCTTCATCTCCGCTTCTGCTTCCGCTTTTTTGCCCTGCTTAAAATGTAGCAGCGCAAGCCGGTAGTATGCGCTAGTCAATTGAGAGTCAAGACGAATTGCCTCCTGAAACGCACGCTCCGCTTCACTGCCCTCCTCCTTCCGGATGTGGACCAGTCCAAGCCGGAAATGCGCTTCTGCCAGAGATGGTTCCAGGCGGATTGATTGCCGGTAGTATGCAGCCGCCTGATCAACCCGCCCATACTCAAATGCGACTCGGCCTAGAAAGTAACTCACCATGCCCGCGGTCAGCGGACTCATCCGAGATTGCCGCTGGATAACTGAGGACGGTTCAAGCCGATAGTTTCGAGATTTCGACATCGTCATCAGGTTAAACGCCTTTTTCCATGCGGTTTCCGCTTCATCATATTCGTGCTGCCGAAACCAAGCCATCCCCAACTGTGCATAGGCTTGAGCCCAATCAGGAAAGTACCGAATGGCTTGTTCAAATACATCTATGGCTTTTTCGTAGTGCCGCTGCCGCAAATGGGTTCCCCCCAAGCAGTAGTAAGCAGCCGTGTCATTCGGATCCAATCGCAGCGCGCTTTTGAACGTTTCGGCCGCTTCGTCCATAGCGCCCAACGACACATACGCTAGGCCCAGGTTCAGGTGGGCATCAATAGATCCTGGATTCGCATCGCGTATTTGCTGATATTGAGCAACTGCCTTGTCAAAACGAGATACACCCTGGGCTGCCGCCGTCTTGCCAAAATTCAGCAAGATAACTGTAAAAAAAGCCCCGATGATGAAATAGGTACGATTTCTTGAAGTCAAGTGATAATACAAGGGCATCCCTCAACTCCGCACCTGAACACGGTGCACGTTTCGCATCTCAGAGTGGGCAAAAAACACCCCTCCACATCCATGTGCGCTTGAACGCATGGCACTATCCGTTTGAAATTCTCTAGCAACGCTTATCCGGGGCAATATTCAGGTGATAAACTATGCCTATCCGGTTGACGCGGGAACTTGTCTATGAAATCCTTTAGGTTTCCACATGATTGGATAACCCGGCGGCCAACCTTCGCCGCCCAAAACCGCTTTGAATTCATCAGTTAATCCGCAGAGCCAGTAAAACATCTCCGCAGCGTCATACCAATCGCGAAACTGCTGCCGAAAGTTGGGACCGTCTAGACTGTATATAGGGGTGTGATCGTGCCCGAAGTCAAAGTCGGGTTCGATAATCCAATCCCGCTGCGGCGGCGTCGTTCGCCAGTAGCAGTATTTCAGCATATTACGAATACCGCTTGCTGTGGACGCCGAACGGCGATGCCATATCGAATAAACCGTGAGAAAAATCGATCCTGCGGGCGCGGCGGTTTTAACCCTGCCTTGAATCCCTCCGTAGTGCGACATCCAACTCTGTAAGCAAAAGAAAAAATGGGAACCCGGCACCACTTCCGTGGGTCCCATCTCCACCGGTGCATCCTGCGGGTAATAAAATACCTGCAAATGATTCAGTTCCGGCGCATAACGTGAGCCGCCATCGCGGTGCCAATTCTGATTTGGAGCCGGGCATTCCATTCGATGGTTAGCCATCCCCTTGGGTAGCGCAAAGTTCTTGCCCAGCAATGAACGCACCGCACCCGCTGCCTGGTGATTGAGCAGCACCTCGTCCACAAACCACTCCTCCTGCAGAAGGGGGCCGTGGCCATGGTTTTCAATGAATTCAAACGTTTTCCGGTTAATCTCATCTGGAACAACGGCCTCCAACATTACATAGCCGTTCTTGCAGAATTCCAATACCTGCGTATCGGTCAAGGTTGGTTCACAGTCGTTCGTACTTTTCAAAGTAAGCCTCCTCCAAACAAAATTTTACACGAATTTCAGCTTTTTGTCAAGATCAGCAAACTACATCAATACACTGAAGGATTTTTTTGAAATTTCCAGCGGCATACACTTCAATTGCCATGTTATCAAAAATGATAAATTTTCCTTATCGGTTTGTGGGAGAGGCTTCCTAGCCTCGATCGTAAATCACTCATCGTATAAATGCCCACCCAGAAGATTCCAATTCAGCACAAACTCCGAATTTTGCTCAGAATGGCAAAGCCGAATTTCTATTGCAATAGGAAGCCTTTCCACGTATAATATTTCGCTTAAAGACTGTAGGAGCGATCTCCGAATCGCGACTTCTTCATTAGCAAGAACTACGTCCAAATCGCGGCATCTTAATACCTAGAAACTTTCCCCGAACCGCGGCATTTATTTTAAACTCATGCAAATCTCGCTCCAATGCTTTCCCTCCCAAATGCCAGCCAATAACCGCAGTTGGATCACAACACCCGGCACACGCGTTCAATTCCACGCCTACAGCCTCTTGTTCACAATCTATTGCCTTACGCTTTTTCTTGCCAGCACATTCGCTGCCGCGGATGCCGACGTTCAATTCGTCGATGTTACGCAATCTGCGGGCATCCATTTTAATCATGTCGATGGGCGAAGCGGACAAAAATTTTTCATGGAAACCATTGGTTCCGGCGCTGCATTTTTTGACTATGATAATGATGGATACCCGGATCTGTATTTCGTAAACGGCGCCCCTTTACCGGGATATCAGAGCACAAAAGTGCCAATCAACCAACTCTACCGAAACAACGGTGACGGTACCTTTACTGATGTAACCGAAAAGGCAGGTGTGGGCGACACCGGCTACGGGCACGGTTGCGCAGTCGGCGATTACAATGGTGACGGTAATCTCGACCTCTACGTTACAAACTTCGGTGCAAATGTCCTCTTTCGAAACAACGGGGATGGTACTTTCACCGATGTAACAGAGGACGCCCGCGTGGGAGAACCGAAATGGAGCAGCAGTTGTGCATTCGCCGACTATGACCGCGATGGAGACCTCGATCTCTATGTTGTCAATTATATTGAGTTTAGTATTGAAAACAACCCATGGTGCGGTCGAAAGGATAAGGGGATCAGAGGCTACTGCCAACCTGACGATTTTCCAGGGCTGCCCGATACACTCTATCAGAATAATGGTGATGGCACATTCACCGATGTCACGCGGAATTCTGAAATTTACAATCCGGACGGGAAAGGCTTGGGGGCGGTGTGGGGCGATTACGACAATGATGGGTATCCGGACATCTACATCGCCAATGACTCTACAGAGAACTTCTTATTCAAGAATAAAGGCAACGGCAAATTTGAAGAAGTCGGCTTCTTCATCGGCGTCGCGTTCAGCGACGTTGGTGTCGCCGAGAACGGTATGGGCACAGCTTTTGGCGACTGGGACAACGATGGGTGGTTGGATTTAACTGTTACTAACTACGCAGATCAGGCAAACACGCTCTATCGTAATGACCAAGCTAGCTTTTTCACCGACGTGTCGTCCGCGTCGAAAACGGCGATTGTTAGCTATCCATATCTCGGTTGGGCGACAGAATTTATCGACTACGACAACGATGGCTACCTAGACCTGTTTGTCGCCAACGGACACCTCCACGATAATCTCGAAGAGATGGGACAAGACGGCACCTATGTGCAGCGAAACTTCATGTTCCGAAATAATCGAGACGGCACTTTCGTTGAAATCTCCAACCAACTAGGTCCCGGCATGCGGCTGGAGGATGTCAGCCGCGGCGCGGCGTTCGCCGACTACGATTTGGACGGAGACATTGATATTCTGGTAACCAACTCCAACAGCCGCCCCCGCCTCTTGCGCAATGATGGGGCAAACAAGAACAATTGGTTGGCTGTCAAGTTAATTGGAACAAATGGAGTCACAGACGCAATCGGTGCGCGTGTGACGCTCAATATGGGTGAATTTTCCCAAATGAAAGAGGTCCGTAGCGGTTCAGGTTATTTATCGCAAAACGAACTTAAACTCCTGTTTGGCCTCGGTAAGGCCGCCGCTGTTTCGAACATAGAAATCCGATGGCCAAACGGAGAAAAGCAACACCTAAAAAACATCGGCGCGAACCAGTGCATCATTATTACCCAAGGCGGCGGCTGGAAGCGAAAAAGATAACACATAGCTCAATCTAAATCTATCTTGTCTCCCGTAGTCTGCATTCCTGAGCGTAAACCTCCTTCATTCCGGCACATTGATTTCCATACTCAACAACAGAAACGAATATGACTTCCCGTGCATATCGAGCGCTAACGATTTGGTCACCCCGCCCCCCAAACAATTTTCGAGTAGGAAATTCAGCGCTGAAACGTTCGGCACTTCGTAGCGTACAATCTCGCCGTGGCAAATGTCTTTGAACAATGCTCGAACCCGTTCCACCGTGACTTCACGGCACACTAGCTCGTAATCTTCCTCCCGGTACGGGATGACCGACAGATTCACCGCATCTCCCTTATCGCCCGATCGGCTGTGCGCTATTTCACGTAGTTGGACTCTTTTCATCCGCCGCCTCTATATTCAATTCCATTCATATTTACACATGTTTCGGTAGGTGAGGTTTCCAACCGCATCTACCGCAGTGTATAGGTAATTATAGGTTTTACTTTATTATTGGGAATTAAAACCTTCCCCGGCCAATCTTTACTTCGAACCGTTTGGATTAATCGGGGCCGCGGGCTGCCCATTCACCAAAAGACGAATCGCTAGCCCAAACGTATGTGTGAACAGGCGCCCTTTTTCTTGAAGGTGCCAGTTTTCCAAAAGGCATGCGTCGAGAGATTGTGCATCAATCTCGATGGCATCCTCGCGGATATTGACTTTCACGCCCTGAACAACCGATTTGTGTTGATGGTCTAGTGCATCCGCAATCCGCAAAATAGCAGCCAGCTTCGTTACCCGTTCCTTGTCCGCAATCGAAAGCGCCTGAAAATGAGCGTGCTTCTGTTCGTTGGGGAACGCTTTGCGATGATAACGAGCGATATTGGCGATGAGTTCAAGTTGCTGTGGGTGAAGCCCAACAACCTCCGAATTTGATATCAAGTAATACGAATGTTTATGGTGGGCGCTCGAATTGATATATCCGCCAATTTCATGCAGTGTCGCAGCTACACGCAGAAGCATTCGAGATTCTAGTGACAACTGATGCAGAGGTTGCAACTGATCAAATAGTAACTCCGCCAAATAACGCACCTGTTGTGCATGCCCCACATGAAACTGGTACTTGTGCCCAAGTGCGGCCGCCGCTTTCAAGATTTCCCCTTCTTCCAATGTCGTGTCCCACGAATTTCGGAAGCGGTCGACCATCTCTGCAAGCACGCCATCCTTGAGCCCGACATTCGCGGCATATAGCCCTCGCGCACCTACAACATTACTCAGCACTTCGGTGAGCACTAGGCATGCCGGCAGAATGACGTCCGCCCGATCTGCGCGCATGTCGTACCGATTTATACGTTCACCCACGCTCTGTTTGGAAATCTCTTTGACGAAACGCCGAAAATCACGCAATGGAATAAAACTAACATCTTCCGGAAAACCGTTACCTTCGATTTCAGCCATCCCGATTTGTCTGCCAATCTCTTCAACATTGCCGCCGGTGCCCAGCACCAAATCAATTTTGTAAGTGTTGATTGCATCCAAAGTCGTTTCAAGCAGTTGCTCCATGTAAGCCTTTAGCAGTAATACCTGAAGGTCGGAGATGGTATCAGTTCGCAAAAAGGTCTCGCACAACCGCACCGTTCCTAATCGCAGGCTGTTGGAGTAGACAATCGAACCGTGGTCGATGACATCGAACTCAACACTTCCGCCCCCAATGTCGATGACCAGCGCGATTTTGTCGTGCAGATTGATTTTACGGGTTACCGCGATTTGCACCAGGCGGGCTTCCTCCCCGCCGGAAATTCGCTCCAATTGGATGCCTGAACTACTGTAAATGCGTTTTACAAAATTATCGCCGTTGATAGCTTCACGCGCCGCGCTAGTCGCAATGGCGCGGGTGGAATGGACTTTCGACCGCTTGAGGACATCTCGGAATTCTCCAAACGCCTCAATCGCTTTCTGGATCGCGTCTTCAGCTAAAAAACCCGTCAAGAAAACTTCATGCCCTAAACGCACAGGGGCGCGGCATTGATAAATTGGTTCAACGGACCCATCTCCCCGCACTTCAACAATTTTCAGCCGCATTGCGTTGGATCCAACGTCAATGGCGGCAAACGATGCACTTTCCATATTTTTCCCTTAACTCCCAACAAATTTACACGCCGTGAGTTTAGCACATCCCCCTCGCCAGGTCAATTCAATCCAAGCAAACTTGAATTCGCAAATTGTAACCGTAGGGGATCAACCGAGTGAATAGCGAGGGCGATAGTGTTTATTAGGTTCCCTCGCCCACTGACCGGCGTATGCAATCAACTCCCAACCATGCAGGTTGAACCGTGTGAAATCGCGTCTGATGTGTGAATGACGGGTAGGGCAACCCAACCCCTACGAAAGGGTTATGTGTTTGTGCACTACTCTTAATTGACCGATTGCAGTGAATTGTCACCAAAACCCAATACAAGGATAAGAAATCCTTATTATCCGGCAGACCGATTGACATCAATCCAAAATTCGTGTAAAATGACAGCGCTAAACATCAAATAGTATACCCTTCCCCAGCAAGTACCATGGATATTGGAAAAATCATCGGAACTGTGGTTGCCACTCAAAAAGACCCGAGCTTAACCGGGACGCGGCTGCTAGTTGTACAACCTCTCGATGCGAACGGCAAATCTGTGGCATCCCCCCTTATCGCGGTTGACCCGCACGGCGCCGCCGGCTATGGCGATACCATCTATATGGTCACGGGCGGTGACGCCATTGGCGTAATGTCGGGGCGTGAAATGCCCGTCGACGTTGCTGTTGCCGGAATCGTGGATTCCATGACCGTAGCAAAAGCAGAGGATTAAAGATGTATATCGCAGAAGTAATCGGTAAGATTGTCTCGGTGATTAAACACTCTGCTTACGAGAATCGAACCCTATTACTCATTCAACCTTTGAATTTAGAATCCAAACCCGTCAAAACCCCGACAATCGCTGTTGATTACGTCGGAGCCGGCGAAGGCGACATCGTCCTCGTTGGGGCAGGGCCGGGCGTGGCTCAGGAGGTCTTTGGCGTCCAAGATGCACCGATTAGAGAACTTGTAATGGGCATTATTGATCGATTTGACGTTGATGCAATTGACGCAACCGGGTACAAAAGTTAGCAAAATGTGAAATCATCTAACACCTTTCTACGTTGTATACTTGCGCACAACATATAAATCGTTTTAATCCGGGCGTTAACTGATTATTCTAATCGTCAACTTGCATCAATCGACATAAGGAAACCGTATCTTGTTAATTCCATTGCCCAGTCCGCCTCGGGCGGAAAAATCTTCTAAACTACCTAGCGCAGTGCAGTTGTTAATTGCTGCCAATATCCTCGTTTTTGCCTGCCAGCTCTATTATTGGCATTATCGCGGCTTGAATCTCTCTTTACATTTCGGCGTTATACCCCAAAGGATTAGCGAATTTATCCTCGTTTTTCCGCAATTGCCGGACTTATCGCGTCCAACCCTAATCACCTCTCTATTTCTGCACGATACATATAACCTCCAAGGGGGCTTCGTCCATCTCATAGGTAATATGCTGTATCTCTCGGCGTTCGGCCCCAATCTTGAGAATGCAATTGGACGAATGAAATTCTTCTTTTTTTATCTGCTATGCGGGGTGTCAGCCACTCTCTTGTACGTTGTATTTCACTACAACTCCGACGTGCCTCTGATCGGCGCAAGCGGCGCAATTGCCGGCGTGATGGGCGCCCACCTTTTCGCTCGCCCCAAATCCCGTATTCGATGCCTGTTTCTAATTTATATCGTCTCATTGCCGGCAATTGTTGTGCTTGTGCCTTGGATACTAGTGCAATTGTTTAATTTTGTTTATCTTTCATCTCAAGATGCTGCAGTGGCTTGGTTGGCGCACATCGGCGGTTTTTTGGCAGGAATCTTTCTAATAGGCAAATTCCAAATGTCTTGGCGGCCTCCTCGAAAACATGAGACCGCCAATAGCCTAAACCATACATATTCAAATTCCAATGTCCCTTTGATGAAGATTGGACGCTGACCGTTCAAACCGTTCATCATCTTTGCACTGCAACAGAAAACAACCCCATCGGACATTGCATCGTTCCAACCGCACGGCGCGATTGGAAAAACCGTAACTTACATAATATAGGAGACCGATGAATTGACAGGTAATTATCGACACCTGCTTTTGGGGCTGTCGCTTTGTGTATTATTGATATCTTTTGCCGCGCTTGATAGTGCAGCCCGCCCGGAGTTTGCAGCGCGGGAAGATAAGGATTGTATTTTCTGCCATATCGATCCCGCTGGCGGCGGCCCGCGCAACGCTGTCGGACAAGTTTTTGAAGAAAATTACTTCGAGTTCCCTCAAGATTTCGACCCCGAGTCGCTAATGGCTGAGGCGAAAGAAATCGCGCAAAGGCTAACAACCGCAGTGGACATTCGCACCGCTTACATCAAGACGACCGATGTCGTTCACGAAGAGGAGACGCTCGCCAACTGTGCCTCATGCCACTCCTCCGTTGATAGCTTCTTGATGATGCAGGGGGAACTAACCGTCAACGCAGAGGCGTCCGATAAACTCAGATTGACCCTGTCCAACAACTTAGGCGCAATGCTCAACGCTTTTGCCACCGTCGATGCAATTCCCGAACACCTCTACGTTAAAGTCGGCCAATTCCGAATTCCGTTCGGCCTCAAACAAAAAGACCATAACATCCTCGTTAAAGGCGGATACAATCTTGGATCGAACAAACGGGATGTTGGGATTGAATTCGGCGGTTCATACGGCGGCTTATTCTATAACGCAGCCGTATTCAACGGTGGAAACGCGACAATCTTCTCCGGCGGCCGCTCAGCCGATGTGGATGAAAACCACCACAAGGCGTGGGTTGCGACTGCGGGCGGCAACGTGGGTCCGCTGCGCGCGGGTGTTTCCTATCTGCGCAATAAATCGCGGGATCAGCGCACCATGACCGTTGGTACGTTTCTGACCGCGGTTCACAAAGACCCAATCTTCCAAAGAGATTTAGTCCTTGAAGGTGAATTCAATATTCGCGGTAACTTCCACGGACGTGAAAGTATAATTATTGAGGATGAGGACATCGACTCCAAAGGCTACTATGTCGGAGCCAAATATCATTTGATGCGGGGGCTCGTATTGTCGGGCCGCTACGGCCTGTTTGATTCAAATCGAAAGATATTAGGAGATGCCCAACAGCGTGTAACAATCGCCGCACAATACACGTTTATGAAGAGTGGTTCCCTTGAGTTGCTCTATTGGCTCAACATTGAGAATGAGAACCGGACCGACAATAATTCACGGCAACTTCGAGGCGTAGATCAGCTAATTTTAATGTCCCACTTCTGGTTCTAAAGTAGCATCCACACGCCGTATGCCGTAGACCGCATTACGTAATTATTTTCATCATTCCAAATATAAAGAAAGGATTAATTATGTCTGTTGCGCTACGTATTCACAATCGCCGGTTAAAACTTAAGATGACGCAGACCCAGCTCGCGCAGAAAGCGAATCTGACACCTGCGGCAATATCCCAGTTTGAATCCGGCACACGTAAGCCGTCATTCGATACACTTTCAAGTTTAGCCGATGCCCTGAAAGTTACTACCGACTATCTACTCGGCAAAAAGGAACAAGGCTACGACGACCTTTTAGCCGATCCGAAAGTCAGCATCATGTTTCGCGGCATCATGGAATTCCCCGAGAAAGACAAAGAGACGATGTTTGAATTTTATGAATTTCTCAAAGCTAAAAATGAAAGTGAGTGAAGCAAAGTATTTGCGGACTGAAGATGGCTGGACGAAATTCCCTTAACTGGTCTAACGTTGCACACGGGCTGTCATACAATTCTCGTCATCCCGCTGAATGTGCGCGTCGCTTGCTGCAAGAGTTAAACATTCATGCCCTACCGATTCAGCCCCAAAATATTGCTAAAAAACTTGAGATTGTCATCTGGGAACGCGACATGGAAAGCCAATATGACGGCTGCCTAATGCGGGTCGGAGATACCTGGGGCATACTCATCAACACCCAGATTCAGTCTCAATCCAGAAAAAGGTTCACTATCGCTCACGAATTGGGGCACTATCACCTGGATCGGGAGGCAACCGGAGATCGGCGCTGCCGCGGAGGCGAACTAGGCTTCTTTAACGCACGCGGCCCGGAAGAGCAGCGCGCTAACCAGTTTGCCGTTGAGTTATTGATGCCATCCCCGTTTTTTCAGGAGGACGCCGAGAATCTGCCGAACGTCGGCCTAGCCGCAATTGACGCGCTCTCCGCCCGTTACGCCACTTCCCTTACCAGCACGGCAATTCGCTACACCCGATTGAGCCCGCATAATTGCGCTATCGTGTTCTCCGAAAATCGACAAATTAAATATTTCGCCTATTCAGATGACTTTCGCCGAAATAGCGACTGTTACCTTGTTAAAAACAAGCCGCTTCACCCGGAGGCGTTGGCATCTTCCCTCGCTGATACCTCGCTTAATGAAACTAGGGACAAACGGGGGAAGGTGCCCCTGTCATGCTGGTGTCCCGCAAAATCAGACCGGCTCATTATCGAGCATTCTCGCTTCCTGCCCCGCATTAACAAGGTGGTCTCTTTCCTTTGGATACCTCAGGATTGAGCACATCGTTTTGTAGGAGAGGCTTCCCAGCCTCGATTTACAATCAGACAATCGCCCCATTGTGTAAATATGAACCGATAACGCGTATAACTTTAGCCGCACTGAGAAATCGCTAGTTTCAACGTGTTTTCTAGCAATATCGCACGAGTCATCGGACCAACCCCGCCCGGCACCGGCGTAATGTACCCCGCCGTCTCCTTGACACTCTCGTAATGCACATCCCCGACTAGCCGACCCTCAAGCCGATTGATTCCCACATCAATCACGATTGCACCCGCTTTAACCATATCTGCCTTAATCATTTCGGGTTTGCCCGCCGCGACAATCAATATATCCGCGCTTCGCGTCTGTTCCGCCAGATGCCGCGTACGCGAATGGCAGTATGTTACCGTCGCATTGCGGTTGAGTAAAATCAACCCAATTGGTTTCCCGACAAGGCTGCTGCGCCCCACGCAAACCGCATGTTTACCTTCGATTTCCTCGCCTGTTGATTCGATGAGCCGAACAATCCCCGCCGGCGTGCACGGCAGCACGCACTCGCGGTTTATCATCAAATTTCCCAAGTTCGCTGCGCCCAGCCCGTCTGTATCTTTTTCCGGTGCGATCGCGTCAATTACCGCCTGCCCATCAATCTGGTCGGGGACTGGCATTTGTGCCAGAATCGCGTGTATCTCCTTGCGCCCGTTCAACGTCTGTATTCGGTCAATTACCTCGTCCTGAGTCGCCCTTTCGCTCATACGGTAAACTTCCGAATGAAAACGAACGCGCTCGCAGTCCTTCTGTTTGTAATCTACATAAATCGTTGAAGCCGGATCGTCACCGACCTGCACCACTGCAATCCCGGGCGTAAACTTCAGCTTTTTCACTTGCCGCCGCGTCTCGCTTCGAATCGATTTGGCGAGCCGGTTCCCGTCAATTATCTCTGCTGGCATTTATTGATGTCTATCTCCTCACTCAACTGTACAACATAGGTCAAATCCCATAATCCTGAACGCTTGTATTCATACGAAAACACCTACAATTATAGCATACGCAACATCCTTCCATCCATACATACTCATGTTTCGGCAAATGACGTTTTAACCCCTCCCCCGTAGGAGCGATCTCCGAATCGCGACCCTTATTTGAAACGGAGTTTTTTCTTCAAAACTCGGTTTCTTAAAGGCACTCCGTGCGCGCAATGTCCCAATTCCATTGCTGTGACCTCGGAAAAACTCGCACAGCGAAACCCAACAATCAACTGAGCGAATAGCGAAGGCGATAGTCTTCTCCCAAATCCAAATCCGTCCCGACCCAAACACACCGCAACATATTTCATACAATCAACGGACCGATTCACTGCAGCATACTGTGAATGTCTAAAATCTCCCCTATAACCAATGCTAATCATTTCGCATATTTATCCACTCAAACGACCTACAGATCTTTTTTCTTGGTTACCTTTTGGTTACCCTACGATTTCAATGAACCCGCACTACAAGCGGGCCGGTGCAATTCAACAAAAGGTAACCACCCACATCGACTCGCCTCGAAATCGGCTATTTCCCACTGCTCTACGCAACCTCCAACTTCTCATGTAAACAATGCGCCAGAATCTCACCCGATTTTTACATCTTGACATATCGACCATATTCTGGAATAATCAAAGCAGCCATTTCCGCCAGAAAGCAATGGAGCATGAACATTCTTTTTCTATCTATCACGGTTCCCTTCCCGCCCAACGATGGCGGACGCATCCGCATATTGAACTTGCTCAAACAGATTGCCTCCAAAAACCGGATTTCCCTGCTAGCGCTGGAAACAGCACCGACGGATAATGAAGGAATTGCCTACCTCCGCGATTTGGGGATTGACGCCCACCTGGTGCAGCGATCTCCGAATTTGCCGCCGCTGCGCCCGAACACGGTTTTACGCGCCCTTTTAAACAGGCAGCCCATTACCGTGGCCCGCTACTATTTCCCCGCATTCAAACAGGAATTGCATGCGCTGTTGACGCAAAACACCTTTGATTTGATTGACCACGAATACCTGCATACGGCTCCATATCGCGTAAAGGCGAATCTGCCCACATTGCTCACCGCGCATAATGTGGATTCACACATTTGGCACCGCCTATGTCAACAGACTAATAATCCCGCACGAAAATTCCTATTCTGGACACAAAAATGCCTCTTTGAACGCTACGAACACCGGACACTGCCAAAATTCGATGCGATTGCCTGCACCTCCGAAACCGATCGTGCTGTACTCCAGAGCATCGCTCCCAGTGCCGCCATTGAAGTTATTCCCAATGGGGTAGACTTGGAGTTGTATCAACCAAACCACACGTGTGAGGACGAAGCCACCCTGGTCTTCACCGGTAGTATGGATTGGTATCCAAACGAGGACGCCGTAATCTATTTCGCGGATGAGATTTTTCCAATGATTAAAGCCAGGCGCCCAGATGCCAAATTTTACATAGTCGGGCAGCATCCCACGAACCGAGTGCAAAAACTAGGAGAGCGTCCGGGGATTATCGTTACCGGGCGAGTCGAAGATACCAAGCCGTACATCGCGCGCGCATCGGTTTACGTCGTACCCCTGCGGATTGGCAGCGGCACGCGGCTGAAAATCCTTGAAGCGCTCGCCATGGAAAAAGCCGTTGTTTCAACAACGGTAGGGGAGGAGGGTTTAAATCTAACGGGCGGTGAAGAAATTATCATCGCTGATGAACCGGCGCGCTTTGCCGATGCCGTCGTTCAACTCATTGGAGATAAACAGATGTGCCGGCAGCTCGGAGAAAACGGCTGGAAGCGTGTCGAGGCTGATTACGACTGGCGGCGAATTGGCGAGAAACTGCATCGGCTTTACGAATCAATAGTAAAGCAGTGGCCAGCGGTCAGTGACCAGTAAAAAACAGTGGATAGTTGCCAGTGGACAGTGGCTAGTAAAGAACAAGGCTTTTTCTGGATACTGGTCACTGGCTACTGGATACTGGACACCGGTCACTAGCTATACCAGTTATGGATAACGTAAACCGGATCAGAACCTTTGTCGAGCTGAATCACAGCGCTGTCTGCATCCGGTATGAACTCGTTTCGCAGCGTACTCGGGACATCCGCGTCCATGTCCGGATCGACTCGCAACGCTGCTAAATCCCAACGTAGATTCTCGCTGCTTGCTACGTTCACATGGGGATGCGCTGCAACCAATGAGACCCGTTGCAACCCCTCGTTCTTTCGTTCTAATGTCAAATCCGAAACTACAAAATGAATCGTTTGGAAAACGTCCCGCATTTCAGCACGGTAAGCATTCCGAGAAACAGAAAGTGATTCGTCAATTCGGCCGCCTTGACTGGTTGGTGATAGCGGCTGGTTTAAGCTAACGGCTTTCACAAGTTTTTTTGAAAATACGCCAAAACCGAAGCGCATGAGTTTCAAATTCCCAAGGAAATGGTCGGTCTCATATCCATTCGACTTAGGCAACCCGCCGTAGATGATAATCTGGGCGCAGTTGAATTCCTCTATTGCATAAGCTGCCGCTAATTGTCCATCTGTATAGTCCTTGTCAACCATGCCAATCCACTCGTGGACTATTTGCATACCGCCTGCTCGGAAACGTTCGATACCGCTGATTGTCTGGGCTTCATCCAATGAATCGAGATCTCCGATAAGAACGGTTGGGGCAAACTGAGCGCCAAAGGTCTGATTAACGTTATGAAAACACTGCAACCCCGCATCAGCACAGATTAATGGGTATCTGTTCCTCAACCCCCATTCAATCTCATTTCTGTAGAATTCAGGATTCCCAGAGTCGTAATTGCCGTTTAGGAAAATTAATGCAGGTTTGATTGGGATTTGGCTCCGTTACAGAAACCAAGTTTTGAAGAAAAAACTCGGTTTCAAATTACACATCTTACACTGAATAAAGGGATTTATACGGATTAGGTATTAGCCGATTTCAGCTTGTGTTTCAGAAGAATCGAGCGGCGAGTATAGTATATCATAAAACCAGTGGCTAGTTGCCAGTGGTCAGTAAAAAAACTGGTCACTAGCCGCAGGCAGCGGGGCACTGCTTTTAGAGCAACTCCCTCTCGGGGTCGCCCAGACATTGAAAGGAAAAACGATTGTTAACTTGGGGCCGCAATTTTCGGTTGTTGGCATGCGCCGTATTTGGTACCGGCGTGTTTTTCGGAATCCAGACGGCGCTCTTTTACAACTTCATTGTGGATCGAATCGGTATCGATTCCGTTGAATTGGGCTATATGGAATCGCTGCGGGAAGTGCCCGGCTTCCTCAACGCGTTCTTTACCGCTATCACCATCTATTTTGCGCCGCCCATTCTCAGTGGATTTGCCCTCATCGTCATGGGATTTGGGTTGGCGGCATACTCGCAGGCGAATGTATTTTTGGAGGTGCTCATCTACTCGTTTGTATGGAGCATCGGCTTTCACGCCTGGCTGCCCCTGCGCGGCGCAATGACGCTAGCCTACTCCGAGGGAGACGAGAAGGGAAAATGGCTGGGTCAATTGAGAAGCGTGGAGAGTTTTGCTACTTTAGGGGCAATCCTGCTGTGCCTGCTCGCTGTGAACGCCTTAGAGTTTGAAGGGCTGTTTCAAATTGGCGGCGGGGTAGTTGCAGTCGGCGGAGTAATTCTGATGTTCGCTTCGCGCCAGTTACAAGCTGAACGCGAGCCGCGGCTTGTGCTTCGAAAACGCTATTGGCTCTATTATCTATTATCCTTCCTTCAAGGCTGCCGCAGGCAAATTTTCATTACTTTTGCGATATTCGCGCTTGTCAAGGTGTATGGCACCGATAGAAATCTGATTATTAAACTCGTCCTGATTAATCAGGTCGTAGTGCTGGTTGTGGCTCCAATTGCAGGTCAACTTATCGACAAACTCGGCGAACGCAAGATGTTGAGCGCCAGTTATATCGGCTTATTTTTCGTGTTCATTGGTTATGCGGTGCTGCATAATGCAAACCATTTGTATATCCTCTACTGTATCGATAATTTCTTGTTTATTGGAGGAATCGCGCTAACCACCTACCTGAACAAAATCGCGCCGAAAAGCGATCTCAAGCCAACGCTCGCGATGGGCGTAACCATGAACCATGTCGCTGCAGTGGCGGTACCGCTAATCGGCGGACTAGCATGGAAACACTTTGGCTATCAGGTCATCTTCATTAGCGGCGCAGTTTTCGTGTTAATCTCGTTGATAGCCACACAGTGGATTAAAACGGGAAGAAGCAGTGCCAGTTGAAAGACAGTGGCCAGTAGCCAGTGTACTGTTTTTTACAGGCAACTGACCACTGGCTACTGGCACTGCTTTTTCAGTCAAGGATTTTAGCATTCCCTAATTTATCCGTAACGGCGACCGCCCCGCCGTCTTCACTAATACCAATCGCCACCCCCGATTTCTCATCCCTACCCAAGACACCGACAAAACCACCGTTTGACCCGTAATCGAGCGACGCCACCGGTTTCCCGTCTTTGTTCCGGACCTCGACAATCCCGCCGTGTTCACCGATACCAAGCCACGCCATCGATTCCCCGTCCTTACCCTTAGCAGTCACACGCCCGCTGTCTTCGTCGGATTGGAGAATCACCCGGAATTCCCCGTCCTTGCCCAAGACTCCGACACGCCCGCCGTGTTCATCACCAATGACACTCACCTTTGCGTCGGTTTCCAGCACGCTTGCGTATGTTCTTGTAGTGAGAAACACCCTCACCTTGCCTGACGCATCAACGACTCTCAAACTTGCGCACTCAATATCCCCGAATTTATCGCGTTGCGCAGTGACTGACGACACCGCCAACGCCGTGATGATACTGCCTACAATACCGCCAATGATACCGCTGATAACCTGATGTTTCGTGTGCATTGTAATCTCCTTTTGGGTTGGTTAGCTACGAGAATCAACTTCAGACGCTACACCTACCGTAGGCGGGGCATCTTGCCCCGCATTCATGTCGCCTGCCCATTGGAATTTCTACTTTTGAGTCGGGTTAGCTACAAAAATCATCTTAGGTAGTCAATTTCGAGGCTAGGAAGCCTCTCCCACAAGCCAAATTCGGTCGGTTGATCTCACTGAAATTCGCCGCGCACCGTCACGGAACTCGCAATTGATAAGAAATCCCGCCCCTCCTCGACATGGTCATTGTTATAGCTGAGACCGAGGTTCAAATTCGCAGTCAGGCGTGTGCTTAGGTTGTACCGCGTTCGTAACGTCGTCTCGTAACGTTCCGATCTCTCCTCCCGATTCTTCCCATAGTTCTCCCGGCGGATAACCGTAGACAACGTATTCGTGAGATCCAAATCGTGCTTGAGAGGGATTCGCCCGAGAATCGGTATCGGAAGACCTCCCTCTAAACGAAGCTTGTAGTCAATGCTGAGATTCGGCGTGATTATCAACGCCGAACTGTCAATTCCGCCGCCGCGTACCTGGTCTCGCATTGTCATGCGCACACCGAGCGCGCCCCTCGTTGAAGCACCCAGCGACTGGCTCCAACTGACGGACGGTTCTTGGGAGACACTCTCGTTAATAGTTGTATTGATGTTACTCTGATCCCGCTGCGTATGCCGGTATCTTAGCTGAAAGCTGGAGTTGGCATTAAACAGCTTGAGATTTCCTTCGTAGCTTACGGTTAGGTTGTCAGACGAAGTGCTTAGCGATTTCGTAAAACCCTTGCTCCGGGAGACGTTTGTGCCGAGCGACACCCATGACCATGGATCGACCGAAGTGCGAAATCCATACCGGTTTCGCTGCCGAGATTGGCTGCGCTCCGGTGTGTCGGCTGGTAGTTCCAGAATATCTCGAATTGAGGTTCCCGGTGCCAGTCGCTGAAGGGAGTCTTGCGTATCAAAACTAACATCAGCGTTTAACGCAAGACTCTCCATGCTTCGACGAAGTAGACCGAATTGGCCATCACCCTGTTTGCCCTGCCTCTCCTTCAGCTTGCGCTCTAGTTCAGCTTTGTCTCGGGAAATCCAATCTCCCCTTTGGCTCTCTGCCTCTTCGAGCATGTCCATATCAACGTCCATACGCTCCAGCCGATCCAGCTCGCGTTGCCGTTTCTCTTCGAGTTGTATTTCTTCTTCAAAGCTGTCGAGAGTCTCTTGGCTTTTGCCCTTCAAATCTATCTCCTTCTCTGTTTGTTTAGAACCATGGAAGTCTATCGCACTCCCTATTCGTTCGCTTGATCCCTCCGTATTCGGTCTGTCGATCCCGTCCCCAATCGTATCAGTATTCGGCTCTCGGAACAGCCATCCAAACCATACTCTTGGGCGCATGCTAAGCCCAAAGCGTATATTCGCGTTGATTCGGGCGTTCTTCTGGTCGCGAAACCAGTCTTCACGGAAACTGATGCGGTTGCTGATTGTTGGACGAACGCCAAAAAAATCGCGGTTCAAACGCGGGTTCAAAGACAGCCGATGTTCACGGCCGCCGATGGTAAACTCCGATTTGGTTTCGGTTGACTCCGGTTCATCCGTAACGGTTAGGTCGGTTGTTACCGGCGTTGTTTGGAACGGTGTTCCAAAACTAGCCGAACCAAATCCACTTGAGCGATTCAGATTATCGTCGCGCCTTTCGAGCGTACGGCTAACCTCGTATGTCGGATTCAGGCTAAAACTTGCAACCGGACTGATATTGATTGAAATCGAACCGCTGTCAACTTTCTCGTCTCGGTTACGCCCATAACCATAACCAAAAGATGAAAAACTGCTGCCGCTAGACTCTGTTGCCGTTAATGGATCGACCTCAACATCTTCGTGTCGGTACTGCACATCAAGCCCAAAGATTTGGCCAAGTCCGTATCGGAATGTGGATGTGTAGAGATTGCTAACCTCAGTCCCCTGGCGTTCGTTCCAGAAATTCTGTCGATTGTATGCAAAACCTAAGGCAGGCACGAATCGGTGCGGACTAAAGCGCGCAGACAGATCACGGTTATGCGTTCTGCTTTTCCCGCTTTGAAAGGTGCTAAATGATCCGCGGCGGCTCTCCGTCTCAGATTCCTGTTCGCGGATGGAGTAGGTAATTGGCAGCCAGCGGAAAAGATGAAGATCGGCATCAACATTGTAATCGTTGCTAGTGGTGCTAAACCCTAGATCCTGCCGGCGTTGACGCCCTGTTTGTCCGGATGAACTTTCAAAATCCTTGTCCTGTCTTGCAAATCCGCCGCGGACACTGAGAAAAGGGCCAAGTTCTATAGACATGTTGGCACGCCGCGCCCAGCCCGACCGTACAAGCGGATCACTCAAGTGGATTTCGTTTACCCAAACTTCCCCGCCAACCTCATATTCCGTGTCGTTGCGAATGCCGACCAAAATTCCGCCAATGCTCTTAATTGAGAGTTGCGTACTGTTTGTACCACGGACGGCAAACCCATCCGGATGGCCGTCGGTTTCGTTTGTATCGACCGGCTCATTCATCTCCCCCTCAATGATGTCAAGTGATTCTTCCTCCTGTGCCGCAGGTAGGTTTAAATCTGGGTACTCATTCCGTTTCACATCCTCCAGATCGATTTCTATCAGCTCCCATCCCTCAAAATCAATCACGCGCGTATATTCATAAAAGTCGTTAAGATTCTCAAAGATATTCACCCCTTCCTCCGGTTCCCGACTCGGTTCATCAAAGGACCCCGATGAATAAAAGGACGATCGGTAATTGGTGCGAATGCTCGGCGCCAGCCGCATCACAAACGTGGAGTAACTCTTGTCGCCGTAAATCCACAGCTTGAGTTTATCATGTTTTGAGAAATCTTGGCCCTCGCCCTGCCGAAGACCCCGCAACTTTTGCGAAGTAACCCCGAAAGAACCCGGTAGTAAATTGTAGGTTAAAGTCAGCGTTTGTTCGCGCTGTTCCTGTTGGAATCCAAAAACACTGCTCGAAACAAACGGATGGAGTTTCTTAAATGCCTTGTTGTCTTTAATCTGGTCGTAGGCATCTTGATAATCATCAAAGTTATAGTTGTCTTTCGTGGCAACAGTAAACACTTCTGCCGTCTCAGTTACAACGTTTCCCTGCTGAGTGACAACGCCTTGTTGCCATTGGTTTCCCACAAGCTCGATTGAAGCCCACTCAAAAGTTCCATTAACAGTGCCGGGGCGGTTCTTCCGCAGCCAAAAACGCAGGTGTTGCACAAACCCTAAGTTCGGGAGACGGCTACCCGCAGACACCGCTTCGCGCAGCGGAATGCTCAAAAATGTCCAACCGCTTTGGTTACGCTTTTTGACCCACTCCTCCGGAATATCGTTCAGGGGGATGGCAATCTCAAGGTATGCGTCGATTGTGTCCAGAACCCCGTCACCGTTCAAATCTTCAGTATCGAACTCTTTATTGTCCGCGCCCACTCGCCTCGGCTGGAGAGAAGCATTATAATCCCATCCTTCATCTTCGCCGGTGTCGAGCGACCCGTTCGCACTGAATCTCTGAGATGGCGGCAAATTTTCCAAATCTAGGTCTAGCGTATCAACTTTCCCGTCCCCGTTAGTATCTTCCAGACTCTTCGGAAGGTCTTCGGAATCAAGTCGGTTGTCAAAATCGCTGTCCTCGCTGACAACACCGAGATCGAGATATAACGTAACATCATCATCGCCGCGCACACGCAACCAAATTTCTAACGCCTCTCGATCGGAAAAATCAGCCCCAGAAGCTGATAGTCCATAAGAAAATCCACCCCATTCTTCAATGACATCCGTAAAATCATACCCGACCTCCATTACAAGACGCTGCTCCGTCGATAGTGCGAAAGGGTTAATGGAGGATGCCGGTACGTCACGGTTCCGCATGTAATTGCCGACAGCCTTGGAATCGTCTTTATCTCTTAGCAGGACGCGAAAGAGAGCGCGATTCTCCGGTGTCAATTCTTCTATGAAGGGCGGACTGCAAACCCGCCAACTATGCTTAAACGTAGACACGCTTGTCGCCTCTCTCGCGCCCTCCATGCTATCAATTAACGCGACCCCCACGCTGTTGGGGTTGTTATGGGAGAATGCCGTCTCGCCGCTGAAATCAATCGACAGTGGAAAGTGCTTCACGTTAACAAAAGGCATTGGATTGAACAGCCATGCAAGGTTGAAGCTACGCCCGAAGCTCGTATTGACGTTGAACGCTTGCAGACGATTCGGCGCATCGTTCACATCAGGAATACGGCTCGGTTTCTGCCCTGTATTCAGAATATAGCCCGTTGACAGGCTAAATCCCTTTCGGAATACCGGGTTAAAATACGAGCTTGCGCCCGTGTAAAGCCGCCGCCGGGAACGTCCGCCCAAGCTTGAGTAATCGCTGCCAAAGCCGCCTCCAAAACCGCCGCGGCCGAATTGATTGCCAAAACCGCCAAAGGAGGCTCCCTGCCCAAAGCGATTGCTCTCTTCGCGTCTATCAAGACCGCCGCCTAACCGGTCAAATCGATTAGATTGATCTTCCTCGGCGGGCGTCTTCGACTTGGGAACGTAAGCGTATTCCAACCATACGCCAGCGACGGTTTGCTGCAATGCGCTGCCGAAAGGCGTGCGCTCAAATTCAACCTCGATTTCATCATATTCATCAAGTTTAGTAAAGAAGCGGAGGCTCCCCACCTCATAAATCATTGTGTAATCAATATCACGCTGTAGCAGCCGATTGTTAAGGCGCACCTTTTCGCTGCCCGGAATCACAAAGAGACCCACGTTGTAAGTTTCGGATTGGTAGGCGTAGTCGCACACTATTGTGTACACCTGATCACTGGGGCGCGGGTTTTCAAGGTAAATCAGTTCGTTGTTCAGTTGTTCACGGAACGGGTAGTACGGGCTGGCCGGTTCTTCGATTACAAACGGCCGCAAACTGGGAAAGATTAAGAGGCCGCGGTCAAAATCAATAAACTCCGGGTCTACAACGCCATCTCCGTTCCTATCTAGTCCAAAGATTTGAATATAAGGAATCGGTCCGTCAGGCGTCTCGAACGCTTCACTGCCGCCCTGCTGCCAGATTGCAATCTGATAATCGCGAGGGTTGATATTTCGGTTGCCGAGACTGTACACACGGCGCGCTTCAGTGCCGCGCAAACTTTTTTCTTTGAGGACGACGTAACCAACTTCTTCGCCCTCTTCATCAATCGAACCATCGCCGTTTTCATCCTCAAAGACATTACCCGGTTTCCCTACAACGCCTCCGCCATCCCCGAGATACTCATAGGCAACGACAATTCGGTAACTTGGTGAAATTTGCGTTAGGAATTCAATCTCTCCAGTTTCATAATCGATGTTATAGTCCTGGCCCGGGAATTGGAGGTTGAAATATCCCTGCACCGTCCGCTGGCCGCCTTGATTGTTGCCCGCAACGTTATCATCAATGTAAATTTCTTCGCTCCCTTTTTTGATTGGAGGATAGGAGCCGTGGAGGAGGCCGTCTTCTCCCAGTGAGATTGAGTAGAAACGCTCTTTAACGTAGTTAGCATCCGGAATCTGAACTCCTCCGCCATACCCCGAACCCGCACGCCTTGACTGGCCGCTGAAACGGCGCGTCTCGGATATGCCCTTACTGCGCGAGCCAAACGCCGTCATTTTGACATCACCCAACGCCGCCACAGCTTCCAGCCCGAATAAATTCCGGTTGACGTTCAGGAAACGAGTGTTTGGCAAATTCAGCGTAATATCTCCGAAAGACAGTGTTTTGAGGATGCTGTCGTGTCCGCCCTCGTACCACACGCGAATTTTCTGTTCCTTTGCACCGCCGAATCCGCCGCTGTAGCCTCCATAGCCGCCATAACCGCCGCCGAATGCATCACCGGAATCGCTATAATCAACCTCGACGTGTGTATGTTCCCCGACTCGACCGTGCAGGCCGACTTGAAGGGTTTGTCGGATAGTCGGTCCGGAGGCGCGGGGTACACCCCCAAAACGGGTCGTTCCAAAACCCCCGCCGAACCCACTGCCGTAACCGCCGCCGTAGCCGGTACTCCCATAGCCTCCGCCGAACCCACCCCCGAAATCGTCATAGCTGTCGTAGCCGTAAGAAGAGGTCAGTCCGAGATCCAGCCCAGAACCGAAACCGCCCTGGTACCCGCCCCCGAAGCGGTTAATGTCGCCCTGGCCGAAGTAGTGCGTATGATTCATTTCAACAGTTACCGATTTGTGTCCTGTAATCTGCAAAGTAGAATTCAGAGGCAGTACCAACCCTTTCTCTTCCTTTCCTGGCTCGTCATCGCGCAGTCGGTACAAATCTCGAGGTTTAATCGCGAAGGGAGAATCCTTCCACCGCCGCAGCGCTTCAAGGTATGGCGTCACCATCTCTAGGGACGGATCTTCTTCCGGTGTGGACTCGAGTCCTGTATCCACTTTCCATGGATCGGCCCATTTTTTGCGCGGGGATTTATACTTTCTGAAAAAATCGAGAGCGGGCGCCTTACTTTCCGAAGATGATTCATAATTCTGCTTCACCGACTCATCAGAATCTTCTTCTTCAAAGGTCTGTGCAGTGTCCTCAGATTCTTCCTCATTGTCCTTTGGCGGCACCGTGCGAAGTTCCAAATATCGATGGGTTAAGGCAGCATCTTTGCGGACAGGTTCCGCCTGGACGCGGGTGATAGAAGAGATAATTAAAATCACTCCGGAAGCGATAAGCGTGAAGCGTGGAACGGCACGTACCGTGATGGGATTTGTTTTAGACTTCATAGAATCTAGGAATGGAACACGACGTTAGTTTGTAGCCACGGTTCTAAATGAATTGATAACGATAAGGCTAGGGATTAAACGGGAAAACGAAAAGCCTAGTTTACTGCGGGAATGGAAGATTGGGAGGTGAGTGAGGCAATCTCAGCCCTTCTTGATGCCTTTAAGCGAATGTGGTAGAATCCTCAGGTTGTTTTTGTGTACAGAATCCGAATCCAGACAAAAGAAAATACATAGTCAAGCGAACCTTTGTCTCTTGAGATCCGCCTAATTGCGTTAAGAGATATTAATAATGAGTCAAATCCCAGACAGAGAACTGATTAAACGGAGTATTGATGGTGACAGCCAAGCTTTCTCGATCCTGATAAAACGCATTGAGACGCCGCTGGTGAAACTTGTCAAATCCAAAATCCCTGACACTGCATCTGCCGAGGACATTTTACAAGAAGTACTTTTGGATGTGTGGCAAGGTTTAAAGGGACTTCGGGACCCGGACAGGTGGGCTGCATGGGTCATGCAGATTGCTCGGAACCGATGCCATGATTTCTTCCGGTTAGCTCAGCGTCGAGAAGCGCCCATGGCGAATAGCGATCTTGAACCCATCCTCAATAGACGAAGCCAACACGGCAGCTTTCAGGCTGATCTGCTTGATACTGTGCTCCAAACCCTGTCCCATGCGCCGCCGGATCATGTCGAAGCCGCTCACCTATTCTATCTCGAAGGTTTAACCATAAGACAAATTGCAGTGCAGTTGGGAAAGCCGGAAGGAACAATCAAGCGATGGATTTCACACACCCGTAGTTTTGTTAGGAATCGCCTCGGATTGAAGCAGATGAAAACCGAAAGGAGGAAGACCATGACTTCCGCTAGCCCTTTAACCGGCAACTACCCTCAACAGAACACCCTCTGTTTACCGCCCGGCGCCGTCGCCCGGTTCGGCAAATACGGAAAGGATCAACCAGTTCAACACTCTCAAGAGATTAACCGTTGGATTGCCGCTTTTTCACGCAATGGGAAACACCTCGCCGGTCTCGACACAGATTACTCCCTGACGCTGTGGGATATTGAAAACGGGAAAAAAATCCGGACATTCGAGCAGGTGACAGGGCATAGTTTGCATGTTAATTTATGCCGAGGGGAAACTGTAACCTGCTCATCCGATGGGAGCTTTCTGGTTATCAGTTTTTTTACAACCGGCGGGCAAGAAACAGTCAGATTGTGGAATGAGGGGGCTATCGCGGACTTCACGCCGGAACAACCTGTATTTGCCGCTGCGGTATCACCGGATGGCCAACACATGGCAACTGGCGGCTGGGATAGAACAGTCACACTCTGGAATGTGGAAACCCAAACTGTCTATCGATCTCTGAAAGGTCATACAGGCGAAATCTATGTGCTTGCGTTCTCGTCCGATGGAAAATTCCTAGTAAGTGGAGGAGCGGACAATTGGATAGAACATCCAGAGAGTGTAGCTAGAAACACAGACGGTGAACTTGTGTTTATAATGAAAGAGG
This sequence comes from Candidatus Poribacteria bacterium, assembly GCA_028819845.1. Taxonomy (GTDB): domain Bacteria; phylum Poribacteria; class WGA-4E; order WGA-4E; family PCPOR2b; genus JAPPKS01. The sequence goes on along the minus strand of JAPPKS010000021.1, from coordinate 79,926 downwards.
GTAAATCACATTTTTTTACCCCTGATGAGAACCATATTGACAAAACCGCCCGAGTTTGGGAGGTCGCCACGGGCAAAAATATTGCCACGCTCGAAAACCCGTCCCAGGTTAGAGCGGTTGCGTTTTCACCTGATGGACATCACGTCGCAGCCGTTTCAAATGAACATGTTAATCTATGGCATACAGGGACATGGCAAAATATAGCGGCTCTCGATGTCAGAAAGGTTTCGTATATTGCGTTTACGCCGGACGGCTCCCGCCTCGCCACCGGCGGAACTTTGCCGGAGCAAACCATTAGGCTGTGGGATGTAGAATCTGGGAACCTCATTGCTGAATTTTCAGGACATAATAGCCAAGTTGAATCTCTCGCCTTTTCCCCCGATGGCCGTCTGCTTGCAAGCGGCGGTTTTGACAGCACTATCCTGCTGTGGGATGTCGCACCGTACTCCTAACATGGTCAACTTCACGCCTGCCCGGAGTCCAGCCGAGATTTGACAATTGGGCACACCCGCTTTTTGGAAAACTGTTTTGCACGGAAAATCAACCTCATAATGAGTTGTATCTCAGACAGAGAACTGATTAAACAGAGTATTGACGGTGACAGCCAAGCTTTCTCGATCCTGATAAAACGCGTTGAGACGCCGCTGGTGAAGCTTGTCAAATCCAAAATCTCTGACCCCGCATCTGCCGAGGATATCTTACAAGAAGTACTCTTGGATGTGTGGCAGGGTTTAAAGGGGCTTCGGAACCCGGACAGGTGGACTGCATGGGTCATGCAAATCGCACGAAACCGATGCCATGATTTCTTTCGGTCAGCCCAGCGTCGAGAGGCGCCCATGGCGAATAGTGATCTTGAACCCATCATCAATAGACGAAGTCAACACCATAGCTTCCAGACCGACCTGCTCAATACCGTACTCCATACTTTGTCCGAAGCGCCTCCAAATTATGTCGAAGCCGCTCACCTATTCTATCTCGAAGGTTTAACCATAAGACAAATTGCGGTACGGTTGGGAAAGCCGGAAGGAACAATCAAGCGATGGCTTTCACACACCCGTAGTTTTGTTAGGAATCGCCTCGGATTGAGGCAGATGAGAATCGAAAGGAGGAAGATTATGACTTCCGATGCGCACGAATCCGAATATTACCAACGTCGAGCGCTACGCGATATCGCCGCCTGCCGCGAAGACGGGGCAGCGTCGCTCAACCTGAAAAATCCCGTTGGGTCAAAAGAACTCCCCAGTGAGGTGTGGACACTGACTCAGTTGAAAGATCTCTCGCTGTGGTGGAACAATCTTGAGAACATCTCAGAGGAAATCGGAAGATTGAAGCACCTGGAAAGTCTTTATGTAGAGAGTGACCAACTCAAACAGTTGCCAAACCAGATTGTTTCCCTGTCACGCTTGAGGCATCTGGAAGTTATTGGCGGCCAAATGACTGAATTGCCGGCGGACTTCTGCCGTCTTAGTGCATTACGGACGGTTATTTTCCAGCGCACGCAACTCCAGGAATTGCCCGCCAGCTTTGGGAATTTAAACCGCCTTGAAGTCGCTGAGATGGACAATAACCAGTTTAGTAAGTTACCGGACGATTTGAGCGGATTGACCAATCTCCGCGTGTTAACGCTGCAAGGCCACCAGTTTTCGGCGTTACCCAAAACAATAGGTCAGCTCTCCGCTATGGAAGAACTGTATCTTGGCGGGAACCGATTAGGCAGGTTGCCCAACGAGATGAGTAAGCTCCGTAACCTCGAGACACTGGCGATAGAAGACAATCAGATCCAGTCGCTGCCGCCGTGTATAGGTAATTTTTCCAAGCTGCAGTATCTATACGTAGAGTCAAACCGTCTCGCTAATATTCCACGAGAAATTGGGCAACTTACCGAATTACGGGAGTTGGCGTTGAGTAACAATCAGTTAACTTCCTTACCTAAAGCGCTTGCAGACCTCCCAAACTTGCAAATTTTAAAACTCCACGACAATCCCCTGCCTGACCGGTTGATTCAGGCATCGGAAAACGGAATTGATGAGTTTCGTCGGGCGGTCGCGGAGGTCACCTTTCAAGTTTAACTGAATCGTAGAGCAATAAATCAATCAGTTTTCAACTATTCGAATTTGGGAATTCGTGGTATAATCTATGAAGTGTGCGTCCTTGTGCAAATGATGTAAGCGGAGAACGAGTATTGTTCGCCGATAATATCTACTGCTAGTGACGGGAGGTTATTTGAAAGCTGCTCAAATAGTTGCGCCGCGTCAATTTGAAGTCATTGACATAGGCGTACCCGATATTTCCTCGGAACCTAAAGGCGCAGTGCTTATTAAAGCCCGTCTCAGCGCAGTCTGCGGAACGGATATGCCGTATTTTGCGATGGAACACCCGGCGGCCGATTATCCATTTACGCCGGGGCTGTCCATCCATGAGTGCATCGGAACGATTGCTGCAAGTAAATCCGATCGCTTCAAGGAGGGTGACGCTGTGCTTGCGCTTCCGAACGAGATGCGCGGACTCTCAGATTACTTTTTGTCGCATGAAGATGTCACCGTCTCGCTGCAAAAATTCAATCGCGGCGATTGTATTTTGATGTCACAACCGTTAGGCACCGTCATCTGGGCATGTCGGAAGTTAGGCAATTTACTGCATCAGCACGTCGTGATTGTAGGTCAAGGGCCAATGGGTTTGCTCATGGCGCATATGTTGAGTAATCTCGGTGCGAAGACGATTATTGCGACAGATTTGTTGGATTATCGTCTAGCGGTCTCAAAACAGATGCGCGCCACGCACATAATCAACGCAAGCAAAGAAGACGCGGTTGCCCGTGTTGCCGAGCTGACACATGGCAAGATGGCAGATCTTGTGGTTGAAGCGGTGGGACACCAGACGGAGACAATCAATGACTGCCTAAATCTCGTGAAGCCAGGCGGGACAGTCCTTGCGTTTGGTGTGCCTGATGACGATGTGTACGATTTCCATTTTGGCGGCTTTTTCCACAAAAACGTGCGTTTCATTGCATCGGTTGGGCCAGATGTCCAGAACGATTTCCCGCTGGCGATGGATATGATCTCGCAAGGACGTATTGATGTGTCGCCAATCATCACTCATAATCTACCGTTCACTGAAGTACAGCGGGCGTTTGAGTTGTCCCTTTATAAAAAAGATGGCGCAATCAAGATTACCCTTGAATATAATTAACCCAACCGATATGCCTAGATGGGAGGAAGAGTCGTGCGGAAGCAGGAGGATGGAAGAAATTACAACCTGAAAGCGGCCGGAAGAAGAAATAGGCTGATTGCTGAAATTGCATTTTAACCCGCATCATGCAAATCGTCAGGTCTAAATTTGCGTTTATTGTTCCAACGGCAAGTGGACAATCCGCCCTTCGCGGCTGGATTTATAGATGGCAAGGATAATCTCAACTGCTTTTCGCCCCTCGCGCCCATCAACAAGATGAGGCGTATCGGAATTGATACTGTGGATAAAATCTGACATTTGCCGTTGATGGTTAGCATGCTTAATTTCTCGCGGATCAGCCGCACCGCCTCCTCCTGATTGTCTCACCGCATATTTGCGGCGTATCTCGGCATCTTCCGGCAACTCCGGATGGAACTCCCAAGTTGTAATATCTTCTTCTTCCAAAATGACCGTGCCGCGGCTGCCGGAAATCTCAATACGTTTCAAGAACCCTGGGTATACAGCGGTTGAACCCTCAATGATTCCCAAGGCGCCGTTTTCAAAACGTAGAGCAGCAACAGCAACATCCTCGACCTCGATTCGCTCATGCGCCAATGTACTCGTGAATGCCTGTACCGCTTTGACAGGCCCCATGAAGTATTGGAGGAGATCGATGGCATGAATGGACTGATTCATGAGTGAGCCGCCGCCGTCAAGTTTCCACGTGCCTCGCCATCCGCCGCTGTCGTAATATGCTTGCGAACGGTTCCACTTAACGTAAGCGTCGCCCAAAGTAAGTGTCCCGAAACGGCCGGAATGGATTGCCTCCTTTAACAACCGACTCGCTTCGACAAATCTCGAGTTAAAGATTGCACATAAACGCACCCCGGCTTCGTCACAAGCTTGGATGATTTGATCGCACCGATCCAATGTGATTTCCAACGGCTTTTCAACAATGACATGTTTGCCGGCTTCCGTAGCCGCGACTGCCGCCTCCAGATGGACACCGCTAGGCGTGCATACACAGACGATGTCGAGGTCATCGCGTTTGAGCATCTCACGGTAGTCCGAATAGCCGTCCACATGATATCTATCTGCTAACCGCCTAACGTTTTCGGAATGTTGGGAACTGACGGCGGCTAATTGCCCAAGGTCTAGCTCTGCGATTGCCGCCGCGTGGACATCCGCAATCATGCCGCAGCCGATAATTCCGAAACCATAAGTTTTCATGTCAATGACCGCCTTGAAGCAAGTAACTCTCAAGATTTTACGAAAAACTTCATTTCATATAGTAAATTGATTGGAGATGCGCAGGATTAGTCATCATGAAAAAGCTAATCATGGCGTTCTGCCTAATTGTGACGATTGGATTCATCTGGATCTGGCACCATCAAATTCAGTTTAACGATCAGTCGCGCAAAGCCTTTTTTCATCTGAAGAGCGGCGAATTTGACCAAGCAATCAATGCTTATACTATCGCCATCAAGCATAAAAAGCGTACTCTCTTTTTTTCCAAAGCCCCTTCCCTATATAACAACCTCGGTCAAGCCTATCTGAGTAAGGCACAATATGATGAAGCGATCGCAGCTTTCAAGCATGCCCTCGAAATCAAACCGGATTCAGTGGAAGTTTATATCAATCTAGCAACGGCTTACCTGAAGCAGAATTTGCCTCGCCGAGCACTCGAGGCGTGTCAGCAGGCCATCCGGATTGCCCCTCGCTCTCCCTTCGCCCACTACAACTTGGCTTGTGCTTACGCGCTAGCCGACGACCCTGCAAAAGCGATTGATTCCCTGAAAAGTGCAATTGAGCTGGACAAACAAATAATAAAGTACGCGCAAGAAGAAAGGGCGTTCGATACGCTTCGTTCACACCCTCAGTTTCCAAAATCCAATCCCTAGCCAACAACCACCCTTCCAATATCATTTCCGAAATTAAAAACAACGAGCAGTGGCGAGTGCTCAATTGCCAGTTAAATGTGTTTCTTGCTACCCACGGTTCACTGGCTGCCGGCCGCTGTTTTTTATCTTACTTCCATATCGGCGAGACAACGCTTCTAATCCAATTTCACCCTTCACAGCAACAGATTCAATCTGCCCATTCAGTAAAAAAAGGAAACGCGAACCGGCTAGATATCCCAGTTCTGTATCGTGGGTCGTGAGCAGAACGCCTTTACCACGTGCACGCTCTTTCTCAATCAACCTGAGCGCAATCTCTTTCGCCGCCGCATCGAGTCCCGAAAACGGCTCATCAAGAAGGAGGATACTCGAATCATGGATAAGGGCTTTGGCAATCATAAAGCGTTGCATCATTCCGCGTGAGAAGATTCGGACGGGTTCGTGGGCAAAGGCGGTGAGTTCAACATCGGCGAGGATTTCAGAGATTCGCCCTTCCAAATCATCAATACCGTAAATCCGTCCGAAAAATTTTAGGTTTTCATACGGACTTAACTCGCGATAGGCAAGCGGCTCGTGGAGCACCAGTCCTAATGATTGACGAACGCGCTGGGGTTCAGCAAGCGCATCTACATCGCCAATCTGTAGACTGCCAGAGGTGGGTTTGATTAACGTGGCGAGAATTTTGACGAGTGTTGTTTTGCCCGATCCGTTTGGCCCAAAAATCGAAACTACTTCGCCCGGTTGGACGACAAGATCCACACCGTTTAAAATGTTCCGATGACCATAACATTTCGTGATTTGCCTTGCTTGTAAAAGCATCCTCGGTACATATTAAAATAGGACCAGAACACAATTAGCCCCAACGGGATTTTTTTAGTGTTAAAACAAATCACGCATTGAGCGTCGGCGATCTTCTTCCACTTGGTCCTGAAATTCCTCATCGCTTGGTCGTTGCCACGCGGTTGGTACACGTGATGTGTACTGCGCCACCTCACTCTTCCGCTTGAATACCCGAAAATACTCGAACCGCGTGAGTGTAGGAGGAATATTGCCCGGACAAAGCGCATGCAAACCAACCTGAACCGGATCGCCCATGCCGACATGTGTTTTTCCGCAGCTTTGCCAGTTCGTACCATCAGAACTAGCGAATCCAGAGAAGAGATTCCCTGTGCGTTCAAGTCGAAGGAAGAGCGCCCTTCCTCGATTATGACTCGCCGACACGCCTATCAATCCCGTACCGCGGCCAACGAGGGAGTAAACTCTATTCATATGCCGTTCAAAACGAACATCGCCTCTGAACGCGTGGGGAGCGGAAGTTTTCTCTAACCTAACGAAGGCATGCGGCCCTTTCCATACAATGAGCCCGCCGTGTTCTCTCTGCTCAGGGGTTACGCGAATCCGGCACTCAATGGCAAAATCGCCAGACACCTCCATTAATAGACGCGGGGCATCCATGTTGCCGCCATGTCCCGGTGGACTGCCGTGCCATAAATCCTGTCCGGGCTGAACATGCATTTCTAGATATCCCTGGCTCTCTGACCACGTACCGCCGCCATGGGGATCCTCCCATTTCCATTCCGGGCGCATCTGGTTGCCGATGAATTCATCTTCAAAGACTATCTCAGGAAATTCGCTGGAGGAAGACCAGCCTTCAATCTTAATTGAGGAAATTGTATCTCCGAAATTCTGAGGCAGCACGTGGAGGTTTTCAATTTCCTTTTTATAATCCTTAGGTTCCATCTGGATTCGTACTTGAGCACCTTCGAAGTTCGTATGTTGGTAGAGGATCACCTCCGCGCCATTAGGTGGAAAATCTGGGCCCTTGAAGATGCGAACAGAAGAAACTGCGTCGTGAAGACCTTGTTCCCAGTGGACAATATCACGCAACACTGTGATTTTCTGGCCCTGAAAATCTATATGCTCATAGCACTCGACAATCAGGGGAATCGTTCCCCATTCGGGACCAACAGTCTGTAAAACCGACCCGAAACTAATCGAGGAGACGATATCTCCAAAGTCGTAAGCCATTTCATGCAAATTCGCATAAATCCCCGGCCCAAGCGGCAGCTTTCGTCCTTTGAAATCGGCGTGTTCATGAAGGATGGCTTTATAATTTGGACTTGATGCAAAATTGGGCCCTTTATAGACTCTCAGAGAGGAGATGTTATCTTGAAACCCAATTTCTGCTGTTGACCGGACCGGCTCGATTACAAACCCTTGTCTACCTTGGAAATCATGGTGTTGGAACACCTCAACGACTAGACGTGGTATTACGACTGGCATGTCTTCCCCCGCGAAATACGATTTTTCAGATTAGGTTATTCTAGTAGTTTTCACCCGACCGGTACAGAATCTAACTGTTTCTCTCTTTTTCTCCGAGGCGAGGTATTCGTACCTCTCTGTTGTTTCAGGTTGAGTTGGTATCCTTTTTCCTGTTTTCCCGTAGGGAAGTTAGAATACTCCATACAGTGATAAAGTAGTGTCATCTTTAAGCTATGATAGGTAACGTTCCATGCGCGACCTGCACTCTTGGGCGACATCCACCGGATCCCATTCCCAGTGCTTTGGGCTGACAAGCTCACAAGACCATATCCCATCAAACCCTGTCGATTTGACCGCACTAACCCACTCCTCAATCGGAATTTCACCATCACCAGGCAGGTATCCCCTAAGCTCCGCCTCATTCCATGGAGTACCTGTTTTGTGCGCCACCCCATCGCAGAAATGAACCGAGTAAATCATTGCACTATCCAACTTTGCCACCTCGTCAGGCGTCGTACCGCCTCCAGCGTAGAGGTGCCAAAAGTCAATTACCATCGCCACGTTATCCCGATCAGCCTCTTCAATAACCTGCAAACTCTGGGACAGAGAGTAAATTGGCGCCCAAGCGATGGGTTCAAATTGAAACCTCACGCCGTGTTGCTTCCCAATATCTGCGATATCGGCGACGTTCCTAGCTGTCAGCTTCAATATCTCGCTCCACGGCCTCCTTTCAAGGCGGCAGAAAGCCACAATCTGAATGGTCGGGCATTGGATGGTTGCAGCGGCAATGCAGAGCCGCTCCACTTCCGTGAGCAGTTGGCCGCGCTCTCGACCATCCACACGGTCAATGTCTCGCACTGAATTAATCATGACAGGCCGGACATCGTTGGCCTGAAAGATTGGGAGTAATTCCTCAGCTTTAAATCCTTGGTCCAAATAACGTAAAAGCTTGCCCACTTCAATTTCTAACGCCTTATGGTTAGTCTCGAAGGCAACCCGGATATCAGTGATTAAATTGCAGTACATTATGGACACACCATGCAACGCAATGATCATTTATTTTTCCAAGATAAATTCGCACCCCAGTCCATAAGTGATTGAATCATCCATAACCAACGCCGTATTGGGAAAACTGATAATGTGCCAGCCGTCGCGCATTGCTTCAATGACGGATTGATACGGTAGTTCAGTTCGATTAGATGGCAGCGGAATTCGCCTCCCATTGGCATAGAGCGACATACCCAAAACGGGAGATTCAAGCGCTGTACTTGCCGCCTGAATATAAAGAATATCCTGAACATGTCGCTCGGCCTCGTCCAGCGCGTCAATGATTGTCTGCAGGTCATCACGCGTCAAACTACCTTGCGCCAGTTTATTGCGGCACTTCTCAAGTTGGTTTCGGATGTGCGTGAGATGCGCTGTCGGTACCGCCATGAATTGCCTTGATTGGTGATAGGTTGGTCAATATCGTCAGAGGGCGACTCACATGACACGTAACCCGCGCAAATAGTACATGCTAAGTTAAGTCGGCGGGCAGGCCCGGACAAAACCCTCTCGCATGCGCCGCGGTTGCTGAAGCAGGCCAGGCAAGTCCGCCAATCCATTCGTAGTTATTCAGTTCGCCGCGTAGCCATAGGTACATCCTTGCAGCATCGTGGCAGACGCGCGACCAGTCACGGCGGGGTTCTGGCGAACCCGTGGCAAAGTCTGCATTCTCCAACCTGAAATCCGGATCGATAACCCAGTCGCGCGCCGGCGCGGCGGTGCGCCAATAAGTATACTTAATCAGATTTCGAATTCCCGCTGCCGTAGCAGTAGTGGCACGGTGCCAAATAGAATAGACAGTAATAAAAATGGAACCAGCCGGCGCAGCAGTCTTGCGGGCGTCAACAATTGAATCAAGGTGTTTCATAAAATGGGAAGACATGGACAGATGGTGGGAACCGGGCAACACTTCGGTTGGCCCCATCTCAAGAGGCGTCGCTTGAGGGTAGTAAAACACCTGAAGGTAATCGACATTCGGCGCACGTTGCGAACCATCGTCACAATGCCAACCGCCGTTAATCTCTCTAGGGCAATGGACACGATGGTTGCTGATAGTGAGCGGCATCCCATAATCACGGCCGAGTAGGGACCTCACCGCACCTGCCGCCGGCGCGTTGCACAAGACTTGATCGACAAACCATGCTTCTTTCAGGAAATCGTTTGGGTTGCCTTCAGGATGCGCATCGCAAAAGGCCATGACTCGCTCATTAATCTCGTCGGGTACCACTTCCTCCAACATGAGGTAGCCATATTTACAAAACTCAATAATTTCATGGTCTGTGAGCGTGGGTTTGCAGTTATAGGTTTTCATCTCATTCCCATAATGAAGAGTGTTTGCCCACAGACCCGATTACGGGCGTTTTAGCTTACTCCCATTTTTCTAGGATAAACTCGCAGCCAAGCCCGTATGTGCGTGATTCGTCCATCAACAACGCCAAGTTGGGGAATTCAATAATCCGCCATCCATCTCGCATTGCATCAAGCGGTGAGTTATACGGCCAATTGTCTTGATCCGGTGGTTCAGTAATCTGACCATCCACAACCATGGTGCAACCGTGGGCGCCTGACCCGACGGAAGTCCCTCCGGTTTGAAGGTAGAGCAAGTTTTGGCGTTTCGGTTTTGTCTCATCAAGCGCATCAAGAACTGCGGACAGGTCTGCTTCGGTAAGCGCATCCTGTCTCAGCGCTTCAATGCATTGTTCAATTTGTTGCTTTACCGTTGCCATAAAGTATTCCCTCCATATTAACTTTTACCGCATCAGTACACTTGGTTCGACCATTGGTTAAAATTAAACTAAAATTCCAAGGTTTCAATTACTACAAAAGTTTAGACTAGGTTACCATTGCGGCGGACCAGATGGAAACCCATATGATTTTTGAATTTGGTTAGCCTGCGAACCCGAATAGGGCCAAGCTTGACCGCCCATTGTGCGAAATCCGTCCCCATTGCCGCATAGCCAGAAGAACTTGTGCGCCACAAGTTTCGCTGTCCCATGTCCGCCATAGTTCGCCGTGTGGAAATCAAAGTCTGGTTCGACAACCCAATCCCGTTGGGGAGGCACTGTTCGCCAGTAACTCCACTTTAACATATTTCTTATCCCCTCGACGGTAGACTCGCCCTTGCGGTGCAGGATTGGATACATCGTAATGAAAACTGTGCCCGCGGGCGAGTCCATTAGGCGCCCTCCACGCCATGCTATATCTCGCCCTGTCGGCGCTAAATGCGAACCGGGCAAAATTTCAGTCGGTCCCATCTCTGGCGTGACATCCTTCGGATAATAGAACACCTGTAAATAATTGACTTCGGGACCGAACACCGAGTCGCCGTCGTGATGCCACCCCTGCGCAGGAGCGGGACATTTGGCACGATGATTACTCATAAGTACCGGCAAACCGACATTCCGCCCGAGTATTGACCTCACAGCGCCTGCTACTTGGGGATGAAGCAGCACATTCTCAAGAAACCAATCCTCAAGAATGATTGTGCTTGGTTCTCCGGTCGGATGTTCGACTAGATATTCGTCTGTTCGCTGATTAATTGCGTCTGGAATGACACTTTCCAGTACGATTGCGCCGTGACTACAGAACTCCAATACCTGAGAGTCCGTCAGTGTAGGATCACAATCAAAAGTTCTCGTCTCTTTATCTAGCTTCATTGTGGATCCACCTCCACTTCTTTTTTATAAACTCCTAACCGAGGTCCTCCGTATACCATTATCAATCCATCAGCCTCAAACCTTAATTTGGTCTTTTATTGGGCTTATCGGAAATCTGTAGAACCCTTGGGGCGGATATATCTGTGCCGAGGATCGAGGTGGCGGGTAGCCCATGGGCCAATCTTCACCGCCCACCAACTCCCGGAGTATACTCATATCCCCACACAACCAGCAAAACATCGCCGCGGCATCATACCAATCTCGGAATTGCTGCCGGGGGACGCCGCCGAAGCTAAATTGAGCCATAGCGAAATCAAAGTCCGGTTCGGCAATCCAATCCCGCTGGGGTGGCACCGTTCGCCAGTAGCAGTATTTCAACATATTACGGAGTCCTTGCGCAGTGGACTCAGAGCGGCGATGCCAGATGGGATAAGCTGTGATGAAAATAGTACCAGCCGGAGAAGCCATGCGAAGTCCCGATCGAATGTTGCCGTAGTGTTGCATCCAACTTTGCAAGCAAAAGAGGAAATGGGAGCCGGGTACTATCTCCGTAGGACCAAGCTCTACAGGGGTATCTTGTGGGTAATAAAATACCTGCAAATGATTTGTTTCCGGGCCAAATCGTGAGCCGCCATCCCGGTGCCAGCACTGCGCCGGTGCCGGACATTGCAGCCGATGATTTGCCACGCCAACCGGAAGGCCGAATTCCTCGCCTAGAAGCGACCGTACTGCACCTGCCGCCTGCGGATTGAGAAGCACGTTCTCAATGAACCAATCCTCCTGTCGAAGAGGTGCCTGTCCATGCTTTTCAATGAATTCATAAACTCTCCGGTTGATTTCGTTCGGAACGACACCTTCGTACACCAAGTAACCCTGTCTGCAGAAATCGAGTACTTCCGTGTCGTTAAGTGTAGGCTCGCAGTTAGCTGTTTGTAATGCCTTCTTTCCAATTTTCACCGGCTGCATTGCTATCGGTCTCCGTCTTAAACGCGAAAATTACTCTCGTGGTTCAAAGGCGGTATTATACTATATATTGAGTCATACTGCAACCAATAAAAGGACAACATCTGTGATTCATCCAATCTCAAGTAGCGTGTTAAATTTTGCCGAAGGTGACCTTTTTACGCGTGACCGCTAAAGTACCCATGCTAAACTTGAGCAATTCCCACGAATACGAGAGATACATTTACACGACGCCACGCACTAATTCGGTTCAAGATTGCCCTCGCCCACCAGCGCATCCAAAAAGAACACTTTCCAGTGAACCTCTTCCAAGTTGACCGCCGGCGAAAGGTAGAGCGGAAACGAATAAAGCGCTCCAGACCGAACGGATTTCATTGGTACTCTCGCCGTAATCACGGATGTAACCACCGATTCACCCTCGGTTACGGAGATTAGCGGCGCCATCACACTTATCACGTCGTCTGGAACAGCGATGATATCCCAATACCTTGGATGTACGGGATTCGGCAATACAGCCAAACGAAACGCTACGTTCTCGCCTAGTCTAGTACTGTAGGCGTAAGATGTTGTCTTTTCGATTGATGAGAATGGTTCCGGTTGCACACTGGGTACAAGAATAACTTGTTCGACGGCCGTTCCAAAATTTGGAATGCTGAGTTGTGCCTTCCCATCCCCGATCAACGGCATGCGGCGAACGGCAATCGGCTGAGAAGATTGTAGTTCAATCACCCGTATTTGGTAAGCGTGCTCCCCATCAGTCTCAATAGCGATGTTCAATGATCCCGCCCCACCCACGGCTGACAGGCCTATATAGTCTGCCGCATAGGCAGCAAGCCTGTTTCCGGTAACGGCAACCGGATGAGACTGATGGTTACGGTGGAGCTGCAGATTCAGATGCTCGTTTCTATAACCATACTGGCCTTCTGCAAAATCGGAGTCGTCCAAGAAGTTCGCTATCTTCCAGTCGGAAAAGATGGTTGAAAACCTCTTCGTTACGCCGCGCGAATCTAACGCATTATTGATACCGGTAATTCCATTTCCACGCTGTTTTACAACGGCCGCGATGGTTTCTGCGCCGCCGTAATGTTCGTGGAGATACAGCATCCACATATACGCCGCGCCATAATGCGATAACTGGCTGCGAGATCCATGCGGCCAATTGACCAATGATACACTCGCATTTCGTTCAAATGGTATGACATGGTCTTCAACACTGTATCCACAGATAAACATGGCGTAATCAGAACACCCTTCATTGACCCAAATCTCTTCGTCTTTGTCCTGCTGCCAGTGAATAAGGTGCTGAAATTCGTGCGCTAATACTCCCAACCCTTTTTCGCCTCCAGCATCTAGGGGATGGGTGTCAACATAAATCATGTCGCGCTCATTGCTATGCACCAGTGTGCCGAATTCCGGATGTCGAAGCACCCCCCGCTGTTGATCGACGGGGCTAAAAAATCCACCTATAAATCCGCCGCTGACTGTCGCGAGATCGCGAATGTCTAGTAGGAGAATATAGATTTTATCCTCACCGTCAATGTTGGGGGGAGGTCCAAATAGTGCAGTCTCAATTTCGTAAATACCCCGCCCTAAATCGGCCGGTGTCGCGTCGTCAAACGCGTGCCGGACAGCCTCAACGGCCGCCGCATTCACAGTCTGTCCCCACTGTGAATCTTCGACGAAAATGTAGCAGAATGTTCCAACTTTTTGTAATGTCGATTGAACAACATATTGTTCGCGCTTTCTAAAATCAATTGAGAAGAAAGATTGGCGGCTTCCTACTGCCAGTTCGGGTACGCACGGTTGAGCAGGCACAGAAGTATCAACAGGCGGGTTCGGGAGAGTGATAGATTTATCGTCAGTATCTACATCTAAGACTATTTCGCTACTTACCCATACGTTCGATCGGTCATAAAAAAAGGGAGTACCATCAATCCAGCCATGAACCGTTGGCACTCCCAATACCGTGAAGATAATTGTAATATGCCGCAATGCGAAATGCGTAGAACGAGAAACGTAAAGTTGGATTGGATTTGCCGTCATTCTTCTCCTCACCCTATTCCGCTCGTTCTCCCACCCTTAAACCTAGCGGTTATCTCTTCGTCTACCGTTCTTCACTCTCCCCATCTTCCAATCTTATCAATTTTTCCTGTATTTTCACATTGTCTGGTTCAAGTTGAATCGCTTTACGCCAAGCTGCAATTGCTTTCTTTTTGTACCCGACCTTCAGATAGACTTCGCCAAGATGATCCTGGATTTCAACGCTGTTGGGTATGTAGCTGACAGCCTTTTCAAGATGCTCTAGCGCGGCGGTCAGTTTCCCTTGCTTGAAATATGCCCAACCCAAACTATCAAGGTAAGCTCCATTTTCCGGTGATTTCTCCAGTGCTTTCTTAATGAGTTCAACAGCCTCGTCTAGATTGGTGCTATATTCCGCAAAGAGATAACCCAGTGCATTATATCCCTCGTCACGATTGGGAGCTAGTGCAACGACTTTTCTGAGATAGAGTTCGGCTTTCTCGAAGTTCCCACGCGCCTGATAAGAAAGTCCAATCCAATAGTTTGCATCTACGTTGTCCGAATCTTCATCTAAAACCCCTTGTAATACCTCTATTGCTTTTTCTTCATTCGACAAATAGGTATAGAGGCTTCCAAGACGAGTACGAAAAACCGTCAGCCCGTAATCGTACTTGTCTCGCTCTGCTGGATGAAGCCGGCGTAGTTCTATATAAGCATTGATGCCTTTTAATAGATTTTCTTCCGCGATCTCCGCCGTGTTTGTTGTTCCTGACTGATTCCAAATTTGATTTTCTAGTTTTTCATATTCTGCAATATATAGTTTCCCCAGTTCTTGATACACCTGCGCCATATTTCGATCAATCCTGACCGCCCGCTCATAAGCGGATATCGCTTCTTCATTCTTCCCCAAACCCTTGTAAGCATCACCGAGTCCCTTATGGTATATCGGCTGATAAGATTCGATACGCGTCAGTTCCTTGAAAGCGTGAACCGCTGATTCATAATCCTCTCGGTTGTATGCAAGAGTACCAAGATATCGATGGGAGTCAACGAGGCATTTAACAATAATACCCCCAAAGTATACTGTAGCATGATTGGAATTGAGTTCAATCACTTTCTCGAATTCTGCTACGGCATCGTCCAAATTTCCAGTGCTATTTTTTTGCCGCAGTATTAAAATATAACCCAGCAGAAAATGGGGAGCTGGCATTTCTGGATTTATCGCAATCGCCCTGCGGCATTCCTTTTCGGCCGCTCTGATGTTTTGCAAGTCTATCAAAAGACTCGCAAATTGAGTATGTACAAAGGCAGACTGCTCAAATTCTCTCAAAACCTCCTCATATGCCCTTTTCACATCAGACTGTTGTTTATCGAACCTCAGGTAATTTGATCGTAGGTAAGTTGCCCAAGCTAGTTGCGAATAAACACGGCTCGCCTTTTCATACACACGGTTTAACGCTGTGTGATTTACACCGGGCGGATCGCCGCCCATCATATCGGCCCGGGTCAAGGAAACTGCAAATACTACCAAAATAATGTAATGCGCTATACGTAAAACGTAAAACATGAGAACAGATGAGATCAATCTTACCATTTCAGTTTCCCTTTACACGCTATTCCTGCGCACCGCTTCCATTTCCAGAAATTTTACCAACATCAACGACAATTTCATCTGGACGCAGAGCCATCAGACGAACGCCTTGCGTATTTCTGCCAATTGCCCGTATGTCGCTTACAGGGATACGAGTCACCATACCGTTCGAACTTATGAAAATCAACTCATCATCATTCGATACCATTTTAACGGCGACGACGGTACCGTTTCGCTCGCTTGTTTTAATAGCGATTACTCCCTTTCCGCCACGCGCTTGCAATCGATATGCCTTCAAGGAAGTTCGTTTCCCATAGCCGTTTTCCGTAACAACTAGCAGCATTAGCCTCTCATCCGCGGCAGACACCATTCCAACAACAAAATCATCATCCGCTAAACGAATCCCCCGCACCCCTGCCGCTGTTCGCCCCATACTACGGACTTCATCCTCATTAAAGCGAATCGACAGTCCGGATTTCGTCACAAGGACGACCTGGTGGTCTCCTTCGGTTAACTGTACTTCAATCAACTTATCTCCTACATCAAGATTAATGGCGATAATTCCAGCGGAGTACGGCCTACTGAAAACGTCGAGGCTGCATTTTTTTACAATCCCATTTTGAGTTGCCATGAAAACAAACCGATTTTCGTCAAACTCCCGTACTGAAACAAACGCTGTAATTTTTTCGTCATTCTCGACCCGTAAAAGGTTGACAATGGCTCGACCAATTGATGTCCGGCTGCCCTCGGGAATCTGAAAGACCTTAAGCCAATAACATTTTCCGCTATCCGTAAAGAATAGGATATACTGGTGCGCGGAAGCAACAAATATGTGTTCGACGAAATCCCCTTCCTTTGTCCCCATCCCCATAACTCCGACGCCGCCTCGATGCTGGCGGCGGTAGACCGAGATTGGCATCCGCTTGATGTAGCCAGTGTGTGAGATAACCACAACCATCTCTTCATCGGCAATCAAATCTTCAATATTAAACTCTTTGACGGCATCAATGATTTCAGTTCGACGTTCATCCCCGTATTTGGATTTTAATTCTAATAGCTCGGTCTTGATTATGTCGGTAATTAACATCTCACTTTCGAGAATGGCTTTCAGTTCTTCAATCTTTTCCAGAAGATCGGCGTATTCGTTATTGATTTTCTGTCGTTCCAAGCCGGTCAACTGGCGTAATGTCATTCCCAATATCTCATTGGCTTGTATTTCCGACAGCGAAAAAGTTCTGATCAATTCATCCCTCGCATCTTGCGGATTGTCCGCTGTCTGAACAATCTCGATTACCTCCTCGATTTGATTCAACGCTATACGATACCCTTCCAGAATGTGCGCTCGTCTCTCGCATTGATCCAAATCAAACTGAGTTCGACGACGAAGAACTTCTCTCCGGTGTTCAAGATATGCCTTAAGTATCTCTTTCAGAGGCAATACTTTCGGAATTCCGTCGACCAAGCACAACATAATCGAGTTGAAGTTGCTCTGCATCTGGGTGTGCTTGTACAATTGATTCAAGATGACTTGTGCAATCTCGCCCCGCTTCAGTTCAACAATAACACGTATTTCCCGATCCGATTCGTCACGTATGTCCGAAATCCCGGTGATTGTTTTACTTACGACCAGTTCATACATCTTCTCAAGCAACTGGTTTTTCTTGATTTGGTACGGTATTTCTGTAATGACAATCTGTTCCTTTCCCCCTGCCAACCGCTCAATCACAACTCTTGCCCGAACCGTGATACTCCCCTTGCCAACTGTATACGTTTCGCGAATGCCGTTTTCGCCGACAATCAAACCTGCTGTCGGAAAATCGGGGCCGGGAATGCATCTCATCAACTCTTCAACCGTGGCAGCCGGATTCTCAAGAATTAAAATTAAACCATTGACAATCTCGTTTAAATTATGGGGTGGGATACGCGTGAGATATCCGACGCCGATTCCAGTGGTGCCGTTGACAATCAAATTAGGTAAACATGCCGGAAGCACTGTGGGCTCGGTCGCCGATTCCTTGTAGTTCGGCTGAAAATCTACAGTATTCTTGTGAATGTCCGCCAGCATCTCATCAGCAACTGGCATTAACCGGCATTCTGTGTAACGCATGGCTCCAGGGGGATCATCATCAATCGAGCCAAAGTTCCCCTGTCCGTCAATTAACGGGTAGCGCATCGCAAACTCTTGCGCTAACCCGACCAATGTGTCGTAAATCGGACCATCTCCGTGCGGATGAAAATTTTTCATCACCTCGCCGACAACCGCCGCACACTTATCGTAAGGACGATTAGCCGTCAGATTGATCTCGCCCATAGCATAAATAATGCGCCGCGTGCTCGGTTTCATCCCGTCTCTTACATCAGGAATCGCCCGGTTCGTATTGACGCTCATCGCATAGGTCAGGTACGATTCCTTTAACTCTTCCTCAATGTATCTCGGAAGGATATTTTGGTTTTCTCTATCTGATGTGAGCACGTTCTACCCTACTTCTGTTACAGTTGGTGAGTACAAATCCTTTTCTACCTATCAGGCGCCATATAAATCCAAATTGACGTGTTTGCCGAATTTTTCGATGAATTCACGTCGAGGCGCAACATTATCGCCCATCAGCAAAGTAAACACCCGTTCCGCCTCAACCGCGTCTTCCAGCTTCACCTGTAGTAATACACGTGAGCTTTGATTCATCGTGGTGTCTCGAAGCTGTTCGGCGTCCATTTCAGCAAGCCCTTTGTAGCGGGTGATGTTTGTGCCGCGCCGACCAATTTCCAAAATCTCCTGCAACATTTCCCACACGTTTTTAGCCTGGCGAGGTTGCCGGTCCCCATCCTGAATTGTAAATATTGAATCTTCCTCATTACCATTATTACTCGTGTGATCGAAGTCATGCGGAAAAATGTCATATTTGCTCAACCGCTCGATAAACGTATCCAAATTCCGAATTTCGTGCATATCCGACACATCTTCGATTACCGATTCGGTTGTAACATCAAGATCGGTAAGCTCGGATTGCGGCTGCGTAATCCGTTCAATAAGACCATCAATTTCTTCATCCTCAAAGCGGTAGAAATCCCCCTGATCTGTTTGAATCAAAAAAAGCGGCACCTTTTCTTGGCCGCGAAAATGTTGATCAAATATCCTATCCGTATCAATACCCTTACCCTGTAAATCATCCAACATGCCCTTTATACTTCTAATCCCATCAACAATCTCACGGTATTGGAGTGGTGTGTACGATTTCCCTCGTCGAATGTTAATCAACTCTGTATGCTGAATTGAGTTCTCCAAGAGGTAATCGTTCATCTCTTCGTCGTTCTGCAAATACTGCGCGCCGCGCCCCCTACGGATTTGGTACAGCGGCGGTTGAGCAATGTATAGATACCCATCTTTAACCAATTGCGGCATTTGGCGGAAAAAGAACGTTAACAGCAGCGTGCGGATGTGCGCGCCATCAACATCAGCGTCCGCCATAATTATCACTCTGTGATATCGTAGTTTCTCAATCGAAAAATCATCCTGTCCGATTCCCGTCCCCAGCATGGTCACAATGTCGACGATTTGGTCATTTTTAAGGATTTTGTCCAAGCGCGCCTTTGCGACATTGATACCCTTTCCCTTTAACGGTAGTATTGCTTGAAAACGCCGGTCACGCCCTTGTTTTGCCGTTCCCCCTGCTGATTCCCCTTCAACGAGAAACACTTCACAAAGCGCAGGGTCTTTTTCCGAACAATCAGCCAGTTTTCCGGGCATTGATGCAGAATCTAGAATTCCTTTTCTACGGATGACTTCCCGAGCCCGACGGGCGGCGTCTCGCGCTTGCGCTGCTTGTATACTTTTTTGGATTACTTTTTTGGCTACAGACGGATTTTCTTCAAGATAGCTCTTCAACTTATCGTTGACAAGCGTCTGTACTATACCCTCGGCTTCCGTATTACCCAGTTTCTGTTTTGTCTGCCCTTCAAATTGTGGGTCGGGTACTTTGATACTAATTACTCCTGTCAATCCCTCACGAATATCTTCGCCCGATAGCGAAATCTTTACATTCTTCAAAAGGCCATTCTCTTTCGCATAGGTATTAAAGGTGCGTGTCAACGCGCTTTTAAAACCACTTTCATGAAATCCGCCTTCCGATGTGCGAATGTTATTGGCGTAGGAGAATAAATTCTCGGAATAGGTAGCATTGAACTGCAATGCAATTTCGACATAAACCTCGTCCCGGGTACCCTCAATATAGATTGGAGTGGTATGAAGTACATCTTTGTTCTGGTTAAGATGCTTTACAAAAGACGAAATGCCGCCATCGTATTTAAAAGTACGTACCTCTCTCTGCTTACCTTCCTCGGTGAGTCGCTCATCTTTGAAGATAATTTTTATACCTCGATTTAAGAAAGCCAATTCGCGCAGGTGTTCTGCTAAGAAATCATACGAGAATATGACAGTATCAAAAATCTCTGCATCCGGCATAAATGTTGTTATTGTACCCGTCTTTTTACTCGCACCCAAAACCTCTACACCTGTAATTGGGACGCCGCGCTCATACTTCTGCTGGTAAACTTTTCCACCTTGCTTTACCTGCACACGGAACCACACCGATAAAGCGTTCACAATGGAAGCGCCAACACCATGCAAACCACCGGCGGTTTTATATCCTGCATTTGCGCGGCCATCAAATTTACCGCCAGCGTGCAGCGTCGTATGCACAACTTCTAATGCCGAAACGCCGCTGTCATGTTGATCCACCGGGATTCCGCGTCCTTCATCTCGCACCGTAGCACTTCCGTCAGCGTGAATAACAATTTCGACATTTAAACCGTAACCGGCTGAGATTTCGTCAATTGAATTATCGACTAATTCCTTGATAAGGTGATGAAGCCCTGATGGGCCTGTTGTACCGATGTACATGCTTGGACGTTTGCGAACCGGCTCCAAACCTTCAAGTATTTGTATATCATCTGCTGTATATGAAGTATCTGCCATACTCTTTTTTGCTCCTGTAGTTCATTTGATATCTATTGATGAGCCGGGTAGGAGATTAATATTTCGAGAAGATTGTTACTTCTTTTTCGGACTCAAAGTTGGTAAAATCTGTCCCTATGAGGAACCGCGGCCGCGCTCAGGAGAATCAGTATCGTGATTAGGTTGATTCTGGGAGGAGATGTAACCGGATTTCGACTGGACATCATCAATAACAGCGCGTTGGCTCTGTTTCATAAAAACACGTTTTAAGCACGCTTTCAACTCTGTATCCTCTACTTTGGCAACCTTACGATCGATTCGCTCCATAATATAAGGGGTAAGTACAACTTTTTCTAAACTATTTAGACGCTTGGAGGGCTGACGAGGTTGCATCTTTCGGGTACTAGGCTTGATAGGCTTTACAAAAAACTGCAAATCTGTCACTGCGGTTTTGCCAACAGTATGGTTGATTTTTTCAGTGACATGCTGCTTAAGTAACGAAAGCTCAGTAATCAAAACGGAATTCACCGCATAAACCGTTAACTTACCGTTAAACAGTGATATGGCTCGAGTATTGCGCGCCACAGGTTCTCCCACGGCACTATCCCAGGCAGCAAGCACTTTCGCCTCAAGTATTTTACGATCGTAACCATATTCGCGCAATAAGTATGAAAGGATATTTTCAATTTTATGCGTGTTGTCTGATAACTTGTCCATTTTTTATCGTTAAAATGCAGCTGTCTTCCAGAGATTCGGTCCAAACCTCCCGCCGCGTCGAAGTGATAAATGTCTGTGAATTTAATCGTTGCAGCATATCAAACAAATATGCCGAACGCATCTCATCTAGTTCCGAGATAACATCATCTAGCAATACAACTGGCGCTTTATCTGTTATTCCACGAATCAACTCTAACTCACCCAATTTTAAAGCTAAAGCAATCGTCCGTTGTTGTCCCTGTGAACAGAAGGATTTGGCATCCTGGCGTTGCAAATATTCGCCTCTCCCTGTTTCTAGCGTCAGTTTCAAATCGTCCCGGTGGGGACCTACGGACGTCGTCCCACGGAGTATATCTTGCGATCGAGAACAAGATAGAGCCTTTAAGTATTCATCCACGGCTTCGGATTGGCTAATGGAGTCAATACCTTCGAGAGCTTCCGGTGGTTGGTACTCCACGACAAGTGTTTCACTCCCACCGGTCAGTTCACTATGTTTTATTTGCGCATACGTACTCAACTGCCTTAGCATTTTACTTCGAGTTTGTATAATAGAAACACCATCGTCAATGAGTAGTGAATCCCAAGCCTCTAAAAGATCGCTTCTGGCTTGATTTGCCCGAATTTGCTTCAGTAGCTCATTTCGTTGCTTGAGCGCAAACTGGTAATTTTGCAGATGGTTTAAGTACGCCGGACTGAGTTGAGATATTAGTATATCAATAAAACGTCGGCGTTCGGATGGCGCCCCTTTTACTAAAGTAAGCGATTCGGGTGAAAAGAAAACGACATTGAACTGTCCAATCCACTCGGAAAGCTTCCGTTGAAGATCTCCATTCAGCTTAAACCGCTTTTTGCCATTCGATTCGTTCGAGACTTCCAGAGTCATATTAAGCGAGTCTAGATCCTGGCTTTCGGGCTTAGACGAAGTTGAATAGCAATTACTAATGTCGGCAGATGCCTGGCATCCTTCAATATAGCTAGATTGAACTGCCGAGTTTGAGAGCGGGGATTCGTGAATTAGATTAGAATGAGTGCCGGTGGGCTGAGTTCGTGTAGTCGCATCGCAAACAGGCGCAATCATACCTTTTAGATAAAACCAGTTTTCGTTATGCCGTATTAGCTCAACATCTGGGTAGGTGCGGTGGGATTTGGCTGTGCTAAGAAAGTAAATCGCCTCCAACAGGCTAGTTTTACCCTGTGCATTTCCGCCGACAATCAGGTTACCTTTATTCGGAAATTCAATCTCGCAATCTACATAAATCCGAAAGTTACGTAACAGAAGGTAGTTTAATCGCATCGTTTTAACGAGTAATGTCGGAGACCTTCGGCCTAGCTTTCAAGCCTCATAGGCATAATCAAGCCGAGATGATTATCTTCGCCTACAGGTTTTAAAACCACGGCACTCAACGGATCCTTGAATTCCATCGCCACCTCTTCAGTTTGAATATGCCGTAACACATCCATCAGAAAACGTGCATCAAATGCGATTTCGATACCGCCATTGCTGCTTTTGAAATCTATAGTTTCCTCAGCCTCTCCCAATTCCGGCGTTTTTGCAGAGATATTGACTGCGTTTTCATCAACGTCCAATCGGATGGAGAAATTTTTTGGGTTTGAGAACAAAGCCACACGCCTCAAAGCACTGAAAAACAACTCCACATCAAGCACAACTTTCCCATCGTTGTCTTTCGGGATAATTTGCTCGTATTTAGGGTATTCCCCTTCCACCAATCGAGAAGTAAGGGTTGCAACATCATCCGCGAAAATGATTTGATTTTCCCGCAAACAGACGCGTATCTCCTCCGATTCGGCAAAAGTCTTGACAATTTCACGGACTGCTTTGAGTGGCACAATTATCCCTATGGGTTCTTGCGGCGTTGGTGTCAATGGACCATTTGAAGCGATAGCCAAACGCCGCCCGTCTGTTGCAACCATCTGAGTAATTTCGGGCGTCAAATAAAAGTAAAGCCCGTTAAGAAAATACCGCGTTTCCTCAATGGAAGCTGCAAACTCCGTTTTGTAAATCATTGATCGTAGAACTTCGCCGTTTATTGTAAAAAAATCGTCCTTAATTGTAGGAAGATTCGGGAATTCGTCATCGGGCAAACCAATCATTTTGTACGTACCTTGGGCGCATGCAATTTCAACGCGATCGTTTGCTGTTGTAGTAAACCTAATTTCTGCCGGCGGAAGTTCGCGTGCAATTTCAGCAAGTTTTCTGGCGGAGAGAGTGATAGCCCCCCCGTCGGATATTGTCCCCGGAACAATCATCCGAATACCGACCTCCAAATCTGTTGATGCAATCACAATTTGATCGCCGGTCGCATCAATTAAAACGTTTGATAATATGGGCAGCGTGTTTCTTCCAGCAGCTACACTCTGTACTACTTGTATTGCTTTTAGCAAATTTTCCTTTTCGAATATTAGCTCCATTTTTTCCCCCTTAAAGTGTGTTATTAAAATTTCAAATTACTTTTAATCGCTAGGTTACGGTCAAGCAATCCCGTCTTCATTTGGGAGTACTGTACTCTTGATATTATAAATTTATATAAAAATTAAAGTAATAGTAGTAGGTGTGGAAATGTGGATAACTGCTGAAATGCTAAATAATTATTGGGTTGCGATGCTGGGTAAAAGTTGTGGATAATTAATCGGATATCCACAATTTTTGTACATCTCTTTATTTATCCACATTTATCCACCAACTATACACAAAGTTATACACATGCTTATCCACAAGTTATACACATTATTTTTTGTTCGAAGTTTTGCTAAAATATAAACCCGACTGGTAAATATTGTGGTACGGTTCGCTATCGAGACTGATGGCGTAGTTATTATTGTTGCTATCGTCAAACCGCTGCCTGTTGATAGAAATTCTTATTAACGCAGCTATGGAGATAAAAATTACAATTGCAATGCAACCGAAATGGTATTTTGCGGATAATGCAGTAGGTGTTCAGTGCGGGAACATCCGACATGAGAAACTTCACGAGGCAAATGCCATTATTAGTTTTTGCAACACGACAGCGCGATGGTATGTAACTATTTGGTCTCAACCAACAACAAAAGGGCTCAAATATTTGATGTATCGGCATTAGTTAAGTTATTGTATATCAGCAATCAATAATTTGATATCCTGCTCAAGTTTTGTATCGTGTGGTATCCTTTCTTGGATTTTATCGCACGCATGGATAACGGTGGTATGATCCTGCTTATTGAAAGCAGCCGCAATTTCTTGCAATGACATACTTGTCAATTCTCTACAGAGATACATCGAAATTTGCCGCGGGTAGACGTAAGCCCGGTTTCGCTTGGAAGATTTCAGGTGCGATATCTTTAATTCAAAATAGTTGGCGACAGCTTCTTGTATATCATCGACGGTGATAGCTCTATGGTGAACGACAGGCGATTGTGTAGAGAGAGGGCCTAACACTCGCGCCGCAAACTCAACAGTTAATTCTTCCTCACGGACACTACTCTCCATAACGAGGCGATTGAGTTTGCCTTCAAGATCGCGGATGTTAGTTTGAACCACTTCAGCAATGTAACTTAAAACACTATCAGTAATATTTTCATATCCATAGTCTTCGCACTTCTGGCGCAGGATAGCCAGTCGTGTCTCAAATTGCGGCGGATCGATATCTGCTACCATGCCGCACCCGAAGCGAGACGTAAGTCTTTCCTCAACAGTTTCAAGGTTTCTGGGTGGGCGGTCACTTGTCATCACGATCTGATTCGAGTTCAAATGTAACTCGTTGAAGGTGTGGAAGAATTCCTCCTGTGTGCCCTCTTTGCCCCGTAGAAACTGGATGTCATCAATCAAAAGCACGTTTGCTGTTCGGTATTTGTTACGAAAATCCTGCGCAGTTGTCCGGGCGGAAATAGAATCAATGTATTCGTTCATAAAGATTTCAGAAGTCACGTAAAGCACTTTGAGGTGTGAATGATGTGCCTGGATATAATTGCCAACTGCATGTAGCAGGTGCGTTTTCCCCAACCCAACTCCGCCATGGATGAATAGCGGGTTGTGTTTATCTCCGGGTTCTTTAGCGCAGCCAAGTGCAGCAGCATGGCTCAAACGGTTACTGGCTCCAACGACAAATCGGTCGAACGTGCACTTGGGGTCTAGGCGGGTTTCTTTAGCGGGAAGTACGGAGGTTGCGGCAGCGGCGGACGAAAAACCGGGAGTCGAATTATTATCAGGCTGAACCACGGTGATGTTAAGCCTGCATCCCGTCCCCACGAACTCTTCTAAGTATTCGTTTATCGATGTTAGAAATCGATCGTGTATTTGCTCTTGTGTGAAGAGAGCTGGCACTGATACAGTGAACTGACTGTCGGTCAGGGTAATAGGTTTGGTCTGTTTTAGAAAAATATCCTCGCGCGCAATGTCACCAAGTTCAGATAAAATTTGCATCCAGATGTCATTCGGGCTCTGCTGCATCATAGTATTCCTAGATTCATTTGTGCGGGGAGATTACGGCACCATATGAGAGTTTCATTAAAGCTGTGTTAAGCAAAGTAAAACACATCAAGGTACTAATACAGTTGGCTATGCAAACATTTTGAAATAACTATGCTGAGGTGTATTGGCGGGTAAATGATGAGAGAGGGATTTATATCCACAAGTTATTCACAACTTATCCACAAAATTTATACGACCTAGAAACGTGGTAGTAGTAGTACTTTGTATAGCAAAAGAAGAGTATAAATGTCGGAAAAAATGATGGTCGAAAATCCCACTAAATTTTAATTACGGTACGATTATCGTCTTAAATACACCTTGCGCAAAATAACGTCTCAAGAATGTCTGACCTTATGTACATTGCCGCAACGCTGCCCACGAAATAAGATGCAACTAAAGTCCTAGTATATCATGAATCGGAACTTTGCGCAAGATGTAAATCGAACTTGTTGAAGGGGATTAAACTTGACAAATTCTGATCGAATAGACTATTATTCCTCTGCTTTTCGCAGATTAATCTAGGAAGGAGCGAGCTATTGAAACGTACATACCAACCTCACCGCCGCAAACGAAAAAACAAATTTGGCTTCCGTAAACGGATGTCCTATCGGGATGGGAGAAAAATCCTGTCTCGAAGACGGGCGAAGGGACGAAAAGTGCTCAGTGCCTAAATTTCATATCTAGAGAATGCTTGACGATGATACTGCCGCCCGGAAAGCTAAGTATAGATTTCTTGCAGGAAATTCTACCCAAACCGCAGAACGAAAACCGCCTTCTCGCGGGACCAACCATCGGCGAAGATGCTGCAGTTATTGACTTTGGGGAAACTTGTCTTGTTGCGACGACAGATCCAATTACGTTTGCAACTGAAGAGATTGGTTGGTACCTTGTCTGCGTAAATAGCAACGACATTGCGACGATGGGCGCAGTTCCAAAATGGTTGTTAGTGTCCATTCTCTTGCCCGAAAATCAAACAACCGAGGATTTGGTTCGTAAGATTATGCTGCAAATAACGTCGGCATGCAGACAATTTAACATTACGCTATGCGGCGGGCATACTGAAGTCACTTTCGGCTTGGATCGGCCGATCGTCATCGGACAAATGCTCGGCGAGGTCAAAAAGGAGAACTTGATTACTGCAACAGGAGCTCGCGCGGGGGACGATTTAATACTAACCAAAGGGATTGGCATCGAAGCGACAGCAATAATCGCGCGTGAGCGAGAGGAATATTTGTCTAACCGATTTTCGCCTGCATTCTTGAAACGGGCGAGAAGCTATTTGACAAATCCCGGCATTTCAATCTTGAAAGAAGCCGCAATTGCTGCCGGCATCAAGGGCGTTCATGCGATGCATGATCCAACTGAAGGCGGTGTGGCGACGGCAATTCACGAGTTAGCGTATGCAACGAAGCTTGGTGCAATCCTTTGGGAGAAAAGACTGATTATCTCGGAAGAGACCGAACAACTGTGTGCAGAATTTCACCTCGATCCGTTGGGCGTTATCTCTTCGGGGGCATTACTCATTGCCGCGGCGCCAGCGTATACCAAAGAAATTTTGATTGCCCTATCTAACCAAAATATCTCTTGTGAGGTAGTTGGTCAATTATTAGCTCCGGATAGCGGTCTCTGGCTTGAGACCGACGGCCAACGCCGTCCGCTGCCTATTTTTGAAACCGACGAGATTACTAAGATTTTATAAATTTTTGTATTAGTCAATGAGAAGGTTGACACTGCCGACTATTTCTCACTTGGTAAAAATTTCCAGATTCAGCCTGGATGTCGGACTTAGCGCGGGCGCAAATCACCTGACCCCCTCTAGCTCCCGCTTAGCAAGGGGGAGGATTTTCCGATGCAAGCATCAATGTGCGCAAACTATCCTCTTGACCATTACAGATTTTATAGATTGTCCAAGTTTAATTGCCGGATTTTCTATCCAAAGGACTAGATGTTGGTTAATGAACAACAGCGCATGGAGGCGTGATTTGGAATGTCCGGAGTGATGTAAATGCCCAGAGAGTTTGATGTCCCACACTTCTACCGAAGTTCCATCATTTCCTTCGTCAAAAAGTCGCGCCGCATTACCGATCCGCGAAAGCGCGATCTCTCCCCTTCAGTGTTGGAATTTGGCCCGGTTCGTTTCAAAATTGCGAGACATTTCGGATTCTGTTACGGGGTTGAAAACGCTATTGAGATTGCCTACCGTGCGCTTGAAGAAAATCCGGATAAACGGGTGTTTCTACTGTCGGAAATGATCCACAATCCGCGCGTGAACGCAAATTTGCAACAGCGTGGCGTGCAATTCCTCTGCGACACCGCGGGCAACCAACTCATTCCATTTGACACATTGACGCCGCATGATATTGTCATTGTGCCAGCATTTGGAACCACGCTGGAAATACAAGCTGAACTAGATCGGCGCGGCATCAATCCCTATGCGTACAATACTACCTGTCCTTTTGTCGAGAAGGTTTGGAAAAAAAGCAGAGAGATAGGTCTACAAAATTACACCGTTGTTGTCCACGGTAAGCGGTACCACGAGGAAACGCGCGCAACGTTTTCTCATGCTATAGCGGAAGCGCCTGTAGTCGTGGTGCGCGATTTGGAAGAAACGAAAAACCTCGCAAAAGTTATACGCGGGGAAGCATCCGCTGCATTTTTCTTTGCGTGTTTCGAGGACCGTTTCTCTCAGGGCTTCGACCCGAATCTCCATCTCCAGCGTATCGGCGTGGTTAATCAAACAACGATGCTCGCTACTGAGACACAGGCAATTGCCGACCTGCTTTGGCGAGCGATGGTTGATCGGTATGGCGAGGAAAATATTGACGAACACTTTGCCGACGCGAAGGACACGCTTTGCTACGCCACGAAAGAAAACCAGGATGCAACTATTGCCCTTATCGAAGACGGCGGCGACTTGGCAGTAATTGTAGGGGGATACAATTCCTCCAATACTAGCCACCTGGTCGAACTGTGTGAACAAAAAATGCCGACCTATTTCATCTGCGACGCCGACGAAATGATCTCGCCAACACGCATTCGACACTTAGGGATCGACACAAAAACCGTGCGTGAAACAGACAATTGGCTTCCAATGAATCCTCTCGGTTGCGCCCCAATCGACATCGTCCTCACAGCAGGTGCTTCTTGTCCCGACGCCCTACTCGACGAAGTGTTGCGAAAAATTATCTCTTGGTTCCCCGAAGCCTCTTCAATTGATACGGTGCTCGGTCCTTACCACGATCAAATGTTAGATTAAATCATAATTCTGTCTGTTGCGAATGATACAGTCGGACATCAGGACAAGCATATCCCCACCGTCTAACGATAGCCGCTTCAGCAACAATTCATTCAACCTCACTTCAACATTGTACAATCGAATACCATACCGACGCTTCCCTGGAATTTCACTCGCACACGGTCTTTATCTCGCGTGAGCTCAATAGGAATGCCGTAAGTTACATCAAAAAATTCACCGGGGTGATTAATGTTGAGGGTTTGCGTAGCAATACGCGAATCCCCCACAAAAATGTCAAAAGTACGCCCATCCTCACTGCCCCAGTAGGTAACACTTAGCGTCATCGGTACGTCTGCAAGAACAGCCAACTCATAACTAAACCATCCGCTTTCTGATGTGTTTCGCCAGTGCCGGCCCATGTGTTGTGAAGCTGAACTGTGTTCGCTCTCAAGCTTATGCAAATATTCGGACTCAATATTCGAAATCACCTTGACGGTATCGACGGTTCGCCGAAGTTTTTTCTTTCTTTGTTGTTCTTCGGCTAGATAGTCTGCATGGGTTTTGCTGCCTCGTTGGTATACACGCCAATAAAGCGCGTAGCGATCATCAAATAGTTGATAAAACGGGATGAGCGTCACATATTCATTTTGCCCCACGGTGCGAAAGGTCAGCCGTTTGCCTTCGACCGGCTGTATCCATTTGTTAAGATCATCCGAATCGGCAATGAGAACCGGCGCATCAACCGGCTCCATCATACTCGCCTCGCCAGCTTTGACGCTGGGGACATCTTCCTTACCTAACTCTCCTGCCAACACCAACGGGCCATACATAATAGCTGTAAGTGTTTCATCGTCAGGCATGGGGTGTAGATGTAGACTCATCGGCAAACGCAGTTTCAACGTGTCGCCATCTTGCCATATACGTTTGATCGTCAAAAAATCTCCGTGACAGGAAAAAACTTGTAGTGAATTGCCGTTGAGCAACATCTCGCCGCCATGTACTGCCCAGTAAGGTATGCGAAAATGTATGGAGAATTCGATAGGGGCCGCTAATGACAGTACAATTCGAGTGTAATCCTCTTCAGGAAAGTTGGTTTCCTGGCGTAGGTGGAGTCCCTTTTCTCGCCACGACAACTCTGATGCTATAAACTGGTTAATGTAAAGTTCGTCGCCATGATGGAAGTAAATGCTGTCGCCAGATTTGGCGAATGACTCGATTCCTGTACCTACACAGCACATGAAGGCGTCTTTTCGTTCTGGCGTGTCGTCGCTTTCAGGCATGCTAAAGCATTTGAAGTAACCTGAAGCCATAGGTACATACCACATCAACATGCCGTCATCGGGATTTTGCGTGGGGAGAATCCCGTTGAATAACGCTCGTTCATAGTAATCCGCATATCGCGGATCGGCAGTCCATCCAAAAAGATGGCGCGTCAGTTTCAACATGTTGTAGGTCGTACAGGATTCATGCGTTCGATTGCTTAGTTGGCACGACAATTCATTCGGCTGTTGCCAGTGTTCATGATCCGTTGATCCGCCGGTAACATACGAGCGGGTATTGACAATTTGATTCCAAAAGAAATCAACAATGTCGTGATAACGCTTCTCGCCGAATAGTTCATACCGGTGGGCAGCGCCAAGAATTTTGGGTATAGTCGAGTTGCCGTGAAGCCAGATTAAGATGTCATCGTCGCCTTCAGCTAGCGGGTTAAAGACTCGGTTGTGCTCAAATCGCATAGCCAATCTCAGATGATCCCTGTCTTGGGTTACGGCATACAGTTTCAACATCAGCCCCTTCATCCCGCCGTGCTCTATGTTAAGTACCTCTTGCAAATGATCCTCATCCAATCGATTTATACGCCATTTTGCCCACGCGGCCATCTTTTTGAGCACGTCCAACGCTTGTTGGTTGCCGATAAGATGGTACACGTTGTAAAGCCCATCCATTATTTTATGGATGACGTACCATGACACTCTTGAGATGCCGATACGTCCAGGCTCGCCGGCTTCGATGTCATCAAAGTAATCTTCCGGAAATGCGCTGAGATAACCGCCTTTAATGTCCTGTTGACATTTAGCCAATTCCGCTACTATATAATTGGCTTTCTCCTTGAGCACTCCATCGTCGGCGCTGACATACATTAAGGCGCAGGCTGTGAGGTAATGCCCTATGAAGGCGCCGCGGAGGATAAAATCCGGACTTTCCCATCCGCCGAGCGGCTCGGCAGACGACGGTATACCCGCCGTTACGCGAAACATGTGCAGCAGGCGGTCGGCATCTAGTGCATGAAGGTATTTGCCGTCTCGCAGCATGGCATCTTTAAACGGGCCATCGTGCAAACACACGTGCTGCAAATCAAATGGTTGGGCTTGTAATTGTATGGGATTGGCACTTGGAACGTTGTTGCTGCGGACGGATGCTTTTTGGCCAGTTGGATAGAACGGGTAAAAATCATTATTGGGAGTAATGTCAAACACTTCATCTCCCCGCCAACTGAGTGTGTATTCCATTTTGTCAGTGATTTCAACTTCTTGATGTACCGGTAACTCGTATGATAAGTCAATATTGCCCGGTAATTTTTCTTTCGGGATAACGATAAAATCACCAATTTTGTCTGGTGCATACTCTTCATCATTTACGGTCACGCGAACTGTGTCTTTGGGCGTCCACCGGGGTATCCTTATAAACGTATTTTCCTGGTTTTTGGGACTAATTTTGACCTTCGCCTGATGCGATCTCGTACCTGTGATTTTTAGGTTTTCATCCTCGTAATCGAGATGGAAGTTAATCGTCAATCCTTTATCGTCGGTTTCGGCGATATGATGGTAGATATCAATGAGGGAGTGTAAAGCGGCGGCGGTGACATCGGTGACGGATTGTTTGCCCGCATGCGGCATGGCGTGCAGGCCGCCAATAGCGCCGATAATCCGCTCTCTCACATCGACCTGTGCACCATCCGAATTGGACGGTTCCAGCGGAGGACTATCGGTAATCTGCGAAGGAATGAGGCGGGCTCTGACGTTATGTTCGACATCGTCGAGAAACTCGCTGTAGCCGTGGCGAACGGCGAGCCAGAGTGCAATCTGAGCGGCGTCGCCCGGAGAAGTTACCTCGCCTTTGTGGGCACTATCGTCTCCGAGGTCATGGCATGTGTAACCAGATTTTTTGACAATCTTTGGTATGGTTTGTCGATAAGTGTTAGCGACCACATCAATATACTTGTGTTGACCGGAGATTTCGCCAAAGCGCAACAGCCCGCGCAGCGTGTTTAGATAGGAGTGCGTATGTCCGCGCATGATGAAAGGGTCTTCTGTGGCGTCCCACCTTGCGTGGTAGCGTCCATCTGGCCTGGTGGTTTGAGCCAGGTGATATCGAGCGAATTTCTCCGCTAGTTTCAACGCTAAGGCGTCCTTTGATACTTCATAGTATTCGATCAGCGCTTCAATCAGGCGGCCGTGGGATACAACTGCGGAAAGCGCCCAAGCAGATTGGATTTCGGGGCTGCCGGCTTCTCTATAACGATGGGTCGCTTCGACATTCCAGATGCCTCTACCAGGGTCCGCTTCCCATCTTTCGTAGGGATAGAGAATACGGTCGATGGACTCCAACATCAAATGCGCTTTTTCAATCGCCCATTGGTCGTTACGGTATTTAATAAGTCCGGTGAGGGCTAGGAGGCTTTCTCGAGGAGAATGGAAGTCGAGGATTTCGCCATCGACGCGGGGCATGTCGAGCGGCCGGAGGCACAAATGATCCGGATTGTCGTAAAACCTCTTTAGGTTCTCCAGCATGGCTGCTTCTATATCCGGCGGAATTTTGAAGCCCGTCGCGTCTTCCAAACGGAGCAAAGCATCCCACCATCGGCCGATATTATGACCCGGACCGAAGAAACGGATTTCTGAACCGTAGTCGTTACCCACGAAAATCCAGAAGTTGGGCAAGTAGTTTTCGTCCGGCGAAAGCATATGAATTAAATTGTGCCCTGCTAAATTCATGGACTCCTTCAAATTCACCATTGTGTAATCCTCCCCCTTTCAGTAAAACTACCCAAAGGCGACGCCCAATTTGACGCTCCGTTCAGGGTGCTTGTCCATCTCTATGTAAGCTTCAACCGAATCTTCAAACGGCACCACCGGGTCAACAACGTCTTCGCAGTCAAATTTGCCGTCTTCCAGCCACTTCCAGCAGGTTTCGAAGATACGTTTGAAATCCCAACGCGGATGATCGCGGTTCGGATCGCTGTTGGCGCGTGCGAAGATGATGTTAGGAATGTTGACATGTGCGACAGCACCGAGGTCAAGTCCGCCTGTACACATTTTCGCGCGTCCAGCGTATACGATTGTCCCTTCAAAAGCGACGCCGCGAAGCGCATCATCAAGGGCTTCGTACACTGCACTCGTTTCTACAGCCACATCAACGCCAAGTCCGCCAGTCGCTTCTTTAAGTACCTCGCCGGTATTTGAGTCAGCGGGATCAATGACAAGTTCCGCCCCAGTCTTTTCCGCGACCTTCCGCCGTCTTTCGAGCGGGTCGACGGCAGCCACAAAATCAGCCCCCGCGATGCGTGCCATCTGCACCGTCATCAACCCTATTGCACCAAGTCCAAAGACAGCCACCCGATCGCCAACGCGGACCTTTCCATCACGAATCGCAGACATTGCGAAGTGCGCCGGATCATAGCAGACCGCCTCTTTCCACGTCATCTGGTCAGGCATCTTAACGACATTCCTAGCAGGCAACGTATGCGTCTCCCTGAGGTGTCCATGGTTGGAGACGCGTTCCCCAATCTCGCAACCTTCAACCTCTTCCCCGATTTCAATAATTTTTCCGACGTACATATTCCCAAGGCCCATCGGAAAAGTTTCGCCGTCGTGCGCGTAGTATGCTGTGAGTTCGGTGCCGCGTTTGGGTGAGCCGAACTCGACTTGAACCCGCACACTATCCGCAGGAACGGGACCATCTTCATACTCTCTCAAGACGGGCTGCCCGGGGGCAACCGCGACTAATTCTCTTGGCATCTTTTTCTCCTTAAAGTAGTAGGCACACGCCGTGTGCCGTGAACCTAAAACAGGCCATTAATTAATTCGTAATCTGCGATTAATGCATCCGACGGTGAATTGCTTTCCGCGCCTCTTGACACCCGCCATATTATAGCACGATGCGGGGATTTAGTTAAGACGATTTGTGTACGTGTAACAGCCGCTTGTTGAACAACTTTCCAACCTGTTTCTTTTTCCCATTAGGCAGGAATGATATAATCCCCGGACTCAATGCAGCATCGAATCACATTGTTTAGGTGTGTACGCCCAAGAACTTGTTTAGCTTTTCAGTTTACCATTCACCGTAATCGTGCTAAAATGGAAAAAATTCCGGTGTATCAATTGAGGTCGGACAGCAATTGTAATGTGACAAACCGATAAAGGAGAAACGCACGCAAAATGAGACGAGTTGGTTTTGGTGACTTCGTTTATGAAGAAGTTCGGGAATGGGGGCAATTTCCTGCGGACTGGCCCTTCGAAGATAGTCCTGGCGTTGCTGTTGATTCACAAGACAGAGTTTACGCCTTTACGCGCGAAACAACCGGTATGGTCGTGTTAGACGCAGACGGCGCCGTCTTGCAGACGTGGGGGAGGGACCAATTTAAGCGGCCGCACGGCATATTCATTGGTCCGGATGACGCGATATACTGCGCTGACGATTGGGGTCATTCGATTCGGAAATTTACGACTGACGGCGAGTTGCTCATGGAAATCGAGACTAAAGACCATCCTGCGGATACCGGCTACGTGTGGGGGGACCAGGCATCAGCCGTACGGCGCGGCGGCCCGCCGTTTAACTTTCCGACGTGGGCAACGCTATCGCCGGAAGGCGATTTGTACGTAACCGACGGCTATGGCAACGCTCGGGTACATAAATTCACCGCCGACGGCGAGTTGCTCTTTTCGTGGGGTGAACCCGGCGACGGCCCGGGCCAGTTTGTCACACCGCACAGTGTCTGTGTAGATAAAAGCGGCTTAGTTTATGTCGCTGACCGGCAGAACCTTCGTATTCAAGTTTTTAATTCGCAGGGTGAATTTATCAATCAATGGAGCGACATTTATTGGCCTTGCGATATGTGCCTTGATCCTAACGAGAATATGTATGTCGCGGAGGTCGGCGGGGTGTTCATGAGCTCGGGCAAAGTTCCCGATCACGACAATCCATCGGCGCGAGTGACCGTGCGCAACTTGAATGGGGAAATTTTGTCTGAATGGGGGGCAGCCGATCCACTTGGGGAAGGCAGATACTTCGCACCGCATAGCATCGCCATTGACTCGCAGGGTAGCCTTTATATCGGTGAAGTTTCGACATCATACACCGGCGGCGCCGCACCCGCTGATTGGCACGCGTTTCGCAAATTCGCTAGAATCTGACAAATCGGTTTCACTTTCATCAGCCCAACATTGAGCGCAAGTAGAAGCATTCCTGACCGAGAAACGCGCGAAAGGAGGAATCTGTGTCTGAAAGCGACAGAACCACATTAGATCGACACCTGCTTTCGCCCGAATTCTATGCGAATCCGTATCCGATTTACCACCAGCTACGCGACGCCGATCCAGTACATTGGAGTGATGCCTGGAACAGTTGGGTGCTTACACGCTATGATGATGTCACTGCCACGCTGCGTGACTTTTCCCGCTTCTCAAATGTGGGCCGGATTGACCTGTTTCTCGAACAGTTGCCAGAGAACGGACGGGAAAAAATGGGGCCCCTCAAGGGGCACTTTTCAAGGGCGATAACGCACTTGGATCCGCCGGATCATACGCGAATCCGGAAGTTGTTGAAAACAGTCCTCTCGACGCGCTTAGTTCAAAGCATGCGCCCGCGTATTGAAGCGCTTGTGGACGAGCTAATCAGTGAGGTCAAACACGCCGGGCGGATGGATGTCATTCGCGATTTTGCCTATCCACTGCCCGCCATCGTGCTCGGTGAGATGCTCGGCATACCGCCGGAAGACCGGGACCAATATAAGAGATGGTCAGACGATATCGGCGTAGGACTTGTTGGAACAGGCCGCGCCGCGCTGGACAACGTTGAGCGGGCACGGCAAAGCCTATACGAACTGACACATTATCTCCGCCCGCTTGTCACAGAACGCCGCCAACAACCCCGGAACGACCTCATCAGCAGCCTTATTTCCATTGAGGTGAGGGGCGATCGACTCACCGAAAGCGAGCTGTTTTCAACCTGTATTACACTCATCCTTGCCGGGCACGGGACGACAACCAACTTGATTGGCAACGGCTTACTGGCGTTGCTTCGCCACCCTGACCAACTAGTAACTTTGAGAAACGACCCGGCTTTAATAGAAGCGGCGGTGGAGGAACTGCTGCGATACGATAGCCCGCTGCAGCGGATTTGGCGGATGGCTGCGGAAGATGTCGAGATTGGCGGTAATCAGATACGCAAGGGACAGATTGTCTTACCGACGATGGGCGCCGCAAATCGTGACCCGGCAGAGTTTTCCGAACCCGACCGGCTGAATATCAGGCGGCCGGATAATCCACATGTTGCGCTCGGCACCGGTATCCATCTATGCGTGGGCGGCCCGCTAGCCCGCCTGCAGGGCGCAGTCGCCATTAACGCGCTGCTCCAACGCCTGCCATCGCTGCAGCTTGAGACGGAAGCACTAGAGTGGGAAGCAAATCTTTTTCACCGCGGCTTGAAATCGCTGCCTGTTGTGTTTTAGGGGTGGTTGCGTATCAATCGGCTTAATTCAAATCCGGCTTGAGCATCAAGGTGTGTACGGGCGGCCCCGGCAGGAACGCGTGAACTTCTCCTTTCACCCAGTGCTTATGCCCATCCCTGTAATTTCGCGACAGTGGGTGTCCCGACTGGCCGCCGGGCATGTGTAATATGCCGTCTTCGTGCCGCCCCGGTGAGACGACGAATCGTTCAGACGCACCAAAATCCGGTTTCGTAACACGGACGCAAAACGTCCCTCCCGGTTGTAAATCTTGCGCCATGTTCAAATATTTGCCCAATACCGGGATGCGCCGCCCCAATGGATGGGTAATATCTGACGCGTTGATTCGACCCCAAGTCAGTTCATCAAGCGCAATTATATGGTATTCACGATATAACTGTTGAAGCACCTCTTCCAACTTGACGCGTATCCACACCTCCCAATTTGGGTAGCTGGTATCCGGAATCAGCTCGGGCACCTGCTCTGTGAGCATCATCCGAAGCGGGGGTTCGATGGTACGCCATGTAAAGACGAAGTTTTCATCCACTTCTTTACAGCGAGCCAAGAATGGCGTAAACACATCAGTCGCTAAGCGTTGGTGGAAGTGAACGAGTACACCGTAGCTGACGCTGTCCGCCGCTGCTTTACCGTTCCACGCTTCGATATGGCGGCGCACGTCTATCAGGTCTGGCGCATTCGCAAGCGCCTCGTTTGTCAGCACTGAAAGCGCAAGCTGTTGGTAAAAATCGTAGAAGCGGCTGGTTGTATCCAACTGTAGTTGGAGCATATCGGCTTCCGTAATCTGATCCATCTCACTTAGGCGTTCGTTGATTCGGTAGGCGCGGTAGCTGTTTGAGTAATTGTGACCGATTATATGCGGGTAGTCTTTCCCGAGCGTCCGATTGTTCGCTGTTACCAAGAAACCCGCAGGCGGATCTATCACGCGCGGCAGGTCTTCCGGTGGAATATAGCCTAGCCAACCGGTTTTCCCATCTGCCCAAGACTTGCTCGTAGCGCCGTCAAAGCCCTTTCGAGCGGGCGTCCTGCCGCAGTAGGTCCACGCAATCCGTCCGGTGTTGTCAGCTATGGCGGCATTAAGCGGCGGTCCCCCGGAACGATTCATGACGCGAATAGCATCTTCAAGCGTGTCGGCTTCATCAATGTGTAACAAGCCGATGTCCACGGCTTGCGGTTCAAGCGCGGTCCAGTGTATCGCAACAGGTTGCCGCATCAACGCGGTTTCGCTGACAGGCCCCCATATTGTCAGTTTAACAGGATGTTCAACCGCCGCGCCGCCTTTAACCCGAATGGTTTCGTTCACAACCTCAAATCGGTTCCAGCCGGCAGGTGTCATATACTCTTCCGGATTTTCGGGGTTTAATTCTAAGCCGACAAGATCGAGAAAATCGCCGCTGATGTTTGTGAATCCCCACGCCACATGCCCGTTAGAACCGGCAACCACGCCGGGGACGCCCGGCATAGCCACGCCCGACATTTCAACATCACCATAGCGAAGTGCGGCGCGGTACCAGATGTTTGGAACGCTAAGCCCAAGATGCATATCGTTGGCAACCATGGCGCGTCCGCCGCTCGTCTTCGACTTTGCGGCAGCCCAGTTGTTCGATCCGACACGCGGCTGTATCTGGACCAACCCTGCGCTTTTGCCGGTCGGCGCGGATGCGCCGCGGACTGAAGCCAGCGCTTCAATAGGAATGGGTCGGATGGGGCGATGGGAGTGCTTCCCGCCCAATAAAACAGTCGTATAGTCGTCTGTATCAGGGGTCAGAAATTCCGCAACCTCCGGCGGAAGCGATGCCGCCATGACGCTCAACATCCTTTCATCTTCCTCGCTATGCCGGGTTAAATCCTGAAATATATTCAGTATCACCAGGATGCTGTCTTCGACTGTCCAGGGCTCGGGTCGATAACGCAGGATAAGAAATTCGAAAGGCAGGACTTTTGCCGCATTGATATAGGCATTTATGCCTGAAGCGTAGCTGCGGAGTATCTCTTTTTGGTCTTCCGGGAGATTGGCGGCGATGGCTTTCGCCGCACGCGCAAAACCGACAGTGCGTTGACTTCTATCGAAACCCAATGCCCCTTTGCCGAGGATTTCGCTCAGCCTTCCCGCGGCGCGCCGGCGTAGGATATCAATTTGCCAGAGTCGGTCTCGGGCGGTTATATATCCCAATGCCAGCGTGGCATCCAGACGCGATTGAGCGGCAATTGTTGGTATGCCGTATCGATCCGAGGTTATCTTGACCGGCGATTCCAAACCCGGCACGCGCGCTTCGCCATCAAGTTTAGGCAGCGACGCACGAATTAAAACTAGTACAAAGATTGCACCGCCGACGGCGATAACGAGTAACAATAAAACAACCGTAAAAATGATTCGGAGCATATTTATGGTTCCACAACGCCAGTTTGAAAATACAGAGTCCGTCCACAAGAGTGTCCAATTTGAGATAGCCGATAGATATTATTGCACAATCGAGGGGGATTTGGTAGGGAGAATTGGGTTGGCAACGCTGGCGACAATTCAATTAGTGATGGGAGTGGCGCCGGTAGGTGTATTCCCCTTTTATTCCAGATCAAAATCAGGAGGGAAAAGCAATGGAAATTGACCGGCTTCGGAGTGAATCAGTGTTTATGGTTACCTTTTTCGAAATGCACCGATCCGCTTGTGGAGCGGGTTCATTGGAAACATGAGGTAACCAAAAGGTAACCAAGAAAAAAGATCTGTCACTCTCGCTAATCGAGAAGCGGTTGGTGCAATATCATCGGGTGGAGCGTTTGAAAATCGTAGCGTTTGTTGAAGTGCCTATGGGAATTGCAAGGCTAGTTCAGGCGAAGTGTCCCAAACAGATTCACTATTCAGGAGCCGAAAAGTATAGAAAGTATCTGAGTGGAGACATTGCCCTGAAACTTTACATGTATTCAGTAAATATGTATTTATATGGAAGCTACACCCGCGTATGTACAAATGTAAGATTCACTATTTGGGGGACTGCTATTTCTGTAGGTTGGTCTAGCGGAGTAAATGATATGCGAGACAAGCGTCAAGTGGATGTTGATACTTGTAGTTGTTTGTAATTTGATAGGATTTGGTGAAAGCCGACGCATTTTGAAATTTCTAGACGGTAGAAAAGCGTTGGGTTTCGCTGCACCTATGTTTGCATGCGTGTGGTTTGGGTATTCCGAGCGTGAATTTGGCATTGTTTCGGATGTGGGGTTATCCGCTCTACCCAACCTACAAGATCTAGATAATCGTGTGACGATTGTAAGCTGAAGGATTCCGGTGCCACTACCACAATGACAGAGATACGGGACGAACAGCAAGAGGAAGTTCAGGAAATCCGCCAGGTTATCGTAGCAGCGCTCGGCGGAGAAGTCGAAGCCAATATCGTTGAGACACTCCGATATAGAAACAAGTCAAGTGTCGCACTTGTTGCAGTCAGTGTCAACAAGATTGTCGGTCATATAATGTTTTCACCGGTTACTATAGGACTCGCCCCCAGAGAGTTCCGCGGTGTTGGGCTGGCACCGTTATCCGTCCTTCCTGAGTTCCAGGGGCAAGGCATTGGCTCTATGTTGACACGCGAAGGGTTAAAGCGATGCACGATGGCGGGATTTGACATGGCGGTTGTGTTGGGAAATCACAGTTACTATTCACGATTCGGATTCGAGCGTGCCGACATTTACGGCTTGAGCAATGAATACGGCGCAACTGAAAATTTCATGGCGATAGAGCTGAAACATGGCGTTTTTGATAAGGTTAGTGGCATGGTGCGGTATTCGCCAGAATTCGAGGAGTGCACGTAGTTGCTAGACAGTCGATATTGCAAGGTGTGTCCATTTTGGAAAACCGCTATCGCCATCGAGTCGATACGGAAATCGACGGGATTTTAGGATTATGCCGCGCCGGTGTACTTATCAGGCGAGGGCGGAGTGTTTATGGATTTTCTATAGATTTCTGGATGGTTCGGCGGATATGAATGTGTCGGGCTGAAACGCCGATGAGAGGAGGGGAAAGTACGCTCGCAAATTGAGCTAATTCGGATGATTCAATCGATTACCATAAACGAGACTCATCGAAAAAATCAAAAAGCGTTGGGTTACGCTTCACGGGTTATTTTATAGTCACCGTAAAAAAATTTGGACGAGGTAGGAGTGCAGTAACTTTTTCGGAAATATTCGCTCAACCCAACCTACAAAATCTACATCGCCAATGCGGGGCAAGGGGAAAACTATTAGGAAGACTATCGCCCGCCCTATTCGGTCGGTTGATCCCCGCCTACGGCAATAAATCGACCCCCTCTCGCTCCCCCTTATCAAGGGGGAGGATTTGCTAGAGAAAACTATCGCCTGCGCTGTTCGGTCGGTTGACCCTTCGCGATTCGCTCAGTTGATCGCTCTACCCAAGCTACAAAAACTTGCGTGAGCGGAATGCGGTTTCGCCGAACAGGGAGAGTTGGCCGCCGGTCAGACGATTGATGATTTTAGCTTGGGACTGGGGTGTGTCGTTTTCGTCAATGTGGATCACCGGTATCTCGCCGTCAGTTAGGGTTGCGCCAATCAGCTTGCTGCGGTGGCATGTCTCCGGTTTTGCCTCGCTGCACATGAGGGCAATGCGTTGTTGTTGAGAAAAAGCGGTTTGGAGACGGACGATTCCATCGGCGTAAAATTGCGTCGCTTTTACTCTCTCGTAATCCACCACCCCGTTCACGTAACAGTGTTCATCGTCGGGATGTCCGCCGAGCGTATCGCCCATGAACATATAACGTATACTGTGTTGTTGCAGCTCCTCCGCCAGCTCCGCTTTTGAGAACTCCGGTTTGTAGCGCGAATACGGCGTCGAACGTACATCGACGAGGTATTCAATTTCATACCGCTGCAATACCTCGACAAACTGTTCAATGGAACGGCTTCCGTAACCGATAGTGTAAATCGGAATAGTCATGCTGTATAATTCCTGTGTGGTTCCTTTAAGAGGGGTAGGCAATCCTGGTAGAACAACCATTTTAGCAGAACGCCAGAGTTGTATCAACCCATTTCCAGCTTTTCAACTGTATGAGACGAATTAACGGCATCGCGTTCCGTAATCTGCAATATTGCTTTGAAACCCGATGGGAGCATAGGGACGAGCTTTACGGCATACGGAGTATGCCTGCTACCATTGAATCCCGTTGACTGCACTCTGTATACCTGATATAATAATCGGGGTATGTGGGCGCAGTGTAAACACAACAACACGGAGGGGTTGGATGATGGAAAATACCACAATCAATGAGCGGCTGCAAAATTCGATTAACCAACACGGTTCAAAGGCGGCGCTATCCAGCAAGGTAGATGGAGCGTATCAAGACATCTCCTACGATGAACTTGGGGTTCGGGTGAAGCATCTTTGTTTGGGTTTAATCGAGCTTGGGGTGCAAAAGGGCGATCGGGTTGCCTTGCTGTCGGAAAATCGTCCAGAGTGGGCAATCACCGATCTTGCAATTCTTGCCGCAGGCGGAGTCAACGTCCCAATGTTCTCAACACTGACCCCTCCTCAAGTTGAGCACATCGTGAGGGATTCCGGGGCAAAGGTTATCTGTGTTTCCAGTGAAAAACAGTTGCAAAAAGTGGAGACTTTTAGAGCGGACATTGACGGCCTCCAACACGTCATCATCTTCGATGCAATAGATTCGGAAAATAGCGGCGGCGTGCTCACATTTAATCAGGTCCGCGATTTAGGCGAAAAGGCGGAAGACGGCGATTTGGTTTACGAAAAAGCACGCGGCGCTGTCACGTCCGACGACCTCGCCACGATTATCTATACCTCCGGCACAACGGGGCAGCCCAAAGGCGCAATGTTGACTCACAACAACTTCATGTTTAACGTACAAGCGTGTTTTGAGATTGTGGGTTTTGCCGATGAAGACGTATTCTTGTCTTTTCTTCCATTGGCGCACGTATTCGAGCGGATGGGTGGGCATTATCTGCCGCTGAGTTGCGGCGCGACCGTTGCGTATGCCGAAAGTCCATTCACGGTTGCCCAGAATATGAAGGAAGTTCGTCCCACCATTATGATGAGCGTGCCTCGCCTCTATGAAATGATGCATGAGAAAATTATCCGCGCGGTTCAAGAGGGGTCATCCTTAAAACAGAAGATTTTCTATTGGAGCGTGGGGGTCGGTGAAAAAGTAAGCCAATCAATTCAGCAACAGAAAAATACTTCTCCGATTTTGGGATTAAAGTATGGTCTCGCAAACAAGCTGGTGTTCAATAAACTTCAGAGTGCAACGGGCGGACGGTTGCGCTTCTTTGTCTCTGGCGGCGCCCCACTGTCCAAATCCATTGCGGAATTCTTCCATGCCGCCGGCATCCTGATTCTTGAAGGCTACGGGCTAACGGAGACTTCACCGGTGATTAGTGTTAACCGCCCGGATCAGTGGCGATTCGGCTCCGTGGGGACACAGATTGAGGGAATTGAAGTCAAAATTGCGGAAGATGGAGAGATTTTGTCGCGCGGGCCGCACATCATGCAGGGTTATTTCAACAAGCCTGAAGAGACGGCTGAGTCTATCGACACCGATGGGTGGTTTCACACAGGCGACATCGGGGAGATGGATGCGGACGGGTTTCTGAGTATCACCGATCGGAAGAAAAATATCATCGTGCTTTCTAACGGGAAAAACGTCGCACCGCAGCCGATTGAGAATCAACTCATTCAAAGCCGATACATCAATCAGGTGATGCTCCTAGGCGATCAACGCAAAAGCATCTCTGCACTAATCGTGCCGAACTTCGATGCGCTCAAGGCGTTTGCCGAGGAAATGCAACTGGAAGTGCAGGAAACGGCGGAATTGATAGAGACAAAAGAAATCCGCCAACTCATCCGTAAGGAGATTGAGCAGCTCTCAACAGCGTTAGCCGACTTTGAACGCGTAAAGATGTTCACGTTGTTAGATCGCGAGTTTACCCAAGAGGCTGATGAGATGACTCCGACTCTGAAACTCAAGCGCAAAGTCATCCTTGAAAAATACGGCGATAAGATTGAAAAGATGTACGGCGGAGAGAGTGTTTGAAACCTTGGCGTTTGCCAAAGCATGATATTATGCGATTGCTGAAGGGATGTTAAGTATGAGAGGAGACGATGCCAACAGGTCGCATTAAATATTACAACCAAGACAAAGGCTTCGGATTTATCGCCCAAGACAACGGCGAAGCCGATGTTTTTTTGCACGTCTCTGCAATTAACTGGGCGGACGACGAGCTTGGCGCAGGACAACGGGTCAAATACGAAATTACCGAGGGCAAGCGGGGGCTAGTGGCGCGAAACGTTGAGGTCCTGCTTACACAACTTGAGCAAAAGTGGTTGCGTCAAGGCAAGGCGATAATTCCTCGTGACTACCCAAGATTCGCTTCACGCGAACAAAGCGAAACTGCTGATGGAGATAATCCGGTATCGTTTCAAGAACCGATTCGGCCGGCGTCAGTTGCATCGTCTAGCGCCCGGAAATCTGAACAATCCGTTGAACTGCCATCTTCCAGTCCGGACGATGCAGCAGATGAGCTGATTGAGGAAATAGCAGCGTCCGGTGCGCAGTCTAAACCTAGCTTCGATAAAACTGAACGTGTTACGTTCGGCACCTTATACATGCAAAAGCAAATCCGGCTGCAAACATCCATGGTTTTCGGGCTGTACAATCACGAGCAGTGCCCTATGACGATTAGCGATTTCACGCAATCCACTTTTACGCTGCAAGGAGAAGAAGAAGGCCTGGAAATTCCCAAGATGGACGTAAAATATTGTTATAAAGCTGAAGACGAGGATGCTATACATGCGCTCATGCGTTACGATGAGGAGATTAAATCGCAAAATTT
The DNA here is from genome assembly GCA_028819845.1 of Candidatus Poribacteria bacterium. Taxonomy (GTDB): domain Bacteria; phylum Poribacteria; class WGA-4E; order WGA-4E; family PCPOR2b; genus JAPPKS01. The sequence continues at coordinate 35,361 of JAPPKS010000021.1, read as the reverse complement.
AAAGCCGATTAACTCTCAGAAGGAGTGCTGCCAAATCGACACACGGGAAATTCAGCTTGCGCGTAAGGAGGAATACCCTATCGAAGTAGTTATGCGCGAGGGGGAGATTTTTCGGGGTTTGGTGGATTGGGTCAGCCCATTCGAAATTAAGATAGTTTTGGAAAACGGTTCTAAAGTTGTTGTTTTCAGGCATGCCGTCTGCAAGTTTCAGGCAATTCCGTCCGAAAAAAGAACGAGGGATTAGAGTTTCACTGAACATCTAGAGATTATGCAACCGATAGAGATTCAGAAGGATAACGAAGACGCCAACTCAAACTCGGTAGTGGAACAGTATCGGCATCTGATGAGAGAGGTGCATCTTGAGACACAGCGGTTGTACAAAGCGCGGGGCAACTTCCCGTGTCCCTCCACCTGTTATGATTGCTGCCGCAACACGGCGACGATGTTAATCAGTGAAATAGAAGGACAAGACCTCAAGGTAGGACTGAAAAAACACCCTCCAGAGATACAGGAGCATATCCGCAAAAAAGCCGAGCGCTCCGTTCGAAAGCTTGAGCAAATCGGATTTTCCCATGAACGGATGACGAGGGACGCTGGCATGGAATCGGTCGAAGTGTTGAAAGGGAAACCGGAGGCGGAATGCCCGATGCTTATTGGGGGAGTCTGTTCGGTTTACGAACATCGTCCATTGATTTGCCGGGTGTGGGGATATCCAATCGACAATGGGCGTGAATTGGCGTGTTGCCGCAAGACATTTATCGGTCAACGCCGACTTTATAAACCCATTGATTACGCGCGTTACTGGGACACGTGCCGAGATTTAAGCGAAAAGATTGGAGCGGAAGAGAAAACACCTAATGCTTATCTTGTGGTTCGGTTGCTCTCTGAAGAAGGGGTGACAGAAGGGTGAGCAGGCGTGTAGCTTTAGGTACCTGCGGATTTGTATTATGACGGTGGATTGGCGGGGGTTGTGTTAAGAGATCGCAGCAATTCAAAGGGATAAATGCCCGTTTTGTGTCCGTCGTTCCAAGTCAAGCGGATTGCATACCTGCCAACGGGTTGAATATTAACGACTTTAAGATTCTCAACAAAATCTTCGGAAGGCAACACCCGCAGCGGGTTCTCATCCTCTCGGACTGCTTTACAGCGGGCGCACGGGCACTTTTGCCGCAGCAATTTATGGGAATGTTCGCTGCGATGACCGTCGCTCCATTGAATGGCTATCCCGTTTAAAAAACGCTTTATCTGGGTTGGCTTATATACCATGGTATGCACCATCATGACTTGCTCCACAATAACTTCAGAAACGGGTGTTATCCCAGTCTTGTAACCATCAAAGCTGAAATCACTACCCGTCTGAAATTTTGTGAGCAACTATTGCTACTGGAAATAATCCGCGTTGATTTTGGTGAAGTGTTCCCATTCTTCCGGAACATCTTCGTCCATGAAGATTGCTTCGACCGGACATTCTGGTTCACACACACCGCAATCAATACATTCTTCAGGATCGATAAAAAGCTGCTTGGCGTTTTCAAAGTCCTCTGACTGTGATGTAGGATGAATGCAGTCAACCGGGCATACGTCCACGCAAGCGGTGTCCTTGACATCAATGCACGGCTCGGTAATGACGTAAGTCATAAATAGTAAATCCTCCTTGCAAACTGAGTTGATGATATTTCTTCAGACCGTATGTGTGATAGGATAATCGTGCTTCTAACTCCACCTCTACTATTGAGCGTAAATCTGTACCCGTCTGAAATTTTGTGAGCAGCTATCACTACTGGAAATAATCCGCATTGATTTTGGTGAAGTGTTCCCATTCTTCCGGAACATCTTCGTCCATGAAGATTGCTTCGACCGGACACTCCGGCTCACATACAGCGCAATCAATACACTCTTCGGGATCGATATAAAGCTGCTTGACGTTTTCGAAATCCTCTTCCTGAGATGTAGGGTGAATGCAGTCAACAGGGCATACGTCCACGCAGGCGGTGTCCTTGACATCAATGCACGGTTCGGTGATGACGTAAGTCATAAATGATAATCCTCCTTGTTAACTGAATTGATGATTTTTCTTCAGACCGTGAGTGCGATAGGATAATTGTGCTTCTAACTCCACCTCTACTTTTGAGCGTAAATCTGTACCCATCTGAATTTTTGCGAGCAGCTATCACTACTGGAAATAATCCGCGTTGATTTGCGTGAAGTGTGCCCATTTTTCCGGGACATCTTCGTCCATGAAGATTGCTTCGACGGGACATTCCGGTTCACACACATTGCAATCAATACACTCTTCGGGATCGATATAAAGCTGCTTGACGTTTTCAAAGTCCTCTTCCTGAGATGTAGGGTGAATGCAGTCAACAGGGCATACGTCCACGCAGGCGGTGTCCTTGACATCAATGCACGGCTCAGTGATGACGTAAGTCATGAATGATAATCCTCCTTGTTAACTGAATTGATGATTTTTCTTCAGACCGTTTGGGCGAAGAGATAATCGTCCTTCTGAATCTTGTCTTCTCTTCATCGCAAATCAGTAAGTTTGTTTTCTATCGATCTCACCAAATAAAATAAGCATATCACATCAAATTGGCTTTGTCAAATGGATTCACGCTGTTTCGATTCTGCACAAAACTTACTAACATGTTGGTTAGGTTGAACATAGTCGTTTATTAATGCCTTGCCTTACACTATTGGAATCAAGCGCTTTCACGACAGAGACATGTAGGGTTGGTGGCTGTAAATTCAGTTCATATACGTTATCGGGTAGTTCTGGGTTTTTTGTATTTGGTTTCCTTCGGGAAAAAGATGGCCCCGACCACTTCGGACAATAACCTTCTTAACATTAACACTTAACAATGACCCGTGAAGAAGCACTTCGCATTTTAGGATTAAAGCCGAATGCCACACTTAAACAGGCGAAACGCGCATGGCGTCGGATGGTAAAAATCACACATCCCGATAAAAATTCGTCTCCCGATGCCGCCGAACGGTTTCAGATGGTAGAGACGGCGTACAAAATAATTGTTGAGACCGAACATCGTTCCCAATGGGAACGCGAACAACAAGTACAGCAGGAAAGCGAGCGGCAGCGTGAGACACAACAACACCATAGCGAACAGCGCGCCAATGAGGAACAGGTACGGCAGGAAGGTGTACACGAAGACGAGACACAAGACGGGGAGGTAGATGGTTGGATAAACGTTTGGACTGTTTGCGTGTTCGTCGGAGCCATCGCATACATGGTTATGCTCTTCATCGTACAACAATATGACTCCATGGAAGCCATCGGCGACTTTATGGGTGATTACATGTATTGGGTGATACTGATCGGCGCATTCATACTGGCCCCCCTCGGTCGTGTTCCGTGGTTATGGAAAACATCAAAATACAATAGCTCTGGCTTTATCTTGAGGGTAGTAGACACAGTGTTCGGATTTTTTCGATCAGCGCTACCGATAGGTCTTACATTTTTAATCTTCTCGTATTTTTCGGGATGTAGTATCGGGATTATCCTCTTTGACGGCTCTTCCAACGCGACTAGTATTGCCGGTGTTCTTATGCGAGTATTTTTTTTAATCTTCGCGGGTATAGTGATAGCCGGCTTATTCGTGGGTGATGAGAAAAGATTGAGGCGAAGACTAAATGAATGTCCGTTCATGTCCCGACGGGGGATATTGAAGATGGACATAGTTAACGTGTACGGGGGAATATCTATATGAGAGTGAATGACATGGTTCGACAGATAGTTCGGGTGCCCGTACTCATTTTTAAAAAGCGTGGTTATTTAGCGCTTTTTCTAATCAATGTCGTACTGGTTGTCGCTATAATAGAAAACCGAGATGCGGGGTCATTAGGTCAAGCAATCTTGAATGGGTTTCTGAATGTGCTTGAGTCCTTTCTTGCCATAATAGTATTTGTGTTGGTTGTCGCATTTCTTTTAGTCGTGGGAATTGTCGGTAGAGCTGATAAAGGTGGTGACAAACCACAATCCGGCACGCTCAAAAGCGCCAAAGGTAGTGCATTGAAAAAAAAGGTAGGGTCAAGTATAACTAGAAAATGAGCATTGCCTCCTCGCTGCCGAACAGCGCAGCCAGCATAAAAATAAAATTAATACCGTTCACGCCCAAAGAGTACAGAATACCGGGAGGCGAGAAATATAGCCCGGAGTCATATAATCAGCCGTTGCCGCGGAACCGGACTCGCTCGCCATCGCTGCCGCATTTAACACATCCGATTGTTCGTGGTAAACTATCGTGCATTGTTACCGAAAATTGACTTTTGTGGGACAGTCGTCAATTTCTCGATTCTCCCATCAAGCGTTCAATTTCATCAATCGTTTTCGGGACTTTAGCAGTCAGAACTTCACATCCGGACGGGGTGACGAGGATATCATCCTCGATACGTACACCGATTCCTAAGTATTTCGGATTGACATTTTCGGTGTCGGCAGCGATATAGAACCCCGGTTCAACAGTAAATACCATCCCCGGTTGAAACGTCTTATGTGTGCCCCCTTCCCGCGTTTTCGTTAAATCGTGAACATCAAGCCCCAACATATGCCCAACCCCGTGCCTGCAAAACTGCTTATGTTTCTCTTCCGCAATCAACTCTTCTTTCTCGCCGGCTAACAAGCCAATCTTCAACATACCCTCGGTCATCAATGCTACCGACTTCTTATTGGGTTCATCAAGTGGTACACCCGGACGGATGGCCTCAATGGCGGCGAGTTGACATTCAAGTACGAGCTGGTAAATCTCGCGCTGCACTGCGGTAAATCTGCCGTTTGCCGGGTACGTCCGCGTAATATCGCCGCTATAATATTTGTACTCACACCCGGCATCTATCAAAACCAAGTCGCCGTCCTGAATTTGGCGGTTATTCGCCGTATAGTGCAGCGTCGCCGCATTTGCGGCGCTTGCCACGATTGTAGGAAACCCGGGCTGACTTCCTTCGCTCCTACGGAAGATCGAATCTATCATCGCCTGAATTTCATATTCGTACTGACCGGGATGTAGGGTTTTCATCGCCATGATATGCGCATCCGCCGTGATTTCCGTAGCCCGCCGAATGCGTTTGAGTTCTTCTCCACTTTTGATGAGGCGCATTTCGCCGAGAATCTCACCCGGATCAATCAAGGTATTAGGTCCTGTTCCTTGGAGTGCGCGACGGCGTCCGTACTGCTTGCAGAGTTCGACTATCTTTCGATTAAAGACTTCATCGGATCCGAAACGGTAGTAAATTTGATTCGCATCTTTAAGGTATTCGTGGATTTTTTGGTCAAATTCTGTGATTGGATAGGCTTCATCGGCACCAATGACGGTTTTCCCGCCCTCAACTCCCACACGCTTTCCTGTCCATGCTTCCTGTTCCGGATCATGAGGATTCACGAACAAAACAAATTGGTGTTCGGGGTGGCCTGGTGCAAGGACGCAGATTGAACCCGGTTCCTCAAAACCCGTTAAATAGTAAAAATTACTGTCTTGGCGGTATTCATATTCGACATCATGGGTACGAATAGCCGGCAATGCGCTCGGGAAAATTGCAACCCCTCCCTTCATTTTACGCATGAATTCCTTACGTATATTTTCATGCATTCGTTGTTTCTCCTTTTATTCCTCCTGCACCGCGCTAATCTCATCTTGAGAAATCTTGTGGACACTCTTTGGGTTAAATGTCTGTTGTGTTCCAATTCTCAGCGCAACTTCGATTCTTCCGCCGGTCAGCACGAAGAACTGAATCAGAAACCCTCCACCCTCCATGGATTCGACCTGATACTGATGCGGTTCTAATCCTTCAACCCACGCCGGCAGCGCGTGTGCAAAATCAGCGTGATTGACTGCCGCTTGGGGTAACGCGATGATCAGTGTTCCCGGTTCGTCTCCGATTGCTTCAGTGATGACCGCCCGCGTCTTAACCATGAAAGGCACCACTTGGCTTGAATATTCAAACTCGTCTGTGCTCGTGCGCTCTGGAGGAACAATGCCCCAAGTCAGGTGGTGGATGAACGGATTGCCGTAGCCTTGACTTAGCATGTGATCTAGACCGGATTCATCGACTGGATGCACAACCGCAACGTAGTCAAACCAACCTCTGGTTCGTGCAGCGCTATCCTGGCGCAATCTTGCGGACACATTGATATAGTCATAACCGTCCACTGGCGAAGGATAGCAGCGGGCGTCCCATCCCGAAATGTAACCGAGCTGTTTCAGAGGGCCGGCGACCAGATGCGGCGGGTCGGTAAAAATTGCGGCGTGATCGAGATTAGGCAACAGCCTCACACCTGCTTTAGTAATCTTTTCAGCGGCTTCCAACGCCTCATTCAAACGTCCTTCAGCATTTTCAATGCTGAGATAATCTGCGAAATCTTCCGGTAAAATGGTTAAATTTCCCACCATGAACCTCCAGTCCTTAAAACCCTAAAATCCACGTTGTGAGCGGGATGATGTGTGTACCCTGAATGGTAAGATGAGTCTCGAAATTAAGCATGAGTTTCGGCGCTAAATGATAATCCAAATGTAGCTTAAAATCAAGTGATATCCGAACCCAAGCGGATTTAACAGTATCGGCTGAACGGCTTGGAAACGTTGCAATCGGTGGATAAATGTGATAAAATCAGCGAATGTGTAGTATCTCAAACCCGTTGATAATCACGGCACAGAGATGAGAGAAGCTAACACTACGTTTTACCGCGGGAACGGATGAAGGCAATTATCAGAACGGGTGATGGCGGCCCGGAGGTCTTGAGATTATCGGAAGTTCCGGCGCCAATACCTGGTCCTAATCAGTTGTTGGTCAACGTGAAAGCGACCGCCCTTAATCGATTGGATACGCTTCAACGTAGGGGGTTATACAATGCGCCGTCGGGCGAATCTGAAATTCTCGGGTTGGAGATTGCAGGAATTGTCGAAGCCATTGGAAATGAAGTCCCAGGTTTTAGCCGCGGCGATCGGGTGTTCGGCTTAATTGGAGGGGGAGGATATGCCGAGAAAGCTGTAATCGATTACCGTTTGGCAATTCCGCTTCCCGACGGGTGGAGTTTTGAACAAGCTGCGGCGATTCCAGAAGTGTTCTTTACGGCTAACGAAACTCTTTTTACATTGGGCAGGTTAAGCCAAAACGAAACCGTGCTTATTCATGCGGGCGGCAGCGGTGTCGGGACGGCGGGAACACAAATGGCGTATCATATTGGCGCCCGTGTATTTATCACTGCCGGATCTGAGGACAAAATAAGAAAAAGTAGAGCGCTCGGTTGTACAGAGGGTATCAACTATAAAGCATGCAATTTCGCCGAGGAGATTTTGCAATTGACAAATGGGGAGGGCGTAGACGTTATTCAAGATTTTATTGGTGCGCCTTATCTCGAACGGAATCTATCCATCCTGAAGCCGCGCGGACGCTTACTTATAGTAGGACTGATGGGAGGTACCACCGCCGAATCCAATCTCGGATATATCCTGAGAAAACGTCTACAAATTTTTGGATCGGTGATGCGTTCTCTCCCGATTGAGGAGAAGATTCAGATTACCAGGCGATTCGTGAATCGCTGGCTTCCTCTGCTCAAGCAAGGCAGGATTAAACCGGTTATTGATACAATCATGGAGTTATCTCAAGCGTGCGACGCGCATCGATACATGGAAGCCAATGAGAACTTTGGCAAAATTATTCTCAAAATTGAGTAACGCGTATTATCGGGGTTGATGACAATCATGAGTATGAAGGCGATGAGGGCAATTTTACGGAATATACTGAGCATTTTACTGGTTGCATTTATCGCCGTTTTGATGATGATTTTCATCGGTATCGGATTCGCAGGCGGGCTGACGCTCGCTTCATGGGACGCTATCAAAGGTAAAGATTTAGGAGAGTTGGATTATCGAAAGGCGGATACGTGGAAACAACATCTTAAAATCTACTCTTCCTTGTGTGCCGTCCAGCCCGAAAACTCAGTCGAATTTCTTGTGGATAAACTGAAGCGTTTGGATTACGAGGAGACGCCGCCAGAATTAACGAAGCCCATTGCTGTCGGAGAATATTCGATAGCCCTTGATAAAACCGGAAAAACGGGGACAATGCGGGTCTATCTTCAGGGCTTTCACCACCCGAGTGCGAATCATACCCCTTATCGGGTGGAAATTTCGGTGCTCCATGGCAAGATTGCTTCTATTCGAAATGCAGATAACGAAATAATATCTCACTTCAATCTTGAGCCAGAGTTAATTAGCGAGAAATACGACGAGGGCGGCGACGCGCGGGAAATTATTCCTATCGGTGAAATGCCCGACAAGTTGCTGACAGCGTTTCTTGCGATTGAGGACAGGCGATTTTATGACCATTGGGGTTTGGATGTCAAACGCATTGCCGGCGCATTAGTGCATTATGTCCGTACAGGAAATTTACACGGAGCAAGCACAATCACGCAACAACTCACTCGGAACATCTATCTGAGTCCACAACGGAGGATTTTACGGAAAGTAAAAGAAGCCTTGCTGGCGATTCGAATGGAGAGAAACTTTTCGAAAGACGAAATCCTTGAACGGTATCTCAATTTCATCAATTTGGGGAGACATGGTTCGCATGAAGTGCTTGGCGTTCAGAACGCGGCGAAGAGCTACTTCGGCAAATCAGTTGGGGAGTTGGAAGTTCATGAATGCGCCACACTTGCAGCTATACCAAAGTCTCCAAGCTATTACTCACCTGTACGTCATCCGGAGCGTGCAAAAACCCGACGAAATCTCGTTCTCAAACAGATGCTGCGAGCCGGTTTCATCACGCAAGAAGTATTTGACGAAGCTGAGAATCAGCCGCTAGTCGTCGAATTACCTGAGACCGTGCGACTCAAGGAAGCCGCCCATTTTTTGCAATATGTCCATGAACAACTGACAAAAATTCCTGAGCTTGAAGATTTATTATACAGTCAAGGTTTAAAGGTCTACACGACGATAGATATGTCTATGCAGAAGACAGCGGAAAGTGTGGTCGCCGAACAGTTGCGGGTGCTCGACAAAGCGGATTTCAAAAATTTGCCGGATTACGATTTCAACAAGAAAAGACCCGGCGGTATTGATCCTATCAAAAACTATTTACAAGCGGGGTTAATCGCTATTGAACCCAAGACGGGTCACATCAAAGCCATGGTTGGCGGGAGGGATTTCTATATTACCGGGCAGAAATTCAACTATTTTAACCGTGCTGTTCAATCTCAGCGTCAACCTGGTTCAGCATTTAAGCCGATTGTCTTTGCAGCAATGCTTAATACGCCGCCGTTAGTTACACCCGCAACGATAGTCCGTGATGAAGCGTGGTCTACTGAGGGTGAAGTGGGGGTAAGATGGGCACCCAAAAACTACAAAAGAAGGTTCTATGGCGATGTAACCCTGCGTACAATGTTGGAGAAGTCGATTAACATCGCAACAGCCAAAATGATGTGGCAAACTCCCAAGGACGAACACGACAAGCCGGAAGGGCTTAAGCGTACACTCGCACTAGCAAATCGATTGGGTATACAAAGCCGCATCCCCCCTTATCCAGCGATTGCGTTGGGGTCGGAGGGTTTGTCTCTTCTTGAACTCTGTTCTGCCTATGGGGTTTTCGCCAATGGCGGCGAACGTGCGACACCGATAAGTATTCAATTTGTCGAAGATCAGCACGGAGAGATTCTCATCGAAAACCGGGTTGAGCGCGAGAAGGTACTTGACGAAAGCGTCGCCTATCTTATTACATACCTTATGGAAGGCGTAATCAAAAATGGTACCGGCAGAACCGCTGTTTCAAAGTGGGGATTAAAGCACCGCGCTGCCGGCAAAACCGGTACAACGAACGACTTCTCAGATGCGTGGTTCATTGGATATACGCCTAGCCTCGTTGCCGGCGTTTGGGTCGGATTTGATGATTACCGGAAAAGCACAAAGAATTCAGGCGCAATTGGGGCGTTACCGATATGGGCGCGATTCATTAATGAGGCTGCGCGAGTACGTATGGACGAGGAATTTCGCGCCCCTCCAGGTGTCCTCTTCAAACAGATAGATAAAGAGACGGGATTACTGAAATCCGAAAAATGTCCGGAAGGCAAAATTATCCGTGAAGCATTTCTCGTGGGCTCTGAACCTAGGATTATCTGTAATGTACATGAGTAGGCATTTGAGGCTTAGCGGCCAATAGCATGTACCTAACCTTGTACTTGATGGGTTATAACTGATGGATAAGTTCGAGTTAATCTCAGATTACGCGCCGCAAGGCGATCAACCTCAAGCAATTGATAAACTGACTGAAGGCTTATTGAAGGGGGATGGGTTTCAGACATTGTTGGGCGTGACGGGGTCCGGCAAAACTTTTACTATGGCTCACGTCGTTGCGAACCTGCAGCGACCAACGCTTGTCATATCGCCGAACAAAACCCTCGCCGGACAATTGTACACCGAATTCCGTGAGTTCTTTCCCAACAACGCCGTTCACTACTTTGTTAGTTACTATGACTACTACCAACCGGAGGCGTACATTCCCAGCACAGACACTTATATTGAGAAGGATATACAAATCAATGAAGAGATTGATCGGCTCCGCCTTGCTTCTACGGCATCGCTGTTATCACGCCCAGACGTCATCATTATTGCTAGTGTATCTTGTATTTATGGTATTGGGTCGCCGAAGGAGTACGATGTACAACGGGTCGAGCTGAAAACTGGTGACATCATTAAACGTAATAAGCTGCTGCGTTCACTTGTGGATATTCGGTATGGGCGGAACGACGTCGATTTCTCGCGCGGGTGTTTTCGTGTGCGCGGGGATGTGATTGAGGTTTTTCCCGCATACTCAGACACCGCTTATCGGATTGAACTCTTCGGCGACGAAGTAGATCGCATCACCGAGATTGACACACTCACCGGAGAAATCATGGAAGACCATGCCGAAGTGGCGATTTATCCAGCAAAACATTTCATGACGGATGCTGAGCGATTTGAACAAGCACTGTTGGACATTGAAACCGAACTTCAGGATCGGATTGATTACTTCGTTTCGAACAACAAGCTGCTGGAGGCGCAGCGGATTGAGGGTCGGACGCGGTTTGATCTTGAGATGATGCGCGAGGTCGGTTACTGTTCGGGTATAGAAAACTATTCACGCCATATCTCCGGTTTGCAGCCCGGCGAACCGCCGTACTGTCTAATTAACTACTTCCCCGATGATTATTTGATGTTCGTTGACGAATCTCATGTGACGCTGCCGCAACTGCGCGGGATGTATCGAGGCGACCGCTCACGAAAACAGTCGTTAGTGGATTACGGTTTCCGCCTCCCCTCCGCCCTAGATAACCGTCCGCTCCGATTCGACGAGTTTCAATCGTACGTCAAACAGGCTGTGTTTGTCTCAGCAACCCCCGGTGAGTTCGAATTAGATAACAGCACCCAAGTCGTGGAACAAATCATTCGCCCGACAGGATTGATTGATCCCAAGATAATCGTCCGTCCGGTCGAAGGGCAGATCGACCATCTAATGAGTGTCATTCACGAGCGAGTTGCCCAGAACCAGCGTGTGTTGGTTACCACACTCACCAAACGGATGGCAGAAGGTCTGACCGACTACCTGACCGAAGGAGGCATTAAAGCTGAATACCTCCATTCCGACGTCGATACCTTGGATCGCGCCCGTATTTTGAAGGAACTTCGCCAAGGTGTTTTCGATGTGCTTGTCGGAATTAACCTCCTCCGTGAAGGCTTAGATCTCCCCGAAGTCTCGCTCGTAGCGATTCTTGATGCGGATCGCGCAGGTTTCCTCCGATCCCAAACTTCGCTTATCCAGATCGCTGGGCGCGCCGCCCGCAATGTCGATGGCGAGGTCATATTGTACGCAGATGAAGCGACACCTGCCATCCGCAACGCCATTGATGAGGGCGAACGCCGGCGAAAAATCCAGATGGTGTATAATGAACAACACGATATTACGCCGGCGACAATTAACAAAGCCATACACAACTTGATTGATGAACTTGCTACAGATTACGAGGAAAAACCGTCTGAAACAACCGTGCCCGCCATTCCAGTGGAGGCTAATCCGGAAGAGATTCAGCCGTTAATTGCCAAATTGACGAAAGAGATGCAGGCTGCGGCAGTGGATCTGGAGTTTGAACGGGCAGCAGCTTTGCGGGACCAGATTGCAGAGATTAAGCGCGAGTTTGCAGAGCACTAAAACGGTGTTTTTTGAACCGGCAACCCGCATCTTAATGAGGACAGAACAACACAATTTATTTCTTGCATTTCTATATGAGGTGTGCTAAAATCAGCTTGGATTGGAGGAAAATTCTTCGCAATTTTAAGCAGCATAACATAAAAGAAGGTGTCATCTGTCGAGTTTGGATACAGCGCACCAAGTCGATCAAACAGTTAGGTTTTTGTTTGTGATTTTTATCGGTCGTTAGGGAAATAGTAGTAACAGTTTATCTCCCACTCTCTCCTTTGATACACAACGGCAAGTTACGCTAAAGTAGACCGAAGGGCGAAGCACAATTAGAATTAAGGGAGGTAGTTATGTTCAAAAAGCCATCAGAAGGGCGAGTTAAAGTTATAGCGGTACTCCTATTTCTAACTGCACAGGTTCCGGGTATTTCAAACGAGGAGTTTTTTGTTGATGAATTCGATAATCGGCTGTTGCCTAAGTGGAATGTAAGCGATGCCTTCCCACCAGGCAACGTTAAGGTAGATGGTGGAAAACTCATCTTGAAGAATGAAACACTTCTGAAAATTAATTCGCCACAATCTAACACATGGCTGGATTACACAACTACCTTGAAACTCCGCTTTACGCAGATTCAAGAAAGAAGTTCGTTCACCGTTAACGTCAGACATAGCCTTGGACGTTTTAACTTTTGGACAGGGGAAAAATTCACCTTTTATCCCCATGAAGAAAATATACGGGTCAATACGTTTAGACCAGACAAGCAACCACTTGACGAAGAAGACCTGCGTCAAGCAGTGAAAAATCATGCAAATGCGCAGCATAACTTCGATTTAAAAACTTGGTTTTTAATTGTAATTGAGATAATTGATAATTCCTTTACGCTCTTCATAGATGATAAGGAACTGTTATCGTTTGTCGATAAAGAAGCTGTAGCAGGTACCATTGGCTTATCAACTAGTGATGAAGATATTGGTGAATTCCGACTGGAGCTGGATTTCATCCGAGTAAAAGAAGGGAATGAATTGTCTATCAAACCTGTGAATGCAGTCTCAACAGCGTGGGCAGCCATAAAGAACTCTTTAAGGTGAAAAAAATACTAAACGCATCAAATTCGAGGGGCGAGTCGTGCTATTGTAGAAGGATAAGAGTCGGGTTTGGTTAGCTACTGGAGCTGGTGGTTTGGATATATTTGCGTTGCTAATGTTACTTCAATTCTACAATGGACAGCAGTCCACCCATATCCAGGTCACAGAATCATTGCTCCCCGTTCAAGTTTCTATCGAAACGCACGAAACTGAAAACAGTCGCTCGGCAATACCACACAGAAAGTGAGGACAACCAATGTATGTTTGTACGGCTTGTGGGTTTTTATGGACAGCGGAAGAGAGTCCGACCGAGGAGTGTCCCGCGTGCACAGCGCCAAAAGAGAAATTCATCCCTTATGATGACCGGGCCGAACGGTGGGTAAAGCGAGCCGTTGCTCAGCATGTAATGTATCCTGATGAGGAGGGTGCGGATTTACGGGCTGAGAATTCAGCCCTGTCTTCGCATATCCGGTTTGCAATTGTTGGTTTTGGTGAAGATATCAGGAAGGCTGGGAACCTCAAAGGGTGACTATTTAACATAAGTGTTTGCCCCCGCTCAGAAACAATAGTTTCTGGGCTTTTTTTTGGAAGTCAACTAGTTGTCAGAAACAAAGGGGAGTTGTAATGCAACTATTCAGAGCTGTCATGCCTCAAACCATGAAGAGAATCATCTTACTCGCTTGGGTATTTATCATTATTTGTCCTGTGGCCTTAAATGCTGCCGGGTTTGAAGGTATCGAACACCAAATCCGGGAGCATGTTCTGCCTAACGGCATGAAGTTCATCATCTTCGAACGGCATGACGCCCCGGTTTTTTCCGGACACATCTATGTCAATGTCGGCAGCAGCGATGAGGTCGTCGGGAATACAGGGATTTCCCACGTCTTCGAACACATGGCGTTCAAAGGAACAACCACCCTTGGAACAGTGGATTACAAAAAAGAAAAATCCATTATGGACAAACTGGATAGGGTGTTCGATGACCTCAGAGCCGAATGGGCAAAAGGCAATCGCGCGAATGCGGAGAGATTGAAGGAGCTAGAAACAGACTTTGATGCGCTAGAATCGGAAGTAGCCCAATATTCGAATGGCGAGGAATATTCAAAGATTCTAGAGCAGGAGGGCGCCGTTGGCGTGAATGCGGGTACATCTGCTGATTATACAGTGTATTTTTATAGCCTCCCTTCAAATAAGCTGGAGTTGTGGATGGCGTTTGAATCTGAGAGATTTTTTGAACCGGTGCTCAGAGATTTCTTCAAAGAGAAAGAAGTTATCAAGGAGGAGCGGCGTCTTAGGACTGAAAGCAGCCCTGTTGGGAGGTTGATTGAGGAACTCACAGGACTTGCTTATCTTGCACATCCGTATGGTCAGCCGACCATCGGTCATATGTCAGACATTCACACAACCACTCGAGCTGAAGCGCTGAAATTTTTTGAAGAACACTACACGCCAAGAAATATGGTCGCGGCAATTGTTGGTGACGTTAACACCGATACCGTGATTGAATTGGCGGAAAAATATTTTGGCAGGCTTCCATCTCGACAGGATGTGCCGCTTGTTGAGACTGCCGAGCCTAAACAGTTAGGCGAACGGCGTGTCAAAATTGTGGAACAAACACAACCCGTAATTGTTATTGCGTATCATAAACCCGAAATCAGACATCCGGATAACGCCGTGTTTAATGCAATCACCGATATCTTGGCATCAGGGCGCACATCGCGCTTGTACAAACGATTAGTCCGAGACGAGAAAATTTCGATTTCCGCAGGCGCCTTTCCGGGGTTTCCGGGTGAAAAATATCCAAATCTGTTTGTTTTCTATTCATTTCCTGCTCAGGGGCATACGAACGCCGAAAATGAAGAAATGATTCTGACTGAGATTGAGACACTCAAAACGGAGCTGGTTTCGGAGGCGGAGTTAAAGAAGGTCAAACGGCGTGCAAAAGCGGGGTTAATTCATTCGCTGCGTTCTAGCAGCGGGTTAGCTAGTATGTTGTGTAGTTCTGAATTCCTCTTGGGAGATTGGAGAGAACTCTTCAAGTCCCTTGAACGAATTGAAATGGTGACGGCTGAAGATATTACGCGGGTTGCAAATGAATATTTTGTAAGCTCCAATCGATCCGTTGCAGAACTTGTGACAGAGGCAACTAAGGAAGAAAAGGAGGCGGGCGAATGAGAAAAATCGCATTTCATATATTTCTATACAGCTTGACATTTGCTTTGGCCGCAAGTGCAAGCAATCAGATGACGCCGCATCAACAATCCGCGGGGGTTTTGGCTGATGCGCGCAATCTGCTGGATGGAGAAATAAGCGTATCTGAGGAGGCCGCACCCAGAAAAAAACCGCACGAAGGGCTCGTCTACCCACCATTGAATCAGCCGCAGCCGCCGGTTCCCCAAAGGATTGAATTGGACAATGGGATAGTGGTCTATCTGTTAGAAGAGCACGAGTTTCCGATTATTGAAATTTCGGTTTGGATTCGCACCGGTTCAATTTACGAACCGGCGGACAAGGTCGGGCTGGCGGAGATTACCGGGGCAGTCATGCGTACGGGTGGAACGACAAGTAAAACCGGAGATGAACTCGATGAAATTCTTGAGAGTTTAGCCGCATCGGTTGAAACAGGTATCGGCGGCGATTCAGGCTCGGCGTCAATGTCGGTTTTAAAAGAAGATCTCGATACGGGCTTATCTATCCTTGCTGATATTCTCATGAATCCTGCGTTCCGAGAGGATAAAATCGAGTTGGAAAAGGTGCAGCATCGCAGCGCCATTTCGCGGCGAAATGACAACCCAACAGGAATTACGGCACGAGAATTCCGGAAGCTCATCTATGGAGCGGACAGCCCTTATGCACGTACGACCGAGTATGATACAATAAACAACATTACTCGTGATGACCTCGTGGCTTTTTATCAGAAGTATTTCCACCCGAATAACGTCATTATAGGTGTGCTTGGTGACTTTAGTTCCGAAGTTATGCTGGCGAAAATCCAGGATACTTTCAAGGAATGGGAACCTGCGGAGATGGGTATCCCTGCAATACCCGAAATTCCCGCAACGTCTGTGAAGAGAGTTGCGCTAGTGAACAAGGACGACGTGAACCAGACAAATATCCGAATGGGACATATTGGCTGGTTGCGTAAGAATGAGGACTATCCTGCCTTGGTAGTGATGTCCCAAATTCTCGGCATTGGATTTTCCAGCCGGTTGATGAACACCATCCGAGTCGAAAAAGGGCTCGCATATTCAGTAGGAAACAACTATGGCGCCGGTTATGATGTGCCCGGTGTCTTCTACATTGTATGCGGCACCAAGTCTGAATCTACTGTGACAGCCATCGAGGCGATTCTGGCTGAAGTCGAAAAGATGCGAATTGAGGAGGTCACCGGCGAAGAGTTAAAACAGGCAATTGACGGCTTCATGAATTCTTCTGTGTTTGATTATGATTCCAAGGCAGAGATACTGTCTCGCGCGCTCCGGTATGAATACTATGAATATCCACAGGATTTCGTTGAGCAGCTGATGGCGGGGATTCGGGCGGTAACGAAGGCAGATGTCAAGCGCGTTGCCAGTGAATATCTACATCCAGACAAATTTGCGCTCATCGCTGTTGGCAAGTCTATTGATTTTGATAAACCGTTGAATTCGCTTGGAGATGTAACAGAAGTCGATATTGCTATTCCACCTCCCTCGCCCGAACCTGTCCCCGAAGCGGGTGAAGAAGAAATTTCCATGGCGAAGGCAATTCTTAACGAGGTCTTTGAGGCGTACGGCGGTCATGAGAAATTAAACTCGGTGAGGAATCTTGTGGCTAACGGTCGATTCTCTATGAAAACGCCTGGGGGTATGATGCAAGCAGAAATAAAACGGTATCATGTTTTACCAGACAAAATCCGACTCGATATGTCGTTTCCATCAATGGGTATGCAGGCAAGCCAGATATTTGATGGTAAATCTGCTTGGATGGTAACCCCTCACGGCGTTCAATCCCTTCCCGAATCACAAGCCGAAGAAATCAAAAAAGTTGCCCTTCGAGACACCATCTACCTTCTAACCCGCCTTTCTTCAAGCGATGACGTATCTGTTCAATATCTCGGCACAGAAGATGTAAATGGCAAATTGGCCGACACTCTCCAGATTACTTCATCGGATGTGGATGCATTGAAACTTTTTATTGACCAAGAAACAAAGTATATCATTAAGAAATCGTATCAAGGGATGGGACAAGCGGGTCCAGTGGAGACGGAGGAGTTTATTGATGATTATCGAGATGTCTCTGGCGTGAAATTTGGATTTCACTCGGTCGTTTACCAAAATGGAGAGGAATTTGCCGAAGGCACCTTGGACGAGATTATAATCAATGCGGAGGTGGATGAATCGCTGTTTGAGAAGTAGTCCCGTTACAATTCTTCATATTATGCGTTTCGGCTTTGTACATTCCCTAACATGAAGCAAATCTTTTTTGAGATTAACAACCGATTGAAGTTGATTGTTCTTGAATTGCAAGAACTCACACTTTTCATCGGTCGTGTGATTCGCAGCTTGTTCCGAAGGCCTCGATATTGGAAAGACTTGTTTGACCACATGGATATTCTGGGCGTGGGGTCGATTGTAATTGTGCTCATCGCGGGGTGTTGCGTCGGGGCTATTATTTCAATGGAAACCCTGTTCCAACTTCGGTCATACGGTGCACAGTCTTTCCTCGGCCGTGTAACAGGCGATTCGATCGTCCGAGGCGCAGGCCCTGTCTTCACAGCGATGATTGTTTCCAGCCGCATCTGCCCAGCGACTGCTGCTGAACTGGGATCGATGCAAGTGAGTCAACAGATTGATGCGCTCGTGACGATGGGTATTGACCCTATTCGCAAACTGATTACGCCGCGCATCATCGCTAGCCTTTTTATATACCCAGCCCTTACATGCGCCCATACTGTAGCAGCCCTGCTATCGGGCGGTTTAGTTGCCGAGTTATCGGGCGAGTTAACACTAATGCGATTTCTAAGAGAGTCTTTGGCTGAAGTTTCGTCCGGCGATTTACTTTGGGGATTGATGAAGGCAGTCGTATTCGGCCTAGTGGTGGTAACGCTTGCCTGCTACTCCGGTATTCGAGTGTCCGGTGGAGCAATTGGTGTACGTAAAGGTGCTACGCGTGCTGCGGTTAATGCCATTTTGCTCATACTATTTTTTGACTTTCTGGTAACTAGCATAGGCAGATCGTTCTAGGATGAAATAACCGCGATTGCCGGTTTAAGTGTTTGAAGTTGGTTGGATTTGTCACTGCCCGAAGAAGAAAATCGTGCTTGAAAGTATTTGCTCGTTCAACTAAAAAACATTCCACGATGAAACTGACTTCGCGGCAGCCGTTAAATCAACATGATTATACTGAAAAATATTGATTTTTTTTATGGGGATACACAAATCCTCAAAAATATCACATTTGATATCCCCGCTGGGGAAGTGACCACGATTCTTGGGCCAAGCGGATCGGGGAAGACTACGCTACTTCGTATCTTAACCGGATTGCTTGAACCTGCAGGCGGCGAAATCTGGATGCGTGAAAAGAGTATGATGACGTTGTCTAAAACAGAACAGGAACACATTCGAAATAAAATGGCGATTGTCTTTCAGAACGGTGCGCTTTTCGATTCTCTCACTGTTTGGGAAAACGTCGCTTTCCCGCTTCACGAACGCTTTTCAATGCCGCTGGCAATCATTCGCCAAGAAGTTGACAAACTCCTTGACTTAGTTGGATTGCAGAACGCCGCCGACTTGACAATTAATCAATGCAGCGGCGGAATGCAGATGCGAGTTGCTATTGCCCGCGCATTTGCTTGTCACCCGGAAATTATTCTTTACGATGAACCGACTTCAGGACTCGATCCGATTGCACGCGACCGTATCTGTGATTGTATACAAAATCAACAGTTCCAGCACAATGTGACGTCGGTACTCGTGACCCATCAGTTGGCC
This sequence comes from Candidatus Poribacteria bacterium, assembly GCA_028819845.1. Taxonomy (GTDB): domain Bacteria; phylum Poribacteria; class WGA-4E; order WGA-4E; family PCPOR2b; genus JAPPKS01. The sequence goes on along the minus strand of JAPPKS010000021.1, from coordinate 16,130 downwards.
ACGGCGTTTCGTGTTTCCAAGCGCTTCATTTGCCTTTACGCCGGTGAAATCCTTTTTGACGGTACTGCTGATGAATTAACAGCATCAAAAAATCCCTATGTTCAAAGATTCATTCAACCTTCGAAGCGGGTTTATCGGGCACTCGATTCCAGTTTGACCTAATTCCCAATGTTCATCGCCGAGCGAATTTGAAACAATTCACGGAGAAATAATTCATGCGATTACAAAGAGCACAAGTCACTTGGTCGCAATTGCGTGTGGGTATATTTGCAGCTATTTGCCTGGCGATCATACTTTGGTTTTTGTTTTACAGCGAAAATGGGCTGAGAGCCATTAGAAATCAATTTACCGTTGAGACGTTTATCGATTCTGCAGCGGGTGTCAAACCGGGGACTCCCGTCCGCTTGGCTGGAATTGAAGTTGGAGAAGCCAAGAAAGTTGAATTCATTCATCATATGGGGATGAATAAAGTCCGTATCCAGTTAGCGCTGAACAAAAATGCAGCCGAACACCTGAGAAGCGATTCGATTGTCCAAGTTAAGTCTGCAGGGCTAACTGACAACAAAGTTATTGAGATTTCATTAGGCACCTCGGCGGGCGCACTAGTTGCAGCCGGGGACACATTGTCAAGCATTCCGCCGATGGAAGCAACTGTCGTATTAAATCAGATAGCGGCAGTCAGCAACAGCATGAATAGCTTCTTAAACAGATTCGAGAGCCTCGTGAGTCAACTTCAAGTAGGTGACGGTACATTTGCACAATTGTTGAAAGATGGTAAAATCTACCAAAACCTTAACCAAGCAACGCAAGGCGTTTCGCATTTGATGTCAAATTTAAATCGGGGCGAAGGCCTTCTTCCCCAATTGCTTTCCGATGGAGAACTTGCCGAGAGTGTTACTCAGAGTGCTGCTTCCACGGCAGTATGGGGAAAAAATGTTGCTAACGGAGAGGGCACGTTGGGAAAACTGAGCACGGATGCTGCGCTCTTCAATCAGGCGTTAGCCTTTACGACAAAAGGCGATCAAGTATTGGAAAACCTTGAAGCCCGCTTAGAGAGGGCGATCGCCTTGACGGAGGTACTGGTCGAAAAAATATCCCATGGTGAAGGAACGGCCGCAAAGTTTGTCAACACGCCGGAACTGTACAATCAAATTCACACCACGGCGGAAAAAATGGAACAGTTTGTAGAACTCGCACAGTCGGGTGAGGGAGCAGTCGGACAGCTCTTGTCGAATGAAGTGTTTGCCGAGCAGATTTCCGCAACTACGGCTTCCATTGCAACGTTGACCCAGAAACTCAATACCCCCGGAAATACGATTGACACGCTTGCAACAGGATCGGATTTGGTGGATAGCCTGCTTGCAACGACGGTTCATTTGGAATCCATCTTGACACGGGTCGACAACGGGGAAGGCTCCTTGGGTCAGTTAACGGCCGATCCGCAGACCGCCGAAAGCCTTTTACGGCTAGTCGACAATCTCAGGACACTCATTGCAGACATTCATGCAAATCCGAAAAAATATGTTAAGCTCAGCCTTTTTTAGATATATAAATAATTCTGTCACTGAATCATTCAAATCATACTGCCAAGCTTCTCACTGTTAAGTAATGATCGGAACGCGCAATGGATTTATTTGAAAAATGTTTGGATTTTACCAGTGGTAAGAGTGTCCTCGGGAAAGGTACCAAACAAGCACGAGAAGCGGGGCTTTATCCTTACTTCATTCCAATCCAAGAATCCAGAGATACTGAAGTCCTTATTGACGGCGAAAAAAAGGTGATGATTGGCTCCAATAATTACCTCGGTTTGACGCATCACCCGAAGGTTCTTGAGGCGGCGGCTGCTGCCGCCCAGAAATTTGGTTCTGGCTGCACGGGAAGCCGTTTTCTGAACGGGACGCTGGATATTCACATCGCGCTCGAAGAAGCGCTTGCCGAATTCGTACATAAGGAGGCTGCGTTAGTTTTTAGTACCGGCTTTCTTGTGAACCTTGGTGTGATAGGCGCGCTTGTAAAGCGCAAGGACATCGCATTCATTGATGCTTTGAGTCACGCGAGTATCGTCGATGCATGCCTGTTCTCTCGTGGAGAAATGGTAAGATTTGCGCATAACGACTTAGACGATCTCAGCCGCAGATTGGAATTAGCGGCTTCCCGAGCAGGTAAGCTTATAGTTGTGGAAGGTGTTTACAGTATGGAGGGCGACATAGCGAATCTTCCCGGTATCGTGGAAGCAGCCCAAAAACACGAATGCCGATTGATGGTTGACGATGCGCACGCAGTTGGTGTACTTGGACCAACAGGCGCAGGGAGTGCCGAACACTTCGATGTTGAAAACGATGTCGACCTCATTATGGGAACTTTCAGCAAGTCTTTCGCATGCATTGGAGGTTTTATCGCTGGTGAAGCGGCCGTACTAGACTACCTGAAACACCATGGGCGCAGTTTAATCTTTAGCGCAAGCATGCCCCCATCCGCAGTTGCGACCGTACATGCGGCGTTAGAAATCATCAAGTCCGAACCGGAACGGCGGGAACGGCTTTGGCGGAATACCCGAAAAATGCAGGAAGGGTTCCGATCGCTCGGATATGACATCGGCCAGTCTGAGTCGCCTGTTGTTCCAATTCTCACCGAAGATGATACCACAGCTTTGGTACTTTGGAGACGCTTGCTTGACGAGGGAATTTTCACAAATCCAGTTCCCGGCGCCAGCGCTGCCGTGCCGCCGGGAGGTGCGCGCCTTCGTACAAGCTATATGGCGACACACACTGACGATCACCTCGACTTTGTACTTGACAAGTTTGCGAAACTCGGTAAAGAACTAGGGATTGTTTAAGAATTGAACATAGAACGCAATTTTTGCTAGTTACCAATATTCAACATGGAAGTTGTTGTCACTCGCGTTCAATCGAAATCGGATCTCAAGGCATTCATTAGCTTGCCATGGCAGATATACCGCGGCGATACAAATTGGGTACCGCCGCTGCGCGGACATCTCAAAAACCGTTTAGATTTGTCTAAGCACCCGTTTATTGATTCCGCTGATGCGGCACTTTTTATTGCGCGTTGTGATGGACGAACCGTTGGTAGTATCGCTGCAATCAACAACCGCAACCATGTTGGTTTTCACAAGGAAGCTGTGGGTTTCTTTGGATTTTTCGAGTGCATCCAAGACCACAAAGTAGCCGAAGCCCTGTTTTCTCATGCCGCTGATTGGTTGCGAACTCATAACTTGGAAATAATGCGAGGGCCCGCGAGTTACTCAACGAATGAAGAATGTGGCTTGCTAATTGATGGATTTGATCGCCCGCCCGTCATCATGATGCCGTATAACCCGCTCTATTATGTCGACCTCATTGAAGGCTTCGGCTTCAAGAAAACAATGGACCTACTCGCATACGAAATCACCGATGAAGTACCCTTGCCTGACCGCCTGAAGAAAACCGTTAGATTAATCGAAAAGAGAAAAAAAGTCACAACGCGCCGCCTCAATGTAAAACAGATTGACCAAGAAGTTCGACGTGTGAAGGAAATCTATAACTCTGCATGGGAGAGAAACTGGGGATTTGTCCCAATGACGGATAAAGAAATAGATCACCTGGCGGCGGAACTCAAACCGATTGTCGATCCTGATATTGTGCGTTTTGCCGAAATTGAAGGTGAGACAGTTGCATTTGTCCTATCCTTACCCGACTTCTATCAAGCGCTGAAGTATACCAACGGGCGGCTATTTCCGTTTGGGTTGCTCAAATTGCTCTGGCATAGCGGCAAAATCTGGCCTGCTCGAAATAAAATCGACAAGATTCGCGTATTAACGCTGGGTATAAAAAAAGAATTTCGGCGGCAAGGAATTGATGCGCTGCTGTATTACTATTCCTACGTAGAGGGTAAGAAAAAAGGGTATCGGCGGGCTGAATTGTCGTGGATTTTAGAGGATAACACCCTCATGAATCGAGCGCTGGAAAACATGGGGGCGAGAGTCTATAAGCGCTATCGGATTTATGACTACCCGCTGGTTGACACCGCTCGCGAAGCGGCATGAAAATTGTAGCGTAACGCCGACCTTCAGGCAAATATCCAATTCGTTGTCACAATACTTTTACCACGACGACCGTCATATCATCGGCGAGTTCGGTAGGCGCGGTAAATGTCCGCACATCGTTCAGGATTGTATCCACCCACCCCTGCGAGGGCTTCCGCTGATAAACGAGTGCTTTTAGCAAATTCCACATCCGAATTTTCTCGTACTCGTCTTCGTCAGCATTTCTAGCTTCCGTCAGCCCATCACTGAAAAACAGTAGCACATCACCCTTGTACAACTTAATGGGTGCCCCGATATGTTCCGCGCGAAATGAACACCCGAGCGGCACGGTGCTTTTGATTTGCCACTCCACGGGTTTGCCTTTCCTCAACAAAATCGGTTCGGGAAGACCTGCGTTGAAATGTGTCAGCGTATTATCTCGAAGATTGATTTGCGCGAACGATGTCGCGACAAATGCTCTTTTGGGAAGGATTTCTTGAAGCGATTGGTGCATCTTCGCCAGTATTTCAGACGGAAAACTTCCCCTGCGGCTTTCCAATTGCAGCATGCCGTTGGCGAGAAATGCATTCGTTGCCGCTGCCATGCCATGGCCCGTTACATCCATCAACACGATGCCAAACTGTGTTTTATCCTCGTCTAGCCAAAGGTATGTAAAGTAATCCCCACCGACTTCTGTAGCAGGTTCACAGACAGCAGCAATATCAAAACCTTCTATTTGAGGTGCAGTTTCGGGCATCAGAGACAATTGCATATCCCGTGCTGCCTTGATTTCCTCCACTGCAATACGTTGGTAGGCGATTACCTGCCTGCGGCGCTTGAATAATAGTATCGTCTGCATCACAAGTATCCCGACCAAAATCGCACTGCCGCCAACCGCCGGCACGAGGAAAAGAGCTGTTTTGTGAAATGGCGTCGGTACCGTGAAATTTAGAGTTGTAGGGGTGGAATAATTCAAATCGCGGTCAACCGCTTGCACCTCAAATGCATAGTCGCCTGGCAAAAGATTAAAATATTGGATTTCTTCAGAATTTAATGGGGGTTGCCAATCCGATTCTTTCCCGATAAGTCTGTGATAATACAGCATCCCGGTAGATCGAGTTTTGAAGCTGACGGCATTGAAACTCAGAACTACGCGTTTGACTCCGGCGGGTAACGTGAGATAATCTGCCGGCGGTTCGTAGATTTGGTCGTCGGCGGTAACTTTGGTTATTGCCAGCGGCAACTCAACTTTCTTCGGTCGGCTAAACCGGATTGCGCCGCCGCCGTGCGTCCCGACCCAAACCGACCCGCTACGGTCCATATACACAGACGTCACGCTGTCGTTCGGCAAGCCGTCTCGCGAATCAACTGTTTGAAACGTCCTGCCGTCAAAGCGGCTGATTCCACCGTCGAGCGTTCCAAACCACATCACACCGTCGGTGTCCTGAAGAATTGCACCGATATAGTGGCTTCCAAGCCCGTCTGCAATGGTATATGATTTCCAGTTCGTCCCATCAAAACGGCTGACACCGCCGCCGTGCGTTCCGAACCACATATCCCCTTTTTGGTCTTGGAAAATAGATAAAACCGTGTTATTTGCCAGTCCGTCCGCTGTAGTGTAAGTAATCCAATTTTCGCCGTCAAATCGACCTACGCCTGCCCCGGGATTAACTTGTCCGCCGGTGCCGAACCATAATGCCCCTTGTCTATCTTGAAATATTGATGAAACGGTGTTATACGGCAACCCGTCAGACTCTGTGATGGTCGTCCAGTATTTCCCATCGAACCGAATAATGCCCTTACCGGGTTGATTTTGGCTTCCGGTAGCGAACCAGATGTGACCATCGATGTCTTCTAACATTGCGTTTACACTTCTCGCCATGAATCCATTTCGTAGGGTATAGTGTGTCCAACGGTTTCCATCGAAGCTGCTAACACCTCTACGTTGCTTTCCAACCCAAATTGTCCCTTCTTTGTCTTGGAGGATCGCGCTTACACGACCGAATGTCAAATCGTCCATTCTTGTATAGGATATCCAATTTTCCCCGTCAAATCGGCTGACACCGCCAAACGACCCGATCCAAATGCCGCCGCTTTCGTCCTGTCGGATGGCCTGCACTTTATCGCTCGGCAAACCGTCTTTCTGCGTATACACGGTCCAACTTCTCGTATCCAACCGACTGACGCCGCCGCCGAGTGTACCAATCCATATGGCGCCCTCCCTGTCTTGCATGAGCGCAAACACAGAATTGCTAGCTAATCCATCTTCGGCTGTATATGTTTCCCAATTCTTGCCGTCGTACCGAGAAACGCCGCCAGTTTCTGTTCCGAACCACAACACTCCCGTGTCGTCCTCCATCATGGTGTGGACGACATCGCCAGCCAATCCATCGCTTTTGGTGATGTCCGTCCACCGTTCCCCGTCAAATCGCTTGACGCCTCCGCCGATTGTCCCCGCCAAAATGGCGCCAGATTGCGTTTCAAGCAACGCGGTTACACGGGAGATTTTGCCATCTTGGTTCTCATGCAGGGGAATGACAGACGGGGAAGTTCGGTTAATTCTGCTCCAGTTTTCTCCATCAAACCGATTGAGTCCATTTCTCGTCCCGACCCAGACGTTTCCTTCTCTGTCTTGAAGAAGGGCTGATACCCTACGACCCCGGCTCGCCTCATAAATTGATCGCCACTCTCGCCCGGCGTATCGAATTAGACCGCGCCGCGTTCCTACCCAGATAACACCTTCCCGATCAATGAGAAGCGCCGATACTGCTCCTGATATATCGCTTGGGGGATTTTCAAACGCAACACGGTGCCACTGTTTCCCGTCATAGCGGCTAAGTCCGGCATTCGTTGCTGCCCAGATAGCGCCAGTTCGATCTTCAAATAGTGTGCGAACCGTGGTGCCGGCCAGTCCATCTTTTTGCGAGTAGCTGACCCAATTCCTCCCATCAAACCGGCTTATGCCGTCTTGCGTTCCAAGCCAGATTGCGCCGTCAGTGGTTTGCAAGACAGAAAATACAGTGTTGTTCACCAGCCCATCTACATGCCGGTAGGTTCTCCATATTCCCACGGTTCGATTCTCTTGCGTGGTGTTTTGCTGGCAAATCGCGTCCTGATACTGGACGCAAAACATGAGGATTGCCAACACACCGATGAACGTACCGTAATGAGCCTGAGTGATTTGGCATCTTAAATGGGATTTAACGGATATCGGTTTCATGTACGCATTCAGCGCGGGCATCTTAAGGATTGGCTGCGGGCGAGCCCGGACCCAATTTCACGTTAACATCCAACAAACAGATAGGAGAGGCATCTGTTCCGAAGGAAATCCGCGAAGGCGGAAAGATTTCATCACATTTTTTCAATGGTCACGGCCGTTAAGTGTGTTCTATAATAGTGTAGATGAATCGGTATTTCAAGAGTAATTTATCCAATACATTCCAAAGTATTGGTCAATCGCGGAGATTTCAAAAATGGATTGGAATGCAGTATCATTAGCCGCAATCGTGGCTATTGTATTTTGTGCACTTGCTTCGTCGAGTTTGTGGGCATCGCTTGCAATTAGCGGCTCAGACAACGAGGTGGTAAAGACCACAATAACTGTCGATAATACGGGCGAGTTCGTCGTTGTTATGTGGACGACTCGGGATTGTTTTCCGCCGCAACAGCGCTGGGGCCTTCACCTGCGGTTCAATTCGTCCACTGATGGGGGCGCAAACTGGATGGGCCGCCCAGTAAACTTCATACACAATTCCCCCGCTGACGCTAGCGATGTCCTGCCTGAACTGGCTTTTGACATTCAGGGGAAACTTCATCTACTCTGGTCCCGCGGCGATGATAGAGCCTCGCCCTACTACACCTCATCACTCGATCTCGGGCTTTCATGGAACGAGCCGACTGCAATTGGATTGGAGGGCTACGGATGGGTACAGCACAACGGCCTTGGGCTGGCCGTTAGCGAGGACGGGAAGAATCTCTGGGCATTCCATAACGACGCCGACTGGACTGCAAACGATTGCGGCTCTAGCGATGGCGGTTTGACCTGGACGCAGCTCGGAAGGCACTTGGCAACGGGCAGCGGCATGGATGGCGGCAACCCGACCCAAAGTTATTGCTCCGACGCTATAGTCGTGGGTGATTACCGGTACGTATTGCGAAAGCGAAACGATCGGCTCAACGTTTTGACCTACGATGGCAACAAATGGTCGTCCTCGACTCCGACTCAGGTCAAGAACCCGCTTTCCTTGGCGGACGATCACACTATAGCCGCTGACAGCGACGGCGGCATTAATATTGTCTTTAGCGACGCGGGCGGGATTTTTTGCATGCGTTCAGCCGATAGCGGTGTCACTTGGGAAGATAAAGTGCGCGTGGACGATAGTTCGGAAGGCAATCACCTCCTGCCGGTCATAGGGATAATGGGGGATGGGACTTTGGCTATTGCCTGGCAGGACGGGCGCGAAACAGTCTCCGCGATTCGGTATGCAATTTCGAAAGATGCCGGCAAAACCTGGAGCGCCAGCGAAATTCTCTCGCCATCGGCAATGAACCAGACGGCACCTGATATGTATATCGTCAACGAAACCTTGTATTTTAGCTACACTGAAGATGGCAGAGCCTTTTTCGCACGGATTCCACCCGTGCCGCCGCTGGATACGTCCAACCTATTTCCGAATTCCGGATTTGACGTCTTTGGTACGCAATTTGACGGAAGGCTGCCGGCCGGCTGGAGTTTTGATTCTTGGAGCCAACAATTCGCGGGTGAAACATTCGACAAGGCATCTCCCGGCAGGAATGGGGAGGGATTCTGTTTAGCGCTGCAGCAGGGATTGCCTGCGAATTCCTTTACAATTCGCAGTCAGTCAGTGCCCGTGACAGCCGATACTGCGTATGTTTTCAAGGGGTACTATGCCGCAGAGTGCCGTGGAAAGGTGTCGGTTGCGGGACAGTGGATCGACACAGACGGAAAGACATCCGAAAGTTTTGAGGTCAAACTTCCCGATACACAGGACGACTGGATTGCATTCTTTGAAGAGCTCTATAGCCCGGTTAACGCAGCACAATTGCGGATAGTGATTACGAAAGAGTGGCGGGATGGCTCAGTGCGATTTGATGATTTTTCCCTGCGCAAAGGCGTTCTACGGGACTATGCATCGGAATTTTCTCTGCCTCCGCTGAAACCCGGCGAGTTGCGTTTCCCAATCTACGGACTTTTCACCAGCGGCCCCGGCCTCGGCGCAGAATGGGAGGCTGAATGCGCTATGGCAAACTTCAGCGTCGGTTCCTGGCGTGCAAAATACGGGTTGCGAAGGCGTATTTCTTCGACTTGGGCGTCTACTTGGGATGACTCAGAACTCGTAAAAGCCAATGAGGATTCTGAGGTTTTTGATATCTCGGGACACGACGAGCCGGGGAAGTGGCAGTATTTAGACCTCGCGGAGCAAAACCGCCGATTTAGCCGGCTCACACCTTCCAAACCCTTTGTAGTGAATCTACTCCCGTGCTATGGGCCGTATTCTCCCTATCCGGTCTACCGAGACTACGTCCGGTCATTTATTGAAACCGTCGAACCGTCTCTGTTTACTTATGACAACTATGCGTTGGGCGGCGAATCTCCGTCCTACGGCGGGCATTTCTTCCCCAATTTTGAAATCGTGCGTCAAGAAGCCCTGAGGGCAGATGTCCACTTTGGCTTCATCGGTTCAGTGGTCGCGTTTTTCCACATTCGCAGCCCGAGTGAAGCGGAGCTTCGCTGGCAGGCTTATAGCGCATTGGCTTATGGCGCACGAACCTTGGGCTGGTTCACTTACAACACGGAGGTCGAATATGGCGGCCATAATTGGCATGATGCTGTTATAGAAAGCGACGGCAGCCGGTCCTTGCACTATTCTATGCTGCGCCGAGTGAACGGGGAGATACTCAATATTGGCGATACCTTGCTGCGGCTGAAATCCACCAACGTCTTTCATACAGAGCCTTTGCCGGAACTGACTCGAGATGCGTCAGAGTCCAAGTTAATAAGTTCAATCAGCCAGGGGAAGTGGGTTGTAGGCGAGTTCGTGGATAGTTCAGGCGTAAACTACTTCATGCTGGTCAACCGCGACTTCACGAAGGAACAGAAAGCGGTTTTAACATTCAACGGCAAGCCCAAAGCTCTATTCGAGATCGATAAATCCGATGGCACACAGACGCCGGTCGTGGGTTTCAGTGCGCAAAACCGATCGGTATCGTTGACGGTGACTGCCGGGGATGGCCGCCTATTTCTCCTCGAGTAGTTGCCATTGGCAAACGTAAGGCATTAGCGGGCGGAAACGCGGAACGCCCAATAGCGCCGCGCGGATTTTTCATTTATCCCGTCCAGCAGAACCTGGGTGTTTATGCACCTCCTTATTCAACGGCCTGTAGGAGCGATTTCCGAATCGCGACGTTTTTTTTCAGTTTAATCCTCCCCCTTACCAAGGGGGAGCTAGAGGGGGTTGTTGACATACACGCAAAACGGTGTTATTCTTTTTGCGAACTTATCCGGCAAATCCCGAGGTGAGAAATGCAAAAGGAAGATGGGAAACAATCACAACGAAATAGCGAAATACGGCGGTTGCGCCAGCGCGTGGCGAGGTTAGAGCGCGATAGAGATAAATTCAAGCGGATGTCGGAGGCCGATCCATATTACAATGGCCCGGACATGTTTGCTTCTGCTGATGCCGTCTCGGAAAGGGTTCTCCACTGCAATGAAGCGTTATGTGCGGCGTTGGGATACGCAGAAGCGGAGATTGTCGGCCGCCCTATTTCGGTGATATATCATCCGGACAGTGTTGAAGGTGCAAAGAAAGCCTTCGCCAGCCTTGTAAGCGACGGTACAATACGTGATATGGAGCTAGTATTGCGGAAGAGTGATGGAAGTACATTGGCGGTAAACTTAAATGCCGTAACCTACCGTAATACAAGAGGAAAGGCGCTTTACTGCCGGTTCATTTGGCGGGACATCACGCGGCAGAAGGAGACGGAACGGGAGCTTCGAGCGAGTGAAGAACGCTTTCACCAGTTGGCGAACAGCGTCCGCGAGGTATTCTGGCTAATGTCGCTGGAAGGGGACGAGTTTTTCTACCTCAGTCCCGGATACGATGAGATATGGGGACGGTCCCGCACGGACTTAATGGCGGCGCCGATGTCGTGGGCGGACAGCATCTATCCGGATGACTTGCCGCAGGTTATTGCGAATTTTGAGCGTCAGAAACGCGGCGATTTAGTGGAGTATGAGTTCCGTATGGTGCGTCCGGATGGTGAAATCCGTTGGATTCATGCGCGCGCCTTTCCAGTCAACGATGACAACGGCGTACCCTACCGCGTAGCGGGCTTTGCGCTGGACATCACGGAACGCAAGCGCGCCGAGGAGCAGTTAATTCAAGCGAGTAATATGGCCTTATTAGGGCAGCTCACTGCCGGCGTTGCGCACGAGATTAGCAACCCGACCAATTTTGTCTTGCTAAACGGAGAATCCCTTCAGACATCTTGGTCAAGCGTAATACCGTTTCTGGATGAATATTGCGGCGAGCAAGGGGATTTCATGTGCGCCGGCATGCCCTATTCGAAATTGCGGGGCCGTATCAGCAAACTAGCTACCGGCATCATTGACGGTGCGAATCGTATCAAAAAAATCGTGGATGCGCTCGGCGATTTTTCGCAAAGCGGCGGCGAAGATTTAAGCCAACCGGTCAATTGTAATGCGGTGATTGACTCCGCAGCCGTAATTATGCAGAATCTGATTAAAACATCTACGAACCACTTCTCGACTCAATTTGAGGACAATCTGCCTGATGTTCTCGGCAACTCGCAACATCTCGAACAGGTATTTATTAACTTAATCACCAACGCTTGCCATGCGCTGTCCGATCCGAGCAAAAAAATCGTGGTTTCGACCCGTACGAGTTCAAAGGGTGTATTGATTGAGGTTTGCGACGAGGGAGAGGGAATTCCGCCTGAAAATTTAGGACGCATTATGGACGCCTTCTTCACGACCAAGCGAGATGCCAGCGGCGTCGGACTAGGGCTTTCCATCTCTTACAATATTGTCAAGAATCATGGCGGGGAATTAACCTTCTCCTCCGAACTTGGAAAGGGAACGACAGCGGCAGTCAAGCTGCCTGCCGCCCCTTAACGGTGACTATATGAATCCAGTTCCGTTTCCTACGCATCCCATTCTACTGGTTGACGACGAAGAACATTTCCTATTCAGTGCGGATCACACGTTGAATTTAGCGGGCATGAATAATATCGTCCAATGCGGTGACAGCCGACAGGTTATGTCCACGCTGTCAAAGGATGACTTTTCGGTTGTGGTGCTGGACTTGCTGATGCCCGGCTTATCCGGAATGGACATACTACCGTTGATTGTTTCGGACTTTCCGGAACTTCCCGTAATGGTCTTCACCGCAGTAAACAATGTGGAAACGGCGGTAGAGTGTCTGAAACTTGGGGCGTACGACTACATCCTGAAACCGATCGATAGCGTCAGGTTTGTGTCCACGGTTCGACGCGGCGTAGAAATGAGCGAGCTGCGCCGTCAAAACCGGCAACTCAAAGACCGCCTCCTGTCCGACGCCTTGGAACATCCTGAAGCGTTTTCGAACATCGTCACACAGGATCGTGCGATGTATGCCGTATTCCAATATACCGAGACAATTGCGCAAGCGCCGATGCCGGTTTTGATTACGGGCGAAACCGGCGTTGGCAAAGAACTGATTGCAGCGGCAATCCACAAGCTGAGCGGACGGGAGGGTGAATTTGTTTCAGTCAATGTCTCGGGGCTTGACGACCACCTATTTTCGGACGCGCTTTTCGGCCACAAAAAAGGGGCGTACACTGGGGCGGATTCAGATCGAAAGGGGTTCATTGAACACGCGTCAAACGGCACGCTCTTCCTTGATGAAATCGGCGACCTGCACCTGGAGTCGCAGGTCAAACTGCTGCGTTTTTTGCAGGACGGCACTTACTATCCGCTTGGGGACGATTTCCAGCGAACAAATAACGCAAGAATAGTTGTTGCGACCAATCGAGAAATTCAATTCTTGAATGATTCCGACACCTTTCGTACCGACCTCTACTTTCGGCTGAAACCCCATCATATTCACCTGCCGCCGCTTCGCGAGCGGGCGGGCGATATCCCGTTATTGGTATCGCATTTTCTGGAAATCGCCGCTAAGAAACTAGAAAAGGAAACACCCACGGCTCCACCGGAACTTTATACCTTGCTTGGAACCCACCACTTCCAGGGCAATATCCGAGAACTTGAAGGCATGGTACTAGACGCTGTCAGCCGGCACAAAGGGGGTGTACTTTCCATAGCATCTTTCCAGCGGGAGATTGGCGAGCAGTCTATAGTTTCCCACGAGAATACGACGATTAAAGGAAGCAATTTTGCGGAAGGATTGTCGGCGCTCCCGGTACTTCCGGCATTGAAAGAAGCTTTGAAAGAAGCGGAACAACAGATAATTACCGAAGCCCTCAAGCGCGCCGATGGCAACCAGACACTTGCAGCTAAACTCTTGGAGTTAACAAGACAGGCACTGCACAACCGTTTGAGCCGCCTCCAAAAATCGTCGGACGACGCGTGAAGCGTCTTTCGGCATTTCCAACCTGCCCTTTCAATCTGTTCAATACTCTTCTCTCTCCTACAACTCCCTTTTCAAAGGGGTGACACATTACGTTTCTTTGTACATATTTTGTTTGCAACCCCTGAACACTAGTTTTGGTAAGGGTTCACGGGGTTTTCAATCGTCAATTCCCGAATGTTGTAAACAAAATGTTTCACCCCTTTCCAAATCTCGCCAGGGCGCTGCCGCTCCAGTCTGAAAAATAATTTAAAATGCCCGTATCCCTTGATACGTAAGGTTTTCCGAGTCCAAACCGAGTCTAAATTTGGGTATAATTTTAGCTTTGGCATAGAAATTGCTCATACAATGCCCAAAGTATCTTGATTTGGAACGCGGAGATTCACTATCAAGGGGGCGGCGTCAATGAATTTTGGGGTCACGCGCATTTCACTTGCCATTGGGTTTTCCGTTGTACTCGTTTGCTTGGTTCCTTACACGCCAAGCATTGCGGATGCCCCCGATGCCTTTACGCTCATATATGCCGGTGAGGAAGGTGGGCAGCTTGGACTGCACGGATGCGGAACCGAGCAAGTCGGCGGGCTTTCCCGACGCCAGACCGTCATTCACTCCTTGCGTGAAGTACACGCCGCCGCTCTGAACCTTCACGCCGGAAACATCCTCGACCCAGCCGACCCAAACAGTGAACTCATCTGCCAAATCGCCCTCGAAGCCTTGAGCGTAATGAATTACGATGCGCTCTGCCTCGGACCGGGCGACTTGTGTCTTCCCCTTGATTCACTTTCTGCCCTCTACGCCAACCATCCAGATTTGCCCGTTATTTGCACGAATATCGTAGTAGGGGCGCGGTTTCCGCGCCCGTTTGAAGTTGTCGAAGCGGCGAAGAGAAAAGTCGCCGTGGTTGGGTTGATATCAAATTCGTATGAAACTGAGATTTCCGCATACAATCCGGGTGTCGCCATCACCCGTCCAATGGAAGCGCTAGAGACGTTGGGGGAAGTAATTACGCGTCAAAGCGATATTGTCGTGGGCGTGTTTCACGGATCAGAGGCGGAGGCGCGTGAACTTGCAGAGCGATTCTCATGGCTATCCGTTCTCGTCCTCGCCAAGAATGAAACTTCTGAATCAGCCTCGGCGACACCGATTGTCGTAGGAAACACAACCATTGTCTCCAACCCCGCGAAAGGAGAAGCGGTTGGTGTTCTGGAGATTGGACTCGACGCGGTTCGGCAACAAGTAGTGTCGAGGAAGAATCAGCGTGTTACGGTCTCGGAAGGAGTTGTACCCGACGCTGACCTTGAAACCTTATTAGCGCTCTACGATTCCCTATACGAAGAAGACGAATTTGACGGTCAAGAGCTTGTACTTGATGACCGTGCCGTTCATATCACCTACTTCCATAAACGGGGCTGCCAGAAGTGTGCCAGAGCCAATGAGATTTTGAAACGCCTTAAAACCGAATACCCGCAGATTGTGGTTGAAAAACGCGACGCCAAAACCGACCAACAACTGCTTGAGGCGATGGGGGCGCTTTTCAACGTTCCGGAGGTGAAACGGCTCACCTCACCTGCAGTATTTATTGGCGATGCGTACCTGCTGGATGAACTTGATGAGTCGCAACTGGAAGAGATTATCGGAACATACCTCGCAACGGGAGTCGCGTCTCGGATATCCGAGGCAAAAGCTAAAACCGGGGAAGCGGAATCCGAAATTGTCAAACGCTTTAGCGCGTTCGGGACATTGGCTGTTGCGGGTGCGGGATTGCTTGATGGGATTAACCCGTGCGCATTTGCCACCATTGTGTTCTTCATCTCCTATCTTTCACTCGTTGGACGGTCGCGTAGAGAGATGCTCGTCGCCGGCGGTGCATTCGCTGCCGCGGTGTTTGTAACCTACCTGCTGTTGGGGATGGGCTTGCTCAAGTTTCTCTCGTTTCTCAACGAGTTCTCCGTCGTTGCCAAGTGCGTTTACCTAGTGGCCGCGATTGGGACGTTCACGCTGGCGTTCTTGAGCATTTATGACGCTATCAAAGCCAAACAGGGCAAGGTGAAGGAGATTACATTGCAGTTGCCCAAGTCGCTGAAACAGCGTATCCACAAAGTCATCCGCGAACAGACGCGGACATCAAGCGTCATTATCGGCGCGTTAGTCATCGGGTTCGCAATATCTGCCCTAGAGTTAGTCTGTACGGGTCAAGTGTATTTGCCGACGATTACGTTTGTGATGGGTGTTGAGGGGATGCGAGTAAATGCGCTAGCGTATCTGATTCTGTACAATATGATGTTTATCACGCCACTGCTGATAGTGTTCTGCTTTGTGTATTGGGGCACGACTTCGATGCAGTTGGGCGGTGTGCTGCAACGGCATCTGATGCCCGTTAAGGTTGGAACCGGGGTGTTGTTGCTTGGTTTAGGATTTTGGCTATTGCTGCGCACTGTATAACATGAGGAGGCTCGGCGATAATGACGATAAGGAAATGCCACCAACCCGCAATAACGTAT
>JAPPKS010000006.1 GCA_028819845.1 Candidatus Poribacteria bacterium | reverse complement strand
CCCAACCTACAAAAGCTGTTTTTTCAGTTAAATCCTCTCCCTTACCAAGGGGGAGTCTTTGTAGGTTGGGTAGAGCGGGTGATACCAAAACCGTTCCGATTGCTTTGACGGTTCAGTAACCAAGACAATGTTCTTTGCAAATTACGTTTAGCGAAACCCAACGCTTTTCTGCCCTCTCGAGATTTCAAAAGCGTTGGGTTTCGCTGCGGGCTACGAAATCTTGAACGCAATCAATTCACCAACCTCATGTCTCATAATTCACATATTTCATCAAACCCGCTCTACCCAACCTACAAAAGCTGTTTTTTCAGTTTAATCCTCCCCTTTACCAAGGGGGAGCTAGAGGGGGTTGTTGACATGCGCGCAAAACGGTGTTATTCTTTTTGCGAACTTATCCGGCAAAACCCGAGGTGAGAAATGCAAGCGGAAGATGGGAAACAATCACAACGAAATAGCGAAATACGGCGGTTGCGCCAGCAAGTGGCGAGGTTAGAGCGCGATAGAGATAAATTCAAGCGGATGTCGGAGGCCGATCCATATTACAATGGCCCGGACATGTTTGCTTCTGCTGATGCCGTCTCGGAAAGGGTTCTCCACTGCAATGAAGCGTTATGTGCGGCGTTGGGATACGCAGAAGCGGAGATTGTCGGCCGCCCTATTTCGGTGATATATCATCCGGACAGTGTTGAAGGTGCAAAGAAAGCCTTCGCCAGCCTTGTAAGCGACGGTACAATACGTGATATGGAGCTAGTATTGCGGAAGAGTGATGGAAGTACATTGGCGGTAAACTTAAATGCCGTAACCTACCGTAATACAAGAGGAAAGGCGCTTTACTGCCGGTTCATTTGGCGGGACATCACGCGGCAGAAGGAGACGGAACGGGAGCTTCGAGCGAGTGAAGAACGCTTTCACCAGTTGGCGAACAGCGTCCGCGAGGTATTCTGGCTAATGTCGCTGGAAGGGGACGAGTTTTTCTACCTCAGTCCCGGATACGATGAGATATGGGGACGGTCCCGCACGGACTTAATGGCGGCGCCGATGTCGTGGGCGGACAGCATCTATCCGGATGACTTGCCGCAGGTTATTGCGAATTTTGAGCGTCAGAAACGCGGCGATTTAGTGGAGTATGAGTTCCGTATGGTGCGTCCGGATGGTGAAATCCGTTGGATTCATGCGCGCGCCTTTCCAGTCAACGATGACAACGGCGTACCCTACCGCGTAGCGGGCTTTGCGCTGGACATCACGGAACGCAAGCAGACCGAGGAATTGACTGCGCAGCAGCAGCGCCAGTTGATTCTAGCGGATAAGATGGCGTCATTAGGCGTCATGACCGCCGGCGTGGCGCACGAGATTAACAACCCGAACGGTTTTATATTGCAGAACGGACAAGTCCTTGAGAAATATTGGTTGGCCGTAATGCCCATCCTAGATAGGTATTACCAAGAGAATGGGGACTTTATGTGCGCTGGAGAGCCCTATACGAAATTAAAAACTGAAATCAAGGACATGACTTTGGCAATGATTAGCGGGGCAAGGCGAATCCAAGAGATTGTGGACGCGCTCAGCGATTTTTCGCAAAGCGGAGACGAAGAATTAAAACAATCCGTTGATTGCAATGAGGTGATTAACGCTGCAATGGTGATTATAAGGAATTTGATAAAAAGCGCTTCAAACAATTTCTCGCTCGATTTGGAGTCCGGCCTGCCGATGATTCAGGGTAATGCGCAACAAATTGAGCAGGTATTCATTAACTTAATCACGAACGCTTGCCATGCGCTGCCCGACCCGAGCAAAAAAATCTCGGTTTCGACCCGAAAGCGTTCAAACGATGTATTAATTGAGGTTTGCGACGAGGGAGAGGGAATTCCGCCTGAAAATTTAGAACGCATCATGGACGCCTTTTTCACTACCAAGCGTGACGCCGGAGGTAACGGCCTCGGGCTGTCAATCTCTTACACTATCGTCAAGAATCATGGCGGGAAATTAACCTTCTCCTCAAAACTTGGAAGGGGAACGACAGCGACAGTCAAGCTTCCTGCCGCCGTCTGAGCGTAATCAATGAATACAGGCCAGTTTCCTACCCGTCCAATATTACTCGTTGACGACGAAGAACTTTTTCTTGCCAGTACGAGCCGTGCGCTTAGGTCAGAGGGCATCAATCATGTCGCCCAATGCGGTGACAGCCGCGAAGTTATGTCTACGCTGTCGAAGAGAGACTTCTCGGTTGTGGTGCTGGATATGATGATGCCTCATTTATCAGGGACAGACCTGCTTCCGTTGATTCTTGCCGACTTTCCAGACGTCCCCGTAACGGTTGTCACAGGGGTAAAAGACGTGGGCACCGCTGTGGAATGTCTGAAGACCGGGGCATACGATTACCTCGTGAAACCGGTGGATGTCACGGAGTTCGCGGCGACGATTCGGCGCGGACTAGAAATGAGCGAGCTGCGGCGCCAAACTCGTCTGCTAAAGGAGCGTGTGTTCTCTGACGCGCTGAAACAACCGGAAGCGTTCTCTGACATCATTACGCAAGACAGCGGCATGCACGCCATTTTTCAATATACCGAGGCAATCGCCCAAACCGACCTGCCAGTGTTGATTACGGGCGAAACCGGTGTTGGCAAGGAGCTGATTGCAGCGGCAATCCACAAGTTGAGCGGACGAGAGGGTGAATTCGTTTCAGTCAATATCGCTGGCCTCGACGACCACCTATTTTCGGACACGCTTTTCGGCCACAAAAAAGGGGCGTACACCGGGGCGGATAAGCCTCGCAAGGGATTGATTGAACAAGCGTCAAACGGCACGCTCTTCCTTGATGAAATCGGAGACCTGCACCTGGAGTCGCAGGTCAAACTGCTGCGTCTTCTGCAGGAAAGAACTTACTACCCGCTTGGCGACGATTTCCCGCGAACAAATAACGCAAGAATAGTTGTTGCGACGAATCGAGATATACAATTCCTGAGAGTGTCCGAAACTTTTCGCAATGACCTCTACTTCCGCTTGCAAACTCATCATATTCACCTGCCGCCGCTTCGTGACAGAGCTGGCGATATCCCGCTATTGGTCGAACACTTCCTAGCGCACGCGTCCGAGACGCTAGGCGAGGACATGCGTATCCTTGCACCGGAACTCCTAACACACCTTGAAGCTTTCGATTTTCCCGGAAATGTCAGAGAGCTAGAAGGATACGTACTAGATGCGGCAAGTCAATACAAGGGCGGCGTTCTTTCCATTAAGTCGTTCCAGACAAAAATAGGCGAAATGAATCGCGTACCTAACCGAGTCAATGAAACAGTTGAGGCTGTAATTGAGGAGGGGTTAGCCGCGTTGCGTATATTGCCGCCATTGAAAGAATTTGAACGGTTTGTGATTGCTGAAGCCCTCAAACGAGCCAACGGAAACCAGACCACTGCCGCTCAACTATTGGGCATGACGAGGCAGGCGCTGAACAAGCGTCTGAACCGTTCCAAAACATCATCGGACGATGCGTAATACGAGGTTTGCTTTTCCCCACCCCGCGCTCTAATCAGTATCAACCCTCTCTTTACACCGACAACCATGCATTCAAAGGGGTGCGACATTTGTTGCTATTGTCCACTTTTGTTGCGCATCCCGCAAAACCCTTGCCTGACAAGGCTTCGTTCACCATTTTACTCTAATTTTCCCGAATTGTGTCAACATAAGTTGCGCCCCTTTGCCTACCCAATCCAATCGCTGTTACTCTCGACCGAAAAAAATTTAACTGCCCGTATCCCTTTACACATCAGGCTTCCCAGTCCAAAACGGAGGCAAATTGCAGGGAATAATTCGCCTTGGCACACAATTTGCTCATTAAGATAGCCATTAAGCAACACTTTGAACTGCGGAACGGTCCGCAGTGTTCACATAAATTTCTCTCAACCTAAGGATTGACAGAGTGAGGAAGGTGATGTTGATGTTTACGTTTAGACAGAAACTGTTGCTATGCGGATCAGTCTTGATTTCCGCACTATTGATTGCGGGCAGCTATTTCGGAAGCCGCTGGCTCCATGGCCCCGATGTGGAACCTCTTCCAGAACACCTGCTGTCGGACGGGCCGCATGCCGTAAGCGCGAATCACCCTGTCCGCACTTCTGTTTCTCAATATGCTCCATCGGTGTTTGAGTCACAATCAGTTATTGATGTTGACTCAACGCCAGAGACGGAGCAAAACTACGATGATGAAGAGGAAGAGTTGGAAACTCTGCTAAATTCTCTTAGCGATGAAGAGTTAACGGCTCTTGCTGAATCGCTTGAACAGGAGGAAGAGAACGATTTCCCTGAAGTGCCGGCAGGTTTTCCCTTCACTCCGATTTGGCTCAAAGACAATTTTCACGAACGTGATTATACCGAACATGTGACACTTTACCGTGTCATGATTGAATTGTGGAATCGGGGAGACCGCGGTTTTGTAAATGGCGTCTCCGATTCACGTAGCGGCAAGATTTACCCAATCTATCCGGACGTGGTGTATGTCAGGTGGGGTAGTTATGTTCGTGAAGGACCTGATGGAGCGCCAATTGAGGTGCCGTATGTCAGTCGCAGACTCGGTACTGCAAGCACAGTGAATTCATTAGTCAATAGCGATGAGAAACTGTTCGCTGAAGAAGAAATTATATCGGGTGCGTATCGGACAAAGTTTCCCGGTATAAAATTTGTCGATTTCGATGACGCAGGGCATGACCCTGCATCTATTCTTGATGACTATTAAAAAGGAGAATATCATGAAGTTAAAAACGTTGGTTACTTTGAGTAGTGTCTTTGTGTTGGTAATTCTTGTTGTTTGTGTCAGCGTATATGCATATAATGCTTACTGTACTGCGAAATTGTCAAGTTGCAGTGCAACGGCATCAGCGAATAGTTACGGTCTTATTGATGGCGGTTACGACGTGTTCGCTAGTGTTGGTGATGATGAGAACAACGACAGCGGCACCTTCGCCGATGGGGAACTTATCTCTGATTCCGTTTCCGCAACTCAAGCCGATTGCGAGGAAGGTGACGGTTTTTCGGTTGCAACTATCCACGGCACCGATTTCGAGGACCGATTCCATGTTAAACGTGATTCGGCAAATTTTTAGCCATAGTAATAATCTAGAAGACAATCAGCGCTGATGACGTGACGGTTTTTCCGATTACATCAGCTCGTCATGTTAGATTATTTGGTGGGTTGTTGTTTAGGAATTGTCATCAGGCGATTAAACAAGGGTAAACCTTCATTTCGGGTTGGGTGTGAAAATTTACGCCCAACCCTCATTTTGTTCAAGCGGCATAAATCCCCAAACTCAGATTCGGATGATTATTCCCATTAAGAAAGCAATGATTTTCAAGCTTAGCCTATTTTTCTTTTTTGTTTCTGCCATGTGTGTACCGCACAGTGACGCCCAAGATTCTCCGCAATGGGGGTTGCCCGAAGGCGCTAAAGCGCGCTTGGGTAAAGGTGTGTTAAACGAAATACAGTATTCGCCCGACGGCACGCGACTTGCGGTGGCTAGCGGTATCGGTATCTGGCTTTACGATACAGCGACCCATCAAGAGGCCGCACTGCTCACCGGACATACGGGAAGGGTCTGGAGCGTTGCGTTCAGTCCGGACGGACGCACAATCGCTAGCGGGAGTTGGGACCGTACCGTCCGTCTGTGGGATGCCGAATCGGGCGAACACTTGCGAACGCTTAGCAGGCATACGGGTTGGGTCTATAGCGTTGTGTTCAGTCCGGACGGACGCACAATCGTTAGTGGGGGCGATGACCCTACCATCCGGTTGTGGGACGCCGATACGGGAGAACAGGTACGTACGTTCAAGGGGCATAGATCTGGGGTCAATTGCGTTGCATTCAGTCCCGATGGACAAACACTCGCAAGCGGGAGTGAGGACGATACCATCCGTCTGTGGGATGCCAATACGGGAAAACAAAAGCGAACCCTAAAAGGGCATAACAATGCAGTCTGGAGCGTTGCATTCAGTCCCGATGGACAAATACTCGCAAGCGGGAGTTGGGATAAAACCATGCGCTTGTGGGACCCTAACACGGGAAGTCCCATGCGTCGGCGCACGGGGCACACGGGTACAGTCCGAAGCGTTGCATTCAGTCCCAATGGACGTACGCTTGCAAGTGGGAGCGGGGACGATACCATCCGTCTGTGGGATGCCAATACCGTAGAGCACCTGCAAACGCTCAATGGACATTCGTCTGGGGTCAATAGCATTGCGTTCAGTCCCGATGGACTAACACTCGCAAGTGGGAGTTGGGATGAAACCATCCGTCTGTGGGATGCCAATACCGGAAAACACCTGCGCACGCTCACAGGCTATAAGCGCGAGGTCTATAGCGTTGGGTTCAGCCCCGATGGACTAACACTCGCAAGTGGGAGTTTGGACTATACAATCCATCTGTGGGACGCCAATACTGGAAGACGCCAACAGACACTCACAGGACATACGGGTTCGGTGTGGAGTGTTACGTTCAGTCCCGATGGGGACACAATTGCTAGCGGGAGTGGGGACAATACCATCCGTTTGTGGGACGCCAATACCGGAAAACACTTGCGAACGCTTGTTGAACATGGAGGATGGGTCTGGAGTGTCGCATACAGTCCCGATGGGGACACAATTGCTAGTGGGAGTGCAGACGATACAATTCACCTGTGGAACACCCGGTGGGGAAAACACCTGCGCACGCTTATCGGACATAGGCATTGGGTCTATAGCGTTGCATTCAGTCCTGATGGACGTACACTGGCAAGCGGAAGTTGGGACAAAACCATCTGGCTGTGGAAGCCGGGTGGTAAACACCTGCTTACGCTCGAGGGACACAAAAATCAGGTCAATAGCGTTGCGTTCAGTCCCGATGGACATACACTCGCCAGCGGCAGTTGGGACAGCACCGTCCGATTGTGGAACGTCGATACCGGTAAACGCCGGCGAACGCTCAACGGGCATGCATTCGGGGTCTATAGCGTTGCCTTCAGTCCTGACGGCAGCACCATCGCAAGTGGGGGGCACGACACTACCGTACGGTTGTGGGATGCGCACACTGGAGAACTCTTGCGTACGCTTAACGGACACACGGATGAGGTCCGGAGTGTTGCGTTCAGTACCGATTGCAGCACCATCGCAAGCGGAAGTCGGGACGGCACCGTGTTGCTGTGGGATTTCGCTTGTCCTACCAAACTAGCCGTGAAAACGTTAGAAAGACGCTTAACAACGCTGGGAGACATCAAACGCACGGCGCTGCTGCAGAATTTTCCGAATCCGTTTAACCCAGAGACCTGGATACCATACCAGTTAGCGAACGATACTTACGTCACTTTAAGCATCTACGACCAGAGCGGTCATATCGTCCGCACCCTCGACATTGGGCATCAAGTATCGGGAGTCTATCGAGACAAAGCTAGTGCCGCGTATTGGGATGGCTTCAATCAGACCGGAGAACCTGTGACAAGCGGTACTTATTATTTTCAGCTCGACACGGGTGAGTATACCGCTCTAAGACGGATGGTGGTTGTCAGGTAGCACCGAACTTTCGGAGCGAGAAACCGAGTCTTTGTAGGTTGGGTAGAGCGGGTAATACCAAAACCGTTTCGATCCTGTTGACGGTTCGCATAAGACATTCGCCTTCGCTTTTCGCTCAGTTGATCTCTACCCACCCTACAAAAGCTGTTTGTTATTTTAATCCTCCCCCTTACCAAGGGGGAGTTAGAGGGGGTTGTTGACAGACCGTCGGGAATCGGAATTCCCTCCTACCGGAATCTACCGCCTGTAGGAGCGATTTCCGAATCGCGACACATTCGCCCTTAATCACAGCCCATCATTCAATCACACAAATCACAGTTCAGACAGTTGCCCGTATTTTTCCTTGACAATCAAAATAACCGTTCCGTATAATCTTACAAGATTCCGGTCTGCTTGATATTTAGAATATTAAAATAATTTTAACGGCGAGGCGAGGGGCGCTGTAAGAGGTGCACCTTCGCTTTTTTTGTATGAGCGTAAATCGGAGAGGCAACCTGAACCGTGACAAGTGTCCGAAAATTGAAACCTCGATTTTAGGGCACAAAAGGGCACAAAAGGACACTTTTCGGCATATCGAAACCGTCCCATTTCGCAGGGTGCCGGACATGCCGCGGAGCGAGTGTTTGAGCGGGTTTTCAAGCATTCTTCAGATGCGCAAATCAATTGAAATTTGGCGTATGAAGGGGAGTGCCCACGGGGACACAATCCCGCTCATGGGGACACCTTTGCCAACCGTCGAATAGTTGCAATTTTCAGTTGCAATGACTATAAATCTACATAGGCGGGTGGTGCAGAAGGAATAGCGATATAATTCAAAATGCTGCGATGATTCAGGATTCTAAGCGCCAATAGGTGCCCATGAGACTCGGTTTTTCGTCGGGGCTGTCGGGTTGGTAGTAGACTGTCAAGATAGAACCATCGTCGAGTTGAACTGAGGCGGGATAGCCTAAGTCGTTATTGGGAGCCTCGCCGAGGATGATTTCGTTCTCCGAGTCCCAAGCGGCGGCGCCGTCATCATGGCTAACGCATGCGCGCTGGCCGTAGGGCGGTGTTCGCCTGCCGTATACAACGAGGAGGCGATTGTCTTTCAAGTGGATTAAATGGGGCGGATTGTCCGCCCATATAGTGGTGGGATGAGCGGTTGACCAAGTTTTTCCGCCGTCCGTGCTTTCCGACTGGTGCATGAACCGTTGATCGGCTTGCGGCGGTTCGTAGCGAAACAGCGTGACGAGTTTTCCGTCCGCGGCTTCCACGGCATGCGGTTCATCAAGAACCGCGGGGAGACTGGCGGCGCGGGGAATGCTTCCGATTTTTTGCCATGTCCGCCCGTCGTCTGTGGACTCTGCGACCCAGTGTCCTCTGCTTCCGACATACAAAAGCCGTCCGTCTGATAGCTCGATTGGCCCATGCGGTGCGTGTCCGGGCAATTTGATTAGATTACCCCAGGTTGCCCCGCCGTCTTCGGAACGGCGAATCCAACTATGACGCCACTCCTCAATAATCTCGGCGGTAATCTTTTCCTGATGCCGTTTCCAACACGTAAGCATTTCGGAGGTAACATGGCGCCTGAATCGAGGCGGAAACTTGTGCGCGGATTGGAATAGCGTCGAGGAAAACCAAGTCAGCAGCAGGGTGCCCTTCCGCGTTTGAAGAATGCCTGCATCCCGGTCGTCAAGCGGCGTATTGTTAATCAGTGCTGGCTCGGTCCAGGTCGATCCGCCGTCCCTGCTTCTAACCATGTATGTCTTTCCCCACGGACAGAGATGGGCATCCCGATCACCGGAAAAGGCTACAAGCAGTTCGCCGTGGCGCGTCTTGGCGACCGTTGGCCAACCGATATACTTCCCAGCCTGTTTGCAGATTACCTGTTTAGAAAGAACGGTTGCTGTCCTTTGATTTTCCTTCGGCATATTTTTCTCCTAATTCGATGGCAGGTGATATCCTTCCTTCATGAGGTTGATTTTGTAGAGGCTTTTTCCCGCCGTGATGTACAATGTTTTGCGCGCTGCGCCGCGCCCGAAGGCGACGTTGGTGGGCAGGTCGGGTGCGGTTCGGATAAATTCGAGTTCCTTCCCCTCCGGCGAACGGACAGAAATCCCCGGGCGTTTATGGCTGCGTTCGGCGACATAGAGATTCCCGTCCACATCGACAACCAATCCGTCGGGCCCAAATTCCGGATAGTAGTCAACCAGCGTTTTCCTAAACGCAGCGGTGCCGTCCGGAGCGAGGTCATACGCCAGCAACGCCATTCGCCCCTTGCGGACTGGCGCGCCATCGGGAATCCGATCCAAACGTATCAAGCCGTTATCGTGGCACACGACGTACAGCGTCTTTTGATCGGGCGAAACTGCGACGCCATTCGGTTTGCCGGCATCCGTGATGATGCGGTGGACGGAACCATCCGTATCTATGCGATAAACGCCCATGACGGGCTGATCGACCGGTTCGTGTCCGAGGTAGCGGGGATCGCTGAAGTAAATGCGCCCTTTTTCATCGATTGTGATGTCGTTCGGTGAGTTGAACGGGCGGCCATCGTATAGCCCGGCGATGATGGTACTTTTTCCCGTCACCATATCCGTGCGAGTCACGCGGCGTCCACCAAAGTCAGCGCCTTCGGCTACAATCATACGACATTCGGCATCAAATTTTATTCCGTTGGACATGCCGCTGGGCGAACGGAAAATGGTGGTATTGCCGGTTTTTGGATCATACTTCCAGATATGCCCCGCCTGCATATCCGTTTGATAGGTGAACGTAATGTCGCTGAAATAGACCGCCCCATCCGGCGCAACAGCGGCGCCTTCTGTGAAAAACCCTCCGTCGAACAGTTTTTTCAGTTTGGCGCCTAACGGCAAGATACGCGAATCTCCGCTGTGCATTCCCGGATGGGCATATATCGGCGGCACACTTGTGAACGCTATACTGACGGCGGCGACTAATATGGAGTAGGACGCCTTTTCGGGTAGTGAGCGAAATTGCGGCAAATTTTTCAAAGTACGGCGGAAAAATCTTATGCCGGTCGAACGTTTGAAACGGGCAGAGGTACGCATAATACCTCCTTCAACCGCTTTAGTTGTTGAAACCGTTTTTGATAAAATGAAATTGCCGTGTTCAATTTCATCGGTTACGCGTCTCAAGCTAACCGCGCCTTAGTAAACGGCGTTTCACTTTCGTTTTCGATACTTTGAGACGTCACGTAAAAGACGATGCCGATAATGAACCAGAACATTAGGAGCGGCCGCTGGTGCAGAATATTGTCTGCAAGGCCGTAGATTAAGGCGGAAATCAGGAACCCGCTGCTTCCGATGTATAAGCCAGAACGCCAAAAACCGCCGTTTTTGCGTAAGGTGAAGAGCCGGCGAAAGATTAGGAAAAGCATCCAGAAAAAAAGGAGCAGCGATGGTATTCCCTGTTCAACAGCAATGTGAAGATAGATGTTATGCGCATGGTACGGTTCATGGTACATGTCCGGCGGTCCGTGCAATTTGTATTCATGGCGGAATCTGCCTAAGCCGATTCCGGTTATCGGATACTTCGCAATCAGTTGGGTCGAGGTTTTCCACCATTGCGGACGTTCGCTCATGAAACCCGAAGGCCGCTGCCATACTGTCTGGAATCGATCTTTGACATCCTGAGGCATGAAAAAGGGTGACAGCACCGCGAGAATCAGCAGTCCCCACAATAACCGCCGTTTAAAACAGATTGCCATATAAACCGCCGCGAAGAAGACGGCGACCCATGCCGCCCGCGTAAGTGTAAGCGCTAAGTTAGCTGCCATTACGCACAAGATTAAGCCGAGAGACACAATCCAACCCCAGTGTATAGATATCCTTCCGTCCTTTTGTCGGCGAGTACGCCAAGCCGAGATGAGATACCCCATTGCGATTGGGATGGCTATTACCAAATAGGCGCCCAAATCGTTGGGCATCTTAAACGTCCCGGCGAGGCGAGGCTCAACATAGTAGACGTTAAGTTGTTCATGGCTTCTCCTGACAATGTATTTTCGACTGGTTTCCTCGTCCGTTATTACCCATCCAGCATCCTTATTTGAGGGAGAAACGGACGCATTTTGTGACAATCGGCGGCCGTTATTTTCAAACGCCTGCTGCCAGTCCACAGAGGGCAACTTCTCGCTGTAGTCACTTTGAAGCCTGGCATCGACACTAAACAGACGAACCACACCCATATGCGTGCCGTTGAGATAGAACCAGAGACCGAGCGCAGTAGACAGCCCGCCGGCGAGGAGGAATGCAACAACCATATAGCGCCACCGTTCGCCGAGACGGCTGTGAATTACCGCATAGAACAGCAATACCGCGCGAAGCAGTTTCCAGAAATAGCCGAGACTGCTACTGGATGGATTAGGCGCAAAGAACGAACCAACTAGCGCGAGCCCGAGAAAAATGGCAACCGGTATGTCCAATGGCGTGCGTTTCCATTCGAATTTGCGTTCGCGGCAGATTCGCCCTATCCATCCGAGCAGTGCAAGCGTTAGTCCGGCATAGAGCACGATTGTTGAATTGCCGAACGGCAGTGCAAGGACGAAGATGAGAAACCCGATATGGATAGCAAGATCGAAATATGCGCCGGGTGAGGGATGCGGTAGAATCGCAGGATTTCGAATCTTGTCGAGCATGATACGTAGGTTTCAAGCCGATGTAACCGGCAAAGTAGCAACTCTTTCCCTGGGTATTGCCTCATCAATAAAGGATTGCAAGCACAATCATACGCCAATGTTTAGGGAGTGAAGATGGGTACTGGTGCGGGCGGTTGAATCCCGATCGGCGTCATCAGAGCGCCATCCAACGCCAGGTTGCCGGTTTCGAGTAATCGAAGCTAATCTGTTCACCGGGTTTTAGAATGAGCGTCTGCCCCGGGAAGAGGCCGCCGGTAATAGTTTCCGATTCAGATTGGCGCGGCGGCTGCATGGGTCGCGGCGGACGCATGAGATTGTCCACAAGGCTGAGATTGTAAGGCGTGGTCTGAGGTGTACTGCCCGCGTCCGTGATTGTCCACCGGTCGATTTCGCCCGCCGTGAGAATGATGATTTGTACGGCATAAGACGTAGCGTTTACGAGCGGTTCTCCCGAAGCGGGGAATTCCGGCGTCGTAACGTCGAATCCAACGGGCCAATTGGGGATGATGCGATTCGTTGGCGAGGTTGCATTGTTGGTGACGCCGTTGGGCAGCGTCATCGCCAAGACCGTATTGTCTCTAGCATCCGGCTGGAAGATAATATCGGTGCCGGGCGCGCGAAGGCCGAAAAATGAGAGGGTGAGCATGTTTCGCTGGGCGTGGATGTCGGCGCCGACTGCGTTAGGCGGAGTGAAGTTTTCCAGTGTAACCAGCCGCTCTGCCGTACTGGGAAGATGTTCCTTCTCAGGATCGAAATGTGCGCCCCTCGGTGCGTGGAAGGACATGTCAAACCGGTTATGGACGATTTTCGCCGATCCGGCGTCGCCGAGTTGAAGACCGGTGCAGTCGCCCTTCGAGTGCATCTGATTTCCGAACATTACTTCAATTTGGTTGTTGCTAATCCATTGCCCGGCGCCGCCGTTGTCGGTGAGATGAACGCCGCACTTTATTGTATTCGTCTCCTCGGCAAAGATTTTGCTGTTGACAATCATGCCTTCGGACGAATCAATCAGGAGCGCATCTGCATCCGGGTGCCCGGTGACGATTGCCGAAAAGTCAAATACGCAGGCGGTAACGACCTTCATATCGTCGGGTCCCGGGGATTTGGGCTTGATGCAAACGACAGCATCGCAGGAGTTTGAGGCGATGAGACCGAACTTGTACCGGCAATTCATCTGGCTGTCGATTTCAATTGCGTGCCCGCTTTCCTTGCGGTAATAGAGAAGGGGATTGCCGCTATCGACCTTGAAATCCTGGCTCCACGGCACGCGTAAGGTCTCGTCGAGCGTATAGATGTTGTCCGGAATACCTTCACCTTCATGTGTGCCGCCGCGTCCGCCCACAATATAGACATCTCGGCAGTGTTTATGCGCGTAGTCGAGGGCTTCCTGAATGCCGCCGGTTTTCGTTCCGGATGTATTTGGGCCAAAGTCTCCGCCGTCGTCGGGGCCTTGGAGTGTAACGAATACGAAGGGCTTGGCTGGCGTGCTCATGTTGGTCGTTCCTTCCTGTCTGATTGGTTCAGTTTTTGAATTACGCGCTTCAGTGCAATAAATACGAATTACGGCACACGGAGTGTGCCTGCTACTATGCTTTGCGCGTCCTCTCGAAGTGCATTAACGCATTGTTGCGGTGGTGCCATAGGGCTTCAAAGCAAAATACGCCAATTACGGCACACGGAGTGTGCCTACTACTATGCTTTGCGTAAGTCATAAGTGTAAAACGGGCAACCTCGTCTAGTTGCCGTTTTGTTCGGAGGAGGAATCATCGCCGGTTAGCTCCATAGACTCTGCCTCTTGAGCGTCCTCTTGTTCGAATTCCTCCAGCCGCTCCTCTTGGATTTTTTCTATCTCCTCCTCCTCGACTTCCATCAACGCCTCGTCATGCACTTCCTCTAGTTCCTCGAAGAAATCGGATTGCTCGGTTTGAAGGGGATCGACATCATCAATTTCTTGGTCTACGTGTTCCATTTCGATTTCGGGCGGTGATTCTCTCGCGAGCTGTCTTTCGTATTGCATTTCTTGGAAATCGGTTGCCCATTGATAATTGTTGATGCAGGAACGGTTGCACGGCTGTCCGCTTGCCAAGATATGGCATACCCGGTGATTGAGTTGAAGGGAACTGGTTAGGCACGTCCGCAACTGCTCCGGATCAAATTCAGTGCCCAACAGAAAACTATATCCGCCGAACGCCATGGATTCCCGCGCACGGTTCTCGTCATTTACTATTGAGATTACCTTGATATGCGGACGGTAGCGTTCGATGTAGCGGAAAACCTGAGACCGTCCGCGGCGGGTTCGATCCAACACGACCATTCGGTAATTTCCCAACTTCATATACCCGATGGCTTCGATTCCATTTTGGGCGATATCGCATTGATAGGTTTCGGACTGCAACGTCGTCTCAACCTTTTGTTGTATGTGAGGATTGTCGCTGACGATTAGCACATCCCCTTTGATTTGGGAGATACCGACGGATTCTTGAATGTCAAGCGGCACCAATGCACGCCGCGTTCTCCGTTTGAGCTGCCGGCGCGCCCGATGCATTCGTCGCTCAACAAAACTAAGCCTCGATTGCAGGACGGGATGGGTTTCAGGGCGACTCCCCTTTTTCATTTGGGAAACTCCAAAATTGGAATATGTGCTGGTATCTCGCTTCTTCTTATAATAACACTAACAAGGCGGGTTGGGCAAAACAAACTTTGCATATCATTGCAAAACAGCGGTTAAGCAATTTCGGATGTAAAATGGTGCTGAGAATCGGTGCGGGAAATTTTGGTTTGGCGGCGGCTAAAAAATCCGAGAGTGTCTGGGTTCAGCCAACCAGAAGGTCAGTAATCCTGCCGTAAGCGCCAATACGGCGCCGGAAATAAACACGGGTTCAAATGAGAGCCGGTCGATTAGAAGCCCAATCAGCGGGGATGCGAAAAGCGAGCAGGCTTGGATTAAATTTATCACACCCAGATATTGCGAGTGCTTGGCGCGCGGCGCGATCTCAAGCGTGTAGTTCATTATGACACGATTGAATGCCGGAAAAAATCCCAGAAACGCAAACACAAACCAATAGAAGTCAGCTCCCATGGGCAGCCGGCTGATGGCAATTGCTGACAAAGGAGCGAAAACGCCGATGAAAACTAAAATACGCAGCACAAGCCGGTTGCCTCGCCGATCGGCTAAGTTTCCCATCGCCCAAGAACCGAACGCGGTTACGACATTCTGTACAGAAATTATGACAAAGAAGTTCGCGGGCGCCAGTCCCAGTCTCCGCATCCCAAATACCGTGTAGTGCGGGAAGAGCAGCCAAGCGAGATGGAACAACACAATAACTACCGCGAGTGTGCGGAAGTTTCGGTCATAACGTACCAGCATCAATCCCGAACTAAGAAACTTGGCAAAAGAGGGAGGCGCAGATGAGCCGGATGGTTCCCAAGAATACCAGTCCGGCGTCTCCCGAAAATAGAAACTGGCGCACGCGGCAAGACCGAAGAAACCCCCGGCGGTGCCAAAAATCCACGCATAATGCGTGTTTCCTTCTCGCAGCCAATGCGGCATGACCAGCCAAAAAGCGGCAACCGCAAGTAGGCAGCCGATGGAATTGTCATAAGCTAACAGCCGGCCGCGCTGATCGACGCGGATTAACTTTCCTTGCAGGACGCCGATGGCGAGCCGATTACACCCCATCATCAACCAGCTCAGTGTGTGTGATACCAAAAAGATACCTACGACGACAGGACCAGCGAAATCTGACAATCCCAATATCAACGCCAGAACCAACCAGGGGAGGGCGTTGCCGAACGCGGAGATTACGAACACGCCCTTTTTTCTAGTCATCTTTGAAACCGGGTGCGCGATGAGAAATAGGGGCAGACTTTGCCCGAGTCCAAAGATAAGCGGGAGGAAGCCGCGTATGACGCCCGACGGGCTGTGCAATTCAAGGAATCGTGGAATAATGGCAGTTTCGTTCTTGAATATCCAGCCGATGCGCACCAATACCTGATTCACGACGAATACCATGAAGTTGTGTTTTTCATGGGGTTGAGATGAATTTTCAATGTTGTTCATCAATATGCTGGCGTTGTAAGAGGTTAGAATGTCTATCGTGCAGCAAACTCTATTGCAGTCACTTTCTGTTCGCCTGAATTTAACCAAACCTACGAATGGGCGAATCTAGGTTCACTCAAGCGGAAGGTTAGGAAGACTGCCCACAGGGTAATTAACGAGCAGAAGACAAATACAGGTTCAAAAGAGAGTCGGTCAATCAGCAGCCCGAGCAGAGGCGACGCGCACAACGGGAGCGCTTGGAAGAGACTCATGACTCCCAAGTATTGCGGGTGTTTTTGTTGCGGAGCAATCTCCAGGGTGTAGTTTATGACAACACGATTCGAAACGGGAATGAATCCAAGAAAAGCGTACACAATCCAATAGAGGTCCGCGCCTATGGCTAACCGGCTAATAAAGATAGCTGCCAATGGGGCTAAGGCGCCGATGAAAATGAGCATTCGCAGCACAAACCGGTTGCCCCGCCGATCGGCTAGATTGCCCATCACTCCGGAACTCAAAGCGTTTATTGTATTCTGAACGGCGATTAAGGTGAAAAAGTTCCCTGGCGCCAATCCCAACCTGCGCATCCCGAAAACGGTGTAGTGCGGGAAAAGCAACCAAACGACGTAGAACAGAAGGATTACCACTGCCAGCCTGCGAAAATCCCGGTCACGGCGCACCAGCATCAAGCCGGAACCGAGAAACTTAAGTAGGGGAGAAGATTCCTGCACGGTTGAGTCTGGCGGTTCGCGGAAATACAAACCGGCATATGCGGCGAGACCGAAGAAGCCGCCGGTGGTTCCGAATATCCAGGCATAATTCGTGTTTCCTTCACGCAACCAGTACGGCACGACCAACCAGAACGCGGCAATCGCAAGCATACACCCGATGGTATTTGCATAAGCCAGGATTCGCCCGCGCCTTTCTGGGCGGATTAGTTTGCCTTGCAGGGTGCCGTTTGCAAGCATGTTGCAGCCGAGCATTAGCCAGTGCATTGTGTATGATGCCAGAAAGAACCCGACGATGACGTTTCCAGCGAAACGCGTTAACCCCAAAATCAGCGCCAGCGTGAGCCAAGGGATCATGATGCCGAACGCTGACCCTATAAACACAGCCTGTTTTCTGGGCATCTTTGAAACTTGGTGTGCGATGAGAAACTGGGGCAAGCTCTGTCCGACTCGGGCGATAAGCGGCAGGAATCCGCGTATGACGCCCGATGGGGTATGCGTATCGAGAAAGCCGGGCATGACCACCGTTTCGGTCTTAAATATCCAGCCGATACGCACGAAAATCTGATTCACAACGAATACAATGAAATTCCGTTTTTCATGGGGTTGGGCTGATTTTTGGATTGGGGTCATAGAAGCGTTCTAAAGGGCCTCGCTGGCATTGGGTAAGGGCGAATGTGCGGGGTGTGTTTTCTCCGTGAGATTGTGCGCTCGAAGAAATTGGGTTCGTTTGGCAAAAATGTATCCTTTTTTACCATACGCCTTGCAAAACTCTGTAAATTTGTAGCGGGGGAAGGAGATTCCCTTCCCGGCTTGTGGCGTAAGTACACGTCGCTTACGGTAGGTTGACGTTTACGTTGAATGGGTTTGGATTCCAAGAGGGCGTAGGAGAAGTGTTTTCGCCGGTTAGAGTTAGCAAACCGAGATGGGCTACTCGCATGCGGTGATAGCCATTCAGATGGGATGGTGTGTACGCTTTGAATTTGAATTTCTAAAAAAGTCTGGGGGGATTCTACTGGATTAGGGCGGCCATACTCTTAATCAAATCATAGAGGAAATTCCCAAATACCGCTATGGCTAGGGTCCCCAGAAAATATCTATGTTTTCGAGCAGTGTCCGTGGCGCCCTTATACTCTAAAATCGGAAACGTCCATCTGGCGTAGTCAAACAATGCTTTGAATATATTTAGCGACACCAGAAATAGAAAAACATACGCCCCATTTCGAACAAAGACCGAGAAGCCATCGAACAAACTGTTTATCCATTCAGATAACCTGAATGTAATCCAAAACGCGAATGGAAATCCTATAAAGATTACAAGCACATCATAAATGCCACGTTTGTGAAGAAATCGCCGGCGCGTCTTCCTGTTTTTGACGAATTCCATTACAGCATGGTAAACTCCATTAACCCAAGTTTCATTTCGCCCAGAAACAAAAATATTGCTGCCATTTGGGGTGGGCGCAGAAGGCGAAAGTGATAGATTGAACGGTTCGGGTTTAGTAAAATCCAGAATCAACTCGAAATGATTTCTCGGAGACCAATTGTACAAATTTTTTAAATTTATGGCACTGTCAATGTAAAGACCCTTTACTTTCTCCGGAAAACGAGGAGAATTAAACACCACTGGAATTGTTCCAACAACTTGTTTGTCGCCAATTCCTCGTACAGCTACATGTAGTTCAAATCCTGATCGAAGCGTTTCTCTATCTGCGAGGATTTGTTCCGGCGGTCGATCTAGCGGCATATAGTGGTTTATTTCTTCCTCCGCTGCTTCGTAACTCGACTCTTGCAGTTTTTCACAGAGGGATTGTAAATCTGCTTTAGAAAAAGTGCAGGCGACAATCTGCTCCGATAACTCTGTGGTTAATATGGCTTGATTTTGCTGTTCCACTTCAATTCCTGTCGAATAATATAGTCAGGCAGTTCACTCTAACGGTAGGAAGATTGGGTATATACCGCAGACACCGCTCTCAATGTGAAAGGCTTTGGGGGAGGTGTCATCTTTGGCGAGAGTGGTTGGTAGTTGTTAACGTCCAAGTTCGAGTTGGTGGATATCAAAGTCAACAAGTCTAATAACACCTGGTTCATTGTCGTATTCCACACCGATGGACGCAATTTTTTCTCCGGAACCTGTAGGATTTTCAAATTGAGCAATATCATGGATTTTCCCTGGATTACCGTCCACGGTGATTCTATCGCCAGATTTCCAATCCTTCACACGATGAAAAGGAATATAGGGCATTGCATCAGCCATTTTTCGAATCTCCTATGTGAAAATAACTACTACCATGTGGTGTCTCGGAACGTGCGCGATGTAAGCTATTCTCATTGAGGCCTACCAGCGTCCTGCGATATAGTCCAAACTTCATTATATTTTACCAGAAGTAGAAAGTATACGCAATGATATAAAGGTGGTTAATATACAAAACGGAAGAATGAGAATACCGGCAACAACCTTATCCACCCAACAAATGCCGTTTGTGTTCCGGCAATTTATTTCCTAACTCCCTAGACTTGCTTGGCAGGCGAGAAGTTGTAGATGGAAATTTGGCTTGGTTTTGGGTTCGTTTCGTAAAATTTGGTGATTAGGCTAGCGGTTTCAGATGCTTCTGTCACGCCGCAAATTTATTTGGCTTTTGTAGGTTGGGTAGAGCGGTGTTGACGAACGAACGCATGTGTGCCGCGTGCGTTACGAGTTTTGATTGCGTTCAAAATTTGACCTAGTGAAGCGTAACCCAACGTTTTTTGTTAAATGCGAATTGTACCGTTGACTAGTGGTTGTAGTATACGAAAAGCGTTGGGTTACGCTCCGCGTATTTTCCAGCCGCGTCGTGAAGAAATCGGGACGAATCTTGACGCAGGAATGCTTGTGGAATTACCCGCTTAACCCAACCTACAAGCGCTGCATATTCAACTGCTGAAAATTCAATTCAATTATACCATAATTCCGCCCTATCTTCACCAAGAAGGGCTGCACAGGTGAGTGGAATATTCCTTGACATCTTTGCAGCGTGTATTGTATTATACGTTTTTACTTAACATCTGTTAAAATACTCCCTATCCAACATTTGGAAAACAATGGAGGAGGTTTCATGATAAGCGTGTTTGATGTGGCAGCGTATATTCTGGAGAAAAAGGGCAACATGACCACAATGAAACTTCAGAAGTTAGTCTACTACTGTCAAGCATGGTCATTGGTATGGGATGAAGAACCCCTATTTGATGAAAAAATTGAGGCTTGGGAAAACGGTCCTGTTGTGCCTGCACTATATGAGACTCATAGACGAAAATACAAGATTTCACAATCGGATGTTGCGGAAGGCGACTCGGATTGTATCAAGACACATGCATCTCAACGTGAAACAATCGATGCGGTGCTCGAATTCTATGGCCACAGAAGTGCCCAGTGGTTAATTGAACTGTCCCATTCGGAGAGGCCTTGGCTTGAAACGAGAGGCGAACTAAAGCCGTTCGAGAAAGCCTCAAAGGAGATAGCACATGGTGTTATGGCTGATTACTATAGTGGTTTGCTAGAGAACGAAAATGGCAAAACACAGAAAGAAACCGAAGCTAGCTCCGAAGACATCCCCTTCTAACGTTAAGAAAGTCCCAGCTAGTTCGGCAGATTCACCTGATTCGGCGTTTAGGTGGGATTTTTCTAAGATTGATAAGGATGGACGTTGGGGCGTAAATAATCTAACCTGTTCGGAGTTTTTAGAAAAGGTATGGGCTAAAATCTGGCGATATGAAGGCATGAAATGGGGAACAATATTGACCAGCGAACGAAAACATGTGCACCCAATTCCAAAATCGAAAATGAATAATTTAAATAAGGACGCTCGGAAGCTGCTTTCTCAGTTCAGCTTTGAAATTGAATACCTATATTCGTTTAGGATAAGTAGGAAAGAACGTGTCTGGGGAATACGAGACGGGGCAATTTGCTATTTTCTGTGGTGGGATCCAAATCACGAAATATTCTCAACGAAATAATGAAATATAGGTTTAATCTTACGAAGTCGTTCTATAAAAGACGGCAAAATGGTAGAGACTCAGTTTTTTTGAGGAGTAACTGTTAGGGAACTTGAATGTCAGATAAGCACCACGATTATACTCCGTCCATGCCGGAAAGCGCGTCTCGCCCCGATTTAGACATCGCGGATTGCATCAACGAAACCTGCCCGTGGTCTGGCAAGCCGGTTCAGGCTGATTCGCTCACAGAATACGACGGCAATGTCGTCGGGTTTTGCAACCCGGGTTGCCGTGACCAGTTCGAAACCGCAATCCGCCATTTCGAGGAAGCGAAGGATCAACCGACTGAATAGGGCGGGATCAATTGAGCGAATAGCGAAGGATCAACTGACCGAATAGGGAGGGCGATAGGTTTCCTTAATCTTTCCCGGTACCCAACGCTTTTGTAACTTCCCCCATTCCAAACACCTCCCAAACACAATCCCCCACCCCAATTACAAAACAACCCCCTTTTTTATTCGGATCCGCCTGGTGGCGGCATCTGTCAACCGGTTACCCGAACGCTGCAAAAACGTTGGGTTTCGGAGAAGACTAGTGAAGTCTATCGCGCTCACTATTCGTTCGCTTGATCCCTCGTTATTCACTCGCCTAATCGCTCTACCCAACCTACAAAAACTGGGGCCCTTGTCAAGAGGGAAATTTGGCTTCGTTTTGGGTTCGTTTCGCAAAAATATCGCAGCGCACATCGGCGGGAACATCCCTATTGAGGATTAGGACGTTGTACGAGATAGGTGTTGGTAATTTGCGGTTCGTAAAGCACCAATCCCCAATCTACCGCTTCATTATCCGCGCAGTCGATTCCTTGTCGTGGGGAGAGGGGAAATGGAGTCAGGTAATTTGGCTTCGTTTTGGGTTCGTTTCGTAAAAACGAGCTAATTTAGAGATTGCGCTTTCCGGGCCCGTTGCAAATCTTCGAGTTTGTCTAGCGCTTTGTACAATTGGCGTTCAATCGCTGCTTCGTAGCGAGTTATCCGATTAACATCTAAGGGAATTGCACTCCGAATGACATCAACTTCGTGTTGCAGCTTTCGATTTTCTTCGAGAAGGGCTTTTTTCGCCGATAACCTCTCCGTTTGCTCAACGAGCATCCGAAACAAGACAGTCTCGTTAACCTCAACTTCCAAATTCTCATCCTCAATGTCACTTTCATTGTAAGACAAGAAATCGTAATCGGCATGCTTTGCTGCATCATAGTTATAACCGAAATAATTGCTGAGTTTGATTTGGGTTTCATTACAGATATACCCGGACTTCTCGAACTCGGTTCGCGCATCATTAAGAAATTCAATCAAGAAATCTAATCCTGCCTCTGTGCTCTGCAATTCAGCCAGCATCTCAGGTCTATGAAGGTAACCCCTATATTTGGAAGTGGCAATCAATAACCGAGACAGATCTTCTTCAGAAGTTTCCCCTTTGGCTGTGTCTAGCGCTTTGCGGATTTCGCCGACTTCGGCGTAGGCGGCGCGTCTGAGCCGCCAGTAGCAGATTGCGATTCTTTCGGCTAATATCTCCTCAATGAATCCCTGTGGTTCAAACTCCGCTATGACGCGATCCAACAACTGCGTGAATTCGGAATCACTCTCTTTGGCTTCTCCGACCGGAATCACCGTTGCCTGCGCGACCAGTCCGTGTTTTATGGCGTTCATCTTTGATTTCTCTTTGCCCGCTTGGGTTTTGGGTCCAGTGGACTTTTGTGCGTTTCGCCGATTTGATTCAATCTTTGCCAACGATGTACCGTTTCCTGATGCCATTTGAAAATCTCCTTATTTTTTGAATAATGAAGTGATTTTACAAAATTTGCACACGAAAAATGAAATTGCTAACTGTCTGCACGATGCTCCCACCGCGATTTGCGAGATGAGGTTAAGGGATATTTTAGTACGACCTACTCTGTTTTAGTATCACTTTGAACAAC
Source organism: Candidatus Poribacteria bacterium (assembly GCA_028819845.1). Classification (GTDB taxonomy): domain Bacteria; phylum Poribacteria; class WGA-4E; order WGA-4E; family PCPOR2b; genus JAPPKS01. Next base: position 122,689 of record JAPPKS010000006.1, on the reverse strand, counting down.
ACTGCAAATATGCTCGGTTATCTGTTGTCCGATTAACTTCCGCTTTCCACCATCCGTTTTGACGAACAATTCGGAACTACCTGTGAAAAACACCTGCCCTTCCTTTGGTGGAAAAATCACAAGTTCTATGACCCAAAGATTTGGTATTGATTGTCCATTGGCGTTGTGAACGGCGTGAAAATGCAGTTTCCAATGTTTAAAACTAATCGGGGGTTGTATTTGGCCGAGTTTTTGAGAAACCTGCTGGCGAACTTCATTTCGATTTTGGTGGTCCAAAGTCACTCCTATGGTAGTTCTATCGGAATCTCTTATTCCCCAGAAGAGACGTCCTCCTTCGCGATTGAGGAAGGCAACAGCGTATTCATCAGCCGTGTTTTCGATTGAACTAACTGGGTTTTTGCCACTAACTTCCTTGAATTCAAAGAAGCGTGTTTCCTCTAAAGGTACAATGTGACCTTGAAAATAACGTATCTGTGTGGTTTGGGTGAAGTTGTGGTTTTCCGTCGCGTTAGCTAAATGTTCTTCAGCTAACCGTTTGTTCTCGCACAACGGGGCAAATTCACCTTTTGAATCAAGCTCGATGCCTGCGGTAAAACATTGTATTGCTTTTTGATATTGCTTGATCAGAAGAAAAGTTACTCCCATGTTGTTCCATACTTTTGCCTTTTGCATAGGATCTTGAAGCATGTTAATTGCTTTGTCAAAATACTCCAGCGCAATGTGGAATTCTTCAAGATGAAGAAATGCCAATCCATCATTGGCAATAGCCATTGGATCGACATTCGAGACTAGTTGTCCGGCGCGTAAGTTCTCCATAGCTCTACCTAAGGAAAAACTCCCTCCACCGCCTGCCGCAGCATAATTTCCGTGCATAGTCGCCAAACTCACGTGTGTACTTATCTTCACTGCTCGAAGGCCGAGCACAGCATGCAACTTTGCGAATACAGGACTATTCATATCAGCCCTAAGCATGTCCAATATGGGGGTCTGAAACTGTGACACAAGGATTTGGCCAAACCACTGACGAGTAGAATCCGAAGTGTCTAACTGATTCTGACTTGACCACATTTCATCGAAAATCTGCGTGTCAGCATGTAAAACATGAAACAGAGCTGACGGTGACGCGAGCAATAGCCTACGCAATCCTAGTCTTTCCTCATCGGTTCGGTATACTGAAGCAAGATGAAAACGCGCGAGAACGGAATTAACTAACCGATCGTCAATGCCGGAATGGTAATACTCGGATGAAATGAATTGCTCTGTATCCTGTTTATGTTCTTCTACATTTGAGAGAAACTCTTTAGTCAGTTTTCTTAAACTTCCTATATCCTTTCTGACAGTATACTGACTAACCTCAATTGTACTTACTTTCTCACAAATACTTTCCGAAATAAGTATTGTGAGCGAATCGGCAATGGTCTCCAATGATTCATCAATTTCACCGGCAATCTCATCAACAGACTTGGGAACACAATCTAATAAGCACAGAATAGTCTTCTTACGAACAACATTGTTCATAACATGCTCTACGTTTCACAATGAATTTCTAGGTTCTGCTGACGTTACAACAGATTGTCAATGTCGCATTCAACCGGATGTGTTTCTTTCTACAATTCTGAAACTATTTTGTGACGTGCCCGTTCATGCGAATCTTTCAATCATTCATTTCCCAACCCCATTCGGTATTTGATGTCGTAGTTGATGATGAAGTCTAATTCTTCGTCTGTGAAGCCGTCGTGTTGCGCAAGGACGCGGTCTAGTTTGTCCATGATGTACTTGGAATTACGGGGAGAAAACTCATCAAATACAACACGACCAGTCGCTTTGTAAAACGTCTCCTTACGCTTCGCGTGGCGTTTCAAGTCTGACATCAATTCAGTGGAGAAACTAGAAAGACGTTGCTTTAGGGCAAGCTCCATCCTATCGAGACCGATTCGGAAGTGTCCAATTTCACGCAAACTGACTGTCCGGCACGTTGAAAGAACCACAAACCACCAGTAAAACAGTGAGCGATTTAACGTCGCCATAACTGCATCCGCATCTGCTTTTGTTTCAAAATACGAGCGTTTAAGTTCGGGAGAGCTAGTCTCGCCCAATGGATCCCCTCCGGCAAGCGAGCCCGTTGTTCAGTCCCTAGTTAGGCTTTTCGAAGCTCCAATAATTGCTCAATGTTCTTGAAGGCGCTGCGTTTTAATTCGGATTCGTCGAGGAGTGTTGTTTGGATAGTCGGCGGACGGGGTGCTCAAATTCCGCTGGCACCGGTAGGGCATTGTTCCAAAGCGTTAATCCATGTTCTAGCTGCCCGGTGTTGTGAGGCGGCTTTGCAATCGGGGGATCGGCTTTTGGTTGCGGATTTGTACGGCGCGGCCGGGGTGAGGTATGGCTTCCGGGAAGGAAATCGTTGTCCTTCAGCCACTGGATTGCCTCGTCACGGCTCCCTAAGCCTTCGCAGTGCGCCACCATGGCAATTACGCCACCGGCGACGTCGTTCTCATAATCGGAAAATGTCCCATTTTCAAGGTACAGCGCGAAACTGCCCTTGGTTCCCCATCGCCATTCCTTGTCGGATTTCGTTCGGGGCTCGCCCTTGAGGCGCACCGCGACGTTCGGCGCGATTGCGTTCCAGTCGATTTGTTTTTCGGGTTGGGGTGGCGAATGATTTCGCGGGTGATGTGTTCGGTTCTTTGCTGGGTTTTCCATTTCTATACGTTTATGGTGGTTGTTCAGGTTGGAGTAATTCGGAGATGTCCTTCGGCAGTTTAACGCCTGAAACGTGTTCGTAGTGAGCGACGCTATGGAAATCGGCGGCGAATTGAAACCGGATGTGCATAAGTTTAGCGTTGGCGGCTATGAAATCCGATTTCGCTGCCTCCCAATTTTTTGAATGCAACAATTCCATACCTCGACGGTAATGAGCCTTCCCAGCTAATTTCGAATCGAAATCTATCACGGTTTTTAGATCGGCCAAGGCGTGTTCATTGTCGCGTTGGACAGTGTAACAACGCGCTCGCATGTAATAGGCTGATTCGTAATTCGGGTCCGCCCATATGGCTTTGCTTAGTGTTTCGATGGCCCGACTGATGTCATCCAATAGAAAGTAACAGTACGATAGCTCCGTATAGAACGACGCGTCATAAGGTGCATATTGTAAACCCGATGTATGGTGTTTAATTGCCAATAGCAGTTTCTTCTTAGCCTCTTCATCAACCGGGTCTCGTTCTGGAACTTCGATCATAATTTTTAGACCGGTTTCACGGGGTATTCTAGCCGTCGGGGACAACCTAAGTGTTCGATGGCGAATGAATCCATGTATATCATTGTAAACGCTTTGAGTAGATACGTCTTGGAATTTCCGTAGGTGAATTAAAAACCACTGCTTCAGGTTTGCGGGCACTGAAACAATGGTATAGTCGCCAAAGTCTAAATAGCCTTTAGGCGGTTGTGCAAAAATGCTCTTTTGGGCAAGGACACGGTTTTCGGGACTGTGAGGACGTTTAATATGGTATTTCTGGTTTATGGAATCTGTTCTGCTGAATATGATTACTCTACCATCTTTGTCATGCGAGCCGTTGCAGGCAAAGAAAAGAGCGATGTGGTAGTCTGTAGTGAAATCTATTAGATTGGTTTCAGTGCCGTAATGTTGAAGTTCCGTCCAGATTTCAAACCCCTTATTTTGTTTGGGAACGGGGAGGTAGCTATTGAGTTCGTTAATGATTTTGTCTTGTTCGTAAGCGAGTTCCAATTTCCCGGAATCAAAGCTATTAGGAGCCATCCGGTATAGAGTTGAGGATACCTTGCCGCAGAATGGTTCATCATCATAGGTTTCGGGCTCGCCCCGGAAGATACAGGCGCCGTTGCCGGATTTCTCAACTATTTCGCGTATAATTTCGGACAACCCATCAAGGTAGTAGTCTTGAGGATTAGTCGATTGCGGAGTGCTCATGTTAGTGCTCCAAAGCCAAGTTTATGGCTCTTCTAATTATGTTTCGAGTTATGTTTCGAGATTAGAGTGCAAGGATGCGTGAACAAAAAAAGGGCATCGGTGCACTTAGACTGTACAAACCGATACCCTTGAAACGCAATGCGGTAAAAAACTTGACACTTTATTCTTAAGTATGCTAAAATAAACCATACGTTTGATTTATTTCCTTTATCGTTTTTTCGCTCCACAACGAGAAAACGACTTTGCCCTAGCTGGTTGACCGCCGGTTAGGGCATTTTTTTAATTCTGTTTATCAGTAATTGGCTTAGCAGAATATGCGTTTCAGGAAAAGCCCGAGAAACTTAAGGTTATTGAATCTGTGCCCAATAATTTTCCCAACGTTCATAGGGGGAAGAATGTAATCCCCGCTTGTACCACCCAACTACGCAACTCAATGTATCGGAATGGCATTTTAGGGTCTTCATCGCTTTCGAAGCAATGGTAATGCCTCTATGATTTGTGTTTGATGCAACACGGAGGTAATGTGCCGCGCCGAGCTGGTTGTACGTCTCAGATTGAACATGTTTAGGAATGTAAAACACACTGTTCTGTGTTTTTCCCCAATGAATGGTGATCAAAAACATATCGGTCTCGGGGTGATAACGATATGCAATTTCTTCGTTGACGATAGTCTGGTCTGCAGTCCAAAGTATTTTAACCAAGCTATTTCCGGTGATTGTCTTGATGGAGAGTGGTTCGCCACATACCTCTACATCAAACTCTCGTTTGTTTCCTTCCTCTGGGACTCTAATTTTATTTTGTCCAAATTCTGAAATGAAATAACCAATAATTACATGTTCGCGCAGTATTCCGATAGCTGGATTGCCTTTAGGCATCTCATTGGCGACTATTTCAAACGCAATTGGCAGATTCTTGACAAATCGCGTCACCTTTATGTCGTCTTTTAACAGGTTTGCAATACAAGGATTCAAAGTAAAGTTTCCTGTTTCAATCTATCGCTGGCCGTATTTACGTAATCTTGCGATGTCTCGTATCCAACCCAGCATCGTTGTAGTCCCTTTGCCGCAACCGCAGTTGTGCCGCTTCCAATAAACGGGTCTAAAATAACGTCACCCTTGAACGAATACAGGTCTATGAGCCGAGCTGGCAATTCTAAGGGAAACGGGGCGGGATGTCCCACCTTCTTCGCAGATTCGGCTGGAAAGGTCCAGATACTCTTTGTCCAATCAAGAAATTCATTCCTGCCAATTGTGGATTCGTCGCCGTTACGCTTAAAGGTCGTTTTGCAGAATATTAGAATGTATTCGTGCACATCTCTCAATACAGGATTAGACGCAGATCTCCAACTTCCCCACGCACAAGAACTTCCCGCACTAGCGGCTTTGTTCCAAATGATTTCGCCACGCATCAAGTACCCCAGATTCAACATGTCTGAAGCAATAAATGCATGTAAAGGTATATAGGGTTTGCGTCCAATGTTAGCTACGTTGATACAAGCTCGCCCGCCGTCAACTAGGACACGATGTGTTTCCTTCCAGACGCGTCCAAGCATGGTACGATACGAGTCCAATGTCAAATCTTCGTCGTATTCTTTGCCTACATTGTAGGGAGGCGATGTTATCATTAAATGGACACTATTATTAGGTAATTCCGACATGTTTTCGCTGGAGTGCGCAAATATGGTGTTTAGACTATCGGTAGGCACAACATTGTCTGCCGCGGTAGACGGTTGTTGCATTGGAGTATACACATTTCTTTGATAAAATTTATCGGAATTATGTCCGATTCGACTACCGACTCCAAATGCTTGCATTTCCGATTTGGCCATAATATTTTAATCCCCTTTTGCTCTATTCCGAATTATTGCGTGGCGCCCGTAATTTCCTTGTCGGTAGCTGTGTTTGGTTCGGGCTTCGGCGCGGCAGAGTTGCTATCCATGTTACTGTCAATGCTCAGCTCACGCTTGATTAACTCGCCCACCATGCTGTTTATGGAGTGCCCTTTTTGGAAGGCGTGACGCTTGAAATTGTCGTAAATATCGGCCTCAATCGAAAACACGTACTGCTTGCAAGCGGTTTGACGCGGGTTCTGCCTGTACCATTTCCGCGTCTTTGAAACCTTCGCTGTCACGAAAACTCCCTCCCTAGGGTGCCGGTTTAGCGGCGCCGTGCTGTTACACCAGATATAACATGATAGAAATTATATAATTACTCTCATCTGTTGTCAAGGGATTTTTTGAATGCTCACATTCAAGAATCCTAGCGTCTTGGAAATCGCGAAAGAGACGCCGGCGTGACGGAAATGTAAGCAATGTTGCGTTGTCGTGTTTAGCGTATGACATGAAGTGAGCGATAGCGTGCCGCATTTCCATGACGGACCGTGGCAAACCGTGGCAGAATCCATACGTTGAGAGTACGATTGGCAGAATCAAAGACGAGTATATCGTTGACGCCGAGTATCAGAATTTCCACGATGCATACAACCAACTGAGTCCAGTATTAGATGTCGTGTATAATCAGAAAAGGCCTCATTCAGCGCTAGGTTATAGGACACCTGCTGAATTCGAGGCAGCGTATAATGCACACTAGAACACCAATCGATATTTCATCTTGAATTAACAACGCAGCACTAACACAGTTACAGGTAAGTCCTAAACTTCAAAATACCTTCTTAACATCCACAATTTCGTGTCCAAACAATTGGGGTCACTGCCTACATCCTCTCATCTAGTTGTTTTCGTAGTTTTTTTTGGAAATAGTATCCTGTTGCATCAGAAATCCAGAACCCCACGCACATTAAAAGACCGTGTACGAACACAGTGTGGTTTAAAGGATTATCGGTGAATTTGACTATTAATGCAGTGGACACCCCAAGAAAACTTATGCAGAGCTTTTTATACTCAAAGCAACTTTTGCTAATTTGCAAAGTTGCTTGATGAAGTTGGTCTACATCTTTCCAATCCAGCTCATCCTCACAGGGTCTCTCATGGTCATTTGACATGTTCATAGGTCGGTATTGAAATCCTAGATTGGTTCCTCATTCTCAAGTGCTGTTAAATCCTCAACGTCCGCCATAGCGGCGAGTGCTCTTGTATATACACGTAGCTTTTCCTGCAAATCTGCTAGCTCTTCTCTGAATTCTCGTACTTTCTCAGGAATCTCAAACGCGCATTCCAGACTTAACTTATGCCACTTAGCCGTGAACGGTCTAATCACCTGATTCAGAACCACAATAGCAATCTTTGTAAATTCAAGGCAGCCAGGACCTTTTCGTTTAATCACCTCTCTGGTCAGTGGGAACAGAGAATAGACGCTCTCCAACGCAGTCTTATTATCACCAGAATCCTCGGGCAAGGGTTGCGTCGTAATTCGTGTTAATAGTTCGATATACAATTCCCAAGCAGCTTCCTTATCTAGGTCGTGTATCTTGAATTCTGCTTGCAAGAATTTGATGTTAATCTTTAATGTTTCTAGGCCGTGGTCTACGAGCCAACCTTGAAGATTCACACGTTTTCTCCCTTTTGGTGATTTTATTAGTGTGTTTTGTTACAGACTTTACACTTGGCGTTATACTTCATCATGTCTTGCGAATTTCTGATAAATCGTGCTCGTGAGGTCCTTGCGTCATAAGCGTCATCAATCCACTTTCCGAGTTGCGTAGCGTCAGATGGGTATGAGCGATATCGTGTATAGCAATCTACGTGCTCTTTTTCCCAATTCGCCCTAAAACGCGGCGGAAGATGAGCACTGTTTCCTTGACTAGGCAAAAGGACTCCAATAAGACCGTTAGGCAGAGTTTGCCCTTGAGTCAACGAACTCTTGATTTCCCAATCTACATATCGTCGACTATGGGTGCAGCTTCCTATCAGAACTATAGTGACCGTTGTATCCTGCAGGTATTTTTTCCTAATCTGCCCCATTACATAGTCTGTGTTTGTGCTGTTAATGAAATCGTCGTTATCATTTGCACCAAGGACAAACGGTGTGAATACTTTCTCTTGGTTGCCAAAGTAATCAATAAAGCCATCAACCTCTTTATTATCGCCTTTGTAATGGGAGATGAAGACCCTTCGACGTATTCCATAATATGCCATGTTGAATTTTCCTCAAAGAGAATTAAGGTAATATTATAACACATTTAATCGCAAATGTAGAATGCTCACGGCTTACGAACAACCGCTGGTTTCGCCGCAGTTTAGGCAGCGGTAGCAGGTTCCGTTGCGTACCATGATTGAGCCGCAGGCGTGGCATGGGGGTGCGTCGGACTGCATCGAAGCGACGCGTTTTTCTTGGGCTTCCAACTGTTCGCGCTGACCGCTTGGCAGCATGGCGGCGGGCGCATTTAACTCTTGATTGCCGCCGTTTCCGGCGAAGGAGTGGAGTTGGCGGGGATCCACGAGTTGATCTTCGAGGCTTTCATCTTCCTCAGGTTGGCTTTGGGAAAGGAACTTTAATCCCAGCCAGCGGAAGACGTAGTCGACAATCGACTTCGCAATCGGAATATCCTTATTGTTGGTGTAGCCCGACGGCTCGAAGCGTTTGTGACTGAATTTTTCGACAAGCGATTCCAGCGGCATTCCGTATTGAAGCGAGACGGAGGTCATGGTCGCAATGGTATCCATCAATCCGGAGATGACCGACCCCTCCTTTGCCATTCGGAGGAAGACTTCGCCGGGCCGCCCATCCTCATAGAATCCGACTGTGATGTAGCCTTCGTGCCCGCCCACGCTGAACTTGTGGGTAAGGGATTTGCGTTCGTCGGGCATATGTTCACGGACGGGACGGTACTCTACCTGTACCTCGGGTTCGCTCTCCTCCGTCTCTTGTTGGCTGGTTGTTGAGAGCGGTTGGCTGCTCTTGCTGCCGTCGCGATATACTGCCATGCACTTAACGCCCAACTTCCACGCCTCGACGTACACCTGCTTGATTTCGTCCTCCGAGACCTCGTTGGGAAGGTTGACAGTCTTTGATATTGCGCCGCTGATGAAGGGCTGGACAGCCGCCATCGTCTTAACGGGGCCCATGGGGGTGATGTAGCGCGTACCTGTTCTACCGCATTTGTTGGCACAGTCGAAGATGGGGTAGTGTTCCGGCTTGAGGTGCGGCGCGCCCTCGACGGTGCCGCGTCCGCAGATAATTTCTTCGGCGGCGTCAATGTCCTCACGGTTGAAACCCAAAGTGCGCAAGATACTGAAACCGGGCGCCTGCGCACTTTCAGCGCTAATTCCCAGCCGCTGCAGCGTTGCCTCTCCGAGCGTATGGGGCGCGAAAGCGATGTTCAGGTCAAACGCGGCGGGCAACACCGAATCAATTTTCGCCAAATCTTCGTCTGTGAAGCCCTTCTCCTTGAGCGTTTCCGGGTTGATTGGTGTACCGTTGAGCGACGCGGTGCCGACAATGTAAGCGACAATTTCTTCGATTTGGTCGGGCGTATAACCGAGCCGCTCCATGGCTTTTGGCACGCTCTGGTTGACAATTTTGAAGTAACCGCCGCCGGCGAGTTTTTTGAATTTCACCAGCGCAAAATCGGGTTCGATTCCGGTGGTGTCGCAATCCATCAGGAAAGCGATAGTGCCGGTGGGTGCGATGACCGATATTTGGGAGTTGCGGTAGCCGTATCGTTCGCCCAGTTGCAGGCAGATATCCCAATCCTCTCGTGCGGCTTGGAGCAGGTTGTCTGGGCAGTCCGCTTCGGAAATTTCGTAGGCTGCCTCGCGGTGCATCTGCATGACTTCCAGCATTGACTGGCTGTTCACTTCAAACTCGGGGAACGGACCGACGCTGCCGGCAATTTCGGCGCTGGTTCGGTAGCCGTGTCCGGATAGGATAGCCGAGATTGACGCTGCCCAAGCGCGGGCTTCATCGCTGTCATAAGGAATGCCGTTCAACATCAAGAGTGTTCCCAGATTTGCGTAGCCCAGACCGAGCGGGCGAAATTCGTGCGACCGCCGCGCAATTTTTTCCATGGGGTAGGCGGATAGGTCGACAATTATTTCCATCGCGGTGATAAAGACACGAACAGCTTGGCGAAAAGCATCAACGTCAAAGCTGCCATCCTCCCGCAAGAACTTTGCAAGGTTGATACTTGCGAGGTTGCAGGCGGTATCGTCCAAGAACACAAATTCGGAGCACGGGTTGGTTGCGTTAATGCGGTCGCTGCTCTTGCAGGTATTCCATCGTTGGATAGTGTCGTCGAATTGGACACCGGGGTCAGCGCACGCCCAGGCTGCGTGGGCGATTTTATCCATCAGCCACTTTGCCTTATACTCGGATGCGACCTCACGGCTGACGCGGTAGGTTGTCTTCCAGTCTCCGTCTTTGAGGTATGATTCCATGAAGGCGTCGGGAATTCGCACGGAGTTGTTGCTGTTTTGTCCGCTGATGGTACGGTATGCTTCGCCGTTGAAGTCGGCGGGATAGCCGCCGGCGATTAAGGCTTGGACTTTCTTTTCCTCGCGCAACTTCCAATCGATATAGTCCACGATTTCGGGGTGATCCATATCGAGGATTACCATCTTCGCAGCTCTGCGCGTGGTGCCGCCGCTTTTAATGCTGCCCGCCCAGCGGTCGAAGCCTTCGAGGAATGAGAGTACGCCCGAACTTGCGCCGCCGCCCGAGAGATATTCACCTTTGGCGCGAATCTGGCTGAAATTGGAGCCGGTGCCCGAACCGTATTTGAATAGGCGGACTTCGGATTTTTGCAGTTCAAGCATCGAATTTAGGGAGTCGTCAACGCTCTGAATAAAACAAGCTGAGTTCTGCGGCCGTTCATAGGCGTTTTTTGTTTTCTCGACGCGTTCGGTTTCAAAATCCCAGCAGTAGTTGCCGCCGCTGCCTTTGATGCCGTATTCGTGCCAAAGCCCGCAGTTGAACCACACCGGCGAGTTGAAGGCGCCGCGTTGGGTAATGAGCAGATAGGTGAGTTCCGCCTCAAAGGTCTCGGCATCTTCGGGTGAGGCGAAGTATCCGCCCATCTGTGCGCCAGATTGGCGGATGGTATGCGCGACTCGCTGGATGAGCTGGCGAGCGCTTGACTCTTGCTCGGTGCCGGGGACGCCGGCTTTACGGAAGTATTTTGATGCAGCGATGTCAGTGGCTAGTTGAGACCAACTTGCGGGGACTTCTACCTCCGTTTGCTGAAAGATGACCTCGCCCTTCTCATCGTAAATCGCAGAATCCCGATGTTCCCACTCAATTTCCTCGTACGGGTGGACACCGGGGGTCGTGGAAAATCTTTCGATCTGCAAACCCGCCTTCTGACGCCGTTTATTTTCGGCTGTCGGCGCGCCTACGATCTGATTGTCACGAATTTTGGATTTTTTAGCTTTAGCCATGCATGTAATCTCCTTGATAGGGAATGGTGCTAGTTAGGAGTTACGCAGTTGATCGTCGAAAGGTTCGTAGTAGGGATCAACTGAGCGAATAGCGAAGGCGATAGAGATTCCTCTTCATTGCCCGTTTTTCCATAAAACAACATGTCAGGTCAAGGAAGTGAGCGACCTGCCGGACGCGCAATAAATTGCGCTACTACAAACTGAACTGCATAAATCCTAACTAGATTGAAATGTTTGAATTCATAAGGTATAAAAATGCCTTGGGTGTCACTTTGCTGCTTATCGGATTGAGATTATGAGACAATCTCCTTAATCTCAATTAAAGGTAGAAATCCAGCGCCGAAGGTAGAGTTTCAGTTTTACATCGAATTACACCGGTGTAATTCTCGGATGGCTGAAAGCTAGTTCTGGAGCGGATTCTTCGAATTACATTTTACATCGTTTATATTTTTTGCCTCGCATAATCGCGCTCAATTCGTTAATTATGATGGCGTATTACTCTAGTTTAAGCAATCGCACTATAACTTTTGATTGACGGCTTGGGTTTCTCTATTGTTCAACCCGGGCCACTCGATTAATTCTCGGCTTGAACCTCAATTTCCTTGGTTTTCTCGTTTTGGATCAGTTCCTGGAGTTCTTTCTCAAAATCTTCTACGTCTGTGAAATCTCGATAGACTGAAGCGAATCGGATGTACGCCACTTTATCTAATTCTTTAAGCTCACCCATGACTAATTCACCGAGCGCGCGGCTTTCAATCTCCGACTTGCGCATATTTATGAGTTCCTGTTCGATATTTGCGATTAGGTGATTGATGGTTTCATGGCTGATAGGGCGTTTTTCACACGCCTTCATTAGATTCCGCTTCAGTTTTTCCCGATTAAAGGCTTCTCGGCGCTTATCCTTCTTGATGATAAATAGATTCAGTACCTCGGCGCGCTCATAAGTTGTAAACCGCTTGGCGCAACTCAGGCACTCCCGGCGCCTGCGGGTTATGTGACCGGCGTCGGTTTCCCGTTTATCAAGGACTTTTGTTATCGGACTTTCACAATATGGACATTTCATAATTGCCCCAATATGTTGTGTTTTCTTGTGTTAAGCGCACAATATACACATATCATAAACGATTAAAAAAATATTGTCAAGCGTTTTTTTGGAATTTTTTTTCGGCGTGGTGTGTTACTGGCGGAGATGGTTTACATATTGTGCTGGTGTCAATTAGGGCTTGGGAATTGAAGTCGAGGGGTTTGGAGCGGCGATTTCTGTCGACAAACTGGATAGAGAAACCGAGTTTTGAAGAAAAAAACTCGGTTTCAAAGATTATATTCTGCTCCGCTGGAGTGGAACGCGTTGGCAGGTTTGGTTGAAAAACCGAATCGGCATTTATCCAGCCCCGTCGGTGTGGTCGGGAACTGCACCGACCTGAAGATGTCGATAAAGAAACCGAGTTTTGAAGAAAGAAACTCGGTTTCGAGGAGAATACTCGGTTTCAAGGATTGCATTCTGCTCGGAAGTAACGCCGTTGACAAAGGCAGAGGATTTGACTATAATTTTGCTTTATGGCGTGTCTGAAGGATTAGAAAAACCGGCATAGGAAATTATTATGAGCGAGCGTAAGCCCAAGGTTGTTGTGGTGGGCAGTTTTATGATGGATCTGGTGATAAAGGCGGAGCGGCGGCCGCAGAAAGGGGAGACGCTTATCGGGCAGCAGTTCGGCATGTTTGGCGGGGGCAAAGGGAACAACCAGGCGATTGCTGCGGCGCGGTTAGGCGGGGATGTGACGATGGTTGGTAGGATGGGAAGCGATTCATTTGGAGATACGTTGATGGAAGCGCTCGTTGAGGAAGGGGTGGAAGTTGGCTACATCGTTAGAGATGCTGAAGCGGGTACCGGGGTTGCGTCTCCGGTTATTGATGCAGACGGGGATAACAGCATTATCATCGTGCCGCGCGCCAATATGCGCTTAAGTGCTGCGGACGTGGAACGAGCGGCAACAGCCATATCTGAATCTGATGTCCTGCTCCTCCAGTTGGAGGTGCCGGTTTCGGCATCGCAACGGGCTGCGGAAATCGCCAAGTCGAGCGGCACGAAGGTCATCTTGAATCCAGCGCCGGCGCGGGACTTACCCGATAGGTTTCTGTCTCAGGTTGATATGCTCACACCTAACCAAGTTGAAACGGCGTATCTGTCTGGAGTAAAAGTATCAGATTCGGAAAGCGCTGAACGCGCCGCTAGGGTACTACTTGACAAGGGCGTATCTGCCGTGATTTTGACGCTCGGCGATAGCGGTGTGTTGTTGTTCAAGCGCGGTGCGTCGACACGCATGCCGGCGTACAAGGTGGATGTCGTGGATACAACAGCGGCGGGTGACGCTTTTTGCGGCGCCTTGGCGATTGGGCTGGCGCGGGGTGAGGCGCTTGAAGACGCAGTTGCCTTTGCGAATGCGGCTGGGGCGCTCGCCGTAACTGCGCTTGGGGCGGCGCCATCAATGCCGACGGCTACGCAGGTTAGCGAATTTTTGGCGTCATGACTTGTTAACGTTTACGAAGCCGATGGAATCCTCTCGGAATCACCATCGCCATTCCTTTGGATGCCATAGGTTTTCTTCACGGATGCCGAGTTCTTTCAAGACAGGTTTGAGCAGCGATAATTGTTCCAATTCCTTATCGTTGTGCGCGTCGCTTCCAATGAAGAGTTTTACGTCCCGCTCAAGGCACAACTGATAGAACTCTAGCAGGTGCCTTTGATTATAGCGGATAAATTTCGGGCTTATCTCAATGCCGGTACCTCGTTGAGATGCGAGGTCCAACTGATAAATCAACCGCTTTTTATCGACATTCCGCATGACCTCTTCACTGAACAATCCCAGATCATCCGAGGAAAAGCGAAAGACTTTCGGATTAAGCACAAACGGGTGGGCGATTGCATCCGTCAATGGGCATGCGATTGCCGCTTCAAACATGTAAATCTCATGGATTGCGACTTTTCTCGGGTGTTTTAAATCGTCAGGGGTTGCAACACCGCGCAAGTGATAGTGGTTCGGCGCCATCAAAACATAGTCGAAGTGGGCGGCGAGTTGAATATCGATTGAGGCGACGCGGTATTCCAGCATGTGCGATTCAACACCCAAATGAACGGTAATTGATGATTCATGCGGTTTGATGGCTTTTCTCGCCGCTTCGATGCTTTTGACTTTATGGTTGTAACTGTAGTCGTGATCTGTGATACCAATGGCTTTTATACCGTGCTTCTGCTGAATTTGAACGATTTTCTCCAAATCAAAATTTCTATCTGCGCAGGGGGAGAGATTTGTATGAATGTGATAATCGCGGGTCAACATGTTAATCTCCTTCAGAGAAGAAAACGGTTTCAACAAGTAATAGATGAGTGCGATGGATTCGTTTGAATTTCCAGAAAATGCGAACCCGGAAACGAGCGGGGAAATATCGTGTAATTCTCTTTTTTCTTGCGATGTATTATGACAGATTCACTATGCGAATGCAAGCAAAAAAAATTTTGCATCAATTTTTAGAACGCCGAAGGTTCAGTATAAAATGTGCAACCGACCCAATAGGGAGGGTGATAGTTCTGACCGACTGTAGGGACCAATCAACGGAACCAACAGCGCAGACGAAGGCGTTCGACGCTGTAAAAACTATCGCGGTCGCTATGCGTTCGCTTAGTCGCGCCGCGTTTCACGGTATAGGATTTGTAATATTATTCTCATGGTGCCTTCGTGGTGTTGCAGCTCCGCCGAATCCAAATCTATTTTTCGATTACCAGCCTACGACTAGCGAGTGGACGGTAAAGCCGGGGATGGAGGTTTCCGCATTTGTAGGCAGCTTGCAGGATTGTTGCCAAGCGCGTGCAACGAGCATCTTACAGACGGACGGGATTGAGTATGTCCTTGCCATCAAGATTGACTTTGACGATCAGCGCGGGAGGCGGCCGGGAAGAGAATTCGACCAGTTTCTATTTGCGGACGAAGGCGTTTCGTTAAAAACTTACTACCGTGAGGTTTCTTACGGGCAGATGAATATCGAGTCCGGACCGATGGGCGGCGTTGTTCCCAGCGGCAATCAATGGGTTCGCGCCATGCGTCCGATGGGATACTATGGACAAGGGCGGATTAACCACAGACGGTTGCAGGAACTGGTTCGAGAGGCGTGTGCGGGCGTCGATGAAATCGTTGACTTTACGCAGTATGACCGAGACAAAGACGGGGTGGTGGATCACGTTTTCGTTATTCACGCCGGCGATGATGAAGCTTCAACGTTCAGGGGAACTGTGGGACCTAATATCTGGTCTATATTGGCGAGCGGCGTAAATCGGCGATTTGACGAGGTGCTTGTGGACACCGCTGTCATTGTTGCCGAAGAGCCGAGTTTCGATAAACCCCACCTCGGTATTTACTTTCATGAATTCTTCCACGATTTCGGTGCTCCCGATGTATACAATCCGGGGGCAACAGGCGCTTACGATCACAAATGGGGTTTGATGGGCCTCTACGGCCCCTACCAAGGAAATATGATTGGCGACGTTGGCGACGGTTTGCGGCCGAGCCATATCATGGGTTACCTGAAATGGGACTTCGACGCCCGTCCCGAGAATGGGAGAACGGGTTGGATTGAACCGATTGTGATTAACGAGAATGTGAACGACTTGCAGATACCTAGCTTTGAGTTGCCGCCGCACCATGACAAGCTCTTCAGGATAGATTTTTCCAGCGGTGCGGAGAACTCCGGCAATGGTGCAGAATTCTTCCTCATTGAAAACCGATACCGTGCATCCGGGGCTAGGTTCGATACGCATCTGCCCGAGTCGGGAATTCTCATCTGGCACATTGATGAAACGCAGACGCGGCCTCGCGGGGCTGTTAATGCAGCGAGACAGATTTGGCTGGAAGATCCAAGCGACCCCGAACACATCGGCATCAATCCGAATAATCCGGATGCGCGTCCGGATATCAGGTTTATTACGGACGGCGCGGCGTATTCGGCTAACGACAACCAAACTACGTTTACGCCGACGACGCAGCCAAGCAGCAATACGAATGACGGCGCCTTTTCAGGGATTTCCATCACGAACATCGGCTTTGAGGGACAGACGATGTCGATTTCGGTTTCGTTTGGCGATACCTATGAACCTAACAATACGCTCGCCGATGCGTTCCCTATCGAGTTTCGCCAAACCTATGAATCTTTCCTATTCGATGAAGATGACCCGCGCGATTTGTACCAGTTCGATGCGGCAGAGCGACAAGCGGTAGTTGTCACGCTGACAAATGTCCCTGAAGAGGTTGATTACCGATTATCGCTGCTTGACGCGAAGGGCGCCACGATTGCGGTGGGGGAAACGGTGGAAGGCGCCGAACAACAGATTGTCTATCTACCGGATCGGTTTTCCACGCTTTACATTTCTGTGGCGTCCCGCTCCGGCTACAGCAGTACGGATTCCTATCGCCTGACCGCCGATGCGGTTCGGATAGAATCCGGGACGTTAACCTTGATGCGAAAGCAGTTCGATGACAGTATTCGCGTTTCTCCTAATCCTATTCCTGTCGGGGGCGCCGATATAATATTTTCCTATACGATCCCCGGGTTCCAACTTGCTGATGAGGTCGAGCTCTCGATTTATACAATTGCCGGTGATTTGATTTACAAAGACTCGCATCAGCATGTAATCGGATCGAAACAGTTCCGCTGGGATGGGAACAACAGTCGAGGCAACGCTATTGCCGCAGGGATTTATATTTATGTTTTAGCTGCCACGGAGGCAGGTGAGTCGATTCAAAATATTGGGAAGATTGGTAAGGTCGGATAATTGAGATTCCGCTTAAATGCGGTGCCGTGTTGTAGTCCAACATGACAAGGAGATGTCTTTACATCAATTGACAGGCGCGGCACTTTAAATTATAATACCGGTCAACCGAGTGAATAACGAGGGCGATAGTTTTTACAGTTTTGAAGACTATCGTCCTCACTATCTGTTCGGTTGATCACCCACTGTTCGTTCACTTGATGGTTTCAGGGAGATGAAAGATGATCCAGACATCTTCGGCGGGAGGGCGTTTTCACGAGGCGTTGACTATGGAAACCCCTTTGGCAGTCGTCGGCGCCATCAACGCGTACGCCGCTTTGATGGCGGAGCGCGTGGGTTTTCGGGCGATCTATCTTTCTGGCGGCGGTGTCGCGAACGCCTCTTACGGGCTGCCCGATTTAGGCATGACTACTTTGAACGATGTGCTGGAGGATGTGCGCCGCATTACCAGCGCGACAGGACTCCCGCTACTGGTTGATGCGGATACCGGCTGGGGCAACGCGTTCATGATTGCACGAACCGTGCAGCAGATGATTAAGGCTGGCGCCGCCGGGATACACATTGAGGACCAGGTGCAAGCGAAGCGTTGCGGCCACCGCCCCAACAAGGAGCTTGTCAGTACTGCGGAAATGGTGGATCGGATTAAAGCCGCGGTTGATGCGAAAACAGATCCAGAATTTGTCCTGATGGCGAGAACTGATGCGCTTGCTGTTGAAGGGTTGGAACAGACGATTGAACGCGCGTGTTGTTATAAGGAAGCAGGTGCGGACATGATTTTCGCCGAAGCCATGTCGGAACTCAGCCAGTATCGACAGTTTGCCGATGCGGTTGACATTCCAATCTTGGCGAATATGACGGAGTTCGGCAAGACGCCGCTGTTCACGACGGACGAGCTCAAGGCGTCAGGAGTGAAGTTAGTGTTGTATCCGCTATCAGCGTTTCGCGCGATGAGCGCGGCTGCGCTCAATGTGTATCAAACCATTCGCCAACAGGGGACGCAGAGAGATGCCGTGCAAAACATGCAAACGAGATCGGAGTTGTATGAGTTCCTAAACTACCACGAATACGAACAGAAGCTCGATCGACTATTAACCGCAGATCCAACTGCTAGCATTCTTAACGAGGGAGAGCCCAATGAAAACTAAAAAACCGGGAGGGTTAGCCGGCGTTACTGCCGGCGAAACTTCAATTTGCACGGTAGGGGTAGAAGGTATTGGACTCAACTACCGGGGGTATTCTATTCACGATTTAGCAGAGCACGCGACCTTTGAAGAGGTTGCTTATTTATTAATTCACGGCGCGTTGCCGACGCAGGCTGAGTTCGATGACTACAAAGCGCGGCTAGCCAGTATGCGCGGTCTGCCTGCCGGGATTAAAACCGTCCTTGAACAGTTGCCGGGCGATGCGCATCCGATGGATGTCATGCGTACGGGTTGTTCAGCGCTGGGCACAATCGAGCCGGAAAACGAGGCAAACAATCAGTTTAATATCGTAGATCGGCTTACTGCCAGTTTCGGTTCGATGTTGCTCTATTGGTATCATTACCAGACAAACGGTGTACGAATCAATACCGAAACAGATGATGACACAATTGCCGGACACTTTCTGCATCTGTTGCACGGCGAGCCGCCGGATGAAGTCAGCCGCAAAGCTGTCGACGTGTCGTTGATTCTTTACGCAGAGCACGAATTTAATGCTTCAACCTTTGCCACCCGCGTCGCCACTTCAACGCTGTCGGACATTTATTCCGCAATTACCGCCGCCATCGGTACGCTGCGCGGTCCCTTGCATGGCGGCGCTAACGAAGCCGCTATGGAGTTGATTGAGCGATTTGAGACGCCGGACGAAGCCGAAGCCGCTATTCTGGACATGTTAGTGAAGAAGACCTTGATTATGGGCTTCGGTCACCGCGTCTACTCGACCTCAGATCCGCGTTCGGATATTATTAAAGAGTGGTCGCAGAAACTCTCAGAGAGAAGCGGCGACACAAAACTGTACGACATCTCCGAGCGTATCGAACAGGTGATGTGGCGCGAAAAGAAGCTGTTCCCGAACCTCGATTTCTATAGCGCTTCAGCCTATCATCTATGCGGAATTCCAACGCCGATGTTTACGCCGATCTTTGTAATGTCACGGGTTACCGGTTGGGCTGCCCACGCCATAGAGCAGCGAACCAATAACAGGCTTATCCGTCCGCGCGCCGACTACATCGGTCCCGATTCGAGACCCTATCCGCCGATAGCTGGCCGATGACGATTCAAGAATTTCAAAATTTGATTGAGCGCATCTATTTTGAACGGGATGCCGGACGCGGCGTGGACCGCACATTTGTTTGGTTCGCTGAAGAGGTGGGCGAACTTGCGAAAGAGATTCGGCGTCAACCTCAAAACGCCGATCGGCTGCGGGAAGAGTTTGCCGATGTGTTCGCCTGGTTGTCAACACTGGCGAGTCTGCTGAATGTCGATCTCGGAGACGCCGCGCGGATTTATGCTGATGGATGTCCTAAGTGCGAATTTGTTCCTTGCACCTGTCCCGGGTATAGTTGATTGTTGTTGCCGATATTGTCTAGACCGCGATTCTGTTATTTCCTTAAAATCTTCGATAAGCGATTCGCAGACGAGAGAATGGCGGCAGATCCCATGTCCTTCGTCTAGTTCTCAAATACTAGTCGTGAGGAGAACCGTTGTGATGACGTGTTGCAGCGATGTATCACTGTTTGTGGCGAATTAGGAGGCAATGATGAAAGAACAAAATCAGTTTAACCGGCGCAAGTTTTTGACAACTTCAATGATAGCTGCCGGGGTTGGATTTTTCCTGCTTTCGCTCATACTTCCGGACATCATCTGGAAAGATGAAGATTTTAGCGTTGATTTTAGCCATCATGAATCGGAAGAAATTCAAGCAATGGGTAACACTACAAACCAATTTGCAGATCCCCCTGTTTCTGTTCCCCGTGCCGAGGAATTAACAGAGGTGATAGCGTTTTTGGAGAGGATGGATAAAGATCATACAGACGAGGAAGATGTAGAAGAATCCGAAGGCGAGATTACCGATGAAAGTCCGGACACTTCGATTGATGAACCTAGGGAATTGCCGGCAGATTTCGAAATCTTGGGTGAAGAAGAAGAACGGTCAGGCTATTCTGCCTTGGAGTTGGAAGAAGAAAAACGTACCTATAATCTATACGACCATGCCCCCGAAGGCTTTGAAGAGTATGTAAAATATGATTGGAGCAGAAGTGTTGATGAACAACTCACAGCCAGGTACTTTTCACGAGGCGAGAAAAAAATATTTCTTGATTTTATCGACCAGTATGACCGGAGAGCATGGATATTCTATC
This sequence comes from Candidatus Poribacteria bacterium, assembly GCA_028819845.1. GTDB lineage: Bacteria > Poribacteria > WGA-4E > WGA-4E > PCPOR2b > JAPPKS01. The sequence continues at coordinate 102,255 of JAPPKS010000006.1, read as the reverse complement.
ACCCGTATAGTCTGGACACGTACATTTTTATGGGGCATCTCATTGAGTGAAAGTGAAGTAGAAGAACTCTTGTAGCTTGAATTGAACGTAAGGCGAAACCCACTGCATCTAAAAGCGAACCCAAGAGTTCTACATTTTCAAACCCATACACTCCACGCTTCCCTCCTTCCAAGCACCTGCGGCCGCTCCGGTTGCTATCGGTTAGACCGCTTTAACACACTCGGTGTGTCTTTTCAGCGCGTTTAACGACCTAATCTGGAATATTTGAGCGGCGCCCGGTTCCATTTCTTCTACGGACATTCCCTCTCACCAAAATGGGTGCAACTTTTGTTGCTATTGTGAACTTTTGTTGCGCAGCCCCAAAACCCTTGTCTAGCAAGGCTTCACGCGCTATTTCTCCCCAATTTTCCCGAATTGTGTGGAAATTTGGCGCACCCCTTTGCCTACCCCGCCAGAACGCGACTGCTCCGGACCGAAAAAAAATTAAACCGCCCGAATCCCTTTACACATAAGGGTTCTTGGGGCATAACCAAGCATAAATTGAAGCAGAATTTACGTCATGGCACATAACTTGCTAAATACCATTTACAGCAGGGTAAATCGCTAGTTGTTAATATCCAGATTACAGTCGGATTTAGAATGAAACACTTAACGTTGAAATTTAACCACTACTAATGGAGGAATTTCAAATGAAAACCGCAGTGTCAATTTTGACGTTGGCGTTTGTTTGGATAACAGTGTTCATTCAAAGGGTGGAATCACACATTAGTAACCCAAACATCAATGCCAAAGCAAGAGTATATACTGTTGCTGCTGGCAATGATGTAGTTAATTTCATAGCCAAATCAAGTTGTACTTTTACTATCGGTGGTCACGCCGGTGGCTCTGATGATAACCATCAGCATAAGGCAAACTGGTTTGCCCAAGTCTATATACATGATATAGGCGGAAATCCAGACCCGAATGTTACCTATGCAGTTAGAAACCCAACTCGCGACATTTGGGGAAGTGGATTTTGGAAACCTAATTCAAGTCCATTAAGTGTTGGCAAAACGTTAGCGGTAGGTGAATGTGCTGAAGGTGATGCTATTTCATCCGGACGGCTATGGACACCCCAACAAAACGACGATGTATATGGACGCGATGAGGATAACGATAATCACCTCTCATATTGTAATTGGGGTACAGGTGCGGCTCCACGTTTGTTTCGTGCTCAAATTCAAGAACTAGACTTTGAAGAGTTGGGTGAGGTCATGCTTGATTTAATTGAAACCGCACGATTGGTGAATTCTGACATAGATGCAGCCGTTTACTTTGACGGGCACATCCAAACATTAGTGTTTAACGAAAATACAGTTTATGTTTACGGGTCATATTCGCTAGGTGTTCCTGAATTGGTAGAAGAAAACTTGACGGGCGACCTGAGAGCTGCTGCCAATATCGTGGAACTAGATCTTTCAGACGGGGTGGAATATGAAATACCAGCCGCACCGCCTAAGTATCAGCGTAGATTGACTACATCATGGGCTGACATGAAACAGAAGTAGGAAACACGAAGGCTACTGTAATATACTTCAGTAGCCTTCTAACTTCCTTTTAAAGAGGAGGCGCAAAATGAGAATTTTACTGTTGCTCTTGATCGCTTTTTTGGCTTGTGGTGAAAATGAAGAAGTTGAAAACGAACTTGTCAACACTACAGTCGTGCCCGGACGTGAAGCTGTAGGCATTAAGTTAGGCGATGATTTGGATAAAGTAAGGGAACTTTATGGCGAACCGCAACTAGACTATAGACCTGAATGGTATAAAACGCTCCCTTGGACTATAGCCTACGATTGGAGCGATTTAGGGGTAACTGTCTACTTCGATAATGATAGAGCTGTCGAAATAGGCGTACGCAATGCGGAAGCACGCACTACAAATGGTCTCAGTGTCGGCAGTTCGTGGGACGAAGTACATGAAGTGTACGGAAATGAAGAGAATGTCGACTCGGGGCAAGGTGGGGCTCTTTTTGTGTTTGGTCATGGTGATGCAAAATACTCAGACGCTTACACTTCCAAAGGCATTGAATTTAGGTATACAATCGAGCCGTTTGTAGTCGTACAAATGGTAGTCTTTGATGTCACACGAGACGCTGTCGTTGATGTAGAATAAAATCGATCGCTTTGCTCTCTCTCGCACTAACCTTTATCAATCAAAAGAACCGCTTAGAATTGATTTCAGAGGCATTCTCGGCGAAGCAGTGGAGAGTGGGGAGCGGGCAGCGGAATCTGGGCGCCGAAGGGAATACAAGTTACTATATCATTACAAACAGGCGAATGTGGTCATGGCGACGCAGTCTCGTTTGGACGGCTATGGGCTTCCACCTCAGACGGAACCACCTTAGACGAGAAATACAAAAGGGATCCTCCACAAGGCATGACAGGCTTGAACCACGGCAACGTATTGCAGTTGCACACGGCATATTTGGATAAAGAAATCAACAGTATTTTCAAGAACAAGAAATCGACTTTGACGAATTATGCGGTAAAGTACGCAACGCAATCGAATCCGCACGCGCAACTAACTCTGATGTCGATACCGGTATCTTCCTTACTTACCCCCAATGTTTAGACAGTTATGCTAGTCTATTAAGATGTAAATGCTAGGCAATCTAGGACTATCTGGGCTGTACGCTCAGCCGTACCGGGATTGCCGAGTTGCGCATAGACCTTTTCGAGTTCGTTCTTTTGAGATTGCCGCGCTTCTAAAGATTGCAGCAGCTTTAGCGCGATGGGGGTAATTTGGGACGGTTGTGCATCGTTCTGGAGGAGTTCCGGAACGATTTCCCGCCCTGCGATGATGTTCGGCAGCGCGCTCCAGTCTATGGCAGCGAGCGATTTTATGATCCACCAACTAGACCGCGACATTTTATAGAGTACAATCATCGGAGTTCCTAAACAGGCTGCTTCGAGGGTTGCGGTCCCCGATGCAATCAACATCAGGTCTGAGGCTCTCATTGAATCATAGGCGTTCCCTTTTACAAGGTGTACGAACGGCGTTTTCGGCAGGGACTCCGGATGGATGCTAGGTGCGAGCGGAAGGATAAACTGACAATCCGGCACGCATTCGCGGATGTGTCGGGCGGCCTCTAGCATGACAGGGAGTAACCGGTCAACCTCCCGGCGGCGGCTGCCCGGCATTAACCCTAGGACGGGCGAGTTTTCGCGTAAGTTCAGCGTGCGGCGGGCTTCCTCACGACTCAGGTTTGATTGGGCGAAGTCCACGAGTGGATGCCCTACAAACTTCGCGTTTGCGCCCGCATGACGGTAGAATGTTGTCTCGAAAGGAAAGATTGATGCCACGATAGTTGTGTTTTTCGCTATCTTTTTGGCGCGATGCGGCCGCCACGCCCAGGCTTTGGGGGGGATGTAGTAGATAACAGGAATACCGAGTTTATGAGAGAAACGCGCTAACGCGAGGTTAAATTCGGCGAAATCTACCAACAGCAGGGCGTCAGGTTTTGTTTCACGGATGAATCGTTTCAGAAGTTTGCGTTTTTTCAGAAATGCGGGTATGGAAGCAACAACTTCGCCAATCCCCATTACGGCGGAGTCGCGAATGTGAAAGATTAGGCTGACGCCGGACTGTTCCATCAAATCTCCCCCCATACCGACGAGATGGATACCGGGAGCAAGGTCGTTGAGTTTGGACGCAACGCGAGAGGCATGGAGATCGCCGGAGGGCTCTCCGGCAACGATCATGATTGTTGGCATCGCCGAAATTGGTTTAAGGCTTTTACCCCTTGTCACCTATAATTTTTGGGGGCGCCGCTGGAAGATTGTGTTCTGAGTAGAGTTCCTTATAGATGCGGTAGCTATCGATGACTTTCTTGATATGGCGGCGGGTTTCAGTAATCGAAATATCCTCAATGAATTCGTCGAAATCGGAAACGTCCATTTCATTTAACCATCGTTGAATGCGGCCGGGACCGCCGTTGTATGCTCCGGCAACGAGCGCATGGTTGTTTTCAAATTTATCCATCAGGTGTTTCATGTACCATGTGCCCATCTGAATATTAATCTCCGGATTCAGAAGCATGGCAGTGCGGAAGCGGCGAATCCTAAGTCGGCGGGCGAGATCTTGACCGGTTGCAGGCATGATTTGCATTAATCCTAGCGCTCCCGCCCAAGAAGCGATATCTGCATTATAACGGCTCTCTTCACGAATCATGGAAGCGACGAACAGCGGGTCAATCTCGTATTCTTGTGAATGTCTCTGGATGATTTCTCCGTAATAGAGCGGATAACGCAGTTGGTAAAGCTCGATTGGAATAGCTTCGTTTTCGTCCTGCAGCACTTCAAAACTTGCCAGCTTTTCCGCGTATATGATAGCTTTCTGAAATTCTCTGAGTTTCTGATAGCAGACAATCAGGTTATAGTAACTATCTTGAAGGTTGGACCTATCTATCCTAATGGTTCCTTTGAGTTCGGTGAGCGCATCATCGAAGAGCCTGAGTTGCATCAATTTTGCAACGCGCGGCGTTTTCTTTGATCCGATATCTTTCCAGACCGAATTGTTGGGCGCGACATTTGCCCGTGATTCAGTGGTGTTCAGAGAGACTACACCTCCCTGAGGCCCATTCTTAAGGATAGCCCGTGCTCGGTCCGCATAATACCAGTGGTTGGCTGCAACGATTTCGCGGTACACTTTTTCGGCTGCTTCCCACTGATTCTGACGCTCGTGACTCTTGGCTATCCAAAAGTGCGCGGCTGTACTAAACGCACTGTCGGGATATTGTTCCAGCAAGGCGGCGAAGGTTTCGATGCACTCTGCATATCGTTTTTTCTTAAATTGAATCCATCCAATACGCCAATATGCTTGGGATACTAAATCGCTGCTGCGATATTTCTGTGTCATGCGGCGATAGGTTGCGATTGCTTCGTCATATTGCTCTTGGTTCTGTTGCACCCAACCGAGATCGTAATGCGCATCATCCGCTAACGCACTCCACGCGTATTGTTCGAGGAAAGCTTTTAACCGCTTTTGCGCCATGTCGGGCTGTTCCGAGCGGCGATAGCAAAGTGTTGTTTGATATAGCGCCCGCGTCAAATAACCGCTTTCCGGATACAGCGAACCCACCTTGTTGAATGCCTTGATTGCGGAATCGTACCGCCGCTGCCGGTAGTAACTCCGACCGACATAGTAGGTAGCTCGACCTGCGAGTGAATCCTTGTAACCGGCTGCAACTCTTTCAAATTCTGCGCGAGCCCCTGCCCAGTTGCTATGATGGTAAAGCACTAACCCCTGGTTCATGCGTTGGGTACGACTAATTTTAAAATTAGGATGTGCTTTCACTAGTTTCTTAATTCGATCCAGTGCGTTCTTGGCGACCTCGTCGGTTGGATCTGCATTGGTAAGTTGTTGATAAGTGAGTAAGGCTTGCTTCCGTTTACCTAATGCTTCGTAAACCAATCCTCGTTCATAAAGTGATTGCCTAACATAGCCGCTCCCTTTGTTGTCTATCAAATTAGACAAAGAGTCGATCGCTTTTTCATAGTCGTTCTGCTGTTGGTACACCTTTGCAATCTCAAAATTCGCTTCGCCGAAATGGAAACTTCGTGGATATTCATCAATTAAACGTTGATACCAGATTAGCGCGTTTGGATAATCGCCCATCTGATGATATGCTTTGGCTAGCCGAAAAAGTGCATAATCAGCCAACTCATTGGCGGGCGCAACGGCTTTTTGGTAATGTTGGACGGCCTCGTTCCATTTTTCCTGTTTTTCGTAGCAGTGCGCGAGGACGTGATGAATTTCCTCCGAATTTACATTCAATTCTTGAATTGATGTTTGCAGCAGCGGTTCTAATTGTAGGGCGGCCTCAGCGTAGTTTTCTTGGTCTATCAACGCGAGTGCGCCTTCCAATACAGTGTCCGCATGTAGATTTGAAACCATACAACAATTCACTAAAATACACAGGGCAAGGAATAGAACAACTGACGGTTTGTTAATCATACCTACTCTAGTAGAACTGGCGGCAAGACCAGACTGGCGGCAAAGTAAAACGGTCTATGGTACTATCTGATTATCCACCGTAAATTAGAGGTCTTGCTCCTACATCCACCGATTTACCTCCTTCAAGATTTTGAGTCATTTTTTTCCTCGAACGTCAAGCATGACTTATGCCGAAACTCGTAACGTGCTGTTTAAGGTAACGCAATCCGCAAAATAGTTTAAATTGTATTTGGGTGCTGTAAATATTTTAACGTAACTGGACAAGGATGGTTACAAGTTAGGAAATCCAAAATAACGGATCGCTAACTGCTAAGAGCGATAGGATATGCGGGAATACTCCATTATCCTTTTGGTGAAGACGCGGTAGAACGTCCAGAACGTCAGCAAATCTAGCACAAACCTGACTTAGATGTCAAGAAACCTAGGGAAAGAACCGATACCCGTATCCACCCACAATTTCGCGGATGATTGTCCATGACCCTCCGACGACGTGTTGGCCTAGAATCACGCCTAAAAAGAACGGCACCATCTGGCGGTAGAGCCGAATACCGCCAAACTTCAGGATTGTCCATTTAACCAACCACGCTAGAAAGACCGAAAACCAGGCAGCGCTCATTGCCCAACCGCAAGCGACGGCATAACCGACCGGGTGAAAAGGAAATCCTACGAATCGCTGATGTAATACCATCAGGAGGAAGGTCACGGCAGCTCCCAATCCCACCTCCCTGAGCATCATATCGTTGCGCGCTCCCGGGTTTTGCAGCCAGACCTGCAACCGTCGAAACGCTTCTGCCCCCAAGCTCCCGCCAGATCCTGCTCCATGTTCATACAGATTGTGTGTATATGCCCAAAAGCCGGCAAAAGTTCCAACCACTGATGCAATTATCATCGCCGCTAGGTATACGCGGCTTGGCGCCCTGATTACCTGTGCAATTCTAAACCCTTCCAACTGGTGCCCGACCGGATGTGAGCGATACGCTCGACTCATCCAATAGAGTCGAGTAAACATGGCAATATTACGAGGGCCTATGCGACTCGCACCAAAACTGTTCAGGAGGAGTTGTTCTGGCCCCATCCATTCAGCGTCGTGGGCTGGGGGACCGATTTCGGCGCGGATGCGAGCGATGGCTATCATATAAAGGAAGTAAATAAGAAGGAAAAGGGTTGCGACCCAGACGGACATCCCCGCGTAGGCGAGGAATAACACCAATATAATTGTGCCCGAAATCATACCAAGGCTTGCAGCTCGATACGTCATCGGTTCATTGCCAGCCACTGACGATGGGGTTCCGCGGATTGACCACCGGACCACCTGAATGAGGTATTTCCGACTGTTCCATAATACGAACAGTGTGAGAATCATCCATGCGCCCGATGTCGTAAAGCTCCGATACGGGCCGGGTGTGCTCCACAGTCCAATTGCATTCCGACAAATGAGTTCTGCCTTCCAGAATACGTGAAAGAACCATGCTGAAAACGCAAGATTGACCGGCAGAAAATACCCCAATCCCACCACAAAGGGGTAGACTGCTATGGGCGTCCAACCGATGGCATTCCAAGGCTGGGTTGTGAAAAGCGGGCGGAGGTCTTGAACCAGTTTGAAATTGGGGAATGACGGAAAAAGCCCATGAAGACCATTGTTTAAATCCAAACTGCCGGTGACTGCGAACCCAATCCATAAACGGGGATTAGCAAGCAGCCCCGTACCGCCGCTTGCTAATTCCAACGGCAGTTGGATTACAGGGTAAGATAACCTTTCATTTTCCGCCCACTGTTTACGGATGAGTGCATTCATGCACACCAAAACGAATAGAAGCACGATTAAAAAGCTACCCCAGATTGCGACGGGAACCAGCCATGCGTTGATATGTTTAGCGATATAGAGCGATGATTCACCTTCGTGGAACGCCAGCAGCGCCTTCTCGTCAGAGACAAAGAGCCATTCAGGCAGATGCTGCCGGAATAGGACCGACCATTCATTTTCCGGTGTTGCGAACCAGAAGGCGGTCAATGTTGGCGCAAAGACAATCATTAGGTCATGTCCAAAGATGCCCGTTCCGATCGACAACATGACGTAGACGATTAGAAGTTCACCGGGTTGAAATGCGAACTTTGGTGAATAATTTTTTAGCAGCGCATTCAACACCACAAGGACAAAGAGGGTGAATGTCACATTGTAAAAGAGGGTAAAGAGGGTTGAGTAGACGGGCGGATGGAGCGACTCAGCATGCATGAGCCAGTGCAGATTGATTGGTATCAACACGATACCCAGAATTATTGCACGGACAAACGACATTTTCCCTTTGAATTGGAAATGGCCAACAAGATGCTGACCGGCAGGCGGTTAATTTCGCATGCGACCTTTATGGCTCTATGTGCTAACAGTCAAGTGTCGAATTATTCTCAACTTGACATCTCGATTTCGCGTTTGACGATGGTTTTGACTTCATCTTCGGCCGCATGGATCCGAGACCAATTTGCAAGTATGACTTCTTCGTCCCCAGCTTTTTCAAGGGCATGCTCAACGAAGCGTTCCAAAAATTGAGAAACAGATGCATCTCTGAAAAAACTCTCAAACCAGATTGCAAATTCCTTTATCGCTTCGGATTCTTTGGTAAAAGCCCAAAAGTTGACACTACAGGAATCAAGCCCTTCTTCAACTTTTTGCTGCGAGAGCCACACCGCGTCGGGAAAGCCTTTGCATAGGGGTAAAATGTCAGCAATTAGCCTACACTGTTGAATGTCTAGGTAGGAAATCTCTGGAAGGATATCAAATCGTATACTGTATTTATTAGCATGGAGCGCGTTTGGAACATTTTCCGCATGTGAAGCATTAGTTTCGCGTTCAGATTCGGTTTTGCGTTTGCGTCGAAGTGCCATGTTCAACCTTCCACAAACTCGACAGGCGGCGGGTAAGTGCCGACCTCAAGATGGTTTCCGTCGGGGTCCTGAAAAAACACCATTGTGATGCCCGCCTCCTCTACGAACAAAGCTCTGTATGGGATGTTATGTTCCTTTAGCAAGCGTTCGACTTCATCGGTGTCTGAAACGTAAAAAGCGATATGATCGGCGGTGACTGAGAGATTGCGCTCTTGAGATACTTCTTTAAACTTTGTGTGCCTCGGTTGCTTTAGGTGGAGTTGAAGTCCATAGTTGTACAGCCAAATGCCCGGTGCTAACGGGAAGTGCGGACGGCGAATTCGCTGGAACCCAAGTACATCGCGATAGAACGCCATACTTGCTTCCAGGTCAGCGACATCGAAGGACACGTGATTGATTGACTGTAACGGTAAGGGTTGTGGCATGATGATAAACCTCCGTTTTAATGTGTATAAATTGGGTCTTCAGGGTTTTGACCAAGAATTGTGCAAAAGGCATAAACACGATACGTTGTAGCGCCATTGGTTTTTGGTCTGTGTGTGAGCGACGGCATCGCGATTCGGCGATCGCTCCTACGGTGATATGGCTGTGCATGTTCTAAGTTGATTCTCCTTTTGCATTATTGCTCTCCCGTCAAAATTTGGATACGTTTCAACGCTTTTTCGGTTTGAAGCCCTTCCGGATCGAGTTTGACTACTTTCTGATATTCTTCCAAGGCGAGTTCATTTTTGCCAATTTGCTCATAAGCGATTGCAAGATTGTAGCGGCTTAGCGGCCAATCGGGTTTGAGTTCAATTGAGCGAAGATAGTGGGCAATCGCTTCGTTACTGTTTTTGCTGAGGTAGTGCGTGTATCCGTAATTCATCAGGATTTCTGCGTCGTTAGGTCGAATTTGAATGGCTTTTTCAAGGGCGCGTTTTGCCTGCCGCCACCCGCGTGCCTCATCGTGTGCTAGGCACAAGAAGGCGTAGTCTTTCAGGGCTTCAACATTTTCCGGATCGGCTTTGACGGCTTTCGCGAAAGCGGCTATCGCCAGGTGGAACTGTCCGGAATTGGCATATTTTTCGCCGAGATAAAGATGAGGCCTTGGGTCGCTGTGATCAAGATTTCCTGCTTTCTGGAATTCAACCATGGCTTTTTGAACATCGCCCATCCGGTCGTAAGCGACCCCAAGGGCGTAGTGTGCGCCAGCTAAATTCGGGTCGAGATTTACGGCTTTTTGCAAGTCGTCCATGACATCTTCGGGATCATAGAGCAATAACCTCGACTCACCAAATGTGAAATTGGACATGAACAGCCCACGTCGGTAATACGCTTCCGCGTTAAATGGGTCTAGTTCAATTACTTTGTCATAGAGACGAATTGCCTTGAGTTGCTTCTGCCGATCATAAAAACCCGCGAGTTTGAGATGGTAGGCTGCAACATTAGGAGCTTGTTCGGACGCTTTATTCGCGTGTTCGATTGCCAACTTAAACAGCGTTTCTGCTTCTTCTACTTCACCAGCTTGCTTTTTCCGATTGGATTTTTCATCATAAAAATTTGACAGTTGATAATGGATTTCCGGCTGCTTTGCATCCATCGCCAAAATCTGCTGGGCAATCCCGTGAAACTTTTCAAAGTTTTTTTCCAGCCGGTAGCTTTCAGCCAGTTTTAACAGGAGATCGAGTCTGGTTTTTCCGAGTTCTGCCGCCTGCTTATACTCTTCGATTGCTGCGTCCGGCGCTTTCTGCTCATAACTTTCAGCGAGGGTGAACCGCACGTCAGCATTGTTTGGATCGAGCGCTTTTGCACGTTCGAGATAGGCTTGGGCTATCTCCCGTTGGTCGATTTTTAGATAGAGCATACCTACAAAGTGCTGAAGTTCCGCATTGTCAGGATGTTTCTGAAGAATTTGCGCAGCGATTTCCACTGCATCCAACGTGCTCACGTTATTCAGCAGGTTTACATACTCCGCGTATTTGGGATCCACGGCTAATGCACTCCGCAGCGCCAAGATTGCGTTACGCCCGTCGTCACCGTCCAGGAAGATGAGCGCGAGTTGATAGCGGACCTTGGCGTTTTTTGGGTCGAACTCGCGCCCTTTGCGATATTGCTTCAGCGCGTCCTTCGGCTTTTGCTGCAAAGCGTAAATTTGTCCCAACTGATAGTAGGCATCAGCATAACCTTTGTCATGTTTTATTGCTAGTGAAAAGGCTTGGCGAGCAGATTCTAGGTCTCCAGTTTTTCGGTAAAGCGCGCCGAGTTCAAAATGAGTTTCGGCATGCTTGGAATGTGCGCCGAGAGATTTTGTGTAGTGTTCAATTGCACTCTGATAGTTTTTCGCATCCCGATGGTAATTGCCCAATTTTAGGTGAGCATCCCAGAGGTTGGGATTAAGCTGCACGCTCCTTTTGTAGGCTTCGATTGCCTTTTTGGTATTCCCCTGCGCCGCAAAGCACTCACCCAATGCGGCATAAGCGTCTGCAAACTGAGGCCGCTTTTCTATTGCCATTTCTAGCAACTTTACTGCTTCCATGAGCGACGTTTCAGATCTCTCTCTGAGATAGGTGTAGCCTAAGACGTAGAGGACGATTGAATTTGCCGGTTGCTTTAGATATGCGTTTTTGTAAATTTGCAGTGGAATGTCTAATCGGCCGGTTTGCTGCGCATGTGCGATCAGTTCGCGGTGCAACGCCAGATTTTTCGGATCCTTGCGAACCCGATTTCGGTAGCGTTCAACTGCTTGTTCAAATTCGGGGGAATCTAGTGCGTACGCCACGGGATAGCGGCAATAGATGATGACTATTGGCAGAATAAGCGTAGACATCCATTTTATCAATAATTGGGTATTCATTGAAGTCCTCCTCCTTTCTGCCGTTTAAAAAACTGTACTCCTTTGATGACTCAATAAATGGGTGGGGCGACACGGGCTAAGAAATATGGTAAAATCGTGTGTCTACTTTCTCATCAACTGCTTATGTCTACTTAATCTCCGCCGTACGCGTTTGCATTACTCCAATGGAATGTGCTCGGTCAGCAAACGGTATGGGCTGTTTTCAGTGGTTTCAAGCGCCTTGACAATGTGTTTTTGCGCCTCCGGGGATTTGGCGCGGAATTTCTTAAAAAAACCGTTATAGAAGTGGTCGGGATGGACATCAATGCGGATTTCGAGGGATTTCGCCCCTTCGGATTTTGAAATGTTGTAGGTATACACCCATGTCCCGCCCGGCGGGATGCGTGTGTCAAAGATTTCCCGGTCTAACGACAATGGTGCCCGCCGTTGAATGGCGCGCATCTGGCCGGTGCCGGGAACAGGATTTCCGGCTGAATCCAGTTGCCGCACCTTGACAAATATCGCGGGCGTGATGTAGGTTGGCAAGTAGTGGCCTGCTCCAGCATTTGTCAACCGAATGTCGGCTTCTATGGTTTTGTGTTGATTCATTATCTCGACATCTAATTTGAGGGCGTTTCGTACAGTTTCGGAATCGTGTATGCCGCGCCATTGATGACGGCGGTTTGGCATGTGGCACGATTGGCAGGTTTCTCCCTGTTGGGAGTGAGGGCTTTCAAGCCACTCATTGTAGGTATTTTCTAGAAGTTTGCCATTCAGACTGAACCCGTTCGGTTCAAACTGATGGCACGGTTTGCAGAAGGCGGAGTCTTCGTATGCGCGGTTGGCTACGGCACCGCCGTGGTGTCCTTCGCCAAAAACGCTTGCTGCGGCTGCAGTTTCTGAGAAAGGGGGACCAAACCGCTGGTGTGATCGGACGTGACACGCGGCACAAGCAAGCCCTTGAGTTTGTAGTTTTGCATCATACAGTTGATTCACGGCGTGTCCGCCTTTCGGCGTTGGTAAATGCTGATGTTGTTCGGACAATGGTGCATGGCATGGAGAGCAACTGTCAACATAACGGGGAGTCTGGTCGACTAACTGTCCCCAAATCCCAGGTCCCATCGCTATCGCATGACGGGTGGTTTTCCAATCTTCCCACTGTTTTGCATGGCAATTTCCGCAGGATTCAGACGCGAGCGGCGTCACCGTATTGTTGTAATATTCGGGCGGTTCGCCCTGAAGCGGGATTGGGAATTGCCAGAATTTCGACAAGAAGTCGCTTACATCTTCTTGGGATTGCCCTTCTAAATTGTACCTGAGCAATTTATATTTGTCGTTTTGTTGCATTGCCAAAAGGGGGTTCTTCATCAATTCCAGGTCTGACTCGGGAATGTCAATTTGCGGGGTTTGCATGTGTACTCCGCGATGCGCACGAATTCGCGCTATGGCTTCCTCAATATCCCACGCCTTCAGTTTTTCAGTGATGTTCACGTCCATATATTTTGTAATGCCGTGGCACTGAGCGCATCCGTTGCTGATATAGTGTTTGAAACCTTCGCTCGCTTTGGAGGGATTGGAAGCGAAATCAGGGAATGTTTCCATTGGGGTTTTGCCATCAGAAAATCGGCTCAACAGATATTCGCTCACATCTAGAATTTCCTGATCTGAAAACTCGTAGTCCGGCATTTTTGTACGTGGATGGAGTGCCGCGGGGTTTCGGAGATAGGTTATGAGCCACAAGCGGTTTATTTTCGTCCCGACCCGTTCAAGATTGGGACCTGGGTTGTCGTTTACTCCATTCGATTCATGACACGCTTGGCATTCGTTCGCCGCGAAGATTTTCCTGCCATTTTCGGCGTCACCTGTTCCATCAATCACTTGGAAAAGTCCGTCATTCCGTAGGGTCAGTAGAAATTCGACGATGGCTTCGCGTTCATGCTGAGGCATCTCGATTTTTGGCATCTTTGATTCTTTAAGATAGGTTGTTGGATCTTCAAGCCACTGCCTCAGCCATGATCTTGTGACTTTATTGCCAATGGTATCAAGACTAGGCGCATACCGCACTGCGGGAATTTCTATGGGCAGATCGTGGCATGTCACACATCCGTATTTATTTAACACAAACCTTCCGCCGGAGAGCGAGAGCGCGCCCGGTACCGCTGGTGCGGTGTGGCATTTTCCGCAAGCCGCCTCCACGCGGCGACCACTAAAAAACGGTATTTCGGCTGTAGAGACGTGTGCATGACTCATCTCGGACGCCCCTGCATCCCCGCCATGGCAGAGCGTACAACCGAATATCTCCGCGCCGTGAAGATTCAGGTGATTTCCGGGGTGCCGCGTCGTCGAAGACTGCCCTTTGAAGTGACAATCCAGACACTTTTCAGCGTCGGGCCGCATGCCGACTGACCTGAAAATTGCGTTCCAATCTTTTGATGGGTGGCGCACAGGCACTGTTGAACGTGCTTGTGAGTTGGTCGATTCTGTGACAGGCGCCGGAATGATTTGAACATCTTGTGCGAGCGGATGGATGTATTCGTCCTTCCGGAAGTTTGTTGTTTCATGGGAGCCGCTCTGAGCAATTACGTTGAGAATTGAGGAGTATAGAGCAATATATAGGACAAAAATCCGGGGAAATCGTTGCATAAGGGCGTGCGCGGTTGGACGCGATGTGTATTTAAGTTTATACCCTGAACGCTTAGGGTTGCAATCGCATTGAATTCGTATTTCACGCTTCGTTCCGATTATATTTGACAAATTGTGAGTCAATGGCGTAGAATAACCGCATACTTAAATCTTTAATGGAAGAGGAGGTTACTCAAAATGCGTTTATTACAGTTGGCTCTGATCTGTTGCGCGGCGATGATTTTCGTCATGGGCTGCGCATCAGAGAAGATGGAACAGGCACCCGAAACATCACAGCAGACTAGTGAGGCTGCGGATGCCGCGGCTGAAGAGCCATCAATGGAGACTGCTGCCGCTAAAGAAATCACGTTAGCGGTTACGGGACTCACGTGAGGCGGTTGTGTAGCCAAAGTGCAGTCTGCACTTACTCAAGTACCTGGCGTGATTAGTGTCAATGTTTCTCAAGCGGAAGGTAAAGCGGTAGTTCAGTGCGATACAGGTAAAGCCTCAGTTGCACAACTTACTGACGCTGTTAAACAAGCAGGATTCAGCGCCGAAGCGACGAACTAACCTTTAGAATCAGACCCTACCAACGGAGTGCGGAAATTTTGTTTTCGCTGATGATGAGATTCTCATGTCCATGACTGAATTGCTTACGTGTATGGACCGGCGGAAATTAAACTTTCGCACTCCAATTTATTTGCCCCCAAATCGCTCCTAACGCTTATACACTAGATATTTGCTAAAACACCTTCCCTTGAGTGGGCAATTTATTTACAAACCCAATTGATGTCTATTCCCATCAATGTGATTTTCGTCAATAAGGGCGGATACACACAGCGTATTTGGGGTACTATGCCACACCATATAGCGCAAGGGTTGAAATACTGCGCCATTCTAACACAGGCATTAACTCGTGTCAACTTGCTTTTGACCGGTATGGAGACAGAGATTGACCTTGAATGATCACGGGTATCGGCGGCGGCGCAAGAAGATTAGGATGAGCAAATTCCAATGAGTGAATGACCAATTGAAAGGGGGAAAACAGTGAATGTGTATTTGATGGATGTTGTGTATACGGCGGGGACGATAATCGTGATAGTAGGTATCGTGTGGAAAGCGCTCTCGAACTTGCGCAAAGGGGTAAAAAAGGAGGTACTGACACAAGCGAGAATGTTAGAGAACCGCATGGATCAGCGGGCATCGGAGATGGATCGAAGGATAGATGATGTCAATCGACGATTAGACAAACAAGACGCGATGCTAGCGACGATACTGCAGAACCATCTAGATTTTATTGCGCAGTTCAATACGAGGAAGAAGTTGTAGCGGTTCGGGATGGTTGGAAAGTCATGATGTAATCATTAGTAAGAAGGATGTTCGTCTCTAACCCAACCTAAAAGGAGGTCGCTTTGAACACGAAAAAGCAGGTTATCAGCAGTATCATCGGCGGCATAATAGGTAGTTTAATCACGGCGGTGCTGGTTTCGTCCGGCACGGCACAACGCGATACGTTTGCCAAGATACGGTGTACCGAACTTGAGGTCGTGGATATGTTGGGCGACGCGCAGGTGCTTCTCAGTGCCGGCGATCACGGCGGGGTCGTCACAGTCTATGGCAAGAAGGACAGAAAGTCGGGGGCGCTCCTTCACGCTGGTGAACAGGGTGGGCGGGTCAGTGTTTATGGCGAGCGCGGGGTATTGCAGGCCGGACTTGGCGCCGGTGAACACGGCGGGATGCTTGTTCTAAGGGATGAGGACGGAGATTTAAGAGTACTGGGGAAAGCACATAAGGGGGACAAAGATGAATGAGATCGCACAAGCGGAACAGGGTAAAAAGGCGGTCGCGGTCAAGTTGAAGGGCTTACATGGCAGGAAGTTGAACGGGTATGTTCGTTTGCCGAAGCCAGTAGAACGTTAGCGGGTCTGCGTGATTCAGCCATAATCAATCTCATGAGTGATTGTCTGCTCCGGGTCTCTGAAGCTGTCGCGGTCAATGTAGAGGACATCCACGACGGCGTTTTGGAAGTCAGGAAGAGTAAGACCGATCAAGAAGGTGAGGGTGCTACGCTTTACATCGGCGAATCGACGTGCCGGGTGATTAAGCGTTACTGTAAGAGAGCGGGAATCGAATCGGGGGCTTTGTTTCGCCGTGTTCGATACCATCAGCATATCGGCAAGGGGCGGCTATCGGCTGAGGTGGCTAGGAACGCCATTAAGCGTTGGGCCAGTGAAGCCGGCGTTGAGGGATTTATCAGTGGGCATTCGCTACGTGTCGGTTCGGCGGTATCGTTAGCCCGTGCCGGCGCCACTGTCGTTGATATGCAGACGGCGGGACGGTTGATGCCTATGGCAATGACGGCCTATCAATGTCGAGGCTCGATGTCAATGACGACGGCGGTTTTGTCGTTGCGCAAGGCAAGGACATCAATTCGCGGGCGAAGGTCGGTATCCATGACCACGGCGGGATAGTTTTCACACAAGATAGACATGGGAACATGAAAATCTTGGAATAAAGGCTTGGTAAAACGCTCGGAATCGCCGCCGCGGTCTCCTGTAATGGCGTGGATTCGATTGAAGCTGCAAGCGTATAGATTGACACGTACCGGTCAATCGTGATAAAGCGGACTGAAAGGTGCTAAATGCTCGATAAGACGTGCGGGCCCACACAGTATCCCAATCGCAAGCGGCAGGTCTATGGTCGTTTGCACTTCCGCCGTTTTTACTCCCACGATGATTTATTTTGGCTTGTGTCGTTTCATAGTCGCAAGATATTTGACGATTGCAAGCGTGCGATCGAGGTGAGACGGCTGCTAGGCTGGGCATATCACTGTCGTTTGGAACGCATGGCTGCCAAAGACGCCAATCGTCACGAATTAGTAATGGCGAGGCAATGTAACCACTACGAACCGGCGTCGATGACTGCTCTCATGGAATACTTAGAATGTGATTGGAATGGCGCACCCCAAAGTCCTGTGTATTATTGCATTGATTAAAAGCGGACTGTAAGAAAAACGCCAACAGGCTTTACAGAATGGCGGGTTCTGAGCGTTTTTTGCTCCCTAGAGAGTAATCCTTACTGACAGCAAAAAACGCTTAGAATCGAGATTAGGGGCTTTGGTGTAGGTGTCGGAGGTTGAGCGGCACTTCTACTGAAAACTCGATTTCGGCAGCGAGTTGATGATACCCCAGAACATCCTCAAAACCCCTAAGTTGAATCGTATAGCGGCTAACATTCACCAGTTCTTTCCCTTCGGGGGGGTTATGGTCACTGAATGGCTGCTCTTTTCAATATTCCAACCCAATTCCAAACCAGGCTCAACCGGTCTACCACGAACACTAACTTGTTTGATTGTAATCGTCCCCATCCTATGAATTGAACGGTTGAATTTGAAAGTTATGCCGTCGGTATTCAATGAATCGAGAAGATGGGGAACGTCATCTTTATCTCTGATGGTTTGGAATATGATACCGAAAGGAGGTAATGCTTCAAGCGCTTGTTTCGCTCTATCATCAAAGAGATGATAATAGTAATATCTGAGACAATCCAAGACATCAATCGCGTCTTCTTGTGTCTGCCAATCTGGATGGGTTAATCCTTCAATTAACGTAGAAGTTATTGCTTTTATAGTTTTAGAGGGATGGGGCACGTCCTCTATGAACACCGCACGACTACCAATCGCATATCCATAAGCGATGGCGGAACCGAAACGAAGCGGCCATTCGCTACTGTGCAACACATCATTGTTTTGCAACGTCAACGCATGGGTTATCCGTGCCGCACCCGTTATTTTGCGCCGAATTTTGAGGGCATCGGATCTACTAAAGAAGGGCGATCCATAATAGAGTGACAGGGTTAAGCCCGAAACAACTTCCGGGGCTAATGCTTTCGAGGAAATCTCGGAAGATCTCAAGAAATAATCCACTACCCTAGAACGCACCTGAGCATCATCATCTTTTAAGCGTTTAATCAGTGCATGTGTAATGACTTCGTTGAGGCGGGTAAAGTGTTCGATGCGGGCCGAAGTTGTAATTGGAGTATCATTAAAATTCGGGACTAAAGGCTTTAACTCTGACAAGTCATTGATAGCACCGTTATTTTGAGCCAGCATATCGATTAGCACCTCCGCAGTATTCTGGCGCACATCGGGGCTTTTGTGGTCTAATGCCATAATCAAAGCCGGCACTGCGGGTTCGCCAATTTCGACGAGTGATCGCTGTGCATCGAGCGCCGCATTCCACGCCGCGCTGTATTGAACACGCGCCTCCGGATGGTCAAATTGCTGAATTAGCGATGCGATTTCCTTATCTTGAAGATGAGCGTGAGATACTATGCTTGCCATGCTCACCAAATATAGACAGATAATCCCTCCCAGTTTATGCTTGTTCATGTTTTGCCCTCTGTAGATTAGTGCCAAGTTAATATGTCATTGACCCCATTGCTAAAGAGTGAAGTTGCCTGTAATAGCCCATGGAATTATAGCCGGCACTGCCACTTAAACGATAGCCCGTATAGCCCGCGGACGTAGGTGGTACGGGGCCAGGGTCTGTAAGGTGGCGGTGTGGATTAAAGCCGGTATATCTGCTAAACAAGCCGTCGGGATTATAATTTCCATTTTTTCTATCCATCTCTCTTGCGTACTTGGCTCCAAGACCATAAGCCCTCAACTCCGAAACATACTAGCATGGTAGGGATTACCATTTCCGTAGTCTGACGGCATTGTCATATAGTCATGGGCATGAGACAGTTCATGAAGTAGAGTCATTGTCCGCTTTGGATTCGACGACCTGAGATCCGTATTGATGTCTACCAGAATAAGTTCGCCCACATTTTCTGCCGTGCCTAGAGTCGCCTTCGGTAACGACTGATCAAACTTTATCTCCACTCGTATCGGGCTGTTAATAATAGTGGCCAGCATATCGCGTGCGGTGTTACTGCCAGCGATTCCTGTTCCCTTCCCCCCTGTGAATAATGAATCCCGAACCGCCTGGCTGTCGCTTGACAAACCGCCGGGCATTACATAGCTACCATCAATTTGATCAGGGACGCTTCTTATTTCGGTGCCGCCCGGCAGGACGATATACATCCCTGTCGGGTCAACAAACTTCATCGGGTTATTCGCGCCATACGCATAGTGGTTCACCCCGTCTCCGGCGGGGTCTCTCTGCGTAAAGCGTCCGACGTGTGGGTCGTAATAGGCTTCTATAGCCGGTGAAGCGATAATGGTCAACAGTATTATCAGAAGGGTAAATCGTTTAACTGTGTTCATAGTCATTGCGTATTCGGGCGTTTTATTCGCCCGCTCCTTTCGTCGAATAGTTGATGAATCCAGATGGTTTTCACATTGTGAGCGTGAGGTACTATGCTCACCGAATATAGACAGATAAGGACAAGTCGCTTGTGCTTTATCATTGTTTTTCAAAACCCCGACGGCTTTCGATGCTTCAGTTGCTTTTTTCGTGCGTTGACATGATAGGTTCGTCGTCTTTCTCCAATACAGGAATGGCAGCCTTAATCGCTTCAGGCGTTCCAATCTTTTTCAATGCGTAAGCCGCATAGCGACGAACATCCTTGTCTTTATCTCGTAATGCCTGTATTAAGACGGGCTCGGCAACTTGAATGTCCCCCTCTATCTGTGACAAGGCGTTGGCAGACCAAATCCGAACCTCTAGTGTTTCGTGGCTCAATCCCTCAGTCAAGGCAGGAACGGCGGGAACACCAATTCTGCCTAACGCTTGAGAACCCTCAACACGGACATCAGCATCCGTATCGGCTAACGTTTTCATGAGTAGTAAAATGATGTCGTCAACAGGCTCGCCAATTCTGGCTAATTCGGTTATAGACATTCTACGAACAAAGCCAGATGGATCGTTTAAGGCTTCTATCAACCCGGACACAGCAGCAGGAGTGC
Organism: Candidatus Poribacteria bacterium; assembly: GCA_028819845.1. GTDB lineage: Bacteria > Poribacteria > WGA-4E > WGA-4E > PCPOR2b > JAPPKS01. The sequence goes on along the minus strand of JAPPKS010000006.1, from coordinate 82,036 downwards.
CAATTCCGCCCAATCCTTGCACAACCGACACTCGAATCCCTTCTGTTTCGTATAGGCCCTTCTTCAATTTGTTTATCAGTGTGGGCACAGCTGCATTGGCGGGAAAGCCAATCTCGCCCAGCGTTATTGCAGCTATCGTGCGGACGTTATCGTCCCTGTCTTTCAGCGCCACTGTCAACGCTGGGACGGCGGCAGCTCCGCCCAACGTGCCTAATGCACGCACTGCGGCGGCGCGAATCGAATTACTCTCATCCCCTATCATCTTCATCAAATCGGGAATCGCGGTTTCTGCCGCTCTATCAAGCATCGCATCATCTGTCTGTATGCTCCTCTCAAGCGCCTGTTTCTTAATATTGATAACAATATCTGGGACAGGTTGCGACCTCATGCCACCTAATGCTGAAGCAGCTGCTATACGCACTTTATCATATTCATCGTTCAGCAGGGGTACTAACGCAATGGCGGCGGGGTTAGCTTTATAACCCATGTTACTTAGCGTCCGTGCCGCATGATAACGCAATTCTGCATTGGCATCGCTTAAAACGTCTTTTAGCGCCGGGACAGCGGGAGTGCCAATTTCAACAAGAGCTTCAACGCAGCTATCGTGAAAATCCACAAACATTTTTCGTCTGTAGACAGAAAAATTCGGCTTCCTTAATGCCTCTATCAATGCTGATACAGCGGACTCGGCATCGCTGCCCATAAGCGTCAAAGTCTCAACGATGCTTAAAGCGAGTTCCAGATCTGCTTCCGGCAATACGCTCACCAATTCCGGCACGGCTGGGGCGCCATTTTGAGCCAAGCGTTTAGACGCATTGTGACGAACCGAATCATCTTCATCTTCGTTGTCAAGCTGATTGATAAGCGATTCTATCTCTTGTCCAATCGATGCTGGAGCGTTCCAAGCCAAACTAGCTAACACAAAAATAAAAAGAAGAATGCTCCTTTTGTGTTTCATTTTGTCTCCCTAGATTGATGGATTAGTCATCTCTCGAATCGCCAAACAGTTTTTTTAGGTCTGTGACGGTATACTCCTGGATATAAGAACTGGCACACGGATTGGGTAGTGATGGATCTGCCCACTTTATAATTTGCGAAAAGTGATGGTCAGAATCGTCGAAAAATTCAACATGCCGAAATGTTTGTGGCACTTGTAAAATATCCAGAGCTATCTGTAGTTGCTTTAATTTCTTGGATGCGTCTGGTTTCTTGCTACCATCGAAATTGTCAATCTCAAACACTAAGTGGTAGGCAGTTCTGCCAAGCAAAAAAGATGTCAAGTTTGTTCCAACAACAGCCATGCACCCTTCGTCGGTAGGGGCAACTTCGATAATCGGTTGTTTGAAAACCTCACTGTCAGTTTCTGGCAACCAGATACCATACGCCTCCGAAAGCCCATTGGTAGCAAACAACAGAATTTCTTGAGGATTATGCCAACCCAACTCATTGAACATTGCAGTGGAATTGCTTAGTCCTAAAGAAGAAATGTTGTTGGGTAAAAGCTGAAATAAAAACACTACGTCCATAATGTCACCACCATTAGAGAATTGATAGAGTTCACGCAGCGGGGGCGGAAGGGGCGAGCCGATTTGTTCTTCCGCAGCGCGAATTTCGGCTTCAGTCGCTGGCGGACTCCAAGTGTAAGACGGGTCTGATGCCACCCAAGCATCAATTATCGTTTTTATCGTCATTGGTTGTGTCCCTTCATTCGTTGAGCAGCTAATGAACAAACAAAACCCACAAAAGAGCATTAAACTTTTCAACAGCATGATGTGAAGTTTCACATGTTGTCTATCCGAGTTAGAGGCTTTAAGGGGCGCGTCTGAGCGGCACTTCTGTGGAGAACTCGATTTCGGCATCGATTTGATTGCCCAGAATGTCCCGAACATCCCTGAGTTGAATCGTATAGCGCCGACCTTCCACCAGTACTTTGCCTTCCGGAGGGGTTATGGTCACTGAATGACTGCTCCTTTCAACATTCCAACCTAGCTGTTCACCATCATGGGAACTGATTGTAATCTCGCCATCGTAATGAATTGAACGGTTGAATTTGAAAGTCATGCCATCGGCATTCAATGAATCGAGAGCATCGGGATCCCTAAATCGCTGCCTATCTTTGATGGTTTGGGATATGATACCGAAGGGCGGCAATGCTTCAAGCGCTTTTGCCGCTTCGCCAATGCGACACGATTGGAGGCGCTTCAAGACCTCAGCCGCTTCTTCTCGCGTCCTCCAATCTGGATGGGATAATCCTTCAGCTAATCTAGGAACCACCGCTGGGGGGAGAGTCCCCACTTTCAGCTCCGGCTTATTGCACGCATATTCAAAACCATATCCATAAGCGATAGCGGTACCGAAACTAAGCGCCCAATTGCTACTGTGCAACGCCTCGATTAAGGCGGAACGCCCGTGATGTCCCATACGCGGGAGCAAAATATGGGAGGCATCTGGGGAAAAGATGGGAGATCCATAATAGAATAACCGGATAAAACCCGAAATTTCTTCCGGTGTGAGTTCTTCGCGCCCTGTGTAACCTATGAAGCCAATTATCGCCGCATAACGCAAATCCGAATCTTCAGCTTTTAGGGCTTTAACCAACCCACGGACGATGTGTTTGTAATACGGAGTGCTCGTGTCCTTGTCAAGAAGCTGATGAAACTGATTTCTCATATCATGCAGTGTATTCAAAGCCCACGCCTGCACCCCGGTATTTTCGTGGTCTAATGCCGCAATCAATGCCGGCACTGCTGCTTCACCTATTTCGGTGAGGGCTTTACTTGCACTGTCTTGGACATCCACATCCGCATGTTCAAATTGCTGAATCAACGATGCGATGTTCTCATTGTGAGCATGAGATACTATGCTTGCCATGCTCGCCAAATATAGACAAGTAAGGCAAACTCGCGTGGGCTTGTTCATTGCTTTTCCTTCGAGTTAGGGGCTTTAATGGGCGTGTCTGGAACTACGAATCAGCACTTCTGTTGAGAACTCGATTTCGGCATCGACTTGATTACCCAGAATGTCCTTAACATCCCTGAGTTGAATCGTATAGCGTTGACCTTTTACCAGTTCTTTCCCTTCTGGCGGGGTTATGGTCACTGAATGGCTGCCCTTTTCGACGTTCCAACCTAGCGGTTCACCATCAACGGTTTTGATTGTAAGCGTCCCGCTCCCGTGAATTGAGCGGTTGAATTTGAACGTAATGCCCTCGGTATTCAATGAATCGAAAGCATCGAAATTTGTGTCATCAAGGTAACACCCATCTGTGATAGTTTGGGATATGATAGCGAAGGCCGGCAATGCTTTAAGTGCCTGTCTGGCTTCATCAAACGCTTTTGCCGTTTCGCCAAAGCGAGCAGGGTCGGACTTGCTAATGATACTCAAGACCCTCATCGCTTCATCTCGTGTCTTCCAATCCGGATGGGTTAATCCTCCAGCTATTATAGAGATTACCTCTTTAGGAGAGATTGCTTCTTTAGGAAGAGGCGCCGCATCAGGGTTATTAAAGCCAGTGAAGAAGCCAAACAGATGCCCATAGGTGATGGCAGCACCAAAACGAAGCGGCCATTCGCTACTGTGAAACGCCTCGATTAAGGCAACTCGTCCTTGATTGCCCGTCCACATGAGCAAAACCATGCAGGGATCGGCGTTTCCAAAGAAGGGCGATCCATAATAGAGTAACTGCACTAAGCCTGAAATAAACTCCGGCGGTAATTCCGAATCGGTCGGAGTGAAGCATTGTATTATTTGATAACGCACCTCTATATCTTGTAGGGCTTTAGCCAAAGCACGGTCTATGTCTTTATTGTGAGGGACACGCGCTCTAATATTGTACAGTATATCCACAACCGCCCGGCGCACAATGACTTTTTCGTGGTTTAATCCCACAATCAATGCCGGCACTGCTGTTTCGCCAATTTCGATGAGGGATTTACCCGCGCTGTCTCGGACATCCGCATCTGTATGTTCAAGTTGCTGAATTAACGACGCGATGTTCTGATCATGAGCGTAAGATACAATATTTGCCATGCTAACCAAATATAGACAGATAAGGACAAGCCGCATTGTTTTTCTCCTGCCGATTATCGATAATTCAACCCCATTGCCTTAAGTGCCAGTCTATTAAGTTTCCCGTAATAGTCCGTGGAACCATAGTGCGTGAGTTCATGTGCACTAAAGCCAGAATACATGCTATGCCAGCCGAACTTATAATTTCCGTCTTTTCTATCCGTTTCTATTGCGTACCGGGCTTCAAGACCAAAAGCCTTCATTTCCGTAACATAACTAAAATGGTATGGCTGGCCATATATGAAGTCTAGTGGTATGTTCATATAGTCATGGACATGAGAAAATTCATGAACCAGAGCCATTGTCAGCCTAGCCATCTGTCCCAAAATTTCTGGGTTCGGCGGTTTGACCCTTTCCTTATTGATGTTTACTGTAATAGAACCGTTATTAGGATTCAATATGGCAACGGCTTCCGCATTTCCTTGTACTTTTTCTGAAAAATTTATTGTCACTGGCGTGGGGCTTTCGATAATATCGGTCACAATACCGCCCGCGCTGTTACTTCCAGCGATTCCTGTTCCGTTGTTTCCGCCTGTGAATATTGAATCCCAAAGTATACTGGCTTCGTCTGACAGACCCTCCGGCCTGACATAGACGCACAAACATCTTATACATCCTCTCGATTTCTTTCAATACTTTATTACACGCACCTTGCGGTTCTACCGCCTCGACCGCGGCAACAATCCTGTTATGCTCCGAAGTGTGAGTGGAGTGTCCAGATGATTTAAGATTTTGGATTGGCCGGTTCAATCCCTCTCGTTATCCATTCGGTGCACAATTTACGGCAGCATTTCTGATTATTGCTGCTGAAGTCGTTACAACCTCGTTCCAAAGCCTACTGCCTAATTCGGCACTGGCTTTGGTAGCGTCGCCGATGACACCGGTTTCTGAGTATTTCGAAAAATCGAGATGCGGATCGTTCCAGTCCACTTGACCGGCGTTAGGTGGAGGGATTTTGTCGACGCGAACAATCTCAGGGAATTTGTATAGAGCGATCGAAGTCGCAAAGCTGTCGGCGTGACCGCACGGAACAGTGGGATCAGCTACACGCAGCCAAATGTCACGGTACGGAAGGGCTGGAACACACGCGGTGCATCGATCTTGAAATTTCGCGTTGAACTTGTCTACTGTTCTCTGTAGCCGATGCTCTCCGCAGCCTCGCCAGACAACGATGGTGCTGAAGCCTTGTTCTGCGAGCGATTCAAGGACGAAATAGATGAACTCTTCGTGGACCGGGTGCGGGATGTTGACATAGCCTGAACCGAAGCCACGATGTTCCGGGGTTGGGCCAAATGGCATTGCCGGCAACACTAGGGCGCGGCCGCGATTGTGCTGCACAGCCGCTATAGCAACGGTCTCAGCGAACCATGTGTCGAAACCCACCGGCAAGTGCGGCCCCTGCTGTTCTGTGCATCCGGTCGGTAAGATTGCCAAGTACCCATCCTCAATGAAGCCCTTAATTTCCAAGTATGTATAATCTGTGAATTTGTAAGATTTCATTTTGCGTAAATATTAATCATTTCCACCGGGTCTTGAATCGTATCGTGAAATGGAAAGTATACCGGTATGCGGGGGAATTGGTAAGTTTATGAATCCGGCTCGAAAATCAACTCCGGCACCACGACCTCCCAGCTATCGCGTTGAATGCCGCGTTGGTACTGGGGTTCCGAATACTCGCGGTTCCAGGCGACGATTGCCCAGACTTTGGCGCGTGTGCAGCGCACGTTGCCAGACCCGTTGAATCCGGAGGCAAGCTGCCCGACGACATTCCCGTTGCGATCGAGAAGTTCCCATCGCTTCGACCCGACGCGCACATGCAACGGATCGCCGGGAGAGAGCGAGGCGATATTCCGATACACGGGATCATCGGGGCGCTTATACCCCGCGAAACTCAGAAAGATGTCGCTCAAGCTGAGCCGGCTGTAGCGGCGTTCAAGTTCCGGCGGCGGGGGCGGGAGATTGCCGTCTCCGCGTCGGCGCAGCACCGAAGGATTACCCCGCAAGGCGTCTTGCAGCCGGTGTTCACCCGGAAAGCGCGCCAGCGCAAGGGTGTGGCGTGCGCGGGTCATTGCGACGTAATACAGCCGCCGCGGGGCATCCACATCCTCGCTGCTATCAACGCGATCCCAGCCTCCGTCTAATACGACCACATGGTCGAATTCCAAGCCTTTGGCGCGGTGGGCGGTCAACAGCAGCAGCCCCCGCTGGCGGCGGCGTACGTCGCGAGCCCACTCCGCCAACCATTCGATGAAGTGATTTGCCGGTGTTTTCGATCCGCCGGTTTCCAACGTGTACTCTGATATGCCGTCGCGGAGCAGCTCGGTCCAAGGATTTGCGGGCAGGTTGTTTATCCAGCCGTTCAATTCTTCCCCTGATAACAAGCGAGACTCCTGCGAGCGCAGCCAGTCCACTAGCTTGCGGGTTTCCCGTAGATGCCAAACCTTCAAGTTGTCTTCGTTCGCCGTCTGAACCGGAATCTTCTCGAGTTCGCAGAGGCTGCGCACCGGGTCTAGGTAACGCCATTTGCGCGCGATGACGGCGCATTTCGACCAATCCCAGTCCTGGCTTAAACTGGACAACCGCTTCAGCTCAACGACGACGGCTTGCGCTTGGGCGATAGTGTTGTCGCCAACCGATAGTATTTGCACTTGCCCGTGGGCGACCGGGTCAAGATAAGACCATTCCCCACCGGGCGGCTTTGTAGCGCGCGCTCTGTTGATCTCAATGGGGTGCTCGGTCTTCATGCGTTGCCGCGCCGGCTCGATTAACGCATTGGAAGCCGCGATAATGTGGGCGGTGGAACGGTAGTTGCCGGTCAGGAAGGTGGGTTTGGCGCGGTAGTCCTCCTCAAAGCGGCGGATAAACTCGACGGAGGAGCCGTTGAAGGCGTAGATGTTCTGATCGTCATCGCCCACGGCGAAAAGGCTTAATTTATCATCTTCGTCGGAGAGGGTTCTGCCCGCCAGTGCGGAAATTAGTTCGTACTGATCTTCGCCGATGTCCTGATATTCATCCACCAAAATCCAGCGGAACCCCGCAAGCAGGCGCGCGCGGTATTCGTCGGCTTCGTCCGGCGGCAGCCCTTCCCCGTGCAGCAGCGCCGCGGCACCGCGGAGTATTTCTCGGAAATCCTCGTCATCCATGCGATTTGCGCGTCCCTCGAAACTGGCGCCGACCAGCCGCATAGCGAGTGCATGGCAGGTGAACACCATTACCCCGCGGGCGTCGACACCGATGAGTTCTGCTAAGCGCCGGCGGATTTCGACGGCGGCGTGCCGGTTGTAAGCGAGCGCCAAGATGCCGCGGGGGTTCTCGCGTCTCACGCGTATCAGATAGGCGATACGATGCACGAGCACCCGCGTCTTGCCGGAGCCGGGACCGGCGAGCACCAAGACGTTAGTCTGCTCCCGGTCGTCCGCCACGATGCGGCGTTGAATGGGATTTCTCAGGCTTTCGACGATGGTTCGCCAAGATTCCGGCGTGGTCTGCCGCGAAATATCTCGGTCCCGCAACCAGCGCAGTAGGAACTTATCTCGGGTAAGTACGAAATAGTCCATAGCCAGACGCAGCGCGTCAGTTATCGCTCCAAGCCCTAACATTGCGAATTCCGCTAAAATGTGAATCTGCAAGATCTGTTCACCGTAGTAGAGATTGAGGGGTTGAAAATCCGATCGCGCAAAACCGCGGCGTTCCGACTGAAGGCGGATGGTCATCGCCGGTCGAAACACCGTTAGTCCTTTATTTAGTTGGATTACCTCCTGCTCGTGGAGCCACAGCAGCGCGCGCTCCATGAGTTTTTCAGGGCGCTTCACGCGGTTCGCCAGAATTAAGTCTGACTTAATCTCCGCCAGCAGTTGCCCCAGGGTTGTCTCGGCGAGCAGGTCTGTGCCTCGGCTGCCGGTCGGCAGGCTGGCAAGCAGATGTTCGAACAGTCGCGCCGCGGCTTGGCGGCGCAACCGAGCGGTTTCCGCTAATGCATTCCACTCGCGCAGCAGCGTCACCCGCGCAGTCTCCGGATCGAGCTTCCGAACGGCGAGACTTCCGCCGCCGCTTCCTTCGCCCCGTCCGTCGGCGGCGATGCTTCGGAGGTTTCGCCACAGGCGTTCCGGCAGGGCATAGGTATGACCGGCATCTTTGAGCCGTTGGGCGGCGACGCGAAGATGCAGCATGGAGTTCTCTCCCACGACCATATCGGGGGCGTCCTCACGTAAAAGATCGATTAGGGCGTTCTCAAGCGCCGCTGCCTTGTCGTAGCGATTTTGCGATGAGTGTTCGACTCCTGCGTGAACGAACGCCGTCAAAACCGTGTCGTTGCTTGCGATGCCCAATTGCTCTAAGTCGTAGAGCGCACCTCGCACGCCCTCCGGCGTCAGACCGGAAGCCGCCATCAGTTCGTCCGTGGAGATACCTTCGTCCGGGTCAGCGTCAATTAGCTTCTCGGCAATTTTCATTAGTTGTTTACGGTAGTCATTTCTGTGACACATTCGTTCCAATCTGGCGCGCGCCTCCTCCACTGAATTCACGCGCAGCGAGGACGGAAACACTTGCACCCGGTTCTCCTCTCGACTCAACAACTCCGCCTCCTCCAGCCACGCTACCGCGGTGCGTACGCGGGTGTCGTCGGTTGCCGAATCCCGGTCGAAGACGTTTTCCTCATCCTCTCGCAGAATTTCACCGGCGGTGGCTACGACCTCCCCGCCTAGACGTTTTTTCCGGTCAAGATTCCACAGTGCCCTCAGGACGCCGTTGATTTCTCGCCATGTGAGCCGAGAGTAAGCCGACATGCCAAACTGGTGCTCCACATCATCCTGAGTGTATAGCAGTACGCAGTACGCCGGCTGCTGGTCCCTACCGGCGCGCCCCGCCTCCTGAAGGTAATTCTCCAAGGAACCGGGGATGTCGGCATGGACCACCAGCCGCACGTCCGGTTTATCAATTCCCATGCCGAAGGCGTTGGTGGCGGCGATGACCCGCAAGTCGCCGCGGATGAAACTCTGTTGGACGTGTTTCTTGGTCTCCGGCGGCAGGCCCGCATGGTAGTAATCGGCTTTCGTCTCATTCGCCTGCAGGAAATTTGCAACCTCTTCAGTCTGTCGCCGCGTGGCGCAGTAAACGATGGCGCCGCCCGGTTTATGCACCGGAAGATGTTCCGCAATTATCTGATGGACATGAGCGAACTTCTCGCCGCCGCTTGTCCGCACGACTAAAAACTCCAAATTGTCTCTTTGGGCGCCGCCGTCGAAGACATTCAGCTCGATGTCGAGTTTGTCAAGAAAATATTCAATAATTTCCGCCTTCACATCGGGCTTGGCGGTGGCAGTCAGGCACAACACAGGCGGCACGGGCTGCTCCCTCGCGGTTTCCCGGATGAACCGACCCACGTACCGGTAATCGGGGCGAAAGTCGTGCCCCCACTTCGAGAGACAGTGCGCTTCGTCAAGCACCCAGGCGCCGATTTCGCGCTGGTTCAACACGCGGCGGAAGGAGACGCTGCGGAGTTGCTCCGGTGCAATCAGGACGATGCCCGCATCTCCCAGACGTACTCGATCCAGGGCATCGGCGCGCTCGGGCATTGACAGCAGTCCGTTGACAGTGAGGCAGCAACCGATTCCTTTACGTTCAAGGCTCTCTACTTGATCTGCCATAAGTGCGACCAGCGGCGAGATTACCACCGTCAAGGCGCCTGTCTTGTCGTAACGCGAGATTGCCGGCAGTTGGTAGCAGAGCGACTTGCCGGAGCCGGTCGGCAGGATTCCCAGCACATGTTTGTGCGCCATGGCGGCTTCGACGATGGACTGCTGAATGGAATTGCCGTCGTCATCGTCTGGCTTTTCCCGAAATTCGGCAAAGCGAAACCATCGGTTAAGTTCACTCCGGGCGTTGTGCCGCTCCTGGCACCAGTTGCAGTTGACATCGGCGCAGGGGGTGTTTCGCAGTTGGCGCACCAAACGTCCGGCTCCGGGAAATTGATGCCGTACCAAAAGGGGGCATGACCGAATTGTCTCCGGACACCGAGATCCAAGCTAGGGCGTAAGCCAAGTCCCAGGCGTGCCGATCTGCGTCTATTATCGCCTCGCGGGTGTGCGTCCGGCAAGCCTTGCTGTTCAGAAGCGTGTAGATAGCGTTAGAGGTTTTCGCGGCGGTCGGTCTTGCCGAGCGCCGCAGCGATGAGAAAAACCAATCGAATCCCGCGCCATCGACTGCGGTGGTCAACCAATGCCACGCAAACAACAGGTTGGACGATTCAAAGTTGGACGATTCAGGGCGGAGAGCCCGTTGCTGATGGTTGAAGAGTTCTAGGGAAAGCCTGGCATCCAGTTCGGGGTCGTTGATGCGTCCGCGTATGAGTTGTCCGTCTTGGTAATGTTTAACCAAGCGGTGATACGGATTGCGGGGGAAGGCTAGGGGATTAAGTCGGAGCGTATCTACAGCGGGCAGGTTCAATAACCGCAAGTTGGGGTTTGCGGCTCGCAGGCGGGGCAAATCGAAATCGATTAAATTGTGGCCGAGTAGGAAATCTACGCCGTCGGCGAAGTTGTCCAATTCCGCCAATGCAGCGTCCAATCCGCCGCTCGACGTGCGGCGCGTCAGCAGATGCCCTGTATTTGAGCGTATTGCTGCGAAGGCGTGGATACGGCGGTCTTTGACACCGACTTCAAGGTCCAGCGAGAGGAAATTTTCGGAGCGTCCGGTGGTTGTGTCTAGCTCTGCACCCATGGGGTTGTCAGTCGTTAGCGGCACGGCACACAGTTTTTTCGGTGCACGGTGATTTTAATGCGTTAAGTACGTCAAATACTAGCAGAAGGAGGCAGTAGTGTCAACTTTGTTCCATCGAGATCAAGGAATAGAATAGCGATCAATGATTTCTATCTTAAAAGCGGGTAAGATAGATGCATGGAAGGATGGTGGGCGATGGTGGGTAACCCAACCTACAAGAACTCTCAATTATTGTGATTGATACTTAATGTTGGGTTATGATACTATTTGAAGGTTGATTATACGATTGTCCACGGATTGCTATGGAACGGCGAGAAATAGCGTGTATTGAAGGGGAGGCTATACAATGAAATTGGGGCTGTTCATGATGCCATTACACCCGCCGGAGAAGGACCGTACACAGTGTTTCGAAGAAGACATTGAGTTGGTTGTTCATGCCGACAGGCTTGGATTTACGGAGGCCTGGGTCGGCCAACATCACACGATTGCCTGGGAACCCATCCCGTCTAACGATGTTTTTATCGCCAACGTGCTGCCGCACACGAAGAACATCCGCCTCGGCCCCGGCGTATCGATAATTCCCCACCACCATCCGGCGAACGTCGCCGCCCGCCTCGCGTTCCTTGACCATCTGTCTCGCGGACGTATAAATTGCGGTTTTGGCCAATCCGGGATAGCGACCGATTCGGAATTGTTCAACCTGCCGGACCGAAAGACGCAGGGGCTGATGACTGTCGAAGGCATTGACATGATTCTCAAGTTGTGGCAAGCTGAAGCACCCTTCGACTTCAAGGGCCAATTTTGGCACATTAAAGTCGAAAACCCTGTTCCCGAGCGCGGGATAGGCGAATTGCTCAGACCGTACCAGAAACCGCATCCACCGCTCGCCATGAGCGCAACCCAAGGCGAGTCGCTGGCGTGCCGTATGGCTGGCCAGCGCGGCTATATGCCCCTGAGCACGAATATCGTGCCTGCTGCGACTACAGTCGCTGAACACTGGCGGACGTACTGCGCCGGCGCTGAAGAGGCGGACCGGCCGCCCCCTGACCGATCCATCTGGCGTGTAGCGCGCAGCATCTTCGTTGGCGAATCGAACGAAGATGCCTGGAACCACGCGCTGAATGGCGCGTTTGCCCGGTCGTTCGACTATCTCATCTCAGTCATAAGGGCGAGAAATGTGTTGAATTTGATGAAGCACGATTTGGACATACCCGATGACGAGGTGACACCGGAATACGTCCTAAAACACCTTTGCATCATTGGAGATGTGGACGAATGCATTCGGCAACTGCATGACTTGTGGGACGTTACCGGAGGATTTGGCACACTCCTGATGATGGCGCATGACTGGGATGACAGAGCGAAGTGGATGCGCTCAATGGAATTGCTGGCGAAGCATGTTGTACCTGCACTGCCAACGGTCTAAGCACATAAAAGTAAAGGTGTAATCCGACTAGCTTAAATTTTGAGCCGGTGGGTCGTGTTTTCCAACCCGAAACTCTTTTTCTGTGGAACTGTTCTGCTGCGTGATCTAGCTGCCCACCGCACGCCGGTGCATGCCTGGCTTATTAGCCGTGCCATGCCATGTTGTACGTGTTTATTTTGAATACCGCGCTGATAATGCTCCAAATGCAGCCCATGGAGTAGTCTCCCAGTATCAAGCCGGCGAAAAACGGGATGGCGCTGCGATAGGCTTTCAACCCGCCGTAGCGGAGGATGGTGAACTTGAGCGCCCAACTGACAAGAACAGGCACCCAAACATAGACCATCTCGCCCGGACTTACCCCCAATACGTAGCCGACCGGATGAAAAGGCCACCAGAGAAACCGCATCTTCATAGCTAACAGAAAACCGGTGATACCAAAACCGAGCCCCATGGCGCTCATCGTAAAATAGTCATGTGTCGTTGGAAGACTTAACCACGGTTGAAGCCGCCAAGTAAAGCTTTCCCTCCCTATCCCCACGATGTACGACCCTGAGCTGACTGCGCCGAGTTTATACAGATAGCTGAGGTATATCACAAAGGTCACCGGTATCCCAACAGCAAGGGTTAGAATTATAACCCGCAACAACTTACGATTATCAATATTGGACTGTTCGCCGATTCGAAACGCTTCAAGTTGATTGGGCATTGGATGGGCAACCTGTTCGCGATTCAACCAATAGAAGAAGGAGAGAACTGTCAAGTTTCGCGGGGCGAATACGCGAGTTCCCATTGCTGTCACCATCGTCCGGGCGGGATCAATCCAGAGCATTTCATGAACGGGTAAGCCCAATCCGCTCCTGATTTTCGTAACGCCAATGGCGCCGCAACCGTAAATTCCCCAAAACAGCAGAAGCACCCAAAGTGAAAGGCCGGCTTTATACGCAAACCAGATTAGAACGAGTAATCCTGCTATGATGCCCCAACAAGCGGTTCGATACGGCATCGGTGAACTCGGGCCGTCAGTCGCCGGCTTGCCCGTGACGGCTTGCGTAAACACCCACTTGAGGTGTCTGCGGCCGATCCAGAGCGCCAAGATGCCCAATCCGACCCACGCCCCTTGTGCTTGTTCGTCGAAGTAAAGCGTGTGCCATCCTGAAATCCCCATCAAGATTTGGGTCATTTTTTTTAGGATGTAGAAGAACCATGCGGAAAAGGCGAGGTCTAGCGGCATGAAAAAGGCGAGTCCGATGACGAACGGTTGGAAGGATACCAGTGTTCTGCCCATGTATATCCACGGTTTATCCTCGAAGGCTAGCGGCTGCCACCCTACGGGGATAGGCGGAACGAACGGGTAAAAGGTGTGCAGACCATTAAGAAGACTAATACCGGCTGCAATGCCAAAGCCCATCCACATTAATTTATTCTTTAGGAAAGTGGACGTATCTCGCCCCATCTCCAGCGGCAGCCAAGTAATCGGATAGGTGAGTCTTTCATGCTCCGTAAACTGTTTTTGGACTATGGTATTTACGCAGATGAGAACGAAGTAGACAACAAAAATGAAAGCCGACCAATAAAACATTGGCCCAAGCCAAGCGGCGATGTGCTGCCGTGTGAAGAATGAGGACTCGCCGAGAAAAAAACCGGACAGGGCGGTTTTGTCACCGACCGTGAACCATTCGGGAATATGACTCCAGAAAAGATTCCGCCAATCATTCTCGGGTGTGGCGAACCAGAAGGGGTGGACGAGAATTCCTAGCAGCCGGGTCATTCGGTGTCCGGACACGGTGGTTACCATGACAACCATGATATAGATGACCAATAGGTCGGAGGCAGTGAAAGCGAATCTCGGCGAGAGTTTTTTCAGGAGGAGATTGGCGAGAATCAGCACAAAGAGGCTAAAAACGGCGTTACTGAACAGCGACATATAGTTGTGCGCCGGCCCTATGACGAGGTCGTTGACCGAAATCCAATAGGCGTTGATTACCATCACCAAAAGGCCAATCAACACCGCTTTGAGGGAAACACCGCTTGCCACGCTGTTTTTGATAGTGGAGGCTTGATTCACAAATCACCCGGCACGGGATTGGGGCATGCGCACTGCTCAGTTTTGGATTTTGGATTGACGTTTTTAGACCAATCGGCAATCGTCAATTTCGTGGCTTGGTGGGATAGAGGCAGTTGGTACAAGCACTTCAATAACTACATCCGCGACGAAGAAAAGGATGAAGTCTTAGTCTGTTGACCGAAAAAAAACAATCCAAGGATTGGGATATCTCAATTCAACGAGGTGCAGCGTATGTCAATCCCGTAGCTTCTGATTTTCCGACGCTATCTACCAGAAAACATGTCTCCCGCCTGCTTGAGCCAGCCCCAAGCCAGAATTCGTTTCTCAACGGGGGAAACGGAGAAAGGCTTGACAAAGTCGGGATCGAACCACGCCGGCGCCCGGTTCGGGAAGCCTACAGCCGGAAGTATTTCGACGAACTCTGCGTCTTGTTCCTTCACATCCGATTCAAAAATTCGGATACTTGCAATATTTCCTGCGAAGTGAACGCAGGCAATTTTTTTACCATCCGGAGACCATTCGGGATCGCGCTTTTCTGAGCTAGGCGGTTTTACGATTTGTAGAAAATTCTCGCCATCGGCGTCCATCACATAAACATGGCCTCTACCGGTGCGGCGGGAAAGCCATGCTATCTTCCGACTATCCGGCGACCATCTGGGCCGGAAATCCTCTGCACGATGATTGGTGAGATTTTTGGGATTTTCGCCGCTTGCATCCATCACCCAGATGTCTCCGAGCGTTTTCCCTCGGATGGAGGAGAAGGCAATCTTCCGCCCGTCGCGTGACCATGCGGGATAACTGTCGTAGACAGCGTCGTTTGTGATGTTTTGCAGAACTTCTCCTCTTGAAGTCATCTCGTAGATTTCAAAGTTTCCGTCTCGATTGGTGGCAAACGCTATCTTTTGACCGCCGGGGTGCCAGTTTGGCCAACTATCTTCTGCCTCATGGTTCGTGAGTTGGCGGAGATTCTCGCCGTTAGCATTGACTAAATAAACATCAATGTTCTTCCTGATTTCGGTATGGAAGGCGAGCTTGTTGCCGTCCGGTGACCAAACTAAACCCAAGGGTACGGGGTTTCCCTTGATCGCGAGAATTGGGCGCTGATTCTTCCCATCGGGATCCATCAGCCAGATATTGCCGCCTTCGGCGTTGGCAGTAAACGCAATGGTTGGATTATCGGGTGCCTGCGCCGCGGCACTTCTCGGCACCGCGATAGCCGCCAAGAGAATAAGACTGACGCATACTGCACATGCGAACGATTTCCGGATTTCCATGACTCTTAACCTCCTGGTAAAGTTCATCAATGCTAGACTCTAAGTGCATATCGGTCATCTTGTAAGTTCGTATGTGTAAAGGTTGAGGCAACCGCATGCTTCCTATGCCGATTTTAACAGGGGAAATAACCGTTGTCAATCTATCCAAACTAGCGTTGACCGGCTACCATGTATTCCGAACCGGCACGTGTTGCGCTTTGAGGTGCCGTTTGATGTTTTCAATCGAAAATTCGCCATAGTGGGTGATGGAGGCAACAATGGCGGCGTCGGCACGGCTTTCGACGAACACGTCGCGAAGATGACCCGGGTTTCCGGCGCCGCCCGATGCAACCACGGGCACAGGCACCGCATCCGCGATTAGCTGTGTTAGCTTGAGTTCGTATCCGGCTTTAGTTCCGTCTTGATCTATACTGTTAACCACAACCTCGCCTGCTCCCAATTCGACGCCGCGCTGCGTCCACTGCCGTGCATCCAAACCAGTAGCACGGCGCCCTCCATCAATATAGACCTCGTAACCGCTCGGGATAGAATGGCTTTTCGGCACGTTCTTCACCTGCATACTTAGGACGACACACTGGCTACCAAACGCCTTCGCGCCCTCTGCGATTAAACCCGGGTTTCTGACGGCGCCAGAGTCTATACTGACTTTTTCAGCGCCTGCGAGCAGTACACGGCGCATATCCTCCAAAGTACGAAGCCCGCCGCCGACGGAGAATGGGATGAAGATTTCCAGCGCTACCGCCGATACAACATCGATCATGATATCACGTCTTTCGTTGCTAGCGGTAATGTCGTAGAAGACAAGCTCATCCGCACCGCACTCATAATAGAAACGCGCCATTTCGACGGGATCTCCGATGTCAACGTTTCCACGAAAGGCGATTCCTTTAGTCACTTTTCCAGCACGGACATCAAGGCAGGGAATAATGCGTTTGGTAATCATAATCTGTTGCCTGAACTGTGATTTAGCGGTTAATCGTACGCATTATGGGGCCAGTTGATTTTACTCGTACATTGTTTGGAGAAGTGCACCGGCTTGTAACTGCTGGATAGCTAAAGAAATCTGGGGATCGAATTCGTACTGATCGAGATCATTCTCGGTCTGACGCGCAATTGCCAGCTCTATGCCTGCATCGCTCAAGATAATTTGATCATTTGCGAGGGAATCTACAAGTTGCCGGAATTTTTTAAGAAGCGCTTTTGCTTCAGCATCGTTTCTGGGCGCCGCACGCGCTTTTTCTAACTGATTTAGGATGTCATCGCCATTTTCCTCAATGAATGCCTTGATTTTCTCGTTAGTGCGGAGTTTTTCTAACATCCTGGCTTCTGACCTATTGAACCACGGCAGTTCGATGTTCGGAGAGATACCTTCATCATGGATGTCAACACCACTAGGGCTGTAGTAGTGGGCTGTTGTTAGCTTGACTGCGGCGCCGCCGCTGAGCGGAAAGATTTGCTGCACCGAAGCTTTTCCGTAGGTTTTTTGGCCCATGACTAAGCCGCGGCCGTGATCTTTGATGGCTGCCGCCACAATCTCTGATCCGCTTGCACTTCCATAGTTCACAAGCACCACTAGCGGATAGTGTTTTTGCAGCTTGGCTTCGATGGCGACGAAGTTTTGCCTCGGCTGTTTCCCTTGCGTATAGACAATCAACTGTTCCGGCTCCAAAAAGTAACTCGCAATTTCAACGGCAGACTGAAGGATTCCACCGGGATTCGATCTTAAATCCAAAATAATTCCACGAATATCTTGCTGGTTGAAGGTTTTAAAGACATCATCGACATCTGCGGCCGTTGTTTGGCGAAATTGGTTAATTCGGATGTATCCGATATTCCCCTTGAGCGTTTTGGATTCGACGTTGGGAAAACGAATGACATCCCGCGTCATGGTTACTTCCAGCTTTTCAAGTTCTCCCTCGCGGATAATTGTGACCTTTACTTGCGTCCCCGGCTCGCCCCGAAGGAGTTTAACAGCCTCTTCAAGCGTCATATTCGCTGTCTCTTTTTCCTCGATTTCATCAATGACGTCGCCGCTTTGAATGCCTGCCTGACCGGCAGGCGTGTTTTTGAAGGGGGTGATGACCGTCAATCGATTGTCTCGAATGCCGATTGCCATGCCGAGGCCGCCATAAGTTCCGCGGTTTTCCTCGCGCAATTCAGCGAAATTTTCTGGTTCGAAGAACTGGCTGTAGGGGTCTAACGTTCGCAGCATACCACGAATCGCACCGTAAATGAGTTGCTTGGCTTCAGGATTGTCTCGGTGATCTTGTTGTGTGCGGGCGAGTATTTCAGAAAAAAGATGAATTTGTTCCATAAGTTCATCGTCGAGCGGATTGCTGGAAGCCGGCTCTTCATCCTGGGCGATAACCGTTATGGGGATAAAGGATAACATGCACCCCAAAATCATAACACCACCGAACCAACTTGTTATAACGGGTCGATTTGCTTTCATAATATTCACCTATTGCGGTTTTGATTGAATTCAGTTAGTTTGTTTCAAGTTATGAGTCTTGATTTATTATGTTTGATTGTTTAGATTTGAAGACAATTCGGTGGAGGACTCGGCTGCGAACGACATAAACCGCGATGAAGGCAGCAATGGCGTAAAAGATTAAATCTATCCACTGCATCTGGTCCCGCATGAGTTCCCACGTAGAATGCCCCGCGAAAATGGTCTGCGCTATGGGTTCAGCTTGATTAGCGGAGATTCCCTGCGTGTCCATGAGTTGAGTTTTAATCCGTTCGAGAGCGTTCCAACGGACATCAAGGTATTTACCGAAAATGATGCCAAGGACGGCAAACAGCGAGGCGATTGAGCAGACACTTACCGCCCGAGATCTGCCTGTCAACAGTACGCCGAGTCCAGTGAAGACGCCGATGGCGAATGCGACCCAGCCTGCTGTGTAGCCTGTCCATTGGACATACTTTGCCCAAAGCATTCCCCCGGCAACGGCGCCGATTAGTCCGCCTGTCGGGACAAAGACAAGGTTAGCCGGTTTTGAATTGCTCATATTGCTCCTATCATTAAAGATTTCGCGATTTGGAGATTGCACCTACCGTTTAGTATCCACTGCGACTCACAAGTTCGGCTTTTTTTGATGGCGTCCGGTGTGTTGTTCATAAGTGTACGCCACTCGCAGAATTTTATTCTCCTCAAACGCCGGGGCGATAATTTGCAACCCAACAGGCAACCCGCTATGCGTCAAACCGCACGGCATGGAGATTGCGGGTATACCCGCGAGACTCGCCGGCGTAGTTAAAATGTCCGAAAGGTACATCTGTAACGGATCGTCTGTCCGCTCACCAACCTTAAATGCCGGTGTTGGCGAAGTCGGTGCGGCGATGACATCAACTGTTTCAAATGCACTATCAAAATCGGATTTAATCAGTGTCCGTACTTTTTGTGCTTTTAGATAGTAGGCATCATAGTATCCCGAACTGAGCGCGTAAGTACCGAGCATGATTCGGCGTTTAACTTCTTCTCCGAAGCCTTGGCTCCGCGTCTTTCTGTACATGTCAATGAGGTTTTCGGCGTTACTGGCACGAAATCCGAATCGAACGCCATCGTACCGCGCTAAGTTGGCACTGGCTTCGGCAGGAGCGATGATGTAATATGTTGCGATGGCATATTCGGTGTGGGGTAAGGAAATCTCTTTGATGATTGCACCGCACCCGCGAAGCACTTCAATTGCGTCCCGAACCCTGGCTTCCACATCTGCATCTAACCCTTCAATGAAATATTCCTTTGGGATGCCGATTTTGATTCCACTGATGCCGTTGACTAGGTTTTGGGTGAAGTCTGTGTCGGGACGATTCACAGAGGTAGAATCCATGGGGTCGTGCCCACAGATGGCGTTGAGCATCAATGCGCAATCGGTCACATCTTTAGAGAAGGGGCCAATCTGATCTAAAGACGACGCAAACGCCACTAGCCCATACCGTGACACACGCCCGTAAGTCGGCTTCATTCCAACGACACCGCACAGCGCGGCGGGTTGTCGAATTGAACCGCCAGTGTCCGATCCGAGGGCGCAGATTGCAGCGTCTGCGGCGACCACGGCTGCGGATCCGCCGCTTGAACCACCGGGGATGGTATCCAGATTCCAGGGATTGCGAGTAATTTTAAACGCTGAATTTTCTGTTGATGACCCCATCGCAAATTCGTCCATGTTTGTCTTGCCGATCATTACAAATCCTTGATGGCGAATTTTAGTCATAACGGTGGCGTCGTAAGGCGAAATGAAGTTGTGCAGAATCTTGGAGCCGCAGGTTGTCAACACGTCTTTGGTACAGATTACGTCCTTGACTGCGATTGGAATTCCTGCGAGGGGCTGCATTTCATCCCCGCGTTCGAAACCCGCGTCCGCAACTTCGGCTTGCTCGAAAGCGATGTCCTTCGTTAATGTGATGTACCCTTGTACCCGTCGTTCGACGGCGCTGATCCGGTCGTAAACGGATTGCGTGAGTTCAACCGAAGTGATTTCGCGCGCTTTCAATTTTTCGTGAAGTTCGTGGGCTGCCAGTTCGTGTAACGGCATGAAACGTGTACTCCTTTGTGGATAATCATGGCAACGCATCGACGGCTTGCTTGAGCAGCGGCTTCAGGTCTTTCATGTGATTAAGCATGTGGATAATTGAAATTTCCATCTCCTCCATACAGTCAGCGAGATTATCCTCAGAGATTTCTTCGCTTTGCACAAGTGCGGTATAACACTTTTCAAAATTTGGTATTTCTCCGGCAATGTCGATCAAGTGAAGGACAATCATCGCGCGTTTCTTCGCTTTAAGCGTCGGAAGGTATTTTTTTAGAAGAATATCCAAGCGGTCAATCTCGTCTAAAGGAATGTCAGCCGTTAATTTTATTGAAGCCATAGTATAGTCCCCTCCTGCGCTTCAGTTGTTGTTCTCGTTTGAGTATACCATTCTCAAATGCACGCAATTCTTTTTCCCAATGTTTAATTCGGTTATTGTTAGGAATCGGTTTCTCTTTTTCATCGGCGATTTTCTTTTGATGTTCGCGTACCCGCTGTTTCAGAGTTTCGATTCCTTTGCGTTTTCTTCGTTTACGTAAAATCTCCAATCCCTCGCTGTTTACTCAATGACTTTCGGCACCTCAAAATATCCTTCCTGGGCGCTTGGGGCGCCTTCCAAAAAATCGTCTCGACGATTGGTTGGCTTCGCGGCATCCGCTTTGACGATATTGCGGATAGGAAGGACATGTGAAGTCGGCGGTACGTCGGCCGTATCCAATTCGTTCAACTTTCCAATATAGTCTATAATGCGGGCGAGTTGATGGGCGAACTGCTGAATATCTTCTTCGTTGAATTCAAGCCGTGCAAGGGCCGCAACGTGTTTCACTTCTTCAGTTGTGATGGTTGCCATTTGGGTATTCCTAACCTTTCGCGTTTCTACGTTACGATAAATTTTCAACTTTTGTAAATGGTTGAAGAACCCGAGTTTTGAAGAAAAAACTCGGGTTCAGGAAGAAACTCGGTTTCAATAATCACTCTGTGCTCTTTGCAGCTTTGCGTAACCTGCCATAAGTGTTTTCTCGATGCCACGCGTGAACCGTATAGTAAGGCGCATATCGGGTCCATAACCGCTCATGGCGGTGATTTTACCTT
Organism: Candidatus Poribacteria bacterium; assembly: GCA_028819845.1. Taxonomy (GTDB): domain Bacteria; phylum Poribacteria; class WGA-4E; order WGA-4E; family PCPOR2b; genus JAPPKS01. The sequence goes on along the minus strand of JAPPKS010000006.1, from coordinate 60,862 downwards.
TTCCGAATTTTGTGTGGTAGACAACCTCTCCAACGTCGTAATCGAATGAGAAGCCATCATCAGCGTCCGGCGTATCGGGGTCGTAGGATGAAACGACCGGACGGTGCGGCGGTTGAAAGACATCTTCGCGATCCAGCAATTCATGGGGGATTTCTTCAATGAAACGCGAGGGCATCCGGTAGTCGGTGTAGCCGTATTGCCGCCGCTCGCGGGCATGAATCATGTAGACCTGCTCTTTTGCGCGTGTGATGCCGACGTAACAGAGCCGCCGTTCCTCCTCAAGTTCGGCTTCGCTGGAGAATGAACGCTGATGCGGCAATAATCCTTCTTCCATCCCAGCCATGAACACAATCGGAAATTCCAACCCTTTTGCGCTATGCAGCGTCATGAGCGTGACCACGTCACTTTTGTCATCCATCGTGTCGATGTCAGCGACTAGCGTAATCATCTCCAAAAATCCGGCTAACGACGGTTCGGCGTCACGCGTCTCATATTCAATAGCGGCAGTGATAAACTCATGGACATTCTCGACGCGGCCTTGCGCTTCAATAGTGCCTTCTTGCGTCAGAGATTTAAGGTAACCGGAGCGTTCGAGTAGTTGCTCTATTGTGTTTGCCGGTGCATCGTCTGCATCAAAGGAGTCGATGAGTTTAGCGAATTTTCGGACTCTGTCCCGTTCCGCATGACGAAGCCTGTCAACCTCTCCGACTCGTTTGATAGCCTCGAACAGGGAAATGTTTGCCTCGCTAGCGAAAATCTCTAGTCGCTGCAGCGTCGTGTCGCCGATTCCTCGACGCGGGACATTGATGATACGCCTGAGACTGATTGCGTCCGCCGGGTTGACAATTACGCGCAGATACGCCATTATGTCTTTAATTTCCATCCGCTCATAGAATCGGACGCTACCCACAATCTGATACGGGATATTGGCTTTTCTGAGAACATCCTCAAAGGATCGGGACTGTGCGTTGATTCGATAGAAGATTACACATTCTCCGTATTTCACGTCCTTTTCCCGCCAGCGCTCAATCTCCCGCAAAACTACGTCCGCCTCCTCGTTCTCGTCTTGTGCCTGAAAGCAGCGGATGCACTCTCCCATTTTATTCTGCGTCCAGAGTTTTTTCTCGGTTCGCATCTGATTGTTCCGGACAACTTCATAGGCGGCTTCGAGAATATTTTGTGTGGAACGGTAGTTTTGCTCTAAGCGGAGAACGGCGGCATTCGGATAGTCCCGCTCGAAGTCGAGGATGTTGTTGATGTCAGCGCCTCTCCACGAGTATATCGACTGATCGTCGTCGCCTACGGCGCAGATGTTGTGATGCTTTTTCGCCAACGCATGCATCAGTCGATACTGGCTGTGGTTTGTGTCCTGATACTCATCAATGAGGATATATCGAAATTTGCTCTGATAGTACTCTAGGACGTCCGAGTGCGATTCAAACAGCACGACGGTTAGCATGATAAGGTCGTCAAAATCGAGGGCGTTGTTTTCTCGAAGCCGGTCTTGGTACATCCGGTAAATCTGGGCGATGCGCTCCTCAATGTAATCGCTGGCTGTCTTTGCGTACATTTCAGGGGTAGTGAGTTCGTTCTTGGCATTGCTTATGGTGCTGAGGGCAGCCCTTGGATGAACATCGCTCTCACGGAGTTGGAGTTGCTTGAGTATATCTTTAACCAGCGTAAGCTGATCGACGGTATCGTAAATCGTGAAGTAGCGGGAATAGCCGAGCCGTTCAATGTCCTTGCGGAGAATCCGTGCACAGGTTGAATGGAAGGTCGCTGCCCACACGGATTGACTGTCGGGGCCAATTAGATTCTCAAGACGCGCTTTCATCTCTGCGGCAGCTTTATTGGTGAAGGTTACGGCAAGAATATTAAACGGTGAAATTTTGCGTTGGCGGATGAGATAGGCAATTCGGTGGGTAATCACTCGGGTTTTGCCGCTGCCTGCCCCTGACAAAAGCAGCAGAGGACCTTCGGTATGTTGGACTGCTTTGCGTTGAACTGAATTCAGGGATTCGAGGAGATCGGTCATCATAAGTTCAACAGTCCCCCTGAAAAGGGGGATTTAGGGGGTTAAAAATGTGGTTATTTCAAGATGAATCTACTATTCCCACCTTGCCGGATCGACGTGAATATACCCAAGATGTGTCCATGTCGAGAAGCAACAGAATCGCTTGGGCTAGAGCTTACTCCCATTCAATGGTGCTAGGCGGTTTTGAGCTAATATCGTAAACGACGCGGTTGATACCTTGCACCTCGTTGATGATACGATTGGAGATTACCGCTAGTACGCCGTCAGGAATGCGCGCCCAATCCGCGGTCATGGCATCGGTGCTGGTGACAGCGCGGAGCGCGACCACGTTTTCGTAGGTTCGCTCATCTCCCATCACTCCGACACTCTTAACTGGCAGCAGCACCGCCAGCGCTTGCCAAATCTCATTATACAACCCAGCTTTCTTAATTTCTGCGATGAAGATTTCGTCCGCTTCACGGAGAATATCTAGCCGCTCTTGGGTAACAGCGCCGATAACCCGGACAGCTAAACCGGGACCTGGAAAAGGATGCCGCCCAAGAATCGGTTTCGGGATGCCTAACTCGATGCCTACTGCGCGGACTTCGTCTTTGAACAAATCTCGGAACGGTTCGACGAGTTTGAAGGGTAAATCTTTGGGCAATCCGCCAACGTTATGGTGCGTCTTTATGGTTGCAGACGGCCCTTTGACGGACACACTTTCGATTACATCGGGGTAGAGGGTGCCCTGCGCAAGGTGGTCAATCGCCCCTAACGTCCCCAACTCGTCTCGAAAAACTTCGATAAACTGGTTCCCGATTCGCTTGCGTTTTTCCTCTGGACTGTCAACGTTGGCTAGGCAATTCAGGAATCGATCTGTAGCGTCGATGCAGTGCACTTCGATTCCAAGCTGCCGAAAATCTTCAATCACGCATTCCGCTTCATTTTTCCGCAACAAGCCGTTGTTAACAAACACGCAAGCAAGCGCTTCGCCGATAGCGCGCCGGAGCAAAACTGCAAGGACAGTTGAATCAACACCGCCGCTCACGGCGCATAAGACGCGATGTCCTTGAATCTGCTTTTGGAGGTTCTCCGTTGCCTCGGCGACAAAGGATTTCATGGTCCATCCTTTACTGCATTCACAAATTTCAAAGACAAAGTTCGAGAGGATTTGGTTATCGTCCTTTGTGTGAACAACCTCGGGATGGAACTGCAACCCGTAGATATCCCGGTCTATATCGCCCATCGCCGCGATTGGCGAGTTGCGCGTGTGGGCGATCTGGAGGAATCCTTGCGGCAGCACCTCGATTCGATCGCCGTGACTCATCCACACGTTCACCTCGCCCCGCAGATTTGCGAACAGCGGAATCGGCAAATCAACGACCAGTTCCGCCGAACCGTATTCACGTTCATCGGCCGGGTGTACCACACCGCCGTTTGACAGATGTGCGACGAGCTGCATGCCGTAACATATACCTAGAATGGGAACACCAAGCGCAAAAATCCCGGTATCGGGAAGGGGCGCATCTGGCGCGTAAACGCTCGAGGGGCCGCCGGATAAGACTATTCCCTTAGGCTGCATTGAGGCTAACTGATCGGCGTGGGTATAGTATGGATGAATTTCACAGTACACCTCTTGTTCACGAATGCGCCTGGCAATCAACTGCGTATACTGCGATCCAAAATCTAAAACGACAATGGTGTCACGGTTCATTGTCCTCATCCTTAGGGGTGGAGATTATGGGAACAATATCAGATATACTTTATCTAGCGTGGACGCGATTGTCAATGATTTTCTGCCTATTGCTTTAAAGGCGGATGGCGGTATTGGGGCGAGGGTTGCGGCATACGGAGTACGCCTACTACTTCAAGGGAAGCAAATGTAAATTTCACAGTTTTCACAGTAAATTGAAACTGAACCGGAGATGAGAACGAGATTTTGGAAGCGTGAAATGTAGTCAGGGACTGGATTTCAGTCCGAATTGTTTCCAATAACCGGACAGCCTTGGATAGCGTTACTGTGAAACTTTACAGTTTTTGTCTGAACTGTGGTTCGTGTGATAAAATGATGGGCTATGATTGGGGGGCAGGTAATCAGTTGGAGTGCGGGAGGTTTCAAATGAGTTGGGTTTCGCTGCGCGCATTTTTCCGCCAGGCAGCACAACAGGGAATTGGGGCAACAGTTGGAACTCCCTGCGCCTGCGCCGGTGATGACGCGGATTCGTGGGCAACTACAGCGGTGGGGACTGATACGGTCGGAGCAATCGCGAAAACTGTCGAGCCAATCACTGAGATTTGCCAACGCCCGACCGTATCAATGACTTTGTAGAATCGCTGACCGCGACGGGCTTTTGTTCCGACCGCACTAACTCATTCCTCTTTGTAACCTCACAATTTGCGGAGTATCCAAGTGCGATCATAATCCCAAAAAAGCCTTAACAGGTCGTCCCGTCTGTCCTATGCCCCCTCCACCTTCCATAAAGAGCCGCCTTCGCTGTCGAAAGTCATTTCCAAGAAAAATCGATTTTCCAAGACCCTATATATTCCGATTACCTTCCCGATGTTCTTCCCCTCCAGTGTCCTTCCATGTATACTCCCACGTAATGAGCCATGTTTCATCGCTTTTGAATTTTATATTGTGTTCAAAGTGCGGTTCATAATAATCATCGTGATAAGCATCACGTTCATGAACCAGTTTGCCGTGTTCGTTGTATTCCATAAAATGCCAAGTGCCTAGCCACTGGGAGATTGGATCTTCCGTCCGGGGCGTGGCTGTGTCGCGGTTGCCGCACGCCAAAAAAAGCATCGCCAAGACGCTGATTACCCGTTGTCTCGCATTCATTAGAAATTTCTCCTTTTGGGTTGGGTTCGATTCAATCCGTATATCAGGTGGACGGTTTCGCATCCTTTTGCACCTCCCTGTCCCCCAAGACACCTTCTTCGTTCCCATCGAGAAAGAATGTGTAGTAGTGTCCGGTTTCCACAGTTGTTGTGTGTCCCGTGCGGTCAGTATGCTGGGCAGCCAAGCCCACAGCATTGCGGGTGCCAAAGGTCATGTCGCAGTCCTTGCATTAGCCCCAGTAGTGAATCAAACCGCTTTTAGAGCGTCTCTGATCTTTGTAGCTCATTGCCCTCCCTTTGCTATTGCTTATAACCGTTTTTGTCCCATGTGGAGACAGCCCCGTTGCCGTATTCGTTAATACACATGGCACACCGCCCGCCTTTGCCAGAGGATGCTTCAACATATCCCCCGTGTTTGTCGATAATTATCTCTACATTACCTTCGCTTTCGTCATAGACCCCAATACTACCGCCGTGTTCGCTGGCAAAGAGTGATACTGTGTTGCGCTTGGTTTCGCTTTTGCTATTGCCATTGATCGTGACCCTCCCGGAGTTTTCATCACTATAGATAAGAACGCCCTCAAACCCGTCCCACTTGGACGGGGGCATGGATCGAGGAATATCGCTAATGAATGGATAATCGCTGGCGAGAATCACTCTCGGTTTGCCATTACGATCAATGACCGTCAATCTCTTACACTCAATCTCCGGGGAAGTGAGTTTTGAATTAAAATTCACCCCCCCCATTTTTCTCTGAAGTAACCATTCAACAGAGCTGTCAAAACATTCCAGATGATTCCGCCAGCAATACCACTGATAACCATGATAACCAGATGTGCCGTGTTTATCTCATTCATCTTGAATCCCCCTTTGTTATTGCCGATAGCCGTTTTTGTCCCAAGTGGAGACGCCACCGTTGCCATATTCGTTGATGCTCAAGGTAGCCTCGCCTTTACCTCTGCCGAAAACTCTGACATCCCCGCCTTCTTCGTCAACACGGAGCGACGCAGCCGATTTGCCTTCGCCATAGGCGATGACATGCCCCCCGTGTTCACTGATACCGAGCGACACCCTCACGCTGTCAATGCTACTGAGAAGAACATCCCCGCCGTGTTCACTGGCACTGAGCAACACCCCCGATCCGCCGTCCTTGCCCACGATATTGACTTCCCCGCCGTGTTCATCGCTACTGAGCCTCACACCCGATTTGCCGTGCTTGCCAAAGATATAGGCAACCCCTCCGTGTTCATCAATGCCGATCCCCGACGCATTCAGATTACCATCCTTGCCATAGGCGGTAACACTCCCACCGTATTCATCAATATCAAGCGCCACACCCAAGCCATCCTTGCCGTAGGCATTAACATGCCCCCCGCGTTCATCGGTGCTGAGCCCCACGTACAATTCTCCATCTTTGCCAAAGACATCAACTCCGCCACCGTTTTCACTGATACCAAGCCTCGCCTCCGATTTGCTGTCGCCCATGCCATAAACACTCACAACTCCGCCGTTTTCATTTTGATTGATACCGATAAACACCCCCCTCGTTATAGGATCCTTTCCACGAACATCGACCATCCCACCATGTTCATTGATACTCAACTCGACCGATCCCACTTCTGGATTACCCCCATAGGCACCGACATAACCGTGTTGTCTCCATTCTATTTTTAATGGGTCAGTGTGTTCGATACGATTTTTGCCGATTCCAAGCGTCGCACTCGCACTGCCGTACTTGGAACCGCCCTTGCCATGGACATAGACATCGCCATCGGAAGCGTCCCCCGTAATACGCACCCTTATGTTTTCGTCATCATAACCTGCGAGATCGTCAGTGCTGAGGATTATCCTTGTTATGCCGTCTTCATCAACGACCCTCAAACTTGAACACTCAATATCGCCGAACTTATCATTTTTCGCTATGACCGAAGACAGCATCCCAATTCCAATCAACATCCCGATGATAGCAATCATTCCGCCAAAACCCATATAGACCAACTTAACCTTCAAATCTTTGCTGCTAAACATTGTGTTGCCCTCCTGTGCTTTTCTAGTCTAGGACGTTTGTATTCCCGAATTTATCATTAGTGCCGACAATCCCGCCGTTTTCCCCTACTCCGAGTGCCGCGCCCGATTTGCCGTATCCCCGAACTTATCTCTTTGCGCCGTGACCGGTGACGCTAACATCCCGATTATCGCGCAAAGACAACCGAAGAAACTACCGAATCCGATATAGACCAATTTTATTTTCCAATTCTGAAGTTGTAACAATGTGCCTTCTCCTTGCGTGGTAAAAGGTTGGTTGAACGTGGCGGGCAAAGGTTTTAATCTAGCATCGTAATAGTTTGCACATCAATGCTTAACATTGGTATAGCACGAGAATTGCCATCTGTCAATCGTTTAAGTTACGGACAACGGCTTGTGGGCTACATGTAGCAAAAGGAAAAAAGAGCGTTTGTCAGTTGGGGAAAACATAGCGACACCGAGCGCCTTTCTGATGTCGGGAGGTTTCAAAAGAGTTGGGTTTCGCTGTGCGCATTTTTCCGCCAGGCTTCATGCCAGATTTGGAATGGTTAATGGGTGAAGGGACGTTTTCGGAGTAATCCGCTCTACCCAACCTACGGGAACTATCTTTTTCTTGACTTTTTTGTTTAAATGATGTAATATAGCTCGCAGTATAGGTTGTTAGGGGTGCTCTCTCTATTATAAAGGGTCGGCGAGGGCTGAGAACAAACCCTTTGAACCTGACCTGGGTAATCCCAGCGTAGGAAAACACGAGTTAACCCACAATTATCGATTCAGGTCGGAAAATCGCCGCTGTTATGCGGCGGCGGCATTTTCGATTAGGACACCGTTTTCCTTATGCTGGAAAGCGGTTTTTTTTTGCTTGCTGTACCGTGTAACTTGCACATATTGCATTGAATGGTGATGACGGCGTCTAGACGAGGGTTACGGCATACGGAGTATGCCTGCTACTATAGCCAGAAGTAAAATCTATCAGGAGGATTAGCCAATGCCCCGTGAACAATCGAAATCGGAAAGCGGCGAAGCTTTCCCGAATAGCAAGAAGGTTTATGTATCCGGAGAATTGTTTAAAGATGTTCGTGTGCCTTTTCGCGAAATTTCGCTTCAACACACGCAATCATCTAACAACGGGCGGTTTGAAGCCAATGAGGCGTTGCGCGTTTATGACACCAGCGGTCCGTGGGGGGATGATTCGGAATCGTGCGATGTCAAGACAGGACTGTCTCCGCTGCGCCGCGATTGGATTCTTGCACGCGACGATGTTGAGGCGTATGACGGCCGCGAAATCCAGCCGCAGGACGACGGATATCTAACCAAAGGGCACGAAGCACTCGCTAGAAAGCGCGAAAAGGAGAAGGGGGGGTTAGAGCGGTTTGCTGGCTCGAGGCCGAAACCGCTCCGCGCAAAAGGCGGGCAGCCGGTCACACAGATGTATTACGCCAAGCGCGGTATTGTTACACCCGAGATGGAGTTTATCGCCATCCGCGAGAATTTAGGCCGAGAGAAGGCTTTTGAAGCGATTTCCGGCGACTATCAGACTCGAAACCTATTGAACCATCAGCATCCGGGCGAATCATTTGGTTCATTCATTCCTCGGCACATTACTCCTGAATTCGTGCGAGACGAAGTCGCGCAAGGACGTGCGATTATCCCGGCGAACATCAATCATCCTGAAAGCGAGCCGATGATTATCGGCAGAAACTTTCTGGTAAAGATTAACGCGAACATCGGCAACTCGGCGGTGGCTTCTTCTATTGAAGAAGAGGTTGAAAAAATGAGATGGGCGACGAAATGGGGTGCGGACACCGTCATGGATTTGTCTACGGGCAAAAATATTCACGAAACCCGGGAATGGATTCTCCGGAATTCGTCTGTACCGATTGGCACGGTTCCAATCTATCAAGCGCTTGAGAAGGTCGGCGGCAAGGCGGAGGAGCTGACTTGGGATATTTACCGCGATACGCTGATTGAACAAGCTGAGCAGGGCGTCGACTATTTCACGATTCATGCGGGTGTACGGTTGCCGTACATTCCACTCACGGCGCACCGCTCCTGCGGGATTGTGTCGCGCGGTGGGAGCATTATGGCGAAATGGTGCCTATCGCACCATCAGGAGAGTTTTCTTTACACGCATTTCCGCGAAATTTGCGAGATTATGAAGACTTACGACATCTCCTTCTCGCTCGGTGACGGTTTACGTCCGGGCGCCATCGCGGATGCAAACGACGAGGCTCAAATCGCTGAATTGAAAACATTGGGCGAACTCACGCAGATTGCGTGGGAGGAGGATTGCCAGGTCATGATAGAAGGGCCGGGACATATCCCTATGCACCTGATTAAGGAGAACATGGATCTTGAGCTCAAACACTGCTACGACGCGCCGTTCTACACGCTCGGGCCGTTGACAACGGACATCGCTCCCGGTTATGACCACATCACGAGCGCCATCGGCGCGGCAATGATTGGATGGTTTGGGTGCGCGATGCTGTGCTATGTCACGCCCAAAGAACACCTTGGGCTTCCGAATAAACAGGATGTGAAAGAGGGCGTGATTGCGTACAAGGTAGCCGCACACGCCGCCGATCTCGCCAAGGGCCATCCGGGCGCACAGGAACGCGATAATGTGCTTTCAAAAGCCCGTTTTGAGTTCCGATGGGAAGACCAGTTCAATCTTAGCCTTGACCCGGAAACCGCACGCGCCTACCACGACGAGACGCTTCCGCAAGATGCCGCCAAAAAGGTGCATTTCTGTTCGATGTGCGGTCCGCATTTCTGCTCCATGAAAATTACGGAAGATGTGCGCCAATATGCGAAAGAGCAAGGCGTCACGGAGCAGAAGGCGTTGGAGTTGGGGATGGCTGAAAAAAGCACAGAATTTAAACGGGCGGGATCGGAAGTGTACGGTGACGGATAATTTTTCGAACCGAGTGGAATGCGTGCAACGCCAATGGGCGCGATTGGCGTTTCTATGAACCAGGATAAACCCCATCTTCGATTTGAAGATTGAAGATTCCGTCTTAGGAGTTAGTTTTGCGCATATTAATGCATGTTTCGTTTGCAGAGGAGAATGATGGGTAGCCACAACCCACATCCAAATCGGCGAGTGATTGTCATCGGCGGCGGGGTGATTGGGTTGAGCATCGGCTGGCGGCTAGCAAAAGCGGGCTGCGCTGTATCCATTTATGAGCGGGACTGCGCGGGACGTTCGGCATCGTGGGCGGCTGCGGGGATGTTGGCGCCGCTCGCCGAAGTTCACCTTGAGGAGAAGGCGCTCTTACGATTGGGCAGTCTCAGCCTTGAGATGTATCCGGAGTGGACGGCGGCACTGGAGGCGGACAGCGGGATGTCCATCGGCTACCGGACGGAGGGGACGTTAATTGTCGGCGTAGACCCGGATGATGCCCGTGAACTGGAACATCTGTACGAATCGCAACAATTCTTGAACCTACCGTGCGACTGGCTCACCGGCGCCGAGGCGAGAGAAATAGAACCGTTGCTTTCCCCGAAAATCACGGCGGCCATATCCAGCCCAAACGACCATCAGGTTGATAACCGTTTGATGGTCCACGCCCTGATTGCAGCATATCGGAACGCCGGGGGAGACCTGCACGAAATCGCGCCCGTCGAGAAAATTGAAATTCGAGGTGAAAAGGCGTACGGGGTGTGGGTCGATGGGGTTCTGGAAGATTGTGATGTCATTGTACTTGCCGCCGGATGCTGGTCTAGCGAGATTGAAGGGTTGCCGCGAAATGCGAAACCTCCGTTGCGCCCGGTCAAGGGTCAAATTTTGTCGCTGCAGATGAAGTCGGGGTTAAATCTTCAAAAGGTGCTTCGCACAACCCGCGCGACGCATCCGGCAGATGTCTATCTCGTACCCAAGCATGATGGGCGTCTGGTCGTCGGAGCGACGAGCGAAGAGATGGGTTTCGATACCCGATTGACCGCCGGCGGTATATTCGAGCTGCTTCGGGGTGCATGGGAAGCTGTTCCCGGCGTTTACGACCTCCCGATTGTAGAAACTTGGACCGGACTGCGTCCGGGAAGCCGTGACAACGCCCCCATCCTTGGCGCCACGGCTATTGAGAATCTGGTCATGGCAACTGGACACTATCGTCACGGTATCCTTCTAGCGCCGGTGACCGCCCGCGAGATTGCATCGCTCGTTTTGACGGGCAAAACCTCGGAAATCATCTCACCGTTTCAGTTGTCACGGTTTGCGCATTAGCGCGGTGATTTTTGCGCTGGCGATTATTATGTCCGATGGGAAGAGCCGATGGATATACGTGTGAACGGCGAATTTAAGACGGTTGAGCAAGGGTTATCGCTTTATCAACTCCTTTTAGACCTGCAAATTGATCCGGTTCAACCCGGGATTGCCGTTGCCATGAATCAGGAGTTAATTTCCAAAAAACAGTGGCAGGAGACGGTAGTCCGTGCGGGCAGCGAGGTTGAGATTGTGCATGCAGTGCAAGGCGGTTAGGGTGACGCAGACTTTGTATGAACGAATTTCATGCCCCCGAATCTAACGATTTAATCACCTGACGAAATGGTTTAGGATGTATTCAGCGTCTCAAGCGAAGAGCCCGGGTGCCGCGGACACCACTAGCACAATCCGTTTTATTGTCAGGGTGCTCGGATTTGGGGCTCCTCTGATTTTTTTTAATGTTTTCTGGATTGTCGCGGCAGAGCACCGTGCTGTTGGGGAAGTCACGGTCTTCTCATTCTTTCCAACTGTGCTATTTACCGTGTTTATGCTGGCGATGATCAATCACGGCATAAAGCGCTTTGCCCCGCGTTTCGCACTGACCGCATCCGAACTTGCCACGCTCTACGTCATGATTTCGATTGCCACCGCGCTTTCGGGACGTGACATTGCCCGCCAACTTGTGCCGACGACCATCAACGGTTTTTGGCTTGCGACCCCCGAGAACGACTGGGCGAATCTTTTCCACACCTACCTTCCGAACTGGCTTACTATCTCTGACCTCACCGTGCTGCAGGGGTATTATGAACCCGGCACGGAGCCTTTTTGGCAACGTTTCATTGTGCTGTCGTGGCTTAAACCATTCGTTGCGTGGTCGGTATTCACGGCTATTTTCCTGTTTGTCACGCTGTGTATCAACATCGTTCTCCGGAGACAGTGGATAGAGCATGAGCGGCTGAACTACCCGATTGCGCAACTTCCCATCGAGATAATTGGCAACACGGCGGGCGTTTTCTCAAGCAGGCTGACTTGGATAGGTTTTGCCGTTGCGCTGGCAATAGAGGTGTTTGCCGGGTTGAACTATCTCTATCCATGGATTCCCGCGCTCCCGCTGAAGGACATTGAAATTGCGCAGTTTATGACCGAGAAACCGTGGAGCGCTATCTCATGGTTCCCGATGAAGATTTACCTATTCGCGGTGGGGGTGGGTTACTTGATGCCGCTTGGGCTGTCCTTCTCGCTTTGGTTTTTCTTTTTGTTCTGGAAAGCGGAGCATGTCGTATTTTCTGCGATGGGCTGGCGCCCTCTGGACCGTTGGCATGGCGAACAGCGCGCCGGCGCATGGCTTGCCATTGGGTTTATTGCACTCTGGACGGCTCGGCGGCATATTTGGTTGATGGTTATCGGGCTATTCAGCAGAAGCGGGGAGGCGTCAAAGCAGGAGCCGTTGTACCGTTTCGCAATCTACGGGGGGATTGGCGGGTTTCTTCTCATGCTTGCGTTTTGGCACGCTGCGGGCCTGCCGTACTGGGTGGCGGCGCTCTACTTTATCATTCACTTTCTCATGTGTATTGCTATGGCGCGTATGCGTGCAGAGTTGGGGCCGCCCACGCATGAACTTCATGACGCGCTGCCGGACCGGCTTATCATCATGTTTACGGGGACGCGTGTTGTCGGTGCAAAAAATCTTTCGCTGACGACACTGCTTCAATGGCTCTCCTACGGTTACCGTTCTCACCCGATGCCCCACCAACTCGAAGGGTTCAAGATTGGTTCAGCGCTGCGGATACGGGACAATCGGCTTGTGGCGGCGATGATTTTTGCCGGCATTGTCGGGTCGTTGATTGCCATTGGCGCGCATATCGTGCTTTACTATCAGCATCACTACAGGCAGGGATGGGATGCCGTCGCGCCGTTCCAATTCCTTTCGAGTTGGATTACCAATCCCCGCGACCCGAGCACGCGGCAGATTCGCGGATTTGGGTTTGGATTCGCCTTTACGGTCTTGCTTGCGTACTTAAAGCGCCGGTTTCTCTGGTGGTCGTTTTACCCTGTGGGGTTCGCTGTTTCGTACGGATGGTGCATTAGCGGCATGTGGTTCTCTATCTTCTGGGGATGGCTGCTCAAGCGGCTTGTCTTCAAGGGCGGCGGGATTGGCGCCTATCGCCGTGCGTTGCCGTTGTTTCTGGGCTTCATTCTGGGGCAATTCCTCGCTTGGGGGCTTTGGAGCCTCATCGGCGTCGCACTCGGTATAAAGGTTTATAGCCTCTATCCATGAGTAAAAAAGAGCGGGTTTTATTTGTTTGAACGAAATTCGGAACCTGTGCTATAATCGTGCCGGTATTTTATTCCGAATATCGATTATACCGTTACCGCTATTGCCGAAAATAAGGAAGTCATAAAGAACAGGTGGGGAATCTCCAAAGCGACCCGAAGGGCGAACCACCTCGTAAGGATTATTGCATGGGCGGTGGAAAACGAACATTTTATCGGTAAGGGTGTTGCCGAGATGAACACCAAGAAAATCATCATACTCACCTGCGTGTTTGCGATTGCGGGGCTTGCCGCCTGCGATCAACTTCAGCCAATTCTCCATCCCACTTCGCCATCGCAAGCCTGCACAGATGGCGGTCAAGTCCTCAATGTTGGATTCTACGCCTGTTTTTCACCTGTGAGTTACAGTGCCGACGAAGAACCTACTGCCGAGGGCTTTAGTACACATCTTGGCTATGAGGCAGACCTGTTGACGGCACTTGAAACTATGGAAGGGGCGGGCTTGTCGTTTGCCCGCCACCCAATTGCGGTTTGGCCGGACATCTGGCTGAAGTCCGCTTATCCAGAATACGATATTGTCGGCGGCGGTATCACGATTCTCGACTCCCGCACCCGAGATGAGAACGGCGACAAAGCCGTTAATTTTACGTCAGGGCATATCAAGTTTCGCCAGTCGCTTTTGGTGCGCACCGAAGATGCAGAACGCCTGGCCGACTATGCCGATTTGACCAGCGATGTGCGCGTTGGCGTGCTTTACGCAACCACTGGAGAAGCACGTTTGCTGGAACTGACGGGACTTGTTGATGCCAACGGTGTTCTCGCCGAGGGTACGCGAGTTACGACACCGCAAGGCACTGTCGTTGCGGATGGCACCGTGATGTACATGATTACCGCCGCCAACGCCACGCCGAATTTGGCTGGACGCAGCCATCTCTATCCGCCCTTGGAAAATATGCCGCAAGTCATTTATTTTGGAGATGAGGGTGGTGAATCGGAACTCCTTGATGCCTTGGCGGCGGGTACAATTGATGCAATAGCCAGGGGTGAGATTGGAAACCGTGATGCTGTGAAAGCCTACAATAATACATTCACTGTCAGCGTCCTTGACGAGGAAGTAGAACTCGGCGGATTTACGCTGGCGGTGGAAGATGCGGCGCTAGCTAGTTGCATTGACGAGAAACTCAACTATTTGACAGATGACCGGAATATCGGCTATGCCGAATGGGTGGCAGATCCCCTGATATTCATGCGGCGCGCGGAGATGTGGAATAATTGATAGCCATGACATAGAGTGATAAGGAAATCAGGCGCCGATTTTAGTCGTGCAAGGACAGAGGCTTTCAGGGACGCCAACAGATTGAGTTCATCATGAGTTCCCGCACTTTCGTGTTAGCAATATTGAGTTGAAAACAATTACCGTCACTGAAAAAGATCCATGAGTTGTATTAGAGCCTTGAATTTTCGGCGAATTGTTTGATTCGGCTATATGAGTAAGAGATTTTGAGTGTATTTAACCTCGTTTTCAGGAGGGAAAAATGAAAACCCACGGAACAGGGCAGACACGTGGATTTATGCCTACTGCATTACTGGCATCCGCGCTATTCGCCATAGCAATTCTACCGGTGAAGGCTGGTGTGGATTGGAAAGCGCTTGACGTAGGCAATCTATCGTCTGCTGTTTACAACACCGCAGTCGTCGGATACCCCAGCAACCCGACCGCTAACCCGTCAGGTTGGTGGCCCGCGGGAACGAACGATTCTTACCTTTATGAGGGCAATATCTGGATCGGCGCCAAGATTGGCGGCGAAGTTGGGGTTTCTGAATCGGATGGCAGGCAGAGTGAAATTTGGCCGACTGATGATGTACCCGAGGTGATTTCGGATAAGCCCGGTGTAACAACGCAAGGGACGCCGACGAGCCAAGCGATTCGGTTCAGATGCACGGACATGAACGCTGAGGCGAATAAAGGATTAATTCTCGGGTTGGAGCTTGACGTCAACGGTTTTCAGTGGAGTTATGCGCCGCTTTACGACTTTTTTATTCTGGAATATAACGTCAAAAATGTTGGGAACGAGACGCTTGAAGACCTATTCATGGCGTTCCGGTACGACGTTGATATCTCTAGCAACGAAACGGGCACGGCGAGCTACTCGGCTGACGACTTTGTTGCGCTAGATGAGACGCCGGATGCGCTCAACCCTGAAGCCCATCCGAACCGTTTTCTCTCTTACGGCTTCTCCAATGCGTCTGCGGTCGGGTACATCGGTTTGCGGGTATTAGATGCGTATGTTGGGGACAACGCGCAGGATTCCGGGGCGAAGATTCCTTTTACGGCGCACAAACGGATTACGATATCCACCGATCCAACAACTGACGCGGAAAAGTACGCTTTAATCAGCATCCCCGGCGTTGAACCGCTTCCCGCGAATTACGACGACCAGCGCTTTATCCAGTCGTACGGCCCCATCGCAGCGTTCGCTCCCGGTCAGGAATTCACGGTCATCGCGGCAGTGGCGATCGGCGAGGGGCTTGAAGGGCTGCAGGCATCTTCGGATTGGGCGCAGAAGTTGTACGATGATGCGTATGTTGCACCGGCGCCGCCGCCATCCCCGCTGGTCACTGCACTCCCTGCTGACGGACAGGTGACACTCATTTGGGAAAGCGATGGACGCTGGGTGGACCAAGGTGTGAATAAGAGTATCGAAGAGTATGTTGATGTGACCGATTCGGAGAAGATATTTGAAGGTTATCGCGTGTACCGGAGAGATACGTCCTACGATTCATCGTCCGGCAACCCTGTGGAAGATTGGACGATGTTAATGGAATTTGATAAACCGAGCGCAACCGGCAACTTCTTCACAGTGGCGCATGTCGGCAAGCAGTCGGACGCTACGATTACAAGCGAGGGCGATGAGCCGTTTTTTTCCGACTTTTTCAAAAGTGCGGTTTACGCAATCAAATTTAACTCTAGCACGTCCTTTGAGGTAATTAATACGACGCTCTGGGAGGTAATGGCGCATAATCCGGAATTTCCCGCGAACGGTGAGGGGTATGTTGTGGTGAAAGACTCGGCTACGGGTGAACCGTATCCTGATGGAACCTACCGTTCCGGTGCGCAAATCTACTTTGGCGGTTTGTATGTATCAATTTCGGATGGACCTTCAGGCCCTCCAGTGGCGGGCGATATCTTCCGGGTTGTTTCTACGCCTTCAATAGCGCTCGGCGAGGATGCGGGCATCAAGAATTTCTACACCGACGAAGGGTTGACCAACGGCCTTGAGTACACCTATGCGGTTACCTCTTATGATACGGGCAATCCGAAAACCGGGCTTATTGCGATGGAAAGCAGCCAGATTGAGACGATGGTTCATGTAGTTCCGCGTGCGCAACCGGCGGGGTATCGAGGCGCCACCGCCGATGTTGTGGATACGCCATCGGGCATCACAGGGACGGTGACGGTAGAACCGATGGTACTTGCGCCGAACAGGGTGACGGGACATGAATATAGAATCGTCTGGCAGGGCGCGAAACAGACTGATGCCGGTGCGTATATCACAGGTCCCGGGTACCAGCCGCCCAGTTATGAGATTATTGACACGGCGACAAATCAGACGGTGGTGGAACGGCAATCGTTTGCGTGGTATGACCCTCCTCACGGCGAGGCTGTGGAGGTGCTCTCCCCGATGTTTGACGGCGTTATCCTAAAAATAAAGGGCGTCGATGTAACGTACGGGAGTCCGACCGAAAACCCGATTATCAACGTTGAGCTGAGCGAAGGCTCTGTTTCGGGCTGGACGGTGGACATTCAGTCGCCCGGCGTCGGAGAGAACACGTGGCCCAACGTCTGGTGGTCGACATATTACCGCCCGCATACGTACTCGATTAGGTTTGTCGACGATACACACGTCGAAGTGATGGATGAGAATACGGGCGAAGAGATTGCTTTCAACGCGGAGCGCGCCGATGGGTATGCAATTCAAGCAGGTCCCATTTGGGTCGATACCTATAGTCGGGAAGCTACACCAGATCATTTTCGAATTTACATTCGGGGCGGTTACGTGTACATCAAAGATCCCAACGGTGAAATCTCCGCAGGCGATGTGTTTATGGTTGAGATGGGCGGCGTCAGCGCCCCGCAGGACGGTGACGTAGTGCTTCTGAAGACGGGCGAAGAGACGCTTACCGCGGAAAACATTGAAGCGGATCTAGGACGTATTCGCGTTGTGCCGAACCCCTATTTCGTCACCAACCGGGCGGTGACTGCCGAAGGGACGGATAAAATCTTCTTCACGCATCTCCCGCCGCGATGTACGATACGAATTTATACGATGGCGGGCGAGTTAGTGCGAGAGATTGAACACGAACATACCGCAGCCTTCAGTCCGGATGATCGGTTGGCGCAGGGGGATAAGGGCGGCACGGAGACGTTTGAGCTGCTAAACCTGTACAATCAAGCCCTTGCCAGCGGTGTCTACATCTATCATGTTGAAGCGCGCGATGAGAGCGACGCTGTCGTCGGTAATAGAATTAGCCGGTTTGCGATTATTCGATAAATGGGGATGCGCCTTTGAGGCGCGTTCTTCAGCAGGAGAAGACCATGCACAAAACTATTTTTATGAATAAAGCGATGGACAAGCGGCGATTCACCCCGATAATTTCTATGCTTATAGTTGCCGCCGTGTTTTTAAAGGCGGCTCCGAGTAACGCGACCACAAATGTCGGTACTGCGGGCGCACAGTTCCTGAAAATTGGACCCGGCGCACGGGTGGATAGTTTGGGCGGCGCGTTTGGCGGGCTTGCGAACGATGTCACAAGCATTTACTGGAATCCTGCCGGGTTAAGCCAACTCGAACACACCAGCTTTTCAGACACGCACACAATATGGTTGGCGGATGTGCGGTACAACTATCTTGCGTTCGCCACGCCGATTGACAAGGTGGGCACCTTGGGCGCAAGCGTTACATTTCTGAACGTCCCGGATATGGAAATTACCACGCTCTCAAAGCCGGATGGGACGGGGTTGTGGTTCTCGGCGTGGGATGCGGCGGTATCGGCGGCGTATTCCAGGCAACTTTACGAAAAAGAATCCGGGGTCAGCCTCTCCTTCGGTGTCAATGCCAAATACATCCATCAACAGATTCACCGCGAGAGCGCCAGAGGGGTTGCCGTGGATGTCGGCACCTTGTACCACACCGGCTGGAGAAGTTTGCGCATTGGAATGTCATTCTCGAATTTTGGGCCTGAAATGCGCTTCAGCGGTCCCGACCTTGAGACCGGCGCCGAAGCGGCGGGCGATCCCAGAAACGCGGACTACCGCCCGTATCCGGACACGACGAATCCGACGCGAACGGCTGAATTAGAAACCGTGGAATTTCCGTTGCCTTCCAATTTCCGCCTCGGCATCGCCTACGATTTGATTGATTCTAACGAAAACCTGCTCACGGTCGCACTCGACGGCAACCATCCGAACGACAATAGCGAACGGGTAAATTTCGGTTTGGAGTATTGGTACAAAAAGGTGGTTGCGCTCCGCGGCGGTTATAAATTCCGGTTGGGCGCTGACCGGGGTGATGATGAAGAGGGGCTTACGCTCGGCTTAGGTATGCATATGGATTTTGCGGGGACGATGCTTTCCCTCGATTATGCGTTTGCCGATTTTGGGCATCTGCAGCGTGCCCACCGCGTTAGTTTGGGGTTGAAATTTTGACGAATCAACCGACTGAACGGGGAGGACGATAGTCTTGTCTAGTAAAATCCTCCCCCTTGGCAAGGAGGAGTCAGACGCTACCCCCATTGTAGGCGGGGCATCTTGCCCCGCATTCGTGACGAATCGTCAGATTACAACGCCTCATCCTGCACCTGCGTAAATCCTACTAGATATTCAATTTCAGACTGCTTTCGGATTTATCCCGATAGTTTTCGCTGTGATTAAAAATATCGCCTTTCCTATTCGGTCGCTTGAACGCTCTACCCAATCTACAGCAACTGATTAATTTCGGTGGGGTCCGTTTGGAATACAAGCGCATCTTCAACTACGAAAATACTCCCGCGAATACAGATTCAGACCGGAAGCAGACATGAAATTGGACCAAGGCGTGTATATTGTCTGAATCAGGGTACTCAAGATTAAAGGATTTTCAGGATGATTGAGGACAAACTGACATATAAAATCATCGGTTGCGCTATGGAAGTTCATAAAGCCCTTGGGAACGGCTTTCAGGAAGTAATTTATCAGCGGTGCCTCGCTATTGAGTTGGACAGGGCTAGGCTCAGTTTTAGTCGAGAGGTGGAGCAACCGATCCTTTATCGGGGGGTTGAAATAGGAACCAGAAGAGTCGATTTTATTGTAGGCAATCGTGTCGTCGTTGAATTAAAAGCCTTGACTGCCTTTGAGGACGTTCATGTTGCACACGCTAAAAACTACGTGTTAGCTTACGATTTTGAGATCGGGCTTTTAATTAATTTCGGCGCGGTCCGTTTGGAATATAAGCGCGTATTCAACGAAAATAAGATTCCCGTGAATTCAGATTCAGACCCGAAGCAAAAATGATTTCGGACCATGTTTTTGTAGGTTGGGTTAAACGGAATGTCACAAATACATTTCAATTGAGAATTTACCTTCGAATCACCGATTAAGTTCAATAACAACATGCGCTTAGCGAACCCAACGCTTTTAAATCTTCGCAAAACCCCACGGCAAGTCACGCCAACAGAAACGCCATAACGACTCGTGAAACAGCGTTCTGCCCGCCCTAAATCCGCCTGAATTGACTGTCCAGTTTTTGGGGTAATTTCAACGCAAGATTTTTTGTCTAACATCAAATTATGGAGTAAAACCTATGGAAAACCAATTTGGCATTCTTGACCTCTTGACTCTTCGTGGTTTCGATGCCCATTGCAAATCCAAACTGGTTCGTCACCAAGATAATGACGGTAGGCTTATTAACGAAGGTTGGTTTGACCGCTACCAAGCTCTTAAAAACAAAAAAACCATGTTTTTCGAGATTGTGACTTTATTGTTGCGTTGATTGGAGATGCAGGTACGCGTGCAAAGTTTCACGGCGTCTACCGTGTCCTGGAAGAACGTGAAGCGACTTCGGAAGACATTCCGGCGGATTCCCCGATGGCTGAGTTCTTGTAGGTTGGGTAGAGCGGGTTACACCGAATACATTCCTATGGAGAAATTCCGTTCGAAACACCGAACGACGTTTTTAGTAACTTGCCCGTAGTGAAACCCAACGTTTTTGAAACGTTCGAATAGCCATCCGGCATACGCCAACACCAGAACGATTGGAACAAGAAAAAACAGTGAGAGTATTCAGAATTCGGAGCGGTGTATTTTAATCGGAAGTTGCCCGGGTTGCCGGAGGTTTTTAATACTGAAGACTATCGCCTTCGCTATTCGCTCAGTTGATCGTTGGGTTTCGCTCTGCGGGTATAGACAACAGCATCATTAGAATTTGCAACGGTTAATTACTACGTGAACCGTTTTGGAATCATCCGCTCTACCCAACCTACTGAAACTGCCCGGCTAATTGAAAGAATAACGATAACAATTGGGAGTGGATGAAATGCATCCTGCAAATCCTGATTCAGACAGTATTCTGCAACGATTCCGGCGGACGCGACGTAATAAATTTCGAAAAAAACTTGACAACATCAATTAGTGTTGATATAATATAATCACGGCGTACCATTTTCTAGTGGAGGGAGACCTATGCCTTCAAAGGAGATGGTGCGCCTTTTTTTTGGCAAAAAATCGCCAATGTGCCATATGTATGATATTTTGTGAGGTTTTGTGACATACAGTGGTGGCTCAAGGAAATAAAATATGCGTTGAATCCTTACGTCAAGCGGTTTTCAGCCAATCTTACGCGAGCCATTTCCCACATCACAGATACCTCACAATATGTGATATTTTGTGACATAGAACGGAGAATGCGGAGCATTCAAAAAACCTTTGGAACCCGCATGTAAAGCGGATTTCTGAAGGTATTGCAGCCGAAAGCCGAAATGTCACATGTTACCTCACAATATGTGACATGGTGTGAGGGTTTGTGATATCCCGTTACGGGTTGGACAACCCGTAAACTAAACGAATTATTTTACAACATTCCGAATAAGGAGCGATATAAATGAACGTCAATAAAAAATCAAAACCTGCCGCCGCACCAACGGTGAAACCGATGATGAAACTCAGCAAAGAACAGGCTTGGGCGGCGACGCTCTGGGATACAAGAGACACACAAGAGCTTGCTGCCGCTGTCGGCGTGTCCCCCGCCGTCATTCGCGAGTGGGAAGCACAGCCGCTGTTCATCGCCGAGATTGCCCAGAGCGTGTTAGGCGGAGGGTATGAAACCAAAGAAAAACACGCCGCCGCGCTCGTTTTCAGCAACGTCTCCTATGCCGATGCTGAAATCGCGACTAGATTGAAAAAAGGCACAATCTTAGAGTGGGCGCAAGAAGAAGATAGCGAGTTCAATGAGTTGCTGGATGAGATGAAAGTTTTGGTCGCAACCAAGCTGAAAAGCGGCGCAACTCCCTACGGTTTGACTGAGGAGCAGATACAAGCGATACCGCTCATTATTGAAGGCAAACCCGATGCCGAAGTCGGCGAAGCAATCGGTAAAACACGAGAGACAGTCAACCGGTGGCGAAATCACGACCCGGATTTTAAGCGCGAACTGGAAGCCGCACGCAACTCCTATCTCGAAGCGCAAATCGCAGCCGTCTCTGCCCGCGCACAAAAAGCAATCTCTGTATTGGACAAGCTGCTCGACAGCGACGACGAAAAAATTCGCTTGCAAGCCGCGAGTCTGCTCCTCAAATCTGCGCCGGCGCTGAGAGAAGAACGCCGAAAATCAGAATCGGAGCACACGAATGCTCTGAAGGGATTAAGTAGTTATCGCAGGTAATCTGTAATCGGTCTCAACCGCTGTCTCTAGTTAAAGAATCCGATTCAGTGCGTTTTCAACTGCTGTAGATAAAGGTTCAAATCTCGACGATGTCTCGTATGGAAAACCTTAATCTTAAACCAGCCCACAAACCCATCAGGGATTACTACGCCGCGCTCAATCAGTTCAATCGGCTCGGTGCCACACGCGAGACTGCTGTCCGTTCGGCGTTTCAATCCCTGCTTCAGCACTGAACTTACCCCCAATGTTAGACAGTCATACTAGTCCATTACGGTGTAAGCATTGAAGATTGGTCAATCAACACTTTATCGGAAATTGAAGTTGTATAAACTGCGCGGCCCATTCCGGTAGGTTCTGATTCCTAACCGCACCGCATATCACTCAGAAATTACCGAAAAATAAATAAAACTTGAAACAGTTGTGCTAAAATTTTTTTTTTGAATGAACTAATCCGTCCTTAAACCCTCTTTCATTTGTCCCAAAATGAGACTCAGTCCTATTTTGAGATAAACGCCCGCATCCCGCGTCATTACAGGATTCCCCGCCGATTTCCTCTATTTTTGCACGCCTTTCCAGTCTCATTTTGATACTTTTTCAACCTGCACCCTGTCACGCTAACTGCCTGCCCGGCTGCTTCGCAAATCCATCGAACCTAGACTACCACTGGATTTATCCGTCTCTACAGAGTTGAACCTTTCCTTGGTCTGACCGTTGGCACGGTTTGTGCCATACTATGAGAGCCAATTCGTCTTTCTCTGATCCGGCCGGTCCAAGAGATTGACGCATCCAATTTTCCTTCCCGCGGCAGGAGGCGACATCACGGCTCCGTGATGCCTGCCGCTCCCCTTCGCCGGGGAATGGAAGGAGGGAAGGGAATTCCCTATATTTTATTTAAATTGACCTTATGGCGGTTGCTTCTGTTTTAGGGCATGATGCAATAGCTAAATGGAAGGCTACATAATATATTTCCGCCCCAGTTGAATTTGTATGCTTAAATTACAAAAAAGGACTATCAAATGAAATTCAACATTGTTTTACTCACGGTGCTGATCGCTATCCTCGCTTGCGGCACGGTAGAGGACGAAGAATCGTTACAAATGCTTGCCAAAGGCGACACTTATGATGATGTACGAAGCGGTGCAAGGTTAATACTCAACTACGATGCCGCAACAAGGGCGTTTGTTGGTACGGTAGAAAATACCACCAGCAGTACACTGCAACGCGTTAGAGTTGAAGTCCATCTGTCAAATGGCACAGAACTAGGTCCAACTATGCCAAGCTACTTGCCCTTGCCGCCGGGTGAAAAGATGAACATCAAGCTTGATGCATCAGGAGAATCATTTAGCACCTGGTCTGCCCACGCAGAAGTTGGATAGATTTCCTGATAGAGACCATTGTCTTCAATCGGAGAAAAAAGTATCGCTGAGATCGTCAAGACCGGTCGGATTAACAATACTGACAGAGGTCTTAAGACTGGGCGGGGGACTCATTTGTCGATGGATTTCAGATTGTAACGCAAACGCGCGCCCTCGTCACCCTTTCAATCAATCCGCCTTAGGTGAAACACATACTGATTGCATGGCACGGTTGTTTGGCGGGCGGCACTGATTGCGATGCTTAGACGCTATGTATCAACTCATGACGTGAAGCGCGCTCCTATGTTTATCAACGGGACACCGACCACCCCCGCACTTGCCCCCTCACTTATTTCGGCAAATGGAGGTGAAACAATGTTCAATTTTGGTTTTCTACTCCTTTATTTTTTCATTATTGGATTACTTGCTGGCGTTGTTACTTTCATGCTAGAGCATCTCCTCTAGATTGATTTTAACGAACATTTAAACCAATACGCTCTTATGTCTGGCGCGAAAGGCGTTTTGTTACGAATATAGACACAAAAAAAACTAAAAAATACCCAGTCTGAAAAAAGTCCCAACATATTGTCCGCAGTTCGGCATGGATACACTTGAATTATTCAGTGGCGCGCACAGCGGGCGAAAGGGACTTTGCACATTTTGCGGATACGGACGCAACCGCCGGTTGTGCCGCGGACGGTGAAACGCAAAATGAAAGCAAGTCAAGTTCTTATGGCGGGCGGCAGGGTTTTTTGATGATTAGGCGTTATGTGCGATCGCTTAACGTATTCTTCCTTATCCCTGTTGCCTGCCGCCTTTTAACGTAACTGTTTTGCTTATGACGGGAGTGGGGGAATCTAGCCAATTGACAGAACAACTAACACTGCTCCTGTCCCCGCCGCCTTATTACGAACGAAGGTAATAGCCCATGAGATGGATTTACATTGTCCCTTGTAATGCCAACGATGACAAAATATGGTTTATCAATGCGGACAATATCAAGTCGATTCGGTTAATTAAATTAGATTTATACCTTGGAACTAGTCAAATACGATTGCCTCTCGGAACGAAACCCGAAGATGCCAGACACTTTTTATACACGCTCGTCAATTGCTTATCGCATTGGCAGGACGGACATGTACTTACGCTTGTTATGGATAGCCTTAGTTGCGAATTTGAACGAGTGGACAGAGCAAATTCCAGCGGTAAAGCTTGATGCGGTGCTTAGGCGATTGTGAAAATCGTGAATGGCAAAGTAAACAGGTAACCCTTTATGACGGGCGGCTGCGATGGTTTTAATTGGGGCTGAAATACCCTTCCTTTCCCATCGCAGTAATTCCCCGCCACCTTATGGCGAGAGCCGGGTTAACCCCGGTAGTCGTCGAGTAACCGAATAGGCGTACAGGACGCCTATTTGGGCAAGAATAGTCCCGAGTTTGGTGTTAGATCGAGCGCAGCCGGGCGGCGTAGCTCGGGTACGTTTTCTACCATTTGATGGAGTAAAGCGAAAGGAGTTAACGATGAAAAAAGGGGTTAACGTGTTTGGAAGACAAGCCTTAATGCTGTCACTGGTGATTGCCGTTTCGATTGCTTTTCTGAGTTGTGATGCGGTACAGGATTTGGC
Organism: Candidatus Poribacteria bacterium; assembly: GCA_028819845.1. Classification (GTDB taxonomy): domain Bacteria; phylum Poribacteria; class WGA-4E; order WGA-4E; family PCPOR2b; genus JAPPKS01. The sequence continues at coordinate 35,610 of JAPPKS010000006.1, read as the reverse complement.
TGACCTGTTGCCGCCGCCGTCAGAACAGGCGCACGCATCGATAGGTTCGACAAGCGGGAGCAATGTAACCGGTACGGCGGTTTTCGAACAGATTGGAGACACAATCGCGCTAACCATTGAAATTCAGAACGCGGAACCAGGGCTCCGCGCAGTTCATATCCACGAATACGGTGATTGCAGCGCACCGGACGGGACATCGGCAGGCGGGCACTGGAATCCGACGAACACCGCCCACGGCAAATGGGGTGAGGGCGAATTTCATCTCGGAGACATTGGCAATATAATGGTTGGCGAGGACGGCACCGGCAAAATCGAATTGGCGACAGACCTTTGGGAAATCGGTACCGGTTCCATCCGCGACGTTGTCGGAAAAGGCATAATCGTCCATGCCGGCGCCGACGACTTTACGTCCCAGCCCTCAGGGGCTGCCGGCGCGCGAATCGGCTGCGGTGTGATTGCGTTGGCAGAATCGCAGTAATCTCTCGTATGGTGGCAAACAGTTTTTGTGTTGCTCATAGTTTGTAAGTGCTGTGGATAATACAATCTCCTTGGTTCTGTTTGTCACCGCCAAAACTTAATATGGCGGGGTGCGGATAAATTGTCCCATGGAAACGAAACTCCTATGTCAATTCGTGTCCCGTCTGCCCAAATTTTTCATTTCAAAACAACGGATGTCAAAATGTATATCGGAAGAATTACACCATTTTCGTTTGTACCGGCGATTGTCCTCTTCATAATTGGGCTTTCCGCTTGTGACCAGATTGGGCAACTACTCCTCCCCGCGCCGCCTGATATGGAAGATGTGAGTGTAGAGATTCCCATCGGTGTTGTGCTACCCATTACGGGACGGCTTACCTCTACATTTGGGGAACCCACGGTCAACGGCTATGAACTCGCTCTCGAAGAGATTAACAACTCAAAACTCGGAGAGAGAAGCGTCAAGTTTATCGTAGAGGATGATCGAAGCACCATTGAAGGTGCGGTTGAAGCATTCAATAAACTGATTGCGCAGGTTGGCGTCACCGTTATCCTCGGCCCCGCTACCTCAAGTCAGGCAGAAGTCGTGTTCCCGATTGCGCAAGAGAATCAGGTCGTGGCGTTTAGCCCAACATCCGCCGGACGCGGTCTCAGCGCGATTGGCGATTATGCATTTCGTGTCTCTCTCACCACAGACGTGCTGATTCCAAGCGGTATTGAGGCGACTTACGCAAAACTCGGCTATCAAAAAGCCGCTACGATGTACGATGAAAGCGATGTCTTCTCTACGGATAGCGATGCGGCGGTGAGGGAATCGCTTGCCGCGAAGGGCGTTGAGGTATTGGTTACAGAAGCGTTTCAAGGCGGCGACACCGACTTTAGCGAACAATTATCTCGGATAAGGGACGCAAATCCCGATATTATCTTTGTCTCCTCTTTATCGCCGGAAAAACCGGGAATTCTGACCCAAGGGCGCCAACTCGGTATACCCGACTCGGTGCCGTTTGTTATGCGAACCTTGACCATAGCTGACGTACGAGCAGCGGGTGCGGCTGCCGAGGGGGCAATTACTTTCGTCGGGTGGGTAAGTACAGCCGACACACCGGGTAACCGCGCTTTCGTCCAGACCTATCGCGCCAAATACGGGGTGGAGCCGAGTAATTCCGCGGCGCGGTCTTACACCACGCTCCATGTACTGGCGGAAGCCATTGCCAACGCCGAATCCACTGACGCAAACGCGATTCGAGACGCATTGGCAAATATCGCGGATTTCGACACTGTCTTCGGTAAGTTCTCTTTTGACGCCGTCGGGGATGCGGTTTACGAGCCGAAAATATTGATTGTCGCCGATGGTCAATTGGAATTCTTTGAATAACCTACTAATAGCAGCACGGCAATTTAGGTGGTATGTCTATCAAACCCGGTCAGCGTGGTCCGGGTGCGGTTTTTCTACCGACGAACAACGCATGACGGGGCGCGGGTAAAGCACTTTTCATTGCCCCAACTCTCTTGTGTCAATCCGTTCCCTGTCGCTCATGGTTAAAAGAAAGGGGGTACTATAACGTGTCCATGAACAACGACAAAGAGGACGCCCAATCCCACGTGATGATTCGCCTTACGGAACGGCAGGAAATTATCTTGAAAGAAGCCAAGAACGCGACCGGAGTTTCGTTTGGCTCGCTTATTCGGAAGTGTATCGACATGAATGTTGAGTACCTTCGCCGGTTGACTATTAACGCGAAGGAGAAGGATTAGGCCTTGCACATATTTGGTTGTCTTATGACGGGGCGCGGGAAAAAAGATCCAATCCTGCGGACTTACTCTGTATCAGAGTATTCCTGCCCCCGTCGCCTTTATTGCAAAATTCAATTACGCCGACTGACGGCGTTATATGCGTGGTGAAAGGAAGAACAATGCGCGATTCTCCTGAAGATTTCCGCGGCGAAACGCAAAAACTAATCGAAGAGGATGAGTTGTTAGATACCATCGCGGACGCAGCCAAACGTCTCTGCGGACGCCGTCCAACCCACCATGAGGTTGAGGACTTCCTAAAACGTATTGAAGGCGTAAAACCTATAACCCAAAAATCCAAACAAAGGAAAGTCACCCAATGATTAGAACAGGCATCTCCCAATTCGTTTTCGCAACTGCGGTTATCGGTCTCGTTGCCGGGCTTTGCGGTTGCGATATAGTAGCTGAACTATTGACCCAAACGGACGACGGTTCTGATATTGAAGCCCCTGCTTCGATTGACATCGGCTTGGTTGCGCCGCTCACGGGCGAGTACGCCGCGCCGTATGGTCTATCGATGGAGCGCGGTTTTAATCTTGCACGCGACGAAATCAACGGGCTGCCGAACAACCTGCTTACGATTAATTTCCTTGTTGAGGATGACATGAGCACCCGAGACGGCATGGTATCCGCGTTTGAACGGCTGATTCAGGCGGGCGTTCCCGCTATTGTGGGGGTTGCCATATCGAATCAAGCCCAGCACGCTTTCCCGATAGCGCAAGAGAATCAGGTAGTGGTTTTAAGTTCCGTGTCAGCCGCCGCCGGTCTGAGCAGCATAGGGGATTACATTTTTCGCGCCGCCCTAGCCGTAGATAAGATGAATCCGGCGGGTGTCTACATTACGCATGAGGCGATCGGTTATGAAAGCGCGGCTATGATATATGACGACGCCGATCTCTACTCCACGAGCAGCTACGAACACTTGGCGGCGGCGCTTTTGAACCGCGGCGTGGAAGTGTTGTTGACCGAGACGTACCAATCCGGCGACACCGACTTCACAGCGCAATTGACCGCGATAATGGAAGTTAACCCGGACGCGCTCTTTGTTTCAGGTCTGGCTCCCGAAATCGTGAGCGTGGTGGTACAAGCACGGGAGATTGGCATTGAGGCGGATTATATCGTTCCGGAATTAGGTATCAACGATATTCAACAAGCGGGCGCCGCGGCGGACGGCGTTATCACTTTCACCGGTTGGGATAGCACAGTGGACAATCCGATGAATCAGTCGTTTGTTGCCGGCTACCAAGCGGCATACGGCATCGCGCCCGACCCGTGGGCAGCTCAGTCATACGCGGCGCTTTACATCCTTTACCACGCGATTTTAGAGGCGACATTTTCAGAGGATTCTGCGTCAATTACGATTCCGGATTCAATGTCCATTCGCGATGCTTTGGCTGCGGTGCAAGATTTTGGCACCAACCTCGGGCTCTTCTCATTTGACGCCGAGGGCGAGGCGCTTTACGAACCGGTTGTGCTGATTATCAAGGACGGCAACCTAGTGCCTTTCGCCGCAAACGAAGCGGTGTCGCCGTAAAACGGCTTTTGCCGCCAGCGATTAGTGCGTTAGGGTGAATACTCCGATGTGAATAGTAATCAGCGGCGCTGAATGATTCATCTTATGACGGGAAGCGGGGGCGCCAGTGTTGACGAAATTCTGCGTGTTAGCGCATCTCCCGCCCCGTCACCCTTGATATACCTACAAAATCCAAAATAGAAATTAACCTTATGGCAGACACGTTAAAAAGAATAGGCTGGGGTCTTTTGGAATCCCAAGCCTTTCCTCCAGTAAGTGCGTGTCTGCCTCCCGCTTGACACTTAGGGGTAACGGCCTATTTTGCGATGAAACGCCAACTGAAAGGTAGGTACGCCGTTGTAGGTTAGGATCAACTGAGCGATTAGCGTTAGTCTTTTTCAAATTTTGTAGGTTGGTTACACTCCATTAATCTTATTTCCTAACGCAGTCAAAGTATATACCACACGCGACGCATTGTCTACACCGCTGATCTAAACCTACAAAAACTGCACTCGCTGTCGCTACTCAGATCGGATTGAAAAATGCTTGAATGGATATATCTCGCACTCATATTAGCCACCGCATTCGGTGGAATTTACCTATTCCTGTTCATAATTCGCCGACTGCACTGATTCGTCCGAATTCACGAGTTAAACAAGAGATAAGGAAATCACCAATGAAGTTACTATGCTGTGTTGTATTAGTTGCTTACTCGTTTTTGGTTTTCGCGGTACTAGCCGCGTAGGCTTATCAATGCAATCAGGCTATGGACTCGGAGGGTTAACCGTTTTTGTAGGTTGGCATCAACTGAGCGGACAGCGAAGACGATAGTCCCTAAGCCTTCGAGTCTTCGAACCTTCCCCTCAAGAACCGCTGTATCAAAAAGAGACAAAAAAATTCTCCCCCTTTACAAGGGGGAGCTAGAGGGGGTAATTACAGTGGGAGAGGCTTCCTAGCCTCGATTATAAATTAGTCAATTCCTCCGTATTCAAGTATGAGCCGAAATGACCATAACTAAATGCTTTGAGTCACGCTCCATTATTCAAATTTTCTAACGCAATCGAACCGCATAAAACACGCGACGCATTTATATTCTTATAGTCTACTCCGTTCAAACCAACCTACAAAAACTCATTAAGCATTACGTTTTACTCATTACTCACTATGACACGAAAGGAAGCATTTCGCGTTTTGGGGCTGGTATCCAATGCGACACTAGACGATGCCAAGAAAGCCTATCGTGACCGCGTGAAAGTCATGCACCCGGACAAGGATCCGTCCTCCGGTGCAAAACTTCGCTTTATACTTGTCCAAAACGCATACGAAGTAATTACCAATCAACTTGTGAAAGGCAAACCCGCAAAGGAGGAAAGTCCGCGACCGGAAAGAGACCGTCCGTCAAGAACTCGGACGCACCAACTGGATAGAGAATCCCATGCCATTCGTTATTTTGAGCATGGTGCGCAAATGTATGAACTCGAGCAATACGCTGATGCGATTGCGGAATTCGATGCTGCGATTCTATTTAATCCAAAATTTGCGGACGCTTACTACGCCTGCGGCGTAGCGAAATACGCCTTTAGACAATACGCCGCATCAATTCCAGACTTTGACGCCGCTATACGACTCAGTCTTAGTCATTTAGATGACTGCCATTATTGGCGCGGCAGGGCAAAGTATAAGCTAAGACAATATTCCGCATCGCTGGCGGACTTCGACGCTGCGATTAGGCATGAAGATAATGTTGCTGCTTATTATTACTGGCGAGGTACGGCAAAGTTTAAGTTAGGACAATATGCTGCTTGTGTTCACGACTACGACGAAGTGATACGCTTGGAACGGGATTATGTTGACGCCTACTACTGGCGTGGTAGGGCGAAGTATGAGATAGGACATTATGCGGCTAGCGTTCACGACTACACCGAGGCGATACGCACGACACCGGATTATGCCGACGCGTATTGTTATCGGGGTAGGGCGAAATATGAACTGGAACAATACGCCGCCGCGATTCAAGACTTTGATGAGGCAATACGTCTGAGACCGGGTTTTAAGTACGCTAGATACGGGCGGTTTAGAGCCAGGAATGAGTTAAAAAATGGGAACGCTTCCCTCACGGAACCGGTTGAATGGTAGCATCACCGCGCAGGCGCCAACTTGCCGCCGCCGTCCGCGTTGCGCCTGTAGAACTCTTTGAAATTACATAGGCTAACCAAGAACACACGGAGTGAGTAATGTCGAATTCTGATAGCGTTCCAATGGGTCAAGCGCAGGAAGTTGTTCGCGCAATCGAATCCGGCGAAATATTAGAGAACGAGGAACTGTTCGGCCGTTTGATGTGCTGGTGTTGCAATTGGAATCAAGGCATGCCGTTCGGCGTTCAATAGGCGTGTCAGGAGGTCAAAAAGTGAACACGTGAAATAACCGAGAGCGTGCAAAGTTATCCACAATTCATCCACAATGCGACTGTTGCACTCCCCGGCGCGATTAAAAAACTATCCTAAGGTCTAAATGACGGGTGGCTGGCGCTTTTTGGGGTATACAGCAACCCTTTCCTTTCCGCCAGCAAAAGCCCGTCGCCTAAATCAGTAAATCAGCCTGGTCGTATATTAAAAAGGCGGCTCAGATTGATTAAATTGCACTTCCTGATGCAATCAAGAACGGACTGCTAGAATAAAGAAAGGAGGAATTTTTGATGACGAGATTTTGTAGGTTGGGTAAAGCGGAAAATGCCGAATGCGCACAAAGCATAGTCTACCATTCCTAAAATATGACGCCGCTCTTGGCAAGAATCGCAAAGCCTAACCCAACGCTTTTTCTCATTACGCTTTACGTTTTACGCATTACTCACAAATGACTATAGATATCCAATCTAAGGCAATGCAGTTTGTCAATCCACTGCCAGTAGTTATTGGATCGTGTTGAATCGGAGACTCTCAAGTGTCAAGCGCCCCTATCGAAAAGCAAACAATTGGTCTCATCTATCTACTGTTTATCTGTCTCTCAGTACCGTTAGGTGCGGTTGCCAGTGAGAGTCATACCCTGCAAGTTGAGCCCGGATGGCCGGGCGTTCGCTACGAATTCGGGCTGGTGCTTTGCGCGCCCACATGCAACCCTATAGGAGGGGCCTTGACGTGGGGCCTCAGTCCAAACAACGGGACTGCGACGCTGTCTGCCCCATCCGCAACTGATGACGATGGCCGTGCATGGTTTGAATTGCACTTTAATGCGAATGCCTGCGGCACATATACAGTCACAGTGCGGCTCACTAGAGATCCCCGCCCCACCTCTAATATTAACTTTATAATAACTGGTAAGCCATCGTGTCCAACTCCGCCATCGCCGAAACTGGTAAATGTCTCGGACGACAATCATGTCACTAGCCCCGGGGAAAGCCAGAGACTTACTGTCGAATTGCGGGATGCGGACGGAAACCCCATGCCGGACGTAGATTTGACTTTTTCTATTGACTCCGGAGACGAATCCAGCGCATCGTTGAATCCTGTGACGGCAACGACAGATGCAAATGGACGCGCCACGACGACGCTCACCCTCGGCACCGATGCAGCGGGACAATACATCGTCAAAGCCTATCCAAGCGATACACCCGACATCTATACAGAATTTACCGTAACCGTTGACCCCTCACGCCCGAAGGCGGTGCGATTGGAGAAAATCTCCGGAGATAACCAGACGGGACTCATCGGCAGCGTGTTGGCAGACCCGTTTGTCGTAAAGGTTAGCGACCAGTACGACGCCCCGCTAGCGGGCACGACCGTCACCTTTACCGTCCTCACCGGGGTTGGCGCATTGAACCATCCAACGTCCACCACAGACGCCGCTGGGCAAGCCTCTGCCAGGCTCACGCTTGGTGATAGTCCGGGCGAGTTTGCCGTGGAAGCGTCAGCCGCCGGAGTAGATGAGACGGTTGTGTTTACTGCTACAGCAACGCCGTTATTTCCCGAACCCACATACATTGACACAATTGAAGCTACATCGAATCCGGGCGATACCGGGACGCAGCGGGTATACGGCGTCGCTTTCAGTCCGAGCGGGGAAATCCTTGCCAGTGCGCACAAAGATAAAACCGTCCGGTTGTGGGAGGTTGAAACACGGGAACTCATACGGACGCTTGAAGGTCATCGGTTTTCGGTGCGCTCGGTTGCATTCAGTCCGGACGGCAACACATTGGCGAGCGGCGGCATGGATGCCAGAGTGTTGTTGTGGGACCTTGATACGGGGCGAATCAAACGAATTATCAGACCGGGCGGTACAGTTTGGGGCATAGACTTCAGTCCGGACGGGAACACCCTGGCAACTGGGACAGAGTATGGGCATATTTCCATTTGGGACATTTCCAACTTGAGTAGAGTTGAGCGCAAGCATCGCATACGTGCGCACTCGGTTCGCGCCTGGAGCGTCGCCTTCCATCCGAGCGGGGACATGCTCGCCAGCAGCGGCGGCGATGCGATTGTCCGGCTGTGGAATCCTGAAACCGGTGAAATCACAAAGGAATTCTCCGGACATGAGGAACAGGTATTGAGCGTCGCGTTCGATGATGGCAACACGCTTGCCAGTGCCGGCGCGGATGGCAGCGTCCGGTTGTGGAATCTCGAGACAGAATCAAGCCGCGTTCTTGCCGGGCATACCGGCTGGGTATTCGGCGCGGCATTCCACCCGAATGGTGAAATACTTGCCAGTACGGGTAAGGATAATAGCGTCAGGCTTTGGGACTCGGCAGCGGGCACGCCGCTCCACGTGCTAGAACGCCATACCGAGTGGGGTCGGAGTATAGCTGTCAGCCGGGGCGGGATACTTGCAAGCGGCGGTTACGACAATGTGATTCACCTGTGGGATTTGGGTGTGGCATTGGACGATTTAGAGGATATGGAAGACACGGACGAAGTCATCGAACGTGGAGACACGGCGCCGCAGCAGTCGGCTGAACTGCTGCCGAATTTCCCGAATCCGTTTAATCCTGAGACGTGGATACCGTACCATCTGTCGAACCACGCCGATGTGCAAATTTCGATATACGATTCCAAGGGTGAGCTGGTGCGCTGGTTGGATTTAGGGCATCAAGCAGCGGGCAATTATACGGATAGGACGAAAGCCGCGTATTGGGATGGTACAAACGAATTCGGTGAGCACGTAGCGAGTGGTCTGTATTTTTATCAACTCCGTGCGGGGGAGTATACCGCATTACGGCGGATGGTAATCGTCAAGTAAACTGCAAGATTGGCAAGAGAAACCGAGTTTTTTCTGCAAAACTCGGTCTCTTTCCGAAGTTCGGGAGGGGTTCCTCCCGACTCAACTTGGAATTTCTTTAGGTTGAGATCAACCTAGTGAATTACGAGGGATCGACTGAGCGGATAGCGAAGGATCAACCGACCGAATAGGGAGGGCGATAGTCTTCAAGTCTTCGAGTCTTCACCTCCAGAACCGCTGCACCGACAAGAGGCAAAAAATTCTCCCCCTTTACAAGCTTACTATTACCCACAAGTCCAGAAATTCGCACGGAGCCACGCTGTGGGCGGGAAATCCTTCTGCCGATTGTCGAGGCAGGGCTGCCTCTCCTACAGTAAGAACGACTTGTCGACTCATTACAATAATCATTCCCCTCCTTACTAAGGAGGGGTTAGGGGAGGTTATAGGTTGGGTTGTGCGCAGATTCTAGCACCCTCCATTAAGATGTGGGTAATAGTAAGCTTTACAAGGGGGAGCTAGAGGGGGCAAAAAAACACCCGCGAAAATCCAGCTGGAAAATTGACACGGAAATGCGGGCTATTTCTTCAGAGAATCAGTTTTTGTAGGTTGGGTTAAGCGGATAACACCGAATAAACCGGGTACTATGAGATTTTTGTAGTTTACACCACTCAACCCAACCTGCAGAAGCTCATTACGCATTACTCATTACGCATTACTCATTACGTTTACTCATTACTCACTTTGAATTTACGGTCATTGCGATAAAAAACATTACAGATGCCTATTGGTTTGTGGGACAGGCTTCCTAGCCTCGATTATCAATCAATCGCTTCCTCAATGTGTAAATATCAACCGACATAGCTATTACAAGAACCGTAGGGTTACGCTCCGTCAATCAAATTTTTAACGCAATCAAACCATGTAACCCACGCGGCATTACGATGTTTTGTTGTCTACACCGCTTACCCCAACCTACAAAAGCTGATAACCTTACGCGAAGAAATAAAAGGCGGAATCATGAAATACCTAAGATTGGTAACCCTACTTCTCGCTGTGTTTGTATTCTCAGGCTGTTTCCCCGGCGACGCTACTCCTTACGAACGCGCCGGCTTTTTCAGCGGAGTTTGGCACGGCTTGATTTGCGTCTTCACCTTAATCGCCAGCATCTTCACAGACGTGGGCATCTACGAAGTAAACAATAACGGGCGGTGGTACGAATTCGGATTCATCGTCGGAGTTTTTCTTGTCTTTGTATTGGTTAGCTTCGGGAGTTCGACCTAGCGATTTCGACTATTTCGACTAACTCCTGCTGGCGAACAGCAATTGTAGGTTGGGTTGAGCGACCAATTGAGCGAATAGCGAAGGCGATAGTCTTTATATCTAAAAATATCCTTTTACTATTGGTTTGTGGGATAGGCTTCCTAGCCTCGATAATTAATCAGTCGATTCCTCCTCGCGTAAATATGAACCGATATGACTATACAAAAAGCGTTACGTTACGCTCGGTCAATTATGTATTCGAACGAAATCAAACCGCGTAACGCACGCGGCGAATTGAAATCCTTGTTGTCTACACCGCTCAACCCAACCTACAAAGACTCATTACGCAATACGCATTACTCATTACGCCGCACCGGTTAGGACTGATGCACTCGTTACCCTCGATCGAGTATTGACACATAGGGAGAAGACATTCGGTTTCAGGTAATTTAAAGTCAAGTAGAATTGCAATCTAGCGCCGTCAATAACTTAATGCGCTCATAGAAGAAAGGAGATTTTCGAACCATGTCCAACCATAATGTTGAAAACACCAAGGAATTTCAATCGAAGTCGAATTCGCTAACTCATGAACGTAAACGCACAATTCCTGCGGTTCAGCCGATTTCAGAACGGCGGCAGAGAATGGGGAATCGCGTGTCTAAATCTCTTGGGTGGATGGTATCTCTTGCTTTTCATTTGCTCATAATGCTGTTTGTCGCATTTCACATTGCCAAAAATGTAGCCATTCACGATGATGATGCTGTGGTAACTGAAATGTTTCAGGCGGAGAAGATTAAACCAATACGTCGTCTGCCTGAGCGTGAAGCCAAGACAATTAAACCCGAAATACGGCAAACTGAGACGATCCAACCCAGTCAGCCAGTAAAACCCGTGGACATCCCATCCGGCCCAGGCGAAATCACTATCCCTTCAGATAATCTCGATATTGACTCACCTGATGCACCGCCGGAGATACCGAGGATTGAAAGGCCGCCAATCGCCGAAGGGGAACGCCCAAGCATTGAACCTGAATTGCCGAAGATTGCCCCCACCAAACCTGGCAGACCATCAATTTTTAACGAGATGGAGACAGACATCCCGGACGCAGATATTGGGCTAGACGACACTGTCAACGTACCCGTCGTGGACATAACGGAAAACACCATACCCCCTAAAGCCCTCCATAAACCGAAGCCGAAGTACCCGGAACGTGCCCGGAATGCCGGAAAAGAAGGCGTAGTGAAGTTAAAAGCCACGATTGGAATTGACGGCAAAGCAAGCGATATTGAGGTTCTCGAACCTTTAGGCTATGGTTGCGATGAAGAAGGAATCGAAGCGCTGAAACGGTCACGGTTTAGTCCGGCGCAAAAAGACGGAAAACCGGTCGCAATTCGTATTATTATTCCGTATCGGTTCAAAATCGAGGATTAAATTCTCGTCAATAGATTCGCGCTTCTATATGGCGGGGTGCGGGCAAAGCATTAACCAAGCCTTTTTCGCCCAAAAAGGGCTCGCCCCCTCACCATTTTTCCGCTGAAAAAAATGTCCGATATGTCTCTTATCGGACGTTTCACAAAAAGAGGAGGTTTTTATGCCAGATATGAACTACTTAAACCCATCGATGTACGGAAATGGTGACGATTTTATAGAAATCCGTCCCCGCCTAAGTGGAAATGAATTGATCGTCGACATTTGCAGGGTTGTTGAAAGATCGGTCGGGAATCCGCGATGTGTAAATGTCGTAATCCCACTCCCTGGCGGTGAAATTACGATTGCATATAGTGATACCAACGACGCCCCAAATAAGTCCTAGGTATTCTCTGAGTAGGAAGCGAACAATGAAAGTGTTGATTAGCGCCCTAATCGCGGTTGTGTTCGTCGCAACCGTCTTGTGGGTAATATTCGCCGCCGCCTACGATAAAGAAGGCCCGTTAAACGAAAAGAGCGGTATTAGCGTGATTTTCATGGAAGCACATATCCGCAGCCATCCATTAGAGCCGGAAAAACCGCAGCAGGAAAAAGGCGACTTTATTTTCAGAACCCCACCCCGTCGCCCGCTGCACACTGCCAAGCTACCCGTGGGACTCAGCTCCATTGACGGCGGCGCACCGCCCGCTGTTCCCGGACGCCTGTTCTCAGGTCCCGCCCCCTATGTGGATCCGTCCAGCATCCCGAATATTCCTAAATGGCGCGGTAAAAGACCGCAGAAGTAGGGAGGCATCAAATGAAAGCACTAATTGGCAGCATCTGCTTTTTCTCATTACGCATTACGTTTACTCATTACGAATTACCCATTACGTTTTACGCAAAAGGAGTTTTTCATGATAACCACTCAGATTAAAAAAAGTTTTTTGTTTAATGCGTTTACGTTGTTTTTTTGCCTCAATTCCTTGTTCCTAATAGACACGGCTGCGCAAGACAACACTGAAACCGCTGCCGACTATACCTTCGAGAGTATTGAAGTTCCGGATGTAGACTTTTTAGCATTGACCGCCAGCAGCGAATTCGAGGACTATGCCGGCTACACGAAAAGTACGGACGGCGGCAAAATGGTCGCCTTCACGCTCATTGACGGCGTTTTTACGCGCCATGATTTCCCGGATTCAATGAACACCTACTTCTATGCGTTGGGTAATGACGGGACAGCCGCGGGACACTACGAAGATAGCGATGGTCTATATCACGGTGTGGTCTTAGAAAATGGCGAACTCCGGCAATACGATTTCCCCGGCTCCGTTGAAACGGAAATATACGGGATTTCTGATGAAACAGGTGCGCTGACGGGTAATTTTATCGCCGCTGATGGGATTCGGCGCGGGTTCACAGGGGACTCCATCATTGAGGTGCCCGGTGCCTCGGAGACCTTCGCCGACTTTGTGGCTGAAGGACGGCTCGTCGGCAGTTACATTGATATGGACGGTCTCTATCACACTTACGTGCTTACCCCGGATGGCGAGTATCGCACTGTTGACATCCCAAACGCCGCACACATCGAATTCGTTCTTGTGCACGGCATCAACAAGGCGGGCGTTTACGTTACCCGCTCCAAATTTGTCGGTGATGTCACGCGCACCCATGTCAGTACATTCCGCGGGCGAGTGGAATTACAATTCCCGGAGAGCGTGAGCACGGAAGGTTGGAATATCAATCAGGACGGCTCTGTCGTCGGATACTACAATCTCCCCGATGGACGCAGATACGGATTCATCGCCCGACCCGCCGGGGCGCCTGCGCTGCAACCGACCTTCTCCGACTACACGTTTGAGAGTATTGATGTGCCGGGCGTAGAATTCCTACACTTGACTGCGAGCAGCGACTTCGAGGATTACGCCGGCTACACGAGAAGTGCTGACGGTCAAAAGATGGTCGCATTTACGCTGATTGACGGCGTTTTTGCCAGGTACGATTTCCCGAACGCAGAAAACACCTATTTCTACGCGCTCGGTAATGATGGTCGCGCTGCCGGACATTACCAAGACAGCGAGGGGGCATATCACGGTGTTATCTTGGAAAAGGGTGTGCTTACGCAATACGATTTCCCCGGTGCTGTTGAAACGGAGATATATGGGATTTCTGATGAAACAGGCGTGCTGACAGGAAATTTCACGGACGCTCAGGGGGTGCGTCGTGGGTTCACCGGTGATACCGTCATTGAAGCCCCCGGTGCCTCGGAGACTTTTGCGGACTTTGTGGCTGCCGGGCGGCTCGTAGGGAGTTACGTTGATGCTGAGGGGCTTTATCACGGATATATACATGCGCACGGCCAATTTACATCTATCGACTTAGAAAATGCCGAAAACCTCGAATACTATTTTTTCCATGCAATCAACACTGCAGGAATTTTCGTTGCCCGCTCCAAACAGATTGGTGATGTCCCGCGCACCTATATCGGATCGGCGCGTGGACGCTCCGAATTACAGGTGCCGGGCAGCGTCAGCACGGAGGGGTGGAATATCAATCAGGACGGCTCTGTCGTCGGAAACTACGTCTCGGTAGATGGACGCAGGCACGGGTTTATCGCCAGACCGGTTGCCGAGGACGTGAGTGATTATTTCGGCAACACTTACCGCGTCACGCTGGCGAAAGGATTGAACATGATTTCCGTGCCGTTGGCGCCGCCAACTACCATGAGCGCCAAGTCGCTCGCAGCGCTGACAGGAGCGACAACCGTTATTACGATCGATGCGGCAAACCAGCGTTTCATCGCCTGGACACCAAGCGCGCCGAACGACGGCTTCTCAATCGAAGGCGGAGGCGGATACATCGTCAATGTCCCGGAAACGCGCAATTTCGCCTTCGTCGGTGCGCCGTGGACAAATCAAACAGAGGCTGCCACGGCAGCACCCACCATTACCCCCTTGATAAGGGGGGACAGGGGGGTTGCTCAAGAAGCGTGGGCGTTCGTTGTCAGTGGGCGTTTGGAAGGGGTTCCGTCGCTTGACGGCTATCACGTTGTCGTCCGTAACTTGCGAACAAACAGCACCATTGCTGCGCCGGTGCAAGGCGATTACTTCGCCGCTGCAACCGCGGACCTGTCGCGGCGGAGCGTTGTCGAAGCCGGAGACGTGGTTGAGTTGCAGGTCGTCGGACCGGGCGGGGTTGTTGAATCTCAAACCGTAAGTTACAAAGTGACCACTGAACACCTGGCAGACGCCGTAATGTCCGTCAGGCTTGACGGTATCGGTCAACCGAAGCTGACGCAGTTGTTGCAGAACTACCCGAATCCGTTTAACCCGGAAACGTGGATTCCGTATCAGCTCTCGGATGACAGTCCTGTATCCATATCCATATACGATACAACGGGTAATTTGGTTCGCGCGCTGTCGATCGGTTTTCAATCAGCGGGATTTTATAATAGCCGGGCGCGTGCCGCGTATTGGGACGGCCGTAACAACATGGGTGAGCAGGTTGCTTCTGGTGTTTACTTTTACAAATTGCATACCCCGATCTCTTCAGCTAGCCGGAAGATGCTGATTATGAAGTAGCAAGAGAAACCGAGTTTTTTCTTCAAAACTCGGTTTCTTTCTGAATTTCGGAAGCCCCTCCCGATTCAACTTCGATTTTTGTCGGTTGGTTTACGCTCCATCAATCACATTTTCTAACGCAATCAAACCAGGTAAAGCACGCGGCGCATTGAAGTGTTTATCGTCAACACCGCTACGCCCAACCTACGAAACTTGTTCAAAAATCTAACATTTAATCTAAAAGGGAGATTCAAAGGATGTTTCAACACGTAATACCCCGCTGGTATTTGTGGTTAGTTAGCCTTTACGTAGTTCTGATTATTGTATCCATCGGCTGTGGTAGTGATGAGGATGATAATGAATGGGTCGGAACTTGGGCATGGGAAACAATTGATGGTCAGAGTTTTGACCGGTTGTTCGTGGAAGAATTTGGCGAAGAAGGAGGAAATGTTTCCATTGTCGCCAATAACTGGATGTTTGATAAGAATGGAACGGTGGAAGCGGAAATCGCTGTGAAGTTTGAAGTGGAAGAGGAAGGCTTGGAACTTTCATGGCAAGGTTCAATGAAAATGACAGGCACTTACTCCCTATCTGACTCCAATTATACACTTACACCTATAGCAGTAGAAGGCACCGGTATATTTAAAGAAGAAGTAGAACCAGTCGGTCCTACGGACGAAGACACCGGCACCTGGACGAGAAAAGGGAATACGCTCACACTGAACAGCGATGATGGTAGTACCATAGTCTTCAAAAAGAAATAAAACCCAACCCGGCTTGAAGCCATTGAACGATTGGAATTGAAGGATTTACCGACTCTTTCAAATTTGTAATGAGGGAACCAATTGAGGAAGAATGTCGGGGATGGGAGGAACGATGGGGATGCTTGGCGTTTGTGAAGCGGTCGGTGCATTAAATCAGCCTTTCACTCAAATGCCAACATGTCCTAACTATGGAGGGTTCTATATGAAGCTAAGTTACACGCATTCGATTGTGATGATTTTAGTTCTTCTTGTGATTGGATGCGCTGAAGTTGATCGAGAAGATCTTGATATTTTGCGCGAAGATTTCCAATCCGAAATAAACTCTTTAAGAGACGAGCGGCCCAATCTTGCAGACGAAATTTCCACGTTGCGTGGCGAACAGTCCGACCTGCGGAGAGACGTTGAAGGCGCTATTTTCAAATCGCGTATGGCGATTGAAGATCAGATTTTTACGTTCAGAGATGACGTTGACAATAGGTTTACGCCCTTAGAAGAATCGTTAGGTTCCGGCGGGCCTTTCGTTTCACGTGTGCCCGATCGTGTCACCATCACGGAAATTGCGGTTACGAACGAGTATGAATTCGGTCGGCTTGAAATTGAGGTTCACATTTATGACCGCGCAGATAACTTTATTGCGTGCTCCGGTCAAATTAACGGATTAGAACATGTAGACGGGTCGGACAGGCTCTACTCCGTGGGCGCCTTTTTCAATAAGTCCGACGGCGGTTATTTAACATACGACGATCTGCAGGATAAGGTGATATATCTTGTCGTTATTGAGGATGATTCATTGCCTTGCCCGGAACCGGGCGGAGTTGGATTTCCTTTTTCGGACGACTTTGTCGGCAAGACCGAAACCTTTCGGGGTCAAGACATTGCCGGGACAAAAGCCATGCAGTTTGACGACGTAACCCGGTTGACCGTCACCGTTTCACTTACATGGAAACCCATAAATGATAACCGATCAAAAATCTAATATTAGATATCTTTACAATTAGGTTGGGGGTAATGCAGTGTAATTGCATTGGCTTTGAGCCAGATATAAGGCACCGCCTTTCTGATAATAAAGGCTAACGCATCAAATCAACTCAACCTCGTCGAATAGCGGCGTCGCTCAAAGCGTTGTCTAAACCGCATAACCCAACCCACATAAACTTAAATCCTGTAAATCCTGATTCAGACAATTTACATGAACACCCAACCGCCGTCTTTAGTCAATACAACAAAGGAGTTTTTAATGTCGATTACTCAGACAAAACCGAATTTTTTGTTTTACATATTTACGTTGTATATGTGCCTCAAATCCTTTTTCCCATGGGATTCCGCCGCACAAACGAACAATGAATCCGGAGGCGCATCCGCCGGCGCCAACTATACTTTTGAAACTATTGATGTTCCGGGTGTGGGCTTTTTGGCGCTGACAGCGAGCAGCGACTTTGAGGATTACGCCGGATATACGAAAAGTGACGATGGCGAAAGAGAGGTCGGCTTTACGCTCATTGACGATGTTTTTATGCGCCATGATTTCCCCGGCTCGCAGAAAACTCACTTCTATGCGTTGGGTAATGACGGGACAGCCGCGGGACACTACCAAGATAGCGATGGTCTGTATCACGGTGTCGTCTTGGAAAATGGCGAGCTTCGGCGATACGATTTTTCGGATGCCGTCCAAACGGAGATATACGGTATTTCTGACGCGACCGGGGTGCTGACCGGCAATTTTATCGACGATGCCGGTGTTCGCCGCGGTTTCTCCGGGGATACCGTCGTTGAAGTCCCCGGAGCAGCGGAAACTCATGCCTTTTTTTCGACCGCATCGGGCGCCGTGGTAGGCAGTTACGTAGACAGTGACGGTGTATATCAGGCATACGTGCGTGCCCCTGATGGCAGGTTTATATTTGCCGACGCTCTCGACGTATCGAATTTGGAGTATCTGTATCCATACGGCGTCAACGATTTAGGCGTTGCAGTGGTTCGCGCCAAACAGGTGGGTGACATCCCGCGCACATACGTCGGCAGATTCGGCGGGCTGCATGAATTGCGGGTACCGGACAGTGTTATCACAGACGGCTGGAATATCAATCAGGATGGTTCTGTCGTCGGATACTATGACTCGGCGGATGGGCGCAGACACGGGTTTATCGCTAGGACTGCTGCAACGGGCGGCGATCGGCCCGTTGTACCGCCTGACATCCTCAACTACACTTATACTTTTGAGAGTATTGATGTTCCCGGTGTTGAATTTTTAGCGTTGACGGCGAGCAGCGATTTTGAGGATTACGCCGGCTACACGCGGTCTGCCGATGGTGAAAAAATAGTCGCCTTTACGCTGATTGATGGCGTTTTTACGAGGCATGATTTTCCTGATTCCAAGAACACTTATTTCTATGCGCTCGGTAACGATGGGACTGCCGCCGGACATTACGAGGACAACCAGGGGCTTTACCACGGTGTCGTCTTGAAAAATGGCAAACTGCGGCAATATGATTTTCCGGATGCGGTCCAAACGGAGATATACGGTATTTCCGATGCGACCGGGGCACTGACGGGCAATTTTATCGACGCTGCCGGCGTGCGGCGAGGCTTTTCCGGGGAAACCATCGTTGAAGTCCCCGGAGCAGTGGAAACTTATGCCGACTTTGTGAGTGCGTCAGGTGCCGTTGTGGGCAGCTATGTGGACAGTGACGGCACATATCAGGCATACGCGCGTGCTCCGGATGGCAGATTTGGTTTTGCCGACATCTTAGCAGCCGCGGATTTCGAGTACATTTTTATGCACGGTATCAACGATGTAGGGATTATCGTTGGTCGAGCCAAACAAGTGGGTGATGTCCCGCGCACATACGTCGGCAGATTCGGGGAGCCGCACGAATTGCAGGTTCCCGGCAGTGTTGGCACGGAGGGTTGGAATATCAATCAAGACGGCTCTGTCGTCGGCCACTATGACTCGGCGGATGGACGCCGACACGGGTTTATCGCCAGACCGGTTGCCGAAGAAGTGAG
Source organism: Candidatus Poribacteria bacterium (assembly GCA_028819845.1). Taxonomy (GTDB): domain Bacteria; phylum Poribacteria; class WGA-4E; order WGA-4E; family PCPOR2b; genus JAPPKS01. Next base: position 16,630 of record JAPPKS010000006.1, on the reverse strand, counting down.
TGAGTATTTCAGTAACGCCTACAACGTCACGCTGCCGAAAGGATTGAACATGATTTCCGTGCCGTTGGCGCCGTCAACCCCGATGAGCGCCAAGTCGCTTGCCGGGCTGACAGGAGCGACAACCGTCATCACGATCGATGCGCCGAACCAGCGTTTCGTGGCGTGGACGCCGGGCGCGCCGAACGACGGTTTTCCAATCGAAGGCGGCGGCGGTTATATCGTCAATGTCCCGGAAACCCGCAATTTCGCCTTCGTCGGAGCGCCGTGGACTAGCCAAACAGAGCCTGCCGCGGCGGCACCCACCATTACCCCCTTGATAAGGGGGGACAGGGGGGTTGCTCAAAACGCGTGGGCGTTCGTTGTGAGTGGGCATTTGGAAGGTGTACAGTCATTTGACGGCTATCAAGTTGTCGTCCTCAACCTGAGAACAAACAAGATCATAACCGCGCCGGTGCAAGGTGATTACTTTGCCGCTGCGACCGCAGACTTGTTGCGGCGGAGCGTTGTCGAAGCCGGAGACGTGATTGAAGTGCGCGTCATTGGTCTGGATGGAAATATTGAATCGCCAACCCTGAGATTCAAAGTGGCCCCTGAACACTTGGAAAACGCAGTATTGTCTGTCAGGCTGGATACCATCGGTCAACCGAAGCAGACTCAGTTGTTGCAGAACTACCCGAATCCGTTCAACCCGGAGACGTGGATTCCATATCAACTCACGGAAGACAGTCCTGTATCCATATCCATATACGATACAACGGGTAATTTGGTTCGCACGCTGTCGATCGGTTTTCAATCAGCGGGATTTTATAATAGCCGGGCGCGCGCCGCGTATTGGGACGGGCGTAACAACATGGGTGAGCGGGTTGCTTCTGGTGTTTACTTCTACAAATTGCATACCCCGGACTTTTCAGCCAGCCGGAAGATGCTGATTATGAAGTAGCAAGAGAAACCGAGTTTTTTCTTCAAAACACGGTTTCTTTCTAAATTCATTTTCTAACGCAATCGAGCCGCTTACCGCATTACCCTCTATGCATTACATTTTACGTATTACATTTTACGCATTACTCATTACTCATTACGCATTACGCATTACTCATTACGCATTACGCATTAGATTTTACGCATTGCTCACTTTGAATTTACAGTCATTACGACTAAAAATTATGCTTTTATTATTGGTTTGTGGGAGAGGATTCCTAACCTCGATTATCAATCAGTCGTTTCCTCTCTGTGTAAATATGAACCGAAATGACTACAACAAATTGGATAATGAGCAGACACGTTGCTTTTCGGCAGTATTGGATATGCGACCCTAGCAAATTATTCCCAAGACGGACGCACTAGGCGCTATCACCGATGTTGAAATGTCTGTCGTGCCAAAGGAGGAAATACTCAGTGTTAAGCGGTCTCCAAGAGATGCGAACCGAACTGGAGCAGTTACGGCTCAAGGAGCACACGCCGCCGACCCCAACAGACATGGACGCTCTTTTCCAACGGCTAATGCAGCGTGTTTTGGACTTGGATGGGGTTGAGGCGTTTAACCGAAAATCGGATGGTAGTGTCGGTTTCAAAGCTCCGAAGTTGATGAGAACACAGTTTTTATCAGTCTACCAACACCTGAAACACGTGACCTTTTACTTAAAAATGCCTTTCGACAACATCACGGATCCCCATGAAATATACGAGAAAAAGGATTTCGGTTGGACCGTTGTAAAATTGAAGTCGGTCGAGAACCTCGACTATGTTTTAGGGCTGGTTCAACAGGTGTATGATTTCAACCTGATTGGGAGGAGCTAACGCGCTAAAATGACTATCACGGAATTAGAAGCTGAAAACAAGCAACTGCGAGAGCAGCTAGAACAGATGCAAACCATTTTCGATAGCCTCAGTGAGGGAGTTGTCGCGACCAGCACGGCGGGTGAATTTTGGCTTGCCAATCCGACCGCGGTCGGCATTGTCGGCATGGGGCCGACCGAAGATTCTCCACACGAATGGAGTGAAATTTACGGCACATTCTATCCCGATAAGATGACACCCGTTCCCAACGAGAATCTTCCATTGATGCGAGCCATGCACGGCGAGGTTACAAACAACATCGAACTGTTCATTCGCAATGAGCAGAGACCTGACGGCGTTTTTATCAACGTGAGTGGGCGGCCGTTGCACGATTCTTCGGGTGAACTGATTGGAGGAGTGATTGTGTTGCGCGACATCACCGAGTTGAAAACCATACAAGCCCAACTCGATGAATCGAGGGCTAACCAGCAAAGGCAGTCAAGGTTGTTAGATACCGTTTTCAACAGCATCAGCGACGGCGTGATTGTCGCAGACGATTACGGAAAATATGTGTTCTTCAACAAACGAGCTGACGAGATGGGGGCAAAGAAACTGCGCGGCAAACATACCAAGGATGCGCCTCGGCAGATTGGTCTGTTTCAACCGGACGGGGAGTCGGAGTTCCCCGTAAACAAACTTCCGCTTGCGTTGGCGTTACTGGGGGAAAACACCGATAACATTGAGATGTTGTTGCGGAATGAGACACAGCCGGAAGGCATCCACGTGAGTATCAGCGCACGCCCCATATTGAACAAGAAGGGACATGTGGTAAGCGCAGTTGCCGTAATACGCGACATCACGCAACTCAAGCAGACCGAGGAACGGCTGAAAAACTCGATCGCTGAACTTGAACGCCAAACTCAACTCCTGGAATCGGTCTTTAACAACATCAGTGACGGCATAGTCGTTGCCGATAAAAACGGCAATTTGACCATGTTCAATCCGCGGGCCGAACAGATAGCTGGCGGACCGCAGCTTGAAGTCCCCATCAACGACTGGACGCAAAAATACGGGATGTATTATATGGACAAGGAAACGCCGTTCCCGACCGATGAGCTTCCGCTGACCCGCGCCATCCGCGGTGAATCAACAAATAACGTCGAAATATTTGTGCAAAATCCCTCTATACCTGAGGGCGCATATCTCAACGTCAGCGGAAGACCGCTGCGGGACGACAGCGGTGAACAACAAGGAGGAGTCGTTGTTTTCCACGACGTAACGGATAAAGTGCGTGCCGCCGAACATTTGAATCAAGCGTTCGCACAGGGGCGGTTGGAGGTCGTCGATACCATCTTGCACAATATCGGCAATGCCATCAACAGTGTCGCAGTCGGCACTGATACCGTCTACGAAATGCTTGCCAGCGACAAACTTTCAACCCGGCTCACTGCCCTCGCCAACGCACTCGAAGCGCATCGAGAAGATTTGGGTGAGTATGTCACCAATCACCCGCAAGGCCTAAAAGTTTTACCCTTCATTAAGGGGTTGGCAACCGACTTGCACGAGGTTGACGCCGACTTGAAGCGGAGGGTCGAGCGTATTCGGAACCGTACCAATCATATCGTGGACATCATCCGGACGCAGAAGTCGCATGGCGACGCCCGCGATAACCGCAAAGATATCCATCTTGCCGAAGCACTTTCATCGGCTATCAATGTATTGCAGCACTCTATCGAAAAGCGCGGCATAGAGATTGAGATAGACTGTGAAGGAGCGATCGATGAGATTCGGATACAGGAGAGCCAGTTTCATCAGATGATAGTCAATATGGTCAAGAACTCGATTGAAGCCATCGATGAGCTCGCGAAATTGGGGGAATTGAACGAGATGCCCTTTATCCGAATTCGAGCGCACAGTGATGCGGATTCCTTGCGCATCGATTTTACCGACAACGGGATAGGGATAGACCCCGACCAATCCAGGACAATCTTTACGCCAGGTTATACCACCAAACAGAAGGGCACGGGACTGGGGCTGCATTCGAGCGCTAATTTCGTGATTGCAATCGGAGGCAAGATTAGCGCATCAAGCGGCGGACATGGAAAAGGGATGACAATCCACATCCAGCTGCCCTGCTCCAGGATTCTGCCCGATTAACACGCCAACCGCGCCTATTACCAACTCTTTGGCATCTCGGAGACCCAACTGGCACAGTTGCCGCCGGAAGACCTGTCCAAGCACATCGCGGTGCGGCTGCGTGAAATGGGATTTACTTACCCCCAATGTTTAGACAGTCATACTTGCCCATTAAGGTGTAAGCGTTGAAGATTGGTCAATCAACACTTTATCGGAAATTGAAGTTGTATAAACTGCGCGGCCCATTCCGGTAGGTTCTGATTCCTAACCGCACCGCATATCACTCAGAAATTACCGAAAAATAAATAAAACTTGAAACAGTTGTGCTAAAATTTTTTTTTTGAATGAACTAATCCGTCCTTAAACCCTCTTTCATTTGTCCCAAAATGAGACTCAGTCCTATTTTGAGATAAACGTCCGCATCCCGCGTCATTACAGGATTCCCCGCCGATTTCCTCTATTTCTGCACACCTTGCCAGTCTCATTTTGATACTTTTTCAACCTGCACCCTGTCACGCTAACTTCGCGCCTTGCTCCTTCCCATACGCATCGAAGCTAGACTACCACTGGATTTATCCGTCTCTACAGAGTTGAACTCCTCCTTAAACCGACCATTGGCACGGTTTTTGTTCTATTAAAGGGGAGGCAGATCGTCTTTTTCTGATCCGTCCGGCTCTAGAGATTGACGCGTCCAATTTCCCTTCCCGCGGCAGGAGGCGACATTACGGCTCCGTGATGCCTGCCGCTCCCCTTCGCCGGGGAATGGAAGGAGGGAGAGAATTTCCCTGTATTTATATCAATAGACTTTATGGCAGTTGGTTCTGTTCGCGCCGACGAGAGGAGGCCGCTGCTTGTTCGTTTATCGTTCGTGTTTCGCTCGAAATGCAAAATAGCCGCCGCTTTGGCAGTCTTGTGCCATGTCTTCGCGGCGCCAGTTAGTTGGAATTATTGCGTGTGCCCAAGGTATATCCATCAAAATGCGATTGCTTATTTAACTCTATATGGTTAGGAATCAAGATAAGTCCTCCAGCAATCGCATTACTCGCTTTGATTGTGTGCCTTTGATAGCAATTGACTTTATCTTGAAAAAAGCTCACAAAGAGAATTCAAACGGCTAAGGCTAATCCCAAAAAAGGAGAACATCAGTGACTCATAGGAACCAAAAAAAATTTACCGAAGAACTCAGTTTTGTGTTGTTACCCTGTGTTTTTTTCGGGTTGTGACATTGCACGCGAAATACTAACCCAAGAAGACGATGAACCGCTTGTCCCCGATACCGCCGCAAATGTAAACGGGGCGCAATTCCGCGAGGCGACTGCGCCGAAAGATTAGATGTGCAATAACAAGGCTAAACTTGAGGCATTAAGAAATCAATGAAAACCCCACGTTTGCTTCAACAGTGGAAATTATTGCGTTCACATTGCTGGCATACAACATTGTCTGTATGGCGGCAACCGGGCTAACGCAGATTGCCGCCGGATACCCGAATGGTCAAATAGGACGCCTATTCGGGTAAGCGAGGTCTTGGTGGTATGTCCAGCGCGCCGGGTCCTTCTGGTTCGGGTGCGGTGGTTTATCCGCCGATTGTCGAATAAACACGCGGGATTCGTCGAAAGAGTTTTCAGCATGTTTAAGTCAATGCCTAGTTTGTGGGGGTAATTTCAAGCAGCCCCCGCTGTCTTCATTTCAACTAAATCGTAAGCCAAACATAAGGAGTGTCGAATGGCCATGTTTATCATAAGTCGAAAAATTACCTTGTCAATTCTCATCGTAATAGTGTTGGTGTGTGGGTTGCCAGATGTTGGTTTCAGCCAGAGTCAAGTTCCTGTAAGCTCAAAATACAGCGATTTGCAAGCGGCAATTAAGGCCGGAGACACGGCTTTAGCAGGAGACTTAATAGACCGTGCACCGGAAATCTGTGTCGGTCTTCAATTTCCGAGAGACACCTTTGCAGCAGACCTTGTTGTGAACAGCAGCGGTGCCGAGAGTCTACTTTTGGTTGCTCATAGAAGTGACGGATACGGTGTTGTACAACTCGCAGGTGCAACAAATGTTCTTATTTCAGAACCTACAGAAGTTGATTTCAATTGGTTCCGCTTTGTAAAGAGTGGTGAAGTTTGGGTTGTGACACGTTTTACGGGAGCATCTAACTGTTCCGAGTCTGAACAATCGGACTTAGCCGTTGATCATCCAACGGTGAGTAAAAACACCTTAAAGCCAGGCGAAAGTTTCACGCTGTCTACGGTCGTCAGAAATAGCGGCACTGGCAGTGCCGCTGCCACCACGCTGCGCTACTATCGCTCGACCGATGCCACGATTTCGTCCAGCGATACAGCAGTCGGCACGGACAGCGTTAACGCGCTGAATGCAAATGGGACGAGTGCCGAGAGTATCAGTCTCACCGCCCCTGCATCTGCCGGCACCTACTACTACGGCGCTTGTGTTGACGCAGTTGCGGACGAGAGCAATTCTGACAACAACTGCTCCGCCGGCGTGCGTATCACGGTGGAGGTTCAATCGGACTTATCGGACTTAATCGTTGACCGTCCGACAGTCAGTAAAAGCACCTTAACCGCCGGCGAAAGTTTTACGCTGTCTACGGTCGTCAGAAATAGCGGCACAAGCAGTGCGGCCGCGACCACGCTGCGCTACTACCGCTCGGCCGATTCCACGATTTCGACTAGCGATACAGCGGTCGGCACGGCCAGTGTTAGCGCGCTTAATGCTAATGGGAGGAGTGCCGAGAGCATCAGTCTTACGGCCCCAACATCTGCCGGAACCTACTATTTCGGCGCATGCGTCGATAGTGTTGCAAACGAGAGTGACAAAACTAACAACTGTTCTGCGAGCGTGCGTATTACAGTGGAGGCGAAAAAGGAACCGACGCTACACGCCTCAACTTCGGCGCCCTTAACAGAGACGGTGTTAGACGGAAGCGATGTGGCGCTCACATTGAGGAACGGTGCATGGGAACAGTCTTTGTCCCGCATCAGTAACGCCGTGATGGTTTCCGGGATTGCAGGTGTTACTGTTAATAGGGTTCGGCGCGAAAGTGACACGCAGATTACGATTGTACTCGCTTTTGACGGCACCGACTTTGACACAAATGCGACGTTGTCGTTCAGTGTGCGCGCCGGCGGCATCGCAAGCTACAGCGGCAGTTCGCTCACCGCAAACGTTCCCGTCGCCGCCGTCCGTGAACAGAAGCCGCTTGCCATTTACTGGATCGACCGCGGCACAATGAGCATCCGCGCAGCCAGCTCCGACGCTTCACGCATCGAAACCCTAGTTCAGCGCGGTCTGCAACAACCAAGCGGTTTAACCCTAGATGTTACCGGCGGACACATGTACTGGACAGATTCCGGCACGGATAAAATTCAACGCGCCGACTTGAACGGCGCAAACGTCCAAGACCTTGTGACACAAGGATTGAAAGGGACGAAAGACATTGCCCTAGATGTTGCGGCCGGTAAGATGTATTGGACAGATAACGGCACCGATAAAATCCAACGTGCCGACTTAGACGGTTCAAACGTTGAAGACCTCCTGACACGCGGTTTGCGCATTCCAAGCGGTTTGGCGTTAGATGTTGATGGCGGTCAGATGTACTGGACAGATGACGGCACGAATAAAATCCAGCGCGCCGACTTGGATGGCACAAATGTCGAAGACCTCGTCACAGGATTGCAGGCGCCAACCAGCATTGCCCTAGATGTTGCAGACGGGAAAATGTACTGGACAGATGCTGCCGCGAGAAAAATCCAGCGTGCCGACTTGGATGGTTCAAATGTCGAAGACGTCGTTACAGAATTAGCGGGGGTGCACAGCTTAGACTTAGATATCGACAATCGAAAAATATATTGGACAGATTGGCGTGATGAAACAGTCCGGCGTGCCAATTTGGACGCATCCAACGTTGAAGATGTTATCGCAAGCGGCATGGATCGCCCGTCCTCCATTGCCATTAACGCCTCTCCGCAACCGATCGAATCGAAAGACCCGGATGACGAAACCGAAGATGAGACCGTCGAAGCCAAAGACGCCGACGCCAACGGTGACGGCAGCGTAGATGTCCAAGACATTGTCTATGTCGCATTGCACTACGGACAGACAAGCCAAGGTGCAGCGGACATCAACGGCGACGGCGTTGTGAACATCGACGACATTATCGCGGTCGCCGCCGCGGTAGACAGCGTAGCCGCTGCGCCGGCAGCCCGTGCGGCGATGCCTAGAGACCTGACCGCGGAAATGGTCGAAAACTGGTTAACCGAAGCCAAGCTGGCCGGCAAAAACACGCCGCAATACCAGCGCGGCATTCTCACGTTGGAGCAACTCCTCGCAGTCTTGGCGCCGAAAGAGACCGCACTTCTGCCAAACTATCCAAATCCGTTTAATCCGGAGACCTGGATACCTTACCGGTTAGCGACGGGTTCGGACGTCCAAATCTCGATTTACGACTTAAACGGCGCCCTAATTCGACAGTTGGATTTAGGTCATCAACGGGCGGGCGTGTATATCGAGAAAACCCGCGCTGCCTATTGGGACGGCAGGAACGAAAACGGCGAAGCCGTCGCTAGCGGCGCCTATTTCTATCAACTCCGAACGGACGATTATAACGCGCTCCGGCGGATGGTAATCGTGAAATAACGCCAGCACACCCGTAGGCGGGGCATCTTGCCCCGCTTTCACTACGGTTTCCTAACCGCACCTACCGCAGTGTATAAATGATTATAGGTTTTATTATAGCCATCAAAATCCATACAAAAACAGGAGTCTAAGGGGTGAAAATCCGATTTTTTCGGTTATCGCTTTGCACGGTGCTTTTGTGCCTTGTTAACCTAACCGCCGCGCTTGCCGCCCCGCCTAAATCGGCAGCGCATTACTGCGGGTTTACCGGACATCAGTACCATAAGCGCGGCACGCACCCAGATGCCCGCTCCAAAACCCTTGCTCTGAATGTCGGAACAACACGCACCGTGCGCATAATTTACTTTTTACCCAATGACCGCCCGTATCGGGAACAAGTGGTGAAACGAATTAAGGAACAGCTTAGCATCGCACAAAGCTTTTTTGCCGATCAGATGCAAGCGCACGGCTACGGACGGCAAACCTTCCGGGTTGAAACGGACGCTTACGGTGAACCGATAGTGAATCAGGTCGGCGGGAGATACCCGGACAGCCATTATCCACAAGGCTTTGGCAGTACGCCTGTTGTAATTGGCGAGATTGAAGAAGCGTTCAATCTTTATGAGAACGTTTATCTCGTTTTCATCGACCGACCGGGCACACTTGAGACGGCGTATATTGATGGCGGTCAAGGCCGCGCATATTCAAAACGCGGCGGATTCGCGTTTTGCTTGCGTGCATTTGATTGGTGGCTAATCGCACACGAATTGGGACACGCCTTTGGACTTTACCACGATTTCCGAGATGGTGCCTACGTAATGTCGTATGGCCCTAGTTCCCGGGATGAGAAGCGGTTATCTCAATGCCATGCGGTGTATTTGTCGGTTCATACCTACTTCAATCAGAGCACCCCAATTGAAGCGGGGGAGCCGCCCACCATAGAACTCATTTCGCCCCGTTCATATTCAGCATTCGCAAGTAATATCATTGTCAGTCCCCGCCTCCATGATTTTGACGGACTTCACCAGGTAATCTTACACGTTAATCAACCCGATAGTCCCAACGGCAGTTCGGTCAAGGCGTGTTTTGGGTTGGGGGGAAACCAAGAGGAAACTGCTGCCTTTGATTACGACGGCGTTATTCCCCATGCACATTCCCTACCTTACAGCAGAAACACGAACCTTTTTAATCCGACTACCCATCCGATTACCATTGAAGCCATTGATACGGATGGCAATGTGTCGTGGAGAGACTTTACGTTGTTTTCGGAAAAATTAGAGCCGTTAACGAAAGTCTCAGGAGACAACCAACACGGCTTGCCGGATACACCGTTACTCGTCCCGTTTGTCGTTGAAGTCCGAGATGTGCACAACGGCAATCCGATTGAGGGGGTTGCCGTTAGATTCTCTGTCGCCGTCGGCGGCGGCAGGCTCAGTGTGGAGTCCGCCCACGCAGATCGGGGCGGCCGTGCAGCGAGCGTGTTGACACTGGGCGCGAATATCGGACAAAACACGGTAGAGGTGTCCGCCGCTGGAATTGGGCAGACGGTCACATTCAACGCCATGGCGGGGCTTCCGATCCATATACCCGACCCGAACCTCCGTGCCGCGGTTGAGAATGCCCTCAACAAAACAGCCGGTGAACCCATTGCCCCGGCGGAAATGGCGGCGCTTGATGATATGCTTGACGCCGCTAACGCAAACATCAGCAATTTAACTGGGCTCGAAGCGGCAACCAACCTGAGACGGTTGAATCTTTGGGAAAACAACATCTCGGACATCAAGGCAATATCGTGGTTGACCGACCTTACAATCCTGGACCTTTCGCGCAACAACATCTCGGACATTTCACCGCTGGTAGCCAATACGGGATTGGGTAATGGGGACGAGGTTCATCTGCAGGGAAACCCCTTGAGTTACGCCTCAATTTACCTACACATCCCTGCCTTACAGGAAAGAAGAGTTGAGGTAGGTTTTGACAGCCGACCACCGCCGCGGATTCGCATCCAATCGGGGAGCGATCAACGGGCGTACGCCGGCGAAGCGCTTGAAAACCCGTTCGTCGTGGCAGTGCTGGACGAGAAACACGTCCCGATTGAAGGGGTTCCAATTGTTTTCACAGTCACTGTGGGCGGCGGCAAGCTCAGTGCAACAAGCGCAATGACCGATAGCGGCGGGCAAGCGGAGACTACCCTGACGTTGGGGCAAAATCCGGGAAAAAACTCTGTCGAGGCATCCGCCGTTGGATTGTTGGAGAAAATCACCTTTCACGCCGTTGCCGAAACTCAGCCTCCACCCATTATCGCGGACGCCAACGGCGACGGAAGCGTGGATCGTCTAGACATTGTTTACGTCGCAGTGCACTACGGGCGGACAGGCAAAGAATCGGCGGACGTCAACGGGGATGGGGTTGTCGACATCGACGACGTTATCGCCGTCGCCGCTGCGGTAGACAGCGTACCGGCTGCACCGGCAGCCCGCGTCCAGTTGCCTACAGACCTGTCCCCGGTGATGGTCGAACACTGGCTAACCGAAGCCAAGCTGACGGGCAAAAACACAGCGCAATACCAGCGCGGCGTTCTCACGCTGAAACACCTCCTCGCAGCCTTGACGCCGAAAGAGACCGCGCTCTTGCCAAACTACCCCAACCCGTTCAATCCGGAGACCTGGATTCCGTACCACCTCTCCCGCGCGGGCAAAGTAACGCTGACGATTTATGACGTCCAGGGCAATCTAGTGCGGCAACTCGATTTGGGGCATCGGGACGCGGGCTTCTACGCCAATCAGACACAAGCCGCGCATTGGGACGGCAGAAACCAGTCCGGTGAAACTGTGCCAAGCGGCGTGTATTTCTACCAATTGCGATCGGGCGATTATCAATCACTACGTCGCATGGCAATAGTGAAGTAAACCAGAAACAAAAAATCTCTAGTACGGTGACAACCAGCTCTTGGGTTGCTCACAGTTCGTACGATTCGCTGAGCAATTCCGTCTCCTTGGTTCTGTTTGCCGCCGCCAAAATTTAATAAGGCGGGGCGCGGGTAGATTATTCCCATTGACACAACACTCCAGTGGAGACCGTTCCCCGTCACCCTTTGCCAAATTTAAGGAGGAAAGAAAAAGTGTCCATGAACGGAGAAAAGGATGCCGCACGGTCCACAGTGATGATACAACTTACGGAACGGCAAGATACTATCTTAAAACAAGCAAAGTATGCGACCGGGGTTTCCTTTGGCTCGCTTATCCGCAAGTGTATCGACATGAACATCGAATACCTTCGTCGGTTAACGCATAGCACAAACAAGAAGAAGCAGTCGAATGACTGAAGTATCTGGCTGCCTACATAACAGTTCTATATACGGCAGTCATGAAAGAACGCGAATTAAGACTTTTGGCGGGGAGCGGGGGATGTCCGCTAATGGTTCTTATTGGACAATTCCACAAAAAAGGAAGGATTTATGCCAATCTCTGATAATAAACGGAAGCAATTGATCGACACTATTTCTGAAGCCGTAGAGAGGTATGGGAAGCAGCGTCCAACCGGTAAGGTCATTATGCAGTTTGTAAATGGGTTATCATCTATCCCCAAAAAGTCTGATGAACCTAACCGCCATTTGGTTGTCACAATGGCAGACGGCACTATAGTTGAAAATAACACAGAGTATAAGACATTTCATGAGGTGCTCGCCTTAGTGGGCATTGCAAGGATTCCGCCTATTCTACCTAAAGTAGTGTTTCGTCCTCGGAAACGCCGTAGTGATGTAGAAATAGGCGGCTGGTATGTGAGGCGGTATCATGGTGTTTATCAGATGGCTGATTATTTAGAGCGTATTAAAGAAAAGCTTAAATTGAAAATGACGATTGACACCGTTCCGAAACAACAAGGAGACACCAAATGAAACCCCTGATTAATTGGAAGCACAAGCTAGGTCTAATGGCGTTAGGCAGTATTTTCACCATTATCGGCATGCTGCTGTCGCCCATATCCGCACAAAAGGAAAAATTCGGAGAGATTGAGTGTGGGCGTTTGACGGTCAACGAGGATTTGCAGGTCAATGGATACACTTATCATCGTGGTGTCGTACACCTCTTGGATACTGGCATGCTGCTTTATGGCGGTACTCGTTACGGTACCACGTATATCACCCACCCGGGAATTGTCCCTGCTATCACTGTAAGGGACGCTAACGCTAAAGTGAACGTGGACATTGGTCATGATGAACATGGCGGGTATGTAATTGCTAGTGGTAAAACGAAAGCCATTGCTTCCATGGGCATAAATGAACATGGTAACGGTGTTGTCAATACTTGGAATAAAGACAAAATCCGCACGGGTGAATCACATCAACATTAAGAGCCCTTTTCAATGGACCAGGTCCGTCCTCGGGGGAGGCAATTTTGGGGTACATGCCTTGAAAATCCGATGATTTTGACCCTCAAATATTCAAACAATGGCTCTGCAACATACTTTCCATCAGGTTCTAACGGAGAGGAAACATGAATGAATTTACGCTGGAAGTTAATAACCGCGTCGATAAATGTAATATCGCTGTGAAGCACGAAGAAGAGACATCCATGATAATTGGTCACGGCGGCCCCATTGCCGCATTTCTGGTTACCTTTCACGTCGACGGCCCGCCTTCAATAACATTTACCCCAGGTGAACCGTCACTTTCGCCTACTGAAGATGAGATCCCATATTCAGCAAGGCGACACAGCAAAATGAGGTTAATTCAAGAAAACAAGAACGAGCTGATATTCAGACGTTCTCAGTCCATGATTACAATGCGGGAAAGCGAGAATTTTAAACGTATCCGGGCTGAACTCGGAAAATTGACTGTGAAATGCAAACACTGCAAGAAGCGCATCATTAAACCTAATCCCCAGAACATGCGCGCTCCCGACGGAAAACAAATTATAAAACGGGCTGCGCGGTGTAAGCACTGCAAACGCCGCGTTCGCACATTTGAATTTTATTGGAAAGCAACCTATGGCGCGGAATAGGGTAGAAAAAAGTGGAAACCTATCCATGGGTTTCACGCTCCTGTATTCCCTGTTCCGCGCCGCCCCTTTCTAAACCAAGAAGGAGATATTTCATGAAATTAACAACTCCCATTGCTGTTGGAACAGTGTTTACTGTGGTTTTCGTATTGTTGGCGCTAATGATGGTTTCGCTAACTGGTTGTGACCAAGCTACCCGTATCCTAGACATCTTCCAGCGCGATGTCGATAGAGATATTAACATTGACCGGGAAGTTGATCGGGAAAGTGACCGAGACATTGACCGAGATACTGATAGGAAACCCGATCCTGAACCCACAGAAGATGAGCCCATGGTGGACGACGAGTCCATGACGGAAGATGCTGACGACATGAGTTAGGAAAATTAACCAACTTGTATGTATTGCCGAAAAAAGAGGGAGGGTTACGCCTCCCCCACAACCCTTACAAAGAGGAGATTTACGATGTCTGATATAACTAATCCAACCTATGAATCTGTAACTTGCAAAAGTATTACAATCGTAGACGACGAGGGTAATCCCACTATTTGGATTAAGAACAACACAATTTCAATCATAGGTATCCTTGACTTGACCATGGATGATCAAGGATTGCCAAGGATTGTTGTGCGGGACCGCAATAGTGACGCAAAAGTCTGTGTTACTGTCATCGAGCATGATGATGATAGTGATTATTCGAGAGGAGAGATTACTATTTCCGACTGGGAAGGGAATGAACATGTATTTCCCATGTTTGTCGCTAGCCCTAGGCTTTAGCTTCTTCTCCACAGGGGGCGGCTACCCCCTCCCCCATAATCCTTACATAAGGAGAATCACGATGTTAGGTTGGCTGATTCTTATAGCAATTGTCGGACTCATCTTTGGCGCCGGTTGAGAGATTATTTCAATTTTTACAAGCGAGAGCGGTCACATCAATCGCTCGAATACCGTACACCTTACGAGGTGTATTTTCACTAACTTCAGGCGTTGAAAATTGACCAGAATTAGTCGGACTTTATTACTTAAATCCCCTTATTTTCTGTCTAAAGGATGGGGGTAAGTTATATATATAGAACGGCTCCTCTGTTCTAAATTTCTTGTGATATTGATTCTAATGTATCAAGCGTTAGTTTCATGTGCACCGCAATCGGAAATTGAACCTCACCCTCCGCGGGAAGTCAGGACGCCGTCTATCGAAGCGACAGCGCCGCCGGAACTCAGGGCGGCGCTTATCAACAAAACATCTCTATCGTATAAGACTGGTTATTTGCAAGCCCTGAGAATAGCAGACGACCAAGCACTCAGGAATCATCCAACATTCTACAGAGACTTCAGTCGATTAAGTTGCCTTGCCGGATTCGAGGAAGGACTGATAGAATTCGAACAAATTATTGAGGAATATATCAAATCTCAACATCTGAGTAAATAAACGGAACGGTGTGTAACCGTTAGCCTAACTATTCTTCAAAAGGAGACTCTTCCATGAAATTCAAAACATTGTCAAGCATAATTTGCCTTATTGTGCTTTTTGTATGTGCCAATAATGCACCGGCATCCAAAATTAAAATCGATGTTTCTATTTTGTCTAATGCGCCGTCATTAACGCCGGTGATAGAAGGCCATTTCAATCGAGCGTTTCGTGAATTAGCCGATGTGGAGGTAGTTCAAAAAGTCCCTAACTTTACCATCCATGTCGTACATGTAAAGCGCGACGAGAAATTGCACCAGTTGGCTATTACTGTCATGTCACCATTGTCTGAACGCGATGTCAATCCGGAATTGCCTAAGTTTATGCGGGAGTCGATTCTTCAATCAGCAGGGCGACTCGAAGATATTCTCGTAGAAACAGCAACTGAATCAACATTAGAGGCAACAGTTAAATCACTGGTTTCCGATATCAATGAAACTACTCTGAGTGCCTTTAAAGATAAACAGACGATGCCAAACCATTTGACTGCCGAGGAAGAAGCATCGTTCCGCCGCCATTGGGATTCGGGCGTCATTACCTCTGACAACTTCGACATCTACTATGAACGCATCATGAATACCCCGCGCGGATTTAAAGGAAACCGCATTGAATACGCTCTTAAAAGTGATTTTCGCACCCGCATCGCACGAAGGATTGAAGCGGTACGTAGGCGCAAATAGGGGCCAATCTACGGATGTTTGACATATTTACAATGAATGTGGTTACGGCTTACCTCCAATGTCACGCCAGTTCTTGTAGGATCAACCGACCGAATAGAGAGCGCGATAGTTCCTCTAGGTTGGACCCTGCAGTGTTGGCGCAACATAACCCTCTTGTAGCGCAAAAACCATGTTCTTCTCGGACCGCGCACACACCCTTACTTCAGCAAGTATCACATTTTGTATTGACACACGTCGAATATTCTTGTATTATATTAAGTAAAGATGAGTATAGCATTCATTGGACGGTTAAAAATCTTTGCCCTCCACTAACCACTTTTTCGATTGGGGGATTTGACATGTTTAGGATTCAGAATTGGAAGCGAGCACTCGGTTTAATTGCGTTGGGTAGCGTATTCACCATCATCGGGATGTCACTTTCTCCGGTCACGGCACAGCGTGATAAATTTGGCGATATTGAGTGCACCAGGTTGACGGTCGTTGATGCCACAGGAAAAATTCGAGTGGCTATCGGTATCATTGACTCCGACGGGTATGTCAAGGTCAATGGCAAGGACGGCAAATCGGCGACGCTCAGTATTAGTGAACACGGCGGGCGTGTCCAAATATCCGGCAAAGGCGAGGGCGCAGCGGTCATGAGCATTAACGAATACGGTAACGGAGCATTGTCCACTTGGGATAAAAACGGTTATAGGCAATAAAAAAAGCACAAAATATGCCACAGATTAACATTGATGACGCCCCGCTTGTTTCACAACTAAAACCCGATAAATACGCAGTACGTAACGCACCATTTTTTTGCCTCCCCGTTGTTGCAAAAGCGTTGTATTTCGCCAATTGGAATGCCCCCAAAAAACTGGACAGTGAACTAAGAAGGATTTTATGATGACTAACCGTCCAGAAAGGGGCTATCATGTCGAAGACAAGACGTCAATTTACACCCGA